>CALBDS010000004.1 GCA_937927415.1 uncultured Rhodospirillaceae bacterium
AAAAATAGCAAAAACCTCTTGTTAGCGCCTATGGGGCATCGCCCCGAACCCCCTTCTCTTTTATCGATCAAAAAAAGGGGGTGGTTTGGAGGCGTCAGCCTCCAAGCGGGGCCGGGACAGTCGCCCCGCGTCACTCGGCGGAAACCGCCACCGTCTCCAACCAGCCGGGAAGGTCTTGGATCACCACATCGATATGGTCGCCGGTGCCGATGGCCGAGCGGTCGGGGTGCGACCATTCGGAATCACCGTCAACCCACACGGTCACCATGCCCAGCGCGTGGGCCGGCACCAGATTGCGGGCGATGTCTTCGACCATGCAGGCGCGGGCGGGGTCGATGGCGAACTGCTCCACCATCTGCTGATAGGGGCGGGGATCGGGTTTCGGCACATAGCCGGCGGCCACGATGTCGAACACCCCATCGAAACAGGCGGTGATCCCCAACCGGTCGGTGACGTTGCGGGCGTGCTGTTCCGACCCGTTGGTGTAGATCAACCGTCGTCCCGGAAGCCGCAACAATGCCGCCGCCAGTTCCGGTGTCGGTGACACCGGCGTCACATCGATGGCGTGCACGTAATCCAGGAACGGAATCGGATTGATGTCGTGCTCAACCATCAGCCCGCGCAGCGTGGTGCCGTGGTCACGAAAATACTGCTTTTGCAGCGCCCGCGCCTCTTCGGACGAAATATTGAAATGATCGGCGATGAACGAGGTGATGCGCTGGTCCACCTGGGCGAACAAATTGCAGGAGGCGGGATAAAGAGTGTTGTCCAGATCGAAAATCCAGCAATCGACCTGATCCAGTGTCCGCGCAGGCATTATGGGCATGATCCCTGTCCGATGATATCGTCGCACCTTAAAGATGGGGAGCTTTGCCGCTGGGCGCAAATGGAAAACGGCGGAGCCGCCGTCTGGCTGCTCCGCCGTTTTCCACGAAATGGGCTTTGTTGCCCGGCACCCGCCGGTGGTTTGTCCCCCGGCTTTTGGTAACGTTCCTCCCTAACCTCGGGCCAAGCGGCACGCAGGTCACGAATGCCTGCTATGTGTCAGATGATGGGGTGGTAACGCAAGCAAAATTTATCACGAGGCTCATTTTTGTCGAAATGGCAACGATATGGGGCATGCAAACGAATGATGGTGATCCACCCGCCCTTCGGCACCCCCCATCTGTTGACAAGGACCGGACGCACGGACCATCTTTCGCGGCCCCGGTGATTCCTGCGTATGGTATCGCCTGCCCTTTTTTGCCCGAACGGACACACCATGAGCCACGCCACCCTTCAAGCCACCATCGAAGCCGCTTGGGAAAACCGCGACAGCCTGTCCACCAGCACCCAGGGCGCCGTCCGCGCCGCCGTGGACGAATCGCTGGCCGGTCTGGATTCCGGTGATCTGCGCGTCGCGGAAAAGGGTGCCGACGGCTGGACCGTCAATCAGTGGCTGAAGAAAGCGGTTCTGCTGTCGTTCCGTCTGAACGCCAACGAGACGATCCCCGGCGCCCCCGGCGCCTCCCCCTGGTACGACAAGGTGCCGACGAAGTTCGAGGGCTGGACCGACGCCACCTTCCAGAACGCGGGCTTCCGCGCCGTGCCCGGCTCGTTCGTCCGCCGTGGCGCCTATGTGGCGCCGGGGGTGGTGCTGATGCCCAGCTTCGTCAACATCGGCGCCTATGTGGACAAGGGCACTATGGTGGACACCTGGGTCACCGTCGGCTCGTGCGCCCAGATCGGGAAGAACGTGCACCTGTCGGGCGGCGTCGGCATCGGCGGCGTGCTGGAGCCGCTGCAGGCCAACCCGGTGGTGATCGAGGATGATTGCTTCATCGGCGCCCGCTCCGAAGTGGTCGAGGGCGTGATCGTGGAGCGCGGGTCGGTCCTGTCCATGGGCTGCTACATCAGCGCGTCCACCAAGATCATCGACCGCACCACGGGCGAGGTGTTCGTGGGCCGGGTGCCGGCCTATTCGGTGGTGGTCCCCGGCAACATCCCCGGCAAGCCGATGCCCGACGGCACCCCCGGCCCCAGCCTGTACTGCTGCGTCATCGTCAAGCGCGTGGACGAGAAGACCCGCGCCAAGACCTCCATCAACGACCTGCTGCGCGATTGACCGCCATGACCATCGACGCCCTGCCGCTCGCCCAGGCGCTGATCCGCTGCCCCAGCGTCACGCCCCAGGATGCGGGCGCGCTGGGCGTGTTGGAAGACGCGCTGAAACCGCTGGGGTTCACCTGCCACCGCCTGCGCTTCCAGGCGCCGGGGACCGAGGCGATCGAGAACCTCTATGCCCGGCTGGGGGACGGCGGCCCCAACCTCTGCTTTGCCGGGCACACCGACGTGGTGCCGCCGGGCGACCTCAAGGCGTGGTCCATCGACCCCTTCGCCGCCGAGGTCCACAACGGCCGGCTCTATGGCCGCGGGGCGGTGGACATGAAGGGGGCGGTGGCTGCCTTCGTCGCCGCCGTGTCCCGGCGTCTGGCATCGGGCAAGCCGCTGGACGGTTCCATCAGCCTGCTCATCACCGGCGATGAGGAGGGGGATGCCGTCAACGGCACCCGCCCGGTGCTGGAATGGCTGGCCGACCGGGGCGAGCGGCTGGACGCCTGCGTGGTCGGGGAACCGACCAACCCCAAGATCATGGGCGAGATGATGAAGATCGGCCGGCGCGGCAGCGTCACCGGCCGTCTGACCGTCCTTGGCGCCCAGGGGCACGTGGCCTATCCCCATCTGGCCGACAACCCCCTGCCCCGGCTGGTGCGGATGCTGGACGCCATCGCGTCGGAACCGCTGGACCAGGGGACCGAGCATTTCCAGCCCTCCACCCTGGCGCTGACCACCATCGATGTGGGCAACGCCGCCGGCAATGTGATCCCCGCCGCCGGCCGGGCGACCTTCAACATCCGCTTCAACGACGCCCACACCGCCGCCGGGCTGGAAGCGTGGGTGCGCCGCCGGTTCGATGCCGTGTGCGCCGCCCTGGGCGGCACCTATGACCTGACCATGACCTGCAGCGGCGATTCCTTCGTCACCGCACCGGGGCCGCTGACGGAACTGGTGTCCGATTCGGTGGCGGCGGTCGTCGGGCGCCGGCCCGAGCCGTCCACCACCGGCGGCACGTCGGACGCGCGGTTCATCAAGAATTACTGCCCGGTGGTGGAATTCGGGCTGGTCGGCCAGACCATGCACAAGGTCGATGAGCACGTCGCCCTGGCCGATCTGGACGCCCTGACCGGCATCTACGCCGCCATGCTCGACGGGTTCGCCCGCCTGCCTCTCAATTCCCGGACGCTCTGACGCGCTGCCCGGCGGAAGGATCCATCCCATGGCCATCACCGCAGGCGAGATCATCCGGTCGGTCTACGGCGCCTATCGTCTGGCGCGGTTCGACCCCGGCGGCATGGCCGATCTGGACCGGACCCCGGCGGGCGCCCTGCGCTCCTTCTGGGCGCCGGCGCTGATCCTGCCGTTCTATGCGGTGCTGATGGCCCTGCGCCTGCCCGAATCGGCCGAGGACACGCCGCTGTGGCAGGTGATAACGGTGGAGGGTCTGGGCTATGTGATCAGCGTGGCGCTGTACCCGCTGGTCATGCACCACATCTGCACCACGCTGAACCGCGCCCCGCTCTACGCCGGCTTCGTCAGCGCCTACAACTGGTCGGCGGTGGTACAGATCGCGGTCTATCTGCCGGTCAGCCTGCTGTCGCTGTCGGACCTGCTGCCCGACGGGGCGGCGGGGGCGCTGGTGTTCGGCGTGACCATGGCGATGCTGACCTATCAGTGGTTCATCGCCCGCACGGCCTTGCAGGTGGGGGGCTTCGCCGCCGCCGCCCTGGTCCTGCTGGACCTGTTCCTGGCCGCCCTGGTGGGCGACATGACCGACGCCCTGCTGGGATGACCGGGCAGCGACGGTAAACCCACAAACGCAAGGGGCTGGTTTCCCAGCCCCTTGCCCTGCCATCCCGCGTTGGCCGATCCAGGCCGGATCGGGGGATTATTCCGCCATCACCTGCTGGTGGGCGGTGTCCAGAAGCGTTTCCAGCTCCTTGTCCACGCGATGTTCGGAGATGTCGATTCCCTTGGTGCGGAAATCGTCGATCAGACGGGTGCGGATATGGTGCGGCCCGGCGGTGGCGATGTCCGTATCCAGGATCTGGCGGGTGTAGGCTTCGGCATCAGCCCCGGTCAGGCCCAGGAGTCCGGCCGCCCACTGCCCGGCCAGCTTGTCGCGGCGGGCGCGGATGCGGAACATAAGATCCTGATCGTGTTGGAACTTGTGCTCGAACGCCCTTTCACGCTCATCGAAGGTGGTCATGGGCACTCAGACTCCTCGGCTGGTTTTCTCGTTATACCGGAGAGGGCTTATATAACCATTTGGGACGGAAAGAAAAACCGCTGAGTCACAAACGGCCGCCCCTCCCCGTGCAGGCTTTGCGAAAACGCACGTTTCCATCGCCGTCCTATACCAATTGATATGGGGGGAATGCCAAACAAAAACACCGGCAAACGGCCCGTCTGGCCCTTTGCCGGTGCTGTGTCTGCTCATCCGCGGACGGGATTGCGACTTACCGCCGCTCCCCCGCGGGGCCGGATACGCTCAGGTCCGCTCGCCCGACGGCGGCAGCGCCAGACAGTGGCTTCCCGCCTTCTTCAGCTTGGTGCAGGCGGTGCGCGCATCCTTTTCATCCAGCCCGGTCAGGCGGGCGCGGTACACCTTCTTGCCCTTGATGGTGGAGGTGGCGATCGACGGCTTGGCGTTGGCCAGCAGGTGCGGCTGCTTGCGCATGGCCTCGCGGGCGGCCTTTTCGCCGGCGGCGGCGGAGGCGTAGGCCCCGACCTGAATGGTCCACGAGGTGGGGGAGCGGACCGCCTTGGCCTTGGGGGCTGCGGCGCTGGCCACCTGCACCGGGCGGGCCGGGGCGGTCTCCGGATCGGCGGCCTGGGCCACCACCGGGGCGTCGTTGCCGCGCCCGGAGTCGCGGCGCAGCTTGGCGAAGGATGCGTCCAGCAGTTCGGCCATCCGGTTGTCGCGGGCGACCGGCGATTTGCCGCCCATCACCACCGCCACCAGCCGCCGGCCGTCGCGGACGGCGGACGCCGCCAGATTGAAGCCCGACGCCTTGATGTAGCCGGTCTTGATGCCGTCCATGCCGTCGTACCGCGACATCAGGCGGTTGTGGTTGGGCACCGTGCGCCCGCCATAGACGAAGTTCCGGCGGCTGAAATAGGGATAATACTTGGGGTAATCGGCCAGCAGCGCACGGGACAGCATGGCGAAGTCGCGGGCCGTGGTCACCTGCTGGTCGTCGGGCAGGCCCGACGCGTTGCGGAACACCGTGCTGCGCATGCCCAACTGCCGCGCCTTGCGGGTCATGATCTCGGCAAAGCGCGACTCGCTGCCGCCGATCGACTCGCCCAGAACGACGGCGGCGTCGTTGGCGGATTTGGTCACCAGCCCGAGAATGGCAGTTTCCACCTTGATCGACGACCCGGCGCGCAGGCCCAGCTTGGTGGGTGACATGCTCTGGGCGTGTTCCGACACCGGCAGCGACTGCTCCAGGCTGAGGCGCCCGGCCTCCAGCGCCTCGAACGTCAGGTACAGGGTCATCATCTTGGTCAGGGACGCCGGATGGGTGATGACGTCGGCGTTTTCCTGATGCAACACCTCGCCGGTCCGGGCATCCATCACGATGGCCTCGTACTTCACGGCCAGGGCCGGCAGGGCGGTCAGAAGCCCGACGGCGGCCACCAGACCGGCGATACCCCGTCGGAACACACCCGTTCGGGCCGTGTCACGGCAGACGGTGTTGCCCTGCCCGGCACAGGTCATGGCGGCGTCGGCGGCGGACGCGGCGCGCTGCAAGTCGGTCATGGTGCCCCCGGATGATGCTGTCCCCTACCATCGCGCATAATGGTAAAGTCGAGGATTTTCAGTGTCTAGCGGGAATTCGTTAATTTCCTGCTTCCGCATCCGCTGGTGCTTTTTCGGCACAGGCGAGGGGGGAAGAGAAAGCGGACGCCGGCACCGCCGGAAAGCCATGCGCCTTTCGCACCTCTCCTTTAGCCGCTGGCGTGCGCTATATCAAACCGAAGATGCAGAGGCCGGCACGCTTTATCACAAGCGGGCAACGGCCGGGGGCCGGCGATGCGGGGGACGGACGGGATGAACGGACAGGGGATGGTGCGGCTGATGGGGCTGGCCCTGCTGGGCTGGCTGGCGGGGTGCGCCGCGTCCGGGCCGGCGGATCTGCCGGTCGAACGGGGCCTGAGCTGGTTTTCCTATCTGAACGGCGACGATCTGCGGCGGGCGTGCGGCCAGGACCGGGCCGACCGTTTCCGGCTGGTGTTCAACGCCGATTACAACCACCACATCCGCACCTACGACATCGCCGCCGACCCCGAAAAGGGGGGGGCCGCAGTGGTCGCCCGTGTGATCGAAACGGCGGATCTGGCCCGGATCAGCCCCACCGATCCGTTGGGGCCGTGGCGGGGACAGCGGGCGGAAACCCGGCTGACGCCGCGGCAATTCGCCGAGTTCGTCCGCACCCTGTCGGACAGCGGCGCCTTTGAACCGCTGCCCGGCACGCTGCGGCTGCCCTCCAACGGCATCTATTGGCTGGTGAACGGCTGCCGCAGCGGGGCGTGGTTCTTCAACGTCTACCCCTACCCCACGGACCGTTTCGCCGACGCCCGCTTCGCCGGGCCGCTGGAACGGATGGACGGCACCGGCGTGCCGTTTCCGCCCCTGCCCGCCCCCGGCGACGCCCCGCGGATGCTGCCGCCGGCCAGTTCCCGCGACGACAACGGCGTCTTCTTCGAGCTGGAGGTCAACCGCGACGGGCTGGTGGGGCCGACCCATCTGTTCGGCCCCTGGAAGCTGATGGGGCAGGACCCGGACCGCCAGCACCTGCTGGGCTGACGGTTCCAAAGGCCAAGGCCCTCCCCCACCGCAAGCGCCGCGGTTACGATTTCACCGGATGGCGCAGGGCTTCGGGGACCAGCGTGTCCACCCACGGGCCGTCCGGCATGCGGCGGGCCAGATCGGTGATGTTGCGGTTCCACCACTGGCGCTGTTCGGACAGGTCGTCGTAGTCGAAGTTCGACTGGCGCCACGTCCGTTCCGCCGACTGATAGGTCACCATGTCGATGGGGAAGCCCACGTCGCTGGTGGAAACCCGCGTGGAATCAAAAGACAAATAGGCGATCTTAAGAGCCGTCTGAAGATCGGTGTCGTATTTGAGCGCCCGGTCCAGGATCGGCTTGCCATAGGCGGTGGCGCCGATGGACAGGTACGGGGTGCGCTCGTCCACCTCGATCCAGTTCCCTTCCGGGTAGACCAGATACATGGTGGGTTCATGATCCTCGGTCAGCTGCCCGCCGATGATGGCGTGCAGGTTGAAGTGCAGCTTGGAGGATTCCAGCGACGCCTTGTCCTCCTCCGCCACCTGGCGCAGGCATTGGGTGAAGGCGCCCACCGCGTCCAGCATGGTGGTATAGGTTTCACCGCGGCGGCGCTGCATGTCCCGGCGCAGATAGGCCAGGGTCTTGTCGCGCACGCTGCGCAGGCCGGAATTCATGATGAAGAAGCGGTCCCCCCCGCTGCCCATCATGGTCACCTTGCGGGCCGATGACAGCTGGGTGCCGCTGGTGATCCGCCCGTCCGACAGGCCGATCAGGCCCCCCGCAATCTTGATCCCCACGCAATAGGTCATAACGAATGGTCCCGTAGAAACAGCGTTCCGAAGGCCGCTCATTTCGCCCCCCCGGGCCGCAAGGCCGGGCAGAGCGCCGGGCGGGCCGCCCTCCCCTCATCCCGTACCGGCTGGGCCTAGGTATCACAACACAGGCCCGTTTGCGGCAGGCTTCTTCGTCCCACCCCGGCCCCACCCTTTATTGTGCAGTGCACAATAAGCCCCTTGACCCCCGCCCCCCAGCGGATTAGGGTTGTTTTGCTGCATTGCAGCAAGCCGTTTCGATCGCGCCCCGACGGGCACGATCCCGCGCGGGCCGCCGGTGATGGAATCGGACACCCGCCGGAGGATAGGGAAAAACACGCGCAATACGGAAGGAAGGCGCAATCATGACCACCACCGCCGAAACGACGCCGGAAACCGCCCAGATCCTCGAAGAGGTGGCGACCACCGCCCAGCACCAGCTGGACGCCATCATCAAGGCCAGCCAGGATCAGGCTGAAAAGGCCTCGGCCCAGTTCCTGAAGGGGTACGAGGACGTCGCCGCCTTCAACAAGGAAACGGTGGACGCGCTGGTGCTGTCGAGCAGCATCGCCGCCAAGGGCATCGAGGACCTGAGCCGTCAGGCCGCCGATTATGCCCGCATCGCGTTCGATGACTCCGTGGCCCTGGGCAACGCCCTGCTCAAGGTCAAGTCGGCGCAGGAGGCGCTCAGCCTGCAGAACGCCTATATCAAGGCGTCCTTCGAGAACGCCGCCGCCGAGTCGGTCCGGTTCCAGGAACAGACGGTGCAGATCATCACCCAGTCCCTGGCCCCGCTGAAGGCCCGCGCCAAGGCCGCCGCCGATCAGGTCGCCAAGGCTCTGGCCGCCTGACAGCGGGGGTTATCGCTTGACGATTGCGTCAAGACGATGATCCGGCACGGACTGTTGCAGTCATGAAACGGCCTGGCGGCCTGTCCGCCGGGCCGTTTTGTTTACGGGCGCAACATTTCTTTTACAAAGAATTCTCTTTCTCTTGCCCACCCCCTCCCGTATCGATGATTTTTCTTATTGTGCAATGCACAAAAGCGATTGACTCCGCCATCCCGCCGCGTATAGTGATCTCACGCTGCATTGCAGCACGCTTTCCCGCCTTCCGGTGCCGCCGATCACAGGCCGGCTGGGCGGCTCAAACCCAAATCACGCGAACGCGAGGACGCCTCTCATGACCGACAAGATCATCGCCGCCACCAAGGCTTTCGAAGACGTGGTTGCCCAGACCAAGCAGAACCTGGAAGGCTATGTGAAGACCCAGCAGGAACAGTTCGAAAAGGCCTCCAGCCAGCTGCTGAAGAGCTATGAAGAGCTGACCACCCTGTCGAAGGGCAACGTGGACGCCTTCGTCGCGTCCGGCACCGTGGTTGCCAAGGGTGCCGAGATCGCCGGCAAGCAGGTTGCGGCCTTCACCCAGGCCTCGCTGGAAAAGAACGTCGCCGCCGGCAAGGCCGTGCTGGCCGTCAAGTCGATCCGCGAACTGATCGACCTGCAGAACAGCTACTTCAAGAGCACCCTGGACGCCCTGGTCGCCGAAGGCACCAAGCTGCAGGAACTGTCGGTGCAGGTGACCAACGACGCCCTGGCCCCGATCAGCGCCCGTGTCAACGCCACGGTGCAGAAGCTGACGAAGCCGGTCGCGGCCTGATCCGGCACGGCGTCTTCACGCGATCCCGGCGGCGGATGGCCTGACCATCCCCGCCCACGGTTCCGGCAACAGCCCGGCGGTCCCGTCCGCCGGGCTGTTTTGCGTTTGCGCCACCCATTAATATCGGTGGGTGCAACCATCCGGCTTTCCTTTGCGGCATCCTTGACATTGCTTTCGGCTTGGCGAACCCTTGATTCGTCCGGCGGAACCGCCAGCCCCTGGCAGCTTGGCCTATCCGTCCCTTTATTTCGGGGGAGGCACCCGTGACCTTCTGCGGACCGGACCCGGCAAAAAGACGGTTTTCGCGCCTGCCCCCTTCCATCCGGCCCACAAGTGCTCATATCATTCCCGGAGGCAAACATCGCGATGACCAACTGTTGACTCCATGGCTGACAACGACAAACAAGGGGACGAGGGGAGCACGACGGGCATCGTCGTCAAGACCAAGCCCAAGACGAAAAAACCCTCGATGTACAAAGTTCTGATGCTGAACGACGACTACACACCCATGGAGTTCGTCGTTCATGTCCTCGAACGTTTCTTCCACAAGTCGCGCGAAGAAGCGACGCGCATCATGATGCATGTGCACCGCCGCGGCGTGGGGATTTGTGGCGTTTTCACTTACGAGGTTGCGGAGACGAAGGTGACCCAGGTGATGGACTTCGCGCGCCAGAACCAGCACCCTCTGCAATGCACGCTAGAGAAGGATTAAATCCGAACCATGCTGTCGCGTAATCTCGAACAGACCCTCCACCGCGCCCTGGCCTACGCTAACGAGCGCCGGCACGAATACGCGACGCTCGAACATCTGCTGCTGTCATTGATCGACGACGCCGATGCGGCCGCCGTGTTCCGTGCCTGTGGGCTGGACCTCCAGCGGCTGCGCAGCGAAATCTCGGATTACCTCGACAATGAGTTGACGAATCTGGTCACCAACCGACCGGATGATGCCAAGCCGACGGCTGGATTCCAGCGGGTTTTGCAACGCGCTGCCATCCACGTCCAATCGTCGGGCCGGGAAGAGGTGACGGGAGCAAACGTGCTCGTCGCCTTGTTCTCCGAGCGCGAGAGCCATGCGGTCTATTTCCTGCAGGAGCAGGAGATGACCCGGTTCGACGCGGTCAACTTTATCTCTCACGGGATCGCGAAGGCGCCCGGCCGTACCGAAACCAAGCGGGTGGCCGGTGCCGACGACGACGCTGCGGCGGAGAAGGTCGTGAAAAAAGGCGGCGAGGCCCTGGAGGCCTATTGCATCAACCTGAACAAGAAGGCCGCCAGCGGGAAGATCGACCCGCTGATCGGACGGGAGCAGGAGGTCGAACGGACCATCCAGATCCTGTGCCGGCGGTCGAAGAACAACCCGCTCTACGTGGGTGACCCCGGCGTCGGCAAGACGGCCATCGCCGAAGGGCTGGCCCGCCGCATCGTCCAGGGCGAGGTGCCGGAGGTGCTGCGCACCGCCACCATCTTCGCGCTGGATATGGGGGCACTCCTGGCCGGCACCCGCTACCGCGGTGATTTCGAGGAGCGGCTGAAGGCGGTTCTGTCGGAACTCGAACAGCATGACAACGCCGTTCTGTTCATCGACGAGATCCACACCGTCATCGGCGCCGGCGCCACCTCGGGCGGGGCGATGGATGCGTCCAACCTGCTGAAGCCGGCGCTGGCCTCGGGTGCGCTGCGCTGCATCGGCTCCACCACCTATAAGGAATACCGCAGCTATTTCGAAAAGGACCGGGCGCTGGTCCGCCGCTTCCAGAAGATCGACGTCAACGAACCGTCGGTCGAGGATGCGGTGAAGATCCTCCAGGGTCTGAAGCCCTATTACGAAAAGCATCACCACGTCCGCTACACCAACGACGCCGTGCGCGCGGCGGTGGAGCTGTCGGCCCGCTACATCGGCGACCGCAAGCTGCCCGACAAGGCCATCGACATCATCGACGAGGTGGGGGCGGCACAGATGCTGCTGCCCGAATCCAAGCGGAAGAAGACCATTTCCGTGAAGGACGTGGAGGCGGTGGTCGCCAAGATCGCCCGCATCCCGCCGAAATCGGTCAGCCGCGACGATCGGGAAACGCTCCAGAACCTGGAACGCGACCTGAAGACCATGGTCTTCGGCCAGGACAAGGCCATCGACGCGCTGGTGTCGGCCATCAAGCTGGCCCGTGCGGGTCTGCGCGAACCGGAAAAGCCCATCGGCAACTACCTGTTCACCGGCCCCACCGGCGTGGGCAAGACCGAAGTGGCCCGCCAACTGGCCCACACGCTGGGCATCGAGCTGACCCGCTTCGACATGTCGGAATATATGGAACGCCACACGGTCTCGCGGCTGATCGGCGCCCCTCCGGGCTATGTCGGCTTCGACCAGGGCGGTCTGTTGACCGATGCCATCGACCAGCACCCCCATTGCGTGCTGCTGCTGGACGAGATCGAAAAGGCCCACCCCGACCTGTTCAACATCCTGTTGCAGGTGATGGACCACGGGAAGCTGACCGATCACAACGGCAAGAACGTGGATTTCCGCAACGTCATCCTCATCATGACGTCCAACGCCGGGGCGGCGGACATGGCCAAGCCGGCCATCGGGTTCGAGCGCGAACGCCGGGTGGGCGAGGATATGGAAGCGGTGGAGCGCACCTTCACGCCGGAATTCCGCAACCGCCTGGACGCCATCATCCCCTTCGCGCCGCTGTCGCCGGAGGTCATCCAGCGGGTGGTGGACAAGTTCGTCATGCAGCTTGAAGCGCAGTTGGAAGACCGCGGCGTCAGCATCGCCCTGTCGGACGGCGCGCGGGATTGGCTGGGCCGCAAGGGCTATGACCCGCTCTATGGCGCCCGTCCACTGGGCCGGGTGATCCAGGAGCATCTGAAGAAGCCGTTGGCCGAGGAGTTGCTGTTCGGCCGGCTGTCCAAGGGCGGCATGGTGCGGGTGGATCTGGACGGCGATGCGCTGTCCTTCACCTATCCCGACGTGCCCAAGAGCAAGGGGCGCTCGGACGAGGACGATCTGGTGCACGAGATGGCGGAATAAAACCCGACAAGGGTTTGTTCCGACCCTGACAAAACTGACAAAAGGGCGGCGGCCTCCGGGCCGCCGCCTTTTTTCATGAATCCGGCCAGCGGTCCTGTCCTTTTCACCCCCTGGCCGCCCCTGGCCGCCCCCTGACCAATGGTCGTATCCGGCCTTGTCACAGACTCCGACAAACGGTGTTTCAGTCCCGACAAAAATCAGGGTTTTGTCGGGTATGTCACAGACGGAAAACACAGGCGCAGAATCCGACATGCGCCGCCAACTCATTGAAAAACAATGATTTATATCCCAACCACAGAGTTGGCACGCTCCTTGCTTTTATACAGTCGATCGCGGCGGCGATCCTGACCGCCGCAACGAGATACCAGACACCAAATCGATCCTCTTGGGACCAGCAAAGGAGCGACCCTATGAGCAAGCCCGGCCTTCGCCAGATCGCCTTCTACGGCAAGGGTGGTATCGGCAAGTCCACCACGTCGCAGAACACCCTGGCGGCGCTTGTCGAACTGCAGCAGAAGATCCTGATTGTCGGCTGCGACCCCAAGGCTGACTCGACCCGCCTGATCCTGCACGCCAAGGCCCAGGACACCGTGCTGCACCTGGCCGCCGAAGCCGGTTCCGTGGAAGACCTGGAACTGGAAGACGTTGTGAAGATCGGCTACGCCGGCATCAAGTGCGTCGAGTCCGGCGGTCCGGAACCGGGGGTTGGCTGTGCGGGCCGCGGCGTCATCACCGCCATCAACTTCCTGGAAGAAAACGGCGCCTATGACGACGTGGACTATGTGTCCTACGACGTGCTGGGCGACGTGGTGTGCGGCGGTTTCGCCATGCCCATCCGTGAAAACAAGGCCCAGGAAATCTACATCGTCATGTCCGGCGAAATGATGGCGCTGTACGCCGCCAACAACATCGCCAAGGGCATTCTGAAGTACGCCCACTCCGGCGGCGTGCGTCTGGGCGGGCTGATCTGCAACGAGCGTCAGACCGACAAGGAAATCGACCTGGCCGACGCGCTGGCCAAGCGTCTGGGTTCCAAGCTGATCCACTTCGTGCCGCGCAACAACATCGTGCAGCACGCCGAACTGCGCCGCATGACCGTGATCGAATACGCTCCGGACAGCGATCAGGCCCAGGAATACCGTGCGCTCGCCAACAAGGTGCACAACAACTCCGGCCAGGGCGTCATCCCGACCCCGATCACCATGGAAGAGCTGGAAGAGATGCTGATGGACTTCGGCATCATGAAGACCGAAGAGCAGCAGCTCGCTGAACTGCAGGCCAAGGAAGCGGCCGCCTCGGCCTGATCCTGACGGCTGCCCGTTCCCGGCCGCACCGCCGGGAACGGGCGCCACCCCAGCGAAAAGTTGAAGTCGTGCGCGCTGTCGCGCCACAGGTGAGTTCTATCAGGAGGCCGGCACCATGAGCTTGGCAGTGAACAAGGACCTGGACGTCAAGGGTCTTGTCGATAAGGTTCTCGAAGCCTACCCCGAGAAGTCGCGCAAGCGCCGCGCGAAGCACATCAACGTTCTTGAAGCCGAAGCCAAGGATTGCGGCGTCAAGTCGAACATCAAGTCGATCCCCGGCGTGATGACCATCCGTGGCTGCGCCTACGCCGGTTCCAAGGGTGTGGTGTGGGGTCCGATCAAGGACATGATCCACATCTCCCACGGCCCGGTCGGCTGCGGTTACTATTCCTGGTCCGGCCGCCGCAACTACTACATCGGCGACACCGGTGTGGACAGCTTCGGCACCATGCACTTCACCTCGGACTTCCAGGAGAAGGACATCGTTTTCGGCGGTGACAAGAAGCTCCACAAGGTCATCGAGGAAATCAACGAGCTGTTCCCGCTCGCCAACGGCATCTCGATCCAGTCGGAATGCCCGATCGGTCTGATCGGTGACGACATCGAAGCGGTCGCCCGCCTGAAGTCCGCCGAAATCGGCAAGCCGATCGTGCCGGTGCGCTGCGAAGGCTTCCGCGGTGTGTCCCAGTCGCTGGGCCACCACATCGCCAACGACTGCATCCGCGACTGGGTGTTCGAGAAGACCTCCCCCGTGGAAGGCTTCGAATCCACCCCCTACGACGTGACCATCATCGGTGACTACAACATCGGTGGTGACGCCTGGGCCAGCCGTATCCTGCTGGAAGAAATCGGTCTGCGCGTGATTGCCCAGTGGTCGGGCGACGGCACGCTGGCCGAGCTGGAAAACACCCCCAAGGCCAAGGTGAACCTCATCCACTGCTACCGCTCGATGAACTACATCGCGCGCCACATGGAAGAGAAGTTCAACATTCCGTGGGTGGAATACAACTTCTTCGGCCCCAGCCAGATCGCCGAATCCCTGCGCAAGATCGCCGCCCTCTTTGACGACAAGATCAAGGAGAACGCGGAAAAGGTCATCGCCAAGTACCAGCCGATGGTCGATGCGGTCATCGCCAAGTACAAGACCCGCCTGGAAGGCAAGAAGGTGATGATCTACGTCGGCGGTCTGCGTCCCCGCCACGTGGTCGATGCCTACCACGACCTGGGCATGGACATCATCGGCACGGGCTATGAATTCGCCCACAACGACGACTATCAGCGCACGCCCCACTATGTGAAGGAAGGCACGCTGATCTATGACGACGTGACCGCCTTCGAACTGGAAAAGTTCGTGGAAGAGCTGCGCCCCGATCTCGTCGCCTCGGGCATCAAGGAAAAGTACGTCTTCCAGAAGATGGGTCTGCCGTTCCGTCAGATGCACTCCTGGGATTACTCGGGTCCGTACCACGGCTACGACGGGTTCGCCATCTTCGCCCGCGACATGGACATGGCGATCAACAACCCGGTTTGGAACCTGACCAAGGCTCCGTTCTAAGTCCGCGTCCGTCAAAGCCAGGTACCAGGAGACACCCCATGACGCAAGTCAACGAATTCCCCGTTTCCCAGAACGCGGACAAGGTTCTCGACCACTTCACCCTGTTCCGCCAGCCGGAATACCAGGCCCTGTTCAAGCGGAAGAAGGACGAATTCGAATTCGGCCATTCCGACGAAAAGGTCGCCGAGGTTTCGGAATGGACCAAATCGGAAGAATACAAGGCGAAGAACTTCGCCCGTGAAGCGGTCGTCATCAACCCGACCAAGGCCTGCCAGCCCATCGGCGCCATGTTCGCGGCCCAGGGCTTCGAAGGCACCCTGCCCTTCGTCCATGGGTCCCAGGGCTGCGTCGCCTATTACCGCACCCATCTGACCCGTCACTTCAAGGAGCCGAACTCCGCGGTGTCCTCGTCGATGACCGAAGACGCGGCGGTGTTCGGCGGCCTGAACAACATGATCGACGGCCTGGCGAACGCCTATTCGCTGTACAAGCCGAAGATGATCGCCGTCCTGACCACCTGCATGGCCGAAGTCATCGGCGACGACCTGCAGGGCTTCATCGCCAACGCGAAGAAGAAGGACAGCGTTCCGGAAGAGTTCCCCGTCCCGTTCGCCCACACGCCCGCCTTCGTCGGCAGCCACATCGTCGGCTACGACAACATGATGAAGGGCATCCTCACGAACTTCTGGGGCAAGTCGGAAGACCTGGAAACCCCGAAGACCGAGAAGATCAACATCATCGGCGGCTTCGATGGCTACGCGGTCGGCAACAACCGCGAACTGAAGCGCATCTTCGGCCTGATGGGCATCGACGCCACCATCCTGTCGGACGTGTCGGACGTCTTCGACACCCCCGGTGACGGCGAATACCGCATGTACGACGGCGGTACCACCCTGGAAGAGACCAAGGAAGCCCTGCACGCCAAGGCGACCATCTCGCTCCAGGAATACAACACCCCCCAGACCCTGCAGTTCTGCAAGGAAAAGGGCCAGGAAGTTGCCAAGTTCAACTATCCGATGGGTGTTGCCGCCACCGACGAGCTGCTGCTGAAGCTGGCGGAAATCACCGGCAAGGCCATTCCCGCTTCGCTGAAGCTGGAACGCGGCCGTCTGGTGGACGCCATCGCCGACAGCCACACCCACCTGCACGGCAAGCGTTTCGCCGTGTACGGCGACCCGGACTTCTGCCTGGGCATGACCCGCTTCCTGCTGGAACTGGGTGCCGAGCCGGTGCACATCCTGTCCACCTCCGGCTCCAAGAAGTGGGAGAAGCAGGTTCAGAAGGTGCTGGACGGCTCGCCGTTCGGCAAGGACGGTGCGGCTTACGGCGGCAAGGACCTGTGGCACCTGCGCTCGCTGCTGTTCACCGACCGCGTGGACTACATCATCGGCAACAGCTACGGCAAGTATCTGGAACGTGACACGAAGATCCCGCTGATCCGTCTCACCTACCCGATCTTCGACCGTCACCACCACCACCGCTATCCGGTGTGGGGCTACCAGGGCGCGCTGAACGTTCTGGTCCGCATCCTCGACCGGATCTTCGAAGACATGGACGCCAACACCAGTGTCGTGGGTGTGACGGACATCTCCTTCGATCTGGTCCGCTGATCCTTCGGGCCGGCGACGGCTCCGATTACCTCCCGAGCAAGCCCCCGCCCTGGTGTCAGGGCGGGGGTGGCCACCACGGGTTCCGGGTTGGCGTTGCCGTTGCACCAAGCCACCCGGTTCCCCCTCTTCCGGACCATCGGGCGGGGGCCTGACCCGGAAGACGACCCCAAGGGCGTCATTCGCGCGGAGGCGAACCATGCTGGCGGACAAGATCCAGGAGGTCTTCAACGAGCCGGGTTGCGGAATCAACCAGGCGAAGACCACCAAGGAGCGCAAGAAAGGCTGCTCCAAACCGTTGAAACCCGGCGCTGCGGCGGGCGGATGCGCCTACGACGGCGCCATGATCGCGTTGCAGCCCATCGCCGATGTGGCGCATCTGGTTCACGGCCCCATCGCCTGCCTTGGCAATTCCTGGGACAACCGCGGCACGCGCTCGTCCGGTTCGCAGCTCTACCGCACCGGCTTCACCACCGATCTGTCGGAACTGGACATCGTTCACGGCGGTGAGAAGAAGCTGTACAAGGCCATCAAGGAAATCGTCCAGCAGCACAACCCGCCCGCGGTCTTCGTCTATCAGACCTGCGTGCCGGCCATGATCGGCGACGACATCGAGGCCGTGTGCAAGTACGCCGCCAACAAGCTGGGCGTCCCGGTCATTCCGGTGAACGCGCCGGGCTTCGTCGGCTCGAAGAACCTGGGCAACAAGCTGGCCGGCGAAACCCTGCTCGATCACGTGATCGGCACGCGGGAGCCGGAGGTGTCCACCCCCAACGACGTTTGCATCATCGGCGAATACAATCTGGCCGGCGAGTTGTGGCTGGCCAAGCCGCTGATGGACGAGATCGGCATCCGCATCCAGTCCTGCATCTCCGGCGATGGCCGCTACAACGAGATCGCTGCTGCCCACCGGGCGCGCGTGACCATGGTGGTGTGCTCGCAGGCTCTCATCAACGTGGGCCGCAAGATGGAGGAACGCTGGGGCATCCCCTATTTCGAAGGCTCCTTCTACGGCGTCACCGACATGTCGGACACGCTGCGCACCATGGCGACCATGCTGGTGCAGCGCGGCGCCGACCCGGCGATGATCGACCGCGCCGAAGCGGTGATCGCGCGTGAGGAAGCGGCGGTGTCCAAGCGGCTGGAACGCTACAAGCCCCGCTTCACCGGCAAGCGCGTGCTGCTGTTCACCGGCGGCGTGAAGTCGTGGTCGATGGTGACCGCCCTGGAAGAAGCCGGCCTGACCATCGTCGGCAGCTCCACCAAGAAATCCACCAAGGAAGACAAGGAAAAGCTGAAGAAGCGCAAGGGCGAGGAGTTCCACATGTGGGACGACCTGAAGCCCAAGGAGATGTACCGCATGCTGCGTGACAGCGAGGCGGACATCATGCTGTCCGGCGGCCGGTCGCAGTTCATTTCACTCAAGGCCAAGGTTCCCTGGCTGGATGTGAACCAGGAACGCCACCACGCCTATGCGGGCTATGACGGCATCGTCAACCTGTGTGAGGAAATCGACAAAACCCTGTCGAATCCGATCTGGCGGCAGGTGCGCCTGCCGGCCCCGTGGGAATGAGGAGGCCGCCGCCATGACGCACATCACCCGTTCGCCCGCCTCCACCAAGGCCGCATCCACCAACCCGCTGAAGATGAGCGCGCCCTTGGGCGGTGCGCTGGCCTTTCTGGGCATGGACCGCTGCCTGCCGCTGTTCCACGGGTCGCAGGGCTGCACCGCCTTCGGCATGGTGCTGCTGGTCCGCCATTTCCGCGAGGCCATCCCGCTCCAGACCACCGCCATGAATCAGGTGTCCACCATCCTGGGTGGGTACGAGAATCTGGAAGAGGCGCTCAAGACCATCTACGAGCGCAACAAGCCCGCCTTGATCGGTGTGTGCACCACCGGCGTCACGGAAACCAAGGGCGAAGATCTGGACGGCCACCTCAAGACCTTCCGGATGCGCAACCCGGACCTGAACGACCTCAATCTGGTGTTCGTCAGCACCCCCGACTTCAATGGCGGGTTCGAAGACGGTTACGCCGCCGTGGTCCAGGGCATCGTGGAGAGCTTCGCCGAGCCGGCGGACCAGCGGATCAAGGGGCAGGTCAACATCCTGGCCGGCTGCCACCTGACCCCCGGCGACGTGGAGGAAATCCGCGATATCGTCGAGAGCTTCGGCCTGACCCCGATCATCGTGCCCGACCTGTCGCTGTCCATGAGCGGGCGGCAGCCGTCCGACTTCACCGCCACCTCGCTGGGCGGCACCACCATCGATCAGGTGCGCTCCATGGGCGCGTCGGAGGTGACGCTGGTGCTGGGCGAGCAGATGCGCCGCGCGGCGGCCGCGCTGGAGCTGAAGACCGACGTGCCGTCGCTGTTCTTCGACCGGCTGACCGGCTTGGAAGCCAGCGACCGCTTCATCAAGGCGCTGGCGGAGATTTCGGGCCGCCCGGTGCCGACAAAGCTGCGCCGCCAGCGGGAAAGCCTGGTGGACGGGATGCTCGACGGCCACTTCTTCCTGACCCGCAAGAAGATGGTGGTGGCGCTGGAGCCGGATCACCTGTTCACCGTCACCAGCTATCTGCAGGATCTGGGCGTGGATGTGGTGGCGGCGGTGGCGCCGCAGCAGGCGGCGGTGCTGGAGAAGGTCAAGGCCGGCACGGTGATGGTCGGCGATCATTCCGACGTGGAGGCGATGGCCAAGGGCTGCGACCTCATGATCGCCAATTCCCACGGGCGGATGGGGTCGGCACGGTCCGGCGTGCCGCTGTACCGCATGGGGCTGCCGATGTTCGACCGGCTGGGCAGCGGTCTGGTGGTGTCGGTGGGCTACCGCGGGTCGCGCGACCTGTTGTTCGCGCTGGCGAACATCTTCCTGGCCGCCGAAACCGACCACGAGTCCCACCACGGGAACCAGTCCCACGAACACGGACATGACGGCTGCTGCGGTGGCTCCGGCCACGGCGACGGCCGGGAGGGCGGGTCATGCGGATGCACCGGCGCCTGAAGGTCATTGGTGGAACCGACGCCCGCACGGACGGCGCCCAGGGGCGGCGCCGCAAAGGAGGATCAATGAAGGTTGCCTTCTGCACCCAGGACATGCTGCACGTCGATGCGCACTTCGGCTGGGCCAAGAACATCGTGATCTATGAGGTGGACAAGGCCGGCTACACCATGGCCGAGACCTGCCAGTTCGGCGGCTCCATGTTCGAGGACGGCAACGAGGACAAGCTGGTCCCGAAGCTGGACGCGCTGGCCGACTGCGCCATCGTTTACCTGTCGGCCATCGGCGCCTCGGCGGCGGCGCGGGTGGTGGCGAAGAAGATCCACCCCGTCAAGGTGGAAGCCACCGAAACCATCACCGATCTGCTCGACAAGCTGGTTGTCACCATCAACGGCAACCCGCCCCCCTGGCTGCGCAAGGCGCTGAGCAAGGGTGAAGAGCAGACATTCGATTTCGAAGACGAGGAGGCGTAAGACTCATGACCGCGACCGATGTGGCCGAAAACCTGGAAGCGCAGTTCGAAAAGACCCTCGTCATGCTGTTCCGCGCCGAGGATTCCTATGGCGCGTGGGAAGGCAAGAGCGACGACGACCTGCTGTCGCCCTTCATCCTGGATCGTGAAGCCCGCGCGGCGATCCCGATCATCGGCGACCCCGACCCCGATACCCTGTGGCGGCTGGAGCTGTTCTACAAGGCGGTCGGCATCACCATCGAAAAGGTGTCGGGCGTCATGGCCGGGCCGATGCTGAAGATGAGCCACGAGGGCTTCGGCCGCGTAGTGCTGCTGGCGGGCCGTCTGGTGGTGGTGTCCAAGACGCTGCGCGACGTGCACCGCTTCGGCTTCCCCACCAAGGACAAGATGAACGCCGACGGCGCCAAGTTTGTCCGCGACGCTCTGGCCCTGATCGACCAGTACCCCGATCTGGCCCGCGGCTGAGGATGGATGCCATGACCGATGTTGCCGCCCTGAAGGACGAGATCAAGAAGCTGAACGCCCGTGCGACCGCCAAGAAGATGGATCTGCACGACCTGTCCGAAGAACTGCCGCAGAACTGGCAGACCATTCTGACGGTGGCGCAGGAAACCTATGACGCCTTCAAGCTGCTGACCGAAAAGCGGGCGGAGCTGAAGGCGCTGGAAAAAGCCTGAGCCTTCACGATTTTCCCCTCCCCCTGCCCTTCTCTCTTTTCGAGCACGGAGCATTCCCCATGAGTGAGTTCGTCACCGGCCAGACCCGCGGCGGCAGCGCCTGGACCCCGAAGTTCGTCGAAACCATCGATCAGAAGCAGTGCATCGGCTGCGGCCGCTGCTTCAAGGTGTGCGGGCGTGACGTCCTGGAGCTGATCGGCATCACCGAGGACGGCGACATCGTGGACGCCTTCGACGATGAGGCGGAAAAGAAGGTGATGAGCGTCAAGGAACAGGGCAACTGCATCGGCTGCGAAAGCTGCGCCAAGGTCTGCTCCAAGAGCTGTATCACCCACAAGCCGCTGGCCGCCGCGGCCTGACCCTATTCCCGTCCGTCCCATCCCCCGGTGGGGCGGACGGGTGCCAGGGGGGCCGCATGTCTTGCGCCTTCCGCCCTTGCGGTCCCCCGGCTCGCTTCCTTGATTTCCACGCCTGAACGGAGGCCAGCATGGGTCATGTTCCCGTGTCTGCGGACCTTTCGGCGGCGGCGCTGTATCAGTGGCTGCTGGACCGTCAGGCGTGCTGCAATATTTTCGACGCCCATGTCTTCGCCTGCGTCCTGTCGCACCGGCTGCCGCTGGGGATGGAGACGATGGGGCTGACGCCCCAGGCGATGAACCGGCTGCTGGCCCGCTATTTCCCCACCGCCCTGGCCGATGGGTTGCCGTGGAGTGCCGCCGTCTGGGGCGATGTTCAGCCCCCGCCCCTGCCCCCGCTGCTGGCCGCCGAAGTGGCCGACCTGACGGCCCTGATGCTGGAGCACCGCGCGCAGGGGACGGAGGATGAAGAGTGGCTGGCGGCGATGATCGCGCGGGCCTGTCTGGACACCGTTCCGCTGTGGATGGCGCTGGGCCTGCCCAGCCGGCGCGATCTGAACGCGCTGATGCGCCGCCATTTCCCCGTTCTCAGTGCCCGCAACGACGGCAGCCAGGGCTGGCGCCCGTTCCTGTACCGGCTGCTGTGCCTGGACAGCGGCCTCATTCCCTGCGGCAACGACCGCTGCACCGACTGCGGCGCCGGTCATGTGTGCCTGGGCTGGGTGGAATGGTGAAACCTGCGGCCCCCTCCCCGACGGGGCTACGGCATTCCCACATCGCGCAATGCATTGACAGGCAATAATGTTTCATCGTCATCCCAGCGAAGGCTGGGATCCAGACGGTGTTTCCAAGGCCAAAACCTTGGGGACTCATATCGCCGCTGATCGCGGCTCAACACCTGGATTCCAGCCTTCGCTGGAATGACGATGACATAAGGTGCTTCATGTCAGTGGGTGAGCGATGTGTTCATCCGACAGCACCACCGGGAAGGGGGCGAAACGCCGGGAATCACGCCTTCTTGACGAATTCCGACTTCAGGTTCATGGCGCCGATGCCGTCGATCTTGCAGGCGATGTTGTGACCATCGGCCCCGTCGGTCAGGCGGATGTTCTTCACCTTGGTCCCACCCTTGACCACCAGCGACGAGCCTTTGACCTTCAGGTCCTTGATGACGGTCACGGAATCGCCGTCGTTCAGCACGTTGCCGTTGGCGTCCTTCACCACCGCGTCCCCGGCACCCTCAGCGGCGGCGGCACCCGAGGTCTCGGGGTTCCATTCATGGGCGCATTCGGGGCAGATCCACAGATTGCCGTCCGGGTAGACGTGTTCGGAGCCGCACTGGGGGCACTTCAGTTCGTTTTCCATGATTATCCTTATGGTTCAACAGGCTGCCCGGCGCCTCAGCCCCAGCGCAGAAACGTAACCCGCGTGTCGCCGTAGACGCGTTCGTCCAGCGGCGTGAAGCCCTCGGGCACGGTGACGGCGGCCGATGCGGCCTCCTCAAGAATCACCAGCGCCTCGGGTGCGAACCAGCCGCCGGCGGACAGGGCGGACAGGGCCTTCTCCCCCAGGCCGCGGCCATAGGGGGGATCGAGAAAGGCAAGCGTCACCGGCTCCGCCGGTGGTGGGGGCTTGGTGGCGTCGCCGCGCAGAACCCGCGCGTTGGCCGATTCGCCCAAGGCGGCGGCGTTGGCCCGTGCGCTGTCCAGCGATCCCCGCGCCATGTCGAGCAGCACCGCCCGCTGCGCCCCGCGCGACAGGGCTTCCAGCGCCAGCGCGCCGGTGCCGCAGAAAGCATCCAGCACCACCGCACCGTCGAGCGGCGATTCGCCGTCCGGCCCCCAATCACAATGGGCCAGGATGTTGAACAGCGCCTGCCGCGTGCGGTCGCTGGTGGGGCGCACGTCGCGGCCCGGCGGGGCCGACAGGGTGCGCCCCCGGTGCTTACCGCCGACGATCCGCACGGCCGGCGTTCCTGGGGCCAGCGTTCCGTGGGCCACCCGTCCCCGAGCCGCCCTCGCGCCGCGGCGGACGCCCGCCGGGCGAACCGCCATCGGGGCGGTCCAGCTTCAGACGCTCGCTGAAGGAGGCACGGTTGCCCTGGGACCGCGGCGCCTCCGCCGGAGCCGGAGCCTTGGTCTGGGGGGCGGATTTCGACTGGGCGGGCCGGGCCGGGCGGGCGGGCTTGCCCGCCGGAGCCGAGGCCGCACCGGACGCCGGGCGGGACGGCCCCTTGCGTGCACCGGACGCCGGACGCTCATCACCGCCGAAGCGGTCGGCACCAAAACGATCACCGCGCTCACCGCCGCGGGACGGCTTGCCACCCGGCGCCGAAGCACCGGCCGACGCCGGGCGGGACGGCCCCTTGCGCCCACCGGGCGCCGGACGCTCATCGTTGCCGAAACGGTCGGCACCAAAACGATCACCGCGCTCACCGCCGCGGGACGGCTTGCCACCCGGCGCCGAAGCACCGGCCGACGCCGGGCGGGACGGCCCCTTGCGCCCACCGGGCGCCGGACGCTCATCGTTGCCGAAACGGTCGGCACCAAAACGATCACCGCGCTCACCGCCGCGGGACGGCTTGCCGCCCGGCGCCGCAGCACCGGCCGACGCCGGGCGCGGCGGTCCCTTGCGCCCACCGGGCGCCGGGCGCTCATCGTCGCCGAAACGGTCGGCGCCGAAACGATCACGGGCCGGACGGCTCCCCTTGGGGGCCGGGGCCTCGTCGCGGGCGAAAGCGGCGGGTGCGGCGGGCTTGGGTGCCGAGCGGCGGGCGGGCTTGGGTGCTGCCTTCGCCGTCCCGGTCTTGGCGGGTCCCGCCTTGGCCGGTTCGGCATCCTCCCCGCCCTGGATGGCGAAGAAGCGGGCAAGCTGGTCCTTCAGCACCCGTTTCGGCACCTCTTCCACCGTCCCCTCCTCCAGCTTGCCGAGCTGGAAGGGACCATAGGCGATGCGGATCAGGCGGTTCACCACCAGCCCCAGCGATTCCATCACCTTGCGGATTTCGCGGTTCTTGCCTTCCTTGATGCCGACGGTCAGCCAGGCGTTGGCGCCCTGCACCCGGTCCAGCACCGCTTCGATGGGGCCGTAATGCACCCCTTCGACGGTCAGCCCCCTGGCAAGAGCGGCAAGCTGCTTTTCGTTCACCATCCCGTGGACGCGGACGCGGTAGCGGCGGGTCCAGCCGGTGGCGGGCAGTTCCAGGAAGCGGGCCAGCTCGCCGTCGTTGGTCAGCAGCAACAGCCCTTCGGTGGTCAGGTCGAGACGCCCCACCGACACCACCCGCGGCATGTCGGACGGCAGGGCGCTGAACACGGTGTCGCGCCCCTTCTCGTCCCGCGCGGTGGTAACCAGCCCCGACGGCTTGTAGTACCGCCACAGGCGGGGCGGTTCCGGTTCGGGCACCGGCTTGCCATCCACGACCAGTTCGTCACCGGGACGCACGACGCAGGCCGGGCTGTCCAGGGTGCGGCCGTTGACCACCACGCGGCCTTCGGCAATCCAACGCTCCGCATCGCGGCGCGAGCACAGGCCCGCGCGCGCCAGCCGTTTGGCGATGCGTTCTCCAGCCTCCGGGGCCGCAGAAGCGCCGGTGCCGTCCACAGAATCAGTCTCAGGGATGTCCATGGCACCGACCATAGGGCCAAGCGCGGTTTCCCGCAACGGATTCACATGCTCCGGATTCACATGGACGGCCGCACAAGGCGCGTGTGCGGGCGGACCTCAATCCTCCAGCCGGAAGCCCACCTGCATCACCACCTGATACTGGGCGACCTTGCCGCCGCGCACGGCGCCGCGGATTTCCTTCACCTCGAACCAGTCCACATGATTGAGGGTGGCCGAGGCGCGCTCGACACCGGCGGCAATGGCGGCTTCGATGCTTTCCTCGGCGGTGCCGACGATATCGACCTTCTTATAGACATGGTGTTCCATGGCGTGCTCTCCCTTTGTGGTTCAGGCCGTTGCCGACAGCTTGCGCCCGCCGGCCCCCAGGATCAACCACGGGCGCGCATGAAGGATCCCACGGCAGCGCACTTGCGCTGCTTCGCCGCTGGCTCTAGTGTCCGCGGTGTTGTTTCACCCCCGTTTGCCGAGCGAAACCGCGCCCATGAAGGCTGCCGTCATCGTCTTTCCCGGCTCCAACCGCGAACGCGACGCCGTCGCCGCGCTGGAAGCCGCCTCCGGGGTCCGGCCGTTTGAGGTCTGGCACCGCGACACCGAACTGCCCGAGGTGGACCTGATCGTCGTCCCCGGCGGCTTCTCCTATGGCGACTATCTGCGCTCCGGCGCGATGGCCGCCCACTCCCCCATCATGCGGGAGGTGAAGGCGCGGGCCGAGCGCGGCGTGCGGGTGCTGGGCATCTGCAACGGCTTTCAGATCATCACCGAAGCGGGGCTGCTGCCCGGCGCCTTGCGCCGCAACGCCGCGCTGAAGTTCATCTGCAAGCACGCGCCTTTGCGGGTGGAGAACACCGACAGCCCCTTCACGGCGAAATACGCCAAGGGTCAGGTGGTCCGCTTCCCCGTCGCCCACCACGACGGCAATTTCTGGGTCGATCCCGACACGGTGAAGCGTCTGGAAGACAACGGCCAGATCGCCTTCCGCTACGTCACGCCCGAGGGTGAGGCCAGCGAGGCCGGCAACCTGAACGGCTCGGTCGCCAACATCGCCGGCATCTTCAACGAAAAGCGCACCGTGCTGGGGCTGATGCCCCACCCCGAGGACGCGGTGGAGGCCCTGCACGGCAACACCGACGGCCGTGCCCTGTTCGATGGTCTGGTGGAGGCCCTGTCGTGACCAAAGCGTCCGTGAGCGAGAACGAAGTTCAGGTGACGGCGGAGATCGCCGCCGAGCACGGTCTGACCCCTGAGGAATACGGCAACCTGCTGTCGATCCTGGGCCGCGCGCCCACCATGACCGAACTGGGCATCGTGTCGGTGATGTGGTCGGAGCACTGCTCGTACAAATCATCGAAATTCTGGCTGTCCAAGCTGCCCACCACCGGCCCGCAGGTGATCTGCGGCCCCGGCGAAAACGCCGGCGTGGTGGATTTCGGCGACGGCGACGCCATCATCTTCAAGATGGAAAGCCACAACCACCCGTCGTACATCGAACCCTACCAGGGGGCGGCGACCGGCGTGGGCGGCATTCTGCGCGACGTGTTCACCATGGGCGCGCGGCCCATCGCCAACCTGAACGCCCTGCGTTTCGGGTCGCCCGACCATCCCAAGACCCGCCATCTGGTGGCGGGCGTGGTGGCCGGCATCGGCGGTTACGGCAACTGCGTCGGCGTGCCGACCGTGGCCGGCGAAACCAACTTCCACCCGGCCTACAACGGCAACATCCTGGTCAACGCCATGACCGTGGGTGTGGCCAAGGCCGACCGCATCTTCTATTCGGCGGCGGCGGGCGTCGGCAACCCGGTGGTGTATGTCGGTTCCAAGACGGGACGCGACGGCATCCACGGCGCCACCATGGCCTCGGCCGAATTCTCGGAGGATTCGGAGGAGAAGCGCCCGACCGTGCAGGTGGGCGACCCCTTCACCGAAAAGCTGCTGATCGAAGCCTGCCTGGAGTTGATGGAAACCGATACCATCGTCGCCATCCAGGACATGGGGGCCGCCGGCCTCACCTCCTCCTCGGTGGAGATGGCGGGCAAGGGCGGGCTTGGCATCCAGCTTGACCTCGACGACGTGCCGATGCGCGAAACCGGCATGACCCCGTACGAGATCATGCTGTCGGAAAGCCAGGAACGGATGCTCATCATCCTGAAGCCCGGCAGCGAGGATCAGGCCCGCGCCATTTTCGACAAGTGGGAACTGGACTTCGCCGTCATCGGCCACCTGACCGACAGCGGCAAGCTGGTGGTGACCATGCACGGCCGGACCTGGGCCGAGCTTCCCATCGCGCCGATCTCCAACGCCTCCCCGCTCTATGAGCGCCCGTGGGAGCCGACGCCGGCCCGCGCCGAGCTGCCCGCCGACCTGCTGGCCGGCTGGAACCAGCCGCTGGGCAAGACCCTGGAAACGCTGCTGTCCTGCCCCGATCTGGCGTCCAAACGCTGGCTGTGGGAGCAGTACGACAGCCTCGTCAACGGCAACACCCGCTTCATGTCGGGTCAGGCCGACGCCGGTGTCGTGCGCCTGCCCGACCAGAAGAAGGCGGTGGCGGTCACCACCGACTGCACGCCCCGCTATTGTCTGGCCGATCCCGTGCGCGGCGGTGCCCAGGCGGTGGTCGAGGCGTGGCGCAACCTGACCGCCGTCGGCGCCCTGCCGCTGGCGATCACCGACAACATGAACTTCGGCAACCCGGAAAAGCCGCGGATCATGGGCCAGTTCGTCGGTGCGATCCAGGGCATGGCCGACGCCTGCCGGGCGCTGGACTTCCCCGTCGTGTCGGGCAACGTCTCGCTCTATAACGAGACCAACGGCGAAGCCATCCTGCCGACCCCGGCCATCGGCGCCATCGGCCTCCTGCCCGACGCCATGATCGCCACCGGGCTGGCCTTCCCCGCCGCCGGCCAGACCATCATGGTGGTGGGCGAGACCAAGGGCCATCTGGGCCAGTCGCTGTTCCTGCGCGAAATCCTGAAGTCCGAGGACGGCCCGCCGCCGCCGGTCGATCTGGCGGTGGAACGCCGCAACGGCGATTTCGTCCGCACCCTGATCCGCGAGGGCATCGCCACCGCCTGTCATGACGTGTCGGACGGTGGGCTGATCGTCGCCATCGCCGAAATGGCCATGGCGTCGGGCATCGGCGCCACCCTGCCCAGCCTGGACGACCAGCCGCCGGCGCTGCTGTTCGGCGAGGACCAGGGCCGCTACGTCATCACCGTCACCCCGGACAAGGCGGCGGACATCCTGATGCGGGCGGGCGAAGCCGGCGTTCCGGTGGCGGTGCTGGGCACCACCGGCGGCAACGCGCTGGTGGGCGGCAAGGGTGAGATCGTCACCATCGCCGCGCTGAAGGCGGCCAACGAAGGCTGGCTGCCCGGCTATATGGCGGCGGCGGAGTAACCAGTATCGTTCCGCGATGCGAGATACCCCCTTTTCCTTACAAAGAATGGGGGTATCTTAAATCATCGGGATTGCTGATGACAAACCGCACCTCCCGGCTTAGGTATTAGGGGACACCGCCCCGACGACCGCCGGGCGGGCGCCACAAGAGGCAGACGACACCATGGCCATGGACGCCGCGCACATCGAGAGCCTGATTAAGGAGGGGATTCCCGACGCCCAGGTCCGCATCGACGACCTGCGGGGGGACGGCGATCATTAC
The DNA here is from genome assembly GCA_937927415.1 of uncultured Rhodospirillaceae bacterium. Taxonomy (GTDB): domain Bacteria; phylum Pseudomonadota; class Alphaproteobacteria; order Azospirillales; family Azospirillaceae; genus Azospirillum. The sequence goes on from CALBDS010000004.1 coordinate 28,649, forward strand.
GCCGCCTATGTCGAATCCGCCGCCTTCAAGGGCAAGACCCGCATCCAGCAGCACCAGATGGTCTATGCCGCGCTGCAGGGCCGCATGGGCGGCGAGCTGCACGCGCTGGCGCTGCAGACGGCGGTGCCGAAGGACGCCTGATCTCCGTCACCGAAAACCGCCATCCGGCGAACGGGCCATACCATACAGAGGGTTGCAAGCGATGGATTCCGCCGTTACCGAGCGCATCAAGCAGGACATCACCCAGAACGACATCGTTCTGTTCATGAAGGGCACCCCGGTGTTCCCGCAGTGCGGCTTTTCCGCCGCGGTGGTCCAGGTGCTGGACCAGCTGGGCGTGAAGTTCAAGGGCATCGACGTGCTGTCCGATCCGGGCCTGCGCGACGGGCTGAAGGTCTTCTCCAACTGGCCGACCTTCCCCCAGCTTTACGTGAAGGGTGAACTGGTCGGCGGCTGCGACATCGTGCGGGAGATGTATTCGACCGGCGAACTGCAGCAGCTTCTCCAGGACAAGGGCATTTCGGCGGTTACCGCCTGACCGGCACCCGCTCCCCCTAAGCCTACACAGCCCTAAGCCTGCGAATCGACGCGGCCCCGCATCCTTTCCGGATGCGGGGCCGTTTCATTTGCAATCATGCGATGAACGCGCCCCGGCCATGCCGGGACTGCCCATCGCGTGGGCAGACGGGGGCATGGTAGACAGGAGGATGACGCAAAGCTCCCCCTCCTCCCCCGCGCGTGACCAGAGCCTGACGGGGCTGCTGGCCGCCCTTGGCGCCTTCCTCATCTGGGGTCTGGTGGCTCCGGCGTATTTCAAGCTGCTGGACGGCACCGGCCCGGTGGAGATCGTGGCGCACCGGGTGGTGTGGACGGTGCTGCTGGTGGGGGGCTTCGTCCTGGCATCCCGCCCCATGGGCGCCATCGTGGCGGCGGTGGGGACCTGGCGGCGGCTGGGGATCTTCGTGGTCACCACGCTGCTGGTGTCGAGCAACTGGACCATCTTCATCTACGCCGTGGGGTCGGGCCAACTGGTGCAGTCCAGTCTTGGCTACTACATCAACCCGCTGGTCAATGTGGTGCTGGGGGTGCTGTTCCTGGGCGAACGGCTGACACGGCAGCAGATGGCGGCGGTGGGCATCGCTGCCGGGGGCGTGCTGTATCTGGTGCTGTCCTATGGGGTGGTGCCGTGGCTGGCGCTGTCGCTGGCGCTGACCTTCGGCTTTTACGCCCTGGTGCGGAAAAAGGCGGCGATCGACCCGATCATCGGACTGGTGGTGGAAACGGCGCTGCTGGTGCCGCTGGCTCTGGGCTATCTCGTGTGGCTGGGGGCGGGCAACAGCTTCTTCCACGGCGGCATCGGCCACGGGCTGCTGCTGATGGTGTCGGGGCCGATGACGGCGGTGCCGCTGATCCTGTTCATGGTGGCGGCGTCGCGGCTGAAGCTGTCCACCGTGGGGCTGCTGCAATACATCGGCCCGACGGGTCAGTTGCTGCTGGGTGTGCTGGTCTATGGCGAAGCCTTCACCAGCGCGCACGCGGTGGCCTTCGCCTGCATCTGGGTGGCGTTGTGCGTCTATTCCGCCAGCGCCTTCACAGCACTCCGGGCGCGGCGGGCGGCGGCGGAGTAACAGTGCGATGTCGAGGGGATCTTCCCCTCGACGCTCCCCTGGCAGGGGCGGCGGCCCCTGCACCCCGCAGAGATCAGTGATAGACCTGAGTCAAGACTAGCGCCCATAGCTCCATTGGAGCGGGAAATTTTAGAAACAGGGCCAGTCATGAGCAGTGCATATGTATCAAGGGCTATGATATATAAACATCATGCCTCTTGACCAACATCAACAACTCACCACATGAAAGAAGAAGCGATTTCTTAACAAACGAACCTGATGTCTCGGCATAATTTAAAAATTTATGATCTCAAACAAACAGGATCGAATATCTATGGCTGATATTTTTCGTCTTCACAGCAATCGAGACTATGCACCCATTATAATTGGCAACTTATCTCCAGGATACTGTGATATAGATGCCCAACTCAAGGCGATTCAAAAGATTTTGAATATATTGAGAAAATCAGAAAATTCTGATAACACTATGTTGTTCGAAAAATTTCCAGAAGAATACTCCGAAGAAATCGTCCATCAATCGGTTTATAATAGCTCTGCATACAGCATGGCCGCCATCAGCATGATCGCTCCATTTATAGAAATGTTATTTCACCGGCTTTTTAACGATAGAAATTGCCGAGAGCGTTTCATGAAAGTCGCTGATAAAAATCACGTGCGTTGGAAATTAGACGAAGCAGACCATTGGTCTTTGTGCTATTGGTATGATGTATCCATGAATTCTGGAAAATACAAACAGAAGAGTACCTATAAAAGTATTATACAAATTTGTGAAGCTATCGACCTCACCCCCTATTTACCAAATGACTTTGATAAAGTTATAAAAATAGTTTTTGAATATAGAAACACAATGTTTCACAATGGTTTTGAGTGGCCACTTAATAAAAGAAAAAAATTCCAGGAAATGATAAAAAATATGAGCTGCCCAATTTCATGGATTGATCTCGCCACCTCCGGAAGAGAACCCAACCAAGAACCATGGGCTTTCTATCTTAGCGAAGAATTCATCAAACATTGCATGAACAATATTGAAAAAACATTGGAAGGAATAGGTGCTTATGATCGCTGGATTGATACCCAAACATAGCTGAGATGGAAATTATCTTGAATTAAAAACCACGGATGCCATTGAATTCGATTTGCGAAATCTCACTAATAGCCTGCATTACTTGACACGGACGCCTCTTGCCATGCACTCTAGTGATTTACTGCGAGAGAATCCTCTCTCCCTGTACTTAAATGGCCTGCACCCGACATCGATAAACTACTTATGGCCTTCCTTCAGACCTTGCACGCTAGCTTGTGTGCGAAGGCGCCGGCTACTCCAGACATGCCCTATGGCTGCAAAAGCCGTGCAGCAATGGCCCGGTTTGTGGGGGAAACCTGCAAGCCCATTACAACCTCAACCACCTTGCGCGCAAACGAAGCGATGAGTTGGCCGACATCTCCACCCTTCACGCCACCTGACGGGCTCCAAGGGCCATCCGGCCCTTGGTGGGGAAGCGCGAAGGGGTGAAACCCCTTCGCCCCCGCCTCACACGATGTTCGTAAACCCGTTGGTGATCGGATAGCGCCGGTCACGCCCAAACAGGCGGCGGGTGATCTTCACGCCGGGGCACGCCTGACGGCGCTTGTATTCGGCGATGTGCAGCAGACGCCACACCTTGTTCACCGTTTCCGCCGGGTGGCCGCGGGCGATGATGTCGGGGATGCCCATGTCGCGTTCCACCAGACATTCCAGAATGTCGTCCAACACCTCATAGGGCGGCAGGCTGTCCTGGTCGGTCTGGTTGGGCTTCAACTCGGCGGTAGGGGGCTTCACCAGCACGCGCTCGGGCACCACACGCCCGGCCGGGCCGCGGACGCCCGCCGGCTGGTGTTCGTTGCGCCAGCGCGACAGGGCGAAGACCATGGTCTTGTAGACGTCCTTCAACACCGAATAGCCGCCGCACATGTCGCCGTAGAGGGTGGCGTAGCCCACCGACACCTCCGACTTGTTGCCGGTGGACAGCACCATGGCGCCGAACTTGTTGGACAGCGCCATCAGGGTCAGACCGCGGGCGCGGGACTGGATGTTTTCCTCGGTGATGTCGGGATCACGCCCGGCAAAGGCCGGGGCCAGCATGTGGGCGAAGGCGTCCATGGCCGGGACGATGGAAACGGTGTCGATGCGGCAGCCCAGCAGTTCCGCCGTCTCCGCCGCGTCGTCCAGGCTTTCCTGCGAGGTGTAGGGCGACGGCATCATCACCCCATGCACCCGGTCCGCCCCCAGCGCGTCCACCGCCACCGCCGCCGACAGCGCCGAGTCGATGCCCCCCGACAGACCCAGGATCACACCGGGGAAACGGTTCTTGTTCACGTAATCGCGCAAGCCCAGAACCAGGGCGCTGTAAACCGCCTCCAGCCCCTCCGCCGGGGGGGTGATCTCACCCTCGGCACAGGTCCAGCCGTCGTCCGCACCGCGTTCCCAGCGGGTCAGGGTCAGGTGCTCGGCAAAACCGGGGGCCATCGCCTTCAAGGAGCGGTCGGCGTCGATGACGAACGACGAGCCGTCGAACACCAGCTCGTCCTGGCCGCCCACCTGATTGACGTAGACCAGCGGCAACCCGGTTTCGGTCACCCGCGCCACGGCCAGCGCCACGCGCTGGTCGTGCTTGCCCTCCTCGAACGGGCTGCCGTTGGGGACCACCAGGATCTCGGCGCCGGTTTCGGCCAGCGCCTCGGCCACGTCGGGGGTCCACATGTCCTCGCAGATCAGCACGCCCAGACGCACGCCGCGGAAATTCACCGGCCCCGGCAGCGGCCCGGCGGCGAACACCCGCTTTTCGTCGAACACGCCGTAATTGGGCAGGTCGTGCTTGAGCCGCACCGCCGCCACCGTGCCGCCGTCCAGCAGCAGGGCGGCGTTGTAGACCCGGCCGTCCTGGCGCCAGGGGGCGCCGACCAGCAGCGCCGGCCCGCCATCGCCGGTGGCAAGCGCCAGATCGGCCACGGCCTTTTCCACCCGGTCGAGGAAGAAGGGCTTCAGCACCAGATCCTCCGGCGGATAGCCGGACAGGACCAGTTCGGAATACACCACCAGATCGGCGCCACGGGCGGCGGCTTCGGCCCGCGCCGACAGCACCCGTTCGGCGTTGGCGGTCACGTTGCCGACGGTGGGGTTGGTCTGGGCCAGGGCGATGGACAGGCGGGTGGGATGGGAACGGTTGGTCATGGGTCTTCGTCAACAGCGCCGCGGGCGGCGGCCGCCAGCGGCGCCGCTCCCCGCCAGGGAGGTTTGTGTTCCCAGCCTATCACAGTTCCACGGAAATCCTGACACATCAGGATCGCCGCCCGGCGTGGGATACCGGCCGGGGACGAGGATAAGACTACCCCCTTCGCGCACGACCGATGGCGTCGTTGCCCCGATCCCCCATCCCCAGACATTATTGCTTCGCTAGAGTCGGCGCGAAGAATCGTTTGTGCACAGGGAGGTGCCGGTGGAGGAAGGCGTTTGGATCCTGCTGGCGCTGGGGTATGCGCTGCTGCCCTTCTTCGGTCTGGCCGCCTTTCTGCAGGTCCGCGGCCTGCGGGACCGGGTGACCACCCTGGAATGGCGGTTGCGGAAGGCCGAGGAGGCCATGCGAGCCGGTACCGCCCCCCTCCCCCCGGACGCGGCAGCGGAAACAGCGGCGCAAACGGCCCCCGAGGCCGTGCCCGAGCACAGCATCCCCGCCGACGTGTTGCACCGGGCCATGGCCGCGGAGGTGGCCGCGGAGATGGCGGAAGCCGACGCCCCGTCCCCCGTATCCCCGCCCCCCGTATCCCCACCACCGCCGGCCCCTCCCCCGTCGGATCCGACCCCGCCGGCCCCGCCGCGGGCGGATCTGGAAAGCCGGCTGACCGGGCGGTGGCTGGTTTGGATCGGCGGGCTGGCGCTGGCGTTGGGCGGGGCCTTCCTGGTTCAGGTGTCCATCGAATCGGGGCTGCTGGGTCCGGGGCCGCGGGTGCTGCTGGGGCTGCTGCTGGCCGCGGTGCTGATCGGTGCCGGCGAGCGTCTGCGCCGCCGCCCGCCGGCCCGCGCCGTGGGGCGGCTGGGGCCGGACCAGTTGGCGCCCAGCGCCACCGGGGCCGGGCTGCTGGCCGCTTACGCCGCCATCTTCGCCGCCTATGGGCTGTACGGGCTGATCGGGCCGCTGGTGGGATTCGGCGGGCTGGCGCTGGTGTCGCTGCTGGCGGTGGGCATGGGCATCCTGCACGGGGCGCCGGTGGCGGCCCTGGGCATGGTCGGGGCGCTGGCGGTGCCGGTCCTGATCGGCGGAAAGGACACCAGCGGCATCGGCCTGTTCTCCTATCTGGCGGCGGTGACGGTGGTCACCGGGCTGACCGCCCGCTGGCGCGGCTGGAACTGGGCGGTGCTGCTGGTCCATGGCGGCGGCATGGTCTATGTCGCCGCCCACATCATCCTCAACAGCGGCCTGCGGGACGGGCCGCCATGGGCGGCGGGGCTGTTCGTCATTCTGGCCGCGGCCGGGGTGGCCGCCCTGCGCCGCCGCCGGCCCGTGGGCGAAGGCTGGCTGGAACGCATCGACATCGGCGGCATGGTGCTGGCGGCGCTCACCGTCGTGCAGACCTGTTTCGTCCTGGGGGACGTGGGATCGGTCGCGCTGCTGGCCCTGCTGGCGGCGGCGGTGACGGCGGCGCTGTTCGCCGACGACCGGCGGGGCGCGCGCGCGTCGGGCGGCGCCATCGCCGCCATCCCGCTGCTGGTCGTCGCCGGCTGGGCGCTGGAGGGGTACCCGCTCCATGAAACCGGGCTGCTGGGGCTGTTCGGCATCCTGACGGCGGCGGGGCTGGCGCTGGCCGGATTCGTCGCCGCCCACGGCAGCCCCCCCCACGGCAGCCACAGGGCCGCCTATTTCACCCTGGCGGGGTCGGGGGGATCGCTGCTGCTGCTGGCCCACGCCTATGCTCTGGCCACGTCCGGCACGCCGGACCCCGACTGGGCTTTGCTGGCGGCGGCGGCGGCGGCCCTGCACACCGGGCTGGCCGTCTATGCCGCCCGCCACCGCGACGATCCCCAATGGGGGCAGGTGCTGGCCGGGCACGCCACCGCAGCCCTGGCGGCCCTGGCCCTGGGGGCGTCCTTCATCCTGCGCGATGCGTGGCTGACGGTGGCGCTGGCCTGGACGGTCACCGCCGCGGCCTATGTCCACCGCTTCCTGCCCTACGCCAGCCTGCGCGGGGTGGCGCTGGCGCTGGCGCTGGCGGCCATCGTGCGGCTGTCGGGCAACCCCTTCGTGCTGTGGTACCCGCTGCCCGAAGGGGGGTGGTTCTGGTACGGCTACGGCCTGTCCATCGCCGCCTTCCTCACCGCCCGCCATCTGTTCGGGGCGCGGCTGACGCCGCTGCTGCGCACGGCGCTGGAAGGCGGGGCGCTGTCCTTCCTGGTGCTGCTGGTCAGTTTCCAGATCCGGCTGTGGGCCGGCGACGGGCCGCTGGACCGCTGGAGCTACGGCCTGTTGGAACAGGGATTGAACAGCCTGTGGTGGCTGGGTCTGGCGCTGTTCCTGTTCGTGCGGTCGGGCACGGCCGACACCGCCGTTCTCCGCTGGGGCTGGCGCATCCTGGGGGCCATCGGCGCGGCACAGGTGGTTGTCGGCCATCTGCTGGCCAACAACCCGCTGTTCACCGGCGATCCGGTGGGAGAAACGCTGGTGGTCAACCTGCTGTTCCTGCTCTACGCCGTGCCGGCGGTGCTGGCGGCGGGCTTCGCCGCGGTGGCGGGGCGGCGGGGGCTGGCGCGGTTGTCCATGGTAACCGGGGTGGCCGCACTGGCCCTGACCTGGGTGTGGCTGACGCTGGAGGTGCGCCACGCCGTCCACGGCACCGTCATCATCGAGTCGCTGGGGGTGACCGATGGCGAACTCTACGCCTATTCCGCGGTGTGGCTGGGCTTCGGCGGGGTGCTGCTGGCGCTGGGCCTGTGGCGGGACACGCTGGCGTTCCGCTACGCCTCGCTGGTCGTGGTGCTGCTGACGGTGGCCAAGGTGTTCCTGATCGACATGGCGGCGCTGACCGGCCTGTGGCGGGCGGTGTCGTTCATCGGTCTGGGGGCGGTGCTGCTGCTGATCGGCTTCGTCTATCAGCGGTTCGTTCTGGTGCGGCGGGCGCAAAGCGGATAATCTGCGCGTGATAATCACTCGCATATTGTAGAGAGCGCCCATGATCCCCGCCGGCATCGCCACCGCATCCGACTACGAGGCTCCGGCGCGGGACCGGATGGGGGAGAATGCCTGGGCCTACATCGCCGGCGGGGCGGGCGACGAACGCACCCTGCGCCGCAACGCCGAGGCGTTCGACGCCCTGCCCCTCATCAACCGCGCCCTGCCGGCGGCGGCGGATGTGGACACCCGCGTCACCCTGTTCGGCCGGACCCTGCCCCACCCGATCCTGCTGGCGCCTGCCGCCCTGCACACCCTGGTCCACCCGGACGGCGAGGCCGCCACCGTGCTGGGCGCCGGGGCGCTGGGGGCCGCGGCGGTCATCAGCACCCAGGCCGGGCGCACGCTGGAGGACATCGCCGCCCACGCCGCCGCCCCGCTGTGGTTCCAGCTCTACATCCACGCCGACCGCGGCTTCACCGCCCGGCTGGTGCAACGGGCGGAGGCGGCGGGATACGGCGCGCTGGTGGTGACGGTGGATGCGCCGGTGTCCCTGCGCCCCCGCGAACAGCGGGCCGGGTTCCGCCCGCCGCCGGGGGTGGAGGCGGTGAACCTGCGCGGCGAGCCGCCCGCCCCCGCCTTTTCCGACGAGCGCGAGGCGCTGCGCCACCTGCTGTCCGTCGCCGCGCGGTGGGAGGACATCGCGTGGCTGAAATCCATCACCCGCCTGCCGGTGCTGGTGAAGGGGGTGATGCACCCCGACGACGCCGAACGGGCCATCGCCCATGGGGTGGATGGGATCGTGGTATCGAACCACGGCGGCCGGGTGCTGGACGGCGTGCCCGCCACCATCGAGGTGCTGCCGGCCGTCGCGGCACGGGTGGCCGGGCGCGTGCCACTGCTGCTGGACGGCGGCATCCGCCGCGGCACCGACGTGCTGAAGGCGCTGGCGCTGGGAGCGTCGGCGGTGATGGTCGGGCGGCCGTATCTTTACGCCCTGGCGGTGGGGGGTGCTGTGGGGGTCGCCCACCTGCTGAAGATCCTGCGCACCGAATTGGACATTGCCATGGTGCTGACGGGGTGTCCGGCCGTGACGGATGTTTCGGCGGATGTGATCTGGCGTTGAGGGGGCGTGCGGCGAAGGGGCTGCCCGCCCCTTCGGACTTCCCCGGCCAAGGGCGGAAGCCCTTGGATCCCGTTTATGGCGTCTTCATTTCGTAGACGTTCCAGCCGGCTTTGGACGCCACCCGGTCGTACAGGGTGCGGGCGCGGTAATTGTCGTCGGCGGTGATCCAGCGGACCAGCGGCCAGCCGCGGTCACGGGCCAGATCCGCAACCGCGGACAGCAGCGCCTCGCCCACCCGGCCGCCGCGCACCTCCGGGTCAACGAACAGGTCGTTGAGGAAGCCGATGTCGGCGGCGCGGATCGGCGACGGGGTGGCGCACACATGGGCCAGACCCACCGGAACACCGTCGCGGAGCGCCACCAGACATTCCATCGGGTGGGCCGGGTCGGACAGCCAGCCCCACAGCCGGTCCAGGACGGCTTCGTCCGGCGGGTTTTTATAGAAGGCGCGGTAGCCGTGATAGAGCCGGCGCCACGCCGTCTCGTGCTCGGGGACCAGAGGGACGACGGTGACGGTGCTCATGACACGACCTCGCGGCGGCGGTTGGCGGCAAAGGCATCGGCCCAGGCGCGGGCGGTGGCCGGGCGGCCCTGCGCGTCGATCAGGCCGCTGGCGTGCAGATCATGCACATGGCCGGCGAAATAGGTGGCGGTGCCGGGACGCTCCCACGCCTCCATCCAGTTCTGTTCCAGGAACGCCAGGATCGCCGGATGGCCCAACTCCGCTTCCCACAGGATGCCGAGCAGGGAGGTCTGCGCCTCCTCCTTCATGCATTCCTCGAAGCTCAGGCGCTGCTGGGCGCGGGCGTCCTTGCGCCGGGTGGTTTCCGGGCCGGGGCCGAGGCCGAAATCCAGCAGGTGGCGGCGCTCCGGCGCGGCGCACAGCCAATGGGCCACCTCGTGCACGATGACCGTCGCCTCCACCACCGTGCGGATCACCGACCCGTCCCACATGAAGGAGGCCGACGGTTCCTCGTCCAGCGTGCCGATGCCGTGGGCGTGGGCCAGATCCACCCCGTCGGCACGCTGGGCCGGTGTGTCCACCCCATCCGTCACCGGCCAGGTGGCGGCGATGCGGCGGAACGCGGCCAGGGCCACGGCATCGCCCGCCGCGTCCAGATGGCGGGTGAAGCAGGCGATGGCCTGGGGCAGGGTGTCGGCGGGAATGGGGGTCAGGATCATGAGAATGGAAACCGGAACGGGGACGAAGCGACGGCCCCTATCTGCCCCCAACCCTTCCCGATTCGCAAGGGCTGCGGGCCGGTTTGTCCCCTTTTGCCGTGATGCACCGCGAAAACACCGAAAATGCCGTTTTTCCCGCTGTGCAGCGGAATAATCGGCAAGACACCGGCGTTCATGCGTCGTGGCCGTGTTGCACCCCATGATCCCCCCATGATCCATGGATGATCCGTGCACCCACCCCACGCTCTCTCGTGAGGCCTTTTGCCCATGCTTCAAAGGCATGTTATAGCCCGTCGTACCATCGCGGCTGACCGGGGCCGCGGGGTGCCGTTTGGCGGAATCCGGCAATGAACGACATGACCTCTCGGCGGCCGATGCCCATGACCCAATTCCGTGAACGCCCCTTTTCGGCTGTGCCGGACATGCCCCGTTCCCACCGGGGCGCCCAGGCGCTGCTGTCGGTGGTGATCCCCTTCTACAACGAAGGCCCCAACGTGGACTCCCTCTTCGCCCGGCTGATCCCGGTGCTGGAGACGCTGGACATGGATTGGGAGGTGGTGTGCGTCAACGACGGCAGCCGCGACGACACCGTGCCGCGGCTGGTCGCCGTCAACGCCCGCGAACCGCGGGTCAGGGTGGTGGAACTGTCGCGCAACTTCGGCAAGGAACTGGCGCTGTCGGCGGGACTGGCCTATGCCTCGGGCGATGCGGTGGTGCCGATGGACGCCGACCTGCAGCACCCGCCCGAACTGTTGCCCGCCTTCATCGCCAAATGGCGCGAAGGCTATGACGTGGTGGCCGCCGCCCGCCACGCCCGCGTCGGCCAGAGCCTGGCCCACCGGGTCTTTGCCCGCAGCTTCTACTGGATCTTCGACAACCTGTCGGAAATCAAGCTGCCGCGCGAGGTGGGGGATTTCCGCCTGATGGACCGGCGGGTGGTGGATGTCATCAACCGCATGCCCGAACGCACCCGTTTCATGAAGGGCATCTTCGCCTGGGTCGGGTTCCGCCAGATCACCATCCCCTATGAACAGGGAGAACGGGCCGGCGGCGAGACGAAATGGGGCTTTTTCAAGCTGCTGCGGCTGTCGCTGGACGGGCTGACCGCCTTTTCCACCTTCCCCTTGCGGGTGTGGAGCATCATCGGGATGGCGGTGTCGGGCTTCGCCTTCCTCTACATCGTCACCCGGCTGCTGCGCACCTTGATCTTTGGGGTGGATGTGCCGGGGTATGAATCCCTGATCGTGTCGGTGCTGTTCATGGGCGGGGTCCAGCTCATCACCCTGGGCGTCATCGGCGATTACCTGGGCCGCGTGTTCAACGAAGTGAAGGGCCGCCCCCTGTTCGTGGTGCGGGAAACCTATGGCTTCGGCCGGGCACCGGATCCCACCGCGGTATCCGGCGATCTGGCCGACCTGTCCCCGCCGCGCAAGGATGACGCCCCGTGACCTCTCAGCCGACCGTCTTTCGCGCGGAAACGACCCGCCTGCCGGCCACCTCCACCGTCACCATCCCGTGGGACGGGCTGGCCCGGCTGCTGCTGTTCGGGTTGCTGGTGCTGGCGCTGCTGACCTTCCGCGATTACAGCATCAGCATCGACGAAGAGGTGCAGCACATCTACGGCAAGAAGCTGCTGGCCTATTACCTCAGCGGCTTCACCGACACATCCGCCTTCGTCTTCAAGGATCTGTTCTATTACGGCGGGCTGTTCGACCTGACCGTCGCCTCGCTGCTGCCCATCTCGCCGTTCAGCGAATACGACACCCGGCATCTTCTGTGCGCGCTGGTGGGGGTTCTGGGCATCGGCGGCACATGGCGGCTGGCGCGGCTGATGGCCGGGCCGCGGGCGGGCTTCATCGCCGCCGCCCTGCTGGCGCTGTCGGGCGTCTATTACGGCGCCATGTTCAACAACACCAAGGACGTGCCCTTTGCCGCCGGGACGGTGTGGTCGCTGTATTTCGCCACCCGCATCCTGGACCAATTGCCGCGCCCGCGCCTGTCGGCGGTGCTGAAATTCGGGCTGGTGTTCGGCATGACGCTGGCGATCCGCGTCGGCGGGGTGCTGGTGGCCGGGTATCTGGGGCTGGCGCTGCTGGCCGCCTGGGCGGTGGTGTGGCGCAACGAGGGGCGCACCCGCGCCCTGACCGACGCCCGGCGGGGCATCGTGGCGCTGCTGCCGTCGGTCCCGGTAGCTCTGGTGGTGATGGCGCTGTTCTGGCCGTGGGTGGTGCAGGAACCGGGCAACATCCTGAAGGCGGTGCAGACCTTCTCCCACTTCCCCCTCAACATCGAAACCCTGTTCAACGGCCAGTTGGTCCAGGCCAAAAGCCCGCCGGCCCTGTACCTGCCGGTCTATCTGCTCATCAAACTGCCCGAGGTGGTGCTGTCCGGCCTGCTGATCGCCATCGGGCTGGGGGTGTCGTGGCTGGTGTGGCGCCCGTCCTATTATCAGTGCGGCTGGCAGATGACGGTGCGCAAGCTGCCCACCCTGCTGGCGGCACTGCTGCCCATCATCCTGTTCATGATCATGCGGCCCACCGTCTACAACGGTGTCCGCCATTTCCTGTTCACCGTGCCGCCGCTGGTGGTGTTCGCGGCCATCGGGCTGGACGGCGCGTGGCGGCTGGCCGAACGCAGCGGCCCGCGGCTGGCCCAGGCCTTCACCGCCGCCGCCGTCGGGATCGGCGTGCTGGGCACCTGGCACCTCAGCACCATGCACCCCAACGAATACGTCTATTTCAACAGTCTGGTCGGCGGCACCCGCGGGGCCGAAGGCCGGTTCGAACTGGATTACTGGGGCAATTCGGTGCTGGAGGCGGTCAAACAGCTCGAATCCTTCATCGAGCTGGAAAACGGCGGCCACCCGCCCGACCGCACCTATACCCTGGTGGTGTGCGGCAACGCGCTGGCGGCGCGCTATGAACTGCCGCCGTGGCTGAAGCTGGTAAACGGCATCGAACCGCTGTGGCGGGAGGCCGATTTCTTCATCGCCTTCACCCAGGACCGCATCTGTCCCACGCTGCTGGACGGCCATCCCATCCTGGAGGTGACCGCCAACGACGTGCCCCTGACCATCGTCCGCGACCGCCGGCCCAAGGAACCGGAGCCGGATCAGGATCAGAACCAGGATCAAAATCAGGACCGGCCCGCCCCCCAGGACCAGCCGCAACGCTGACGCCGACCGGCCATTCGCCCGCCACCCCGGCCCGGCCGCGCAACAGCCCTTCAAATGCGCGGCCATCGCCATTATGGTGTCGGGCCAGGGCGGGCAGACCTGCCCGGCTTCCAGCCCACGAAGGCACGATGTCCGCGATGACCAGACCCAACAGCTTCCGCACCGGCCCCGACGACAACGGCCATTTCGGCATCTACGGCGGCCGGTTCGTCGCCGAAACCCTGATGCCCCTGATCCTTGAGGTGGAAAAGGCGTACAACGCCGCCAAGGACGATCCGGGGTTCGAGGCCGATTTCCGCGAGCGTCTGGTCAATTACGTCGGGCGCCCCAACCCGCTCTATTACGCCGAACAGCTCACGAAAAAGCTGGGCGGCGCCAAGATCTACTTCAAGCGGGAAGAGCTGAACCACACCGGCGCCCACAAGATCAACAACTGCATCGGCCAGATCCTGCTGGCCCGTCGCATGGGCAAGCGCCGCATCATCGCCGAAACCGGCGCCGGGCAGCATGGGGTGGCCACCGCCACCGTCTGCGCCCTCTACAACATGCCCTGCACCATCTACATGGGCGAGGTGGACATCGCCCGCCAGCAGCCCAACGTGTTCCGCATGCGCCTGCTGGGGGCCGAGGTGCGCTCCGTCACCTCCGGCTCCAAGACGCTGAAGGACGCGATGAACGAGGCGCTGCGGGACTGGGTGTCCAATGTGGACGACACCTATTACCTGATCGGCACCGCCGCCGGCCCGCACCCCTATCCCACCATGGTCCGCGACTTCCAGTCGGTGATCGGCAACGAGATCCGCGAGCAGATGCAGGCGGCGGAAGGCCGGCTGCCGGATTCGCTGGTGGCCTGCGTCGGCGGCGGCTCCAACGCCATCGGCACCTTCCATCCCTTCCTCGACGACCCGTCCGTGGCCCTGATCGGGGTGGAAGCCGCCGGTCATGGGATCAAAACGGGCCTGCACGCCGCCTCGCTCACCGGCGGACGGCCCGGCGTCCTGCACGGCAACCGCACCTACCTGCTCCAGGACGACGACGGCCAGATCACCGAGGCGCATTCCATCTCCGCCGGTCTGGATTACCCCGGCATCGGGCCGGAACACTCGTGGCTCTACGACCAGAAGCGGGTGGAATACGTCTCCATCACCGACACGGAAGCTCTGGAAGCCTTCCAGACCTGTGCCAAGGTGGAGGGGATCATCCCGGCGCTGGAATCGTCCCACGCGCTGGCGGAGATCATCAAGCGCGCCCCCACCCTTCCCGCCGACCACCTGATGGTGCTGTGCCTGTCGGGCCGCGGGGACAAGGACATCTTCACCGTCGCCGAACATCTGGGAGTCACGCTGTGAGCGCCGTTTCCACCCAGGACCGCATCGCCCGCCGCTTCGCAGCCCTTCGGGACGAGGGGCGCGCCGGTCTGGTCACCTTCATCACCGCCGGCGACCCGGATCATGAAACCTCCGCCGCCCTGCTGGCCGGGCTGGCCGACTCCGGCGCCGACCTGATCGAACTGGGGATGCCCTTCACCGACCCCATGGCCGACGGCCCGGCGATCCAGGCATCCAGCCTGCGCGCGCTGAACAACGGCGCCCGCATGACCCGCACGCTGGATCTGGTGCGCGGCTTCCGGACCCGCGACGCCGACACCCCGATCATCCTGATGGGCTATTACAACCCCATCTACGCCTATGGCGTCGATCGCTTCCTGGCCGATGCCAAGGCGGCGGGGGTGGACGGGCTGATCGTCGTCGATCTGCCGCCGGAAGAGGATGGCGAGTTGTGCCTGCCGGCGCTGAAGGCCGGGGTGGCCTTCATCCGGCTGGCGACCCCGACCACCGACGACGCGCGGCTGCCGGCGGTGCTGGCCAACACCTCGGGCTTCGTCTACTACGTGTCGATTGCCGGGATCACCGGCACCGCATCGGCCGACAACGCCCGGGTGGCCGACGCGGTGGCGCGGCTGAAGCGGCACACCGCCCTGCCGGTCGCCGTCGGCTTCGGCATCAAGACCCCGGTCCAGGCGGCGGAGGTGGCCCGCGTGGCCGACGCCGCCGTGGTGGGATCGGCCATCGTCACCCGCATCGCCGACAATCTGGACGAGGACGGCACGCCCCGCCCCGGTCTGGTGGACGATGTGATGGTGTTCGTCCGCGACCTCGCCGCCGGTGTGCGCGGCGCGCGGGTCTGACCCGCCGATGCTGTCCTCCCCCCGTCTGGTCCTGCGCCCGGTGGAGCCGGCCGATGCCGGCCCGCTGACGGCGCTGCTGGCGGGGGACTCGGACGGCATCGCCATGACCGCCAACATCCCCGATCCGGCGACGGAAGAGGGAACGCGGGCCTGGATCACCCGGTTGCGGGAAAACGGCAGCCCCACCTGGAGCGCCTGGACCGTCGTGGAACGGCGCACCGGGCGGCCCGTGGGCGTGGTCGGGTCGGTGGATGCCGACTCGCCGGCTGACACGTGGCCCGAAATCGGCTATTGGATCGGTCTGGCCCATCGCTACCAGGGTTTCGGTGGCGAGGCGGTGGCGGCCCTGTTGACGCATCTGGCGGAAACCGGCGCCGGCGGCGCGGTGGCCGAGGTGTTTCCGGACAACGCGGCCTCTCTGGCGCTGCTGCGGCGGCTGGGGTTCCGCGATTCCGGCGTTGTCGAACGCGATCTGCCGCTGCGCGGGGGCTTGCGCCGCCTGCTGCGGCTTGTCATTGATGGCCCGCCGTTCCGGTGACTGTTCCCGTGACCGCGCCGGCGGCCTTCCTGTTTCGGTCTTCAAGCCCTTTGGACCTGCGATGAACTGGCTCACCAACTACGTCCGCCCCAAGATCCGCGCGCTGGTCGCCCGCAAGGAGGTTCCCGACAACCTCTGGCACAAGTGCCCCAATTGCGAGGCGATGCTGTTCCACCGCGACCTTGAGGATAACCTCTCGGTGTGCCACCACTGCGGCTTCCACATGCGGCTCGATCCGGTGAAGCGGCTGGGGATGCTGTTCGACGACGGCGAATTCCATGGGATCGAGGTGCCCAAGCCGCTGGCCGATCCGCTGAAGTTCCGCGACCAGAAACGCTACACCGACCGCATGAAAGAGGCGCAGGGCAAGACCGGGCGCCAGGATGCGGTCATGGCCGCCCATGGCACCATGGGCGGGCTGCCGGTGGTGGCCGCGGCCTTCGACTTCGGCTTCATGGGCGGGTCCATGGGCATGGGTGTCGGCAACGGGCTGGTGGCGGCGGCGGAACAGGCGGTGGCCCGCCGGGCGCCGCTGGTGGTCATCCCCGCGTCGGGCGGTGCCCGCATGCAGGAAGGCATCCTGTCGCTGATGCAGATGCCGCGCAGCACCGTCGCGGTGGAAATGGTCAAGGAAGCCGGCCTGCCCTATATCGTCGTGCTGACCGACCCGACGACCGGCGGCGTCACCGCGTCGTTCGCCATGCTGGGCGACATCCACATCGCGGAAAAGGGCGCGCAGATCGGCTTTGCCGGTGCCCGCGTCATCGAAAGCACCATCCGCGAAACCCTGCCGGAAGGCTTCCAGCGGTCGGAATACCTGCTGGACCACGGGATGGTGGACATGGTGGTCCACCGCAAGGATCTGCGCGACACGCTGATCCGCGTCATCAGCCTGCTGATGCAGCCGCGCACCATCGATGCCGCCCCGGCGGCCGACATCCCCAGCATCACGGTGGAAGACGCCCCCGCCGCCACCCCGGACGTCCCCGCGGCGGCGGCGCCCGTACCGGAAAAGGCCTGATACCGCCCATGACCTCCCGCGCCGATCCGGTGCTCGACCGGCTGAAGACCCTGCACCCCAAGGTCATCGACCTGTCGCTGGACCGGATCCGCCGGCTTCTGGGCGCCTTGGGTGACCCGCAGCGCCGGCTGCCGCCGGTGGTGCATGTGGCCGGCACCAACGGCAAGGGGTCCACCGTCGCCTTCCTGCGTGCCATGCTGGAGGCGGCTGGGCTGCGGGTTCACGTCTACACCTCCCCCCATCTGGTGCGCTTTCACGAGCGCATCCGGGTGGCCGGGGCGCTGATCGGCGACGACGCGCTGGCGGCCCTGCTGGAGGAATGCGAGCGGGCCAACGCCGGCCAGCCCATCACCTTTTTCGAGGTCACCACCGCCGCCGCCTTCCTGGCCTTCGTCCGCACGCCCGCCGACGTGGTGCTTCTGGAAACCGGGCTGGGCGGGCGGCTGGACGCCACCAACGTGGTGGACCGTCCGGCGGTCACCGCGATCACCCGCATTTCCTACGATCACCGGCAGTTTCTGGGCGACACGCTGACCGCCATCGCCGGGGAAAAGGCCGGCATCCTGAAACCCGGCGTGCCCGCGGTCTTCGCCCCCCAGCCGGAGGAGGAGGCCACCCGCACGCTGGCCGCCCGCGCCGCCGCGGTGGGGGCGCCGGTGGCCGCCTGGACCGTTACGCCGGACGGCGACGGGTTCCGTTTCGACAGCGCCACGGTCCACCGCCGCCTGCCCCGCCCCGGTCTGGCCGGGGCGCACCAGATCACCAACGCCGGGGTGGCGCTGGCCTGCCTGGATCATCTGCCCTGGACCATCGACGACGCCACCGCGGCCCGCGGGCTGGCGGCGGTGGAATGGCCGGCGCGGTTGCAGCGGCTGACCCGCGGCCCGTTGGTGGAATCGCTGCCCGCCGGGTGGGAACTGTGGCTGGACGGCGGGCACAATGATTCGGCGGGGGAGGTGCTGGCCGCGCACGCCGCCGGCTGGTCCGCCGACAAGCGCCCCCTGGATCTGATCTACGGCATGTTGTCGAGCAAGGAGCCGGCGGAGTTCCTGGCCCCCCTCGCCCCCCACGTCCGGCGGATGCGGACGGTGGCGATTCCGGGGGAGGACGCCGCCCTGCCGCCCCAGGCCATCGCCACGGCGGGTCAGGCCGCCGGCATCGCCGACACCGCCCCGGCGGACTCGGTCGCCGCGGCGCTGGAGTCACTGCGCCTTGCTGGCGGCGGCGAGCCGGCCCGCGTGCTCATCTGCGGCTCCCTCTATCTGGCGGGAACGGTGCTGGCGGAAAACGGGTGACCTCCCGTCCACCGCCAGCGTTCGTCAGGCGGTCCGCGATGGACCGTCATTTTCAGTGGACCGTGACTCCGCGCACCGGCAGCACCGCGGCGGCCACCGGGCCGTTCAGGCCGTAGGGACGGTGCAGTTCCTTTTCCAGCGCCGGCCAGTCGGGCGCCCCGCCCAACTGTGAAACAAGCTCGGTGGTCAGGGCAAAGACGGCGTGCTCCAACGGGCTGTTGTCGTCGGCGTGGGCGTTGACGGCCAGACAGGAATCGGTGGCGCTGGACACGATGACGGCGGCGGCGGTGGCGCCGGGGCCGGGATCGGGCAGCGGCACCGGAACCGGCGTGCTGCCGGTCAGGCGCAACCGTTCCAAGTTGCCGGCCAGCAGGCTGCTGCGGATGGCCTGATCGATGGCCGCGGCCATGGCATAGCCCGCCTCCTCGTCCACCGCGGCGCGCAGATGGCGCAGGCCCGCGATCAGCCCATGGGCCACGTCCCCGGCCGACCCGCGTTTGCCGGCGGCGGCCACGGCGGTGGCAACGATGGCGTTGACCACCGGCAGCGAGGCATCGACCTCGGGCGCCTGCGGCAGGGCGGGGGTGTCGGCGCTGTTGGGGGTATCGGACGGGTTCATGCTGCCTCCTCGCGGTTGAGGCCGCGCGGTGTGCGCAGCGGGTGACGGTGGAGCGGATGACGGCCGATAATCATGAGGTATCCTCCTGAAAGAGCGATAACCGCGCCGGACCCGTTTTGTGGCATCCGGCTTCCTTGAAAATCTATGACCGATGGTGACCGGCTTCAAGCCGCCCCCCTCTGGTGGGCGGATGCCCCCCTCCCCACATGAGGCAGCGCACGCCCCCCGCAACGGGGGCCTGGTTCGGGAAAGGGGTGCGCCATGCCGCTGCTGAGCTTTGTTCTCAACGTCGCCTGGGTGCTGACCGGGGGGTTCTGGATGGCCGTCGGCTGGGTGCTGGCGGGCGTTCTGATGGTCATCACCATCATCGGCATTCCGTGGGCGCGGGCGGCCTTCACGCTGGCCTATTACACGCTGCTGCCGTTCGGGCAGACGGCGGTGCGCCGCGACAGCTTCCACGGGCGGGAGGATCTGGGCACCGGGCCGCTGGGCACGCTGGGCAATCTGGTGTGGTTCGTGCTGGCCGGGTGGTGGCTGGCGCTGGGGCACCTGCTGACCGCCGCCGGGCTGGCGATCACCATCATCGGCCTGCCCTTTGCCTGGGCGCATCTGAAGCTGGCCGGGCTGGCCCTGTGGCCCATCGGCACCGAGGTGGTGCCCGCGGACACCGCCGACCGCTGGCGGCAGATGTCGGCCCCGTCCCGCTGAGGCCCATAAGCCGGAGGCGGGGACAGCCCCGCCTCCCTTTCCTCTCATCTCATGGCGAACAGTTCCTGGTGGAAGCGTTCCTTCACCGGCATTCCGTGGGCGGCGAAGTCGTGCCGCAACGCCTGTCCGAACCCGGCTGGGCCGCAGAACCAGATGCTGGCGTCCCGCCATTCCGGCACCGCCGCGCGGATGCGGTCGCCGGTCAGGCGGCCGTCGCGGGAATCCACCAGAACATGCAGACGAATGCCCGCCGCCGCCGCGTCGGCCGTCAGTTTGGCGATGGCGTCGGCGTCGTAATCGGTGGTGGTGTGGAACAGATCGACGGTCTGCGGGCGATGGGCTTCGGCGGCCAGATGCTGCATGCGGGCGATGAACGGGGTGATGCCGATGCCGCCGCCGACCCAGATCTGATGCGGACAATCATCGTCGAAGGTAAAGCACCCGTACGGCCCTTCCACCGTCACCGCCTGCCCCACCTGCAGCGTTTCGCGCAGGCGCCGGGTGTGGTCGCCCAGCTCCTTCACGATGAAGGCGATCTGCGGATTTTCGGGGTTCCAGGCCGAAGCGATGGTGTAGGGGTGGGCGCCCTCGTCGGCGTTTGACAGGGCGAAGGCGAACTGCCCCGCCTGATGCCCCGGCCAGCCCTGCCCCACGTCG
Source organism: uncultured Rhodospirillaceae bacterium (assembly GCA_937927415.1). GTDB lineage: Bacteria > Pseudomonadota > Alphaproteobacteria > Azospirillales > Azospirillaceae > Azospirillum. The sequence goes on from CALBDS010000004.1 coordinate 48,926, forward strand.
ATCCGTGCTTCCAGCACCCGGACGCCGGGGTAATAGGTCAAGGCGGCGATCCGGCCATCCACCCGGCGGCCGGCGGCAACCCGGCGCAGCAGCACGACGACGGCGGAAACCGTACCGAAAACAAGCAGCACCGCCATCACCACCCCGACCGGCGTGGTCCAAGAGGAAAACTGGACCAGAACGACGGCGTGGAACACCAGAACCAGATAGGCCACGGCAAGAAGACGGTGGGTCTTGAAGAACAGCCGGTAGGGAAAGAATGTCAGCAGCGCCAGGACGATCAGCACCACGGCGGCGTAAAAGGCCCATTCCCCGACACCTTCCGCCGTGCCCCGCAGGGTGGAGAACACCTGTTCGATGGCATTGTCCGGAACCGGGCGCGGGCCGCGCTGGGGCCGCTCCAGCAGCCCCCAGCCGACCGCCCATTTCGGCCCCTTCGCCCACAGCCAATGGATGATTCCGGCGGCAAGCGCCCCGATGCCCAGCCATTTGTGCAGGCGGTACATCTTGTCCAACCCGCCCATCCAGCGTTCCGGGAAGCGCGGGCGCAAAGCCAGGATCATGGCCACGCTCATGCAGCCCATGGCCAGAATGCCGGTGTACTGCACCATATCGCCGCGCAGGGCAAAGAATGTGGGGGCCTGGAAAACGCCGGGGGTGGCGGCAAACCACAACACCGAAAGCAACGCAAGGAAGCCCCACAGGAAAAAGCGGATGTTTTGCATGACGATCCTCCTGGGGTGGATACAACCACGGACCGGCGGCTTGTGCCCCCCGGCGCCCACGACCACAGGTCTTGATTGCAACGCGGGTGGTTCAGGAAACGGCACAGCCGGCAACACGTGGTTTCCATGTCACCCTAGATTTGGGAAGGTGAACCGCCGATGAACACACCTGCGTCCTACGGCCGCACCCAAAAAGCAAAAGGGGAGGATGACACCATCCTCCCCTTTTCATCCAATTCCTTTAATACGGCCTTCAGTGAAACGATCACATGACTTCGGTCAAGCTTTCGACCAATTCCTGTTCCCGTTCCATGATCGCCAGTTCTTCACCCACGAAATCGCGCATGGACAGCACGCCCACAACCTTGCCGTCCTCAACGATGGGCAGGTGACGCAGCCGGTTTTCATACATGCAGCGCAAGGCATCGCGCACGCTGGTCTTGCGGTCCACGGTCACCGGGCACGGTGTCATCACCGCCGCCAGGGGCGTGGAGTCGGGGTCCAGCCCCATGGCCACCACGCGGTCGGTCAGGTCGCGTTCGGTAAAGATGCCTTCCAGATGGTCGGCGCCCCGATCGGTCACCACCACCGACGCCACATGCGCCGCCCGCATTTCCTTGGCCGCGGCCCGCACATTGTCCGCCGGGTCAAGGTGGACGACGGTCTTGTCGGTGACGATTTCCCCCACATTGCGGTGCATCATGTCCGGCGCTCCTTCTTCCCGGTTCGCTGCCCAAGGCCACCAAGGTGGCATCGGCATTCAGCCTGTTTCATTTTGTGCGTTGCGGTAGTTCTTTCTCGCTACCGCGAAATTGTTCTTTTCTCTGCTTGGCCTTCACTGCCCCTTGTCTGAGAAGACTATTCTCTTTTGATGAGGAAAGCCTATCTCTTTTTCACGGTATCAGGGAGTCGTCTGGACCGGAAAACGGCCGGATGGGAGATATGACGGAACAGCATGCGTCATTTCCGCCCAAAACACGGTCTTTGAGGCCGGAATGGCACGAAGTATGGCAATACCCAGGAGTGGCAAAGGCTTATTAACCCTTATTCAACTTTATATATGAATTCTGTCCGAACGAAGCTTCACGAGGAACGCGGCCCCGCCCGCACCACCGAAGCCCGGGATCAATGGGATACGTGCAATGTCGTGGCTGGCAAAGCTGAGCGGTGGGAAGAAGAGCGAGGCTCCGAAAGGGCCAGCACGCAACCGCGGCAAGAGCGTGGCCCCCATGCGGATCATGATCGACCGCAACGAATACCCGGCGGATGAATTCGCCCTCGGCTCCTTCCGCATCCGTCCCTATGACGGCGACCTGATCGCCAAGCAGCAGTTCGATTTCCGGCTGGTGTTCCAGTTGGGGGACGAGAATTTTGAAATCGCCTGCCGCGGCCAGGTGGTGAAGCTGGACGAAAAATCCGGCCTCGTTGCCCGCTATCAAAAACCCCAGCCCTTCTACGAACGCAAGCTGGTGGAATACATCTGCCTGTTGAAAGGCGTCTGACCCCCTTCGGGCCTTCCCTCCCCCACGAACAATGAACCGCCCCACCTTGCCCCTTGGCGAAGTGGGGTTTTTGTGGCACAAGTCGTCCGTTCGCCAAACCATTTGTGCGGCTTTTTATACGCCGCCCCGGCATTCGCCGCCTTTCTGTCGGGAATCCGACAAAGGGATCCGCGCCCGCCCCCGGCCCAGCGCGTCCGACATCCGACAAAGTTCGGCGCCCGTGCAAAACCACAAACCTGACAATCCTTTAAAAACAGCGCCTTAGGTTTTGGCATCCTTCTTGCTTTTCTCCTCCGCAGCAACATGAACACAAGCCCGCGCGGGCCATCCCGGCGGGCAGGCGGTAAGGAGACGGCGGAGATGGTGACACTGACGCAAGCGGCGGTGACCACGCTGGAAGGTGTTCTGGCACGCTCGGGCGATGAGGCCCGCGGTCTGCGCATCGCGGTGACCGATGGCGGTTGCGCCGGCCACAAGTACCAGATGGGGCTGGAGCGCGACGCAGGCGACGGCGATCAGGTGCTGGAATTCGGCGGCGTCACGGTCTTCGTCGATCCGGCCAGCCAGCCTTATCTCGACGGCGTGGTGGTCGATTACGTGGAAAGCCTGGAAGGCTCGGGCTTCCGCTTCGACAACCCCAACGCCTCCAGCACCTGCGGCTGCGGCAAGTCGTTCTCGGCCGGCGAAAGCTGCTCGTCCGCCGGCGCGTCCTCCTGCGGCTCCCACGGCCACGAACACAGCTACGGCGAAGCCTGCTGAGCCGCCGCCCCAAAGGCCGGTTCCCCGATCATTCCGACACCGGCCGCCCTCTGTGCGCCGGATACGAGAGAGGCAGAGTCCCCCATGTGGAACTACACCGACAAGGTCAAGGAACACTTCTTCAACCCCAAGAACGCTGGCGCGCTGGAAACGGCCAACGCGGTGGGCGAAGTCGGCTCCATCACCTGCGGCGACGCGCTGAAGCTGATGATGAAGGTCAACCCCGACACCAACGTGATCGAGGATGCCCGCTTCCAGACCTTCGGCTGCGGCTCGGCCATCGCGTCGTCGTCCGCCCTGACCGAGATGATCATCGGCAAGACGGTGGACGAGGCGCTGGTCATCACCAACCGCGACATCGCCGAGTATCTGGGCGGCCTGCCGCCGGAAAAGATGCACTGTTCGGTCATGGGTGCGGAAGCACTGCGCGCCGCCATCGCCAACTTCAAGGGCGAAGAGTGGGTCGATGACCACGAGGAAGGCGAGCTGGTCTGCAAGTGCTTCGGCATCGACGCCGCGATGATCGAACGCGCCGTCACCGTCAACAACCTGACCACGCTGGAAGAGGTGACCAACTACACCAAGGCCGGCGGCTCGTGCCAGACCTGCCACGAGAAGATCGAAGAGGTGCTGGAAGCGGTGCTGGCGAAGCAGGCGGCCAAGCCGCCGGAAAAGTCGCCGCTGCTGCCCGTCGCCGGCATCAAGCCCGCCCCGGCCCCGGCCCCCAAGGCCGACGCCCCGGTGGCCGCGGCGCCGAAGATGACCAACGTCCAGCGCATGCAGTCCATCATGATGGCGATCGAAGAGATCCGCCCGCAGCTTCAGCGCGACGGCGGCGACGTGGAACTGGTCGATATCGACGGCAAGGACATCTACGTCCGCCTGTCCGGTGCCTGCACCGGCTGTTCCCAGTCGGCCAGCACCATGATGGGCGTGCAGATGAAGCTGGTCGAAAAGCTCGGCGAATTCGTGCGGGTGAAGCCCGCGTCCATGCTGGTGGGGGCCTGATCCATGGCGGGGATTTATCTCGACAACAACGCCACCACCCGCGTCGATGACGCGGTGGTGGAGGCGATGCTGCCGCTGTTCACCCAGCATTTCGGCAACGCATCGTCCATGCACGCCTTCGGCGGGGCGGTCGGCGGGCTGATCGAAAAGGCCCGCCAGCAGGTGCAGGCGCTGCTGGGCGCCGCCCACGACACCGAGATCGTGTTCACCGCCAGCGGCACGGAAAGCGACAACACCGCCATCCTGTCGGCGCTGGAAGCGTACCCGAAGAAGCGCACCATCATCACCAGCGTGGTGGAACACCCCGCCGTGCTGTCGCTGTGCGATTACCTGGAAAACAAGCGCGGCATCACCGTCCACCGCATCCCGGTGGACAGCCGCGGCAACCTGGACATCGATGCGTACAAGGCGGCGCTGTCGCCCGACGTCGCCATCGTGTCCTTCATGTGGGCCAACAACGAAACCGGCACCCTGTTCCCCATCGAGGAACTGGCGAAGATGGCAAAGGCGGTGGGGGCGCTGTTCCACACCGACGCGGTGCAGGCGGTGGGCAAGATCCCCATGCGGCTGGCCGACAGCGCCATCGACATGCTGTCGCTGTCGGGCCACAAGCTGCACGCGCCCAAGGGCGTGGGTGCGCTCTACGTCAAGCGCGGCACCCGCTTCCGCCCCATGCTGCGCGGCGGGCATCAGGAACGCTCGCGCCGGGCCGGCACGGAAAACGCGCCGGGCATCGTCGGGCTGGGCAAGGCGGCCGAACTGGCGCTCCAGCACATGGCCGACGAGAACACCCGCGTGCGGGCGCTGCGCGACAAGCTGGAACGGGCCATCCTGGCGGCGGTGCCCAACTGCTTCGTCACCGGCAACCCCGATGTGCGGCTGCCCAACACCGCCAACATCGCGTTCGAGTACATCGAGGGCGAAGCCATCCTGCTGCTGCTGAACGAGAACGGCATCGCCGCCTCGTCGGGGTCGGCCTGCACGTCGGGGTCGCTGGAACCCAGCCATGTGATGCGGGCCATGGGCGTGCCCTACACCGCCGCCCATGGCGCCACCCGCTTCTCGCTGTCGCGCGACACCACGGAAGAGGAGATCAACCATGTGATCGCCGTGGTGCCGGGGATCATCGAACGTCTGCGGGCGCTGTCGCCCTACTGGTCCAAGAGCGGGGCCGACGCCAAGGGCTTTGCGCCGGTCTATTCCTGACCGGCGCCAACCCACAACACCGATCCGTTGATTTCAGGGGAAAAGGTGACGACCATGCTGATCGAACGGCCCTTTGCCACCATCAACGACACCACGTTGCGCGACGGGGAGCAGACGGCGGGCGTGGCCTTCACCCTGGACGAGAAGATCGCCATCGCCCGCGCGCTGGACGCCGCCGGGGTGCCGGAGCTGGAAATCGGCATCCCGGCCATGGGCGAGGACGAGCGCGAGGGCATCCGCGCCGTGGCCTCGCTGGGCCTGCGCGCCCGGCTGATGGTGTGGTGCCGCATGCACGACACCGACCTGAAGGCGGCGCAGGCGTGCGGCGTGGACTTTCTCAACCTGTCCATGCCGGTGTCCGACATCCAGATCGGGCGCAAGCTGCGCCGCACCCGCGACTGGGCGCTGGCGGAGATCGAGCGCAAGGTCAAGCAGGCCTGCGATCTGGGGTACGAGGTCAGCCTGGGGGGCGAGGATTCCTCGCGCGCCGACATGGATTTCATCCTCGCCGCGGTGACGGTGGCGCAAGGGGCCGGCGCCCGCCGGTTCCGCTTCGCCGACACGCTGGGGGTGCTGGACCCGTTCCAGACCCGGGCGTGCATCGAGCGCATCCGCCGGGAAACCGACATCGAAATCGAAATGCACGCCCACGACGATCTGGGGCTGGCGACCGCCAATTCGCTGGCCGCCATCCAGGGTGGCGCCACCCATGTCAACACCACCGTCAACGGCCTGGGCGAACGCGCCGGCAACGCGCCGATGGAAGAGGTGGTGATGGCGATGAAGGTGCTGTACGGCCGCCCGACCGGGGTGGACACCCGCGCGCTGTCGGCCATTTCCCATCTGGTGGAAGCGGCGTCCAACCGTCCGGTGGCGGTCAACAAATCCATCGTCGGCGATGCCGTCTTCACCCACGAGGCGGGCATCCACGTCGATGGGTTGCTGCGCGACCGCCAGACCTACCAGGGCTTCGACCCGGCGGAGGTGGGGCGCGAGCACCGCATCGTGCTGGGCAAGCATTCCGGCACCTCCGCCATCAAGATGGCCTATGCCCAGATCGGCGTGGCCGTGGACGACACCGCGGCCCAGGCGATCCTGCCGCGGGTGCGGGCGCTCGCGACCCGCGCCAAACGTCCGCCGACATCGCAGGAACTGATGACCTTCCACGCCGACATCGGTCTGGCCGCCACCCTGTCCGAATAAGTCCGGTCCCACGGGAGATCCCGCCATGGCTGCCGATTCCGCCGTCCCCCCCGGTCTGGTCCGGCTCATCCGGGAAGACGTGCTGTGCGTCTTCGACCGTGACCCCGCCGCCCGCACGGTGTGGGAAGTGCTGACCTGCTACCCCGGCATTCACGCCCTGATCGCCCACCGCCTGTCCCATGCCCTGTGGAAGCGGGGGTTCCGCTGGCCGGCGCGGTTCCTGTCGTACCTGTCCCGCGCGGTGACCAACATCGACATCCACCCCGGTGCCCGCATCGGGCGGCGCTTCTTCATCGACCATGGTGCGGGCGTGGTGATCGGGGAGACGGCGGAGGTGGGCAACGACGTGACGCTCTACCACGGGGTCACGCTGGGCGGCACCTCGTGGAACAAGGGCAAGCGCCACCCCACCCTGGGCGACGGCGTGCTGGTGGGATCGGGGGCCAAGATCCTCGGCCCCATCACCGTGGGCGCCAACGCGCGGGTCGGCGCCAATTCGGTGGTGACCAAGGAGGTGCCGGACGGCATGACCGTGGTCGGCATTCCCGGCCGTCTGGTCCGCCCGGCGGGCCAGGGCCGCAACCGCCAGGACGGCATCGACCTGGACCACCATCTGATGCCCGACCCAGTGGGCAAGGCGATTTCCTGCCTGATCGACCACATCAACCGCATCGAAGCGCGGCTGGAAGCCCACGCTTCGGCGGAGGAGGCGGAACGGCTGGGGCATCTGACCGGGGTGGTCTGCAACTCCTGCGGCAACATCTGCGATCAGGAGGATTGCGGCGCCGCCGACCTCGATCCCCGCACGCCGCTGGAACGGGCGGTGGAGGCGGCGGTCAACGCCGCCAGCCTCAAACAGACCCACTGATTTTTCCGCAAACCCGATTTTTCAGTCACCCCAGGCCGGCGGACCTTCCCCCCTCCCAACCCGCCGGTCCCCACGAGGAGCGCCCATCCCATGAGCTTCAAGGACGATCTGGAAGACCTGGAAACGGCCGAGGATTTCCTGACCTTCCTCGGCGTTCCCTTTGACCGCCGGGTGGTGAACGTCAACCGCCTGCACATCCTGCAGCGTTTCCACGACTACCTTGCCAGCGACACCGGCATTGAGGGTCTGGACGACGAGGGGATGGCGACCCGCTACCGGCTGCACCTGCAGCGGGCATACCAGGATTTCGTCACCTCCTCCGCCATCACGGAAAAGGTGTTCAAGGTGCACCAGGAGCAGGCCCAGCGCATGAGCGACCGCTTCGTGCCGCTCGACAGCCTCATCGCGCCGCTGAAGTAACCGCCACCCGCACCATCACCACGGCCATCAGCCCCATGACGGCGATCACCGCCGCCATGGGGATTGCCGTGCCGTTGTCCATGGCCCCCACCGCCATGCCGGTGCCGGCCCCCAGAATGAATTGCATCACCCCCATCAGTGCGGCCGCACTGCCGGCGTTGCTGCGGGCGCGGGACATGGCCGAGGCGGCACCGTTGGCCATGATGCAGCCGATGCTGGAAATCGCCAGGAACAGCGGCACCAGCAGCCCGGCGATGCCGCCGGTGCCGGTGGCCACCGCCGCCAGCAGCAGAACGCCCGCCGCGGCATAGCCCGTCACCGCCACCCGCAGGATGCGGGTTTCGCTGAAATGGCGCAGCAGCCGCACGTTCACCTGCGACAGGATCACCATACCCAGCGCGTTGGCGGCGAAGATCAGGCTGTAGACCTGCGGCGACAGCCCGTTCTGGTCGATCAGCACCATGGGCGAACTGGTGATATAGGCGAACAGCCCGGCCATGACGCACCCGCCCGACAGGGTGAAGGCGATGAAGGCCCGGTCGCGCAGCAGCCCGCCCCACGCCCGCAGCATGCCCGTCACCCCATCCTCGGACCGGCGTTCGGGCGGCAGGCTTTCCCGCAGCCACAGATGGACCGCCAGCGCCGCCGCCAGACCGACCGCGGCCAGCAGCCAGAACAGAACCCGCCAGCCGGCCACCAGCAGCAATTGCCCGCCCACGATCGGCGCCAGGATCGGGGCCAGCCCCACCACCAGCATCAGCGACGACAACACCCGTGCGGCATCCCGCCCGTCGAACAGGTCGCGGATCATCGCCCGCCCGATCACCATGCCGGCACTGCCGCCGAACGCCTGGAGCATCCGCACGGCGATCAACTGCTCAACCGAGGTGACCATCGCCGCCAGGGCCGAGGCGACCGCGTACAGCAGCACCCCGGCGATCAGCGGCCCGCGCCGGCCGTAACGGTCGGACAGCGGGCCGTAAATCAACTGCCCCAGCGCCATCCCGGCCAGGAACGTCGCCAGACTGACCTGCACCGCGCCGGGGGATGCCCCCAGATCCCCGGCAATGCGGGGAAACGCCGGCAGGTACATGTCGATCGACAGGGGGCCGAAGGCCGACAAGGCCCCCAGCACCACGGTCAGACGACGGAACCGGGCCGGAGTCATGGCGGCCACGGGAACAGTGTCGGTCATTCAGAACATCCCAAAAGACGGTCAGGCGAAGCGGCACGCCTCGTCGAAGCTCAGCCGCGGCAGGCGCGGGTACAGGGCTTCGGCCTTGCCGTAACCGATGTTGATCAGCAGGTTGGCCGCCCACGGGCTGCCGGGGAAGAACGCGGCCCCCACCTTTTCCTTGTCGAAACCGGACATCGGCCCGCAATCCAGCCCCACAGCGCGCAGGGCCAGGATCAGATAGGCGGCCTGGAGCGAGCTGTTGCGGAAGGCGGTTTCCTCCAGCAACGCGGGGTTGCTGCGGAACATCTCCGGTGCGGCGGCAAAATGGGGGAACAGGGTGGGAAGCGTGTCGGGGAACGAGCGGTCGAAGGCGACGATGGCCGTCACCGGGGCGGCCATGGTCTTGTCCACATTGCCAGGGGACAGGGCAGGTTTCAACCTGTCCTTGCCGTCGGCGCTGGTGACGAAGACCACCCGCATGGGCTGGGTGTTCATGCTGGTCGGCCCCATCCGGGCAAGATCGTAAGCCTGCTGCAGCAGGGCCGGATCAACCGGGCGGTCCTGCCACGCGGAATGGGTGCGGGCGTCGCGGAACAGAACGTCGAGTGCGGCGGGGGTGACGGAACCGGCATCAACAGACATGGCGGTAAATCCACAAAAATGGAATGCGAATGGGATCGTACTGTCGGACTCCCATCCTCATTAATCAAATCGATAGATCATATGGGTGACATTCGTGGCATGGATATCAACGCCATCGACCTCAACCTGCTGAAAGCCTTCGACGCGCTGATGGTGGAACGGGGGGTGACCCGTGCCGCCCAGCGCATCGGCCTGTCGCAGCCAGCCATGAGCCACGCCCTGGCGCGGCTGCGCGACCTGTTCAAGGACGATCTGTTCGTGCGGACCCCGGCGGGGCTGGAGCCGACCAACCGGGCGCGCGATCTGGCGGCCCTGTTGGAACCGGCGCTGGAAGGGGTGCGGGCGGCCCTCAACCTCGCCAACGGCTTCGATCCCGCCACCAGCCACCGCACCTTCACCGCCGCCATGGCGGAATACGCCGAAATCGCGCTGGTGGAACGGCTGACCGAACAGTTCGAGCGGCTGGCCCCGGCGGCGTCCCTGCGGCTGATCCCCGCCACATCGACCGATTACGAAGGGCTGCTGGACCGCGGGTCGGCGGATGTGGCGCTGCTGCACCTGCGCGACTCGCCGGTGCGGTTCGAACGGCGGGTGGCGTTCTGCGATCCCATGGTGGTGATGGCCCGGCCCGGCAATCCGTGGCTGGACCAGCCGCTGACGCTGGCCCGTTACGCCGCCCTGCCCCATGTGCTGGTGTCGCCGCGCGGCACGGTCACCGGCGGCATGGACGAGGCGCTGGCCCAGCACGGGCTGAGCCGCCGCATCAGCCTGTTCGTCGGCACCTATATGGCGTTGCCGCTGGCGCTGGCCCGGTCGGATCTGGTGGCGACGGTCCCGGCCCACACCGCCCGGCGAATCGCCGACATGGCCGGGCTGGAGATCCATCCCCTGCCCTTTGCCCGCCGGTCGGAGGTCTCCATGGTCTGGCACCGCCGCTGCCGCAGCGACCCGGCACAGGAATGGTTCCGCACGCTGATCCTGAAACCGATGGACGCCGACGTGACCGTTTAAAAACGCAGACGGCAGGCGCGCGGGGAAAACCCCGCGGCCTGCCGGCGGTGCGTGGCCGTCATGATGGGCGGCGGATCAGATGCAGTGGTACGAGAGCGGGGCGAAGCCGTTGAAGCACACCGCCGAATAGGTGGTGGTATAGGCCCCCGTCGCGTGGATGCGCACCCGGTCGCCGGCCTTCAGATCCAGCGGCAGGGCGTATTCGGCGCGCTCATACAGCACGTCGGCGCTGTCGCAGGTGGGACCGGCCAGGATCACCGGCTCGCAATCGTCCGCCCGTTCGCCCAGCACCTCGATGGGGTACTGGATGGCCTCGTCCATGGTTTCGGCCAGACCGCCGAACTTGCCGATGTCGAGATAGACCCAACGCTTCACGTCGCCCGCCGACTTGCGCGACACCAGCACCACTTCGCTTTCGATCACGCCGGCGCTGCCGACCATGCCGCGGCCCGGCTCGACGATGGTTTCCGGCAGGTGGTTGCCGAAGTGACGGCGCAGGCTGTCGAAAATCGCCTGACCATAGGCCGCCGATTCCGGCACGTCGGTGCGGTAGCGGGTGGGGAAACCGCCGCCCATGTTGATCATGCCCAGGTCGATGCCCAGGATTTCCAGCTCACGGAACAGCTGGGCCACTTCGAAGATGGCCTTGTCCCACTGGGTCAGATCCTTTTGCTGCGAACCGACGTGGAACGACACGCCCCACGGGGTCACGCCCATGTCGCGGGCCTTGATGAGCAGGTCGCGGGCCATGGGCAGGTCGCAGCCGAACTTGCGCGACAGCGGCCATTCGGCACCCTCGCCCGAGGTCAGGATGCGGCAGAACACACGCGCACCGGGGGCGGCGCGGGCGATCTTTTCCAATTCCTCGATGCTGTCATAGGCGAACAGGCGCACACCCTTTTCAAAGGCGATGCGGATGTCCGCTTCCTTCTTGATGGTGTTGCCGAAGGAAATGCGGTCGGGCGTGCAGCCGGCGGCCAGCACCATGTCGATTTCCGGCACGCTGGCGGTGTCGAAGGCCGACCCCAGACGGGTCAGCAGCGACAGGATTTCCGGGGCCGGGTTCGCCTTGACCGCGTAGAAGATGCGCGCGTCGGGCAGCGCCTCGTTCAGCGCACGGTAATTCTCTTCCACCACGTCCAGATCAAGGACAAGGCACGGGGTCTGCGGGCGCTGTTCGTCGAAAAAGCGCGCAATCTTCTCGTTCATCTTCGTCTCCCGGACACAAGATGCTGGACGCAATTCAGGTGATGTGCGGACAAAAACGGAGCGGCCGAACGCGCCACGGCGATCCGAAAGACGGATCAGGCGTTCAGGCCGCCCATACTGGACTGCCGGGGACTGTTCAAACAGACGACAAGTCGAAGACGGGTGGGCTTCGGCCCACCGACAACAACATGAACCATCGTAACCTCCAAGTCGCCGCCTTGCTTAAGGGACGGTCGGGGATCACGCGTTACGTCGTTGCATAACCACATCTCGAAAAGACGAGGGGCGGGCCAGCGGCACGTGCGCTTGCGAGTTCGCGTTACATAGATCCAAAGGCCGGCGATGAAAAGAGGAAAATGCGCCGGCCGGCAAAAAAATCCGCTCACACGGCCGGGACGGTCATCAAACTGAAAAAGGTCTGTCAAAACATGGACTTACTTGATGAAACGACCCCCGCCGGGCTGGCGTTGCGGCTGCTGGCCGCCGCGGTGTGCGGCATGGTTTTGGGGCTGGACCGGGAAATGCGCGGCAAGGCGGCGGGCCTGCGCACGCTGACGCTGGTATCGGTCAGTTCGGCGGCCACCACGCTGGTGGCGGTGTCGCTCTACCGCACCGCCCTGGCCGCGGGGCACGGCAGCGACATGGACCCCACCCGCGTCATCCAGGGGCTGGCCCAGGCCATCGGTTTCATCAGCGCCGGTGTCATGTTCCGCGCAGGCCTGAGCGTGCGCGGCGCCACCACCGCGGCGATGATCTGGATGGCCGGGGCGCTGGGAATCGCCTGTGGTGCCGGGTTCTTCACCATCGCCGGCATCACGCTGGTTTTGACTTTGCTGGTTACGGTGGTGCTGACACGGGTGGAGCGGCACTTCTTCCCGCCCGACTCGCGTGATGCCGATCAGGAGCGCCCCGACACCCCGAACCGCTTGCGGTAAAGCGCCGGGGTGGTGCCCAGACGGGTGCGGAAATGGTGACGCAGCGTGTCCGCCGACCCGAAGCCGCAGGCGGTGGTAATGTCCTCCACACCAAGGGCGGTGGTTTCCAGCAACTCCCGCGCCCGTGCCAGCCGTTCGGCGGTCAGCCAGTCGCCCGGCGCCTGCCCGGTGGTGTCCTGGAAGCGGCGCAGGAAGGTGCGGCGGCTCATGCCCGCCGCCGCGGCCATGGCATCCACGGTCCACGGATGGTCCAGCGCCCCACGCAGGCGGTCCAGCAGCGGTCCCAGCCGCGCGCCCTCCCGTTCCGGCGGCACCGGGCGTTCCACATACTGCGCCTGGCCGCCCTCGCGGTGGGCGGGCACCACCAGCCGGCGGGCCACGCGGTTGGCGGCGGTGGCGCCATGGTCGGCGCGGACGATGTGCAGGCACAGGTCGATCCCCGCCGCGCTGCCGGCAGAGGTCAGCACGTCCCCCTCGTCCACATACAGCACATCGGGGGCGAAGCGGACGGCGGGATGGGTTTCGGCCAGACGCGCGGCATAGCGCCAGTGGGTGGTCGCCCGCCGCCCGTCCAGCAGGCCGGTGGCGGCCAGCACGAAGACGCCGGAACAGATGGACACCAGCCGCGCCCCCGCCCCGTGCGCCCGGCGCAGCGCCGCCGTCAGATCCGGCGGCACCGGCGTGTCGGCCCCGCGCCAGCCGGGAACGATGACGGTGCCGGCCCCGTCCAGCACCTCCAGCCCGCCGTCGGCCACCAGCCGCACGCCGCCGGTGGCGCGCAGGGGGCCGGGGTCGGACGCCGCGACGGCGAAGGAATACCACCCCGCCCCCATCTCGGGCCGCGGCAGCCCGAACACCTCCACCGCAATGCCGAACTCGAAGGTGCACAGACCGTCATAGGCCAGAACGGCGACGCGGGGATTGATGGGCGGGATTGGCATGATCTTCACGGTAAACGGCACCCGCGCCAATGGTCAAGGGACCGCTCCCTCCCCCACACTGGGCGCCATCGCCACGCCTTTTCCGGAGCACGCCATGCCCAACGCCGTCACCGAGATCCCCGCCGCCCCGTCCGCCGAGGCGCTGGCCCATTTCGAGCGCCGCCTGTCCCTGGAAACCGACTGCGCCGACGTGAAAAGCGCCCTCTCCGATGGCGGCGATCCCGGATTCGTGCTGGTGGACGTGCGCGGGCGGGCGGCCTTTGCCCGGTCGCACGTGCCCGGCGCCGTCAACATTCCCCACCGCGACCTGACCGAACGGCGGCTGGCCGCGTGGCCGATGGACACGCTGTTCGTGGTCTATTGCGCCGGCCCCCATTGCAACGGCGCCGACCGCGGCGCCATCCGGCTGGCCCGGCTGGGGCGCCCGGTCAAGGTGATGATCGGCGGCATGACCGGCTGGGCCGACGAGGGCTTCCCCGTCGCCGGCTCCGCGCCGTCCGGGGATCACGCCACCGCCGACACGTCCTTGCCGTCGGCCAGCGTGGTGTAAAGGCGCAGGTAGCGTTCCACCATCCCTTCCATCGACCCGCGCACGCGGGCGGCGGCGCGGCAGGCTTCGGGGTCCAGCGATTCGCAGGCGTCGATGGCGCGGGCCATGGCCGGCACGCCATCCACCCGGAAGCCGGTCACCCCCTCGTCGATCACATCGTCCAGGCCGCTGCCGGAAAAGACCACCGCCGGGGTGCCGCAGGCCATGGCCTCCAGCACCGGGCGGGGGTCGCCGGCCCCGTCCCGCCCCCCCATCACAAGGCAGCGGGCCGACCCCAGCAGCCAGCGCAGGCGCGAAAACCCCACCGGCCCCAGATAGCGGCGCACCCCGTCCAGGCGGGGGCGGATCTCCGCTTCGAAATAGCCGCGGTCCGCCTCCGGCCCGGCGATGAGAAGCTGGATATCCGCCGCCGCCGCCGCGTCCAGCGCGTCGTGGAAGCCGGTGGCGGGTTCCACCGGGCCGGTGGCGACGGCGAACCGCTTCTTGGGCACGCGGATGGCCAGCCGGTCGAGCGCCAGACCGGGCAGGATCACCCCGGCCGTCGCCACCCCGGCCGGCAGGGCCGCCATCACCGCCCGCGACACCCCGGCGAACACCGTGCCGGGACGGTCCACCATCAGGGCATCGGGGGAATAGGCGTCGGCGGAACCGTACAGGGTCACCAGCGCCGGCACCCCCGACGGCGGCAGGGTGTCGGCGAAACCGGGGCCGTGCAGGTGCACCACATCCACCGGCACCCGCCGCAGCATCTCTTCCACCAGCGCCTTCTGCCGGCCGAGCACGAGGCGGCGGGAGGAATCAGGCAGGCCGGGGCGGGTGCGCGGCAGCGACACCAGCGTTCCGGCCACGGCCGAACCGTCGCAGGCCAGCACCAGCGACCGATGCCCGGCCCGCACCAGCGCGGCGTCCAGCGCCAGAACGGTCTGTGCCGCTGCATCCTCGCCGCCGGGGACGAGGGGGGTGAAAGGATCGGCAACGGTCAGAACGGTCAGCCCCATGGCTCCTCCCACGTCGGCGCCCGTTCTTATCGGCGCCTTTTCCAGATCGGTACGGCCCCCCGCATGAACGGAGGTCCGCGTCATGCTTTCCAAACGATGGGGATGGCATCCGGTTCCGCGGATAGGGGGAAGAGAAAGCGGGTCACCCCACCGGGCGGCTCTCCCCCGCCCGCTGGTGGGGGCCGGCGCACAAAGTGGTCAGGGCCTGGGCTGTGTTGATAAGGGCAATGTGGGAAAAAGCCTGGGGAAAATTACCCACCTGCCGCCTGTTTACCGGGTCGTATTCCTCGGCCAGCAGGCCCACGTCGTTGCGCAGGTCGAGCAGGCGGCGGAACATTCCCACCGCCTCCCGCTGGCGCCCCTGGAGAAGATAATTGTCGGCCAGCCAGAAGGAGCAGGCGAGGAACGCCCCCTCCCCCGCCGGCAGCCCGTCGTCGGTGCGGGCGCTGTCGTAGCGCAGGACCAGCCCGTCGGCCAGCAGGTGCCGTTCCACCGCATCCACCGTGCCCCGCACCCGCGGGTCGTCGGCGGGCAGAAAGCCCACCAGCGGCAGCAGCAGCAACGCCGCGTCCAGCCGCCGGGCGCCATAGGACTGTACGAAGCTGCCCAGTTCCGCGTTGAATCCCCGGTCGCACACCTGATCGTGGATGTGCCGGCGCAACGCCCGCCAGCGGTCCAGCGGGCCGTCCAGGCCGAAATGCTCAATGCCCTTGACCGCCCGGTCCAGCGCCACCCACGCCATCACCTTGGAATAGGTGAAATGCTCCGGCCCGCCACGGGTTTCCCAAATACCCTCGTCCGGCCGTTCCCAGATGGCTTCCAGATGATCCATCAGCACCCGCTGCAGGTGCCATCCGGCCTCGCTGTCGTTCAGGCCGCTTTCGCGGGCCTGGTGCAGGGCGTCCATCACCTCGCCGAACACGTCCAGCTGGTGCTGGTGGGCGGCGGCGTTGCCGATTCGCACCGGGCGCGCCCCTTCATAGCCGGGCAGCCAGTCCGCGTCCCATTCGATCAGCCGCCGTTCCCCGGCCAGCCCGTACATGATCTGCATCTGCTGCGGGTTACCGGCCACCGCCCGCAGCAGCCAGTTGCGCCAGGACCGCGCCTCGTCGGTGTAGCCGGCGTTCATCAGCGCCAGCAGGGTGAAGGTGGCATCCCGCAGCCAGCAGAAACGGTAATCCCAGTTGCGCACCCCGCCCAGCCGTTCGGGCAGCGAGGTGGTGGGGGCGGCCACGATGCCGCCGGTCGGGCGGTAGGTCAGCGCCTTCAGCGTCACCAGCGATCCGGTGACCGCATCGGTCCACGGGCCGCGCAGGGTGCAGCGGCCCGACCAGCCGCGCCAGAACGACTCGGTATCGGCCAGGGCCGCGTCCGGGTCCACCCCCTTGGGCGGGCGCTGGTGGGACGGGGCATAGGTCAGGACGAAGGCCGCCCGCTCCCCCGCCGCCACGGCGACATCGGCCTCCGCCGCCCCGTCGGCGACGGTGTGGCCGACGGGGCCGTGCAACACCAGCATGTCCGGCCCGGCCACCGCACAGGTGTCCCCCGCTTCCGTGTGGGACAGCCAGGGGTCGGCGCGGCCATAGCCGAAGCGCGGCCGCAGGGTGCTGCGCACCGTCACCCGCCCGTGCCGCCCGATCACCAGCCGCACGATGTCGGACATGGTGCCCCGCAGCGGCATGAAATCCACCAGCGTGATCCCGCCGGCCGCGGTGTCGAAATCGGTTTCCAGAATGAGGGTGCCGGGACGGTAGCGGCGCGCTACCCGCAGCACCGGGTCCACCGGCGCCACCCGCCAGTGCCCATGCTCCGGCCCGCCCAGCAGGGCGGCGAAACAGGCGTCGGAATCGAACCGCGGCCAGCACAGCCAATCGATGGAGCCGTCCCGCCCCACCAGGGCCGCGGTTTCACAGTCGCCCAACAGGGCATAGTCTTCCAGACGCAGGGGCATGGGCGGGTCCGGTAAGGGGAAACGGACGGGATGCTCCGTTAACCCTCTCCACCGGACAGAGGTTCCCCCTTTTGCGCCGAAGGCCGGGTCTTATTCCGCCGCATGCCGCTGGGACTGGCCCCCCAGATACTCCGCCCCCATGCGGTCGAGCAGGGAGAGGATCTGTTCCGACTGCCGCTTCATCTCGGCGGCCATCCGTTCGGCGCCCACCCGGTCGCCCGCCTGCAAGGCCAGCAGCACGTCGCGGCCCTTTTCATGGACCAGCCGGTGCGGCTCCGCCATCCGGCGGTAGGCGTCGAGCTGGAGGGTCTGCGGATCGTTCACGTGATCGTACCAGCGGCCCAGACGGCAGGAATGGTGGGTGGACAGGTCGGCGGGAACAAGCTGGCGCTGGCCGCCCAGGGTTTCCATGATCTTGGTGACGAAGGCCAGATGGTCGTTCTTGGCCAGATCGACGATGCGGCGCATGTCGTCGGCGCTGATGCGGTCGGCGTCGGCGGTGGTCACCGCGTCGGCGTCGAAGCGGATGTGCAGCCCGTCGCCGGTGTGGGCAACGATGGTGCCGTGCGCCGGCCGGCGGCCCGGCAGGTCGATATCCACCGACGCCCCCGACTGGGCCTTCAGGGCCGTTTCCACGAAACAGCCGCATTCGGACAGGTCGCGCATCAGCCCCTTGGCCGATTGTGCCCCGCTGCGGACCTGAACGTCCGACAGGGTGGGACGGCGCCGCGCCTTGCGGCGGTTGGCCATGTCGGAGGAATTGCGGATGGCGCGGGCCAGCAGGGTGGGCAACTGCTCCAGCGCCTCGCGCATGCGGTCGGCGCTGCCGCCGACGGTGTGCGCCACGACGGAGGCGGAGCGGGTGTTGTCCATCACCCGATCCATCATGCCGCTGACCTGCTGGGTGTGGTCGGCCACCTCCTGCACGCTGCGGGCGATTTCCTGGGTGGCGGCGGCCTGTTCCTCGATGGCGGTGGAGATGGAGGCGTTGATCTCTTCCATATGGTGGACGGTGCCGACCACCTGCCCGATGCCGGCGATGGCGGTTTCGGTCACGTGTTGGATGGCGGCCACCTTGGCGGCGATCTCGTCGGCGGAATTGGCCGACTGATTGGCCAGATGCTTCACCTCGTTGGCGACGACGGCGAAACCCTTGCCGGCCTCGCCCGCGCGGGCCGCCTCGATGGTGGCGTTCAGCGCCAGAAGGTTGGTCTGTTCGGCGATCTTGCGGATGATGTCGAGGATCCCGCCGATTTCCTGCGCGGCGGTGTTCAGTTCCACCATCACGCCCTTGGCACTGTCGCTGTTGGTGACCGCGGTGCGGGCGGTGTGGGCCGCTTCGCCCACCTGACGGGCGATTTCACCGATGGCGGCGTTCAGTTCCTCCGCCGCGGCGGCGACGGTTTCCGCCGAGCGCAACGACACGGCGGCGGAATCGCTGGCCTGCCCCACCGTGTCCTCCACCGACTTGCACACCCCGTCCAGATCCTTGACCGAACGGTTGAGGTCGTCGGTGAAGCCCAGCACCGACCCCACCATGTCGGTGGACTGGCGGTCGATGTTGTCCACCATGGAATCGACGGCGTGGACCCGCTCTTCCAGCATCTTGTCCCAATAGACCGACAGGGCGGCTTCCATGTCGAACATGATGGCCGCACCGATGGCCCGCTGGAGCCGGGCGATGTCGGCGACGGTGCGGGACGAGATGAACATGCCCGCCTTGTTCTCAGCGATGGCGGTGGTGAATTCACCCAGAACGAAGCTGTAAGCCCCCATGTACCAGTCGGGCGACAGGCCGATGCGGTGGTGGGCCAACCCGATGCTGCGCACCGAGGCCCAATACTCGTCATCGAACCGCCCCTCCACCAGACGGCGCCAATGGGAGGCTTGGGCGCGTTTGGCCGCTTCCATCCGCGACGGGTCGGCCAACAGCGCGGCCAGCGCCGGCTGCTGCCGGGTGCGGGCGTAAAAACGGTCGAGGATGCCGGGCATGATCCGTTCCAGGAGCGGGCGCAATTCACGCAGGGACGCCACCGTTTGCTCGTCCAAGCCGAAATAAGCCGCGCGAATGGAACGATCTTGACTTGACCGTGCGTTCTGATTCGCAATCATGGTCGTGCTCATCGCCAGCCCTCAACCAAAAAGGTTATCTTTACATCCAAACGTTATATGTAAACTTTTATATACCAAATCGTCATATATGAAAAGTCTGTAATGACGATTACATTTCCTTCATATGCGGCGTGTTGTCGCCGGAAATCCTCTGAAAATCGGCCCGGCGAAAGGGTTAGAGGGCGAAGTGTCCTTTTCCCTGCGCTGCATTGCGGGAACGTCTGTTGTCCCATTGCTGGCGCGGGCTTAGGTGACAGACAAACAGTCACCACCCAAAGGGTTGAAAATCATGACCGAGCATCTGGTGGACGACGGCGCTTTCGCGCTGTTCCGCATCGAAAACCGCGTGTGCGTCAGCGAATTGAAAAAGCGCGGATCCGCCGCCGACGCGGCCATCGCCGCCGCCTTCGAAGCCGATAAGACCCGCTATGTGCGGAAATTCGCCGATCTGGTGGATAGCCTGAAGGCGTCCGGCCTGTCCGTGGTGCGCAACGGTTAAGCCGTTCCCATCCGGCGCCGTTCGTCCAGCACCGCCAGCAGGGCGCGCTGGTCGGCCGGGGCCATGGTCCGCCACGCCTTGATTTCCGCCAGGGTGCGCAGACAGCCCAGACAGCGCAGCGTCGCCTCGTCCAGCGTGCATTGACGCCGGCAGGGTGAGGGGACGCGGTCTTCGCAAGAAACGGGGGCGGCCGTGGCGGGCATGGAAATCCAGAGGCGAGGGACGGATGGGGTGCAGCTATACCACACCCCCGTCCGTCCCGTCAGCCGGGAAGACCAAGCGGCACGCTGGGCCTTACCCCTCCGTGTTGGGCGGGTCGGGATCCTCGTCCCAGCCGGCGGGCGGGGCGGGAAAACGCTCCAGCCATTGGCGCACCAGCACCACATGGTGCGATTCCTCGTCGGCGAAATCGCGGGCCAGACGGGCGACCTCCGGCACCGTGGTCTGGGCGGCCACGGCGGCGTAATAGGCGTGCCCCGCCTCCTCGCACACCAGGGCCATGCGCAGGGCGTGGTGCGGGGTCATCAGATAATGGGCGCCGTCGAAGGCCGCGGCCTCCGGCGACTCGGCGGTTCCGATCCATTGGAATTCCCACGGCGCCACCTTGGGCAGCGGGCCGTGGGCGGCGGCGATTTCCATCACCTCGTCCCGGTGCAGGCGGGAATAGCGCGCCATGTCGCGGAACAGCGCCGCCACCTGCCAATTGTTGTGGGCCTCCATGCTGTCGGCCAGTTCGTCGTACCGTTCGGCCGCCTCGTTTTCCAACTCCACCGCGTGGGCCAGGAACAGCGGCAGGCTCGACGCCCCGCCGGACACGGTTTCGGAAACGGGGGCGGCGGTCATACGGCAAACTCCGCTTCGATGGCGTCGATGGTGGTGGTGACCTCAGCTCCGGGGGCGAAGGGGCGGCGGTTGCCGGCCAGGAACACCCCCAGCCCGAATCCGTCGTCCTCCACCGCATGGCGCAGGGCAATGGCGGCATCCTGCGCCGGTTCGCGGCCATAGGGGTGGACCGTGCTTTTCCATCCCCGCTGTTCGGGACGGAAGGTGACGCAGGGGCTGAGAACCTGGATCACCGAGAAACCGGGATGGCGGATGCCCTCCACAATCAGCCGCGCCACCCCGTTGGGATCGCCGGCAAAGCCGCGGGCCACGAAATTGGCGCCGCAGGAAATCGCCAGCGGCACCGGCTGCACCGGCGACACGCCGGGGCCGTGGGGGGTCAGCTTGCTGTGGCACCAGTCGGATTCGGTGGTGGGGGATGCCTGCCCCTTGGTCATGCCATAGACCTCGTTGTCCATGATGACGTAGGTCAGGTTGACGTTGCGGCGGCAGGCGTGAAGGAAATGGTTGCCGCCGATGGAAAAGCCGTCGCCGTCCCCGCCCAGCACCACCACCGTCAGTTCCGGCCGCGCCAGCTTCAGCCCCGAGGCCGCGGCCAGAGCGCGCCCATGCACCCCATGGAAGCCGTAGACGCTGGTGTAGGCGGGAATGCGCGACGAACAGCCGATCCCCGACACCACCGCCGTCCGGTGGCGCGGCAATTCCAGGGTGGCAAAGGCGCGGGTGATGGCGGCCAGCACCGAATAATCGCCGCAGCCGGGGCACCAGATGGGCTTGACCGCCGATTTGTAATCCTGCGGCGTCAGAGCCGGGGTATCCGTCACAGTCTGATCCATCACAGTCTGATCCATGGCTTACACACTCCCGACCGGCAGCAGGGTCTTGAGGGCCGCTTCCACCTCGTGGGCGCGGATGGGCAGGGGGCCGGGGCGGCTGACCACCGTCACGGCAGCGGGCAGGTCGTAATGGGCGCGCAGGTATTTGTGGAACTGGGCGCCGTGGCTCTGCTCCACCACCAGAATGCGCTCCACCCCGTCGAGGGCGTCGGCCAGGGCCGCGGGCTGGACCGGCGCCAGCAGGCGCACCGCCACCAGCCGCACCCGATGGCCGTCGGCGCGCAGGCGGTCCGCCGCCTCCCGCGCCGGGCCGGCGGACGATCCCCAGGTCAGCACGGCGACCGGCCCGTCGCCCTCCACATCGGCCCAGGCGGAGCCGTAATCGTGATGAGTCAGCTTGCGCAGCCGCTTGTCCAGTTGCGCGTGGTGGTCGGCGGCCTGCGACGACGGCAGGCCGCGGTCGCTATGCTCCAGCCCGTCGGCGGTGTGCTCGCCGCCCGGCATGCCGGGGATGGCGGCGGGGGACACCCCGTCGGCGGTCACGGCGTAGCGGCGGTATTCCCCCCCGTCCGCCGGATCGGCCAGCCGGCGTTCGGCCCGGTGCGGGGCGTCGGGCGGACGGTCGATGACGGCCCGCGACTGGCCCATCGCCTGATCCGACAGCACGATGGCCGGGCACTGCAGCGCCTCGGCCAGATGCGCTGCCCATTGGGTGGTGAACAGGCAGTCGCCGATGGACGTGGGGGCGAGCACCAGATGGGGGGCGTCGCCGTGCAGCCCGTACACGGCGATGTTCAGGTCCGACTGTTCCGATTTGGTGGGAATGCCGGTGGACGGGCCGCCGCGCATCACATCGACCACCACCACCGGGATTTCCGACGCCACCGCCAGCCCCAGCGCCTCGATCATCAGCGACAGGCCCGGCCCGGCGGTGGCGGTGATGGACGGCACCCCGCCGAAGGACGCGCCCAGGCACATATTGATGGAGGCCAGCTCGTCTTCCGCCTGGACCAGATGCCCGCCGGTGCGCTCCAGCCGGGGCGCCAGCCATTCCAGAATTTCCGTGGCGGGGGTGATGGGATAGGCGGCGCAGAACCGCACCCCGGCCTTCAGCGCGCCGAAGCCCGCCGCCTCGTTGCCGGAGATGTTCCAGCGCACCCCATCGGACGGAACGGGCGGCAGCAGGGTGAGGTCCAGCCCCCAATCGGCCACCGCGTCCACCCCGACATCGATGGCCGCGGCCGATGCGGTGACGGCCGCATCCCCCTTCTTGCCCAGGGCGTCGCGGACCACCGCGTCCACCCCGGCGCGCGGCAGGCCGATCAGGGCCGCCACCACGCCCAGCCCCACCATGTTGACCCGGCCGCCGGGGACCGAACCGATCAGTTCACGGAACGGCACATCCATCACCCGCGCCCCCGCGACGGCCAGAGCCGCCGGCACCGGCCCCTGGTCGGGGTCGGTGACGATGACGGTGGCGGGCGTCATGGGCAGTTCGGCGGCGAACCGTTCCACATTCTGCCAGTCGAAAGCGACCACCAGATCGAACGCATCCCCCGGCGCCGGCACCGGGCGGGGCGACAGCCGGACGAAGGCCGCCGCCTCCCCCCCGCGGATCTGCGGACCGGATGACCGGGACATCAGCCCGTACCATCCCACCTTGGCGGCGGCGTCCAGCAGCATCTGCCCCGCCGTCATCACCCCAGCGCCGCCGCTGCCGACCAGCGCAACCGTGACCGAATCCCGTTTCATGCCGTCCGCCCTTGCCTCCTTCGACCTTCGGGCGCCCCCTTGGCGGTGCACCCGGACGGTGACCGCCCTTTATGCCCAAGAATCGGGCGGCAAGGAATGATATGACGCAACACTTAACGACAGCGCAGCAAAATGCCGCACAGAGAGCTGATTTTTCGCATATCGAACAAATCGTGGGACGGATACACAGCCAGAACGGCAATCCGGGAAGGGATCGTCAATCCCAATAACGTTGTTCCCGCCACGGGTCGCCAAGATTGTGATAGCCGCGCTGCTCCCAATAACCCGGACGGTCGTGGGGCAGGAATTCGATTCGCTTCACCCACTTGGCGCTTTTCCAGAAATAGAGCTTGGGCACCACCACCCGCACCGGGCCGCCATGGTCCGGGCTGATCGGTTCCCCCTCCCACCCCGTCGCCAGCAGGGTGTCGTCATCGTCGAACGCCGACAGCGGCAGGTTGGTGGTGTAGCCGTCGTAGGAATGGAACAGGACGAAGGCCGCCTCCGGCTGCGGGCGCACCATGTCCAGCAGATGGCGCGCGCTCACCCCTTCCCAGGTGTTGTCATAGCGCGACCATGTGGTGACGCAATGGATGTCGGTGACGATGCGGAACACCGGCTGCGCCGTCAGATCGGCCCAGGACCAGCACAGCGGCCGTTCCACCAGCCCATCGACGGTCAGCGTCCAGCGGTCGCGGTCCAGATTGGGGACGATGCCCAGATCCAGCACCGGCCACGCCTGTGTCAGGCGCTGGCCCGGCGGCAGCCGGTCGCGTTCGGGATCGGCGGTGGTGCCGGTCAGCCCGCGGCCCTGGCGTGCCCAGGCTTCCTTGGCGGAAACGAGCTTGTCGTTGGGGGTGTCGTCGGTCATGGAGACTGAAATCCGGTTCTGGGGCCAAGCCTTTAACAATGCGTCCCTTTTCCCGCCGGTCAAGCCATGGGCGGCGCACAAAAAAACCCTCCCCCCGGTGGGGGGAGGGTTCTGTCCCGCAGGATAACCGGGCCGGTGGCCGGATTACATGTGCAGCGGACGGCCGTCCACCGCCAGGGCCGCTTCCTTGGTCGCTTCCGACAGGGTCGGGTGAGCGTGGCAGGTGCGGGCGATGTCTTCGGCCGACGCGCCGAATTCCATGGCCAGCGCCAGTTCCGCCACCATTTCCGACACGTTCGGCCCGATCAGGTGGGCGCCCAGCACCTTGTCGCTGTGGGCGTCGGCCAGGATCTTGACGAAGCCGTCGGTGCTGTTGATGGCGCGGGCGCGGCCGTTGGCGGTGAAGGGGAACTTGCCGACCTTGTACGCCACGCCGGCGGCCTTCAGCTCCTCTTCGGTCTTGCCGACCGAGGCCACTTCCGGCCAGGTGTAGACCACGCCGGGGATGACGTCGTAGTTCACGTGACCGGCCTGACCGGCCAGGATCTCGGCCAGCGCCACGCCCTCGTCCTCGGCCTTGTGGGCCAGCATCGGGCCTTCCACCACGTCGCCGATGGCGTAGATGCCGGGGACGTTGGTGGCGAAGTGATGGTCGATCTTCACGCGGCCGCGGTTGTCCATCTCCACGCCCACGGCGTCCAGCCCCAGACCGTCGGTGTGGGGACGGCGGCCGATGGCCACCAGCACCACGTCGGCTTCCAGGGTTTCCGCCGCACCGCCCGCCGCCGGTTCCAGGGTCAGGGCCACGCCCGAATCGGTGGTGGTGGCGCCGGTGACCTTGGTGGACAGCTTGAAGGTCAGCCCCTGCTTGCCCAGGATGCGCTGGGCCTGCTTGGAGAGTTCACCGTCCATGGTCGGCAGCACGCGGTCGAGGAATTCCACCACCGTAACCTGCGCGCCCAGACGGCCCCACACCGACCCCAGCTCCAGGCCGATCACGCCGCCGCCGATGACGACCAGACGCTTGGGCACCTCCGCCAGAGCCAGCGCGCCGGTGGACGACACGATCTTCTGCTCGTCGATGGTCAGGCCGGGCAGCGGGGTGACTTCCGAGCCGGTGGCAATCACGATGGCCTTGGACGCGGTGACGGTCTGGGTGGTTTCCCCTTCCACCACCACGGTGTTGGCGGCGGTGATGCGGCCCGCACCCTTCAGCCACGTGATCTTGTTCTTCTTGAACAGGAATTCCACGCCGCCGACGTTGGCCTTCACCACCTCGTCCTTGTGCTTCATGACGCCGGGCAGGTCGAGTTCGACGCCGCCGACCTTCACGCCGAAGCGGGCGAGGCCGTGCTTGGCCTCCTCATACTTTTCCGAGGCGGCCAGCAGCGCCTTGGACGGGATGCAGCCGACGTTAAGGCACGTTCCGCCCAGGGTGCCGCGCTTTTCCACGCAGGCCACCTTGAAGCCAAGCTGTGCCGCGCGAATCGCGCACACGTAACCACCCGGACCGCCGCCGATCACGACGACATCAAACGTGCTCTCAGCCATGGGGGCCTTTTCCTTCCGCCGTTCGTTCGCTCAATATCGGTTGCGTCCGTTCCCTGTTTCTTGAGGCTGGGGTTCGGCCGCGGGGCCGATTTATGCCCCCCCTTGCCCCCCGGCGCAACGGCGGAGTTCATCCTTTCGGAATAGACGCTGCCGTATTGGCGAAAATGGCGCAAGTCGAGCGCGGCTTTTGGGCACAATCACACAGCAAAGACCCAATCGGACATCATATGGTCAATGGTCAGACCACTCAGCACCATGGCATCGCCGCTGGTGAAATTCACATGCACCCCGTCGGCGGCCCCGGTGAACGACCAGCCCATGCCGCCCGACACCTGTATCCGGTCGCCCTGCCCGCCGTTGAAATCGGTTACGATGTCGTACCCGTCGCCGCGGCGCATGGCGAAGCTGTCGGCCCCGCTGCCGCCGGTCAGCGTGTCGCTGCCGGGGCTGCCCATCAGGTAATCGTTGCCGGCATCGCCGTACAGCCGGTCGTTGCCGGACCCGCCGTAAAGGCTGTCGTTGCCCGATCCGCCGTACAGGGTGTCGTTGCCGGCGACACCCCACAACTGATCGTTGCCGGCCCATCCCCGCAACAGATCGTCGCCCCCCTTCCCTTCCAGGTAATCGGCCCCGCCGCCGCCGGCCATCACATCGGCCTTGGACGTGCCGTAGAGCGTCACCCCGGTTTCCACCGGGGCCGGCGGCTGATAGGCCACCACCTCCAGCGTGCGACCCAGAAGGGATTCGGCGTTGGCATCGACCGAGAAGAAAGAGGCGGCGCTGACCGCATCGGTCAGATCCGACATGATGGTGCCGGTCCGGCTCTGGCCGTTCAGGGTGGCCCCCCCGGCGTATTCGTCGAACATGCCGATCATGTGGCCGAACTCATGGGCCGCCAGCTCGTCCTGGTACGATGGCCCCCAGGCGGTGTCCGTGTACCAGTTCAGCAGGTCGCAGGCGCCATAGCTGTTGTGGACGGCCACATCATAATCGGCGTCCACATCGGTGAACTGCACATCCACCTTGATGGCGTAGGACGCCGAACCGTCCGACAGGCAGTATTTGTTGCTCCACAGCTTTTCGATGCCCTGCTCCCAGGTGGACACCAGCCCGCCGGGATTGTCGCCCGTCAGATTGATTTTGGAACTGACGGTGAACGCCGTGCCATCGAACGACAGATCATAATGCACGAACCAGGAATAGCCGCCATCGGCGCGGTTTTCATAGTAATCGACCGACTTCGACAGCAACGCCCCGTAAGAGTACGCCGCAACAGTCCCCGCATTCTGAGCCATGACCCCGATCTCACCTTTGGTTTCTTGGTGAGCAGAAGATGCCTTAACGGAGTTTTAACGTGTTGTGACCAAGCAGAACCCCCTACCATTGATCCGTTCCTTGCGGCTTTTGATAGGGATGATGGGAATAGGCCTATGCCCAACGGCAGGGGTGCGACACGAAAGAACGGGCCGCACCCGGTTTGTCGGGCTACCCCACCGGCACCGCACGGCACGGCGCAACCCGGGCGTGGCCGCAGGCGTTATCCCCCTACACACACCATGTCACTGTTTTGGGGAGAGTCGTGATGCGGACGCTGAAAATCATTGCCCTGCTGGGCCTGGTCGCCAGCGCGGTGTCGGCCTGCAACACCTTCGAAGGGGCCGGTCAGGACGTTCAGGCCGGTGGCCGGGCCATCGAACGGTCGGCGGACAGCGTGCAGAAGAAGATGTAAAAAAACGCCGTTTCCGGCCCCTGACAGATATCACGGGGGCCGGAAACCCTGGCGTTCCTGAAAATCGTAAGATTTCAGAGCTTGGGCGGCTGGCCCGACGGAGCGTTGCCGTCGGGCTGCTTGCTCATGTTCTGCAGGCTGAAGATCACCTGCCCCAGAAGCTGCTCGATGCCGGGCGTGCTCTGGGTGTACTGGATGCGCCCACCGGGAGCGAGCATCTTTTCCTCACCCCCCGGTTCCAGGGCCAGGAACTTACCCCCCAGCAGACTTTCGCTCGCCACCAGGGCGGCGGTGTCCGTCGGCAGCTTGATGCCTTCGGCCACCGACATGTGCACGATGGCCTGATACGTCTTCTGATCCAGCGTCATTTCGGTCACCGTCCCGACCTTGACGCCGCTGATGCGCACGTCGGAGCCGGGCTGCAACCCGCTGATGCTGGAAAAAGCCGCGGTCAGCTCATAGCCCGTCACCTTGCGCAGATCCGCGCTGGTGTAGGCGAAGACGAGGAAAAGACCGGCCACGGCGAGGACGACCCCGCCGAGGACGGTTTCAATGGAATTCCGGCGCATGCCTGTTTTCCTGCTGGCAACCGCGGCGGGTTACGCCGGGGTCCACGGCTCGTAATCGCCCGTGGCCGGGGCGCGGTGGCCGCCGGCGAGGGTGTGCCCCTCCGGACGATAGGCCTGGACCGAACCGGAGGCGTTGGGGGCGTGTTCCTTCTGCCACGGACGATGGAAGGGGCTGTCCTTTTCCGGCAGCGGCTCCAGCCGGGTGTGGTGCAGCCAGGCATGCCATTCCGGCGGAACCTTGGACGCATCCGGCTCGCTGGCATAGATCACCCAGCGGCGTTCCTTCACGCCGCGACGGGCGGTCTTGTCGCGATAGTACTTGTTGCCGAAGCGGTCGGTGCCGACCAGCTCACCACGGCGCCACGTCACAAAATTGATGTGGACGTTGGCCATCCGCGCGATCAGGGAGATCTTTTCGCTCATCGTCCGTACGTTCTGGGGGGCCGGTGCGGCGCCGGGGCGGCCGTCGTGCCGTGCGTGAAAGAAAGGGGTTCTGTCGAACGGCGCGCACTATGACACCCAAGCCGCCATCCGTCCACTGTGACCATCAGGGCAAGGGTCTCAGGTTAACGAACCGGGACAGTTCCCCTCTCCCCGCCGGGGAGAGGGAAAATGAACCTGAGTTCGTTGCCCTGCTGTGACCATCTGTCCCCAGCGACGGCCGCCTCAGGTGAATTTCCGCTCGGTCAGCAGCAGCCGCAGGGCAAAGCCCAGGAACAGCACCCCCGCCAGCCCGTCCAGCGCCACCCGCATGGTCCGGCTGGTCAGAAAGGCGCGCGCCGCCCCCGCACTCAGCACCGACACCCCGATCAGGTACAAACACCCCAGCCCGCCCAGGATGCAGCCCAGCAGGAACGTCTGCAGCGCCACCTGCCCCCGCTCCGGCGCCACGAACTGCGGCACGAAGGCGAGGTAGAACAGAATGACCTTGGGATTCAGCAGGTTGGTCAGCAGGGCGTTGAGAAACACCACCCGCGCCGGGGCCGGAGTCACCGCCGCCGGCGTGGTGTCGCCCGCCCGCTGCGCCTGGAACGCCGCCCACAGCGCCCGCCCGCCGATCCACGCCAGATAGGCCGCACCGGCATAGCGCAGCCCGTCGAACAGCGACGGCGACGCGGCAATCACCGCCGACACCCCCGCCGCCGCCAGCAGCGCCTGCACCACATTGCCGAGCGTGATCCCCGCCGTGGCGATCAGCCCGGCCCGCCGCCCTTCCAGCAGGCCGCGGGACAGCACCAGCAGCGAATCGGGGCCAGGGGCCAGAACCAGCACCGTGGCGGCCACCAGATAAAGCTGAAGCAGATGAGGGTCGAGGGGCATCGGCGCACCGTGGGGGGAGGAGGGAAAAGTATAGGGGGATCATAGAATCGCCCTTGGGGCGGCGGAAGACGGGAGGGGCTGATCCGTGTGCTGCGCATGCCGAGGGGGCCCCCCTCGGCGCTCCCGGACAGGGGGCTTGGCCCCCTGTACCCCTTGTGTATCAATCGGGCCAGCGGCGGTGAATCCACAGCCATTGTTCGGGGCGCTCGCGGATCCACGACTCCAAAAGGCCGTTCAGATGGGTCATCACCGCCAGGGCGTCGGCGTTGCGGTCGCCGCTGTGGGGCAGGTCCAGCGGTGGAAGCACCGTGATGCGGAAGCGCGTGCCCCCCAGCCGCTCGGCCCGCACCGGCAGCATGGGCAGGCCGAATTTCAACGCCAGTTGCGCGCCCGCCGGGGCCGTCATGGCGTTGCGGCCGAAGAAGGGTACGGGGATGCCGTCGTTCATCTTCTGATCGACCAGCATGCCGATGTGCCCGCCCTCCTTCAGGTGGCGCAGCATCATCCGCGCGCCCTCCGCTCCCTTGGGGATGTGCAGGGGGGTGGCGGCGTCGCGGTTGCGCAGCAGCAGGCGGGCGGCATAGGGGTTGTTGGGCGCGCGGTAGACCAGCGCCAGTTCCAGGCCGTGCTGGCGCACCGCCGCGCCGGGGATCTCCCAATTGGCCAGGTGGCCGGAAATCAGGAAACCGCCCTTGCCGTCGTTCAGGGCCGCGGTCACATGCTCGGCCCCGATGAACTCCGTCCGTCCGCCGGGGGCGGGGCGGCTGAGTTCCTCCAGATGGGGATATTCGGCGATGGTGCGGCCCAGATTGTCCCACATGCCCCGGATGATGGCCTCGATCTCCGCCGCCGGTTTTTCGGGGAAGGCGCGGGTCAGGTTGCGCCGCGCCGTGCGGGTGCTGCGCAGCCGCGGCCCCACCGTCCGTCCGATCCAGCCGCCCAGCGCCGAGGCGGCACCGCAGGGCAGCGCCCGCACCACATAATAAAAGGCATAGAGGAACACCGCCTCAAGACGGTAGGCGGCATCGCGCAGCACCGGGTGGGACGTCCGGCTCATCGGCTGAAGTCTCCGTCACAGAACCGCCGGCAGCAGCCGGCGCACAGCATCGCCGTCCTGCCATACCGCGCGGACCGGCAGCACGTCCACCATCGCGCGGGCCTCGGGGGGCAGGCGCACGGCGTCCTTGGCGGTGGTGGCCGGGCGGGCGTTCAGCCGGGCGGCCCGCTCCACCAGCGCCATCACCGTGTCGGGGGTGTAGGGGTGATGGTCGGGGAACGGCACCC
This sequence comes from uncultured Rhodospirillaceae bacterium, assembly GCA_937927415.1. Taxonomy (GTDB): domain Bacteria; phylum Pseudomonadota; class Alphaproteobacteria; order Azospirillales; family Azospirillaceae; genus Azospirillum. The sequence goes on from CALBDS010000004.1 coordinate 79,397, forward strand.
GCTCCACCACCACCGCCCCCACATCCCCCAGGGTGTCGAAGAATTTCGCCGGCCGCCCGATCCCGGCAAAGGCCAGCACCCGCCGCCCGCGCCAGCCGTCGCCCGCGGGCACCAGATCCACCCGCAGCCGCGGCAGGCCGGGGGCTTGAGCCGCCACGCCCGTCCGGTCATCGCCCACCAGCACCACCGCCCCGGCCCGCGCCAGCCCGGCGGCCACCGGCTCGCGCAGCGGCCCGGCGGGAATCAGCAAGCCGTTGCCGAAGCCGACCGCCCCATCCACCACCACCAGCCCCAGATCATGGGCCAGATGGGGATTCTGGAAGCCGTCATCCATCACCACCACCGTGGCCCCCGCCGCCGCCGCGGCCCGCGCCCCGGCCACCCGGTCGCGCGCCACCCAGGTGGGGGCAGCGGCGGCCAGCAACAGCGCCTCGTCCCCCACATCGGCGGCCGTGTGGCGGGCGGGGTCCACAATCAGCGGCCCCCGTTCCCGCCCACCGTGACCGCGGGTGAGGAAATGCACCCGATGGCCCACGGCGGTCAGGGTTTCGGCCAGCGCCAGGCACACCGGCGTCTTGCCCGCCCCGCCGGCCACCAGATTGCCGACGCACACCACCGGCACGCCCGCCCGCTGCGGCACCGCCCGCTGCCGCCGCAGCCGCCCGCCCAGCCCGTACAGCAGCCCCAGCGGCGCCAGCGCCCAGGCCCCCGGCCCCGGCGGACGGTACCAGAAGCCCGGCGTCCTCATGCCTTCTCCAGCGCGGGCGCCAGCAGCGGGGCAAGCGCCGCCGCCACCCGGTCCACCGCCCGGCGGTTGTCCCCGGTCACGCGGGCGGCCCCGGCCACCAGGGGGGCACGGGCGCTTTCATCGCAGAGCAGGCTTTCCACCGCCGGGGCCAGGGCGGCGGCATCGGCCAGCGGACGGGCGCCGCCCGCCGCCTCCAGCGCCGCGGTGATCTCGGCGAAGTTCCACATGTGCGGACCATAGAGCACGGCGCAGCCCAGTTGCGCCGGCTCCACCGGGTTCTGTCCGCCGTGGCGGATGAAGGAACCGCCCATGCACACCACCGGCGCCAGCCGGTACAGCAGCCCCAACTCCCCCAGCGTGTCGGCCACATAGACCGCATCCCCCGCCCCCGGCAGCGCGCCGGTGGACCGGGACGCCACACTCAACCCCCGCTCGCCCATCAGCCGGGCGATGTCGGGACCGCGGTGGGGATGGCGGGGGGCAATGACCGTCAGCAGCCCCGGCAGCCGCCCTGCCAGCGCCCGGTGCACGTCGGCGGCCAGTTCGTCTTCCCCCGGATGGGTGCTGGCGAACAGCCACAGGGGCCGCCCGGCCACCGCCTGCCCCAGTGCCGCCAGGGCGGCAGGATCGGCGGGCGGCGGGGCGGCGGAGTATTTCAGATTGCCGGCGCAGACCACCGTGCCGGCACCCAGCGCCCGCAGCCGCTCCCCATCCCCCTCGGTCTGGGCCAGGACCAGATCGAAGGTGGACAGCAGCCCGCGGATGAACCCCGGCATCCGCCGCCACCGCCCGAACGACCGCTGGGACAACCGCGCGTTCACCAACGCGGCGGGGATGCGGCGACGGCGGATGCCGTTCAGCAGGTTGGGCCAGATTTCCGATTCGATCCACAGCACCGCATCGGGCTGCCAATGGTCGAGAAAGCGGTCCACCGCCGCCGGCAGATCCACCGGCACGAACTGGTGAAAGGCCCCCGGTGGCAACCGCCGCTCCATCAGCGCGGCGGAGGTGACGGTGCCGGTGGTCATCAGCACCGACAGCCCCGGCCGGTCGGCCAGCAGCCGTTCCACCAGCACAAGGATCGAGTTGGCCTCGCCCACGCTGGCGGCATGGATCCACAGCAGCGGGCCGGGCGGGCGCGCACGGGCGGCATGGCCCAGCCGCTCCCCGCGGCGCTGAGGGTCTTCCTTGCCGGCGCGCAGGCGGCGGGCGAGATAGAAACGGACCGCCGGCCCGGCAACACGGGTCAGGCCGCGGTAAAGAGTGTGAATCATGCGACAGGCGGAATGGGACCGGAAACACCCCTCGGGCGGCCGCCCCTGGCAAAGGGCACCCGCGGCGGGGCCGGCACCTTAGCATGGGCCGGACGCCGACGCTAATTCCCCCAACCGGCGCCGGGCGCAGGGGTGTGATGCCGTCCGCTCCCCACCATCAGAGCAGCCCCGCCGCCCGTCCCACCCACAAGGCGTCGGGCAGGGCGTGGCCGTCGGCGGTGTTGTCGAAGACGCACCACACCGGCCCCCGCCCGGCCTCCTCCTCCAGCCGGCGGGCCAGGGCGTCGAGGAACGCCGGATCATAGGCCGAGCGGTAGATCACCGGCGATCCGTGCAGCCGGCGATAGGTCAGCCCGTCCCATCCCCCCGGCTCCGCCGCCGCCGGCACCACCGCGGGGTCGGCGGCCACCCGCGCCACCCGATGATCCGCCAGCAGACCATCCGCCGCCGGGGTGAACCACGAGCGATGCCGCGGCTCGCACACCACCGGCCCGGCAAAGCGCCGCCGCAGGCCGGTGAAGAACGCCGCCGCCACCGCCCCGTCGAAGCGCAGGGACGGCGGAAGCTGCACCAGCAGCGGCCCCAGCCGGTCCCCCAGCGCCGACACCTCCCCCAGGAAGCGGTCCAGCGCGTCGTCCGCTCCGCAAAGCCGGGCGTCGTGGGTGACGCTGCGCGGCAGCTTGACCGCGAAGCGGAACCCCGGCGGCACCGATCCCGCCCAGCGGGCATAGGTGGCCGGACGGTGCGGGCGGTAGAAGCTGCTGTCGATTTCCACCGCCGGCATCACGCGGGCGTACCGTTCCAGATGCGTCCCCCCGCCGGGAAACAGCGGCGCCAGGGCCGTGGGAACGCTCCATCCCGCGGTGCCGAGAAACAACCGGGTGTTCATCGGTGCAGACACCTCCATTTTCACATTTTGGTTATGGTGTTTTTACAAATTCACACTTTCCTATTGCGCAAGCCGGATTTTCCGGGCAGTGTTTCACAGCCGGCGGGTTTCGACACTGCCAACCCACCGCGCTCTTTCCATACGAACCTGACTTTCGGCCCGGCGGGGTGTTCCGCCGGGCCTTTTTTCCGCACCCCTGGGGCGTGATCCCGCGCTCTTGACCCGGGCGGGGCGGATGGTGTCCTTTCCATACGGTAGCGTTTTCCCTTTCCGACAGGAGCATTTCCCATGGCCGGTGGCGTGGCACTGGACCGGGATGGCGTCGTCGCCACCCTGACACTCAACAACCCGGAACGGCTCAATGCGTTCGACAAGCCGCAATGGCTGGGTCTGCAGGACGCGCTGGACCGGGTGTGGGCCGACGACAGCCTGCGGGTGGTGGTGGTGCGCGGGGCCGGCGCGGCGTTCAGCCCCGGCGCCGACATCTCGGAATTCGCCAGCGAGCGCGGCTCGCCGCAGCAGGCGCAGGACTACGGCGTGCTGATGGACACGGTGATGGAACGGCTGCGCGACTGCCCCCATCCCACCATCGCCGCCATCGACGGGCCGTGCTGCGGCATCGGGCTGGCGGTGGCGCTGGCCTGCGACCTGCGCATCTGCACGCAGTCCAGCCGCTTCGGCGTGCCGGTCAGCCGTCTGGGCATCTCCATGGCTCTGCCGGAACTGAAGCTGCTGTTCGACGTGGTGGGCCGCCCGGCGGCCATGGAAATCCTGCTGGAAGGGCGGGTGTTCGATTCCGCGCTGGCCCGGCAGATGGGGCTGGTCAACCGGGTGATGCCCGACGGCGGGCTGGACGCCGAAATCGCGGCCACCGCCAAGCGCATCGCCGACGGCGCCCCCCTGGCCGCCCGCTGGCACAAGGCGTTCATCACCCGCTGCGCCGACCCCGCCCCGCTGACCCAGGCCGAGATCGACGAGTGCTACCGCTGTTTCGGCACCGAGGATTACCGCGAAGGCTACAGCGCGTTCCTGGAAAAACGCCGTCCGGTGTTCCGCGGCCGTTGACCGGCGGGCCGGCGCCCGTACCATGGGCGCCATGATCCATTCCGCCGATCACGATCCCGCTCCCATGGCCGCCCGGCTGCGGACCGCCGCCGAAGCCGTGCTGGCGGCGGACAGCGGGGAAACGGCACCCCCCGCCCCCGGCACCGTCGATGGGGCGGGGCTGCGCGCCCGGCTGGCCGCTGCCGCCCGCCCCATGCTGCTGCTGGGGGACGGGCCGGGGTGGACCGACGCGGCATGCGCCACCATGGCCCTGTTCGCCGGGGCCAATGCCCTGTCCACCGCCGTCACCGCCGGGGGCTGCGACCGGCTGGACAACGAAAACCCCTGTTACGCCGGCACGCTGGGGCCGGCGGCCGATCCGCGGCTGACCGACCGGCTGCGGGCCGCCGATTGTCTGGTCACGGTGGGGGATGTGCCCGCCGGCTGGACCGCGCATCCCGGTGCCCACCCCCTGCCCTGCGATCCGGCGGCGGGGGGCATCGCCGCCCTGGCGGCGGCGTTGATGGATGTGGCGCCGGTGGACGATGTGCCATGGACCGATTGGGCCATCGCCGCCCGGCGGGATTATCTCGACTGGTCCGCCGCCGACCCCTGGCCGGGGCCGGTGGATGTGGGGGCCATTCTGGGCTGGCTGCGCGAACGGCTGCCCACCGACGCGGTGGTCGCCGCCGACGCCGGGCCGCTGGCCGGGCTGGCGCAGCGCCACCTGCTGTTCCGCCGTCCGGGACGGCTGGTGGCCGGGCCGGCGGGGCTGGACGGGTTCGGTCTGGCCGCAGCGGTGGCCGCCCGCACGGCACGGCCCCGGCGGATGGCGCTGGGCCTGACCGATGCGGCCGGGTTCGCCGCCGCCGAACCGCTGCTGGCCGACGCCGTGGCCGCCGGTGCCCCGGCGCTGGTCGTCGCCGCCAACGACACCCCGGTTGATCTGGCCGCCGCGGCCCGCGCCCGAGGAGCCTTTGCCGTCACCGTGGGGTCGTCACCCGACTTCATTCAGGCGTTCTGGGACGCGCTGTGGAGTCGCACGCCGGCACTGATCGAATTGCGGGTGGAACCGGATCAGATTACCACCCAAACGGTGTGGGGCGCCGCCCGCGCCGCGGCCATGCCCCACGCGGAGGGCTGATTTTCCCCAACCGCGGACCCCACGGTCACGGAATTGCATAATTTCAGCAACGCCCCCCTGCCTTAGAACGTGCGTTCCCGCCCCGTTGCCGGTATAACCGATTCTGGCGGGTGTGTTCCCGCCGCAACGAGATATTCCGGGCTGAACCGGCCACGGAAACCGAAACAGGACGGGATGATGGACTGGGACAAGCTCCGCGTGTTCCACGCCGTGGCGGAAGCGGGCAGTTTTACCCACGCTGGGGAAACGCTGAACCTTAGCCAGTCGGCAGTCAGCCGCCAGATCAGCGCGCTGGAAGAAAGCCTGGGTGTGCCGCTCTTTCACCGCCATGCGCGCGGTTTGATCCTGACGGAACAGGGCGAACTGCTGCACCGCACGGCGCGGGAAGTCTTTGCCAAGCTGTCGATGACCGAGGCGATGCTCACCGAAAGCAAGGAGCATCCCAAGGGGCCGCTGAAGGTCACGACCACCGTCGCCTTCGGCACCACATGGCTGACGCCGCGCATCCGGGAGTTCATGACGATCTACCCGGATATCCAGTTGACGCTGCTGATCGACGACAGCGAACTGGATCTGGCCATGCGCGAGGCGGACATCGCCATCCGCATGAACACCCCGCGCCAGCCGGATCTGATCCAGCGGCACCTGATGACCATCCGCTTCCACATGTACGCTCATCAGAGCTATGTGAAGCGGCGCGGCACCCCCCGCACGGCGGCGGAGCTGCTGGAACACGACGTCATCGCCTATCCGCCCGACAGCCGTGCGCCCATCAGCAACGTCAACTGGCACCTGGATCTGGGCGAAACGCCGCCCGCCGATTTCAAGCCGGTGCTGCAGGTCAACAGCATGTATGCCATCTACCGCGCGGTGCAGAGCGGTCTTGGCATCGGCGCGCTGCCCGATTTCCTGATCGAGGACGGCAAGGATCTGGTCCGCATCCTGCCCGAGGCGCAGACGCCGAAGGTGGACGCCTATTTCGTCTATGCCGAGGAACTGCGCCATTCCAAGCGCATCGCGGTGTTCCGCGATTTCCTGGTCAAGAAGGTGGCGGAAAGCCAGTTCTGACCGGATGGCAGACACAAAAAGGGCGGGACGCTCCGGCATCCCGCCCTTTTTCTATGGTTATTCGGTGTAGTAGCCGCTGCCGACCAGATACTTGCCTTCGCGCATCACGTAGGAATGCTTGTGCTCCACCTTGTTGCTGGAACGGTTGAGCCAGACGTATTCCACCACGCCGGAAGGATCCTTGGCGGTGGCGGCCTGCATTTCCTTGACGATGGATTTGCCCTCGGCGTCGGTCAGGTTGGCGGCGTCGGTGCCCGTCAGCTTCGGGTTGCCGCCCGAGGCGACGTAATGGCCGGTATCGTCAAAGACGAAGATGTACAGGTCATTGCGCACGAACCCGCCCTTGGGATCGTTGAACGCCTGCGCTGCCTTTTCCGGGCCGTTGGCCTTGAGATAGGCGACGGCATCGGTGACCAGGGCCTTGGCCTGTTCCGGCGACGAACGCTCGGCCAGCGCCGGCTGGGCCAGGACGGCCGTGGTCAGAAAGGCAGCGGCCAGCAGCGATGTGTGACGAACCATGATGAATTATCCTTGGTGGTTGGCATCGAACAATCCATCGGGTGAGGTTCCGTTGTCCCATGGGCCGGGCCGTTGACCGGTCCCGTGCCCACATGCCCTTCTTGCGGAGCGCGGGCATTATAGCCGAGCGGGATCGGAAAACCATCGGGGGAATGCGGAATGCGACCATCCGCCGATACCCGCGCGGAACCGGACGGCGGCGGCCGCAACAACCTTGCCCTATCGGGGTTCCCTGTTTTTAATCCATGTCCCATTCCCCACACCGGAACGGCGCCCGCATGAACCTGGACCAGATTTTCGTTCTCCTGCTGCTGGTGGGGGTGTTCATCGCCTTCATCCGTGAAAAGATGCCGCCCGATCTGGTGGCGCTGGTCACCACCGCCGTCCTGCTGGGAACGGGGATCCTGTCCACCAACGAAACGCTGGAGGTGTTTTCCAACGCCGGCGTCATCACGGTGGGCGCCATGTTCGTGCTGTCGGGCGCGCTGGAGCGCACCGGCTGCATCGAAGCGGTGGGCGATGCCGCCACCCGCATGGTCGGGCGCACGCCGCTGCTGGCGCTGGGCGGGCTGATCGTTCTGGCCGCGGGGGTGTCGGCCTTCATCAACAACACGCCGGTGGTGGTGATCCTGACGCCGGTGGCCATCCGCCTGTGCCGGCACCTGAAGATAGCGCCGTCGAAAATGCTGATCCCGCTGTCCTATGCGGCGATCTTCGGCGGCATCTGCTCGCTGATCGGCACATCGACCAACCTTCTGGTGGACGGGGTGGCGCAGAAGCTGGGGCAGCCGGCCTTCGGCCTGTTCGAAATCGCGCCGTTCGGCATCATCATGGGGCTGCTGGGCACCACCTATCTGATGCTGACCGCCTTCCGCCTGCTGCCCGACCGGGAAACCGCGACCAACGTGCTGGATGGGGCGCCGTCCCGCCGTTTCCTGACCGAGATGATCGTGCTGCCCGGCTCTCCCCTGATCGGCAAGACGCTGGACGACGCCAAGCTGCGCACCATGCCCGGCGGCGGACGGGTGGTGGATGTGGTGCGGGCCGACGAATCCCTGCGCCGCCGCATCCTCGATGTCCGGCTGGAGGCGGGGGACCGGGTGGTGCTGAAGGTGGACATGGACGGGCTGATGGCGCTGCGCGACCGCACCGGCATCGAATTCGACCCCACCAGCGTCACCGGCGCCATGTCCACCCGCCGTTCGGTGGTGGTCGAAGGGATCGTCGGGCCGCGGTCCAGCTTCGTCAACCACCGGCTGGGCGAATTCAACCTGCGGCGGCGTTACGGCGTCTACATCATCGCCGTCCACCGCCAGGGGGAGAATCTGCGCACCGCCTTCGACGAGGTGCGGGTGTCGGTGGGCGACACCCTGCTGATCGAAGGGCCGGAGGACGGCATCCGCCGGCTGGTGGAATCGGGCGACCTGATGAACCTGACCCGGCCCGAGCATCGCCCCATCCGCCGGGACAAGGCGTGGATCGCGGTGGCCGTCGTCGTCGCGGTGGTCGGGCTGTCGGCGGGGGATGTGCTGCCCATCGCCGGGCTGGCGCTGATCGGGGCGGTGGCGGTGGTGGTGCTGGGCTGCCTGCCCCACACCGACCTTTACAAGTCCATCGAGTGGCGGATCCTGTTCATGATCTTCGGCATGCTGCCGCTGGGCATGGCGCTGGAGAACACCGGCACCGTCGCCCTGATCGCCCAATCGATCACCGCCGTCGCCGGCCATTTCGGCCCGTGGGTGATGCTGTCGCTGGTCTATCTGCTGGCGCTGGTGCTGACCGAGGTGGCGTCCAACAACGCGGTGGGGGTGCTGCTGACCCCCATCGCCATCGGCATCGCCGGGCAGATGGGGGTCGATCCCCGCCCCTTCATCGTGGCGGTGATGTTTGCGGCCTCGGCCGGCTTCGCCACCCCCATCGGCTACCAGACGCACCTGTTCGTCTATGGCGCCGGCGGGTACAAGTACATGGACTTCGTGCGCATCGGCTTGCCGCTGGATGTCCTGTTCTGGATCGCGGCAAGCCTGCTCATCCCGTTCTTCTGGCCGTTTTAGCCGCGATAGGGGTGCTTTTCCATCCAGTGGCGGGCGATGTCGATGCGGCGCGCCACCCACACCCGGTCATGCCCGGCCACATAGTCCAGGAACCGCGCCAGTGCCGCGATGCGCCCCGGACGGCCCACCAGACGGCAGTGCAGCCCGATGGACAGCATCTTCGGCGCCTCGTCCCCCTCGGCATAGAGGGTGTCGAAGCTGTCCTTGAGGTAGGCGAAGAACTGGTCGCCGCTGTTGAACCCCTGCGACGTGGCAAAGCGCATGTCGTTGGCGTCCAGCGTGTAGGGCACGATCAGCTGCGGCCGCCCGTGGGTGGTGTCCCAATAGGGCAGATCGTCGGCGTAGGAGTCGGCGTCGTAGAGGAACCCCCCCTCCTCCGCCACCAGACGGCGGGTGTTGGGGCTGCAGCGCCCAAGATACCAGCCCAGCGGCCGTTCGCCGGTCACGCGGGTGTGGACGGCGATGGCGCGTTCCATATCCGCCCGCTCCACCTCGATGGGCAGGTGCTGGTAATCGATCCAGCGCCAGCCGTGGGTGGCGATTTCCCACCCGGCGTCCTTCATGGCGGCGACCGCTTCCGGGTTGCGCTCCAGCGCCATGGCGACGCCATAGACGGTCAGCGGCATGTTGCGTCGGGTGAACAGCCGGTGCAGCCGCCAGAACCCGACGCGGGAGCCGTATTCGTAGATCGACTCCATGTTCATGTGCCGGGCGCCGGGGATCGGCTGGGCGCCGACGATTTCCGACAGGAAGGCTTCCGACGCCGCATCGCCGTGGAGGATGCAGTTCTCCCCGCCCTCCTCGTAATTGATGACGAACTGCACCGCGATGCGCGCCCCGCCCGGCCAATCGGCGTGCGGCGGAGCCGCACCGTAACCCACCATGTCGCGGGGATAAGCAGCGTCGGTCATCGGAAAATCTCCCTCAGCACGGGATCGTCACGGAAAATGGGGGTCAGGGCGCGGCGGTCTCGTCGCCCGGCCCCTCCTCGGGGATCTGGTGGCGCAGGATCAGCGGTGTCTGCAGGGCCGAGAACAGCAGGGTCAGCGGCATGATCCCGAACACCTTGAAATTGACCCAGGCGTCGGTGTCCATGCTGCGCCACACCACCTCGTTCAGCCCGGCCAGCAGCAGGAAGAACAAGGCCCAGCGCAGCCCCAGAATGCGCCACCCGGCATCGGACAGCGACAGCACGGCCCCCAGGATGCGCTTCAGCAGGTTGCGGCGGAGAACATGGGCGATCAGCAGCGCGGTGGCGAAGAACAGGTTCACCAGCGTCGGCTTGAGCTTGATGAACAGGTCGTCGTTCAGCCACAGGGTCAGCCCGCCGAACAGCAGGACGAAGCCCGCACCCACCACCGGCATCAGCGGCACCCGCCGTTCCATCCACCAGGAAACGGTCAGGGAAAGCGCGGTGGCGGCCATGAACACGGCGGTGCCGGTCATGATCCCGGCCCGCGCGTTGGCGAAGAAGAAGGCCGCCAGCGGCCCGGCTTCGATCAGCATTCGGATGAGCGGTGTCATGCCGACTCACATACTCCCTCTCGCGGCCGGCGAAAAGGCCGCAGAGGGGACGGTCACGCCATTTCCTCGGCGTAGTGGCAGGCCACTTTCCGCGCATCCACCTCCCGCAGGGCCGGAACCTCGGTGGCGCAGTTGGGGCGGGCGTAGGGACAGCGTTTGTGGAAGGCGCAGCCGGGCGGCGGGTTGAGCGGCGAGGGCAATTCGCCCTTGGGCACCACCCGTTCCAGCCGCGGCCCCGACTCCGCCCCCCCGACATCGACGCGGGGCGTGGCCGCCATCAGGATGCGGGTGTAGGGGTGGCGCGGGCGGCTGAACACCACGTCCTTGGGGCCGTGCTCCACCGGGCGGCCCAGATACATCACCATCACCGAATCGGCGATGTGCCGCACCACGGACAGATCGTGGGAAATGAACAGGTAGGCAAGCTCCAACTCCTCCTGCAGATCCATCATCAGGTTCAGCACCTGCGCCTGGATCGACACGTCCAGCGCCGACACCGGCTCGTCCGCCACCACCACGCGGGGGTTCAGCATCAGGGCGCGCGCGATGGCGATGCGCTGGCGCTGCCCGCCGGAGAACATGTGCGGGTAGCGGTCGATCTGGTCGGGGCGCAGACCCACCTTGGCCATCATCGCCAGCGCCCGTTCCCGCCGTGCGGCCCGGGACAGGGGGGTGTTGATGACCAGCGGTTCTTCCAGGATGGAGCCGATGGTCTTGCGCGGGTTGAGCGAGCCATACGGGTTCTGGAACACCATCTGCACCGTGCGGCGCAGTTCCGTCATCTCCGCCTTCGAGCGGCCCAGCACGTCGCGCCCGTCATAGAGCAACTGCCCCTCGGTCGGCGGCTCGATCATGGTGACGGAGCGGGCCAGCGTGGACTTGCCGCAACCGGACTCCCCCACCACCGCCAGGGTGCGCCCGGCCTCCAACTGAAAGGACACGCCGTCCAGCGCCTTCACCGTCGCCGGCGGCTGGAACAGCCCGCGGCGGACGGTGTAGTGCTTGCGCAGGCGGATGGCTTCCAGCACCACCGGACGGGCGGCGGGGGCCGGGGTTTCCGCCGATCTCCCGATCATGGCCGCGGTCATCACGCCGCCTCCTTTCCAGCGGTGCCCAGGGGGTAGTAACAGCGCACCAGACCGTTGCCGTCCGCACCGGCCCCGGCGGGGGTCAGCGGCGGGCGCGTGGCCCGGCAGGTGTCTTGCGCAAACCGGCAGCGGGGGGCGAACAGACAGCCCGCCGGGCGGTCGGCGATGCCCGGCACCACGCCGGAGATGGTCGGCAGACGCCGCTTGCCCAGCGCCCGTTCCGGCAGCGCGTCCAGCAGCGCCCCGGTGTAGGGGTGGCGGGGGTTGGCGAACAGGTCGCGGGTATGGCGGGTTTCCGCCACCTGCCCCGCGTACATCACCATGACCCGGTGCGCGGTTTCCGCCACCACCCCCATGTCGTGGGTGATGAGGATCAGCGCCATGCCGCGGTCCTTTTGCAGCGACACCAGCAGGTCGAGGATCTGTTTCTGGATGGTGACGTCCAGCGCCGTGGTGGGTTCGTCGGCGATCAGCAGGCGCGGGTTGCAGGCGATGGCGATGGCGATCATCACCCGCTGGTTCATGCCGCCCGAAAGCTGGTGGGGGAAGGCCGACAGCCGGCTTTCCGGGGCGGGGATGCCCACCTGCTCCAGCAATTCGATGGCCCGGCGCTTCAGCGCCTTGCCCGACAGCCCTTCGTGCACCTTCAGGGTTTCCATGATCTGGAACCCGACGGTGAAGCAGGGATTCAGGCTGGTCATGGGTTCCTGGAACACCATGGCCACATCCTTGCCGGTCAGTTTGCGCCGCTGGCGGGCGGGCATGGACAGCAGGTCGTGGCCGGCGAACATCATCCGGTCCGCCTCCACCCGTCCGGCATCCCCCAGCAGCCCCATGAGCGCCAGCGAGGTCACCGACTTGCCGGAGCCGGATTCGCCGACGATGCCCACCACCTCCCCCTCGTCCAGGGTCAGGTCGATGCCGTCCACCGCGCGGAAGGTGCCGGCGCGGGTGGTGAAGGCGACGGACAGATTCTTGATGTCGAGCAGCGCCATGGGATCACCGCTTCAGCTTGGGGTCCAGGGCGTCGCGCAGACCGTCGCCCAGCAGGTTGAAGGCCAGAACCGTCACCAGGATCGCCACCCCCGGCCACGTCACCACCCACGGCGCGCGCTGAAGGTATTGCAGCGACGACGCCAGCATGGTTCCCCATTCCGGGGTCGGCGGCTGCGCCCCCAGCCCCAGGAAGCCCAGGGCGGCGGCGTCCAGAATGGCGGTGGAAAAGCCCAGCGTGGCCTGCACGATCAGCGGCGCCAGGCAGTTGGGCAGCACCACGATCACCATCAGCCGCAGCGGCCCGGCCCCCGCCACGCGGGACGCGGTGACGTAATCGCGCGACATCTCCGCCATCATCGCCGCACGGGTCAGGCGGGCGTAATGGGGAATGACCACCACCGACACCGACAGCATGGCGTTGAACAGCCCCGGCCCCAGGATGGCCGCCACCACCACCGCCAGCAGCAGGCTGGGCAGCGCCAGCAGGATATCCATGAAGCGCATGATGATGGTGTCGGCCATGCCGCCGACGAACCCGGCCACCATGCCCAGCCCCAGCCCCACCGCCAGCGACAGGGTGACGACGATCAGGCCGATCAGCAGCGACAGCCGCGCGCCGTAGAAGATGCGCGACAGCACATCGCGCCCGATGTCGTCGGTGCCGAGGATGAAGCGCCACGACCCGCCGTCCGCCCATACCGGCGGCGTCAGGATGGCGTCGCGGTACTGGGCGATGGGGGAATGGGGGGCGATGACATCCGCCCCCAGCGCCAGCACGGCGATCAGCACGATCACCACCAGACCGGCGACGGCGCCGGTGTTCTGGCGGAAATGGTACCAGAATTCGGCCACCGGATGGGGGGGGCGGGCGGTGGCGACGGGTTCGAGGACGGCGTTGCTCGGGGCGTCCATGGTCATGGGGATGGTTCCTTTTCCGTCGCCGCTCAGCCGCGTCCGTGGCGGATGCGGGGGTTCAGCACGCCGTACAGCAGATCCACCAGCAGGTTGACCGCCATCACCGTGGTGGCGACCAGCAGCACCCCGCCCTGCAGGGCCGGGTAATCGCGGCGGTTGATGGATTCCACCAGCCACTTGCCGACACCGGGCCAGGAGAAGATGGTTTCGGTCAGGATGGCGCCGCCCAGCATGGTGCCCACCTGCAGCCCGATCACCGTCACCACGGGGATCAGCGCGTTGCGCAGCGCGTGCAGACCGATCACCCGCCGGTCGTTCAGCCCCTTGGCGCGGGCGGTGCGGATATAATCCTCGCCCAGCACCTCCAGCATGGCCGAACGGGTCATGCGCGCCACCACCGCCAGCGGAATGGTGCCCAGCACCACCGCCGGCAGCAGCAGATGGTGGAGCGCCGAGCGGAAGGCGCCCATATCCCCCGCCAGCCACGTGTCGATCAGCATGAAGCCGGTCACCGGCTCCACGTAATAGAGCAGGTCCAGCCGCCCCGACACCGGCGTCCAGCCCAGAAACACCGAGAAAAGCAGGATCAGCAGCAGTCCCCACCAGAAGATCGGCATGGAATAGCCGGTCAGGCTGGCGGCCATGATGCCGTGGTCGAACACCGATCCCCGCCGCACCGCCGCGATGATCCCCGCCGGCAGCCCGACCGCCACCGCGAACAGCATGGCGAACAGCGCCAGCTCCAGCGTGGCCGGGAACAGGGTGATGAATTCGCTCAGCACCGGGTTGTGGGTCACCAGCGATTCGCCGAAGTTGCCCGACAGCACCCCGCCGACGTAATCGGCGAACTGCTGCCACAGGGGCCGGTCCAGCCCCAGTTCGTGACGCAGCATCGCCAGCCGTTCGGGCGCGATGCCGCGTTCGCCCATGCGGACCTCGATGGGATCGCCCGGCACCAGCCGGATCAGGATGAAGCTGAGAAAGGTCACGCCGAGAAAGGTCGGCACGACCAGCCCCAACCGCGTCAAGACGAAACGCAGCATCGGGAACCCCGGTTGTGCAAGTGCGAATGCAGCAGCGAAAAAGGATAGGCCGGGGGCGGCGGATATCCACCCCCGATGCCGTTACCCCACGTCCCCAAACGGCAATGGCGAGGGGGAATGCCCGCCTCGCCATCACCTGTCAAGCATAAATCCGCATGGGATTGAATATTACTGCTTCAGGTCAACCCCGTGAAAACGATGAATACCCAGCGGGTCCATCTTGTAATCAACGACGCTCTTCGCAAGCGCCATATGAACCACCGAATGGGCGATGGTGTACCACGGCACCTCTTCCTTGAAGATCACCTGCGCCTGTTCGTACAGCTTGGTCCGCTTGGCCTGATCGGTGGTCTGCTTGGCCTGCACGATCAGGTCGTCGAACTCCTTGTTGCACCACTTGGACAGGTTGTTGCCGCCGATGCGGGCCGCTTCGCAGCCCAGCAGCGTGCCCAGGAAATTGTCGGGGTCGCCGTTGTCGCCGGTCCAGCCCATCATGCCCATCAGGTGCTCACCCGCCTGCAGGCGCTTGCGGTATTCGCCCCATTCGTACTGCACGATCTTCGCCTTGATGCCGGCCTTGGCCAGATCGGCCTGCATCATCTCGGCCATGCGCTTGGCGTTGGGGTTGTAGGGGCGCTGCACCGGCATGGCCCACAGGTCGGTTTCGAAACCGTTGGGATAGCCCGCCTCGGCCAGCAGCTTCTTGGCCCTTTCAAGATCGGTGGGGTAATCCTCGATTTCCGTGTTGTACGACCACATGGTGGGGGGGATGGGGTTCACGGCCGGGGCACCCGACCCCTGGTACACCGCATCCACGATCGCCTTCTTGTCGAAGATCATGCTGACGGCCTTGCGCACGCGCACGTCGTCGAACGGCTTCTTGGTGACGTTGAAGGCAAGGTAGCCGACGTTCAGCCCCTCCTGCTCCATCACATTGATGCTCTCGTCCTTCTTCATCGCCGCCAGATCGGCGGGATTGGGATAGGGCACCACATGGCATTCGCCGGCCTTCAGCTTGGCGTAGCGGACGGCGGCGTCGGGGGTGATGGCGAAGACCAGATTGTCCAGCGGCTGGCGCCCGCCCCAATAGGCCTCGTTCGCCTTGTAGCGGATCACCGCGTCCTTCTGATAGGCCACGAACTGGAACGGGCCGGTGCCGACCAGCACCTGATCGATCTTTTCCGGCGTTTTCTTACCCAGCAGGAAGTCGGCGTATTCGGCGGAAAAGATCTTGGCGAAGGGCATCGCCATGTTGGCGATGAACGGCGCTTCCACCCGGCTCAGCGTGAAGCGGACGGTCAGGTCATCGACCTTTTCCACCGCCTTCAGGAGATCGGGCATGCCCATGTCGGCGAAGTAGTCGTACGCCCCGCCCGACACCTTGTGATAGGGGTGGTCCTTCTTCCACTGCCGCTCGATGGAGAACAGCACGTCGTCGGCGTTGAAATCGCGGGTCGGCTTGAAATCGCCGACCGACTGCCACTTCACACCCTTGCGCAGCTTGAAGGTATAGACGGTGCCGTCGTCGGACACGGTCCAGGATTCGGCCAGGGCCGGAATCACCTTGGTGCCGCCGCGTTCGAAATCCACCAGCCCTTCCAGGACCGGCAGGGCCACGTCGAAGCTGGTGCCGGTGGTGTTCAGGGCCGGATTGAAATTCTCCGGGCTGCCCTCGGAACAATAGACCAGCGTCTTGGCCGCCTGGGCCGGCGCGGCCAGCGCGAGGGCGGCAGCCATCCCCAGACCGGCGCCCAACAGGATGCGCTTCATTCTCTTCAACCTCCCGGTTTTTTCCCGTTCAGGGCCGTGCTGCGGCACGGATCGGCCCTGATCCCTGGCTTCATTTGGCGCGTGCCCCGAACGGGTGTCAACATGGGATCGTACACGCGGCCCGGCCTGCTTGACCCATAGGGCACACAGACGGGCGCCGGCCCCACCATAACGGGCGGAGCCGGCGTCATTGTCACGACAGAAGGTTGAATATATGGGGTTTTCGCCCTTAGCGCGCGGCTTTTCAGGCTTACCGCGCGGCGGTGGGGGGGCCGGAGCCGTACAGGCTCTGCGCCATGGCCAGATGATGGCGCAACGGCGGCAGGGTCTGGGCGGCGAACGCCGTGAACGGCGCCATGTCCGGGGCGGAGGACGCAGCGGCGGTTTCGAAAAGCTGGATGGTTTCCTGATGCGCCCGGATCTGTCCGGCCAGGAATTCACGGTCGAATCGGTTGCCCTCCAGCGACCGCAGCGATTGCAGTTCCTGCTGGCGCAATGCGGTGGGCATGACCGCGGGGCTGATCCCTTGGGCCTGGGCCAGGGCGGTCAGTTCGCGGTTGACGGTGATGTGGTCGTGCTGAAGCTGCTGGCCGAAGGCGCGGACATCCGCGTTCTGCGCCCGGTTTTCGGCCAGACGACCCGCCTCCACCTCGAACAGGCCGCCGGCCGCGGCCTGCTGCACGAAATCATTGGCAGTGATGGCCGCGGCGGCCGGGATGTTCATCCCCTCGCCCAGGGTCGTCACCTTGCCGGCGGCGGCGCTGTCGTTGTGGGGCAGCCCCAGCGCCGGAGCACCCGGCGGCGGTTCCACCGGCGGAATGATGACCGTGGTACCGGGTGCCGGCACCGTCGAAGTCTGGGCCAGCACCGCCGGCGGTGCGACAAGAGCCGCAGCACTCACGGTAAGAAGGCCCACCGCAAGAAGAGGGGTGCGCATCGTCGGGTATCTCCTTGATCGGTTTTTCGTCCGTTCCGATGCCCCCAACAACACCCCACCCTATCCGAAGTTCCCACGCCGCCCCCGATGAACCAAAGGCTCCGCCCGCCGTTACAGCAGGCAGGACCGCTTCCGCTCAAGCGGACGGCAAGCAATGACGGAGACGGCAATGGGTATTTTGCTCACCATCATCATCGGCTTTGTGGCCGGTATCATCGCCAAGATGCTGATGCCGGGGCGCGATCCCGGCGGATTCATCATCACCACGCTGCTGGGCATCGCCGGAGCTTTCGTCGCCACCTTTCTGGGGGAAGCCGTCGGGTGGTACCGCGCCGGCGAAGGGGCGGGGTTCATCGGCGCCATCGTCGGCGCCGTCATCATCCTGGCGCTGTACCGGATGATTACGGGCCGCCGCGCCGTCTGACGCCATCGGAGTGGGCCGGGCGGGAGGATCAGCGGGCGGTTTCACGCAATTGCCGCGTGCGCCATTGCCAGGGACGCTCCACCTGCCCGGCCCACATGCCGAATTTCTTGCTCTGGGCGTAGGCTTCACTCCGCTGATAGACCGGCGTCAGGCTGCGAAAGGAAAAAGCCCAGCCGCGCGCCACCATCGCCGCCCCCAGATCGATGCCGCGCACCCGGCATTCGCCCTTTTTCTGGCCGTTGCGGTCGCGTTCGGCGATGGTGCATTCCACATCGGCCTCCCCGATCAGCGACGACAGAACCCCCTTGGCGACGGCGAAGCAGTCGTAGCGGCTGCCATACTTGTTCTTGCACATCTGCCCCTGGTCGGGGGCGTCGATGCCCATGATGCGCACCTCCTCCCCACCCACCGACAGCAGGTCGCCTTCCAGCGCCTTGGCCCGCCCGAACAGCCGTTCGTTGGGCTGGGCGGAATGGTTGGGCGTGGCCTTCTGACCACCCCCACCCGGCCTTTGCTGCGCCAGCACCGGGGCGGCGGCCATCAGCAGGGCGATCAGAACGGCACCCGCGGCCCGCATCTCAGAACAGACTCGGCTGCTGCGGACGCTGTGGCGCCGGCGCGGCCGGGGCCACGGGGTCGAGCAGACCGGGATCATCGTTGGCGACCACCCCCACCCGCGGCGACACCGGCCGTATTTCCAGCGCATCGTCGGGGGCCGGGCGCAGCAGGTCCAGCACCATCGGCAGCGGTGCCGCCCCATCCAGCCACAAAGACCAGCCGTCGGGGTCCAGCACCACCGGCATGCGGTCGTGCAGCGCCGACAGGGGGCGGTTGGCGGTGGTGGTCAGCACCGCCAGGGTGTCCAGCGTCTCGCCCTCCGGGCTGTGCCACCGCTCCCACAGACCGGCCAGGGCAAAGGGCGCGTGATCGGGACGGCGGATGACGAAGGGCTGCTTGCGCCGCCCCGCCCCCGCCGCCTGCCATTCATAGAACCCGTCCACCGGCACCAGACAGCGGCGCTGGCGCAGGGCGCTGCGGAACGACGGCTTGTCGGCGGCGGTTTCGCTGCGGGCGTTGATGAGCTTGGCCGCCCCGCTGGTATCCTTGGCCCACGACGGCACCAGCCCCCAGCGCAGCAGCGCGATTTCCCGCCCGTCGCCGCGGTCCCGCACCACCGCCACCTCCTGCGTGGGGGCGAGATTGTAGCGGGGGCGCAGGTTGGGCGCGCCGGCAAAGCCGAAGATCCGCCGCAAAACCTCCAGCGGCGTCATCTGGATCATCCGTCCGCACATCGCATCCCCTCCCCGGCCCTGTCCGTTCCGCGCTATGTAAGCGATTGTATCCGCACGGCAAGGTCAAGGTGCAAAAGGGCCGGACGCTTGCATGCGAGCTAAATGGTTTTTTAAATATCTATGGATATTCGCACGATGCCCGTCCCCCTTTTCGCCGACCGATGCCTTTCCCCCGACACCGCGATGCCCCCTTCCCCGCCTGGGCACCGTTTGCCCTGATCGCCCTCTACGCATCCATTGCGACCGCCGCGGTGCTGATAATGTTCGCCCGCGGGACGGGTGTCTCTTCACTGTTCCAGTTGACCAACGGATTCGGCCCCCTGGCGAAAAACCTTGTGGAAGGGGGCGGCTTCGTCGATTGCACGGGCACCTTTGTTGACGCAGCACTGCTCCAGCCCTGCCTGCAGGCGCACCGCCTGCCGCTGGCCACGTGGGTCATTGCCGGCCTGGCCACTTTTTTCGGCGACGATCCGCTGGCCGCCGGCCTGGCAAAAGCGGTGCTGTTCGTGGTGCCGTTGGCCGCGGCCCACCTCCTTGCCCTGCGCTCCGTGTGGCGGCACGGGTCCGGCGCCGTGACGGTGGCCGTCCTGGTCATTCCTCTGGGCGTGCTGGCCATCCCCGCGGTCCTGATAAACACGGTCAACATGCAGGTGGAGGAGGGGTACGCCTATTCCCTGATCGCCTTCGCCTTCTGCTTCCTGCTTTTCTTCGATCGCCAGACCCCGCGCTCTACGCTTCTGACCGGCGCGTTCGGCCTGTCGCTGACGGCGATCTTTCTGGCCAAGAGTTCGTTCCTGCCCTTCATGCTTCTTCTGGTCCTATTCCATACCCGGCTGGAAGCGTCGGCGCGTCGGCGCGCGCTGGTCATCGTCCTGGCCCTGGCCGGGCCGGTCGGCTGGGCGATCCATTCCCATGAGGCGACCGGGCGCTGGAGCCTCGGCACATCCAGCAACGGCATGAATTTCCTGAAGGGCAACAACGCCGGGATCATCGACCATTATCCGCCGCTGACCGGCACGCTCGACGCACACGATGCGGCATTGTTCGCCGGCCGGACCTATCCCGACGAATGGCGTTTCCATGATGACAGCCTGCGCCGCGCAATCGCCTTCATCACCGCCGAACCGGAGCTGTTCGTCACTCTTGCGTGGCGCAAATTCTCCGTCCTGTTCCTGTCGGTCGAAAAGGTCGGAAGCGCACCGTACGCCGGTTTCCTCGGGATTCTGGAACGCGGCGGGCTGGTGGTGGCCCGCTTGCTGACCATCGCCACTCTGGTGGCACTCGCCGCCGCCGTCCACCGCCGCCACCCGCGGGCGGGGTGGGCCATGCTGCTGTTTTTGGGAAGCGTGGCGGCCCTGGCCGCACCCTATATCGTCGGCTTTGCGTTCACACGGCACGCCAGCGTGATGTTTCTCCCCTGCGCCTTTGCCCTGTGCCACGCGCTGGCATCGCTGGTGCCGGGGCGGACCGGCCACCGCCCTGAATGGGCGCTGTGAAGGAAGGGCGGCCGCAAGCCCCCCTTCCCCGCTCCATGGGGCCTCGTCCGCAAAGATCGCACAGCCGCGCGGCGCCAATTCATACTAAAAACCAGAAACACGCCCGCCGCCTGTTCGGGTATACGTACGGCTGACGCCACTTTGCCGCGGACGAACTGACCAGGATCAAGGCATAACCCCCTCGTTCCCGGGCATCTGTTATCCTATATGGACGGGTCGGAAGCGCCCCACCGGATTGTGCACCACCATGACGACCGCCCTTATGCACCGCTACGCCAACCCCGCCCGTTTCCTGCGCATCGCCACCGTGGTCCTGCCCTGGGCCGCCGTGGCCGCGGGGCTGCTGACGGCGGCCGGGCTGTACCTCAGCCTGTTCGCCTCGCCCCCCGATTACCAGCAGGGGGACACGGTGCGGATCATGTACATCCACGTGCCCGCCGCGTGGATGAGCATGTTCATCTACACCAGCATGGCCGTGGCCGCCGCGGTGGGGCTGGTGTGGAAACACCCGCTGGCCGACCTGTACGCCAAGGCCGCCGCCCCGATCGGCGCCGGCTTTACCGCCGTGTGCCTCATCACCGGATCCCTGTGGGGTGCGCCCATGTGGGGGACGTGGTGGGTGTGGGACGCGCGGCTGACCAGCGTGCTGATCCTGTTCTTCCTTTATCTGGGGTACATGGCGCTGGTGAACGCCTTCGACGATCCCGAACGGGGGGTGAAGGCGGGCAACGTCCTGCTGCTGGTGGGCATCGTCAACGTGCCGATCATCAAATTCTCGGTGGACTGGTGGAACACGCTGCACCAGCCGGCCAGCGTGGTGCGCATGGGCGGGCCGACCATCGACGGGTCGATGCTGGTGCCGCTTCTGGTCATGGCGCTGGCGTTCAAGGCCTATTACATCGCCACCGTCCTGCTGCGCATCAAGTCCGAGATCATCCAGCGCAAGATCCAGACCCTGCGCCTGACGCAAGGGGATTCAGGGGCGGTGGAATCGGGGGCGTGAGGGTTCGTTCATGACAACTTTGTCATGAACTATGAGGTTCCTTGAACGGAACAAACGGTTGCGGTTGATTGGCCGCGCGTACGGCAAAGAAAAGCGGTGAGCCATGACGGATATGGCGCAATTCCTGGCGATGGGCGGTTATGCGGCGTTCGTCTGGCCCGCCTATGGCGTGGCGGCGGTGGTGCTGGTGGCGCTGGTGGCGGCCACCCTGCGCGGCCTGAGGGAACGCGAAGCGACGCTGAAGGCACTGGAAGGCATGCGCCCGGCCCGCCGCCGGTCCCGGCGCGCCGAAGCACCGGACCTGCCCCCGGCGCAAGCAAAGGTGAGCGAAGGATGACCCGCAAGAAACGGCGTCTTTACATGCTGCTGCTGGCCCTGCTGGGCCTGGGCACGGCGACCGCCCTGACGCTGACGGCGTTCCAGGACAATCTGGTCTTCTTCTTCAGCCCCAGCGACCTTCAGACCAAGGGCGAACAGGTCAAGGACCGCAGCTTCCGTCTGGGCGGGCTGGTGGAGGACGGCAGCGTGCGCAAGCTGCCCGACGGGGTGACCGTGGAATTCCGCGTCACCGACACCCAGCACACGGTGGGCGTCAGCTACCGCGGCCAGTTGCCCGACCTGTTCCGCGAGGGCCAGGGCGTGGTGGCCGAGGGCAAGCTGCGCCCCGACGGCGTGTTCGTCGCCCGCGAGGTGCTGGCCAAGCACGACGAGAACTACATGCCGCCGGAAGTCACCGACGCCCTGAAACGCGCCGGCCAGTACAAGCCCGCCGACACCCGCGCGTCGGCCCAGTAAGACCCCCCGCAGGAGCAAGGCCCCCGTGATCCCCGAACTCGGCCATTACGCGCTGGTGCTGGCGCTGTTCACCGCCCTGGTGCAAGCGGGCCTGCCCCTGGCGGGGGCGGCCACCCGCAACACCGCCTGGATGGCGGTGGCCCGGCCCGCGTCCTATGCCCAGCTTGCGCTGATCCTGGTGGCCTATGGCGCGCTGACCTGGGCGCATGTGGTGTCGGATTTCAGCGTGGCGAACGTGGTGGAGAACAGCCATTCGCTGAAACCCATGCTCTACAAGGTGTCGGGCGTGTGGGGCAACCACGAGGGGTCCATGGTGCTGTGGGTGGTGATGCTGGCGGCGTTCGGCGCCGCCGTCGCCGCCTTCGGCCGCAACCTGCCGCCCACGCTCAAGGCGCGGGTGCTGTCGGTGCAGGCGATGATCGCGGTGGGCTTCCTGCTGTTCATCCTCATCACCTCCAACCCCTTTTTGCGAGTGGTGCCGGCGCCCATCGACGGGCGCGACCTCAATCCGCTGCTTCAGGATCCCGGTCTGGCCTTCCACCCGCCGTTCCTCTATGCCGGGTATGTCGGCTTCTCCATGGCCTTTTCCTTCGCCGTCGCCGCCCTGATCGAAGGGCGGGTGGACCCGGCGTGGGCGCGCTGGGTGCGGCCGTGGACGCTGGCCGCGTGGTCCATGCTGACCATCGGCATCGCCATGGGCGCCTGGTGGGCCTATTACGAGCTGGGCTGGGGCGGCTGGTGGTACTGGGATCCGGTGGAAAACGCCTCGCTCATGCCGTGGCTGGCGGGGACGGCGCTGCTGCATTCCGCCATCGTGGTGGAAAAGCGCGACGCGCTGAAGACCTGGACCATCCTGCTGGCGATCATCACCTTTTCGCTGTCGCTGATGGGCACCTTCCTGGTGCGGTCGGGCATCCTGACCTCGGTCCACGCTTTTGCCGTCGATCCCAAGCGCGGCGTGTTCATCCTGATCCTGCTGCTGCTGGCGACCGGCGGGTCGCTGCTGCTCTACAGCCTGCGGGCACCGACGCTGAAGGCCGGCGGACTGTTCGCCCCGGTCAGCCGCGAAGGGGCGCTGGTGCTGAACAACCTGTTGCTGTCCACCGCCACCGCCACCGTGTTCATCGGCACGCTCTATCCGCTGTTCATGGACATCCTGAAGCTGGGCAAGGTGTCGGTGGGGGCGCCGTTCTTCAACGCCACCTTCATCCCGCTGATGGTTCCCATGATCGCGGTGATGGTGGTGGGGCCGCTGCTGGCGTGGAAGCGCGGCGACCTGACCTATGCCCTGAAAAAGCTGATGCTGGCCGGGGCCGTCACCGTCGCGGCGGTGCTGTGGGGGGTTGCCGCCCACGGCGGGCCGGTGCTGGCGCTGATCGGCATCGGGGCGGCCGCCTGGGCCTTCTTCGGGGCGCTGGCGGAATTCGCCGAGCGCATCCGCCTGTTCCGCGGGCCGCTGTCGGACAGCCTGCACCGCGCCCGCCATCTGCCGCGCAGCGCCTGGGGCATGACCATCACCCACGCGGCCCTGGGCATCGCCATCGCCGGCATGGTCGGCACCTCGGCCTGGAACAGCGAGGTGATCCGCGCCATGAAGCCGGGCGACACGGCCGACATCGCCGGCTTCACCCTGACCTTCGACAGCATCCAGCAGGTGCAGGGGCCGAACTGGAAGGCGGATCAGGCGACATTCACCGTCCGCCGGGGCGATGCGGTGGTGACGGTGCTGGAACCGCAGCGCCGCAGCTATTCCACCCGCATGATGTCCACGACCGAGGCGGCGATCCGCACCACCCTGTTCTCCGACCTCTA
This sequence comes from uncultured Rhodospirillaceae bacterium, assembly GCA_937927415.1. GTDB lineage: Bacteria > Pseudomonadota > Alphaproteobacteria > Azospirillales > Azospirillaceae > Azospirillum. The sequence goes on from CALBDS010000004.1 coordinate 103,232, forward strand.
CGTCGCCCTGGGCGACCCGGACACCAAAACCGGGATGTGGACCGTGCGCCTGTACCACCACCCGCTGGTGCCGTGGATCTGGGCCGGGGGTGTGCTGATGGCCCTGGGCGGTCTTCTGTCGCTGAGCGACCGGCGGTTCCGCGTCGGCGCCCCCACCCGCAAGACCGCCGCCCAAAAGGGCAAGGCCGTGCCCGCCCACGCCCACCCCGCCGAATGAGGGTCCGCATCCCATGCGCCGTCTGATTTTCGTTGTGCCGCTGTTGCTGTTCGCCGGGGTGGGGGCCGCGTTCTATGTCGGGTTCGACCGCGATCCGCAGGCGATCCCCTCGGTCCTGATCGACAAGCCGGTGCCCACCTTCGCCCTGCCGCCGTTGCCGGGGCAGAGTGCCGGCCTGTCGTCGGAGGATCTGAAGGGGGACGTGCAGCTTGTGAACGTCTTTGCGTCCTGGTGCGTGCCGTGCAAGCTGGAGCACCCCATCATCACCCGTCTGGCGCGGGAACAGGGGGTGACGGTCCGCGGCATCAACTACAAGGACAAGCCCGAGGACGCGCTGAACTGGCTGGCCCGCAACGGCAACCCCTATGCCACCATCGGCGCCGACGCCGACGGGCGGGCGGCCATCGACTGGGGCGTTTACGGCGTGCCGGAAACCTTCCTGATCGACCGCCAGGGCCGCATCCGCTTCAAGCAGGCCGGGCCGCTGACGCCCGAAGTCGTCGAGAAACAGATTCTGCCGCTGGTGAAGGAGCTGCGGAAGGGATGAAACGCCACCTGATCGCCGCCTGCGCGCTGCTGGCCCTGTCCATTCCCGCCGCCCGCGCCGTCGAACCGTCGGAGGTTCTGCCCGACCCGGCGCTGGAAGCCCGCGCACGGGAGATTTCCAAGGATCTGCGCTGTCTGGTCTGCCAGAACCAATCCATCGACGATTCCAACGCCGACCTTGCCCGCGACCTGCGGCGGCTGGTGCGGGAACGGCTGGTGGCCGGCGACGGCAACGATCAGGTGAAGAGTTTCCTGGTGGACCGTTACGGCGATTACGTGCTGCTGCGCCCGCCGTTCAAATCCACAACCCTGCTGCTGTGGGGCGGGCCGTTCGCCTTGCTGGCCATGGGGGCCGCCGGGGTGGCCGTGTACCTGCGCCGCCGCCAGGGGCCGGGCGGCAGCGACACCGCCCCGCTGACCGAGGATGAGCGCCGCCGCCTCGACGCGCTGCTGAAGGACCAAGGGTGATGCTGTTCTGGATCGTCGCCGCGGCCATGACCGCGGCTGTGGTGATGCTGATCGTCTGGCCGCTGGCCCGCCCCGCCGCGGCATCCGGTTCCCGCGCCGCCTATGATCTGGAGGTCTACCGCGACCAGTTGAAGGAGCTGGAACGGGAACGGGAAAACGGCCTCATCAGCGTCACCCAGGCCGACGCCGCGCGGGCCGAGATCGGCCGGCGCATGCTGGCCCTGGACAGCGCCGCCGCCAAGGCCGCCGACGCCTCCCCCGCCGTCGGCGGGCGCACCCGCATCGTGGCGGTTCTGCTGGCGCTGGTGATCCCCGTGGGCGCGCTGGCGGTCTATCTGCCGCTGGGCCATCCCGACGAACCGGCCCAGCCGCTGGCATCGCGCGTCCTGCCGCGCAACGACGGCGTGCCGGCGGAGGTGCTGGCGGCGGTGGACAAGCTCAAACAATCCCTGGCCGAACAGCCGGATTCCATCGACGGCTGGATTCTGCTGGGCCGCACCTACACCCGCATGAACCGTTACGAGGAGGCGGCGGACGCCTTCCGTCAGGCGCGCCGGCTGGACCCCAAGGATCCCGACGTCGCCGCCGCCTTCGGCGATATGGCGGTCAACAGCAACAACGGCATCGTGTCGGAAGAGGCGCGCACCGCCTTTGAAGCGGCCCTGGCCGCCCGGCCCGACGATCCGCGGGCGCAGTTCTATCTGGCCCTGGCCCGGTTCCAGGCCGGCGACGTGCGCGGTGCGCTGGACCAGTGGCGCGCCCAGATGGCCCGCACCCCCGCCGATGCCCCATGGCTGCCCACGCTGAAGGCCCAGATCACCCGCGCCGCCGAAAGCCTCAACCTTGTCGTGGCCGAGGTGATGCCCCAGCCCCTGCCCCCGCGGCAGCCGCCGGCAGCGGCCCCCGACGCCAAGCCCGCGGGTCAGGCCGACGACATCCAGCGCAACGAGATGGTGCGCACCATGGTGAGCGGGCTGGCCGAAAAGATGAAGGCCAACCCCGGCGACGTGGACGGCTGGCTGCGGCTGGCCCGGTCCTACAGCGTGCTGAAGGAACAGGACAAGGCGTTGGAGGCCGCGCGTCAGGCCGCCGCCCACGGCCCCGCCCGCGCCGACGCCCAGCTTGTGCTGGCCCAGACCCTGATCGACGTCGCCAACCTGCCCGACGACAAGCCCTCGCCCCTGCCGGCCGAGGCGGTGACGGCGCTGAAATCGGCCCTGGCGGCGGAACCGGCCAACCCGGACGCCCTGTGGCTTCTGGGCCTGGACGCCGCCGGTTCGGGCCGCAAGGACGAGGCCACGGCCCTGTGGGGGCGTCTGCTGACCCAGCTTGACCCCAAGGGGCAGGACCACGCCTTCGTCACCGCCCGCATCAAGGCGCTGACCGGCGGGTAATCGCCGATTGCATCGCATTTTGCACAAGCCCGCGTCAAACTGACGGCGCGGATCATGACACCCCCCTTCTCTCCGGTGGGGAGACAGGGCAATGAATTCAGGTTTATTTCCCCTCTCCCGCCCCGGGAGAGGGATAGGGTGAGGGCCGGATTTCGCGCCGAAGGCCCGAAATCCGTTGCGAAGCAACCTCAAATCTCATGTTTCAAGAGCCTGACGGCTCAATTTTCGGGCTATCGCTGTGAAAATCGGCCCTCACCCTGCCCTCTCCCCGGCGGGGAGAGGGGAACTGTCCCGGTTCGTTAACCCGAGGTCGTTGCCCTGGGTGGGGAGAGGGTGAGGAATCGGAAGTCGCCACCCGCCGGTTCGCCCGCCATCGGCGCTGTTTTTCCTGGCACGGCGGTTGCTGAGAACGGCCACCAAAAGTTTGATGGCTCAGTATCAGCAAGGAATGCGCAGCATGACGGCGCTCCCGATTCCCGACGTTTTCCCGGTCAAACGGGCGGTCCTGTGGTGGCGCGGGTTGGTGGTGGTGTTCACCCTGGCCGCTGCCACGGTGTCGGTGGGGCTGGGCTGTCTGATCCCGGCGGTGGACACCGGAATGGATGCCGTCGCGGATGCCAGCCGCGAACGGACGCTGGTGGGGGACAGCGCCGGGCTTGCCGCTCGTCTTGCCGATGGCGGCAACGCCGAACAGCGGTACGCCGTCCGCTCTCTCCTGCTCAACCAGATCGCGCTTCTGGAACGTGCGAACGAGGAGCAGGGCCGGGCGGCGTGGCAACCACCCGACGGTGCTCTTGACCGCTACACCCAGGCTTTGCGTGTCTTCGCCGCCAATGGAACCGGCCTTCCGCCCTCCCCTGCCGAGGCCTTTGCCGCCCTCGACCGCCGCGTGGTGTTGCAGAACGAGCGGACCCGCACCGCTGTGACCCTGGCGGTGGCCGGTTCCGTCCTGGTCCTGGCCGGTGCCGCGGTGTTCGGGGTGGTCTCCCTGTCCATGGGGCGGCACACGGCCCTGGCCGCCCTGCGGGACAGCCCGCGCGACGGCCAGCCCCGCCCCCTGCCCCCGCCGCCTGCCCCGATGGGGCCGACGGAAATGGTGGCCCAGGCGCTGGACCAGAGCCAGATCATGGTCATCATCACCACCACCACCGGCATCATCGAATACGCCAACGCCAGTTTTCTGGCGACCACCGGCTACACCGCCGCCGAGGTGATCGGGCAGCCGACCCGCATCCTGGCGTCGGGCCTGACACCGCGCGGCACCTACCGCGCGGTGTGGGATGCGCTGCTGCACGGGCGGGTCTGGACGGGGTCGTTCTGCAACCGCCGCCGTGACGGGTCGTGCTATTGGGCGCAGGCCACCATCACCCCCGTGCGCGACGCCACCGGACGGGTGGTGCGCTACATCGCCATCGAACAGGACGCCACCCGCCGCCTGTCCGCCGAGGACAAGGCAGCGTCACGGAACACCGCCCCCCCGGCCTGAGTCACCCGCCGCCGCGGCCACGGAGGTGCCGCCACGGATGAAGGCGGTCACCGGCCCCTGGGCAAAGCCGAAGGTGGCGCGCGCCGGATGGTTGGTGTCGAAATACAGCGGCAGCCCATCGGTTTCCGTCCGGCACCGCCCGCCGTCGCACAGGATGGTCCACAGCGACAGCCGCCCGCGGATCTCATCCCCCAGCGACTCCACCGTCTGGAAGAAGTCGCGGTTCATCGCCCGATACTCGTCCAGGGAATAGGCCGGATCGATGGGCCGGTTCCACGCCGCCGCCGCCGCCAGCGCCCGCGGCACGCTCCACCGACCGCCCGGCAGCGGATCGGTCAGATAGACGGCGATGCCGCGGCCCGCCAGCCGGTCCACGGTGCGCACCAGCCCGCGGTTCAGCACCTGCGCCGTGACGGCGGGGTTGCCCGGCCCGATCACGTGGTCGTCCACCTGCAGCGTGTCGCGGTAATAGCCGGTCCAATAGGCGGTCATCACCACCTTGCGGATGCCTTCCCGCTCGATCAGCCGCTCCACGCTGTCGGCGATGGCCCGGCACGGCCCCTGATAATGGACGCGGCCGACGTCGAACAGCGGCACGCACCCGTCATAGCTGGCGACGATGGCCCGTGCGCCCGCCTGACGGAACGCCTCGTCGAACAGGTGCAGCATGGCCCAGGCATGGGAATCGCCCCAGATCAGCCACGGCTCGCCGCGGGTCTCCGTGGCGCCCACGGTGCACAGGTCGCCGTTGCGCACATGGGCGGGGTCGCGGTCCTTGCACGCCACGTAATCGGTGTTGCGGCTGTCGGCCAGCGCCTCCACCCGGCGGACCTGCGGGTCAAAACGGGCGGCCCAGCCGTCGGATGCCACGCTCCCCCCGCCAAAGGCCAGGAACAGCGCCAGCGCCGCCGCCCCGTGCACGAAGGCCCGCCGCCCGCGCAGCCACGGCCCGGTGCGGAACGGCTTTTCCACGAACCGCCACGACAGCACCGACACCAGCACCGCCAGCGCCAGCACCCCCGCCGTCCCGATGGGATCCAGCGGGCCGAAGGTGGTGTAATGGGCAAACACCAGCAGCGGCCAGTGCCACAGGTACAGGGAATACGAGATCAGCCCGATGAACACCGGCACCGGCAGCGCCAGCAGCCGCGCGGCCAGCGGTCGCCCGCCGCCGATCCCCGCACCGCCGCCCGCGTGGATCACCAGCGCCGCACCCAGACAGGGAACCAGGGCGTTGGCGCCGGGAAAGGCGGTCATGCGGTCGAACAGCACCACCGCCCAGACGATCAGCCCCAGCCCCAGCAGGCCCGCGGCCTCGTTCACCCAGGCGTTGCGGACCGCCGGCACCGCCCCCAGCCCCAGCAACGCCCCCAGCAGCAATTCCCACGCCCGCGTCGGCATCAGGTAGAACACCGCGTCGGGATGGCGTTCCAGCCCCTCCACACTCAGCGCGAAGGAGGCGGCCATCATCACCAGCACCCCGCCGGTGATCCACCGCCCGGCCCACCGCCCGCGGAACAGGGCCGTCATCGCCAGCAGGAACAGCGGCAGGGCGATGTAGAACTGCTCCTCCACCGACAATGACCATGTGTGCAGCAGCGGCTTCAGCTCCGCCGCGTCGCTGAAATAGCCGGACTGGCGCCAGAAGAAGACGTTGGAGAACGACAGCGCCGCCGCCACCACGCTGCGCCCGAACTCGGCATGATCCATGGGCAGCAGCAGCACCGACGCCGCCACGGCGCAGAACAGCAGCATCGCCGCCAGCGCCGGCACGATGCGGCGGATGCGGCGCTCGTAGAAGTCCGCCAGGGAAAAACGGCCCTGCCGGATTTCCTCGGCAATCAGGCCGGTGATGAGCGTGCCGGAAATGACGAAAAACACGTCCACACCGACGAAGCCGCCACCGAAGCCCGGCACCCCGGCATGGAACAGAACCACCGGCACCACCGCCGCGGCCCGCAGCCCATCCACGTCTGGCCTGTATTGCATCCGATCCTCGTCCGGTCCCGAAAAGACACCGGACTAAAGCGTGGGGATGGCGCCCGCCTTTTGCTCCGCCGTGGAAGGGGCAGCCCCCGGCCCCGAAGGGGGTAAGGGCAAGGAAGAAGCCCTACCGTCCATCCGATGACGGTGGTGCATCGGGTCCCGCCCGCCCGGACAGGCGCAACCCCCGGCCTCCCAGATCCCGGACCCCCAAATCCCGCCCGCCCAAATCCCGCTGAATGGCGCGGGCATAGCCGTGCAGCCGCTGGGCCAGCCGTTCCAGTTCCGCATCGCCACGGTCGCGCCCCATGGTTGCCGCCCGCGTGCCCAGATCGGCCAGTGTGGCCGCCAGCTTGCGGTAATCGGGAACGGAGGCCGGGGTGGAGGGAGGGGCGGTGGTCGGAGGGGGAGCCATGATTTCCGTCATCACATGCGTTGCCGGAACCTGTCCTTTCCGTCATGCTCGCAAAACGGCGGGGACGGGGCCAGTGGGCTTCCGGCAACCGCCGTACTGGTCTTTGGTTGCACAGGCCGGCTGACGTTTGGTCTCATCCGCGCGGGCGGGGTAGGCCCCCGCTCCTATCCTCCTCTCCGACAGGATGTTCCGTGACCGGCCCTTCTCCCTCTTCCGCTCCAGCGCCGCACCTGCCGCCCGTGGGGTTCATCCTGTTGGGCAGCGTCTCTCTTTTGTGGGGGGTCAACTGGCCGGCGATGAAGCTGGCGTTGGGGGCGTTCGACCCCTGGACCTTCCGTTTCGCCTGCCTGCTGGTCGGTGGGGTGACGCTGCTGGCGGTGGCGGTGATGGGACGGCGGTCCTTGCGGATCCCGCGGGCCGATATCGGACCTATGATTGTATCCACCATCCTGAACGTGACGGGGTGGCAGGTGTTTTCCGGGCTGGGGCTGACCATGATGCCGGCGGGGCGGGCGTCGATCATCGCCTTCACCATGCCGCTGTGGGCGTCGCTGCTGGCGGCTGTGCTGCTGGGCGAGCGGCTCACACGGGCGCGGGTGGCCGGGCTGGGGCTGGGGCTGGCGGGCATGGCGTGCCTGCTGGTCCCCGACATCGCCCGCATTGCCGCCGCCCCGTGGGGGGTGCTGTTCATGCTGGCCGCCGCCGTCAGTTGGGCCGGCGGCACGGTGGCGGTGAAGCGCCACCGCTGGAGCATGGATTCGGTGTCGCTGACCGGCTGGCAACTGCTGCTGGGCGGGGTGCCGGTGGGGGTGGGCATGGTCCTGCTGGGCCATCCCGCCGACGGCTTCGCCCACGCCACCCCCATCAACCTGTGGGCGGCACTTTACGCGGTGTCGCTGCCGGTCAGCTACAGCTATTGGGCGTGGTACCGGGTGGTGGCCCTGTTCCCCGCCAACGTGGCGTCCATGGGGACGCTGGCGATTCCGGTCATCGGCGTGCTGTCCAGCGCGGTTCTGCTGGGCGAAGCCATCGGCTGGCCGGAAATCGCTGCCTTGGTCCTGGTGCTGGCGGCACTGGCGCTGGTGCTGCTGGTGCCGCCGCCGCGGCGGTGATTTACCGCCCCACCGCGCGCCAGCCGATGTCCGAGCGGCAAAAACCGTCCGGCCAGTCCAGCCGCTTCACCGCCTCGTATGCCCGCGCCTGGGCCTCCGCCACCGTGGCGCCGGTGGCGGTGACGCCCAGCACGCGCCCGCCGGTGGACAGGATGCGGCCATCCTCGGCGCGCTTGGTGCCGGCGTGGAACACCGTCACCCCCTCCACCGCACCGGCGGCGTCCAGGCCGCGGATTTCGGTGTTCTTCACGTAATCGCCGGGGTAGCCGCGGGCCGCCATCACCACGCACAGCGACGCCGTGTCGTGCCAGCGCATGTCAAAATCCTTCAGCTTCCCGTCCGCCGCCGCCAGCAAGGCGGCCAGAACGTCGGACTTCATGCGCATCATCAGCGTCTGGCATTCCGGGTCGCCGAAGCGCACGTTGAATTCCAGCGTCTTCGGCACCTTGCCGGCGGGCGTGTCCTGAATCATCAGCCCGGCGAACAGCACGCCGGTAAAGGGGCAGCCCTCCGCCGCCATGCCGCGCACCGTGGGTTCGACGATCTCGCGCATCACGCGGTCCTGCAGCTCCGGCGTCAGCGCCGGGGCGGGGGAATAGGCGCCCATGCCGCCGGTGTTGGGGCCGGTGTCGCCGTCGCCCACCGCCTTGTGATCCTGGGCCGAGGCCAGGGGCAGCGCCGTTTCGCCGTCCACCAGGGCGAAGAAGCTGACCTCCTCCCCGTCCAGGAATTCCTCGATCACCACTTCCGCCCCGGCATCGCCGAACCGGCCACCCACCAGCGCCTCGTCAACGGCGGCGATGGCCTCCTCCACCGTGCGGGCGACGGTCACACCCTTGCCGGCGGCCAGACCGTCGGCCTTCACCACGATGGGCGCGCCGTGCTGGTGGATGAAGGCGTGGGCGCCTTCCACATCGCGGAAACGGCCATAGGCCGCGGTGGGCACGTTGTATTTGGCCAGCAGGTCCTTCATGAAGCCCTTGGAGCCTTCCAGGGCCGCGGCCTTGGCGCTGGGACCGAAGACCTTCACCCCCTCGGCCTTCAGCCGGTCGGCCAGCCCCAGCACCAGCGGCGCTTCCGGCCCGACCACCACGAAACCGATGCCGTTGGCCTTCACCCACGCCACGATCCCGTCCACATCCTCCGCCGAAACGGGGACACAGGTGGCGACGCCGGCGATCCCGGCGTTGCCCGGCGCGCAATACAGCGCATCGCACAGCGGCGACGCCGAAATTGCCCAGCACAGCGCATGCTCGCGCCCACCCGACCCGACGACAAGGACTTTCATGGGACCAGGCCCTTCCTACACTTGTTGCTTCCCGGCGGCCTTGTATCATGCCCCCGCCGCACTCTAGAAGACACCATGACCAAAATGCCGGACACCCCTTCCCTGCTCGCCCAGCCGCCCCGGCCCGGCAGCAACATGCCGGAATATTCCGTGGGCGATCTGGCCCGCGCGCTCAAACGCACGGTGGAAGAAACCTATGGTGCCGTGCGGGTGCGCGGCGAAATCTCCCAGCCCAAGCGCCATTCCTCGGGCCACTGCTATCTGCGGCTGAAGGACGACACCGCGGTGATCGAGGCGGTGTGCTGGCGCGGCACCGTGTCGAAACTGGCGGTGCAGCCGGCGGAGGGGCTGGAGGTCATCGTCACCGGGCGGCTGACCACGTATCCGGGCCGTTCACAATACCAGCTCATCATCGAAACCATGGAGCTGGCCGGCGAAGGTGCGCTCCTGAAGATGCTGGAGGAGCGCAAGCGGCGGCTGGCGGCGGAGGGGCTGTTCGACCCGGCGCGCAAGAAGCCGCTGCCCTTCCTGCCCGACGTGATCGGTGTGGTGACCTCGCCCACGGGCGCGGTGATCCGCGACATTCTGCACCGGCTGGCCGACCGCTTCCCCCGCCGGGTGCTGCTGTGGCCGGTGGCGGTGCAGGGCGAAGGGGCGGCGGCGCAGGTAGCGGCGGCCATCGACGGTTTCAACCGGCTGGACTCAGGGGGACGGGTGCCGCGGCCCGACGTGCTGATCGTGGCGCGCGGCGGCGGCTCGCTGGAAGACCTGATGGCCTTCAACGAGGAAATCGTGGTGCGGGCGGCGGCGGCCTCGCGCATTCCGCTGATCTCCGCCGTGGGGCACGAGACGGACACCACGCTCATCGACTTCGCGTCCGACCGCCGGGCGCCCACCCCGACGGCGGCGGCGGAAATGGCGGTGCCGGTGCGCGCCGAGTTGCTGGCGCAGGTGTTCGACACCGCCCGGCGGCTGGTCGGCGCCTCGTCCCGGCTGGTGGCGGAGCGGCGCACGCGGGTGGAGGGGCTGGCGCGGGGCCTGGGCGATCCCCGCTCGCTGATCGAGGGGCACATCCAGCGCCTGGACGACCGGGCCGAACGGCTGGACATGGCCATCGCCACCGCACTGGAACGGCGGCGCACCCGCGTGGCCCAGCTTGGCGGCGCCCTGCGCCACCCGCGCGAGGTGATCGAGGGCGCGCGGGGCCGGCTGGCGTCGGAATCCCGTGCGCTGGACTCGGCCCTGCGTCAGGTGGTCACCCTGGGCCGGGGGCGGTTCGAGCGGGTGGCCGCCCGCCTGTCGCCCCACGCCACCACCCAGCGGGTTGCGGAGGGGCGGCGGCGGCTCGATGATCTGACGCCCCGGCTGGACCGGGCGGCGGCAGCACTGCTGACGGCCCGCGGCGAACGGCTGGCGGGGCTGGACCAGCTTTTGCGCAGCTATTCCTACGAAGGGGTGCTGAAGCGCGGATTCGCCGTGGTGCGCGGGGCCGGCAACACCCCCGTCACCGCCGCGGCGGGGCTGGAGCCGGGACAGGCGGTGACCCTGGAATTCCACGACGCCCGGGTGGAAGCCGTGATCGGCACGTCGTTGGGTGCCGTGACCGGCACGGCAGTCCCCACGGCCCCGCCGCCCGATCCCAAGCCGGAAAAGGCCGAGAAGAAACACACCCCGCGCAAACCCCCGCCGGGGCCGGAACAGGGATCGCTGTTCTGATCCTCCCCCCGGTCCCGCCGGGATCGGAATCGGCGGGAACACACCGGACGGGCATAGGCGAAATATGAATTTCGCGTTATTCTGGTCTGCCGGATGCGTCACGGGCTTGCGAAAGCCGGCAAGAACGGTTAGCAGCAGAGAAGGCGCCGGCTCTTGCCGGGGCGCGTGTGCGCATGCACCGCTACAACGACCGGCCCCAGCCCTGTTATGCTGGGGCGAAAGCCGCAACACATGATATGTCGGACCGCGGCCGGCTTTTCGGGGTGGAATACCCCGGGGGGCAGGAAGGGACCGATTTTGGGTTTGTCAGGAGGGACGATGGCACTGCCCTTGATGCCGAAAGCGACGGCCGTCTGGCTGGTCGAGAACACGACCTTGACCTTTGAGCAGATCGCCGCGTTCTGCGGAATGCATTCGCTGGAGGTTCAGGCCATCGCCGACGGCGAGGTCGCCACCGGCATGGTCGGCCTGGACCCCATCGCCAACGGCCAGTTGACCAAGGCCGAGGTGGAGCGGTGTGAAAAGAACCCCGACGGACGGCTGAAGCTGCTGGTCCCCGACCTGCCGTTGCCGGCCCAGCGGTCGAAGGGGCCGCGCTACACCCCCATCACCAAGCGCGGCGACAAGCCCGACGCCATCGCCTGGCTGCTGAAGCACCACCCGGAACTGAGCGACGCGCAGGTCAGCCGCCTGATCGGCACGACCAAGCCGACCATCGCGTCGGTGCGCGACAAGTCCCACTGGAACGCCAGCAACATCAAGCCGCGCAGCCCGGTGATGCTGGGCCTGTGCACCCAGCGCGAACTGGAAGAGGCGCTGTCCCAGGCGGTGCGCCGCGGCACCCCCGCCCCGGAAAACATGAACACCGCCAACCTCTACGAAGAGGACGAAGAGGAAGCGCGCTGACCCGCCCGCTTCCCGCCCTCCCCAAACGGGAAACGGCGTGCCGGTGGCACGCCGTTTCGTTTTGGACCCTTTTGGTGAGGAACGTTCAGTCCGCGGGGCCTGGGAACCGGGATGCGCCGGTTGCGGCACGTCACCGATGGGGCGGCTCAGACGGCACGCCCGCAGGCATCAGACCCCCCGGCGTTACGCATTGCACAGACGTGCAATTTCGTCCTTAACCCGCAGTTTTTCTTTTTTGAGTTTCGCGATGACGGAATCGTCCGGATAGAGGCGGCGAGCATGCTGACGCAGTTCGCTGTCCAGCGACTTGTGCTTGGTGCGCAGGAATTCAATCCGGTCTTCACGAAGCATAGATCCCTCCATCGGAAGTTTGTCATATGTTGCCTCCATATGACATCGCCCTATCATGTTGTTACCGAATCGTCGGAATTGCAAGAGGCAGAGTGCGGCACTGGACCTTCGGCGGGGGCTGCGCTACATCTGGGGTATGACCACGCCACAGCGAATCGTGATCGGCATCAGCGGCGCCTCGGGCGTGATCCTTGGCATCCGCATGCTGGAAACCGTGCGCCGGCTCGGCGTCGAATCCCACCTGATTATGAGCCGCGCGGCGGAAGTCACGCTGGCCCATGAAACCGACTGGAAAGTCACGCAGGTCCGCGCCCTGGCCGATGTGGCCCACGGCATCACCGACATCGCAGCACCTGTGTCCAGCGGCAGCTTCCGCACGCTGGGCATGATCGTCGCCCCCTGCTCGATCCGCACCATGAGCGAGATCGCCACCGGGGTTACCTCGTCCTTGCTGACGCGGGCGGCGGACGTGACGTTGAAGGAACGGCGGCCGTTGATTTTGATGGTGCGGGAAACGCCGCTGCATCTGGGCCATCTGCGCACGCTGACGCAGCTGGCGGAAATGGGGGCGGTGATCTGCCCGCCGGTTCCGGCCTTCTACACCCGGCCCGCCTCGGTGGACGATCTGGTGGACCATGCGGTCGGGCGGGCGCTGGATCTGGTCGGGCTGGACAGCGGGCGGGTGCGCCGGTGGGGCGAACCACCGTCCGAACCGCCGGAAACCGCCGACGTTTGAAATCAAAACATTTGCAACCTTCGCAGACCATGAAGGGCGTCACTGGGGATAACACCCATATCATTATGTTATAAAATGGGTTTTTGTGATTTGCACGAATCCGCCACGCAGCCCCTTGGCACGTCGCGGCATTTGCATTACACACAATCCGGTGCCGCATCCGCCGCCCGCACCAGCGGCCAGGGATAAGAGGGCAGAACCCATGTCAGGCGTGGAGCACGAAGCGATCCGCCGGCTGCTGGCCGGTGTGCGGGCCTATCGCGCCCGTTACTACGAACGCCGTCCCGAAAGCATGCGGCAGTTGGTGGAAAACGGGCAGAAGCCGCAGGTGCTGATGATCGGCTGCTCCGATTCGCGGGTCGATCCGGCCATCCTGACCGATGCCGAGCCGGGCGAGATCTTCATGGTCCGCAACGTGGCCAACCTCGTCCCGCCCTATCAGCCCGACCAGAATTATCACGGCACCTCGGCGGCCATCGAATACGCGGTGAAGATCTTGGAGGTGCGGCACGTCATCGTGCTGGGCCATGCCCGGTGCGGCGGCATCCAGGGGCTGATCCGCATCCAGGCCGGCGACCCGCCCCCCGGCGATTTCATCGCGCCGTGGGTGTCCATCGCCCAGGCCGCGTGCGACCGCTTCATCAGCCAGGAAACCGCCGGCCCCGGCGGCGACCGGAAAGCCCCCGGCTGGCTGGAGGAATGCCCGCATCTGGTGGAGCGTGCCGCCATCCAGGGGTCGCTGGCCAACCTGCGGACCTTCCCCTTTGTGCGCGAACGGGAAGAGGATGGGCGGCTGCACCTGCATGGCTGGTGGTTCGATCTGGAGAATGGCGATCTGTGGACCGTCGATTCGGGCAACCGCGGCTTTGCTCCGGTGTTCTGATGAAGCCCCGTTTTCCGCAAACGGTGCGCTGGCGATGGTTGGGACACCGAATGGACGGCATTTGAACCAAAGTCATGGCAGGTCCGCGCCCATCACTGGATATTTTTGCCGCAGGCGCGTTGCCGCCCCCCTTCCGCGAACCTATCCTCTTGGCCGTCGTTACAAAAGTGTCATGCTGAAGGGATCGGCTGGATGACAGGGTTTTCCGGGGGCGTTCGTCGGCCCCATTGCGTTCACGTGCCCAAACGAGCCGTTGCGTGCCTTTTCGCCGTTGCCGCACTGCTGACCGCACCGGCGGTTTTTGCCTCCGAAGGTGCTGGTGCCGCCAACACGTGCCCCTGGACCCAGGATCTGAAGCTGAAGATCGGCAAGAAGGAACTGGTCGTCACCCAGGAGATGCTGGACCCCAAGGCCGGGCAGCAGGTGATCGACGGCTATGAGCTGCGCCCCAATCTCGACCAGTTGCGGCTGCAGATCCTCACCCCGCGGGGCGAGATGTGGGAAGCGTCCCTGACGCGGCTGGTGCGCGGCAAGCGGTGCGCCGCCTATTACGTCGGCAAGCCCTTTCTGGTCGAGGATGCGGAAAGCGTCATTTATGTACCCAACCGCGGTCATTGACGGCCGCGGATACCCCTTTTCCGGCGCGCGAATTGCCGCACCGCGGTATGAAAACGTCTTACCACCGACACGAAATCCGCATACCCCGGTCTTATTCCCTGTGCTATCACTGTCCGCATGCTGCCGGTGTGGTGATACCGGAACAGGGGTTTTTGCCATGGCTGTGGAAATCGAGCGCCGGTTTCTCGTCGATCGTGATATCAGCCGTCTGTGCCGCAACGGCGAACGCATCGTCCAGGGTTACCTTCCCACCTCGGGCCAGCAGACGGTGCGGGTCCGGGTGACGGAATCCCAGGGGTACCTGACCATCAAGGGCAAACGCCAGGGGTGCAGCCGCCTGGAATACGAATGGGAAATCTCCCCCGCTCTGGCTGCCGAGGTCATCCGCGACGTCTGTGACGGGCGTGTGATCGAAAAGACCCGCTACCGGGTGCGCCACGCCGGCCTGTGGTGGGAAATCGATGTGTTCGAGGGGGCCAACGCCGGCCTCGTCATCGCCGAGGTGGAGCTGGAGTCGGCGGACCAGCCGGTCCTTCTGCCCGACTGGGTGGGGCGGGAAATCACCAGCGACCGGCGTTTCAGCAACTCCACCCTCAGCCGGGTGCCGCAGCACCCCCGCCGCCTTCCGTCCACCCGCGCCGTCTGCGCTGCCTGACGGGCCGGATGACCGGCAAAGTGCCGCAGGGCGGCTCCGAAAAATCACCGCACGCGAAATAACGAGGCGGGACGCCGCCTCAGCCGCTATCCTGGCGGGATCCCCGCACGGATCATCCCAACAAGGGACCACGGCTGCCGATGCATGATCCCCTGTCCCCCGCCACCCGGCCCCCGCACGACGAACGGGAGCGGCTGGGGGCTGCCTTGCTGACGCGGCTGGACACGCTGGCCGGCTTTTCCGACGACCCGGCAGCCCTGACCCGGCTGTATCTGTCCCCCGCCCACCGCGCCGCCGCCCGCTGGCTGACCGGCTGGATGGAGGAGGCGGGGATGACCGTCCGCCTGGACGCCATCGGCAATGTGGTCGGACGTTACGACGGGGCCACCCCCGGCGCCCCGGCGGTGCTGCTGGGGTCGCACATCGACACGGTGCGCAACGCCGGAAAGTACGACGGCACGCTGGGGGTTCTGACCGCGGTGGCGGTGGTGGAGGACATGCACCGCCGCGGCGAACGCCTGCCCTTTGCGGTGGAGGTGATCGGCTTCGGCGACGAGGAAGGGGTACGGTTCCCCGTGCTGTTCAGCGGCAGCCGGGCGGTGGCCGGCACCTTCGATCCCGCCTGTCTGGACGCCCGCGACGGGGACGGCGTGGTTCTGCGCGATGCGCTGGCCGCCTTTGGCGGGGCGCCGGACGCCCTGGCCGCCGATCCCGCGGCGGCGGCCCGCGTGGCCGGGGCGCTGGCCTATCTTGAGGTTCACATCGAACAGGGGCCGGTGCTGGAACGGGCGGGCACGCCGCTGGGGGTGGTCACCGCCATCAACGGTTCCAGCCGCTACCGGCTGGAGGTAACGGGCATGGCCGGACACGCCGGCACCGTGCCCATGGCCGGACGGCGCGACGCGCTGACCGCGGCGGCGGATATGGTGCTGGCGGTCGAGCGGCAGGCGCTGCACAGCGCCGGGCTGGTCGCCACCGTCGGCCGGCTGGAGGTGCTGCCGGGGGCGGTCAACGTCATCCCCGGCGCCGTGCGCTTCACCCTGGACGTGCGCTCGCCCGACGATGGGGAGCGCCGGAAGGGGGCGGCGGCGATTCTCGCCGCCTGCTCCATCATCGCCCAGCGCCGTCAGGTGGCGCTGACGGTGGAACAGACGGTCGATGCCCCTGCTGCCCCCTGCACCCCAGCGCTGAGGAATGCCTTCGCCGCCGCGGCCGTGCGGGCGGGGGTGGAGCCGCGGCACCTGCCCAGCGGGGCCGGGCACGACGCCATGGTCTTTGCGGATGTGCTGCCGATGGCTATGCTGTTCGTCCGCTGCCGGGGCGGCATCAGCCACAATCCCGCCGAGGCCGTCACCGCCGCCGACGTCGGCCTTGCCGCCGCCGTCCTGCTCGACACCCTGCGCCATCTGCCGCATCCGGCGCTTTCGTAATGAAGGACCCTTTCGTTTCCATGACCTCCTTCGATCTTCATGCCTTCCTCACCGCCCAACGGGAACGGCAGACCGCTTTTCTGGCCGAACTGGTCAAGACACCCTCCGACAACCCGCCCGGCGATTGCGCCCCCCACGCCGAACGGGCCGCCGCCCTGCTGGAAGGGCTGGGTTTCACCGTCGAACGCCATCCGGTCCCCGAAGCGGTGGTGCGGGCCAACGGCATGGTCAGCGTCACCAATCTGGTGGTGCGCAAGCGGTTCGGCGACGGGCCGGTGATCGCCCTGAACGCCCACGGCGACGTGGTGCCGCCCGGCGAGGGCTGGACCCGCGACCCCTATGGTGCGGAGATCGTGGACGGCTGGATGGTCGGGCGCGGGGTGGCGGTGTCGAAATCCGACTTCGCCACCTATGCCTTCGCCCTGCTGGCGCTGGAGGCCATGGGCACGGCCCGCGGCACCGTGGAACTGCACCTGACCTATGACGAGGAGGCGGGCGGCGAGATCGGGCCGCGCTGGCTGCTGGAGCAGGGCATCAGCACCCCCGACATGGCCATCGCCGCCGGGTTCAGCTATGGCGTGGTGACCGCGCACAACGGCTGCCTGCATCTGGAGGTGGAGGTGGTGGGCAAATCGGCCCACGCCGCCCTGCCCATGACCGGCATCGACGCGCTGGAAGCGGCCAACTGCGTGCTGACCACGCTCTACGCCTACCGCAAGGGGCTGCCGCAACACGTCTCGGCGGTGCCGGGCATCGGCTCGCCGCAGTTGACGGTGGGGCTGATCCGCGGCGGCATCAACACCAACGTGGTGCCCGACCGCGTGACCCTGCGCCTCGACCGCCGCATGATCCCCGAGGAAAACCCGGCGGAGGTGGAAGCCACCCTGCGCGCGGTGATCGCCGACGCCATGGCCCACGTTCCGGGCGCCCAGGTCCAGGTGCGCCGCATCCTGCTGGCCCGGCCGCTGACGCCGCTGCCCGGCACCGACCGGCTGGCGGCCCTGCTGTGCGCTCACGCCACCCGCATCATGGGCGAGACGGTGGAGGCCAAGGGCGTGCCGCTCTACACCGACGCCCGCCATTACGCCGCCGCCGGGGTGCCCATCGTGCTCTACGGCGCCGGTCCCCACACCATCGAGGAGGCCAACGCCCACCGCGCCGACGAGCGGCTGCCGCTGTCCGACCTCTATAAGGCGACGGAAGTCGTGGCCGCGGCCCTGGCGGATCTGCTGGCGGAATAAGCCACCGGCCCCGAACCGCGCCCTATCCCCCTCTCCCGCCCCGGGAGAGGGACGGGGTGAGGGCCGATTGTCGCGCGAAAGCCCGACAATCGAGCCGTCAGGCTCTCCAAACCGCGGATTTGCGGTCGCTTCGCGACGGATTTCGGGCCTTCGGCGCGAAATCCGGCCCTCACCCTGCCCCTCTCGTCAGGCCCCCAGCAAGTCCAGGGCAGCAGCGGCCATCACCTGGGCCGACCGCACCATGTCGGCGATGTCCACATACTCGTCGGGCTGGTGGGCCAGATCCAGGATGCCGGGGCCATAGGCGATGCAGTCCTTCAGGTGCCCCACCCGCACGATGTGCTTCTGGTCATAGGTGCCGGGGGACACCACCCGCTGCGCCGGACGGCCCAGCACCTGTTCCACCGCCCGCTCCACCGCCCGCACCACCGGGGCATCGGCGTCGGTCATGGTGGGCAGAAAGGCCAGAACCTCGCGGACGGCGTAATCGAAGCCGGGGCGGTCCCGCTTCAGCCCCTCCAGAATCGCCACGATCTCGCCCTTCACCGTTTCCGGGTCTTCCTCGATCAGATAGCGGCGATCGACGACCATGCGGCAGGAATCGGGAACCATCGGGCTGGGCAGACCGTCGCGGTCCTCCTCCTGCCCGCCGTGGATGGCGTTGATGTTGATGGTCGATTGCCGCGCCCCTTCGGGCACCACCGGCATCGCCGTGCGCTTGCCGGCCAGATGGGGGATCAGCTCCTCTTCGATGCGGTGGAGCACGGCGCCCATGTGGCGCACGGCGCAATTGCCCAGGAACGGCATGGACCCATGGGCTTCCCGCCCCTTGGTTTCGATTTCCGCCCACCACACGCCGCGGTGGCCGACGCACACCCGGTCCACGTTCAGCGGCTCGGGGATGATGACGTGATCGACCCGCGGCGGCGAGAACCAGCCCTGCCGCGCCAGATAGCCCACCCCGCCGAAGCCTCCCGATTCCTCGTCCACCGTGCCGGAAATCTCCAAGGCGCCGGCAAAGGGAACACCGCAAGCGAGGATGGCTTCCACCGCCGCCACCGCCGCCGCCAGCCCCCCCTTCATGTCGCAGGCGCCGCGGCCATAGACACGCCCGTCCCGCACCACGCCCGCGAACGGATCGACGGTCCAGCCATGGCCCGCGGGCACCACATCGATGTGCCCGTTGAAATGGACGCAGCGTCCGGGCCGTTGCCCCTCGATGCGGGCGACGACGTTGGTGCGGGGGTGGCGGTCGCTGTCGCCGGGGGTGCCCTCCGCCCGCACATAGGTCACCTGGAAGCCGCGGGCGGCCAGACGCCGCCCCAGAAGCTCGGCGCAGGGGGTGTAAGCATCGCCCGGCGGGTTGACCGTGGGAATGCGGATCAGGTCGCGGGTCAGTTCCACCAGCGCGTCGGTCTGATCCTCGATCCGGCGGAACAGCGCGTCGTGGCGGCGGGCCATGCCTGCATCTCCCCTTCTCCTGAAAACCATTCTCAGTGTATCGGAGGGGGCCGAGGCCGCAAGCTGGCCGAACGGCGGCATTGACCCCGCCCGCCGTCAGCCCAACCTTGGCAGGAACCGCCAACCCCAGGAGACAGCCCGTGGTGCCCCACCGGATCGTCATCGCCGCCCTGACCGCCGCCCTGCTGGCCAGCTGCACCGCCGCCACCGCGTCCGATTCCGGGACGGCGGCGGGGAGTGGGTCCGCCTGCGCCGCGCCCGGCGGGTGGTACGACGGGGCCGGGCAGCCGCTGGACACCGCCGGGGTGCTGCGCCGGGCGGCATCCGCCCCCGCCGTGCTGCTGGGCGAACGGCACGACAGCGCCGAACAGCACCGCTGGCAGCTTCAGACCCTGGCCGCCCTGCACGCGGTCAACCCCAATCTGGCGGTGGGGCTGGAAATGATGCCCCGCTCGCGCCAGCCGGTGCTGGACCGCTGGATCGCCGGCGAATTGGACGAGGCCACCTTCCTCAAGGAAAGCGGCTGGAGCGAGGTGTGGGGTTTCGATTCCGCCTTCTATATGCCGGTGCTGCATTTCGCGCGGATGCACCGGCTGCCGCTGGTGGCGCTGAACGTCAACCGGGCGCTGGTGTCGCGCACCGCCAAGGACGGCTGGGCCGCCATCCCGGCCCCGGAGCGCGAGGGGGTGGGCGACCCCGCCCCCCTGCCCCCCGCCTATGTGGACGAACTGGCCCAGGTGATGTCCCAGCACGGTTCCCCGGTGGACCGGGACTCCGCCCGGTTCCAGCGTTTCACCCAGGCTCAGGCCCTGTGGGACCGCGCCATGGCCGAGGCCATCACCGCCGCCCATCGCCGCACCGGGCGCACGGTGGTGGTGCTGGTCGGCGCCGGCCATCTGCGCTACGGCCACGGCATACCGCACCAGTTGGCAGCATTGGGCATCGACGGGTCGCGGGTGCTGCTGCCGTGGGAAGCCGGGCAGGATTGTCACGAGTTGACCCCTACCGGCCCGCGGGTGGCCGATGCGGTGTTCGGCATCGCCCCCGAACCGCCCCCGGCACAGACCGCCCCCCGCCCCCGGCTGGGGGTCAACCTGGAAGCGGCCGACGGCGGTGTGCGCATCGCCGGGGTGCAGGACGGCAGCGTCGCCGCCCAGGCGGGCTTGAAGGCCGGTGACCGCATCACCGCCGCCGCGGGCCGCCCGGTGACCACCCCCGCCGACCTGACCGCCCTGGTCCAGCGCCAGACGCCCGGCACATGGTTGCCGCTGACCGTGGCACGCGGCCAAAAGACGCATCAGATCATCGCAAAATTTCCGGCTTCCTGAACACGCCCCAGCCTAATATCCGCAAGCATTAAAAGGGTATAGGTCCACAAGACCCACTGACAATTTTGGGAATCTGGAAAATATAAAACCGCATTAACTATAAGTAATTCAGTCAATATTAACAATTATTAATTTCTTGATGTTGCATTTTTGAAATCAAATCATCCCGCGTTTGCAAAATGCAACGCAAAATGAAGAGGAAAGTTGAGCGTTTCTGATCGAGAAACGCTCCAGCCTTCCTCTTCTCCCGGCTCTTCTTTCCCCAAGCCGGTGATTCTCGCACAGCGACTCGGGGCTTTCCCCCCATTTGCACGCGGGAAACGCAAAGGAGCCATGCGGCATTACTTTCGGTACGGTAATTGCTCCCGTCCCAAACGCCCCGCCACCCCCGTGCCCGGTCCGGCCGGCACGGGTGGACAAGGAAACCGTGGGCTTCACGTTCAAACGGATGGGTATGGCGATGGGAATCATGGACGCATCGATCCGCAGCCTGGTGGATGACGCCTATCACGAAGCGGCACAGGAATCGCTCGCCCGCGGCCTTTCCCTGCTGACCGCGCACAAGGAAGCGGTGGTGGCTGCGGCCATGCTGCTGTCGGCCATGACCGGGCTGGAAGACGACAGCGCCCGGAACATGGTCGTCTCCATGAATTTGCGGCCCGCCACAGGCACGTAACCCCACCCGTTTCCGCCGCCCCCGCTCCGTTTTCCAAAGAAACCAGCCCGAAAGCCAGGAGAAGCAATGTTCGACACCAACCTGCGCATCCTGATCGTCGATGACTACACCACGATGCGGCGGATCATCCGCAATCTGCTGACGCAGATCGGCTTTTCCGACATCACCGAAGCCGCCGACGGGCGGGAAGCCTTTGAAAAGCTGCGTTCCGGCGGCCAGTTCGATCTGGTGGTCAGCGATTGGAACATGGAACCCATGACCGGGCTGGAGCTGCTGAAGGCCATGCGGACCGACAGCGCGCTGTCCTCCATCCCCTTCATCATGGTGACCGCGGAAAGCAAGACCGAGAACGTGGTCGCCGCCAAGAAGGCCGGCGTGAACAACTACATCGTCAAGCCGTTCAACGCCGAAACCCTGCGTTCCAAGATCGCTGCCGTCTTTGCCGCTCCCGTCCCGGCGTAAGCCGGGACGATCATAAGGTCCCCTTGCCCGGCATAAGCCGGGACGTTCTCAGAGCATCGATTCCCAGCGCGCGGCCACCTCCGGGGTGGGGTTGACGGCAGGAACGCACACCTCCTGCCCCAGCCGCGCGTGATGCTCGCGCAGCGACCAGTGCACGGTGGGAAAGGCGATGTCCCGCCAGGGGATATCCTCCCACCGGAACAGCCCCACCTCCTCGCTTTCCGGCCCCGCCGCGATGTCCGGCGTCAGCAGGCGCGCGCGGAAGATCAGCTGCACCTGGCTGATGCGGGGAATGTCGTAGATGGCCAGCAGCCCGCCCACCTCGATGCGGGCGCACGCCTCTTCCCACGCTTCGCGGGCGGCCCCGGCCTGGGAGGTTTCATGCTCCTCCATGAAACCGGCGGGCAGGGTCCAATAGCCCCGGCGCGGCGGAATGGCCCGGCGGCAGAGCAGGATGCGATCCTCCCACACCGCCACCGATCCCACCACGATCAGCGGATTCTGATAGGAGATGTAGCCGCAGTCGGGGCATTGCAGCCGTTCCCGGTCCTCGCCGGGGGGGATGCAGCGCACACGCGGGCCGATGGGAGGGGGATCGTCGTACATGGTCACCGATATGGACCGGGACCGTCACCGGAGCAAGCCGGCCGAAGGTCGATAACACCACCCCGTTCCGGTCTTGTTCCCCGAACACCCGGTCGTGTACTCTGCCGCTCGGGACCGAAGGGGCGATAAGTCTATGATGCAACTGGCGTTCGACAGCCTGTCGCTGGGGCTGGGGGCGGTGTTCGGCGGATTCGTGGTGTGGCTGGCGGCGCGCTCGACCCATCTGCGCGCCCGCGCCCACGACGCCGCCATCCGCGCCGAACTGGCCGCCCGGCTGGCGATGATGGAACGGCGGGAGGCGGAATGGCGCGACTCGGAGCGGGAACACACCCGCACCATCGCCCGGCTGCAGGCCGACCTGGCCGGCGCCCGCGCCCGCCATGCCGAACTGGCCACCACCTTGTCGAAGGAACGCCTGTCGGCGGCGGAAAAGCTGGCGGTGGTGGAAAAGGCGCAGGCCGCCCTGGCCGACAGCTTCAAGGCCCTGTCGTCGGAGGCGCTGCGGGCCAACAACGAAAGCTTCCTGCATCTGGCCCGCGAAACCCTGTCCGGCTTTCAGGAACAGGCCAAGGGCGAGTTGGAACGGCGCCACGCCGCCTTTGCCGCCGTGGTGGCGCCGGTGCGCGATTCCCTCGACCGCATGGACGGCCAGATCCAGGCCATGGAACAGGCCCGCGCCGGCGCGTACGAGGGGCTGCGCCAGCAGGTCATCGCCCTGATGGACAGCCAGAGCCAGTTGCGCGCCGAAACCGGCGCCCTGGTGCGGGCGCTGCGCACGCCGGCCGCCCGCGGCCGCTGGGGGGAGATCCAGTTGCGCCGGGTGGTGGAGATCGCCGGCATGCTGGACCATTGCGACTTCACCGAACAGACCACGGTGGAAAGCCGGGAGGGGGCGCGCCTGCGCCCCGACATGGTGGTGCGCCTGCCCGGCGGCAAGACCATCGTGGTGGACGCCAAGACGCCGCTGGACGCCTATCTCGACGGCATCGAAAGCGGCGACGACACCGCCCGCGCCCAGGCACTGGCCCGCCACGCCCGCCATGTGCGCGACCACATGAAGCAGTTGGGCGCCAAGGCCTATTGGGACCAGTTCCCCGACACCCCGGAATTCGTGGTGCTGTTCCTGCCCGGCGAGAATTTCTTCTCCGCCGCGCTGGAACACGACCCGGCCCTGATCGAGGCCGGCATGGGCCATCGGGTGGTGCTGGCCACCCCCACCACCCTGATCGCCCTGCTGCGCGCCGTCGCCTATGGCTGGCGGCAGGAGAAGCTGACCGAGAACGCCCGCGACATCAGCGCCCTGGGGGCGGAGATCTACAAGCGGCTGGGCGACCTGGGCGCCCACATGGCCCGGCTGGGGGCGCAACTGGACAAGGCGGTCACCAGCTACAACGGTGCGGTGGGCAGCCTGGAATCCCGCGTGCTGGTCACCGCCCGCCGGTTCCGCGACCTGCACGCGGTGGCCGGCGACGAACCGCTGCCGGCGCTGGAGCCGCTGGAGCGCACCACCCGCCCGCTGCAATCCCTGGAAATGCAGCCGGCGGAGGAAACGCCCCCCGCATCCAGTGGTGGATGTTCTTGACCGCACACGCATAAGCGCGTATCCACCCCGGCGGTGCATGCCTGTCTTTCGGGGGCGCAACCCTGAGGAGCGGCCTGCACCCGACCTTGTGCGGACGTGGTGGAATCGGTAGACACAGCAGACTTTAGCCAATTGGAGTGCGCCCGTGGAAACGCGGGACGTAGAACCGCTCAAAGTCGGGGAACGCTGACGGTTCGGGCCATCCGGTCCCGGATCCTGCCAATCCCGAGCCAAGCCCGGAGGGCGCTTTTGCCGCCGCCGGGAAGGTGTAGAGACTAGACGGGCGGCGCCTAACGGTCCCTGGTCCCCCTGGCGGCCAGCGGCCCATGGCGAAGGGATAGTCCAGACCACGAACCCCGGCGGCGCCACCGGCCCGGCGGGGGCGGCGAAAGCCGAGGTGGTATGAAAATCTGCTTTCCTTTGGAAGTGCGGGTTCGAGTCCCGCCGTCCGCACCAATCCTCCCTTATCGGCATCCTCCCCTTCTCTCCCGTCATGGACAGGGCCACGAAGTCAGGGTGACAGCCCCTCGCCCCACCGGGGAGAGGGTGGCCCGCAGGGCCGGGTGAGGGCCGGATTTCGCGCCGGCAGGCCCGAAATCCGTTGCGAAGCAACGCCAAATCGTATGTTTCGAGAGCCTGACGGCTCGATTTTCGGGCCTTCGGCGCGAAAATCGGCCCTCACCCCGACCCTCTCCCCGGCGGGGAGAGGGGGGCTGTCCCGGTTTGCGAACATGACCTCGTTGCCCTCCCGTCATGGCCGACCGGCTTGCCCGGTCCGGCGGGGCAGCGGTATAGAAACGGACTTTCGCGCTGCCGGGAACAGGTGCCGCCGCCCCATGTGCCGCTGGATCGCTTACCGCGGAACGCCGCTCTTCCTCGAAACCCTGCTGTTCGAGCCGGAAAACTCCCTCGTCCGGCAGAGCCTGCATTGCCGCAAGGCCCCCGTGACCACCAACGGCGACGGATTCGGCGTGGGCTGGTATGGGGACCGGGATACCCCGTGCCTGTACCGGGAAACGCTGCCGGCGTGGAACGACCAGAACCTGCGGCAACTGGCCCACCATATCCGCTCGCCGCTGTTTTTCGGCCATGTGCGCGCGTCCACCGGCACCGGCACGGCGCGGGTCAACTGCCACCCCTTCGCCCTGGGGCGGTGGCTGTTCATGCACAACGGCCAGATCGGCGGCTGGGGCCGCGTGCGCCGCCGGCTGGAATCGCTGCTGACCGACGATCTTTACACCGCCCGCCAGGGGGCCACCGACAGCGAACTGTTCTTCCTGCTGCTGTTCGTCCACGGGCTGGAGGACGATCCCATGCGCGCCTTCGCCGCCACCGCCGCCACCGTCTGCCGCACCATGGGTGAGGCCGGGGTGACCGAGCCGCTGCGCCTGACCGCCACCCTGACCGACGGGCGGCGGATCGTGGCCGTGCGCTTCGCCAGCGACCGCCAGCCGCCCAGCCTGTACTGGCGCCGCCGCAACGGTCAGGTGGTGATCGTGTCGGAACCGCTGGATCAGGACAACGCCGACTGGATCGCGGTGGAAGACGGCCACGGGCTGTTGCTGGACGAAGACATGACCGATACCCCCTTTCTTCTGTGACCGGCACGCGGTTGCAGTTCGGGTTGACAGAGCGTCGGACGCGCACTATGGTCCGCGCCCTACGAACCCGCCGCCGACCGTTCAGGATTACCTGTCATGAAGATCGTCAATTCTCTGAAGTCGATGAAGACGCGCCACAAGGCCTGCCGTGTCATCCGCCGCAAGGGCCGCGTCTACGTCATCAACAAGCAGAACCCGCGCTTCAAGGCCCGCCAGGGCTGATGCGAAGCGTCCGGCCGGGGACCCACCCGGCCGCGCTCGGGGTTCGCGACGCTTGAAACGCCGCGCCAGATTTGGCGCGGTTTTTCGCGTTTGGGCGGTGCGGTTGATGGAAGCCGCCGCTGCTGTTATCGTGATCCGGGAACAGTCGTTTTCGCCGCTTCCAGGAACCGATCCCATGAACACCGACGATCTGACCGTCAGCGAAGACACCAAAGCGGCGATTCGCGGCTTTCTGGAGCACGAATTGACGGCCATGGGAGTCAAGGACGTCATCATCGAGGGAATGCTCGACCATGACGACGAGCCGTCCTTGCGAATCGTTGTGGAATACAATGACCAGGGGCCGGCGATGGACACGCGGCGTTTGGCGCGACTTGTGACACCGCTGCGGACCCTGCTTTTGCAGCGAGGGGAGAAGCGGTTCCCGTTTATCCGCCACAATGTGACCGACCGCCGTCCCCTGATGTCTTATGTTAAGCGATGATCTTCTGAAGACCGCGCGGCTGCTCACCGCAGCCACGCAGAAAAAACCCCGGCAAGCCGACCTGCGCCGAGCCGTCAGCACCGCTTATTACGCCCTGTTCCACGCCATCGCCCGGCAAGCCGCCGATACCTTTGCCACCACTGGGGAAAACCAGTCGCACCCCGCCTGGGTACAGGTCTACCGCTCGCTGGATCATGGGACGGCAAAGGATGCCTGCAGGAATGTTGCCGTCCCGGCATTTCCTTACGGCCTCGTGACCTGCGCCAACAGCTTCATCACCCTGCAGGAAGAGCGGCATCAGGCCGATTACAATCCCGATTACCGCACCACCCGCGCCGATGCCCAGACTCGGATCGACGAGGCCGAAGCCGCCATCACCGCCCTGAACACCGCATCGCCCAAGGATCGACGGGCTTTCCTCATTCATCTCATTATCAAAAAGCGGCGATAGACGTTTCTTCTCCTTTCGGTCTTGTGGAGTCGGGATAAGTGGTGATACCACTCGTGCCCGGCGGCGTGCCGGGACTCGGTGCGCGCAACCTTCCGACTGAAAACCCCGATGGGGAGGAACAGAACGGCATGAAAATGCCCCCGCCGGATCCGAACATTATTGCCAAACGCCGCGAGCTTGTGGAGCGCCTGCGCGCCATCGTGCCGGGCGAAGGCGTGATCGTCGATGAAGCCGAGTTGCGCGCCTATGAATGCGACGCGCTCACCGCCTACCGCGCCCTGCCGCTGGTGGTCGTCCTGCCCTCCACCACGCATCAGGTGTCGGAGGTGCTGAAGACCTGCAAGGAGATGGGGGTCAAGGTGGTGCCGCGCGGTGCGGGCACGTCGCTGTCGGGCGGCGCCCTGCCGCTGGAGGATGGCGTCCTCCTGGGCATGGGCAAGTTCAACAGGATCCTCGAGGTGGATTACGACAACCGTTGCGTGGTGACGCAGCCGGGGGTCACCAACCTGGGCATCTCCACCCGCGTGGCCGATCGCGGCTTTTATTACGCGCCCGACCCGTCCAGCCAGATCGCCTGTACCATCGGCGGCAACATCGCGGAGAATTCCGGCGGCGTTCACTGTCTGAAGTACGGGTTGACCACCAACAACGTGCTGGGCGTGGAGATGGTGCTGATGGACGGCACCGTCGTGCGTCTGGGCGGCAAGCATCTGGACCAGGGCGGCTATGACCTGATGGGCATCGTCACCGGCTCCGAAGGGCTGCTGGGCGTGGTGACCGAGGTCACGGTGCGCATCCTGAAGAAGCCGGCCACCGCGCGGGCGGTGCTGATCGGTTTCCCGTCCAACGAACAGGCGGGCGACTGCGTGGCCGCCATCATCGCCGCCGGCATCATCCCCGGCGGGATGGAGATGATGGACCGCCCCGCCATCCACGCCGCGGAAGACTTCCTGCATGCCGGCTATCCGCTGGATGTGGAGGCGCTGATGATCGTCGAACTGGACGGCCCGGCGGCGGAGGTGGACCACCTGATCGACCGGGTGGTGGCGATTGCCAACGACCATGGTGCGGTGTCCGCCCGCGCCAGCACGTCGGAGGAGGAGCGGTTGCTGTTCTGGGCGGGCCGCAAGGCGGCGTTCCCGGCGGTGGGCCGCATCAGCCCCGATTACCTGTGCATGGACGGCACCATCCCGCGCAAGGCGCTGCCGCTGGTGCTGAGCCGGATGCAGGAACTGTCCGAACGCCACGGCCTGCGCGTCGCCAACGTCTTCCACGCCGGCGACGGCAATTTGCATCCCCTGATCCTCTACGATGCCAACAAGCCGGGCGAGTTGGAGGCGGCGGAACGGTTCGGCGCCGACATCCTGACCCTGTGCGTGGATGTGGGCGGGGTGCTGACCGGGGAACATGGGGTGGGCGTGGAAAAGCGCGACCTGATGACCCACCAGTTCAGCAAGACCGACCTGGATCAGCAGCAGCGGTTGAAGTGCGCCTTCGACCCCGACGGCCTGCTGAACCCCGGCAAGGTCTTCCCCGAACTGCACCGCTGCGCCGAGTTGGGCCGCCTGCACGTGTCGGGCGGCAAGCTGCCGTTCCCCGACATCCCCCGCTTCTAAAGACGAAGAACAGCTTCATGGGCATCACCACCTTCAAGCCCGCCACGCCCGAGCAGCTTGCCGATGCGGTGCGCTGGGCGCTGGACGCGGGCGAACCGCTGGAATTGACCGGCACCGGCAGCAAGCGCGGTCTGGGCCGCCCGGTGCAGACGGCCTACGCGCTCGACCTGTCGGACCTGTCCGGGGTCGTGGCGTACGAGCCGGAGGAACTGGTCCTGACCGTCAAGGCCGCCACCCCGATGGCGGAGATCGAACCGCTGCTGCGCGGGCGCGGCCAGCATCTGGCCTTCGAGCCGCCGGATCTGGGCGGGCTGTACGGACAGGCCCCCGGCGGCGGCACGCTGGGCGGGGTTCTGGCCGCCGCACTCGCCGGGCCGCGGCGGCTGTCGGCGGGGTCGGCACGCGACCATTTCCTGGGCGTGGCCGGGGTGTCGGGCCGGGCCGAGGTCTACAAGGGCGGGGCCAAGGTGGTGAAGAACGTCACCGGCTATGACGTCCCGAAGCTGATGGCCGGCTCGTTCGGTACGCTGACCGCCATGACCGAGGTGACGGTGAAGGTGCTGCCGGCGCCGGAGGACACCCGCACCCTGCTGCTGCACGGCCGCAGCGACGCCGAGGGCATCCGCGCCCTGACCGACGCGCTGCACAGCCCGCACGAAGTCTCCGGTGCGGCCCATCTGCCGGAATCGGTGGCGGAGCGCATTCCGGCGGTGGCGTCGGCCCGTGCGTCGGTGACGGCGATCCGGCTGGAAGGCTTCGGCCCCTCGGTCGCCGCCCGTCTGGCCGGGCTGACCGCCGACCTCGGCGGCATCGACGGCGTGCTGGACCGTGACGAATCGCTGGCCTTCTGGCGGGCGGTGCGCGATGTGGCGCCGTTCCGGGCGTCGAACCCCGACACCGATCCGCTGGTGTGGAAGCTGTCGGTTCCCCCCGCGTCCGGTGCGCGGGTGGCGGAGGAACTGGCGCTGGCGCTGGGCGATGTGGAGTTCTTCTTCGACTGGGGCGGCGGGCTGATCTGGCTCGCCACACCGCGGGAAACGGACGCGGCGGCCCTGCGCGGCACCCTGGCGCCGTTCGGCGGCCACGCCACGCTGGTGCGTGCGCCCGAGGCGTTGCGCACCGCGGCGGACGTGTTCCAGCCGCAGCCGGCCCCGCTGCTGGCGCTGACCCAGCGGGTGAAGACCAGTTTCGACCCCCGCGGCGTGCTCAACCCCGGCCGCCTGTTCGCGGGCGTGTGAGGCCCTAATCGATGCAGACCAATTTCTCTCTCGCCCAGCTTGCCCGCGACGACGTGCAGACGGCGGAAAAGATCCTGCGCAAATGCGTGCACTGCGGTTTCTGCACCGCCACTTGCCCGACCTATGTGGTTCTGGGCGATGAGCTGGACAGCCCGCGCGGCCGCATCTACCAGATCAAGGCGATGCTGGAGCAGGACGGCCCGCCGCCGGAAAACACCGTCAAGCATCTGGACCGCTGCCTCACCTGCCTGTCGTGCATGACCACCTGCCCGTCGGGGGTGGATTACATGCATCTGGTGGACAACGCCCGCGCCCGCATCGAAGCAACATACCCCCGCAAACCCTTCGACAAGGCGCTGCGGTCGGTGCTGGCCCGGCTGCTGACCAGCCCGCGGCTGTTCCGTCTGGCGCTGCTGGCCGGATCGTTCGTGCGCCCCTTCGCCGAGGCGTTTCCCGGCCGGGTCGGCGCCATGCTGGGCCTGATGCCGAAATCCGTGCCCGGCCCCAGCTATTCCGACCTGCCCGGCACCCACCCGGCCCAGGGATCAAAGGTGAAGCGCGTGGCCCTGCTGATCGGCTGTGCCCAGCGCGTGCTGGCCCCGCAGATCAACGAGGCGACCATCCGCCTGCTGACCCGCCACGGTGTGGAGGTGGTGGTGTCGAAGAAGGCGGAGTGTTGCGGCGCGCTGACCCACCACATGGGCAAGACCGACATGGCCCACGCCCAGGCCAAGGCCAGCATCGACGGCTGGATCGCCGAGATGGACGGGGCCGGTCTTGACGCCATCGTGGTCAACGCGTCCGGCTGCGGCACGACGATGAAGGATTACGGCACCATGTTCGCCAACGATCCCGCCTATCGGGACAAGGCGGCGCGCGTGGCGGCCATCGCCCGCGACATCACCGAGGTGATGGCCGAGATCGGGCTGCAGGCCCCATCGGTGAAAACGGGCCAGACGCTGGCCTATCACTCCGCCTGTTCCATGCAGCACGGCCAGCGGATCAAGGATCCGCCCCGCGCACTGCTGGCCGCCGCCGGCTTCACGGTGAAGGAAATCCCCGAGGCGCATTTGTGCTGCGGGTCGGCCGGCACCTACAACATGCTCCAGCCGGACATCTCCGGCCAGCTGCGCGACCGCAAGGCCCGCAACATCGAAAGCGTGGCCCCCGACGCGGTGGCGGCTGGCAATTTGGGATGCATAACGCAAATTGCATCGGGCACCGGCATCCCGGTGGTTCACACGGTGGAATTGCTGGATTGGGCCACCGGCGGTCCGCTGCCCGACGGGGTGAAGGCCCACCCCGCATTCCGCCCGCACCGCTGACCCCGGAAAGGGTTCCAAGGGCCACATCGGCCCTTGGTGGGGGTGTCGGGGGCAAAGCCCCTGACGATCACCCCCTGGACTCGCCCCTTGTGCCCACGCTACACCGAACGGAACCTGAGCGGGGGGGAATCGGGGTGTCGGGATACGGACTGGGCCGGCGGACGGCGGCGTGGCTGGTGCACGGGCTGACGGCCAGCGGCGTCCTATGGGGCCTCCTGGCCCTGAACGCCGTGTTCGCCGGCGATGCCAAGACCTGTTTCCTGTGGCTGGGCGTGGCGCTGGTGGTGGACGGCATCGACGGCACCTTCGCCCGCAAGGCCGCGGTCAAGGAGGTGCTGCCGTGGATCGACGGCAGCATCCTCGATCTCGTCATCGACTATCTGACCTATGTGATCGTGCCCGCCGCCTTTCTGGCGCAGTTCGGGCTGATGCCTTACGGGCTGGGGCTGGCGGGGGCGGCGTGGGTGCTGCTGACCTCGCTCTACTGCTTCGCCAACGTGAACATGAAAAGCGGCGACCACTATTTCGTCGGCTTTCCCGCCATCTGGAACGTGGTCGTGCTGTATCTGTGGTTGCTGGCCCCCAGCGTGTGGATCAACGCCGCGGTGGTGCTGGCCCTGGGGCTGCTGACCTTTTCCACCGTCACCTTCCTGCACCCGTTCCGGGTGCGCAAGCTGATGGGGCTGAACATCGCCGTCACCGGCCTGTGGCTGGCCGCCGGGGTGTGGCTGGTGGCCGAACACCCCGTCCGCTCCGCCCTGCCCTTTGCCCTGTGGCTGGCGACGACCGCCTATTACACGGGCATGTGCGCGTGGCGCACGCTGAAGGGGCCGGACCGGGCCTGACGGCCCGCGGGTCACTCCGCCGTCTTGTCCACAGCGGCAGGCGTATCCGCCACCGGGATGGGCGTATCCACCACGGCCGTTTCCGCCGCCTGTTCTTCGGTCTGTCCGGCGCCGGCCTGTTCGGTGGCCGGCTGGATGCGCTGGGGCCGCGGGCGGGGCTGGCGCATCTTCTTCAGCAAAAGCTGGAACGGCTGCATCAGGTGGTGGAACACCTCGGGATCGTCGTCCATATAGGCCAGCACGAAGGCCGCGGCTTCCAGGGTGGAGACGCTTTCCTTGCGCGGTTCGCGCCGCGCCTCGCCGTACAGCGAGCGGAAATGGGGGTGCAGGATCAGCCGCTGGCATTTCAGAAGCCACGGGTTGCGCCACCACAGAGCCTTTGCCTGGCTCCAGGTGCCGTCCAGCAGGATGATGCCTTCGAGATTGGCAAGAATGGCGTCGCCACCGTGCACCGGGCGGCCGTTGCGGTCCACCACGGCGATTTCATCCTCGGGCGTCTGTTCGCCCTGCTTGGCGGTGCCGAGGTAGAGCACGCCCCATTTCTTGTAATCCACCTCACGCCCCAGGATGCGCTTGAGGCTGGGCCAGGACAGGCCGATGCGGATCAACGAGTT
The DNA here is from genome assembly GCA_937927415.1 of uncultured Rhodospirillaceae bacterium. Lineage (GTDB taxonomy): Bacteria > Pseudomonadota > Alphaproteobacteria > Azospirillales > Azospirillaceae > Azospirillum. The sequence continues at coordinate 135,188 of CALBDS010000004.1, forward strand.
CTTGAGCTGGAGCTTGACGAGCTGCGCCGTGCTCAGGGTTTCGCGTTTTTCCTGCGGGTGCTGCAGGACCACCACGAAGACACTGTTGTCCAGCGCCTCCACCGCCTCGCAAATGCACAGGTGACTGGGTTTGTGGCAGGTGGCGCAAAAAGGGGCAGGAGCAGACATGCGTGCGGCTCGGTCTTTCGCTGGACGGGAATGACGGACGGCGGATGCCGAACGTCGGAAGGGGAAGGCGTTGGGGAGAGCATACCCCCAGCCGATGGTGAAGAAACTGTTGTTAAGATGAAACACATTGGCGCATAGGTGTAGCGCATTCACCCCAACCCACCCGCTCTTTCAAGCCCCTTGACCCATCGCAAGGGAAGGCCCAACTCTTGCATGGTTTAATGGTATCAGGTCGGAACGGAGCCACGGGCTGCCAAAGGGCCGCCAACGGAGCCTTCCGAAATCTCAGAAGGAGGCCTGCCATGCTGTCCCCTACCATCGCCGCCTGGGAACTGGAACGCCGCCGCGCCGAAGAAACGGCAGAATTTGCCCGGCAACTCCCGCTCTACCGCGACGAAACCCCCTATTGGCCCGACCCGTCCGCCGGTACGGCCGGGGAGGACACGCCGAACCGCCACGATTGGGCGACCTTTTACTGATACCATACCCCGTGTCGTACCTCTGACAAACGCCTCCTCACCACCCTGTTGCCTTTCCGCCAAAGCTTCCCCCCTCTCCTTATGCGAGATGGGGGTGAAGTCCCGCAGCGCACGAAACCGGGCGCCGGCAGACGGGCAACAGCGGCTGGAGCGCCCGATGTGGCGATGAAACGCGGCACCGCCGCCGCCGCGGCCCCCCCGACCAGCCTTCATCACAAAGAGCCATTCCCACCCGTTGCCAGCCGGGCACCGCCCGGCACCAGACGGTTGCGGCGGGCAGTTGCGGCTTCCAGCAGTTTTTCCGCCTGGGTCCGGCAGTCCGGCAAGGCCGCGACTGCGGCACCCGTATCCCCACGGCCGCAGGCATCGGCCAGGGCTTGGGCGGCGTCGGCGAACGCCTCCCGCCCCGGCAGGTCGGCGGGGATGCAGCCGCCGAGCGACACCAGCGCGCGGGCATCGCGGGCGATGCGCGGCCAGTCGGGCGGCGCCTCGTTCAAGGAGCGCAGGCGCGGCGGCAGGTCGGCCAGCAGAATATCCAAAGCCTGCACCATCCCGGCCACGGTTTCCCCTCCCGCCAGGCTGTGCAGGGAGGCGGTGCGGCGGGGAGCCGTCGGAGGGGGGGCATCGGCGCTGCGCCCGGCGCGCAACCATCGCTGGACCGCCAGCAGCAGCGCATCGCGGTCCACCGGCTTGGGCACATGGTCGTTCATGCCGGCTTCCTGGCAATCGGCCACGTCCTCGGGCCGGACGGTCGCGGTCAGCGCCACGATGGGCAGCGTGTGCCCGGCCGCACGGATGGCGCGGGTGGCGGCCAGCCCGTCCATCACCGGCATCAGCACGTCCATCAGCACCAGATCGAAACCGCCCCGGTTGACCGCCGCGACCCCTTCGGCCCCGTCGGCGGCGGTTTCCACCGTGTGGCCGGCGTCTTCCAGCATGCGGGTGACCAGTTCGCGGTTCATCGGCACATCCTCCACCAGCAGGATGCGCCCGCGGTAAAGCCCGCTGATGGTTCCCGCCACCGCCGCCGCCCCGCCCGCGCGGTCGGCGGGCTTGGCCGCCAGCGGCAGGGTGAGGGTGACGGTGATGCTGGTGCCCTCCCCCACCGTGCTGCGGATGGCGATGGCGCCGCCCATGGCTTCGGTCAGGCGGCGGGTGATCGCCAACCCCAGCCCGGTGCCGCCATAGGCCAGAGCGGCCCGGCGGTCCACCTGCGGCACGTCGCTCATCACCTGTTCGCAGCGTTCGGGCGGGATGCCGACGCCGCTGTCGCTGACGGTGAAGGCCAGCGTCACGCCCGCCGGGCCACGCCCCTGTTCGCGCACGGTCAGGTCCACATGGCCGCGGGGGGTGAACTTGATGGCGTTGCCCAGCAGATTGAGCAGGATCTGCCGCAGCCGCACCACGTCGCCGACGACGAACCCCGGCACCCCATCCGGCCCGCCCATATCGAGCCGCAGCGCCAGCCGCTTTTCCCGTGCCGCCGGCCCCACCAGCGACAGCACATGATCCATGGCTTCGTGCAGGTTGAAGGGATCGGCGCGCAGGTCGATTCGCCCCGCCTCGATGCGGGTCAGATCCAGGATGTCGTCGATGGCGGTCAGCAGCGACCGGCAGCTCTGGCGCAACTGGCGGGCGTAGTGGCGCTGGTCGTCGGTGACCGCCAGATCCTCCAGGAAAGTGGCGTAGCCGACGATGCCGTTCATGGGCGCGCGGATCTCCTGCCCCAGAGAGGCCAGGAAGTCGGCCTTGGCCCGCGCGGCCAGTTCGGCCTGCACCTTGGCCTGGGTCGCCCGCGTCAGGCGGCGGTGGTGATGGGTGACGTCGCGGGCGGCGCGCAACACCCGCGGCGGCTGCCCCCGGATGGGGGGCAACGGCACCAGCAGCGTGTTCCACACCCGCGCCACCCCATCGATCTCCGCCGTTTCCTCGCATTCCAGCGCAATACCCCCGGACAGGCAGCGGGCGGCGTTTTCCTGGATCGTGCGGGCCAGACCGGGCGGCAGCACGTCCGCCGGGCGGCGGTGGATCACGCGGGCCGCCGGAATCCCCAGCGCCGCCACCATGGCAGCGTTCACCCGGTCGAAGAAAAAGGTCCCCGCATCGTGCTCGTCGCGGCTCAACACCGCCAGGCTGTCGCGGGTCTGGTCGAACAGGGCACGCACCATCGCCTCCTGCGCGGCAAAGGCGTCGCGCTCGGCGATCAGGCTGCGTTCGCGCCGCCGTGCCTCCTGCACCACCAGCGCCAGAACGACGGCGAGAACCGCCGCCAGAACGGCAAAAACCACCGCCAGAATCATCGCACCCCTCCAGCGGCAGGCGGCACCCCTGCCGGACCCGTCCCGCTGCCCACGCTTCGGCCCCCTTATCCCTGCCGGGCGCCCCGCTTTACGAAAGTATGACTCGCATTTTCAGGCTATGCAGTCCCTATCTTCGGTGTGGTAAGCGACGGGCTGCCGCAGCGGAGCGGCTGCGGAAACAACAGCCAAAGGGTGACGTGCGCATGGACCGGGTGCAATGCGTGGTGGCCGGGGCGGGGGTGGTCGGGCTGGCCATCGCCCGGCACATGGCGCGGGCCGGATACGAGGTCGTGGTGCTGGAGGCCGAGGGGGCCATCGGCACCGGCACCAGCTCACGCAATTCCGAGGTGATCCACGCCGGGATCTATTACCCCACCGGCTCGGAGCGGGCGGCGCTGTGCGTGGCGGGGCGGGACATGCTGTACCGTTTCTGCGCCGAGCGCGGCATCGAGCACCGCCGCACCGGCAAGCTGATCGTCGCCACCGATCCCGGCCAGAACCCCCGGCTGGACGCCATCGCCGCCCAGGCCGCCGCCAACGGGGTGGACGACCTGCGCCGCCTGACCGCCGCCGAGGCCCGCGCGCTGGAACCGGAGCTGTCGTGCACCGCCGCCCTGCTGTCGCCCTCCACCGGCATCATCGACAGCCACGGGCTGATGCTGGCGCTGCAGGGCGAGGCGGAGGAGCACGGGGCGGCCATCGCCTTCCACAGCCCCCTGACCGCCGCCCGCATCACCGACGACGGCATCGTGCTGGAGGTCGGCGGGGCCGAGCCGTCCACCCTGCAAACCGGCATCCTCATCAACGCCGCCGGTCATGGCGCCTGGGGGGTTGCGCGGGCGACGCAGGGATTGCCGGAGGGGCGCGTGCCCCCGCGCCATCTGGCCAAGGGCAATTACTTTGCCCTGGGTCAGGGGCGGTCGCCGTTTTCCCGGCTGGTCTATCCGGTGCCGGAAGACGGCGGGCTGGGCGTGCACCTGACCCTGGATCTGGGCGGGCAGGCCCGTTTCGGCCCCGATGTGCAATGGTGCGACTCGCTGGAATACACGGTGGACCCGGCCCGCGGGGAGCGGTTCTACGATTCCATCCGCCGCTATTGGCCGGGGCTGCCCGACGGGGCGCTGGTGCCGGCCTATTGCGGCATCCGGCCCAAGCTGACCGGCCCGGGCCAGCCCGCCGCCGATTTCGTCATCCAAGGGCCGGCGGACCATGGAATCCCCGGTCTGGTCAACCTGTTCGGCATCGAGTCGCCGGGGCTGACCGCGTGCCTGGCCTTCGCCGCACGGGTGGGCGGATTGGTCGGCGCCTAACCCCTTAGGAAGCGGGCGGGCGGGACGACTTCTTGATCCGCCCCCCTCTCTTCCCATCTAATGGGGCACGCACGGGGCCGCACTGGGCTTGCGGACCGGCACCCGCGGACGCCGGAAACGGGTCCGCAACGGCACCTCGCTCGCGCTTTGAGGAGACTTGCGCCATGACCACCCGCCTTTCCCTCTTCAGCAGCCCGCTGCTGCTGGGGTTCGACGAATTCGAACGCACACTCGACCGCATCGCCAAGAATTCGGCGGAAGGCTATCCCCCCTACAACATCGAACGCATCGGCGAGGACGGGTACCGCATTACCCTGGCGCTGGCCGGTTTCACCGCCGACGACCTGTCGGTCCAGGTGGAGGACAACCAGCTCGTCATCCGCGGCCGCCAGCAGGATGACCGCAGCCGCGTGTATCTGCACCGCGGCATTGCCGCCCGCCAGTTCCAGCGCAGCTTCGTGCTGGCCGAAGGGGTTGAAGTTGTCGGCGCTTCCCTCGACAACGGGTTGCTGAATATCGACCTGAAACGCCCCCTGCCCGAACCAAAGATCCGCACCATCAAGATCGAACAGACGGCCGCTTCCGCCGGGGGCGACACTGGACCGCGCACAATCGATCTGGACAGCGAGATCCGCGGGGCCTAATCATTCCAAGACTAAATATCGCGTCTGATGATAAAATTGTTCGTCAAGAACGTATGGAAACGTTAAGTTTACCCTGTTGAAGGGTTGAGAGGGGACGATCCGTGGGTGTGGCAAACGCAGAAACGCAAGGAGCGGCCGAGGGATCATCGCCGCGTCGGCGTGCGTGGGATGATGAATCCCGTGATGCCCTCCATATCATGCCCCTCTCGGCCATTCCTTTGGAAACGCCGGGTTTGCAGCACGCGCGCCTTATCAAGAACGTGCGCCTGCAAACCGTGGTGGAGATGTTCAACGACGCCAGCGCCGGCAGCGGACAGGTCTATCCCCGCGACATCTCCGTCTATTTCGAATCCTACAAGGACGAGGTGGAACGCGACCTGAAGAAGATCGACAAGATCGCCCAGGCCGCATCCTTCGATGTCTATACGTCCCGGATCGAATTGCGGCGTCTGAAGATCAACATAAACGATCATCAGGCGCTCACCCTGTCGGACAAGAAAAAGTCCGAGTTGACGCAGTACATGACGGTGTTCACCCGTCCCCTGATCGAATATGTTTACGGCAGCGAACAGTTGCAGATCAACAGCGTCGATGACCTGATCGGCATGTTCGCCAATCCCAACCGGGACGAGGCGCTGCGCAACCTGCGCATGATGGCCGACCGGCTGGACATCGAATTGATGGGGATTCCCACCTTTTTGGAAGAGTACGGCGACATCTTTCTGTCGCTGGCCTATTTCAAGAAATGCCTGGACGAAATCGTGCCCGAGGTGGAACGCTTCATCGTCTGGATGGACGAGGTGAAATCGTCCAGCGAGGTCAAGCGCGACCCCCGTCAGATGAAGATGCTGGCGGAGATCACCCGCGACCTGACCGACATCACCACCTCGATCACCGGGCGCTTTGAAAGCTTCGACAATCGGTCGAAGGATTTCTGGCGGGACATCAACGCCGAAACCTTCCATTCCATCCGCGACCTGATCCAATCGCACCACACCACCATCGGCGGGGTGCTGTGCGGTCTGGCGGTGAAGATGGCGCTGTGGAAAACCCGCTTCGCCCGCGGCGGCGGCGGCCCCAACCGGCGGATGGAGTTCATCAAGTCGGAAATCCTGCCCGGCCTGTCGCACATCCGCTCGCTGGAACAGTCCGCGGCCCGCTCCAGCACCTGATACGCCGTCGGGACCGCCGTTCCCTCCCTTCCCCTTTAGCCGACGTGTGTCAGGGCCACCGCCCAGCGGCCGCCGGCCTGGACCAGTTCGCCGCGCGCCACCGGCTTTCCCCCCGCCAGCACGGTCACCGGCTCGCCGACCCGGCGATCCAGGGGCACCACCGTCCCGTGGGCCAGGGACAACAGCCCCGCCATCGCCATCTGGGCTTCACCGATCAGCACGTTGACCGTCACCGGAACCTGCGCCAGCGCGTCCGGCTCCGGCACGGTGGACATATCGGAACCGGCCCCGCCGTGCCCGGCATCCTCCCACTGGGGGAACGGGACGAGAAGGGGGGAGGTTCCGGTTTCGCGGGCGTCCGCCGCGTCCCCCTCCACCGACACCGCCCAGTTTCCGGCATGGATGCCCAGCCGCCCCTCGGCCAGCGGCCTGCCGCCGGTTTCCAGCGCCACCCGCCCCGGTTCGGCATCCAGAACCAGCAGCGTGCCGGGCACCCAGCGCAGCATGGCCCCCAGCGCCACCGGCGCCGTGGCGACGACCGCCGCCACCGGAACGCTGGCCTTGGCCAGGGCGCCGCGCAGATGCTCGGCCCACAGGGCATCGTGACCGAACCGTTCCCCCATGAACGGCTGGCGCAGGGCATCGCGCACCGGCTCCAGCAGCGACCAGGGCAGGACCAGTTCGACGGTGCCGGCCACATCCTCGACCGACACCAGCAGGTCGATGACGAACACCCCGTTGCACGGGCGCTCGATGGTGGCGAAACGCGGATCGTCCTCGATGCGGTCGAGGGTGAAGGTCACCGGCGCGATGGGATCGAACGCCGCCGCCAGATCGGCCAGCATCAGCGTCAGCACCCGCTCCGCCAGCGCCCGGTCGATGGCGGTGAAGGCCCGCCCCGCGACCCGCAGCCCGGCGGTGGCGGACGCCCCGCCCATCAGCGATTCCGCCAGCGTTTCCTGGGCGGCGCGGCCCAGCGCCACCAGACCGTAATGGTCCCACGGCTGGGCGCGGAACGGCGCCAGCAACCGGCTTCCCGGCTCCAGCCCGCCGAGCCAGTCGCCGAACCGCTGGGAGTCGATGCGGTTCAGCCCCACCTGCACCGCACAGCCCAGGGCGTTGCGCACGCTGGTGGACAGCATGCGCACGAAACGGTCGAGCGCCACCTCCATCATCGGCAGGCGTTCGGTGGTGACGCGGGTGCTGCCGATCAGCGCCTGCATCCCCGGCGGCATCGCCGGCATGGTCCAGGGCGGCGGGTCGGCCGGATGGGGCGGGCGCGGCGGCAACGGCGCGTCCAGGGCGGCGGCCGTGTCCGCCCGCACATCATCGGGCAGGGATTCGATGATCGCCAGCACCTCGGCCCGGCGGTCGGCGGGCCGGGCCGGGGTCAGCAGCGTGTCATGCAGGACGGCGGCCACCGTGTCCCACACCGGCGGCGTCATGGGGCGGGTGGACAGCATAGCCTTGACCGCCGGCTGACGCACCGCCGCCGGCAGGGCGGCCAGCACCTCCCCCGCCCGTCCGGGTGGGAGCAGCAGCAGCAGGGCCGCAACGGTCTGCGGCGCCTCGTGCGCCAGATAGGCGGCGACCCGCGCCGCCGGCAGGGCGGCCAGCTCGTTCAGCACCGCCCCGCAGCCACCCCCATCCATCGCCGCCTCCCGCCCGACACAACCAGACAGAGTGTTCGCCGGAGGGGCGCAAAAATCAACCGAAAGGGGGCCGCACCCGTTATCCGGCCTGCGCCGCCAGATCGGTCAGTGCGGTGCCGGTCAGGCGGTAGGGCAACCATTCCTCCATGTGCGTCAAGCCGATGCGGCCATAAAAGTCCCGCGCCGGATTCCAGTGCAGGACGTTCAGGTCCACCCGGCGGCAGCCGTCGGCGACGGCGCGGCGGGCGATTTCGGTCAGCAGCGCCCGGCCCGCACCGTACCGGCGGGCCTCCGGCTTCACATAGAGATCCTCGACGAAGATGCCGTAGCGCCCTTCCCAGGTGGAATAGTTGCGGAAGGTCAGGGCGAAGCCCACCGGCTGCCCGCCGACCTCGGCGATCAGCGCCTGGAACACCGGGTCCGGCCCCCAGCCGTCGCGGCGGAAATCCTCCGCCGTCGCCCGGACCGAGTGCAACTCCTTCTCGAACTCCGCCAGATCGCGGACGAAGCCCAGAATGATCTCGGCATCCTGCACCACGGCGGAACGGACAGTAACGGTCTGGGCGGGGGAATCGGCGGGGGTCTGCATGAAGGCACCGGATCAACAAACGGAAAGGGTCCGGCCGGCGACGATAACGGCGCCGCCGGTTCCCGGCAACGATCTTTCACCCCCGGCGCCGGGCCGGGTAGGATGAGAACCCCATCCGCCAGAGCGTCCGACGATGCCGCCCTCCTCCCCGCCTGCCGTCGTGATCCGCCCCGCCCGCCCGGCGGAGGTGACGGCCCTGCGCGCCCTGGTGGCGGCGGTGGACGCCTCCACCCCCTACCTGCCGCGGGAACCGGGGGAATGGCCGGTCTGGTGCGGCGGCTCCGACCCGGCGGCGGCCCTGGCGCGGTTTCAGGCCCGCCCCAACGCCGTGGTGCTGGTGGCGGAGGCCGGCGGCGGGCTGGCCGGCTGGCTGGGCGCCACCGGCGGCGGGCTGCCCGCAACCCGCGGCACCATCACCCTGGCGCTGGGGGTGGCCGAGGGGTGGAGGGGGCGGGGCGTCGGCTCGGCCCTGCTGACCGCGGCCCGCCGCTGGGCGGAGAGCGTGGGGGCGTGGCGGCTGGATCTGTCGGTGGTGACGGGCAACACCGGCGCCGCCGCCCTCTACCGCCGGCACGGGTTTCACCACGAAGGCACCCTGCGCGCCACCGCGCGGGTGGCGGTGATGATGCAGGACGAGCATATCCTGGCGCGGTTGCTGCGGGATCCCGGCCCGGTGTGGGAGCCGGTCGATGCGCCCCCTGCCCCCGGTGGATCGTGGGGGACGGTCACGGTTCGCCCCGCCGAACCAGCCGATGCCGCCGCCTATGGCCGGTTCCGTCACGCCATGGCGCGGGAAACCCCATTTCTGCTCCATCCTCCCACGGACGGCGCCCCGTGCCCGCCGCCGGCAGGGCCGGGAATCGTCACGTTTGCCGCCATCAGCCAGGGGGAGGTGCTGGGGGCTGCGGTGGTGGTGCGGGGCACCCTGGCGCGGACGCACCACGACGCCGCCGTGCGGCTGTCGGTGCGGCGCACGGCATGGGGGAATGGTGTCGGGCAACGGTTGCTGGCGGCAGCAACGGCCTGGGCGCAGGCGGAAGGGGTGATGCGCCTCAGCGCCTGGACCCCGGTCCACAACCGGCGCGGCCGCCGCTTCGCCGCCGCTGCGGGCTTCGCCGAAGAGGCGGTTTGCACCGCCGCCTTGAGATTGGGCGGGCGGGCCGCGGGGCGGGTGCTGCTGGGTGCTCTGACCGGCGCCATGCCGCATCAATGAGCGGGGCAGCATCCCTGGCCCCGCCTGTTTTATCGTTAATCCGTCATTCCCAGGGTCTCCAGACGGTCACCGGCGCAGGCCCGCACCGTGTCCCACGGGCCGACAGCGGTCAGCCGCCCGTTTTCCAGGAACAGCACATGGTCGGCCGCCCGCACCGTGCTGGGGCGGTGGGCCACCACCAGCATGGTGCAGGTTCCCCGCAGCGACGCCAGGGTGTCGGCCACCACCGCTTCGGTTTCCCCATCCAGCGAGGCGGTCGCCTCGTCAAGCACCAGCAGGGACGGATGGCGCAGCAACGCGCGGGCCAGGGCGATGCGCTGCCGCTCCCCCCCGGAAAAGCGGGTGCCGCGGTCCCCCGCCACGGTGTCCAGCCCCTGCGGCAGCGACCGCACAAAGGCGGCGGCGGAGGCCTTTTCCAGGGCGCTCCACACCTCTCCATCGTCGGCATCGGGCCGGGCCAGAAGAAGGTTGGCCCGCACCGTGTCATGGAACAGGAAGGGGTCTTGCGGGCAGGCCGAAACCGACGCCCGCCACGCCCGCCGCCGCTCCGGCGCCAAGGGTTGGCCGTCGATCTCCACCCGCCCGCCATCGGGGACGATCAGGCCCAGAACCACATCGACCAGCGTGGATTTGCCCGCCCCCGACGGGCCGACCACCGCGACGATACCGCCGGCGGGAATGACCGCATCGATGCCATCCAGCGCCGGCGGTCCCGCACCGTCGTCGTGCCGGACGGTCACCCCCGCCAGACGGATGTCCCGGCGCAACGGCAGCGTGCCATCCCCCCCGGCGGCCGGTTCGGCGGCAGCACGGCAGGCGGCCAGGGTTTCGTCATAAGTCGTCAGCGCGGCCGAGGCCCCCACCAACCGCCGCCAGCTCGACAGACAACGCAACGCCGCCTGCAACAGCCGCCCATAGGCCAGCATCAGCGTCAGCGCCTCGGCCAACGGCATCCGCAGGACCAGCACCGCACCAAACAGCCCCCCCGCGGCGGCCAGGGCGGCGATGATCTGCAGCACCGCCCGTTCGGTGGCCTGAGCACGCTGAAACGCCAGCAGATTGTCGCGCACCGCCGCGAAACGGCCCGCCAGCACGGCGGCCCGCCCGGCCTCGGCCGTGAAGATCTTGATAAGGCGCAGCCCGGCCAGATTGTCGGCCAGATCGGCCATCGCCGCCTGATTGACCGCACTCAGCGCCCGCCCCAGCCGCCAGCTCCGCGCGCCCAGCCCGCGGGTGAGCAGGGCCGCCACCGCCACCGCCGCCAGAGCCGCCCCCGACAGCAGCGGCGACAGAACCACCGCCGCCACCGCCAGAAACGGGATGGCCAGCAGCGCCCCCGCCAGATCGCCCAGAGCGATCACCGCCCCATGGATGCGGCCGATCTCGCCCGCCATCGTTTCTTGCAATCCGGCCGCGCGGATGCGCCGGAACGCCCGCCACTCCATCGCCAGCAGTGCGGCGTGCAGATCCCCCCGCAGCCGGTCGAGAAAATCAAGGGTCAGCCGCTGCACCGTCAGGCTGCGGGCGCGCAGGGTCAGCGCCGCCGCGGCGGCCAGCACCACATACCCTGTCAACACCAGCGCCATGAACCCCGGATCGGGCGGGGCCGCGGCATCTCCCACTCCCAGCAGCCGCAACAACGGCACCAGCGCCATCACGCCCACCCCCTCGGCCAGGCCGGCGGCAGCGTTCAAGGTCAAGGCGGCGGCGGCACGGCGGCGCCCCAGGGCGGCCAGCCGGCGGGGAAGGGCAGAAGCGGGATGCGGCATGGGACCGGACGTTCAGCGTGTACCGTCCCGTTGTCAAGCCGGTTGCCGCCCCCATCAGGCGGGCAGTCCGCCCCAAATGAAGGTCGGATTTTCAACCGACAAAATTCTGAATACATATGTATTGTTAATGCATACAAAATTACGACTAAAAGAAATACTTCATAGAACACGTTGAATCCGGCTGTTATAATTGGGTCATTATCACCCAGGAGGAAAGATGTCTCAGTCGATATCGTTGGCGGATCTTACGGCAGATCATTTTGAACCGCTGGTCGGCCAGGGCTTCCGTGTCCGCCACCCTGAACACGAGGAAACGCTGACCCTGGAGCGTCTGGAACGCAAGAACGCGCCGATCATGGGGCGGATTCCGTTTTCCCTGTTTTTCCGCGGGGAAAGCCAGACCGTGCTGCTGAATCAGCACATCCATCCGATGGACCAGGAAAGTCTCGGTCAATTGGAGATCTTCCTGGTCCCCATCGGACGCAACCCCGACGGTACTCACGAATATCAGGCGGTCTTTTCCTGATCCGGTCCTGCTGGGGTGGCGGCACCGTCAGGACGGCCGCCACTCCAGCAGAACATAAGGCCCGACGGGCTTGATCTCCCGGAACCCCAGGCGGTTGTACAGACGCCGGGCCGGGTTGGTCTGTTCCACATGGATCGAGCAATACTTGCCCTTGGCTGCGGCATAATCCTGAACCAGCCGCAACAGCGCCCCGCCCAACCCCCGGCCCCGCCAGGCTTCGGTGAAGCCGATATCGACGATGCGCAGATCCTCGGGGTGCTGGTCGAACAGATACAGCCGCCCCACGGCCTCCCCGTTCACCTCGGCGATCAGGAACAGCGAATCGAAATAGGCCGTGCTGTAATGATGCCATTGCCCGCGGAACTGGTCCTTCAGAAAGGCCAGCCGCATGTCATCAGTCCAGGGTGCTGCCTGCATCTCTTCCCAGCGGTGGGAAACATAGAGATGCTCGATGAAGGGCAGGTCCGCCTCCGTCTGGAGGCGGACCGTGAAGGGATGGCCGGCCAGGGCCGGCGGAATGGTCGCGACGAAATCCACGGTTTGCGTCCCTTCCCCCATCCTGACGTTACGGCCGATCGGGGTAGATGCCGTCCACGCAGATACAGAAATTCAGCGACAGATAAGGCTGGCGGTTTTCGTGCGGAAGCGTCACCCCGTTGGTCCCGCCCAGCGCCGGCCCTATGGTCCCCGCATTCAGGACCGTCGGCGGCTGATTGGCCGTGTATGCGGCTGTGCTGAAGGAAAACTGGTTGGCGGCAAAGCCGATCAGATGGTTGCTGTCGGGAGAGGTGACATAATCCGCCGGCGATGCGGCCAGAGCGCCGTTGATGGTGTGATGGTGCGGCGCCACCTGGTTCGCCAACAGTTGCACCTGCCCCGCGCCGTACGTGCCGCCGGCCTGGCGGGGTGTCAGAGTGGGACCGGATCCGCTCCCGATCGGCGCTTTCCCCACCATGTTCGGTATCTTGAACGTGTTTTTCCCATCGCCCCCATATGTTATGCCCACCAGCGAATACAGGGCCGGGTTCTGGCGGATATCGATGCTCTGGCCGTTACAATATGCCCAATTCTGCGGGGCATAAGTAAAAGCAAAAAGCCGGATTTCTCCAAAAAAAGGATCACTCATGGCCAAACTCCCTTGGCGCTCTATGGTATTTTCAGTATGGGAAGCAAAGAAAAATCAGGCCCGCTGCGGATAGAACCCACGGATGCAGATGATGAATCCGATCCCAAGCGACGACATCACGTTGTTGTGCGGCATGGTCGCCCCGTTGGAGCCATAGGCATTGAGCACCGTCACGTCATTCATTGAAATGGAGAATTGCGTCTGCTGCGTTGCGGACGGCACCGGGGAGTAGAATCCCTTCGTGGGTGCGCCCAGCCATCCGTTGCCAGGACTCATGCTGTTGGCAGCGGTGTTGGTTGCCTGGAAAGCGTGAGTATGCACGGGAGTGTTGGCCGCGGTCAGAGTCACCCCTTCGGAGCCGCCGGTCATGCCGACAGCGTAGGTCGTTTGCGTCACCGCTTCCGGGCTGCGCCCCTGACCGATGGGGATCCGGCCGCGGAAATCGGGAAGGTTGAATGTCGTCTTTGCATCGCCACCATAAGTCACACCGATCAGACTGTACAACTCGGGATACGTGGCGATGCTCATCCCTCTCCCATCGCAGGGCAACCAATTTACCGGAACAAAGGTAGTTCCGGCCCACATACGAATTTCACCGACAGCAGCGTCAGCCATTCTTTTTCTCCTAATTAAGAATTAAAAAGCAAAAACTGACGGCCGTTATTGCCGGGGCGGCCACAGCCCCAGGGTCGCGATACAGAAATTCGTCGTGGTATAAGGCTGCATGTTGCTGTGCGGAGCACCGCCGCCGGCCGTCGAAACGGTGCTGGCTTGCAGTGCAACGGTGGGCGTCGTCCCGGCAGGCGGGGTATAATAGATCGCGGCGGTCGGGTTGGTGCCAAGCTTGGCGACCGTGGCGAACACATTGGCACCCTTCTGTGACGGTAGGCCGGGGGTGACGGCGTTGCCCGGATCGGTGATCGCTCCGACCTGGTGGTAATGAGTCGGGACTTGGGCGGAGGTCAGCGTCACCGCATCGGTGCCGCCCTTTTCTCCCAAGGCATACGTATGGGAAATGTTCGGGTCCGCCCCCTCCATAATGGGGGTCCGCCCCCGCAGGTCGGGCAGGTTAAAGGTTTTCACCCTGTCACCGCCGTAAGTATTACCAAGCAAAGCGGCCAATGCCTGGTTTTGGGAGATCTGCAAAGTCGTGCCGTTGCACAGAGCAAAGCCTTCGGGCGCCCAATCCCACGAAAACATGCGTATTTCGCCAATAAAAGGTTCCATTATCTCCTCCGATATTAAAAATGGGCCAATCATCTGCCAGTACCGGCGACAGAACGGCGCCGGCCAAAAAAATGGCATGCCCCGAAGGGATCTGTCTATACGATTAGATGTAATTCATAAGAATCTTTACAATTATTAATACATATGTGTGCAATGGCAATCAGCGACAGAAAAAGCTTTCGATCTTTGTTTTTAGAAGTTGTCGCGCGGCGGGGCCGCCCCGTCCGCTTTTCACAACCGCGGGGGCGGGAACGGACGCCCCCCTTCCCGATTCTCAACCGTTGGGATAAGGTGGGGCATAGTGTCTCACGGCGGGCCCGCGGACGGGACGGGCGCAGCATGCAGAGGTCGGGGCGGTGGAATGCGGTACGACATAACGCTGGTGAGCGCCATCCTTCACCTGACCGACGGCGAGGCTGTCCCCCTTGGGCCATTCTATCTGGCCGCCGCCCTGAAAGCCGCCGGCCGGAGTGCCGAGGTGATCGACATCCAGCCGCTGGCCGACGGAAACCTTTTCGCCTGGAAGACGCTGGCCGACGTCCTGTGTGCCGCGCAGGGGGACGTGATCGGGGTGTCGCTGCTGGGCAGCGGCCTGCCGATGGCGTTGATGGCCGTGGGCGAATACCGCAAGCGGGGCGGAAACAAGACCGTCATTTTCGGCGGCCCCGGCGCGAACGGGGTTGAAGAACGCCTGCTGGACCGTTTTCCCGGTGTGGATGTGGTGGTGCGCGGCGAGGGGGAGGAGGTTCTCCCCCGCATCCTCGACGCTCTGGAGCGGGGGGAAACGCCGTCGGGGCCGGGTGTCTTCGCCCGCGGCCCCGACGGCCGCGCGCAAGGCGCCCCCCCGGTCCGCATTGCCGACCTGGACGCTCTGCCCTGGCCCGACCGGCAGGCCTTCGCCCATTATGATCTGGCCAAGGCGCCGCTGGTCACCGCCCGCGGCTGCCCGTTCACCTGTTCCTTCTGCGACATCATCACCATGATGGGGCGCACCGTCGGTTATCGTTCCGTCGATGACGTGGTGCGGGAGATCGCCGCCATCGCCGACACCGGCCTGAACAAGATCCACATTCTGGACGATCTGTTCACCGTCAACCGCAAACGGGTGGTCGCCTTCTGCCGTGCGCTGAAGGCCGCCGGGCTGACGGTGCAATGGTCCTGCACCAGCCGCATCGACCTGCTGGACGATGCGTTGCTGGACGAAATGGCTGATGCCGGCTGCACCAGCCTTTATTTCGGCGTCGATGCCGCCACCGAAGACGGGTGGAAGCGGATCAACAAGAAACTTGGCCGCGATCAGGTCATCGCCACCATCGCCAAGACCCTGAAACGGTGCAACGCCTGGGCCTCGTTCATCTGGGGCTATCCGTTCGAGACGTTCGAGGATTTCACCGCCCTGGTCGATCTGGCCTATGATCTGT
This sequence comes from uncultured Rhodospirillaceae bacterium, assembly GCA_937927415.1. Taxonomy (GTDB): domain Bacteria; phylum Pseudomonadota; class Alphaproteobacteria; order Azospirillales; family Azospirillaceae; genus Azospirillum. The sequence goes on from CALBDS010000004.1 coordinate 150,784, forward strand.
CGGTCATGGCGCAATCCCAGCCCCATGACCTGTGGATCCAGATGCATTTCCTGGCTCCGGAACCGGCGACCCCGCTGTTCGCCGAACACGGGCACACCGTCCGTTTCGGCACGGCCATTCCCCTGGCCTTCTGCACCGGCAAGCCCCTGCGCAGCTTCGCCGGGGTTGAGGGGTACGATGCGTGCATGGACCTGATCCGCAGCGATTCAACGCTGTTCGCCCCGTTCCACTATTACCCGTCCGAGCGGCTGATGGAAAAGCTGCTGGTTGTCCGGGCTTTTTCCCTGGACGATGCCAAACCCGCCGGCGCCGATGCGGTTCTGGCGTCGCTGCACGATGTCCACGCCCTGTCCGCCAAGGTGCGCCACATCCACGATCACAACCTGAAGGGAAGCAGCGCCCGGTTGTGGAAAGCCTTCTTGGAAAGCCGCTCACCCGCGGCATGAATTGGCAAAGCGGCGGCTGACACCTAAGAACTGGAAATTCCACCCTTTGGCTTGACAGCCACTGGGCAATCATCTTTTTGCGGGTATCGGCGCCGGATGAAACCATTGGCGTTTGCGGGGACGGACGATTATAATAATTTTGAGCGCGTATATCCGTTGAGAATTGGTGCGACATGACCGGGCAGCATTCCCCCTCCCACACCCAACCAGCCGAAGCCGAATCGCCGTCGGGCCGCCGTCCCTGGCACTCTCCCCAAATGGTGGATCTGACCATCGCCATCGAAACACGCGCCTCCAGCGGTGCCCCCACGGATTCGGGGACATGGCAAAGTGCTACCGTCTGATCGGTCGCTTTTCTGGTCGCCCAAACGGCAGACCGTTCACGTGTTGCCCCCCTTGGCACGCGCGATGAAGTCGATGCAGGCAAGGGCACGGGGAAGTTTGGCGCTGTAATGGACCGGGGATGGCGTGGAGAGCAGTGTCGAAGGCGACAGGCTTTCCGCCAGCCGGCGCAGTCCGTCGATGTCCAGAATGTCCGCGGCTTCCCCGATCGCTCCGGCCCGCTCCACCAGCGCCCGCACTGATTCCCGGCTGTCGTTGAGTGAATCCCGCCAATCGGCCGCCTGAAGGCCATGGGTGGGCAAGGTGAAGACCTCTTCCGGAACACGGTCGGCGAAGGCCTGCCGGAACAGGCCGCGCACGCGGCCATCCGGGCACCACGCCCCCGGCGGCAGCGAAAAACAGTACCGCACCACCGCCAGCGCCGCCGTCGGATCGCGGGTGTCGATGCCGAACAGCCCGTGCTGGGCCTTGGTCATCGTGCCGTAATCCGCCGACGTCAGCGCCTGCCCGCGGAATCCTTCGTTGCGCGGCGGGCGGAAAACCTCGCCGATTCTGTGCCGGGCGAACACCGCGCGCCATTCCCGCAGGCGGGCCGGGTTAATCGCCATGCCGTCGCTGAGATAGGGGATGGACCGCCCGGTCAGCCGGTGCACCGCACGCCACAGCGGCGCCGGTAGAAACGGCCCCACGGTCTGCGCCACCAGATACAGAGGGAACAGCCGCCGGTCATGCCGGGCCAAACGGCGGAACAGCCGGGCCGCGGCGACCAGCCGGCCCTGCTCCACCAGACCGGACAGGGCATAAAGACCGGAATAGCTGATGGTCATGTTGCCCCAACCGGCTTCCAGCATCACCCGCACGCCCAGGGATTTCGCCCGGCGGGCGATCCCGTCCAGCCACACCATGTTCAGCGCGTTGGTGAGCGGCCGGTCCATGGCATAATGCCAGCGCGCGAAGATCTCCGTGAAATCGCCCGGTTCGGTGGCAACGGAATGGTGGGTGATGGCGGGCCAGCCGGCAGCGGTGCGGGCGGCCACCGGCCCCTCGTCGCCATGGCGGGTCAGCGGCACCGGCCCGGAAAAACCCACCCGCGGCACCGCGGTGAAGGCGTGCAGGCCCCGCCCCCCCGCCCCCAGCAGGCGGGCCGCGGTGGTGGTCACCGCGGTGCTGTCGAACCCCGAACTCAGATGGCTGCCCACCGCCCCCACGCCGCGCAGATGCGCCCGCACCGCACGGTCCAGCACCTCGCGCAGCCCCTCGGCATCGTCCTGCGGCGACGACGATGGGCGGACAGCGATATCGGACGGGTGCCAATAGCGTTCCAGCCGGAACCGGCCATCGGCCTCCACCCACGCCCGATGCCCCATGGGCAGCCGGCCGACCCCGGCATAAAAACTGCGCGGGTGCAGCTCCGGCATGAACACCACGGCCTCCAGCAGGGTCTGGCGATCCGGCCCCGTGGGCACCTCCGGCAACGCCAGCAGCCCCTTGGGCATGGACGCAAAGGCGAACCAGCCATCCCCGGCGTGGAAATGCAGCGGCCGGCGGCCCAGATGGTCGCGGGCCAGGAACAGCCGGCGGTCCCGGTCGTCCCACACGGCAAAGGCATAATCGCCGGCCAGCCGGTGAACCGCATCCGCACCCCAGCGTTCCCACGCCCGCAGCACAAAGGCGGCGTCGCACAGAACCGCCGCCTCGTCCCCCGCCAGCCCCAGCCCCTCCGCCAGTTCCTCGCGGTTGTCGAGACGGACATCGGCCACCAGCACGAACCGCCCGCCGCCGCCGGTCAACGGCTGACGGTCGAAACGGTCTTCCGGCAGCAGACGCAGAAGGTGCCGGGCCAGCGCCACCGCGCCGCCGTTCCACTGGGCGGCGTGATCGGGACCGTAAAAGACCTGGGCGCGCTGGATGCGCTCCACCCGGTCACGGGCGATGGGATTGCCGTTCCACTGCCAGACGCCGGCGATTGCGGTCATGTGCCCCCCATCCCCGCCGCTTCGGCGGCGAAATCCTCCACCAGGACGGCAATTTCTCCCACCCGGCTGGGGTCGGACGCCCGGCGGAGCACCGCAACCGGCACGCGGGTGGCCAGGGCCGTGGCCCAGGCGAACACCCCCCGCTCCCCATCCAGCGCCCGCGCCACATCCCGCCGCATCACCATCCGATGCAGCAGAGCCGCCCCCTGACGCTGGCCCAGCCGCTCGACCCACGGCGCATCCGCCTGTTCGTCGGACGCCAGCACGATGACTCCCGCCAACGGCAGCGGTTCGGCCCGGAAGCCGTCGGGCAACGGCAGATAGGCCTTGTCACCCTGGGCAAGCACCCGCAAGGCCGGGTCCAGCGTCACGCCGGGCACCGAGTCAGGCCACAGCTTCAGCATGGGAAATCCCGTCTCCACCATCCCGGTGGCCGGATCGACGATGGCCTGATCGTCGGCCACCAGCCGATGCCCCCGTGCCAACAGGGTGTGCGCCGTGGTTGATTTCCCCGCACCGGAATCACCGGAAACCGCCACGGCCCGTCCGCCGACATCCACCACCGCCGCATGCAGCGGCGGCCGCCCCCGCTGGTGCCACAGCACGGATATGGCCGGGCCGAACAGGTCGGCGTGCAGCGCGGCCTCCCCGATCGTGGGTGGGGCTTCGACCGTCATCCGGCACCCCGATTCCACCAGCACCCGCACACCGTCGGGCAGATCGAGCAACGCCACACCATCGGCATGGACCGAGACACAGAACCGGGAGGACACCACCGGGGTCTGCGGCGGAACAATGGGTGCGAAGCGGAGCACCACATCCGCCGCCCCCTCCCGCCCGGGCGGACCGGGCACAAGGAACGGCAGCCGGCGGTCCGACATCAGATGCAAACCGTCAAGACGATAGGTCCAGGCCGTCATGGCGTTCATACCGCCGCGGCCCCGCCATCGGAACGCCCGAAATCGGCGACGGGGGTATAGGTGTCCGCCCCATCGGCCCCCAGCAGGACATCGCCGCCCAGCAGCAGCCAGGCGTGCGCCGTCAACCGGCCATCGACCTTGCTCACACCGAAGCGGATCACCCCACCGCGGATGCCCCGCCGCTCCAGCAACAGGCATCCGGCCACCGCCCGCACCAGACACGAACTGGCCCACGGCAGACGGTCGGCGGTCACCTTCACCCGCCACGCCACGCCGCGCGCCCGCGCCAACGCCTGCGGCCCCACCGTGGCCGGTTTTCGGCCGGACGGCGGCCCGAACAGCCGGCGCGCCCACCGCAGCGGACACCAAAAGACCAGAACCCAGGCGATCACCAGGAACAGGCCGGTTTCCACGCCCACAAGCGCACGCCGCAGCATATCAGGCAACCGTCCGCACCAGCTTCTTGTCATGGAGCGTGTTGAGCAGGGCCAGGACATCCCGGCGGATCACGTCCAGCGGCGCGTCATAATCCCGGAGCAGGTCGTCGCACAGAGCCTCCACCGTGACCGGGCGGGCCAGCCGGTGCCAGATGTCCGAACTGATGGCGTCCAGGCCGAAATAATTGCCGCTGTCCACGTCCATCATGACCACGTCCCCATCGACGTCGGTGGACAGCACGTCGTCGTTGGTCACCACCTGGTCATGCAATCCGATCATCGGGAAACACTCCGTTCCAGAGCTTGAGATCAGCTTCTCCCAAACGCACACGACCTTAGCGCGACCAACAACCGGCCCGCAACCCTTTGAATTTCAGTCCCTGCGGCGGTCAAGCTTGAAAAGCCGGCGGGATCAGTCTTCTTCCACCCAACGCACAATTTCCGACCGTTGGCGGGCTTTTTTGCGAACCTTGGCCCCATTGAACAACCACAATCGGATGAGACGCCAGCGCGGCAACAGGAACTGATAGCCGATGCGCAGACGGTCCCTCAGCAGGGTGTAGGCGGGGCGCGCCGGGGCATCGTCGGCGGTCACCGGCGCTGCGGTCTTGCGCCGGCCCCACGACAGCCAATCCGCCAGGGAACGGTTGCTGTTCAGCACCACGGCGACCTTGAAGGTGTTCTTATGGTCCGGGTCCCGGAAGAACCCCCGCAGATTGGGCAGCACCTCGGGAAGGCTGTCGATGACCGATACCGGCACCATTCCCCTCGGCGCCTTCTCCTGCGCCGCGGGAACGGTGACGCCCAGCGTTCTGTCCAATTGGCACAGGCACAGCCGGGCCGCGTTGACCAGCCGGGCGCTTTCGGCCTGACGCCAGAACAGATCCCAGTCGAACGCGCCACCGGCCCACCGCAGCACCTCCGCCAGATCCCAGACCTGGGTCAGCGAGGTTTCGCAATCATGGTGGGCGATGTGTTCGCACAGGTGCAGCAGCGTGTCTTCCGGCGGCAGCACATGGATCGGGGCCGGCAGCGACCGATGCGCGGCGGGCACGGCACGGGCCAGCACGGTGTCGGCGTCCCGCCCGCCCCGCCCATGGGCGATGACGCTCAGCCGCCAATGGAGTTCCACCGGCAACCCCCGCCCGTCGGCGGGGCGATAGAGGGCATGGTGCTCGCCGCCGTCGCCCGTGATGATGGCCTCGTTCAGCGGGGTGCTGCGGCGATAGCCGTGGCCGCGCAAGACCGCATCCATGGCCAACACCTGCGACGGCGACACCAGGATGTCGCAATCACTCATGGGCCGCACCCCCGCGTGGGGATAGACCCGGTGGGCCAGATCCAGCCCCTTGAGCGCCAGAATGGGATGATCGGCCCCGGCGCAGCACGCCCGCAGCCGCGCCAGGGTCTGGAACATGACGAACAGCGCGACCTTGGCCTGCTCCTGCAACTCCCCGACCACCCACGGCGGTGCTGCCACCCCGGTCAGATCGAGCCGGCGCGCCAGGAAATGATGCCCCCGGCCCGCCCGGATCACCGCCATCAGCGGCCCCCAATCCGCATCGGTGAGGCAGGCCAGCGCCTCATCCCCTGCCGCGTCCCAGCGCAGGCAGGTCAGCAGCGGCGGATCAACCGGGCGAACTGCGGTTCCGGCGTCGTTCATCCCTTTTCCACGTCCCGAGAGCGTTGCAAAAGCCCAGTTACCGGAGAGCGCATGCGAATGGCCCGGCAGGGTTTCCCGGCCAGGACCAAAACATCATATTATTTATGGATCTGCTTATTTATGTATCTGCGCGGGGCAGTGGCGGATGGGGGGAGATTCGAACTCCCGATACCCTTGCGGGTATGCCGCATTTCGAGTGCGGTGCATTCAACCGCTCTGCCACCCATCCTTTGGTGCCCTGCGGTGCGAAGTGGCGCGGACCATAATCGAAAGCCCCACCCGCCGCAAGCGCCGAAATGAGGCTTCCGCAAAATTTTCCCGCCGCCCGGCCTTACCCTATCTCATAGGCCCGTTCGCCATGGCTGGGCAGGTCCAGCCCCTCGAACTCCACGTCGGGGGTAACCCGGCGGTCGAGCACCCGGCCCAGACCATGGATCAGCCCCCACGAGGCCAGCCCCGACCACAGGGCGGTCACACCCACCGCCATCACCTGCACCCCCAACTGGTCGAGCACCCCCATGCCCGGCGCCAGCCCGCGCCCGCCCAACGCCGGCAGGGCAAAGACCGACAGAAGCACCGACCCCAGCATGCCGCCGACGCCATGGACCGCGAACACGTCCAGCGAATCATCGATGCGCCAGCGGAACTTCACCAGCAGCACGGCATAGAAGCACACCACCCCGCCGGCAACCCCCAGCGCCATGGCCCCGCCCGGCCCGACATAGCCCGCCGCCGGCGTCACCGTCGCCAGCCCGGCGATGCAGCCGGTCACCAGACCGATGGAGGTCGGCTTGCCCACCTTCAGCCATTCGATGGCGGTCCAGGTCAGCGCCCCGGCGCAGGCCGCCGTGTGGGTGGCGATGATCGCCGCCGCCGCCCCGGCGTCCGCCGCCAGCGCGCTGCCGCCGTTGAAGCCGAACCAGCCCACCCACAAGATGCCCGCCCCGGCCATGGTCATCGCCGGGCTGTGCGGCGGAATCAGCTCGTGCGGGAAGCCGCGGCGGCGCCCGACCATCACCGCCGCCACCAGCGCCGACACGCCCGCCGTGGTGTGAACCACGATGCCGCCGGCGAAATCCAGCGCCCCCATCCCGGCCATCCAGCCCCCACCCCACAGCCAATGGGCCGCCGGCAGATAGACGATCACCGTCCACACCGCGCAGAACGCCACCACGAATCCGAACGGCACCCGCTCGGGAAAGGCGCCGATCATCAGCGCCGGGGTGATGATGGCAAAGGTCATCTGGAACAGGGCAAAGACCATCTCGGGCAGCCCGTTGCCCTCCATCACCGGCGCCATATCGGCCAGGAACATCTTGTGCAGCGTGCCCAGCCACGGCGTGCCCGTGTCGAACGCCACGCTGTAGCCGAACGCCACCCAGATCAGCGACACCGCACAGCAGATGGCGAAGCAGTTCATCAGCACCGACAGCACGTTGCGCGCCCGCACCAGCCCTGCATAAAAAAGCGCCAGCCCCGGCAGCGTCATGAACAGCACCAGCGCCGACGCCACCAGAACCCAGGCGGTGTTGCCCGCCGCTACCCCCGCGTCGGCCGCCCACGCCGGGGCCGAGGCCGCGAAAACCGTCATCATACCCGCCGCCAGCCCCCCGGCACGGCGACCCAACACTCCGATATCCATCGTGTCCGTTTCCCTTACCAGGCGGATTCGCCCAAAGGCCCGCCCATTTGCTCATTCTTTATGCGTATTGCCGGATTTCCGGGCGCAACGCCCGGCAACGAGTCACAACACCGCCTGTCTTTTCCGCCCCGGCAGCGCCGCACCTCCGGCCATAGCCGTTCGATATGCAAGTTTTATGCCTTATTTTTGTGCATGATTGTTGGTTTTGCACACAATCAGGGCATGGATTGACCGGAAGAGCGCACATCACCGCAAGCAGGACCGTTTCTTGACGGTTTCCTGACTCCCCTGTTGACTCTTGGGGGGTGATGCGTATAAATCCCCGCTCTCACAAGCGGGCCGGCACCTTTGAAACGGTGGGCGGGCTACCCGCCGTTTGGTATGAAACAGGCAGTGACGACGATGTTTGCAGTGATCCGCACCGGCGGCAAGCAGTACAAGGTCGCCAACGGCGACGTTATTCGGGTTGAAAAGCTGGAAGCCGAGGCCGGCGCGTCGATCACGCTCGACGACGTTCTGCTGGTCAGCGAAAACGGCTCCACCACCATCGGCACCCCCACGGTGGCCGGTGCGTCGGTCGTGGCCGAAGTGGTCGCCCAGGACCGCAACCCCAAGGTCATCATCTTCAAGAAGCGGCGCCGTCAGAACTACCGCCGCAAGAACGGCCACCGCCAGCACGTGACGGTGCTGCGGATCACCGGGATCAACGGCGCGGCCTGATCGGCCCCGCCGCCTTGCAGTTGGAGTAGCGAAGAATGGCACATAAAAAGGCAGGCGGTTCCTCGCGGAACGGCCGCGACAGCGCCGGCCGCCGTCTGGGCGTGAAGCGTTTCGGTGGTGAGAAGGTCATCGCCGGCAACATCATCGTGCGCCAGCGCGGCACGAAGTTCCACCCCGGCGCCAACGTCGGCATCGGCCGCGACCACACCCTGTTCGCGCTGACCGATGGCCAGGTGGCCTTCAAGCACAGCAGCGGTGGCAAGACCTTCGTCACCGTGCTGGCTCCGGCCGTCGCCGCCGAGTAACGGCAGCGGCCTCCGGGCTTCCGGTGACGTGTCCGGCAACGGTCGGCCTTTGGCCGGTCCTGCCGGGACAATCGGGTTCGAATCGGGGGGATCGGGCGACCGATCCCCCGATTTGCGTTTCCCCGACTCGATTCCCAGAATCTGATTTCCCCCAGAATCTGTTCTCTTCTCTCTCTTCGGTGCGGCCATGAAGTTCCTGGATCAGGCCAAGGTGTTCGTCAAAAGCGGTGACGGCGGCCCCGGCGCGTGCAGTTTCCGCCGGGAAAAGTTCATCGAGTTCGGCGGGCCGGACGGCGGCAACGGCGGCCGCGGCGGCGATGTGGTGATCGTGGCCGAAAGCGGCCTGAACACCCTGATCGATTACCGCTACCAGCATCATTTCAAGGCGCAGCGCGGCCATCACGGCATGGGGCGCGACCGCAATGGTGCCCGCGGCGAGGACATGGTGATGCGCGTGCCGGTGGGCACCCAGGTTCTGGACGAGGATCAGGAAACCATCCTGGCCGACCTGACCGAACCGGGCCAGCGGATCGTGCTGATGAAGGGCGGCGACGGCGGTTTCGGCAACGCCCATTACAAGACCCCGACCAACCGCGCGCCCCGCAAGTTTCATCCCGGCTGGCCGGGCGAGGAACGGTGGGTGTGGCTGCGGCTGAAGCTGATCGCCGACGCCGGGCTGGTGGGGCTGCCCAACGCCGGCAAATCCACCTTCCTGGCCGCCACCACCGCCGCCAAGCCCAAGATCGCCGACTATCCCTTCACCACGCTGGCGCCCAACCTGGGGGTGGTGCGCGCGGGCGATGAGGAATTCGTGCTGGCCGACATCCCCGGCCTGATCGAAGGCGCCCACGAGGGCCATGGCCTGGGCGACCGTTTCCTGGGCCATGTGGAGCGCACCCGCGTGCTGCTGCACCTGATCGACGGCACCCAGGACGACGTGGTGGAGGCCTACCGCATCATCCGCAACGAGCTGGCCGCCTATGGCGGGCATCTGGCCGCCAAGCTGGAGGTGGTGGGGCTGAACAAGTGCGACGCCCTGCTGGACGAGGAAATCGCCGAAAAGAAAGCGGCGCTGGAGGAAGCCTCCGGCGCGGAGGTGATGGTGCTGTCCGGTGCCGCCGGCATCGGGGTCCAGGCGGTGCTCTACCGTCTGCTGACCGTGATCCGCGAGGCCAAGAGCCAAGGCCCCGAGGTGCTGCACGTCCCGGCCACCAAGACGCTGGCGCCCGAACGCCCGGCCTACAAATCCAAGCTCGCCTATATGGATCCCGAGGAACGGGCCATCTACACCGGCGAAGACCTGGATGAGGAGGATTGGGACGAGCAGGACGACGAAGACCTGGCCGACGAAGACCTGGACGGGGATGACGGCGAGGAACCGGACACCGGGCACCGGGCCGACGGGGCCGGGCACACCGGCGTTGACCTCGCCCACGTCAACGGCGACGGGGACGACCCGGACGGGGATGACGACGAAGACCTGGATGACGAAGACCTCGACGACGAAGACCTTGATGACGAGGACTTCGAGGATGAGGACTTCGACGACGAGTCCGAGGACGACGACTCGGACGATGACGAAGGTGACAAGAACGATGAGCAGCGGCGCCCCCACTGAGGCTTCCGCCGGAACCGTGCTGCCGACGCTTCTCGACGCGCGGCGGCTGGTGGTGAAGATCGGCTCGGCCCTGCTGGTGGACAGTTCCACCGGCCAGATCCGCCGGGCGTGGCTGGACGCGCTGGCCGACGACGTGGCCGCGGCGCGGGCGCGGGGGACGGAGGTGGTGATCGTCACCTCCGGCGCCGTCGCCGCCGGGCGCGAGCATCTGGGTCTGGTCGGCCGCCCCCTGCGGCTGGAGGAAAAGCAGGCCGCCGCCGCCACCGGCCAGATCCGGCTGGCACACGCCTATCAGGAAACCCTGGCCCGCCACGGCATCACGGTGGCGCAGGTGCTGCTGACCCTGGAAGACACCGAGGAACGGCGCCGCCACCTGAACGGCCGCGCCACCATCGACACCCTGCTGAAGCTGGGCGCGGTGCCGGTCATCAACGAGAACGACACGGTGACGACGGCGGAAATCCGCTTCGGCGACAACGACCGGCTGGCCGCGCGGGTGGCGCAGATGATTTCCGCCGACACGCTGGTCCTGCTGTCGGACATCGACGGGCTTTACACCGCCGACCCGCGCAAGGATCCGCACGCGGCCCACATCCCCGTGGTGAAGGAACTGACGCCGGAGATCGAGGGCATGGCGGGCGAACCGCCGCCCGGCTACAGCTCCGGCGGCATGGTGACCAAGATCGCCGCCGCCCGCATCGCCATGTCCGGCGGCTGCCGCATGGTGATCGCCCGCGGCAACCGGCTGAACCCGCTGGGGGCGCTGGAAAAGACCTCCGCCGACGGCGGTGCTCTGTGCACATGGTTCCTGCCCGCCTCCGAACCCAGCAACGCCCGCAAGGCGTGGATCGCCGGGCATCTGAAGGCCGAAGGGGTGCTGACCGTGGACCAGGGGGCGGCGGTGGCGCTGAAACAGGGCGCCAGCCTGTTGCCCGCCGGCGTGGTGGCGGTCGAGGGCGGCTTCCACCGCGGCGACACGGTGATCGTGCGCGACGAGGACGGGCGCGAATTGGCCCGCGGGCTGGCCGCCTATGGCGCCGACGAGGCGCGCCTGATCCAGCGCCGCAAGAGCCACGAGATCGAAGCCATCCTGGGGTATCGCGGACGCAATGAGATGATCCACCGCGACGATCTGGTGGTCCGCTGATGACCGCCCCTCTTTCCCGGCCGCCGCTGCAGGCGATCCTGTGGGACATCGACGGCACGCTGCTGGACAGCGAGATCTGGCACCAGCGGGCCACCATCGCCGTGTGCCACGACTGCGGCTATCCGCTGACCGAGGCGGAATACGGCGCCAGCCTGGGCATCGCCTTCCCGGAATTCTACGCCCGCATCGCCGCGCGCCAGCCGCTGCCCATGGATTATCACACCTGGGCCGACACCATCACCGACCGCTACATGGCCCGGCTGACCGACGTGCTGCCGCGGGACGGCGCCTTTGCCCTGGTGGAGGAATTCGCCACCCGCGGGCTGCGGCAGGCCTGCGTGTCCAACGGCGGGCGCCGGGTGGTGGAAGCCAACCTGTCGGCCATGGGCATCGGCCATTTCGAATTCGCGGTCAGCCGCGACGACGTGATCAACGGCAAGCCCGACCCGGAACCCTATCTGCTGGCCGCCCGCCGTCTGGGCGTGCCGCCCGCGGCGTGCGCCGTGATCGAGGACAGCCCCACCGGCGTGCGCGCCGCACGGGCGGCCGGCATGCTGGCGGTGGCGTGGCCGCAGCATCCGGGCCTGAGCTTCGACGCCGACCATGTGGTGGCCCACCCCGCCGAGGTGGATTGGGACAGCCTGTGCGGCCCGTACGACGATTACGACCGGCTGGCGGCGGACTGATCCGCCGCCCGTCGTCTCAGGGGATCACGCTCAGGGGATCACGGTGTCCACCGCATCCGCGGTCACGGACACCGCCGTCCCGGCGGCGGATGTCGCCAGCCCGACCACGGAACTGGCCGTGCCGCAGCCCGCCAGCAGCAAAAGCGCCAGAACCGCCATCATTCGTGTCATTGCCCACCTCCGGCTCCGGCACCGGGACGATGCCGCCATGGAAGCAGCGTGACCGGCGCCGGTTAAGAAGCCGTTGAAAACAGCACGGGTTGCCGTCGGGGGAATGGCTTTTCCCCGCGCCCATCAACGGCTGCGCACCTGCTGGATGAAGCGCCCCACCTCGCCGCTCAACCCGTCGGCATCGCGGGTCAGGCCGGTGGCCGTGTCCAGCAGCGTGGCGGCGGTCCGCCCCACCCCCCCGGCCACACCCTGCACCGACTCCAGCCGGGCCGACACCGCCCCGGTGCCTTCCGCCGCCTGGCGGATGCTGCGGGCGATGTCGGCGGTGGCGGCCCCCTGCTGCTCCACCGCCGCGGCGATGGATGCGGTGATGTCGCTGATCCGCAGGATGGTGGCGGAGATGCCGCGGATCGCCTCCACCGCCCCGGCGGTGTTGCCCTGCATCGCCTCGATCTGGGACGAGATATCCTCGGTCGCCTTGGCGGTCTGGGTGGCGAGGTTCTTCACCTCCGACGCCACGACGGCGAATCCCTTGCCCGCTTCCCCGGCGCGCGCCGCCTCGATGGTGGCGTTCAGGGCCAGAAGATTGGTCTGCGCGGCAATGGAGTTGATGAGCTGCACCACCTCCCCGATCCGCTGGGCCGAGGCGGCAAGGCCGTTGACGGTGGCGTCGGTGCGGTCGGCCTCGGCCACCGCCCCCTTGGCCACGTCCAGGGCCTGCACCACCTGCCGGTTGACCTCGCCGATGGTGCTGGACAGTTCGTCGGCGGAGGCCGCCACCGCCGAAACGTGGTTGGCCGCCTCTTCCGAACGGTCGCCCACCGTGCTCAATTCCGACACCGCCGAATCGGCCATGCCCCGCATGGAACGGGCTTCGCCGTGCAACTGCTCGGCGGCTTTGGCCACCCGGTCCACGATGCTCTTCACCCCCTGTTCGAAATGGTCGGCCATGCGCAGCATCTCGTCCCGCCGCTGGTTCAGGACCATCTGCTCATGCTCGGCCTGCTGGATGCGCAGGCGGTCGGCCTCGGCCATTCCCTCCTGAAAGCGGCGGGTGGCGCGGGCCATGGCCCCAATCTCGTCGGAACGTCCGGCGGCGGGGATGGTCACGCCGTCGCGGCGGTCGGCCAGGGCGGCCATGGCGTCCTTCAGCGCCACCAGCGGCGACACCACCGTGCCCACCAACACCCACCACACCACGCCCACCGCCAGCAGCAGCAGCCCCAGACTGCCCATGAGCAGGCCGCGGTACAGGCCGACGTCGGCTTCGGCCGCGTCGATGGCGCCGGTGGTGCGCCGCTCCAGCATCACATAGAATTCGTCGATGGGGGCCATGATCTCGGCCTTGTACGTGTGGTACTGCGCCGAGTGCATGAGGGAACGGGCCAGCTCGAAATCCGGCGCCTTTTCCACGGTGAAATTGCCCTTGCCGTCGTCGAAACGGCCCTTGACCGCGTTCATGGCGATGGTTTCCAGCTTCACCAGCCCGTCGGAATTGGCCTGGGCCTGTTTCAGCCGGGCGAATTCCTCCTGGGTGAAGCCGGCCTGCTCCATCAGCTTTTGCAGCGGCACCGCGGTGGTGTCGGGACGGGGGCGGGTGCCGGCGGCGACGAAATCCCAATAGATCCGGTGGTATTCCTGGGGCCGCGGCTGGGTGCCGTTGCGGATGGCCAGAACATCCCAATACTGCTTTTCATAGGCGGCGTTGCCGGTGACCACATAGGTGCGGGCCAGCCGCGTCAGATCGTCGGAGCTTTGCCGCAGTTCGTCCGCCAGCAGGTAGGACTGGTATTTGGTCTTGTAGGCCGCGCTGACCCTGCCCTGGGCGTTCTGGTAGAGAAAGAAACACAGGACGGTCAGGGCGCACACGCCGACCAGCATTCCCACCAGGCCATAAGCCGTTGTCCGAATTGGCATCCGTTCATCCCATGCCAGGGGGGAGCCGCACGTGCCCCCCGATGAAAACGGACTGTCGCAGGCACGGGGAAAAGCAGCGCCCCAGACAGTTTTGTCATAAAACTGTCGAAGATACGCACACTCCGGCAATCATTTTGTTTTTCTATAACCCCTTGCGGGCAACGACCCTTATGGCTGCGGATCACCAAATGTCCGAAGCGCCCGGCGGCAAACGGGGAACACAGAAAGGCGGGAAAACAAAAAAGCCCTCCGGCAGGGCCAGAAGGCTTTCGAACCAACCACGAAGGAGAAGAGATGGTGGGCGCAGTAGGGATTGAACCTACGACCCCACCCGTGTGAAGGGTGTGCTCTCCCGCTGAGCTATGCGCCCATCTCTTCTTACCGTTTTGGCCGTCGATCCGTCGCGTTTGTTTCGCTACCGTTTCGACCGCCGCCGTGGTGGAGCGGTTTCTAAAGATCCGGCGCCTTTCTGTCAACGCCTTTTTTTCAGAAAAAATCAGACCCGTTCGGCCAGCCAGATGGCGGCCCGGGTGCCGGCCTTGATCGCCGCCGACAGCAGAGGATAGGCCACCGCCTGTTCCGCCCCGTTGGCCAGACCGATGTCGCGGTGCTGCACCTCTTCCGCCTGGAATTTGGCGATGCTGTCCTTCAGCGGCTGCTCCTCCGGCCCCAAGAGGGCAAGCTGGTCGGCGTAATGGCCGTCGATCACCTCTTCCACCGCCACGGTGCAGGCCATGGCCGCGCGCTCGCCCAGCAGGGCCGTACCGGCGCCCAGCGCAAAGCCCGCCACGTGCCAGAACGGCTGCAGCAGCGTCGGGCGCACCTGCCGCTCCACAAGCTGCTTTTCGAAATAGCGCAGGTGCTCCAGCTCCTGGTCGGCCATGTGGCGCAGGGTCTGGGCGTGGCGGCCGCGGCCCATCACCGCGATCTGGCCTTCATAGATGCGCTTGGCGCCGTACTCGCCGGCGTGGTCCACACGGCAGACGCGGGCCAGCCGCTCATCGGGCAGCGGGTCGCCGGGCAGCCGGCCGCGTTTGCGGGAAGCGGGTGCGGGTTGGGTCATGGCGCGCTCCGGGTATAGACGGCGCGGGCCGAGGCCAGGGCATAGGCCGCCAGCGCCAGGGAAATGACGATGTTGTACCCCGCCATGGAAATCCCGAACAGGGACCATTGCACCTCGTCGCAGCGGGTGATGGGGGTTGCCATCAGGCGGGCGCGCAACTCCTCCACCGACAGGGTCCCGATGGGGGCGGTGCCGCCGCAACTGGCCGTGCCCGCCCACCAATGCTGTTCGACGCCCACGTGATAGGCGGCGATGCCGGCCCCGGCCAGCAGGGTCAGGCCGCTGGCGACCAGCAGCGCATCCCCCGCCCCCTTCCAGCGGCGGAACAGCAGGGTGAGGATCGAGAACACCAGCACCGTCACATAGGGCCAGCGTTGCCAGATGCACAGGATGCAGGGCTGATAGCCGAAGCCGAACTGGAAGACGAGCGCGGCGCCGAGCACCCCGGCGCTCGCCACCCCCAGCAGCAGGGCCGGGACGCGGGGATCGGTGAGAAGCGGACGAGGGATCATGCGGTGAAGGCTTTCCGGTCAGCGGCGGGGCCGAATCCCGCCGGATGTCCACCTATACCGCACGCCAGCCGGCGCCGAAAGCCGCCGCATCGCCATCCTCCAGGACACCCTCCGATGGACGAAAGGCGCCGCCCCCTTCCGGGCCGGCGCCTTTTCCATCACAGCCGCCAAGGACCGCAGCCGTCAGTCGGGAATGACCGTTTCGCTGAGCAGCCAGTTGGGATCGTTGGACCGGGTGTCGCGGGTGAAGGTCCAGATGTCGGTGACGGTTTCCGCCGTCTTGGGATCGCCGTCCACCACCGCACCGGCGGCATCACGGGTGACGCCGATCTGTTCCGACACGAAGGTGACGCTGACCTCGGCCACGCGGCCATCCAGCCGGGCGGCACTGACATCGGCATCGACGATGCGCAGGATGGTGGTTTCCAGCGTGTGGCCCGCCTGCTGGCGCTGGCGGATGGCGGCGGCGAAGCTGTCATAGACCGGATCGGCCAGCAGCGGACGCAAGCTCGCGGTGTCGCCGGCGGCAAACGCCTCCACGATCATCTTGAACGCCGCCCGCGCGCCCTGAAGGAAGGATTTCTCTTCGAACATGCGGTCGGCAGCCGCGATGCGGGCCAGGGTGGAGGCCAGCGATTCCGGTTCGCCCGGTGCGGGGGATGGGGGCACGTCGGCCGCGGCGGGACGGTCGCGGCCCGGCAGCGGGATCACATTGTCGCCGCGCTGGGCCGGACGGTCGGTGGGGGCCGGCGCATAGGGGTTGGGACGGCGCGGCTCGTCGGCGTCACGGCGGCCCAGAACGCTGCGCAGGCGATACACCAGAAAGGCCGCGATCATCGCAAAGATCACGATCTCAATGAAAACAAACCCATCGCCCATAAATACGTTCCTTCAATCGGGGCCGGCCCCGCACATCGGGGTCACTGCGGCCGGCATCGGGCGGTTCGACCGCAGCCGGATCGGGCCGTTTGGCCCTGGACGCCGCCCGGCTGCGGCATTAAGTGTGCCACAAGGCCGTATCAACGACTAGATAGGCCCTCCCCCCGGAAAGAGCAAGAACGGCAAGGAGCCTTCCATCCCATGAATCCTCTCGCGGCACTGCTGCTTCTGCCGATCCTGGAAATCATCGGTTTCATCCTGATGGGTGACTGGCTGGGGCTGCTGCCCACCCTGGGGCTGCTGGGGCTGTCGGCGGTGGCCGGGATGGTGCTGATCCGGCTTCAGGGCCTGTCCACCTTGCGGCGGGTGCAGGACGCGGCGGCCCGCGGCGAAATGCCCATGGGGGCGCTGTTCGATGGGTTTTGCACGGTGATCGGGGGTGTCCTGCTGATTCTGCCGGGCTTCTTCAGCGACCTGCTGGCGCTGCTGCTGATCGTGCCGCCGGTGCGGCGCACGCTGGGCCGCTGGATCTTCGGGCGGATGCAGACGACCGGCAGCGTGTGGGTGTCCGGCACCACCCGCACCACCACCTACGGCGAACCACCGCCCCGCCAGCCCGGCCCCGGCGTGATCGACGGCGAATACCGGGAGGTCGATCCCACCCCCGATCCCGATATGCCGACGCTGGAACAGTCCCGCTGGCGCCCCCCTTCCGACCCGAACGGGCCGGACAAGGGACCCGGCAACGGTTAACCCCCCTTACCCGCGCACCTCGCGCAGGAAGCTGTCCACCTCGGTCGCCAGGGTGCGGACCTGACCCGACAGGGATTGCGCAGCACTCAGCACCCCCGCCGCCGTCTGGCCGGTGGTGCGGGCCGTCTCCGCCACGCCGCCGACGGTGCGGGATACCGCCTGGGTGCCGTTGGCGGCCGATTGCACCGCGCTGGCGATGTCGCGGGTGGCGGCGTTCTGCTCGCCCACCGCCGCCGTGACCCCGGCGGCGATGTCGTTGATTTCGCGGATGGTGGTGCCGATGGCCTGGATCGCGTCCACCGCGTCGCGGGTCACCGCCTGCATGGTGGCGATCTGGCCGGAGATGTCGTCGGTGGCCTTGGCGGTCTGGCTGGCGAGGTTTTTCACCTCCTGCGCCACGACCGCAAAGCCCTTGCCCGCCTCACCGGCCCGCGCCGCCTCGATGGTGGCGTTGAGCGCCAGAAGGTTGGTCTGGCTGGCGATGGAATTGATGAGCTGCACCACCTCCCCAATGCGTTCGGCGCTGGTTTGCAGGCCCTGCACCGTCAGGTTGGTGCGTTCGGCGCTGGACACGGCATCGTTGGCGATGGCGGCGGAGTGATGGACCTTGGCCGCAATCGCCTCGATGGAGCCGGCCAGTTGGGCGGCGGCGGTGGACACCGACTTCACATCGTCCAGGATGGCGTGGGTGTCGGTGGCGGCACTGTCCGATTGGGCCGAGGCGTTTTCCGCCACCCGCGCCATGGACCCGGCGGATTCCGCCATGCCATGCGACGCTTCGGCGATGGCGCCGACCAGGGAACTGACCTTGGCCTGGAAACGGTCGGCCAGGGCGGCCAGCGCGCGTTTCTTGTCGGCCTCCGCCCGTTCGGCCTGGGTCGCCTGTTCGGCGTGCAGCCGGCCGATGGCTTCGGCGTTGTCGCGGAACACCCGCACCGCCCGCGCCATGGTGCCGATCTCGTCCCGCCGTTCGGTGGACGGCACATCGGCGTGGGTGTCGCCGCCGGCAATGCGGTCCATGGTGCCGGCCATCGCCCGCAGGGGCCGCGCCACCATCCCGCCGATCACCGCGTTCAGCAACAGAACCAGACCCACCAGCACCAGGGCCGACACGCCGATCTGGCTTTTCATCTGGTCCAGGATGGCGGCTTTCTGCGCGGTCATGCCCCAGGCGACGGCCAGCGCCCCCGACGCCTTGTCGCCGCGGCTGTTCAGCACCGGCACCGCCACCACCACATGGTCGCCCACGGTGCGGATCTGCGGCTTCAGGCTGGACAGGCTGGCCGCCAGCATCTCCTGATGGGGGCCGATGTCGAAGGCGGGGTGGTCGGGGTTGCGGTAATCGGTGACCGTTCCGTCCTTGGCATGGACCGCGCGCAGGGACGCCAGCTCAACCGCGTCGGATTTGGCCAGGGGTAGGAACTCCGCCTCCACCGCGTTGCCGTCGCGGGCGATGACGCCCACGCGCACGGCGTTGGCCAGCATTTCGGTCTTGACCCGGGCGTCGTTGGTGGCGACCCGCACCGCCTCGGCCATCTGCATCCGGGCGGAAAGCCCGACAATCAACGCGAAGCCGACGACCACCGCCACCATGAAGCACGCGGTCACCCGGCGCCCGATCGTCCAGAAACCACGCCCGTCGGCTGATCCTTTCACAGCAAAACCGCTCATATCATCCCTTCCCCGGAACCCTTAACCATGGATTAACCATAGAGCGCAGACCAGCAACACCGCACCGCCTTGGCCGCGATGCCATTTTTACCGTTCCATTGTTCAAATTTTATGGATTCTTGTTTTGGCGGAATAACCGCTTGTTCGATGATTGAGTGACCGAACCGATGCGGTTTTCAAGCTTAATTTCGCCGTTCATGCGCCCTTATGACGCATAAGCACAAAACAGTCCGAATCGGGGCTGCGGCGATTTCTTTTGACAAGTTTGCCGACAATGGCAAACCATGCTCCCGTTCCGGGGGGGTCCCGTTAGGGGGCTGAGATATCACCGGCCGCGGCGTTTGGGTTGCGGCGACGTGATGACCCTTCGAACCTGATTCGGTTCATACCGGCGAAGGGAGGAACGGGGCGCACCCCCAAGGGGGGACTGCGGCCCGCACCACGATAAACCCAGCTCCATCGTCCGTATCGCACCGGATCTCCCACAACCCAGCGTGAGGAGACCATCCCGTGCCCCAAGACCTGACACCCCCCATCCCCGCCCGCACCGTGTCCACCGGCCCCATCGCCGGCTCGCGCAAGGTCTATGCGTCCTGTGCCGCCGATCCCACCATGCGCGTGCCGCTGCGCGCCATCGACGTGGGCGGGGGCGAGCCGTGCGTCATGCAGTACGACAGTTCCGGCCCCTACACCGATCCCGACGCGGTGATCGACACCGCCCGCGGCCTGCCGCCGCTGCGCGCGCGGTGGATTCACGACCGCAACGATGTGGAAACCACCGCCGCCGGCCGGCTGCGCGCGCGGGCCGGGCGGGCCGTGACCCAGATGGCCTATGCCCGCGCCGGCATCGTCACGCCGGAGATGGAATTCATCGCCGTGCGCGAGAATCTCGGGCGGTTGACGGCCCCGGCCACCCGCTACGACGGCGAACCCTTTGGCGCCCCCCTGCCCGACCTCATCACGGCCGAGTTCGTGCGGGCGGAGGTGGCGGCGGGCCGGGCCATCATCCCCGCCAACATCAACCACCCCGAAAGCGAGCCGATGGTGATCGGCCGCAGCTTCCTGACCAAGATCAACGCCAACATCGGCAATTCCGCCGTCGTCTCGTCCATCGATGAGGAGGTGGAAAAGATGGTGTGGTCGATCCGCTGGGGGGCCGACACGGTGATGGATCTGTCCACCGGGCGGGACATCACGGAAACCCGCGGGTGGATTCTGCGCAATTCCCCCGTGCCCATCGGCACCGTGCCCGTCTATCAGGCGCTGGAGCGGGTCAACGGCAAGGCCGAGGACCTGACGTGGGAGGTGTTCCGCGACGTGCTGATCGAACAGGCGGAACAGGGGGTGGATTACTTCACCATCCACGCCGGCTTGCGGCTGGCCCACATCCCGCTGACCGCCCGGCGGGTGACGGGGATCGTGTCGCGCGGCGGCTCGATCCTGGCGAAGTGGTGCCTGGCCCACCATCGGGAAAATTTCCTCTACGACCGCTTCGCCGAGATCTGTGAGATCTGCCGCACCTACGACGTGGCCCTGTCGCTGGGCGACGGCCTGCGCCCCGGATCGCTGGCCGACGCCAACGACGCCGCCCAGTTCGCCGAGCTGGAAACTCTGGGCGAACTGACGAAAATCGCCTGGGACCGCGACGTCCAGGTGATGATCGAGGGGCCGGGCCATGTGCCGCTGCACAAGATCAAGGAGAATGTGGAGCTTCAGCAGCGGCTGTGCCACGACGCGCCGTTCTACACCCTGGGGCCGATCGTGACCGACGTGGCGCCCGGCTACGACCACATCACCAGCGCCATCGGCGCGGCGATGATCGGCTGGTTCGGCACCGCCATGCTCTGTTACGTCACGCCCAAGGAGCATCTGGGCCTGCCCGACCGCGACGACGTGAAGGCGGGGGTGATCGCCTATAAGATTGCCGCCCACGCCGCCGACGTGGCCAAGGGTCACCCGGCGGCGCGGCTGCACGACGACGCCATGTCGCGGGCGCGCTTCTCCTTCCGCTGGAAGGATCAGTTCGCCCTGGCGCTCGACCCCGACACCGCCCAGGCGTTCCACGACGAGACGCTGCCGGCGGAAGGGGCCAAGACCGCGCATTTCTGCTCCATGTGCGGGCCGAAGTTCTGCTCCATGAAGATCTCGCAGGA
The DNA here is from genome assembly GCA_937927415.1 of uncultured Rhodospirillaceae bacterium. Lineage (GTDB taxonomy): Bacteria > Pseudomonadota > Alphaproteobacteria > Azospirillales > Azospirillaceae > Azospirillum. The sequence goes on from CALBDS010000004.1 coordinate 171,805, forward strand.
GGTGCGCGACATCGCCGCCGAAGAGGGGATGGAGGAGATGTCCCGCCGCTTCCGCGAAGGCGGCGGGGCCATCTACACCCCCGTGGCTTAGTCTTTTTGCCCTCGCAATGCTGGCGCATCCGCACCCTTGGCCGCGGCCGAGGGTGGCCGCCAGGAGCGGTAGGCCTCAGACGGCGGGCGCGGCCATCCGGCCGCTTGGCCTTCGTGGGCATGTGCCCACAGGGCCGTGTCACGCGATTCTGGCATGAGTTTTGCTAATTTTGCCCGGAACAAGGAAAGGTTTCGGGCATGACGCGCGAAAAAGCTGAGGTTTACCCCTTCCCGGCGGAGCGTGGTTTGCAAAATGCAAACCGAAATGCATATCACAGTATGAAGAGTCAGCGCATTTTGCAGCCGTCGCGCACCCTGGCGCGGGCGATGAGCCATTTGCAAGGTGCGGCCGAGGTGTTGGACAGTCTGCTGTTGCTGGAGCAGGACCGCATGCCCCCGGCGATGGCCGCGGACCTGAACGAAGCGGTGGCGCTGGTTTTCGAGGCGCTGCAGCGGGTGGGCGATGCCGGCGCGGGGGCTTTGCCGCCCGAGGGGGAGGGGATGGGGCTGTTTCCGCAAAGCGCGGCGAATCTCCGCTGACACTGCCGGATCCCGACACCGGACAGCCGTAAGAACCGCCAAGCCCTTTTAAAAAAGACGGACCGCCCGGCCCCCCGCCGCCTGTTCAGGGCGGGGCTGCCGGCGGCGGTGCCGAGAACCGATCCGCGAACGCGGACGGATCAGTCGGTGACGGTCTGCCAGAAGAAGAACACCAGGAACAGGACGAGGAGTGCGATGTCCATGGAAACCTCCATTGCGGGGTGGGCCGAATAAGGGCTTTCTATACGACACTTCCCGCCGGTGGGGGAGCGGCAGTTTAACGCGGCGGCGATTTTCCGGCCGTCACAAGGCTTTCCTGGATCCCGGCAATCCACGTGCTGCGCACGCCGTCGATCCACGTGCTGCGCACGGTCAGCGTGTGGTCCAGGTGCACCAGATCGGCGGCCAGCCCCGGCGCGATGCGCCCGCGCTCCGCACCCAGCCCCATGAAATCGGCGGGATAGGCCGACGCCATCCGCAACGCTTCGTCCAGGGGGATGCCGATGCGGTGCACCGCGTTGCGCACCGCGGTGGCCATGTCCAGGGCCGATCCGGCCAGCCGTCCGTCCGCCGACACGCACCGCCCATCCTCCACCCTGACCGGCGTGCCGTAAAGGCTGAAATCCCCCTCCGCCATCCCAACCACCGGCGGCTCTGCCGCCATTCCAACCGGCGGCGGCTCCGCCGCCATCCCAACAGGCGGCATGGCGTCGGTGACCAGGAACAGCCGTCCGGGCGGCTTGGCCCGCCACGCCAGCCGGGCGGCGGCGTCATGGACGTGATGGCCGTCGAGGATGATGCCGCACCAACTGTCCCGGCTGTCCAGTGCGGCCCCCACCATGCCCGGTTCCCGGTGGCCCAGGGGGGACATGGCGTTGTACAGGTGGGTGAAGCCGGTGATCCCCGCCGTCAGCCCGGCGATGGCCTGCTCCCAGGTGGCATCGCTGTGGCCGGCGGCCACCCGCACCCCGGCGGCGGTCAGGCGGCCGATGAAGGCCGGCGTCACCCGTTCGGGCGCCAGCGTCACCAGCACCGGCAGCGGGCGCGGCGCGGTCAGGCTCGCGACCTCCTCACCGTCGGGCGGGGGGAAGGCGGGGGGGATGAAGCGGGCGTCGTGCACGCCGCGGCGGGCGGGGTTGATGCACGGCCCTTCGAAATGCACGCCCAGGATGCCGGGCACCCCGGCTTTCCGCGCGGCGGTGACGGCCGCCGCCGCCGCCCGCCGCACGGCGGGGCTGTCGGTGATGACGGTGGGCAGCAGGGCGGTGGTGCCGAACCGCCGGTGGGCCGCCGCGATCCGCCGCAGGCCGTCCACCGTGGGCGTGTCGTTGAACAGCACCCCGCCGCCGCCATTCACCTGAAGATCGATGAAACCGGCGGCCAGGATACCGCCCCCCAGATCCACGGGCCGGCAGGCCGAATCCGGCACCGGCAGCGGTTGCGATGCCGGTTGCACCGCGGCGATGCGTCCGTCGTCCCCCACCAGAACGATCCCGTCCCGCAGCACGGCGGCGGCGGTGTGGATCTCGGCGTTGAAAAGAAGCTGCACGACTCGACACTCCCGGGAAAGGGCGCGGATAAGCGGCGGCAACTATGGCAGGCCGGCGCATGTCCTGTCGATTCTCCCCCCGTTATGACGGGCAGAAGACGATAAGGGGTTGTCGCTGCGGATCGTTTCTGGCAGAAAAAAGGCCGCTGCGTACAGCGGCCTTGAGTTTAGGGAGGAAACGCCCAAGAAGGGCGAAGCAGCAATCGCTTGCTGCGTTGCACAAAATGGCTGAACAATCAGCCTGCCGCAACACCCAATCGCGCATCATCGGCAAAAGCACGGCGTTCGCCATGGGGTGTTGTATCAAAGCAACATATTCGCGCAAATCATGCGCTTTTTTGGCGCAGGCCAAGGCCCTTGACCGACGTCTCGTTGTTCTTTTGGAGAGCAGGCGGGGCCGGTTGCCGCCGGGCACCGAAGCCAAGGAAGCGCGCGCATGACCACCGACCCTGAAACCACGCCCCCCGCAATCATCGAATCCGGGACCGGCACCCCGTCGGCGCTGGCCGGTTTCTCCGGCGTGGCGGCGGCGCTGGGCGCGCGCCCGGCGGTGTTTCTCGATTACGATGGCACCCTGACGCCGATCATGCCCCGCCCCGATCAGGCGCGGCTGGACCCGGCGGTGCGGGCGGCGGTGGCGGAACTGGCCGCCCTGTGTCCGGTGGCGGTGGTGTCCGGGCGGGACCTGGACGATGTGCGGGCGATGGTCGGGCTGCCGGGGCTGGTCTACGCCGGTTCCCACGGTTTCGACATCGCGGGGCCGGGGCTGCGCCATCGGGTGGGGGAGGAATGGCTGCCGGCCCTGGCCGCGGCGGCGGCGGCGCTGACGGCTGCCCTGGGCGGGGTGGATGGGGTGCTGGTGGAGCGCAAGGGCTTCGCCATCGCCGTTCACACCCGGCAGGTGGCGGCCGATGCCAAGCCGGCGGTGGCCGCGGCGGTCGGGCGGGCGGCGGATGCCGGCCGGGCGGGGACGGGCGGCGTTCCCCTGCGCGTGACCGGCGGCAAGGAAATCCTGGAGATCCGTCCGCCGGTCCCGTGGGACAAGGGGCGGGCGGTGCTTCATCTGCTGGATGTGTGGGGGCTGGCGGGGGCCGTGCCGCTGTTCCTGGGGGATGATGAAACCGACGAGGATGGTTTCCGCGCCGTCGCCGGTGTGGCGGGGGTCGGCATCCGCGTCGGCGGGGTTCCGGCGGGAACGGTGACCGCCGCCCGCTGGACCCTGGCCGACCCGTCGGAGGTGGGGGCTTTCCTCACCCGTCTGTCGGACCATATGCGGCGGGCTTGACCGGGCCTGACCGGCGGGCGTAGCGTTGGGTGAGGCGCACCCCCGTGGTGGTGCCCCTGTCCCCGTGCGGAGGATTCATCATGGAAATCGGTTCCGCCGGTGCCGCCAGCCTGACGTCGGTGAACACGTCTGCCGTCGCCGGGCTGCAAAAGAATCAGGCCCGTGTCGCCGATGGGGCCGAACAGCTTGCCGCGGGCAATCTGGACCCGGCGGTGGTCGTGGACATCACCGCCGCCCAGACCAATTTCGCGGCCAATGTGGCGGTGCTGAAAACCTCCGACGACATGTCCAAGCGGCTGCTGGATATGCTGGCCTGAGCCGCAATCCCGGCGGCCTTATGCCAGCCGGGCCAGCAGCGCCAGAAGCTGATGCTGTTCGTCGGCGGTCAGGGGCGCCATGATTCGGGCGTGCGCCTCGGCCGCGTTGGGCAGCAGGCGCAGCACCAGCGTCCGCCCCTCCGCGCTCAAGGTCACGCAGGTCCGCCGCCGGTCGCGCAGATCCGGTCGCCGTTCCACCACCCGCCGTTCCACCAGCCGCAAGATCACCCCCTGGGTGGTGGCCGGATCCATGGAGGTCAGCCGGCCAAGCTGGTTTTGCGACAGCGAGCCATGGCTGAACAGGGTGACCAGAATCCCCCATTGCGTCGCCGTCAGCGCGGGATCGCCGATGGTTTCCTGAAAGACGGAATTGGCGCGCTGGTGCGCCCGCCGCAGACGGTGGTTGATATGATCGGACAGGGGTTGGGGCAACACGGACGCCCCGGTGTCGTCGATTCGTTCCTCGTCGGCTCGGCTCAGATCATCCACCGCACACCCCCCAAGCGGGTCATTCCGATGGTTTGAGGACCAACGGATTATACAAAAGGAAATATGCTAAAAGGTTAGGGCGCTGAGGGGGCTTGTGCAACGGCGAAGCCTGCGGCGCAATGTCGCACTTTGAATGAATAACAAGATAAAGTGGCAGATGCGATAAGGAAATCTTAGTTTATCAGCCAACGGTTAATGATAATAGAAAGATAATGACCCCGATTGGATCTTTCATTTTCCTTATACTGTTGATATTTTTCACGGAATGGTTGGCGTTGATTGATTTGCTGTAATGATAGTGTGCAAATGAACCCGAACGCATGCTGGGGTAAGGGGGGTTGGTGGCGGAATCGGCGGCTTGGGGTGCATATCCTGGTATTATGCCTTTCGCTGTAGAAACTGAACGAAAGTTTGGGTGGGGCTTTGTTGCCGTGATGGCACAGCAGTGGCAAAATCCCTTCAACCGGCAGCTTCATATGTTGCAGCCGTCCCGCTCAATCGGTGACATCAGCCAGGCAACCCCGGTGCCGGCTGTTTCGGACACCGGCCTCCTTCACCCTGTTTCCTCTCTCGTGCGGTGATTCATGAAGACCACGATCCTTGCCGTTTCGGCCCTGGCCGCCGTCTGTGTCACCACCGCTGTGTCGGCGCAGGATCTGGAACGGGGTGAAACCGTTCTGACCCGCCCGCGGCCGGAGGTGGAGCAGCTTGGCATCCGCGCCGGCGGTTTCCGTGTTCTGCCGCGGATGGAGATCGGCGGCACCTATGACAGCAACGTCTTTGCCACCGATTCGCGGGTGAAGGACGATTTCATCACCGTGATCCGCCCGGAACTGGCGGTCCGCTCCGACTGGAACAACCACGCGCTGAACTTCACCGCGTCGGGCGATCTGGCCCGCTATTCCCTGTACAAGACGCAGGATTTCAACGACTACGCCACCGCGCTCAACGGGCGGGTGGATGTGCTGCGCGATGTGCAGGTGGCGGCGGAGGCGTTTTTCCGCCGCGAACACGAAGGGGCCGGCGATGCCGATCTGATCGGCACCTTCTCCCGCCCGGTGGTCTATTACGTCAGCGGGGGGGAGGCGTCGTACACCCACCGTTTCGGGCGGTTCCGCGCCCGGCTGAGCGGCAACGGCACCTATTACAACTACGAGAACGGCACCGACGAAACCGGCCGGTCGGTGTCGCAGGACTACCGCGACCGTTGGGACACCACCGGCACCTTGCGCGTGGGTTACGAGGTGGCGCCGGGCTATGAGGCGTTCATCCAGGGATCGCTGCTGAACTCCCACTACACCCACACCCCCGCCGGTGCGGCCAGCCGCGATTCGGACGGGTATGAGACGGTGGCGGGGGCGGCGTTCGACCTGACCGGCCTGCTGACCGGGGAGGTGTTCGCCGGTTATATGGAACGCTCCTACGACAGCTCCATCTACAAGGATTTCTCGGGCTTCACGGTGGGCGGGCGGCTAAACTGGTCGGTGACCCAGCTCACCACCGTCACCGGGCAGGCCAGCCGGCAGGTGCGTGACACCCTGATCTTCCAGGGGGGCCGGGTGGCGTCCAGCTACACCCGCACGCTGGTGGCCCTGGGCGTGGATCATGAGCTGTTGCGCTCGCTGCTGCTGAACGCCCGCGCCCAGTACCGCACCGACGATTACAACGGCGTCAGCCGCACCGACGATGTGTATACGCTGGGGGCCGGGGCGACCTATCAGGTCAACCGCTATCTCTCTCTGACCGGCGGTTACACCTATGAAGAACGGTCGTCGAATGCCATCAATGATTACAAGGACAACCTGATTTACCTGCGGCTCGGCGCCCAACTGTAATCACCATCCTCCCCGTTCAGGATAAACGCCCGCCGAAAGGCGGGCGTTTTTGTTATGCCCTTTCGGACGTCTGTTCCTTGACCGGCCTTTTGTCGCCGTCCGCTCCACCGGCGGGGGTAATGCGACTCCACTTTTTTACAGTCGGTCCGGACTTGCTAGGCTTGCCCCTGTCTTTACCGGGGCCGGGATGTCCGGCCGTGCCGATCAAGAAAAGGGTCCTGTGCAATGAACCGTCGCATGATGTTCCGATTGGCCGGGCTGTCCGTTCTGGGGGCCGGTCTGGCCGTGTCCGGCTGTGCCACCCAGGACGCGCCGCCCGAACCCGCCAACCTGTCGCAGGTGTCGGATTACCGTCTGGGGGCCGGCGACGCGCTGCGGGTGATCGTGTTCGGGGAGGAGCAGCTCTCCGGTGAGTTCCGCGTCGATGGCAGCGGGTCGGTGGCCATGCCGCTGATCGGCGAGGTCCCGGCCCGCAACCGCACCCCGCGCGAGGTGGAAAACGACATCGCCCGCCGGCTGGAAAAGGGCTATGTCCGCGAGGCCCGCGTCAGCGTCGAGGTGCTGAACCACCGCCCCTTCTTCATCCTGGGCGAGGTGCGCAACCCCGGCCAGTACGCCTATGTCAACGGCATGACCGCCTTGTCGGCGGTGGCCATGGCCGGTGGCTTCACCTATCGCGCCAAGGATGATTACGTCCTGGTCACCCGCGGCAGCGATCCGAAGAAACATCTCTACAAGGCGCCGATCACCACGCCGGTGATGCCCGACGACGTGGTGCGCATCCCCGAACGCTATTTCTGATCGGGGGGCGATCCGCCCGTCATACCGTCGAGCGTCAGTCTTGACTGACGCTCGACGGTATGGGCCGCGCCCGCCGTTTGAGGGCTAGCGGAAAGCCTGATGTGTCAGGCTTTCCGCTGGATGGTATCATGCGTCGCCCGTTACGCATCAATGGTCATGACGCGGCGGAAATCGCCCAGTTCGAGCAGGCGCAGGATATGGGGCTGCGGGCGGCGCAGCGCGACGCCCTCCTGCTGCTGGGCCTTGGCCTTTTCATGGGCCACCAGCAGCAGCCCCAGCCCGGCGCTGTCGATGAAATCGATGCCCGACAGGTCGAGGATCACCCGGGCCGCGGCCCCGGTGACGGCGGTATCGACCATCGTCATGAAGCCTTCGTGATCGCGCATGGTCAGCTTGCCGCTGAGAAACACTTCGGTCGCACGCGCCCCGTGCTGGATGCGGAAATCCATGTCGGTCCCCGGTTGTTGCCATCCCCAGGATACCGCACCGTGGGATGGAAACAACCGTATCGCACGGCCCGTTTCACGGTGGCGGACCCGCTCCGGTGATGGGGCTTGCGGGTGCCGCAGCGGGAGTCGTTGAAATCGTCTGTCGCTCCGTCTAGGGTCCAGCCGCTGCTGGGAGTTATCCACATGACGGACGCTGATTCGCTTGCCCCCACCCCGATCACCGTGGCCGATGGCGACGGTATCGGACCCGAAGTCATGCAGGCCGTGCTGCGGGTGCTGAAGGCCGCCGGGGCGCGGCTTGACGTCAACCGCATCATGGTGGGAGAGGTGGCCTACCGCCAGGGGCATGTGGGCGGGCTGGACCCGGCGGCGTGGGAATCCATCCGCCGCACCCGTGTCTTTCTGAAAGGCCCGGTGACCACCCCGCAAGGGCCGGGGTACAAATCCCTCAACGTCGTCGCCCGCACCACGCTGGGGCTGTACGCCAACGTGCGCCCGTGCGTGTCGTACCACCCCTATGTGCGCACCCGCCATCCGCGCATGGATGTGGTCATCATCCGCGAGAACGAAGAGGATCTGTACGCCGGCATCGAACACCGCCAGACCGACGACGTGATCCAGTCGGTCAAGCTGATCTCCCAGCCCGGTTCCGAACGCATCATCCGCTACGCCTTCGAATACGCCCGCGCCAACCATCGGCGCAAGGTGACCGCGTTCGTCAAAGACAACATCATGAAGCTGACCGACGGGCTGTTCCTGCGCACCTTTCAGGAGGTCGCGGCGGAATACCCGGAGATCAAGGCCGATCATCTGATCGTCGATATCGGCGCCGCCCGGCTGGCCGACCAGCCCGAACGTTTCGACGTGATCGTCACCCTGAACCTCTACGGCGACATCGTGTCGGACATCGCCGCCCAGATCACCGGCTCGGTGGGGCTGGCGGGGTCGGCCAACATCGGCCCCGACTGCGCCATGTTCGAAGCGATCCACGGCTCCGCCCCCATGATCGCCGGGCAGGGCATCGCCAACCCCTCGGGCCTGATGATGGCGGCGGTGATGATGCTGGTCCACATCGGCCAGGGCGACGTGGCCGCCCGCGTTCATAACGCCTGGCTGCGCACCGTCGAGGATGGGGTCCATACGGTGGACATCTTCTCCCGCGGGCTGAGCCGTTACCGGGTGGGCACCCAGGCGTTCGCGGATTCGGTGATCGAGCGGCTGGGCGATCTGCCGGTCACCTTGCCCAGCGTCGGCTATGCCACCGGCATGCGCCCCGCCTTCGATCGCGCCATCCACCTGACCCAGCGGCCGCCGGCCCGCAAGGATCTGGTGGGGGTGGATGTGTTTTTCCACTGGTCGGGCGGCAGCCCGGCGGATCTGGCCGCCGCCGTCCTGCCGCTGACCGGCGAGGGGCTGGTGCTGTCCAGCATCTCCAACCGCAGTCAGAAGGTCTGGCCCGAGGGGCACGCCGGGGTGTTCTGCACCGATCACTGGCGCTGCCGCTTCCTGGCGCGGACGGGCCACACCAGCCATGGGGAGATCATCGCCCTGCTGGGCCGCATCGCCGCCGCCGGGCTGGATTTCATCCAGACCGAGAACCTGTGCAATTTCGACGGCAAGGCGGGGTTTTCCGCCGCCTGACCCCGGTCCCCCCTTATGCGGCGCTACGCCGCACGGGGGGGTGCAGATTTCAGCTGGGTAATACGGGGCCGCGCATACGCTGGTACAGGGTTCCCATTGGCGGACACACCAACAATTCAAGTCACGCAAGGGCTTATCCGAAAGATCGGGGATGCTCGAAGAGTCCGTGACTCCATGGGCTGTTGTCCCTATGGTCACACCCGGTCCCAAATGCGGCGGAACCCCCACTTATGCACAGGAATGTTGCCTCTGCCCCCTGTTCGCGGAGCCGCGCATCTGGTAGTTTTATGACACAGCGGCACTAAATGTTGCGTTTTATGGAAAACCAGACCATTCCCTTGCGGCGGCGTTCCCGCTCGGGGGCGATGGGAAGCGATAAGGCGTGGACACAAGCGCCGGAACATGCGGTGCCAGACGAGACAGGGGCAGCGGAGACGGGCATGAGTTGGACGGATGAACGGATTCAGCGTCTGAAGGATCTCTGGGCACAAGGTCTGAGCGCCAGCGAGATTGCGGACGCCCTGGGCGACATCAGCCGCAACGCGGTCATTGGCAAGGCGCACCGCCTGGGCCTGTCGGGTCGCCCATCGCCGATCAAGAAAAAGCCCACCAAGGGGGCAACCATCTTGAGCCTGACCGAGCGCATGTGCAAATGGCCGGTCGGCGACCCCAAGCATCAGGATTTCCATTTCTGCGGCAAGCCGGCCCTGGCGGGGCTGCCCTATTGCGCCGAGCACGCCGCCATCGCCTATCAGCCGAGCAATTCCAAGAAGCGTGACGACGACCGCAACGTCGGCGTCGCGTAAAGGTCCGGCCACCCGCCGCTTTCCGTCGCCGGTGTTCCGTATGGGGAAGGCCGGCGGCTGAAGCCCGTGGGAATTGGTGCTGTCCTGTCTGCTGAACCCCCGGCCGTCATTTGACGGCGGGGGTTTTTCTATGGCCGCGGCACTGTGGGCCGGCTTCGCCGTCAAAGCGGCGGGTGACGAAGATCACTCAAAAGCCGATCGACATTGGGGCGGTTGTGAGGATCGTCGATCAGCGCACGAAGGCTATAGGATTGGTAGCTGTTCGTGCCGCTGTACAGGTCGGCCAGCCGGTCGGCGACCGAAGCCAGAATGTCGGCGTGTTCTGCGTGAAGACGCGGGCGGCCCTGGTCTATGCCGGGGCCGTGGCTGTAATAATGGCAAAAACCGATCAGGCTGGCCGTCTGGACGGTGCCGGCGACAAGATTGCGGTGGTAGCAGCCGAGTTTGTGCATGTGCCGGCGCCTGGGCGGTGCCGGATTGCCCGGCGGTGGCGTCTCCGCCATGAACAGCGACGGCATCCAGACGGTCCGCCCGCAGGCTGTGGCATAAAAACAATTGCCCGGCACCCTGTTCTGCCTGTCCATCGGCAACAGGGTTTCCTTCAGAACCAGCGGGGGAAGAGTGACACCCTTCCAGTGTGCCGGCCAAGCGGTGACCCCATGGATCGCCCGGTGCAGATCCGAGTCGATGGGCTGGTTCAGATCGAAGCCATCGCCCTGAACCACGGTCATCAGCGACAGTGGTGTCGGCGATGACAGGATTCCCTGAACGGCGCCATAGTAGCGGTCGCGGCAACGCGCCATCAGGGCGTCCATGACGGTGGTGAGCGAGCAATCCGTTTGGGACGTGCCATCCGGCCATTGGATCGTCAGAGGGCGTTCGTTTCTCAGGGTTCGTGCCTGTTCGACCCAGGCATCAAGAGCCAGCGGCTCTCCGTTGTAAGAGGCAGTCAGAGCCAGGGCGAGACCGAAGGGAAATCCATAACAGTCATAGCTCACGCGGAGCGGCCCCCCGGCTGAAATCTTGGCCGGTGCATCCGTCAGCCGGAAGGGGACCAGATGATGCCAAGCGGTGTCACCGTCGAGGCTGTCGGGAGGGGTGCCGTGGAAATAACGCTGCCAAAAGAAGCTGTGGTGTCCGGTACGCCACGGGTGTTCGACATCGCCCCCCTGGCCGCGGCGTACGGCATTGAACGTCGGGTAATATGAGAAATAGTCGGTCAGGCGGCGCGTCGGGCTGTTGGTGGGGGCGGAGAGCAACGGGGCCAGGGTTGTCTGAACCGTCACAAAGGTGAGCCGGAAATCACGAATCCCCATGGTTGTCTCCTGTTGAATATTTTTCATTATTTGATATCATTGCGCGCAGACTGAGGACTAAGCCTATATGTCAGTTGTGAATGCGAGGCTAGCCGCTTCGCGCAGGCGCATCATCGCCAGATGGTGTGCCGACACACTGTCTCAGGTTGATCCAGGAGCAAGCCACGGGGCTTGCTCCACTTTTTGCACCTGCTTCTGTTGGGGCGGCTTTGTCCCGCGGGCTGGCCGCCGCTTGTCATGGGAGCGGTGTCATCGTGATGATGATGAAGTTTTCCTGGCGGGCCGTTTCGGGAAACAGCGTGGCATCGACCAAGCGAGGCCCCTGATCCTCTGTCCATGCGATGCCGATGGATGTGTCCCGCCTCAGCGTGTTGGCCAACTTGTCCACAGCCCCGTCGTTCAACAGCCCGTGGATGGTCTGAAGAGTATCCGAGCGTTTTGTGTCGTCGGCTTCCCTGCTGCCGAGGGATGCCGCCGGTACGGCCCAGACCTTGCCGGGGGTGGCCGTGTCCGGTGCCAGAAGGAACAGTTTCGCCCCGCCCGTGACGGCGGTGCAGACCGGGCGTCTGATGCCTGATTCCAGCGCCGCCAGCCGTTCAATGACCCGCAAGGGACTGTCCTTGGGCGTGAAGCGTTTCATGCTCGCGCCCCGTCGCCGGCGCAGGTCCAGCCCCACCCAGACGACGGCGAAGACGCCGCCGATGAGAAGGGACAGGAACCACATATGGTAGACGTCGGAAAATCCGTATCCGATCAGAACATTGCGCGGCTGCTTCAGAATGTGCTGCGTGTAGAACGGATAGACAAACGCGACGATGACAAGCGAAAGCGATATGGACAGGGCTGCGGCGGCCGTCTTGTTTTCCTGAAGGAACGCGGCTTTTTTTGATGCATCCGGGGCCGGGTCGGGAACGATCCGCTGATAGAATTGAAACAGCGTGGACGACATCAGAAGGACAAGAACACCAGGCAGAACCAGAAAAGAGGGGATCTGGATCAGGTTCTGAATTTCGCTGATGAAGGGAACGCCGATGGTCACCTTTTCAGTAATGCTGACGCCGCCACTCCACACATCCTCTCCCCTTTTTTGCTCCAGGCGGAGGGCGGCGCCGATGGTGTGGTTCCCCGCCACCACGGGTTCCTGGCTGTCGGCGCGGAACGACAGGGTCAGGGGGACAAGGCTGGTGCTGCGGGCCGGGATGATCCATGGCAGCGGTTCCGCGGCTGCCGTGTTCATGAAGCGGGGATGCTGGAAGCTGGCGGCGGTGACGCTCAGAGGGGCGTCGGTCAGATTGGTCAGGCGCAGATAGGCCCGGCCCGCCTGCTGATCGAAGAGCGATTCGAAGTCCTTGAGCAGGCCGTGTTCAAGAACATCCTTGGTGGCGGGCGGTGGCACAGGCTTGACCGTGACCGCGGACAGATCGTACTGCACCGTATGCGGTTTCAGCGGATCGGTGCCGGTTCGGTGTTCGAGGACCAGGGTCAACGGGGTTTCCCCCCGAATATCCCCATCGCTTTCAATCTCCACCGTCCAGATCAGCTCATTCCGGGTGGGGAACTGGCTGGGGAGCGGCTGACCGGCAACGCTGGTGTGGATGCCGCGCGCTGGCAGGAAGCGCAGATCGGCCGTCTGGATGGTCATCTCTGTTCCGGGGCGGACGATGACCGTCAGCGTTTGTCGTCCCGCACCCCCCGGTGCCAGTGCGATGGTGTTCGGTTTCACGTCGATCGTGACGGACCGCTCGGCGGATAACGCAGCCGTGGGGAAGCCGATTCCGACAACAGCCGCCAGAGCCAGCAGAGAGGCCACAAGGGAGACCACCATCCCCTTCAAGGCCGGAGCAGGGCAACACCCCACCGTTTTGCAATGACCGTCCGGCATGGAGTCACGCGAAATTTGAGAAGGAAACTATCTCCATGATGGTTTTAGGCCGGTAATTTTACAAGTCAAAAGGGTATTCGCTGGCGCGAGGGCGCACGAAAAAACCCGGAGCCTTGCGGCTCCGGGTCCGGTTCCCGTGAAGGAAGGGGAGCCGTTATCAGACGGCGACGCCCATTTTCTTCTTCAGGTTCTCGTCCAGCTTGTCCAGGAACTGGCGGGTGGTCAGCCACGGCTGCTCCGGCCCGATCAGGATGGCCAGATCCTTGGTCATGTAGCCCGATTCCACCGTCTCGACGCAGACCCGTTCCAGGGTCTGGGCGAACTTCACCACGTCGGGGGTGTCGTCGAACTTGCCGCGGTAGGCCAGGCCTTGCGTCCAGGCATAGATCGAGGCGATGGGGTTGGTGGAGGTTTCCTTCCCCTTCTGGTGTTCGCGGTAGTGGCGGGTGACGGTGCCGTGGGCGGCCTCGGCCTCCACGGTCTTGCCGTCGGGGGTGACCAGCACCGAGGTCATCAGACCCAGCGAGCCGAAGCCCTGCGCCACCACGTCGGATTCCACGTCACCGTCGTAGTTCTTGCACGCCCACACGAAGCCGCCTTCCCACTTCAGGGCCGACGCCACCATGTCGTCGATCAGGCGGTGTTCATAGACCAGACCCTTGGCCTTGAACTTTTCCTTGTAGTGTTCGTCGAACACGGCCTGGAAGATGTCCTTGAAGCGGCCGTCATAGGCCTTCAGGATCGTGTTCTTCGTGGACAGATAGACCGAATAGCCGCGGTCCAGGCCGTACATCAGGCTGGAGTGGGCGAAGCCTTCGATGGATTCGTCCAGGTTGTACATGCCCATGGCCACGCCCGAGCTGGGGAAGTCGAAGACTTCATGCTCGATGGCGTCGCCGCCTTCGGCCGGGGTCCACTTGATCGACAGCTTGCCGGCACCCGGCACCTTGAAGTCGGTGGCCTTGTACTGGTCGCCGAAGGCGTGACGGCCGATGATGATCGGCTTGGTCCAGCCCGGCACATAGCGCGGCACGTTGGAGCAGACGATGGGTTCGCGGAAGACGGTGCCGCCCAGAATGTTGCGGATGGTGCCGTTGGGCGACTTCCACATCTTCTTCAGGTTGAATTCCTTCACCCGCGCTTCGTCGGGGGTGATGGTGGCGCACTTCACACCGACGCCGTACTGCTTGATGGCGTTGGCGGAATCCACGGTCACCTGATCGTCGGTGGCGTCGCGGTTCTCGACGCTCAAGTCGTAATACTTAAGATCGATGTCCAGGTACGGCAGGATCAGCTTTTCCTTGATGAACTGCCAGATGATGCGGGTCATCTCGTCGCCGTCGAGTTCGACGACCGGGTTTACGACTTTGATCTTGCTCATGGGTGGGCTTTCTCCCCGTGGGGTGAGGGCGGTACGTTTTCTTTCCTTGGGCGCCGGGCGCGCCATCCATCGGGCGTAACCGCGGCCGCCCGCCGCTGACAACGGACGGCCGCCTCCCCGGGCGAGGCTCGGCGGTTATATCACTCACAATGGGGGGAGGGAAGAAGCCCCACGCCGCGGCCGCGCCGAAACCGTGACGGAACCCTTACAAACCCGTCACAGCCACTTGGTTTCCGGGGCGATCACGGGTTCCGGCTGCGCCGCCAGGGCCGGAAACACCGCGTCGATGGTCTGAACGGTGGTGAACAGCCGCTTGTGGCCCGGCTGGCAGAAGCCTTGCGCGATCATGTGGTCGATCAGCGCCTCGAACGGCCGCCAATAGCCGTCCACATCCACCACCACCACCGGCTTGTCGTGCAGGGCCAGCTGCTTCCAGGTCAGGATCTCGAACGCTTCGTCCAGCGTGCCCAGCCCGCCCGGCAGCACGACGAAGGCGTCGGAATGGTCCACCATCATCCGTTTGCGGGTGTGCATGCTGTCCACCACATGCAGTTCGGTCAGGCCGGTGTGCTCCACCTCCTTCACCTGGATGTGTTCGGGGATGATCCCGACCACCGAACCGCCACCGGCCAGGGCGGCGTCGGCGACGATGCCCATCAGCCCGACCCGGCCGCCGCCATAGACCAGCCGGATGCCGCGTTCGGCCAGACCGGCGCCCAGGCTGTGGGCCGCCTGCTTGTAGACGTCCGACACGCGGCTGGAGGAACCGCAATACACGCACACGGATTGGGGAGTTTTCATCCCTTGCACCTTCTTCGAGAAACGCTACTTCCCAAGACGGCGGCGCTGCCGCTGGGAAACAGCCCATCCTTCATCATATGGGCAAAAAGCGGTGCCGCGTAATCCTTACCATCACCGTCTGCCTGTTTCACAAGACACCCGTTTCACAAAGACACCATTGCCGCAGGGGAGGTTGAGCCATGTCGATATCCGCCCGCTTCCGCCGTGCCGTGCCGACGCTGGTCCTTGCATCCGTGGTGGCCAGTCTTGCCACCGCGATCCCCCCGGCCGCCGCCGCCACCCCCACCCCGCAGGAGCAGGTGGAGGCGCGGGAGAAGCTGATGAAGACCATGGGCGGGGGCATGAAGGCCCTGACCCAGTTCCTGAAGGGCGAAGCCGGCGGCCCGGCGGAGGTGAAGAAGGCGGCGTCCGACATCGCCGGTGTCGCCGCCCACGATCCCATGGGCGTGTTCCCCAAGGGTACCGCCCTGGGGGTGGGCGATAGTGCTGCCAAGCCCGCCCTGTGGGACAACTGGCCGAAGGCCACCGGCCTGTGGGGCGACCTGAAGACCGCCAGCGCCACCCTGGTCCAGGCTGCCGACCGGGGCGACAAGGCGGCGGTGGCCGCCGCCACCCAGGCCGTCGGCAAGGTCTGCCAGAGCTGCCACGAGGAGTTCCGCCAGAAGAAGGATTGAGGCCATGGTCCTCCGGCGGCAGAGTCTTCCCTGGATGTGTCTTCCGGTCTGGCTTGCCCTGGCCGGGGCCGTCCAGGCCCAGACACCACCGGCGCCCGCCGCCCCCGACGGGGCGGTGGAGCGCGGGCGGTACGTGTTCCAGGCCGCGGGCTGTCTGGGCTGCCACACCGACGAGAAGGGGGGCGGGGCGCCGCTGGCCGGCGGGCGGGCGCTGGTCACCCCCTTCGGCACCTTCCACACCCCCAACATCACCCCCGATCCCACCCACGGCATCGGGCGGTGGAGCGAGGAGGCGTTCATCCGCGCCTTCCGCCAGGGCGAAGGGGCGGATGGGAAAAGCTTGTTCCCGGCCTTTCCCTATCCCTCCTACACCCGCATCCGGGATGATGACCTGCGCGACCTGCGGGCCTATCTGATGGCACAGCCGCCGGTGGCCACGCCCAACCGGCCCCACGACCTGACCCCGCCCTTCGGCTGGCGGTTCCTGCTGCCGGTGTGGCAGGCGCTGTATCTGGAACCGGGGCCGCTGGCCGACGACCCCGCCCGCCCCCCCGACTGGAACCGCGGGCGCTATCTGGTGGAGGCGCTGGGCCATTGCGGCGAATGCCACACGCCGCGGGACTGGCTGGGCGGGCCGGACACCGGCCGGGCCTATGCCGGGACCGCCGCCGGCCCCGACGGCGACAAGGTGCCCAACATCACGCCCGCGAAAAAGGGCATCGGCGGCTGGTCGGAGTCGGACATCGCGCTGTTTTTGGAAATGGGCATGCTGCCCGACGGCGATTTCGCCGGGGGCGCGATGGCCGAGGTGATCCGCAACTCCACATCGCGCCTGACGGCGGACGACCGGCGGGCCATCGTTGTCTATCTGAAGTCTCTACCGCCAATGGACTAGCCGCATTATGCTCATGGTTGATCCCGCCGCCGCTTGAGAACAGAGTGGCGGCGGGATGCGGCCCCGGTGGGGGTGGCCGTGTGTGTGTTCGGGGTGTGCCCGTGAAGCGAACTTTTGTCCTTGGCGTCGGTGGGGCGGCCTTGCTGGCCGCGCTTGGGTTGTTTTTGTACGAACGTCAGGCCAACGCCCCGGATTCGCCCTATCCCTGGCCGCCCATCGGCGGCGGCGCCCCCAGCCCGCGCATCGCAACGCCACCGCCGCCACCGGTGACGCTGGCCCTGCCGCCGGCCCCGCCCGCGCCGGCCCCGCCGCCCGCCGCCGCCCCTGCCCCGCCGCCGGAGCCGCCCGGCCCCCGTTTCGACATCGTGCGCGTAACGCCCCAGGGGGAAACCGTGGTCGCCGGCCGCGCCGCGCCTGACGCCACCGTCACCCTGATGGACAATGGCGCCCCCATCGCCCAGGTCACCGCCGACCGCCGCGGCGAATGGGTGGCGGTTCCCACCGCCCCCCTGGCCCCCGGCAACCGTGAACTGAGCCTGGAGGAGCGCAAGGGCGATGCGCCGCCCGTGCCGTCCGAACGGGTGGTGGTGGTGGCGGTCCCCGACCCGCAGCAGCCCGTTTCCGCGCCCCCCTCCGTTGCTCCGCCGCCTCCGGTTCCCATGAACGCGGCACCGGTGGAGCCGGTGACCGTTGCCCCGGCCCCGGCGGCGGACCCGCCGGCCCAGCCGGTGGCGGTGTCCATGCCGCGGGAGGGTGGTGCCCCCAGCGTCGTGCTGCAGCCCCTGCCCGCCGAAGACCGCCAGCCGTTGCCGCGCGACGGGGTTGCCGTCGATTCCCTGGATTACGACAGGGGCGGGCATGTGGCGCTGGGCGGACGGGGCGTGCCGGGGGCGTCGGTGCAGCTTTATTTCGACAACATGCTGGTGGGGCGGGCACACACCGACCCCAACGGTCATTGGCGGCTCAGCCCCGACCGGCCCATCGACCCCGGCCTCTACACCCTGCGCGCCGATCAGGTGACCCCGGCGGGCAAGGTCACCGCGCGGGTGGAGTTGCCGGTGCAGGTGTCGGAAGTGCCCCCGGACATGGCCGACGGACGGTCGGTGGTGGTTCAGCCGGGCAACAGCCTGTGGCGCATCGCCCGCCGCACGCTGGGCGAGGGCATGCGCTACACCCAGATCTACCGCGCCAACCGCGACCAGATCCGCGACCCCGATATGATCTATCCGGGACAGATCTTTGCCATCCCGGCGTCCAACTGACGGCGGGCCGGGCCGGCGTCAGAGGTGGTCAGCGTCAGAGGTGTTCGGCCAGCAGCCGCAGGAAGGGCCGGGCCTCCTGCACCAGCAGAACGATCTCATAAATCAGATCGTCGGCGGTCATCGGCCGTTCGGTGTGGCATTCGCAGAACAGCAGGATCTTGTGCTGCCCCTCCACCACGAACCGCGTCCGCGCCAGCCCCAGGGACTGGATCGACCGCAGCAGGTTGATGAGCGTGCGGCGGGTGTGGGGTGATTGGGCGGTGAAGGGGATCACCCCCACCTCGGCCCAGATCTGGCCGACCGATCCCGGCTCGGCGCCGGTGCCGTCGTCCTGCGCCGGGGCGATGGAGGCGTGGAACATCAGCCCGTCCACCACGAAATTCAGCTTCGACGGCCGGGGCGGGCTGGCGACGGCCAGCACCCCTTCGGGTGTCATGTAAAGGGCGTTCATGGCGACGGGGCGGCCCGACGCGGCCACATGGGCCAGGGCGTGCAGACGGTCCAGACGGGCGGTGGTGGGAGCGGACACGGGTGGGGTCGCCCATTCATTGCCGGGATCAAGGTACGGCGACAATGCTGCACCCCCGCTAAAAAACTGTAAAGCCCGGGGTGGGGCGACTAGAATGCACCGCTTCGATTTTTGGAGAGAGGTTCGCGTCCGGCGATGTCCGCCTTGAAAACCGTCATTGTGCCGATCAACCGCGCCGGCTGGCCGTTCATCGCCGCTTTCGCCGTTGTCTCGCTGCTTCTGGGGCTGTTCGTGGCCAAGCCGTTGGGCTGGCTGGGGCTGGTGGCGACGCTGTGGTGCGTCTATTTCTTCCGCGACCCCGACCGGACGGTGCCGGCGCGCGACGGGCTGCTGGTCAGCCCCGCCGACGGGCGCGTCACCATGATCACCCCCGCCGTGCCGCCGCCGGGGCTGGGCATGGGGCCGGAGCCGCGGACCCGCATCTCCATCTTCCTCAACGTCTTCAACGTCCACATCAACCGCACCCCGGCCGCGGGGGAGGTGCTGGCCGTGGATTACCACAAGGGCAAGTTCCTCAACGCCGCCCTGGACAAGGCCAGCGACGAGAACGAACGCATGGCCGTGCGCCAGCGCCTGCCCAACGGGCAGGAAATCGCCTATGTCCAGATCGCCGGGCTGGTGGCGCGGCGCATCATCTGCACCCTGAAACCGGGGCAGCGGGTGCGCGCGGGCGAACGCTACGGCCTGATCCGCTTCGGCAGCCGCACCGACATCTATCTGCCCGACGGGGTGAACCCGCTGGTCTGCGTCGGCCAGCTGGCGGTGGGCGGGGAAACGGTGCTGGCCGATCTGGCGTCCACCGAACCGCAACGGCAGGGTGAAATCCGTTGATGAAACGTCCGCCCGTCTTCCAGTCGGGGGTGTTCAAGCCCGGCGTCTTCCGCAAGCGCAAGGCCCGCCGCCCGTATCCGCGGCTGAAGGGGTTGTCGATCAACCACCTTTTGCCCAACGTGCTGACGGTGCTGGCGCTGTGCGCCGGGCTGACCGCCATCCGATTCGCCATCCATTCCCGTTGGCAGGAGGCGGTGATCGCCATCGTGATCGCCGCCGTCCTCGACGCGCTGGATGGGCGGATCGCCCGGCTGCTGAACGGGCAGAGCAAGTTCGGGGCGGAGTTGGACAGCCTGTCCGATGTGGTCAGCTTCGGCGTCGCCCCGGCGCTGACGGTCTATCTGTGGGCGTTGAGTGACGCCGGCAGCCTGGGGTGGATCTCCGCCCTGGCGTACGCCGTGTGCTGCGCGCTGCGGCTGGCGCGGTTCAACGCCCGGCTGGGGGCGCCGGATCTGCCGCCGTTCGCCTTCAACTATTTCACCGGGGTTCCCGCCCCGGCGGGGGCCGGGCTGGTGCTGCTGCCGCTGGTGGCCGGGTTCGAGATGGGTGGTGTGCCCGCCCATCCGGCGCTGGTGGCGCCGTGGACGCTGATGGTCGGCGGGCTGATGGTGTCCACCATCCCCACCTTCTCCGGCAAGGGGATGCGGGTGCCGCAGAATTACGTGGTGCCGGCCCTGGCCGGGGTGGGGCTGATCGCCGCCTTCCTGGTCAGTCAGCCGTGGTGGACGCTGTTCTTCCTGGGCGTGGTCTATCTGGTGCTGATCCCGGTGTCGCTGCAGCGGTTCCAGACCCTGAAACGCGCCGCCGCCCACATGCAGTCCCCGCCCCATCCCCACGAGGACGGCCATGGCACACCGGAGGCGGGCGGAACCCAGCCCCCACCCCCGGCGGCCACCTGAAGGCCGGGTTACCTGAAAGCGGGGATGATCAGTGGCCCAGCGTGTGCTCGCTGGTCATCACCTGGGACACCAGCGGGATGACCCGCAGGCAGTTGGCCACATGGTCCGACTCGCGCCGTCCCATGCCCTGAACCTCGATTTCCACCGCCAGGGTGTCGAGTGAACCGGCCAGTTCGCTGCGCAGGCTCAAGGGAACCAGCCCGCGCTTGGCGAACAGTTCCAGGGCGCGCGGCAGCACGCCGGGGTCGGCGCTGGCCCGCAGGCTGAAGGTGACGACCCGGTTGGGCAGAACCTCGCGGCAATCATCGCCGGCGGGGGTGGCGACGGAAACGGCACGGGAAACGGAATCGCGGAACATGATGTTTCGTCCTGACGAACAGCGATGAAAAAAGCGGTCGGAAATGATGGATCCCCGGCCCTCACAGGAGGACCGGGCCGCTAATTCGCAAGGTGGTCCGCAGCCGGAGGCCGGGGCGGAGCATGGGGACGAAACGGTTTTCCATGACCGGCAGGGTAATGGGGGTGCCCCGTCCGGGTCAATGCGGCAGAAACGGCCCGCCACGCATGACTGACGCGAGGCGATGAGGCGACCCCCGCCGTTCCGCTTTTCCTGATGGCGCAACGATGCGATGCTGAGGGCATGAGCGATTCCATCATCGTGCGTCCGGCCACCGCCGATGACGCCCCGGCCATTGCGCCGCTGGTGCTGATGGCCGGCGGCGGGTCTTATGAATTCATGCTCGACGGGCTGGTGCCGGGGATGGGGACGGCGGATCTGCTGATTCCCGGTCTGGCGGGGACCGTCGGCTCCTTTTCCCACCGGCACGTCACCGTGGCCGGCACACCGGATGGGGCGGTGGTGGGCATCGCCCATGCCTATCCCACCGAATGGATGCGCCACGCCGACCGCACCCTCATTCCCGCCGACCGGCTGGAGCATCTGGCGGCGTTCGACGCGCTGCAGGAATGGGACAGCCTGTTCCTGTCGGCGCTGGCGGTGGACCCGGCGTGGCGGCGGCAGGGCATCGCCGGGCGGTTGCTGGACGCGGCGGTTGACCGGGCGGCGACGGGGGGCTTCCCCAGCCTGTCCTTGCATGTGTGGGCCGACAACGCCCCGGCCCGCCGGCTCTATGCCCGCCATGGCTTTGCCGAGCGCGGGCAGGCGGCCATTCCCTGGCACCCGCGCCTGCCCCACACGGGCGGCAGCGTCCTGATGGTGCGGGAAACCTTGACCCGGCGTCCGGGTTTCCCATTGTGGCGTTGACGTGTTGCGATGATGGAAGGCGGAAGGCGATGATGGCAAAGGGTGTCTGGCGTGGGCTGGTCCGGGTGGTCCCGATGGCGGGGGTGATGGCGCTGGCCGCCTGTGCCGGGCCGGGCACGGGGGAGCGGCTGGCGCAGCGGGCCACCACCGAACTGGTGGGCATGAACAAGGCGCGGCTGCTGGCCTGCGCCGGGGTGCCCGACCGGCAGACGGTGGTCAACGGCGAGGAGGTCTATACCTATCTGCGCGAATCGCCCTTCGCCTCGCCGGGGTCCGGCACCGCCATCGGCGCCCAGGGGGGCAGCGCCAGCGGGGTGGGCGTCGGGGTGGCCTTCAGCTTCCCGCTGTTCGCCATGTCCAACCCCGGCGGTTGCCGTGCCGATGTGGTGCTGCGTGACGGCGCCGTGGTGCGGCTGGGGTACAGCCAGGACTCGGCGCTGGTCGATTGCGCCGGCATCGTGGACAATTGTCTGGCGCCGGCCCAGCCGGCCCCGTAAGCGCCCGCCTGCCCCCCAGGACACCAAATACGGGATCATAACCCTCTCCCCGCCGGGGAGAGGGCTGGGTGAGGGCCGGATTTCGCGCCGAAGGCCCGAAATCCGTTGCGAAGCAACCACGAATCTACCGTTTCGAGAGCCTGACGGCTCGATTTTCGGGCTTATCGCGCGAAAATCGGCCCTCACCCCGTCCCTCTCCCGGGGCGGGAGAGGGGGATTCTTCTGGTCCTACACCCACCCGGCGGCGCGGACCGCCGGGGCGTGGGTGCGGCTGACCGGCACCTTCATGCCGTTGTGCAGGACCAGGGTCAGCTTGCCGTCCGCGCGCCGCTCCACCCCCGTCACCGCGTCCCGCGCCACCCAGAAGGAGCGGTGGACCTGCAGGCCGGGGTATCCGTCCAGTTCCGCCACCGCATCGCGCAGCCGCAGCAGGATCAGGTCGCTGCCGGTCCGGGTGTGGATGCGCAGGTAATGATCCTCCATCTCCAGCGCCAGCAGGGCGGTTCCCAGCCGTTCGGGAATGCGGGCCATGAACCGCGGCGTTCCTGTTTGCACCGGGGATGGCGGCAGGGGCGGTGACGGGGTGGGGGAGAGATAGCCGCGGCTGACCAGTTCGGCGCGCAACGGCAACACCGTCACCGCCACGGTGACCGCCAGACAATAGACGTACAGCCCGGCGATTCCGCTGCTGATCGCATAACCGGCCCGGCCCAGCCGGTATTCCACCACCGCCACCGCCCCGGTGATGATCCCGTTGACCAGCAGGGTGACCGGCACCACCACCACCGGCCACGGCACGGAGCGCCCGGTGTGGGCGGCAACGCGGGTGGCGACGATGACGCCCACCGCCGCCGTCCCCTGATAGGCCAGGAATCCGAACAGCATCAACCCGCCCCAATAGGCCAGCCGCTGCCCCAGCGTCAGGTCGTGAAAGGTGCCGAAGGGGCCGAGAACCGCCAGAATCACCGGACTGGCCGCCATCACCGGCAGGTGGCGGGTCAGCCACAGGCGTGGGCGGAAAAACGGCGGGTCGGGCTGTGGCGGGGCGGCCGTCACCGCTTCACGCATCGTCAACGGCATCCCCCTGCGTTTGGCGAAGGAACGGCGGCGGTGCGCGCAACCGCCGTGGCGGCGTCCGCACGCCTTGCGGCATCAGCGGTGGCGTCGTTCATCAAGCGGGAGCCTGCTGCCATGATCCGTTTCCTGTTGCCGTCCTTTTCCCTGCTGGCGTTGCTGGCCGCCACCCCGGCGGGTGCGGGAGAGCTTCGCGCAACCATCGCCAACGTCAAGCCCCAAGGGGGCACGGTGATGGTCGGCCTGTACGCCTCCCCCGACACGTACACCCGCGAGGAGCGTACGGCGGGCCAGCAGCTTTCCCCCACGGGCCGTACGCTCACCGCCGTGTTCACCGGCCTGCCGCCGGGGCGCTACGCCGTTGCCGTGTACCAGGATGCGGACGGCGACGGGCGGCTGTCCACCAATCTCCTCGGGGTGCCGTCCGAACCCTATGGTTTCAGCAACGACGCCGACGCCACGGTCGGCAAGCCGGGGTTCGATGCGGTGGCCGTCACCGTCGGCGACGGCACCACCGACATCACCATCACCCTGACGCCGTAAGGAGGGCCGGTCATGACCACAATGTCGTGTGACCGCCGCGCCCTGCTGTGCGCGGCCGGCGGGGCGGCCCTGCTGGCCGGGCTTCCCCTGGGGCCGCTGCTGGCCGCGGACGGGGGCGATGACTGGGCCGCCGCCTTCGACGCCGCTCTGGCCCGTGATCCCTCTCTGGTGGGGTGGGCGGGGCACGGGGTGGAACGGGACGTGCCCACGGTTGCCGTCTCCGGGGTCTGGCCCGCGGACCTGCGCGGGGCCTTCTACCGCAACGGGCCGGGCAGCCAGACGGTGGGCGGGCGCCGCTACCGCCATTGGTTCGACGGCGACGGGCTGGTACACCGCTGGGGAATCGGCGATGGGCGGGTGTCTTACCGCGCCCGCTACGTCGCCACCCGCAAGCGGACGGCCGAAGCCGCCGCCGGGCGGCCGCTGGTGGGCGCCTTCGGCACCCGCTGGGCCGATGTGGCCTCCGCCCCGCCCGACGCCATGAACCCGGCCAACATCTCCGTCCTGCCCCTGGCGGGAAAACTGCTGGCGCTGTGGGAGGTGGGGTCGGCCTATGACCTCGATCCCGACACCCTGGCCACGGCGGGGGAACGGGTGTGGCGGCGGGATCTGGCCGGCATGCCCTTTTCCGCCCACCCGAAAACCGACCCGGACGGGACGGTGTGGAATTTCGGTGTCGATTACCCCAACGGGCGGATGGTCGTGTGGCAGGTGGGGGCCGACGGGGCCGTGCGCCGGTGCGGCGCAATCGCCGAACGCCATCCGGGCATGCTGCACGACATGGCGGTAACCGGGCGGCACATCCTGTTCCTGCTGGCCCCCTACACCATCGACCCGGACCGCTGGGGTGCTGCGGCCTTTCTCGACACCCACCGCTGGCATCCCGATGCGCCCTTGCGGGCGGTGGCGGTGGACAAGGACACGCTGGCGGTGGTGCGGCGGTGGGAACTGCCCGCCGGCTTCGGCTTCCACTTCGGCAATGCGTGGGAGGAGGCGGACGGCACCATCCGCTGCGATTTCTGCCTCGCCCCCGACGCCGGGCTGGTGGACCGCACGCTGCGGCTGGTGATGCGGGGGGAACGGGCGGAGTCGGCCCCGCCGCGCAGCACCCTCATCACTCTTTATCCCGACGGGCGGACGGCGGTGGAGCCGCTGAGCGCCGGTCTGGCGGAATTCCCCCGTGTCGATCCGCGGGTGGTGGGGCGGCGCAACCGCGCGCTTTTCCATCTGGAGCGGCGTTCCGACGGCACCGGCCCGTGGCTGGGGTCGGTGGTGCGGCGGGACATGGAGACGGGGGCGGTGGAGCGTTTCGACCATCCCCCCGGCATCATCGCCGAGGAAATGACCGTCATCCCCCGCCCCGGCAGTGGGGGCGAGGGCGACGGCTGGCTGCTGGGGACGGTGCTGGCGGTGGGGGAGACGGCGGACCGCTCCCGCACCGGCCTGCTGCTGTTCGACGCCGCCCATGTGTCCGCCGGCCCGGTGGCGGAGGCGTGGCTCGACACGCCCCTGCCGCTGGGCTTTCACGGGGCCTTCGCCCCCGTTTAGAGCGGTAGGCCTCACATCTGAGGGCGGGTGTAAAGCCTGATCTGTCAGGCTTTACGCTGGATGATATCAGTCCATCTCCGCCGCCATGGAGCGCATGTTGCGGACCAGGATGCGCAGCAACGCGCGGATGAAGGGATCGGCGCTTTTGAGCTTTTCCTCCAGCACCGCGCGGGGGATCAGCAGGCAGACGGTGCGGGTACCGGCGATGGCGTCGGCCATCCGCGGTTCCCCGTCGATCACCGCCATTTCCCCGAACACCCCGCCGGAACCGATGGAGTTCAGCTTGCGCCGATGGGCACCCTTCCCCCGGTAGATGTCCACCCGCCCCGACTGGACCAGATAGACGAAGGCCGCCCGGTCCCCTTCGAGAAAGATCGGCTGCCCCGTCTCGAAGGTCTGGGCCGGGCATTGCTTGGGATCGAAGGGCAGCGGCATCAGCGGGTGTGGTCCGGGATATCGTTGCGAAAGCCGGAGGCTGCCCCCGGCGGCGGTGCGGGTGCGGTGAACAGCCGGTCGATCAGCCCGCCGATGCCCGACGGCGCATCGGCGCGGACCACCGGAGCCGCCCCACGGCCCGCCGGAGCGGACGCCGGAACCGCCGGCAGCGACGCGGTGTAGGCGGCGGGCAGCGGCTGACCGTCCAGCCCCGGCAGCGGGCGCGGCGGCAGCCCCTTGTGGGCGTCGGTCATGAAGCCCTGCCACAGCTTGGCCGGCAGGGTGCCGCCGGTGATCTTCTTCATTTCGCGGTTGTTGTCGTTACCCATCCACACCCCGGCCACCAGATCGGCGGTGAAGCCGACGAACCAGGCGTCGTGATAGTCCTGGGTGGTGCCGGTCTTGGCGGCGACCGGGCGGTCCAGCCGGGCGGACCGGCCGGTGCCGAATTCCACCACCCCGGCCATCATGCGGGTCAGTTGCGCCACCAGCGCCGGGTCGGCCGCCGGGCCGCCGCCGCTGCCCTGGCGGCGGTACAGCACCCGCCCGTTGCGGTCGGTGATTTCGGTGATGGCATAGGCCCACACGGGAACCCCGCGGTTGGCGATGCCGGCGTAAGCGCCGGTCAACTCCAGCAGCGACACTTCGCTGGTGCCCAGCGCCAGCGACAGATCCTTGGTCATGGGCGAGGTGATGCCCATCAGCCCGGCCACGCGGCGGATATGATCGGTGCCCACCCGTTCGGCCAGCCGCACGGTGGCGGTGTTGGACGAATGAGCCAGCGCCTGGGCCATGGTGATGGTGCCGCGGTATTTGCCGTCGTAGTTGCCGGGACTCCAATTGCCCACGCGCACGGGCGAATCATCCACCGGGCTGTCGGGGGACAGGCCCGCTTCCAGTGCCGCCAGATAGACGAAGGGCTTGAAGGACGAACCGGGCTGGCGCCGGGCCTGGGTGGCGCGGTTGAATTCGCTGGCGTCGTAATCGCGCCCGCCCACCAGGGCGCGGATGGCCCCGTCGGCGGTCATGGCCACCAGGGCCGCCTGCCCCACGTTGGCGGCGGGGCCGGGGCCGGTGAGGATTTCCGCCACCCGCTGTTCGGCGGCCCGCTGCATGGACAGATTGAGCGTGGTCTTCACCACCACGTCGCCATGGCCGGAGCCGATGAATTCCGGCACCAGATCGGTCACCCAGTCGGCGAAATAGCGCCCGTCGCCCATGCCCTTGCGCGGGGACACCAGGGGCGCGCCCAGCGCCGCCTGCCGCTGGTCGGCGGTGATGACCCCGGCATCCTCCATGGCCGCCAGCACCACGCGGGCGCGCTCCGCCGCCTCGTTGGGGTTGGAGGTGGGGGAATAGCGCGACGGCGCCTTCAAAAGCCCGGCGAGGATGGCGGCTTCGCGCAGGTCCACCTGGGTGGCGGGCTTGCCGAAATAGGTCCGCGCCGCCGCGTCCATGCCGAAGGTCCCGGCTCCCAGATAGACGCGGTTGAGGTAGGCGGCGAGGATCTCGTCCTTGGTGAAGCGGTGCTCCAGCCACAAGGCCAGCAGAGCTTCCTGGATCTTGCGCTTCAGCGTGCGTTCGGGCGACAGGAACAGGTTCTTCGCCAGCTGCTGGGTGATGGTGGAGCCGCCCTGCACCGACCGCCCGCTGCGCCAGTTGACATAGATGGCGCGGGCCAGACCGATGGGATCGACACCGAAATGGTAATAGAAGCGCCGGTCCTCGGTCGCCAGCACGGCGTTGATGAGGTGCGGCGGCAGGTCGGCGACGCTGTGCACCGTGCCGTGCAGGTCGCCGAAGCGGGCGAACTCCGCCCCGTCGGCGGCCAGCACCACCACCGCCGGGCGCCGCTCGTACTGGGCCACCTGGCCGATGTCGGGCAGGTCATAGGCGAAATAGGCCAAAACCGCGCCCACGCCGATTCCGGCCCAGATGCCGGCCACCAGCACCCCCTGGACCAACCGGCCCAGCAGGCTGCGCGTGCGCCGCCGGGGGGCCGGCGGCGGCTTGGGCCGTTCGGGCTTGCGCGCGGCCCGGCGGGGGGGTGGCGGGGGCGGGGGCGGTGGGGGCAGCGGCGGCGAATCGTCGTACGGCTCGGGCGGTGCCGCGGCTTTGCGCGTGGGAGATGCCTTTTTCCCGCTCCCCAGAACGGGCAGTGGGAAGCCGCCCCCGGACGGGCGCCGCCGTTCGGGCCGATGGGGCCGCGGCCCCGGAAACAGGTCGGACGGTCGGTCGGACGTCACGGCATCCTCGCTCAGCCTTTCCACGCACAAGCCCACGCTTGCCCACAGGGCTACGCCGGGAAGGTGGCGTTACCATGGCGAGTTTTTGGTTACCAGTCCGTTAGCGCCGCCTCCCAGACAACGAACGCGGACTTCATCTTCCCTCTCCCCGCCGGGGAGAGGGGCTGGGTGAGGGCCGGATTTCGCGCCGTAGGCCCGAAATCCGTTGCGAAGCAACTCCAAACCGCATGCTTGGAGAGCCTGACGGCTCGATTTTCGAGCTTCGCGCGAAAATCGGCCCTCACCCCGGCCCTCTCCCGGGGCGGGAGAGGGGGAATTGCCCTGGTTTATTCACCTGAGGCCGTTGCCCCGCCCTTCAGCAGGCCGTGCTTGCGCAACTGGTTGCGCAGGGCGTGATAGCCCAGTCCCAAGGCGGCGGCGGTGCGGCGCTGGTTGTGGCCGTGGGCGTCGAGGGCCGCGCGCAGAACCCCCGCCTCGAACGCCGCCACCCGCTCGGCATAGGTCCCGGCGGGCAGCAGAACGGGCGGCGGCGGAACGGGCGGCAGCGGCGCGGGCGGCAGCGGCGCGGGGGCCGCACCGGGGCGGTAGGGGGACTCGAAGGGATCGAGGCGGATGTGGTCCACCGGTTCCGGCTCCCCCTCCGCCGGAAGGGACGCGGCGGCGACCGAGCGTTCCACCGCGTTGCGCAGTTCCCGCACATTGCCGGGCCACCCATGGTCCAGCAGCGCCGCCTGCGCCCGCGGGGTGAAGCCGGGGAACAGCGGGCGCCCCATCTCTCGCACCATGCCCAGGGCGAAATGCTCGGCCAGCAGCGGGATATCCTCCCGCCGGGCGCGCAAGGGGGGCAGGGTCACCACGTCGAAGGCCAGCCGGTCCAGCAAATCGGCGCGGAACCGTCCCGCCGCCGCCAGGGCCGGCAGGTCGGCGTTGGTGGCGGCGATCACCCGCACGTCCACGCTCTGGGTGCGGCCGCCGATGCGCTCGATCTCGCCGTACTCCACGGCGCGCAGCAGCTTTTCCTGAACCACCGGGCTGGCGGTCGCCAACTCGTCCAGGAACAGGGTGCCGCCGTCGGCCTGCTCGAACCGGCCCAACTGCCGCTTCACCGCCCCGGTGAAGGCCCCCGCCTCGTGCCCGAACAGCGCCGAGTCCAGCAGCGTGTCGGGCAGGGCCGCACAGTTCACCGACACGAAGGGCCGGTCCCACCGGCGGGACAGAAAATGCAGCCGGGCGGCCACCAGCTCCTTGCCGGTGCCGCGCTCGCCGATCACCAGGACCGGGCGTTCCAACGGCGCCAACCGCGACACATGGTCGAGCATGGCAAGGAACGCCGGGGCATGCCCCAGCAGCGGCGGAGGCGACGAAGCCGGCATGTGGTTTTCCGCGATTGATGTGGTGAAAAGCGCGAAGCCATTGTGGTGAAAAACGCTAACACTACCAGAGCCGGATGGTCAACCGGCAAAAAACTCCAATTATGCCAATGAATTAATGGCAAGGCCGGTTCTGGCACGCCACCTGCAATTCCCGTCGGCAAAACGGAGGAGAGCATGAACACCAACGCTTACCGCCCCTACGCCACCGCCCCCGGCTGGTCCGGCACCGCCGCCCGGCTGCGGGCCTATCTGGTCACCCGGCCCAAGGAAAGCTGGCTGTTCTTCCTGGCCGGGGCGCTGGTCGGCGCCATCCTGGGCTGATCCACCCGTTTCCCGACACCATCACACCGACGGACCCGACATGAGCATCTTTTCCCGTCTGACCGACATCATCCAGTCCAACCTGAACGCGTTGCTGGATCGGGCCGAAGAGCCTGAGAAGATGATCCGCCTCATCATCCAGGAGATGGAGGACACGCTGGT
Organism: uncultured Rhodospirillaceae bacterium; assembly: GCA_937927415.1. Classification (GTDB taxonomy): domain Bacteria; phylum Pseudomonadota; class Alphaproteobacteria; order Azospirillales; family Azospirillaceae; genus Azospirillum. Next base: position 201,540 of record CALBDS010000004.1, read on the forward strand.
GGAGGTCCGCTCCTCCACCGTCAAGATCATCGCCGAGAAGAAGGAGATCGAACGCCGCACCGCCGATTTCCGCCGCGAGGCCGAGGAGTGGGAGCGCAAGGCGGAAATCGCCCTGACCCGCGACCGCGAGGATCTGGCCAAGGGCGCCCTGCTGGCGAAGGCCCGAGCCGCTGAACAGGCCGACGCGCTGGCCCAGCAACTGACCCAGGTGGACGAGTCGCTGGCCAAGGCCAACGACGACATCGCCCGGCTGCAGGCCAAGCTGGCCGACGCCAAGACCCGCGAACAGGCGCTGGTGGCCCGCCAGCAGACCGCCGTCAACCGGGTCAAGGTGCGCGAGAAGCTGCACGACCAGCGGATCAACGACGCCCTGTCCCGTTTCGAGCAGGTGGAGCGCAATCTGGACGAGGCCGAGGGCCGCGTGGATATCTTCGACGTCGGCCGCAAGAAGACGCTGGCCGAGGAAATCGCCGAGTTGGAAACCGCCCACAAGCTGGACGAGGATCTGGCCGCCCTCAAGGCCCGCATCGCCGCCCGCAAGGGGGGCTGAAGGCCGCCCGTCCGCTCGAAGCCCCTCCCCTTCTGCACAAGGGGGAGGGGCCATGAAGACCACCCCCACCAAGGGCTTGCACCGCCATGGGCTTCTTCGCTTTCGTCCTGTCGATCCTGATCGTCACCATCGTTCTGCCGGTGTGGATCATCGCCCATTACGTCACCAAATGGCGGTCCCAGCGCGGCCTGTCGGCGCAGGACGAGCGGCTGCTGGCCGAGTTGTGGGACACCGCCACCCGGCTGGAAAACCGCATCCACACGCTGGAACGGATCTTGGACGCCGAGGCGCCCAACTGGCGCACCAAGGCGTGACCGCCCCCGCGGAACAGCGGACGAGGCCTCATTTCCCCTCTCCCCGCCGGGGAGAGGGTCAGGGTGAGGCCCGAAATCCGTTGCGAAGCAACCGCAAACCCTCTGTTTCGAGAGCCTGACGGCTCGATTGTCGGGCTGGCGCGCGACAATCGGCCCTCACCCCGACCCTCTCCCGGGGCGGGAGAGGGAGGTTGCCCTGAACCGCCCAGCCAATTGTTTGACACGAAAGGAGCACGCCATGAGCGACCCGTCCACGGGCGGCCCCACGCCGTTCGATTCCCCCAACCCTTACCGGCTATACCGCAATCCCGTATCCGGGGTGGTGGCGGGGGTGTGCGCCGGTCTGGCCGATTATACCGGGGTGAAGCCCATTCTGGTGCGGGCGGCGGTGGTTCTGGGGCTGATGTTCGCCTTCCCGCCGGTCATCATCGCCTATCTGGTGGCAGCATTGGCGCTGCCGGTGCGCCCCGCCAACCTCTACCGCAGCCGGGAGGAGGAAGCCTTCTGGCGTTCGGTCGCCACCAAGCCCGACCGGACCCTGGCCGGTCTGTCCCAGCGGCTGCGCGCCTTTGAAACGCGGGTCGGCAGCCTGGAAGCCTATGTCGCGTCCAAGGATTTCGAACTCAACCGTGCGTTCCGCGATCTGGAACGCTGAGGTCATCTCCGGCGGCGGCGGGACCGGACCGGGATGGGCGCCGGCTTGGCGGCAGCGGCCACCGCGGCCCCCACCATCGCCCCGCCCAGGATGACCGCCACCACAGCGTCAAGCAAAGCCTGTTCCATCGTCGGGTACTCCCTTTTCCCATCCCATGCTGAGCCGCAAAGGGTTAACAGAGGATGGATACGCCGGGTGGCCGGGCCACCCTGTCAAACATAACTCTTTTCCACCGATTCGATCACGAATCCTTTGTGGTCGGGATAACGGGCCGCCACCTTGTCGCGGGCCTTGTGGTCGTCCAGCGCCCACACCAGGAACCGGCGGCCCTGCCGCCAGCTTTCCAGGGCGAAACGCTCCAGATTGGGGTTCACCCGCTGGGCGTATTCCGGGTTCGACACCCGCACCACCCACCCGGAATCGGCGCCGGTGCGGCGGTCGTCCAGGATGTACATCCGATTGTTGCGCGCCAGGGCCGCGTGCAGGCGGTTTTCGGTGTCGTCCAGGGCCGCCTGGATGGTGTCGCGGCGGTGGCGGGCGTCGCGGATCTCGCGGGCAAGGTGCAGGTTGAGCGTTCCCAGCCGGCGGATGCGCTCCACCTGATGCTCCTTGCGGGCCTGGAGCTTGGCGATGATGCGCTCGGCGCGTTTCAGATGGCCGATGGCGTTGGCAAAGGCCACCGCCATCACCGCGAAACCGAGAAAAGCAAAAAACACGACCAGCATCGGTTCTGTCCAACCCTCATCCGGCCCCTCTCATCCACCCCATGTTATCCGGCCGGACCATCTCCGGCAAACACATCGCCCAGCGGCTGGATGCGGGTCACCACATAGCCGAAGGTGGGGGGATAGCGGCGTTCGATGGCGCGGCGGGCTTCGGGGATGGTGGCGGCCCACACCTCCACCGCCTGCGGCTTGGCCCACGAGGAATCGATCATGGCGTGCGGCCCCTTGTCGGCGCCCACGTACTTGTTCACCACATGGGCGATGTAGCAGGGGGATCCCTTCACCTCGTCCCCGATCTGGCGGACGATGCTCTGACCATAGCGGGCCACCTCGCCGATGCGGCGGTCCAGCTTTTCCTTGCGGCGGATGATGCTGCGGATTTCCCCGTCCAGGTCGCTCAGTTCCGCTTCGCGCCCGGCGCGGCGCATCTCCATGCGCTGTTCCAGGGTGGTGCGTTCGGCGACCAGCGCCCGGACGCCGGTGACGCCGTAGCGGCGCTCGATGCTGCGCTCGCCCAGAAACACCACCAGACGCGCCAGCGCAAAGCCCGCCCCGGACAAGAGCAGAGCCACCAGCAGCCCCTTCACGAATTCCGACATGCGTCCACCCTGACCCGTGCGGCATGGCCCCCGCTCTGGCGTCATAAAGGGCGGGGTCGGCCCGACGCAAGACCTGATCGACGGCAGGCACCACACACCGACGCTACCAACGGCCTAGGCGGTCTGTCATCGGGAACACCGTGGCGGCGGTCACGGTTGTTACGGCAGGACGGTTATGCCCGTCTTCCGCAACGTCATCGAACGGGGAGCGACGTGATGAAACGCACCATGCTTCTGGCAGCCACCGCCATCGCCGTGACGGTCGCCGGCGCCGCCGTCGGCCAGACCATGCAGCCCCAGATCAACGACCAGGGCAGCCAGCCCCAGGCCACGCAGAACCAGATGCCCGAGAATCAGGCCGCTCAGGGCCAATCGGCCCAGCAGAGCACCACGGGGCAGCAGGGCGACCTTCATTGGACCACCGCCAGCCTGGAGGATCTGATCGGCCGCGACGTGTATGATGCCAACGGCAACAAGCTGGGCGAAGTGGCCGACGTCATCCTGGATTCCAGCACCCGCGAAGCCACCGTCGCCATCGTCGATCATGGCGGCTTCCTGGGTCTGGGCACCAAGCAGGCCCCCATCGACATCAACATGATGCACGCCCAGGGCGACCGCATCGTCATCGATGGCATGACCAAGGAGCAGATCCAGGCCATGCAGGATTTCGATTACGACGACGCCACCGTCTCGCTGGGCCGCGAATCCAAGAGCGGCACGCCGTCCACCAACACGACCGGCTCGCCCGCCACACCGGCCGCGCCGCAGTGACCGCCGCCCGGCGGGGCATGAGAGGACCGAACGCAAAAGGGCCGCACCGGCAAGGTGCGGCCCTTTTGCCATGCCCCGCGGGACAGCCGCCCTCAGGGGCAGACCTTGCGCACGGTTTCCACCAGCTTGTCGGGGTTGAAGGGCTTCACCAGCCAGCCGGTCGCCCCGGCCTCGCGGCCCGCCTGCTTCTTGGACGGGTCGCTTTCGGTGGTCAGCAACAGGACCGGGGTCGCACGGTTGGCCGGGTTGCTGCGCACCGCGCGGGTGAAGGCCAGCCCGTCCATGCCCGGCATGTTCAGGTCGGTGATGATGCAGTCGAATTTCTGCCGGCTGATGAGCGCCACGCCGGCGTTGCCGTCCCCCGCCTCGGCCACGTCATAGCCGGCTTTTTTGAGCGTGAAGCTCACCATGTCGCGGATGGTTTTGGAATCATCGACGGTCAGGATGGTCTTCGGCACGGGCGCGGTTCCTGTCAAAGCCGCCGGCGGGCCGTCGGGCCGGGCCGGCCATGTTGCATTGCATTACGAAGGGACGGCATCACACACCTTCCCGGCGCAGCGCAAGGAGAATACCGGCACAAGGGCCATTCCCCGCTGGCGCGCACCATCCTGCGGCGATTTGTCGCGGGATGGTGCGCGCCAGCGGGGAAGGCTGCCGGCGTATGGGGGCGTTACGCCTTGGTGTCGAGATGGGGGGCGGCGTCGGCGCCGGCCTTGGACACGCCCACCATGGCTTCGCGCAGCAGGCGGCCGTTGAGGACGTAGCCGGCCTGGAGCACCTGCACCACCGTGCCCGTCGGCTTGCCGGTGTTTTCGATCTCGAACATCACCTGATGAAAGTTCGGGTCGAACACCTCGTTCAGCGGCTCCAGCTTCTTGATGCCGGCGCGGTCGAAGGCGGCGAGAAGCTGACGTTCGGTGGCTTCCACCCCCACGGCCAGGCTTTTCAGCATCTCGTCCCGCTCGCGGCCTTCGGCCGGAACGGCCTCCAGGGCGCGGCGCAGGTTGTCGGCCACCGGCAGCAGTTCCTTGGCGAAACCGGCGACGGCGTATTTGATGGCGTCCTCGCGGTCGCGCTGGGCGCGGCGGCGGGTGTTTTCCATTTCCGCCGCCGTGCGCAGGATCTGGTCCTTCAGCCGGGCGACTTCCGCTTCCAGCTTGGCAAGCTGTTCGGAATCGGCCGGGGCGGCGTCGGGGGCAGCCTCGGCCACCGGTTCGGCGGCGGTGTCCGCCGGGGCGGCGCCCGCCACAGTGTCGGCGTCGAAGTCGGCAGGCCGGGTGTTGGGGTCGCTCATGTCCGCGTCTCGTCTCTTATCCGTGCGTTGCGTGATGTCGCTTATTGAAAAGGTTGAGGCACCTGTCAACCACTCCGGTGCGGGGGCCTCAGCCGATCAGGCGCCCGATCACCTTGGCCGTATAGTCCACCAGGGGGATGATGCGGGCGTAGTTGATGCGCGTCGGTCCCAGAACGCCGATGGCGCCGATCACCTGATCCCGGCTGTTCTGGAAGGGGGAAATCACCAGCGAACAGCCGGAATGGTTGAACAGCACGTTCTCCGCCCCGATGAAGATCTGCACGCCGTCGCCGTTGCCGGTGGCATCCAGCAGGCGCAGCATCGCCTCCTTGGTTTCCAGGGCCTCGAACAGGGCGCGCACCCGCTCCAGGTCGGACAGGGCCGTCACATCTTCCAGCAGCCGGGCCTGACCGCGCACGATCAGTTGCCCGTCCTGGCGGTTGCCGGCCCAGGTGGCCAGCCCCGCCTCGACCACCCGGCGGGACACCTCGTCCAGTTCGGTGCGCTGGTCGTCGATTTCGCGCAAGACCTCCTGGCGGGCCTCGTCCAGGGTGCGGCCCACCAGCCGGGAGGTCAGGTAGTTGCTGGCCATCTGCAAGGTGGAGCCGGGAAGGCCGATGGGAACCTCCACCACCCGGTTTTCCACCAGCCCGTCCTCGTTCACCAGCACCACCAGCGCCCGCCCCGGTCCCAGCGACACGAATTCGATGTGTTTCAGGGGCCGGTCGGTCTTGGGCGCCAGCACCAGCCCGGCGCAGTGGGACAGGCCCGACAGCATGGTCGTGGCCTCGTTCAGCACGTCGGTCATGGAACGGCCGGAGGCGGCGCACTTGGCCTCGATGGTGCCGCGCTCGTCCTCGCCCAGCGCGCCCACTTCCAACAGGCCGTTGACGAACAGACGCAGCCCCGCCTCGGTCGGGATGCGCCCCGCCGAGGTGTGGGGGGCGTAGAGCAGCCCCTGGTCCTCCAGGTCGGCCATGACGTTGCGGATGGTCGCCGCCGACAGGCTCATGCCCAGCCGGCGGGAGATGGTGCGCGACCCCACCGGCTCCCCCGATGCCATATAGGCATCGACAATCAGCCGGAAGACCTCGCGCGACCGCTGGTTCAGCTCGGTAATCATCGGCGTGAGGATCGGTCCTGATGCAGTGTGGTTGCGGCGCTCTTTGAATTTAAGCAGGCAACGGGAATGAATCAATGAGGGGGAGCCGCCGCACTGGACGGGCGCACGGGGAGCGGGTAGCCTGCCGCCCGTGATTTTCCCCTCCATCATAATCCCGGATTCTGTCTGATGCGTCCCTCCGGCCGTGCTCTCGACCAGCTTCGCCGCGTTTCCCTGGAACCCAACGTCAGCAAATACGCCGAAGGCTCGTGCCTGGTGAAGTTCGGCGACACCCATGTGCTGTGCACCGCCAGCGTCGATACCTCGGTGCCGCGCTTCCTCAAGAACACCGGGCTGGGCTGGGTGACGGCGGAATACGGCATGCTGCCCCGCTCCACCCACAGCCGCACCGACCGCGAGGCGGCCAAGGGCAAGCAGACCGGCCGCACCCAGGAAATCCAGCGTCTGATCGGCCGCAGCCTGCGCGCCGTCACCAACCGCTCCGCCATGGGCGAGATGCAGGTGAAGGTGGACTGCGACGTGATCCAGGCCGACGGCGGCACCCGCACCGCCGCCATCACCGGCAGCTTCGTCGCCCTGCACCTGGCCTTCCAGCATCTGGTGGAAATCGGCGCGCTGAAGACCATGCCGCTGGAAGACCATGTGGCCGCGGTGTCGTGCGGCATCCACCAGGGGGCCGCGGTGCTGGACCTGGACTATGCCGAGGATTCGGCGGCCCAGGCCGACGCCAATTTCGTGCTGACCGGCAACGGCGGGCTGGTGGAAATCCAGGGCACCGCCGAAGACAAGCCCTTCAGCGAATCCCAGTTCATGGAACTGCTGGTCCTGGCCCGCAAGGGTGTGACCGAACTGGTGGCGCTGCAGAAAGCCGCCCTCGGCCTTTGATCGCGGAAGGAACGCCCGTCATGAGCGACACCCCCCGCCGCTTCACCGGCGACACGCTGGTCATCGCCAGCCACAACGCCGGCAAGGTGCGCGAAATCGCCGACCTGCTGGGGCCGTACGCCGCCACCTTCACCTCCGCCGGGGCGCTCGGCCTGCCGGAGCCGGAGGAGACGGGCGACAGCTTCATCGCCAACGCGGTGCTGAAGGCCAAGGCCGCGGCCCAGGCCGGGCATGTGGCGCTGGCCGACGACAGCGGGCTGGCGGTCACCGCCCTGAACGGTGCCCCCGGCATCTATTCCGCCCGCTGGGCCGGGCCGGACAAGGACTTCGCCATGGCCATGCGCCGGGTGGAGGACGGGCTTGCCGGCCACAGCGACCGTTCGGCGGAATTCGTCTGCGCCCTGGCGCTGGCGTGGCCCGACGGCCATGTGGAGGCGGTGGAGGGGCGGTGCGCCGGTACGCTGGTGTGGCCGCCGCGCGGCGGCAAGGGGTTCGGCTATGACCCGGTGTTCGTGCCCAACGGCCACACCCTGACCTTTGCCGAGATGGAGCCGGCGGCCAAGCACGCCATGAGCCACCGCGCCGACGCCTTCCGCCAATTGGTGGAGCGGTGTTTCCGGTGAAAAACAAAACGCCCCCGACCATCGGTCGGGGGCGTCCGGTTCCGCGGCAGCGGCCCTATTACTCGGCGGTGGCCGAGGTCACGCCGGTCTTCTGGTTCCAGCGCAGGGTCAGCTTGCTGATCTGGCAGAGATTCAGGTCTTCCCAGATGGCGCTTTCGCCGTCATCGTAGGTGACCTTCATGTCCCACTTGCAGGTCTTTTCCGCCTTGGCGAACTGCAGGTCGAAGTATTCGCCGTCGTTCAGGACATCGCGGCCCAGGACGTCTTCTTCCCAGCTGTTGTTGTTGGCTTCCGACACATAGAGATGCTTGATCGGATAGCCGGTCTTGTTGACAACGGTGAAATCCTGCTGCCCGGCCATGGCGACGGACGAAGACAGGGTAAAGGCAAACGCGGCAGCGGCAAACGACAGGATGGCCGAACGCATGGAGATTCTCCGGCAAAGGGTGGAGCCTCATCTACACAGGCGCAATTTTTTCCTGTCAAGGACCGTCATTTTATTTAGTGTGTGAACAAACCCTACCCAGCCCATGGGAAAACCCGTCATGAGCAAGAAAGCCGGAGATCCCGGTTTCGCCGTCTATGTCCACTGGCCCTTCTGCCGGTCCAAATGCCCGTATTGCGATTTCAACAGCCATGTGCGCGACCGTATCGATCAGGACCGCTGGCGCCGCGGTCTGCTGCGGGAATTGGATTATTATGCCGACGCAACGGCGGGGCGAACCGTTACTTCTGTTTTCTTCGGTGGTGGTACTCCGTCATTGATGGACCCGGCCACCGTCGCCGCGGTCATCGACCGCATCGCCGCCCGCTGGGGGATGGCCGCCGATACGGAAATTACCCTGGAGGCCAACCCAACCTCGGTGGAAGCCGGACGTTTCCGTAATTTTCGTTCCGCGGGCGTCAACCGCGTCTCCTTGGGCATCCAGGCGCTGAACGACTCGGACCTGCGCTTCCTCGGACGGCAGCACGACGGGGCGGAGGCGCTGGCGGCGGTGCAACTGGCCGCCCGGACCTTTCCGCGCTTCTCCTTCGATCTGATCTACGCCCGCCCCGGCCAGACGGTGGCGGCGTGGCGGGAGGAAATGGCCCGCGCGCTGGATTTCGCGGTGGGTCACCTGTCGGTCTATCAGTTGACCATCGAGGAGGGGACGGCCTTCCACCCGGCCCATGCCCGCGGCGACTTCACCCTGCCCGACGAGGATCTGGCCGGCGCCCTCTACGACGTGACGCAGGAGGTGCTGGGGGCCGCCGGCCTGCCGGCCTACGAGGTGTCCAACCACGCCCGTCCGGGGGAGGAATCCCGCCACAACCTGACCTATTGGCGGTACGGCGATTACGTCGGCGTCGGTCCCGGCGCCCATGGCCGGCTGACGCTGGAGGGCGAGAAGATGGCGACCCGCGGCCACCGCGCCCCGGACATCTGGCTGGAGCGGGTGGAGCGCGACGGCCACGGCGGCCACACGCCCGAAGCCGTCCCCCCCGACGCCCAGGCCACCGAGGCGCTGATGATGGGCCTGCGGCTGTCCGAAGGGGTGCCGTGGGCGCGGCTGGGCGGGCGGGGGGCGGTGGACGGCGATGCCCTGGCCCGGCTGGTGGCGGGCGGCTTCCTGACCGACGACGGCGAACGGCTGACGGCGACGGCGGAGGGGCGGGTCCGGCTGAACGCCCTGCTGGCGGCTCTGCTGCCCTGATCCCCTCGGGGGGCAGCCTTTTTTACAGCCACGCCGCTCCGCGCATGCCGCTTTCCGCCCCATGGCGGGCGCGGACGAATCGGGTGCGCACAGGGGCCGTCAGGGCGTAGCGGCCCCACCCGTCCACCACCGCCCGTTCCAGCCCCGGCAGGTCGCTGAGGCCGCCCCCGACGACGATCACGTCGGGGTCCAGCACATGGACCAGCGTCACCAGCGCGCGGGCCAGGGCGTCGGCGTGGCGTTCGAGGGTCAGGGACGCCGCCGGATCGCCCGACACCGCGCGCAGGGCGATGGCCGGCGGCTCCTGCTCCTCGCCGGTGTGGTGGGCGTGCAGGGCGGCCAGCCCGGCCCCGCTCAGCACCGTTTCGATGCATCCCGTCCGCCCGCAGCCGCAGCGCCGCGGCGGGCCGTCGGCCTCCGTCCGCCACGGCAGGGGCAGATGGCCCCATTCGCCGGCCAGGGCGTTGGCCCCGGCGCGGATGCGCCCGTCCACCACCAGACCGCCGCCGACTCCGGTGCCGAGAATCACGCCATAGACCACCGCGGCCCCCGCCGCCGCACCGTCCACCGCTTCCGACAAAGTGAAGCAATCGCCGTCGTTGGCCATGGCCACCGGACGGCCCAGCACCGCCGCCAGATCACCGCCCAGCGGACGCCCGTCGAGCCAGGGCAGGTTCACCGCCCGCACCCGCCCCGCCGCCGCATCCACCACACCGGGCAGACACAGCCCCACCCGTTCGGCCCGCCGGCCGGCGGCCTGTTCCACCTCGGCCACCACATGGGCCAGGGCCGACAGGGTGCCGGCGTAACCGGGGGGCGTGGCGGTGCGGGCACGGGCCAGTTCCCCCCCGTCCGATGACGGCGAGGCAAGGGCAACGGCGGCGATCTTGGTGCCGCCCAGGTCGATTCCAATGCGCATAGGCAAAAATACCGGGCCAAAATACCGGAAACCACGAAAGCGGAAGTGCAGGCACCCTGCTTGGCCGCACGCTATACCGCCGCCCCCCGCCGAGGCTAGTCCCCCTGCCGTAGGCCACCCCTTCTTCCCGTCCGGAAGAGGCGCCCGGCCCCACCTTATGCACCGCCGCGTGTTGGCACCGCGGGGGATAGGATCAGTGGCGGTTTCCGATGACGGGGGACTTGACACCGATGGAACGGAAAGCACGCCGCACCCGCGGTCCCGACACCGCCGACGACGGCACGCCCGCCTTTCCGGCACCGGCCCGGCACCTGACGCCATCCGCCCGGACGGTGCTGGACGGGCTGTTGCTGGCGCTGCTGGGACGGCGGCGGCTGCTGGTGCTGACCGGCGGGGCCGACGAACGGCCCGGCGTGGCCGGGGCCGCCGCCGCCCGCGCCGCCGACGACGGCACGCTGATCCTGCCCGCCGTCGCCCGCCCCGGTGCGGGCGTTGAGGATCTGATCCGCCAGGGCGGGGCCGCCGCCTTCGCTCCCCATGCGGCACCGGCGGATTTCGAGGAACTGGTGGCCGCCCTGGACGCGCGGCTGGATTTCGCCGGCAGCGGCGTGCTGGCGGTGGAGGAGGCCCACCGCCTGTCCCCCGCCACCATCGCCGATCTGGTGGAACTGAGCCGGGAGGAAACCACCCATGGCCGCTTCCTGCAGATCCTGCTGAGCGGCGATGCGGCGCTGGAACACACCCTATCCCGCCCCGGCCTGGACCGAGCGGTGCGTGATCTGGGGGTGATCTACCGGCTGGACACGCCCGCCGCACCGCCGCACCGGCCCGCCCTCCCCGCCGCCGTCACGTTTGCCGTGGATGACGACGACGACGACCGGGCCGAACCGATGGTGTTTCCCACCGCCACCCCGCTGGTGCGCGCCCGCCGGTCCTCGGCCGGGGCCTGGGCCACCGGCATCGTGCTGACCGCGGCGGCGGTGGCGGGTCTTGCCCTGTCGCTGCCCGATGGCCCATGGAAGGACCGGCTGACCAGCACCGCCGCCACCCTTCCGGCAACCGCCAGCGGCTGGGCCGGGGATCTGTGGACCCGCACCGCCGCCCTGTGGGAAACGCTGTCGGAGGGAGGTGCGCCGCTGGACGCGGAACGGATGGTGGCGCTGGCCATCCCGGCCCCGGCCACCCCGCCCCCGCCGGCCCCCGCAACAGCGCAAAGCGGGGCGGCGCAAAGCGGGGTGGAGTTCCCCCCGGCCGCCCACCCGGCGCCCGTTCATCCGGCCGCACCCCAGCCAACACCCCACCAGCCGGCCCCGGTCTTCACGCCCCTGACCACCCCCGCCCCCCCGCCGGCACCGGAAACGGCGCCCTCGGCTGCGGTTGCGGAACCGCCGGCCCCCGCCTCCGATCCGGTCCGGCAGCAGCGGTTGCAGGCGCTGGAAGAGGTGGCCCGCCAGCAGATGGCGGCCAAGCGGCTGACCACCCCGCCGGGGGACAACGCGCTGGAAACCGTGCAGCAGATGCAGGCGGAAATTCCCGACACCCCGGTTGCCCGCGAACTGCTGGAGGCCATGGCCGACACCTACCGCCGTTGGGGCATGCTGGCCGAACGGACCGGCAATTGGGACGATGCCCGGCGCTTCTACGAACGGGGCTTGCGGGTTCTTCCGGGCGAACCCACGCTGGTGGGGCTGCTGCGGGCGGTGGAGGAGCGGTCCGGCCGCCCGGCCCCCGTGGCCGGGCAAACGGGCGGAGCGACAACCGGGCAGCCGGCGATGATGACCGCCACCAACGGCCCGCCGCCGGCCCACCGGATGAACGGCACCGATTACGGGCGGCTGTGGCCCTGACGGCCGGCGGGCGGGGCGATGGCCGACAGCGGTTCGGCGCTCGATTCCAGCAGCGCCAGCAGCCCGGCCAGCAGCACCCGCGGCGGCGGCGGGCAGCCGGGCAGCGTCAGATCCACCGGGATCACCGATTCCACCGGCCCGACACAGGCGTAGGAACCGGCGAACACGCCGCCGGTGCAGGCGCAATCACCGCACGCCACCACCCATTTGGGATCGGGGGTGGCGTCCCAGGTGCGCCGCAGCGCCTCCGCCATGTTCCTGGTCACCGGCCCGGTGACCAGCAGCACGTCGGCGTGGCGGGGGGAGGCGACGAAGCGGATGCCGAACCGCTCCAGATCATAGATGGGGTTGTTGACCGCGTGGATTTCCAGCTCGCAACCGTTGCACGAACCGGCGTCCACCGCGCGGATCGACAGGCTGCGGCCCAGCCGCCGGTGCGCCGCCGCGTCCAGCCGCCCGGCCAGTTCCGCATCGCGCAACTGGACCAGGGCATCGGCGTCCAGGGGTGGGGCGTCGGTGGTGACGGGTCCGCCGGTCAGCGCCGCCCAGATGTGCTTGAGCATGTCCCGTTCCCCGTCAGAGATCGTGGCCGGAATAGGAGCCGTTGAAGGATTTGTTGCACAAGGGGAAATCGGCAACGATGTTCCCCTCGATGGCCGCTTCCAGAAGCGGCCACTGGAACCACGACGGATCGCGCGGGTGGCAGCGGGCCACCGTTCCGTCATCGGCCAGCCGCACCCAGGTCATGATCTCGCCGCGGAAGGATTCCACCAGCGCCATCCCCTCCCCCGCCCCGGCGGGCAGGTCCACCCGCGGCAGCGGCGTCCGGCCGTGGCTGTCGCGCGGCACACCGGGCATCCGCCGGATCATCTGTTCCAGCAGCGACAGACTCTGTTCCACCTCGCGGATGCGCACCCACACCCGCGCGTTGACGTCGCCGGCGGTCAGCACCGGGATTTCGAAATCGAGATCGTCATAGGGTGCATAGCCCGGCGTGCGCCGGGCATCCTGCCCCCGGCCCGATGCCCGCCCGACATAGCCGCCGGTCCCGAACCGGCTGACCAGCCGGATGGACACGATGCCGGTGCCGACCGTGCGGTCCTGCAGCGATGCCTTGGATTCATAAATCGCCACCAGCGGCGGGAACCGGCGGCGCAGTTCCGCCACCAGTTCCAGAATGCGCTTGCCGCCGTCGTCGGGCAGATCCACCGACACGCCGCCCGGCACCACCCGGTCCATCAGCAGCCGATGGCCGAACACCGCGTCGTTGGTCAGCAGCACCGCCTCGCGCAGGCGCCCCATCTCCGCCAGCATGAAGGCGAAAGCGGCGTCGTTGCAGATGGCGCCGATGTCGCCCAGATGGTTGGCCAGCCGTTCCAACTCGGCCATCACCCCGCGCAGCCACACCGCCCGCGGCGGCACCGCCACCCCCAGCGCCGCTTCCACCGCACGGGCAAAGGCCAGCGAATGCGCCACCGTGGCGTCACCGGAGATCCGCGCGGCAAGGCGCGCGGCATCGCCCACCGTCCGCCCGGCCATCAGCCCCTCGATGCCCTTGTGGACATAGCCCAGCCGCTGTTCCAGCCGCGCCACCGTCTCGCCGTTGGCGGTGAAGCGGAAATGGCCCGGCTCGATGATGCCGGCGTGGACCGGCCCCACGGGGATCTGGTGCAGCCCCTCCCCCTCGGTCTTCAGGAAGGGGTAACGCTGCGGTTCGGCGGGTGCCGGACCCGGCGGGACGGCCAGCGGGTGCGTCACCCCCCAGGCGCCATGATCCAGCCACGGCCGCGGGTCCACCGCCCCGTCGGCCACCAGCCCGAACAGGTCGCACGCCGTCCGCTCCAGCCGGATCACCGAGGGGCGCACCGCGCTCAGGGACGGGAAATGCCCGTTCGGGCAGTCCAGCGACACCACCACCACGTCGCCCGACAATTCCTCGCGCAGGGCCACATGCACCGCCGCCGGCTCGCCCCACAGCCCCACCACCGACAGGGTGTTGCCACCCAGCGACTCGACCAGCGTGCGCCAGCCGCCCGGCGTGGTGCGGTAGCGGGGAAACGGGCGGTGCCCGTCCACCGGCTTGCCGATGCGGTTCATCAGGCCGAACAGGGGATCTTCACCGACATACATGGAACACCCCTTTCCCTCAGCCCAGCAGGGCGGCCACGGTGCGGAACCACGCCACCAGCGGTTCCGGCAGCCACACCCCCGCCACCAGCACCAGCGCCAGATGGACATAAAGCGGTATCAGCGACCCGTGCACCGGCACCGGCGCCCCGTCCGGTTCGCCGAACGCCATCCGCTGCACCCGCATCACCAGCGCCCCCACCGCCAACAGGATCCCCGCCGCCAGGATCAGCGCCAGCCACGGGTAGCGGGCAAAGGTGGAGGTCACCAGCAGGAATTCGCTCATGAACACCCCGAACGGCGGCAGGCCGGCGATGGCCACCACCCCCAGCACCAGCCCCCAGCCCAGCGCCGGGTGGCTGACCGTCAGGCCGGAAATCTTGTCGATGCGCTGGGTGCCCTTGGCCTGGGCCACGTGGCCGACGGCGTAGAAGATGGCCGATTTGGTCAGGCTGTGCATCGCCATGTGCAGCAGCCCGGCGAAATTCGCCAGCGGCCCGCCCATCCCGAAGGCAAAGGTGATGAGGCCCATGTGCTCGATGGAACTGTAGGCGAAGAAGCGTTTGATGTCGCGGCGGCGGTACAGCATGAACGCCGCCAGCAGCAGCGAGGCCAGCCCCATCAGCGCCATCAGCGGCCCCGGCGCCATCGCCGCCCCGTTGGCGGCCAGCAGCATCTTGAACCGCAGCACGGCATAAATCGCCACGTTCAGCAGCAGCCCCGACAGCACCGCGGAAATCGGCGTCGGCCCTTCGGCGTGGGCGTCGGGCAGCCAGGCGTGCAGCGGCGCCAGCCCCACCTTGGTCCCGTACCCCACCAGCAGGAAGACGAAGGCCAGGTTGAGGATGTCGGGGTTGACGCGGGCGACGCTGCCCATCAGGTCGGTCCAGGTCATCGCCGGCAGCCCCGGCCCCATCACCGGCTGGGCGGCCATGTACATCAGGATGGTGCCGAACAGGGCCAGCGCGATGCCGACACCGCACAGGATGAAGTATTTCCACGCCGCTTCGATCGCCGGGGCGGTGCGGTACAGGCTGACCATCAGCACGGTGGTCAGCGTCGCCCCCTCCACCGCCACCCACATGACGCCCAGGTTGTTGGCCGACAGCGCCAGCAGCATGGTGAAGACGAACGCCTGATACATGGCGTGGTAGAAGCGCAGGTTCAGCGCCTTCAGCCGCCCCGTCTCCACCTCGTGCCGGATGTAGGTGGCGGAGAACAGCGACGTGGTCAACGACACGAAACAGGTCAGCACGACAAGGTAGATGTTGAAGGCATCGACCACGAACAGCCACCCGGCCCCGGTGTCGTCGGCAAACAGCCCCAGCGACACCACGAACGTGACCGCCGCCGCCGCCACATTGGCCCAGGCCGCCATCCGCCACGACGGGATCAGCGCCAGGAACCCGGCGGACAGGGCCGGCAGAGCCACGATGACGGCGATCAGGTTCACTGGCTTTCCCCGCGGAAGGATTCGATCTTCTGCACATCCAGCGTGTCGAACCGCTCGCGGATGTGGAACAGGAAGATCCCGAAGACGATGAAGGCGACCATCACCGAAAAGGCGATGGACATCTCGACGATCATGGGCATCCCGGCAACGCCGATGGCCGCCAGGATCAGCCCGTTCTCGATGGACATGAACCCCACCACCTGGCTGACCGCGTTGCGGCGGGAAATCATCATCAGCAGGCCCAGCAGCACCACCGACAGCGACAGCGCCAGATCCTCGCGGGTCAGCGCCGTGGCGTCCTCGGTCACCGGCATCACCAGCAGGATCGACAGCGTGACCAGCGACACCCCCGCCACCATGGTCAGGCCGATGGACAGCGCCGGTTCGATGGTGCGCTCGATGTTCAGCTTCACCACGATGCGGCGCAGCGCCACCGGCATCACCACCGCCTTCAGCACCAGCGTCAGCACGGCGGTGATGAACAGGTGGTGGGAATGCTGGGCGTAGCCCTGCCACGCCGCCGCCGCCGCCAGCGCCACCGCCTGGAGCGTGAAGGCGTTGAGAAGCGCCGACAGCCGCCGCTGGTACAGCAGCGCGAAACTCATCATCAGCACCAGCGCGCCCAACAGGTGGGCGGCATCATAGGCAAGGTTGCTCACCCTACACCCCCCGCGACACGAACAGGAAAATCGCCCCCAGGGTGGCCAGCAGCAGCGCGCCCCCCAGGAAATCGCCCACGCGGAACACGCGCATCTTGGCAATCGACGTCTCGAACACCGCCAGCGCCGCTCCGCCCAGCGCCATCTTGCCCGCAAAGGTGACCAGCCCCCACAGCGCCGGGCCGAGGCCGTCGCCGGGATGGGCCATGCCCCAGGGGGCGAAGATGCAGGCGATCAGCGCCATGTAGAGCAGCAGCTTCAGCATCGCCGCCCCTTCCACCAGCGCCAGATGGCGGCCGGAATATTCCAGCACCATCGCCTCGTGCACCATGGTCAGTTCCAGGTGGGTGGACGGGTTGTCGATGGGGATGCGGGCGTTCTCGGCAATCGCCACCATCACCAGCGCCATCAGCGCCAGCGCCAGCGACACCCGCAGCCCCACGGTGCCCGACACCATGAAATCGGCAATTTCCGCCAGCGACGTGGTGCCCACCAGGATGGCGACGGAAAACACCATCATCATCATGGCCGGTTCGGCAAAGGCGGCGATCATCATCTCGCGCGACGAGCCGATGCCGCCGAAGCTGGTGCCCACGTCCATCCCCGCCAGCGCCAGGAAGAAGCGCGCGCTGCCCAGCAGCGCCACCAGCGCGATCAGGTCGGCCGACGGCGCCAGCGCCAAATGGGAGGTGAAGGCCGGAACCAGCCCCGCCGCCACCCAGATGGCGGTGAAGATCATGTAGGGCGAGGCGCGGAACAGCCAGGATGCGTTGTGGGCCAGCACCACATCCTTGCGCAGCAGCCGCAGGATGTCGCGGTACGGCTGAAGGGGAGAGGCGCCGCAGCGGGCCTGCAGCCGGCTTTTCACCCAGCGGACCCAGCCGGTCAGCAGCGGCGCCAGCGCCAGCACCAGCGCCATCTGCACCACCTGCCACAGGACGGAGAGCAGCAGAGCCTTCATCGCATCACCACCCCTACACCCCTCATGACCATTGCTGGAGCACGGCCACCAGCACCAGCAGCGCCACCAGCGCAAAGAACATCAGCGACAGGTACCGGCGGATGGTCAGGAACTGGATCTCGTTCACCCGGTCGGCGGCGGCGTTCACCAGCCGCACCACCGGGTCGGCCAGCCACACCCACGCCGGATCGCTCCACCGCACCGTCAGCCGGGCCGGGCGCACGTCGCCCGGTTCGGGCATGTCCACCGTGTCGCGCGCCCGGAACACCGTCGCCCCGAACGCCCGCCGGATCGGCTGGCCGAAGCTGGACGGGGTGTATTGCGTCACCCCCGCCGGGTCCGGCTCGTCGAAGCCGCAGCCCCAGGCGATGGACCGGCGCACCCGGTCCGACGCCCAGCGGTGGATCGCCAGCCCCAGCACCGCCGACACCGCGGCGATGACCACCAGGAACACCAGCCCGTTGTACGAATTGCCCACCGCCGAGGTCGGGGCCAACCAGAACCACGGCTGGTACGCCCGGCCGTCGAACGGCCCGGCCTCCACCAGCAGGCGGGTGGCCGGCTCCACCAGCCGCAGCAGCGGCGTCGGCATCACCCCCAGCACCACGCACAGCAGCGCCGGGACCGCCATGGCGACGCGCATGGCCCAATTCACCTCCCGCGCGCCGGAAGCCGCAACCGAGCGCGCCCGCCCCAGAAAGGCGGTGCCGTAGGCGCGCACGAAACACGCCCCGGCCAAAGCCGCCGCCAGCGCCACCGCCGCCCCCACCAGCGCGATCAGGATCTTCAGGATCCACTGCGGCAGGGTGGGGCCGTTCAGGATGGCCTGGAACAGCAGCCATTCGCCGACGAAGCCGTTCAGCGGCGGCAGCGAGGAAATGGCCGCCGCGCCCACCAGCATCAGGAACGCCGTGACCGGCATGGTGTGGATCAGCCCGCCCATGCGCCCCAGGTCGCGGGTGCCGGTCGATGCCAGCACCGCCCCGGCCCCGAAGAACAGCAGGCTTTTGAACAGGCTGTGGTTGACGATGTGCAGCAGCGCCGCCGACAGGGCCAGGGCGGCGATCACCGGCACGTGCGCCGCCTTGAACACCAGCGCCATGCCGAGGGCGATGATGATGACGCCGATGTTTTCCACGGTGGAATAGGCCAGCAGCCGCTTCAGGTCGTCCTGCATCAGCGCGTAGAGGATGCCCATGACGGCGGTGACCGATCCGGCCACCAGCATCACCCCGCCCCACCACCATGCCGGTTCGCCCAGCAGGTCGAAGGTGACGCGGACGATGGCATAGACCGCCACCTTGGTCATCACCCCCGACATCAGCGCCGACACGTGGCTGGGTGCGGCTGGATGGGCCAGCGGCAGCCAGATGTGCAGCGGCACCAGCCCCGCCTTGGACCCCGCCCCCAGCAGCATCAGCCCCACCCCCAGCGCCCCCGCCAGGGCGGTGGGCGTGTGGGTGCGGATGGCGGCGAAGCTGTAATCCCCGTGCGTCCCCGCCAGCAGCCCGAAGGCCAGCAGCAGGCAGGCGGTGCCGAACCCGGCCATGATGAGGTAGATGCGCGCGGCCCGCGCCGTCCCCTCCTCCCGATGGTTGGCAAGAACCAGCAGCCAGGAGGCCAGCGACATGAATTCCCACGACACCAGAAAGACGAAGGCGTCGTTGGCCAGCAGCACCAGATTCATCCCCGCCAGGAACAGCGGGTAGAGCGGCAGCACCGGCCCCGGCTTCGGCCCATGGACCGCGTGATGCGCCCGGCCATAGCCCCAGCCGTACAGGCTGGCGGTGGCGCCGGTGAAATTCACCACCATCAGGAAAAAGGCCGACAGCGCATCGGCCCGCAGATGGGCCGGCAGCCAGGGCAGCCCCAGCGGCAACACCACCTCGTCCACGCCGCCGCCGGCCAGCCGCAGCGCCGCCCACAGGGTCAGCGCCGCGCACACCGCCCCGGTGCCGCCATAAACCACACCGTCCCCTCCCTTCCAGCGGGCGGCGGGCATGCCCAGCACCGACAGAAGCAGAAGACACAGGATTGCCACGCCAGCGAAAGCCATGGCCCCAAACCGCAAAAAATGAAGGTGGAATAAGTAAGGAACGTTCCGCGCACGGATGCAAGCGAAAACCGCAACGTTTGTGTTACCGCGTTTTTTCCACAGGCCGGACCGCTGGGCCGTGCGCGGCATCGCACCGCCGTCCTTGGGGGGAGAAATCCACCGGCAGAGGCGCCTTTTCCGCGTGGCCCGGCGGACGGGAAAGGGACAAAAGAAAACGGCCCAGCCAAAGATGGCAGGGCCGTGGAAAGGTGGTTCAGGGAGGAAACGGCAACGATGTTGCGTTCCGAGATCTTTATGCCTTGAGAACCGGCGTTCGGCACAAAGATTCGGCAAGACGAAGGCTCATGCCGGGCATGCTTGACCGTCAGTCATGGCCGTCATGCTCAACGGGCATTACCGGCGGCGCCTTCCACGGCCCCAGCGGCGTGGCGGAGAACTTCAGCGGATTGGCGACCATCGGCACCATGGTGCCGTCGGGCAGCGGGGCTTCCACCACCATGCCGCGTGCCTTCACCTGCGGGTGGTCGAACACCTGATCGATGGTGTTGATGGGGCCGCAGGGCACGCCCGCGGCTTCCAGCCCGGCGATCCATTCGTCGCGCGGGCGGGCGGCCAGCAGGGTGCGGACCAGCGGCACCAGCACCGCGCGGTTCTCCACCCGCTTCTTGTTCGTGGCGAATCGGGGATCGTCGGCCAGATCCTCCCGCCCCGCCACGGCGCAGAAGCGGCGGAACTGCTGGTCGTTGCCCACCGCCAGCATCAGATGGCCATCCGCCGCGGCGAACGCCTGATAGGGGCAGATGTTGGGGTGCGCGTTGCCCATGCGCCCCGGCGCCTTGCCCGACGCCAGAAAGTTGGCTGCCTGATTCGCCAGCATCGCCACCTGCACATCCAGCAGGGCAAGGTCGATCCACTGCCCTTCGCCCGTGCGGTCGCGGTGGGCCAATGCTGCCAGGATGCCGGTGGCGGCGTACATGCCGGTGAACAGGTCCACCACCGCCACGCCGACCTTCATCGGCTCGGCCCCCGGCTCGCCGTCGGGCTGGCCGGTGATGCTCATCAGCCCGCCCATGGCCTGGATCATGGCGTCATAGCCGGCGCGGTCGGCGTACGGCCCGGTCTGGCCGAAGCCGGTGATGGAGCAATAGACCAGATCGGGCTTCACCGCCTTCAGCGACTCGTAATCCAGCCCGTACTTGACCAGACCGCCGCGTTTGAAGTTCTCCACCACCACATCGGCCGAGGCCGCCATCTCGCGGACGAGCTGGGCGCCCTCGGGCGTGGTGAAGTCGATGGCGACCGACCGCTTGCCGCGGTTGGCGCAGGTGAAATAGGCCGCCATCCCCGCCCGTCCCGTCTCCGGGTCGGGCGCCTGGATGAAGGGCGGCCCCCAGCCGCGGGTGTCGTCGCCCAGACCGGGACGCTCCACCTTCACCACCTCCGCTCCCATGTCGGCGAGCGTCTGGGTGGCCCACGGCCCCGCCAGCACCCGCGACAGATCCAGAACCCGCAAGTGCGACAGCGGCCCGGCCATGATGTGGTCTCCCCTTACGAAAACGCCTGGATGCCCGTCTGGGCGCGGCCCAGGATCAGGGCGTGGACGTCGTGGGTGCCTTCGTAGGTGTTGACGGTTTCCAGGTTGACCATGTGGCGGATGACCTGGAATTCCTCGGAAATGCCGTTGCCGCCGTGCATGTCGCGGGCGACGCGGGCGATGTCCAGCGCCTTGCCGACGTTGTTGCGCTTGATGAGCGACACGGCTTCCGGCGACCACGTGCCATCGTCGATCATCCGGCCGACGCGCAGAGCCGCCTGCAGCCCCAGCGTGATTTCGGTCTGCATGTCGGCCAGCTTCTTCTGGACGAGCTGGGTGGCGGCCAGCGGGCGGCCGAACTGCTTGCGGTCCAGCGTGTACTGGCGGGCGGCGTGCCAGCAGAATTCCGCAGCCCCCATGGCCCCCCAGGCGATGCCGTAGCGCGCCTTGTTCAGGCAGCCGAACGGCCCGCCCAGGCCGGTGGCACCGGGCAGCAGAGCGTCATCGGGGACGAAAGCCTCGTCCAGCACGATTTCGCCGGTGACCGAGGCGCGCAGGCTGATCTTGCCCTCGATCTTCGGGGTGGTGAACCCCTTGGTGCCGCGTTCGACCACAAAGCCCTTGATCTTGCCGCCGTGGGCCTCGGACTTGGCCCAGACCACGGCCAGATCGGCGATGGGGCTGTTGGTGATCCACATCTTCTGACCCGTCAGGCGGTAGCCGCCGTCCACCTTCACCGCGCGGGTGCGCATGCCGCCGGGGTCGGAACCGGCGTCCGGCTCGGTCAGGCCGAAGCAGCCGACCCATTCGCCGCGGGCCAGAAGGGGCAGATACTTCTTCTTCTGCTCCTCGCTGCCATAGGCGTAGATGGGGTGCATCACCAGCGACGACTGCACCGACATGGCCGAACGGTAACCGCTGTCCACCCGCTCCACCTCGCGCGCCACCAGACCATAGGCGACGTGGCTGACGCCGGACCCGCCGTATTCCTCGGGGATGGTGGCGCCCAGCAGGCCCAATTCGCCCATTTCCGCCATGATGGCGCGGTCGAAATGCTCCTCGCGGAAGGCGGCGATCACACGCGACTGCAGCTTCTCCTGGCAATAGGCCCGTGCGCTGTCGCGGATCAGCTTTTCATCGTCGGTGAGTTGGTTTTCCAGCAGGAAGGGATCGTCCCAGGTCATCGGCTGCACGGCGCGTCTCCTCACGGGGGTTGGGTTTCTTGGTGATATCCGGACGCCAGAGTGCCCAAACCCGGCCATGATGACAAAGCGATCTTTGCTATCGCAGCCATAACGATCCGTTATAGGATGCGGCGGTTTTTCCCACGGGGAACCGGGCATGGACATCCGCCAACTCCGCTACTTTCTGGGCATCATCGACTGCGGGTCGCTGTCGCGCGCGGCCGCCACGCTGCGGGTGGCGCAGCCGGCCCTGAGCCTGCACCTGAAGCGGCTGGAAGAGGAATTGGGCTGTGCGCTGGTGCTGCGCACCGCCCGCGGGGTGGTGCCGACCGACAGCGGGCGGCGGCTGGCGGAGCGGGCGGCGGCGGTGGTGGCCGCATTGGAATCCCTGCGCGACGAGGTGCGGGGGATCGAAGCCGCTCCCAGCGGCCCGGCGGTCATCGGCATTCCCACCTCGCTGGGCAGCGTGCTGACGGTGCCGCTGGCGCTGGCGGTGCGGCGCCACCATCCCGGCGTGCGGCTGCGGGTGGTGGAGGGGCTGTCCGGCCATATGCTGGAATGGGTGCGCTCCGGCGCTGTTGACATGGCGCTGATCTTCGGCGCCGAGCGCATGGAGGGGCTGGAGACGGTGGCCGTGGCGCGCGAGGGGCTGACCCTGGTGGCCCCGCAGTACGACCCGCTGATGGGGGACGGGGCGGTGATTCCCTTCGCCGCCGTTCTCGACCTGCCGCTGATCCTGCCCGGCCGCCCCCACGGCGTGCGGGAGGAGGTGGAGCGCGCCGCCGTGCTGTTGGACCGCACGCCGCAGGTGGTGATGGAAATCGACGCGCTCGACCAGATCAAGGCGCTGGTGGCGGAGGGGGTGGGCTACACCGTGCTGTCGGAGCGGGTGGCCCGCGGCGGGGCGTCGGCGCCCCGTCTGGCCCACCGCCCCATCGGGGAACCGGCCATCGAGCGCACCATTTTGATGGCCCACGCCGCCGGCCGCCCCCTGTCCGCCGCCGCCCGCGCGGTGCGGGCGCTGGCGCTGGACCTGCTGGGCGGCATGACGCACGAAGGACGGTGGGCCGCATGATCGTTTCGGCCAGCTACCGCACCGACATCCCGGCTTTTTACGGGGAGTGGTTCGTCAACCGGCTGCGTGCCGGCCATGCCCGCACGGTCAACCCGTACGGCGGGCCGCCTGGGCGGGTGGACCTGACCCCGGCGGCGGTGGACGGCTTCGTGTTCTGGACCCGCAACCTCGGCCCCTTCGCCGCCGGGCTGGACGCGGTGGACGGGCTGGGTATCCCCTTCGTGGTGCAGTTCACCGCCACCGCCCTGCCCCGGCCGCTGGAACGCTCGGTCATCGGGTGGGAAGCGGCGGTGGAGCAGATGCGCGCGGCGGCCCGCCGCTGGGGACCGCGGGCGGTGGTGTGGCGCTACGACCCCATCGTACCGACCGACCTGACCCCGCCCGACTGGCACCGGCAGACCTTTGCCCGGCTGGCGGCGGCACTGCGGGGCGTGGTGGATGAGGTCACGGTGTCGTTCATGGAACCCTACCGCAAGACCACCCGCAATCTGGCCCTTGCAGCCGCCCGGGCCGGTTTCACCGGGAGCCTGCTGGGGGATGATGACAAGCGCGCCCTGCTGGGTGATCTGGCCGCATCGGCCGCCGATCACGGCATGGCGCTGACGCTGTGCACCCAGCCGGCGCTGGCGGGGGTGGCGGGCACCTCCCCCGCCCGCTGCGTGGACGCCGCCCGCCTGTCCGACGTGGCCGGGCGCCCCATCGCGGCGCGGACCAAAGGCAACCGCCCGGGGTGCCTGTGCGCCGAAAGCCGCGACATCGGCGATTACGACACCTGCCCCCACGGCTGCGTTTACTGCTACGCCGTGCGCGACCGGGATGCCGCCCTCGGCCGGTATCAGGCTCACGACCCGGCGGCGGAGTTCCTGGTGAGTCCCGCCCGCGCACGGTGAGCGGTGCGCGGGCGGATGGCCGGGGAGCGAAAGACCCTCACCGCTCCCACGGTGCGGGCGTTGGCGCTGCCGGCAGGCCGGGCGGGGGCACGGGGGGATCCCCATAGCGGGGCGACACGATGCCGAAGCGCCGCATGCGGCGGTGCACCGTGGTGCGGTCGATGCCCAGATCGCGGGCCACCGCCGACACGTTCCACCGCCGCACCGCCAAGGCATGCAGAAGCTGGTCCCGCTCCGCCCACAGCGTCGGCGGGATCAACGGCACCGCCGCGGGGCCGGCGGCGTGGACCGCCCCCACCGCCGCGGTATTCTCCTCCCCCTCCTCCCGGCCCGCGTGCAGCAGCCGGTCGGGAAGGTCGTCGCAGCGGATGATGCCGTCACCGGCCACCGCACAGGCATAGTCGAGCGTGTTCACCAGTTCGCGGACGTTGCCCGGCCAGCGGTGGGCGCGCAGGGCCGCCGCCGCCTCGTCCGACAGGGCAAGGCGTGTGGGGGATTTGCGGTTGTGTTCCGACAGCAGCCGCCCCACGAGCCAGTCGAAATCCGTCCGGCGGCGCAGCGGCGGCAGGGTGAGCGTCGCCCCGCTGATGCGGAAATACAGATCCTCGCGGAACCGCCCGGCCTTCACCTCGTCCACAAGGTCGCGGTGGGTGGCGGCGATCACCCGGATGTTGACCGGAACCGGCTTTGACCGGCCGACCGGCGTGACCTCCCGCTCGGCCAGCACGCGCAAAAGCCGGGTCTGCAGGGCAAGCGGCATGTCGCCGATCTCGTCCAGGAACAGCGTGCCGCCGTCGGCTTCCAGCACCAGCCCCTTCTTGCCCCGCGCCGCGGCCCCGGTGAAGGCGCCC
Source organism: uncultured Rhodospirillaceae bacterium (assembly GCA_937927415.1). Classification (GTDB taxonomy): domain Bacteria; phylum Pseudomonadota; class Alphaproteobacteria; order Azospirillales; family Azospirillaceae; genus Azospirillum. The sequence continues at coordinate 226,329 of CALBDS010000004.1, forward strand.
GGCTCGTACCCGAACAATTCCGCCTCGATCAGCGATTCCGGCAGGGCGGCGCAGTTCACCGGCACGAAGGGCTTGCCGGCCCGGACACCGGCGGCGTGGATGGCCTTGGCCAGATGCTCCTTGCCCGCCCCGGTTTCGCCGCAGATCAGCAGGCTCATCTGGGTGTTGACCAGCTTGGCGGCCCGGCGCGCCACCTGCTGCATGGCCGGATCGTCGTGGAACAGCGCCTGCAGCGGCGCCGGCAGGGCCGCCGGGGCCGGTTCGGCCACCGGCGCGCCGAACCGGGTGGGCGGGGGCAGGCTGTGGGCGAACAGCGGCGTGCCAGAAACGGCCAGCCGCACCATGCGCTGCGCCGCCGGGCGGGAATGGGTCAGCCGCGGCAGGTCATCGACCGTCAATTCGAAGAACTCGGACAGCCGGCGCCCCACCAGCGGTCCGCCACTGGATTTGTCATGGCGCCGTTCGCTTTCCCGCAGCATCAGGTGGCGGGCCATGTTGTTGAAACCAAGGATCCGTTCCGACCCGTCCACCGCCAGGACATAGGTCGGCTCCACATCGGCGAATTCCGGGGAGGGGGCGAGCTTGATGATCCATTCCCGCCGGAAGCGGTTGAGGAGATGGGCAATCTCGATCTTGTGGGCGACGGATTTCACGAACTGGAGCGCCAGGAACTGGCTTTCCTTCGGTTCCGGCGAGCGCAGGGCGGAAATGTCCAGCACCGCCGCCAGATTGCCCGCCGGATCGTACACCGGCGCTGCGGTGCAGGTGAGCGGGATGTGGGTGGCGTCGAAATGGTCGGTCTGGTGGACCACCAGAGCTTCGCCCGTGGCAATGCAGGTGCCCACGGCGCAGGTTCCGGCGTGGGACTCGTTCCAGTCGGCCCCCAGGTAAAGACCGGCGCGCATGAGGGTGGTGTCAACGGTGGGATCGCCGATGAAATCGACGGTCACCCCCTTGGCGTCGGTGAGCAGCAGCACATAACCCAGGCCCGCCACCTGCCGATACAGCGTCTCCACCCCGAAACGGGCGGTGTGGGTGAATTCCTCCATGGCGTCCTGATGCTCGCGCAGCCGGGTGTCGGTCAGGATGCACGGGTCGCGCAACACCTCGGGGTTGAGATTGTGCTCCGTCACGCACCGCCGCCAGGAGTCCCGGATGACGGCATCGCGGCGGGTGGCATGACCATTCGCTGCGCGCACCAGCTCGTCGATGTGCGCGGCCTGCTCTCCTTTCATCGGCGTCCTCCCGGACTTTGCGGTTCTTTCACGACCTGCGGTTTTTTGCCCCAGTGTCGCCCCGAACCGCGGCGACGGCAAGCGAATGACTCGCGGCACCGCACAAGGGATACCCCCGCCGCACCTGTGGCGGACCGCCGCCGCACCTGTGGCGGGACCGCCGCAGGTGTGCCGCATCCCCCATTCCGGCTTTCCCATGAAAACAAGGGCTTAGGCGTGGCCGCAGCGTGGCCCGCCGTTTGCTTTTCAAAGCGGCAAAACAAACATGCGCCAAGGGAGGGCGCCCGATGACGCCGAAGATCGGCATAATCGCCAATCCGGTTTCCGCCCGCGACATCCGCCGGGTCGTCGCCAGCGCCAGCAGCATCCAGATCGCCGACCGCGCCAACATCGTGCTGCGCACCCTGGCCGCCCTGGCCGCCTGCGGCATCGATGATGTGGTGATGATGCCCGAACGCGGCGGCGTCGGCAGCCATGTGGTGCGCGGCATCGAGCGGTCCCGCAACCAGGGGGAGGAGCGGTTCCCCCGCCTGAGCTTCCTGCCCATCCCCGTGACCGGCACGGTGGAGGATACCCGCCGCGCCGCCGCCGCCATGGCCGCGGCGGGGGACGTGGCCGTCATCGTCGTGCTGGGCGGCGACGGCACCCACCGGGCGGTGGCGGGGGCCTGCGGCAGCGTTCCCATCGCCGGGATTTCCACCGGCACCAACAACGCCTTTCCCGAACACCGCGAACCGACCATCACCGGGCTTGCCGCCGGGCTGGCCGCCACCGGACGGGTGCCGCCGGCGGTCGCCTTCGCCGACAACAAGGTGATCGAGGTGCGCATCGACGGCGGCCCGCCCGACATCGCACTGGTCGATGCCGCCATCGTGACCGACCGTTTCGTCGGCGCCCGCGCCCTGTGGCGGACCGAGACGTTTCGCGAACTCTACGTCACCTTCGCCGACCCCGAGGTGATCGGCATGGCCGCCATCGCCGGTCTGGTGGAAACGGTGGGGCGCGACGAGCCGGGCGGGCTGGCCCTGACGCTGGCCCCGGCGGACACCGCGGCCCGGCGGGTGCGGGCGCCGATCGCCCCCGGCCTGATCGGCACCATCGGCATTGATTCCTGGCGCCGCCTGCCGGCGGGCACGCCGGTCACCCCCGCTCTTCCCGCCGGGGCCGTCGCCCTCGACGGCGAACGGGAACTGTTCTTCGACCCGCACCAGACGGTGACGGTCACCCTGATCGACCGGGCGTTCCGCACCGTCGATACCGCGGCGGTGATGCGCTTTGCCGCCCGCCACGGGCTGCTGCTCGACCGGCAGCCCTGACAACCAAGAGCACCAAGAGAATCACGGAGGAAACAGACCCATGACCAACAACCCGTTTCCCTTGCCCAAGGACGACCTGCTGCAGGCCTACCGCACCATGCGGACCATCCGCGAGTTCGAGGAGCGGCTGCATGTGGAATTCGCCAAGGGCGACATCCCCGGTTTCGTCCACCTTTATGCGGGCGAGGAGGCGTGCGCCACCGGCATCATGATGCACCTGAGCGACATCGACCGCATCGCCTCCACCCACCGCGGCCACGGCCATTGCATCGCCAAGGGCGTGGATGTGCACGCCATGATGGCCGAGATCTACGGCAAGGTGACCGGATCGTGCCGCGGCAAGGGCGGGTCCATGCACATCGCCGACCTGTCCAAGGGCATGATGGGGGCCAACGGCATCCTGGGGGCCGGGGCGCCGCTGATCTGCGGGGCCGCCCTGGCCGCCAAGTTCCGCGGCGACGGCGGGGTGGGGATCACCTTCTTCGGCGACGGTGCGTCCAACCAGGGGACGGTGCTGGAAAGCATGAACCTCGCCGCGATCTGGAACCTGCCGGTGATCTTCGTGGTGGAGAACAACGGCTATGCCGAATCCACCTCGGTCGAATACGCCACCGGGGTGGATTCCTATGTGGATCGCGCCGCCGGTTTCGGGCTGCCGGGGGTGACGGTGGACGGCACCGATTTCTTCGCCGTCCATGAAGCGGCGGGCGAGATCATCCGCCGCGCCCGCGAAGGCGGCGGGCCGGCGCTGCTGGAATGCAAGATGGTCCGCTTCTTCGGCCATTTCGAAGGCGACGCCCAGACCTACAAGGCCAAGGGCGAGAACGACGCCAACCGCGCCAGCCGCGACTGTCTGACCCTGTTCGCCAACCGCGTCACCGCCGCGGGCGTGATCGGCGATGCCGAGTTGCGGGTGATCGACCGCGAGGTCGCCGCCCTGATCGACGACGCGGTGGCCAGCGCCAAGGGCGCGCCGCTGCCCCATGCGGGCGAGCTGACGACCGACGTCTACGTCTCCTACTGAACGAACAAGACAAACACGGAGGAAACACCATGGCCCGCAAGATCAGCTACAAACAGGCGATCAACGAGGCGCTGGACCTTGAAATGCGCCGCGACCCCACCGTCATCCTGTTGGGCGAGGACATCGTGGGCGGGTCCGGCGCGCCCGGCGAGATGGACGCCTGGGGCGGCGTGCTGGGCGTCACCAAGGGGCTTTACGCCAAGCACGGCAACCGGCTGATGGACACGCCGCTGTCGGAAAGCGCCTACATCGGTGCGGCCATCGGGGCGGCGGCCTGCGGCATGCGTCCGGTCGCCGAACTCATGTTCCTCGACTTCATGGGGGTGTGTTTCGACCAGATTTTGAACCAGGCCGCCAAGTTCAAATACATGTTCGGCGGCAAGGCCAAGACCCCGGTGGTCATCCGCGCCATGGTCGGCGCCGGGTTCCGCGCCGCCGCCCAGCATTCGCAGATGCTGACCCCGCTGTTCACCCACATTCCGGGGCTGAAGGTGGTGTGCCCGTCCAACGCCTATGACGCCAAGGGGCTGCTGATCCAGTCGATCCGCGACGACGACCCGGTGATCTTCTGCGAGCACAAGAACCTCTACGGGCTGGAAACCGACGTGCCGGCGGAGTCCTACGCCATTCCCTTCGGCGAGGCCAACGTGGTGCGCGAAGGCAAGGACGTGACCATCGTCAGCTACGGCCTGACCGTCCACCGCGCGCTGGCCGCCGCGGAAACCCTGGCCCGGACCGGCATCCAGGCCGAGGTGATCGACCTGCGCACCCTGTCGCCCATCGACTGGGACACGGTGATCGAAAGCGTCGAGGCCACCGGCCGTCTGGTGGTGGTGGACGAGGCGCACCCGCGCTGCTCCATCGCCTGCGACGTCGCCGCCTATGTGGCGCAGAACGCCTTCGGCGCGCTGAAGGCGGCACCGCAGATGGTGACCGCCCCGCACACGCCGGTGCCGTTCTCCCCGGTGCTGGAAGACCTCTACATCCCCTCGGCCGACGCCATCGCCGCCGCCGTCGGCAAGACCGTCCCCCACGCGCGGGCCGCCTGAGCCTCGCCCGCGTGTAAGGAGAATGTTTATGAGCGAACGCATCAAGCCGATCGTCATGCCCAAGTGGGGCCTCTCCATGTCGGAAGGCAAGGTCACCGGCTGGCTGAAACGGCCCGGATCCAAGGTCGCCGTCGGCGACGAGATCGTCGAGGTGGAAACCGACAAGATCGCCGGTGTGGTGGAGGCCGGTGACGCCGGCACCCTGCGCCGGGTGATCGGCGAGCCGGACACGGTGTATCCGGTCAAGGCGCTGATCGGCGTCATCGCCGACGACGACGTGCCGGACGCCGAGATCGACGCCTATGTCGCCGCCTACGCCACCGGTGCGGCGGCGGATGGCGGGGAGGATGAGGCGGCACCACGCTATGATTTCGTCGAAACCCCGGCCGGGCGCCTGCGCTATGCCCGGCGGGGCGACGGGCCGCACACCATCATCCTGATCCACGGCTTCGGCGGCGACCTGGACAACTGGCTGTTCAACATCGACGCGCTGGCCGAGGCCGGGACGGTCCACGCGCTCGACCTGCCGGGCCACGGCCAGTCCGACAAGACGGTGAAGGAACCGGGCCTCGACGGCCTGTCCGCCGCCCTGGTCGGCTTCATGGACGCTCTGGGCATCGAATCCGCCCATCTGGTCGGCCATTCCATGGGCGGGGCGGTGGCGGCCCGCACAGCCCTGAACCACCCCGGCCGCGTCCGCAGCCTGACCCTGATCGGTTCCGCCGGGCTGGGGGAGGAGATCAACAGCGGTTATACGGAAGGCTTTATCGCCGCCTCGTCCCGGCGGGATCTGAAGCCGGTGCTGGAGCACCTGTTCCACAACCCCGCCACCGTCACCCGCCAGCTTGTGGACGACCTGCTGAAATACAAGCGGCTGGACGGGGTGGACGATGCGCTGCGCGCCCTGGGCGGCGCCCTGTTCGCCGGGGGCCGGCAGAGCGCGGTGCTGGCCGACGCGCTGAAGGCGGCGACGACGCCGGTGCTGGTCATCTGGGGTGAAAGCGATGCCGTCATCCCCGCCGCCCACGCCGAAGCCCTGGGCGACCGGGCAAAAGCGGAGGTGATCGGCGAGGCCGGGCATATGGTGCAGATGGAAAAGGCCAACCGGGTCAATGAACTGGTCCGCGGCCACATCGAAACCTGACCCGTCTGCTGCTCAACGCCCCCTCTTCCCACCGGGGAGAGGGGGCGCTCCGGCCTCAGCCCTCCCGGCCGGTGTCAGCACCGCCGGGCGGAAGGGCGGACAGGATCGCCTCGCGCTCGGCACGGGAGGCGGACAGCCGTTGCCGGACCAGTTCCACGACCGCGGCCGGGGCCTCCTCGGGGGTGCCCGCCTGGAACGGCGGGGCCGGGGCGTATTCCAGGATCAGTTGGATCGCCTCGGCCTCCGCCCGTCCCACAAGCTCGGCCATCACGGTCAGGCCGAAGTCGATCCCCGAGGTCACCCCCCCGGCGGTGATGAGGGCGCCGTCGCGCACCACCCGTTCCCTGACCGGGATGGCGCCGAAATGGGCGAGGAAATCATGGGCGTTCCAGTGGGTGGTCGCGCGCTTGCCCCGCAAAAGCCCCGCCGCCCCCAGAACCAGCGCGCCGGTGCACACCGAGGTGACATAACGCGCCGTCGCCGCCTGGCGCCGGACGAACGCCAGCGTGTCCGGGTCGGTCAGCAGCGCGTTCACCCCGGCCCCGCCCGGCACGCACAGCACATCGAACGGCGGGGCGTCGGCAAAGGTGGTGTCGGGGGTCAGCCACAGCCCGGTCGAGGACCGGACCGGCGCCCGTTCTTTTCCCACCAGATGGACCCGCGCGCTCCGCACCGTGGCGAACACCTCGTACGGGCCGGTCAGGTCCAGTTGCTGGACATCGGGAAAACACAGAATGCCGAAGGTCAGGCTCATGGGGTGTCTCCAGGCTTGAGGGGGACTTGACGTCCCAGGCGTACCATGGGGACACTCGGGCGGTGTGGCCATTCACCCCTCGGATCATGCCAAACCACGACATCCGCCGGATCGACGTCCTGGCCTATCCCGATGCCCAGCTTCTCGATGTGACCGGGCCGGCGCAGGTCTTTGCGTCGGCCAACGACATGAGGCCGCGCGGCAGCCGGCGCTTTTATGAGATCACCATCGTTGCGGAACAGGAGGAGGTGGTCACCTCCTCGCAGGTCGCCCTCAGGGCCACGCCGCTGCCGCCCGCCGACGCGCCGCTGAACACCCTGATCGTGGCGGGGGGATGGGGGATCCGGGCCGCCTGCGACCGTCCTGCGCTGGTGGACTGGGTGCGCCGCCGCGCGGCCGTGGCGGAGCGCACCGCGTCCGTGTGCAGCGGTGCGTTCCTGCTGGCGCAGGCGGGGTTGCTGGACGGCCGCCGGGCGGTCACCCATTGGAACCGCTGCGCCGAATTCGCGGCCCGCTTCCCCGCGGTGCGGCTCGACCCCGATCCGATCTTCGTGCGCGACGGCCGCATCTGGACCTCGGCGGGGATCACGGCGGGAATCGATCTGGCCCTGGCGCTGGAGGAGGAGGATCTGGGCCGCGCGGCGGCGCTGGCCGTGGCGCGGGAACTGGTGGTGTTCCTCAAGCGCCCCGGCGGACAGGCCCAGTTCAGCACGGCGCTGGCGCTCCAGACCACCGACGGCCGGTTCGAACGGCTGCACGCCTGGATCGTCGAGAACCTCACCCGCGACCTGTCGCTGTCGGTCCTGGCCGACCGGGCGGGCATGAGCCTGCGCAGCTTCTGCCGCCACTACCGTCAGGCAACCGGCCACACCCCGGCCCGCGCGGTGGAGATCCTCCGCATCGAAACCGCCCGCCGGCTGATCGAGGACGGCGCCCCGGTCGGCCAGACGTGGCGGCGGTGCGGCTTCGGGTCGGAGGAAACCATGCGCCGCACCTTCCTGCGCACGCTGGGCATCAGCCCACAGGCCTACCGCGAACGGTTTTCCGGATAGGCCGGGGCGCCGGCCTTACAGCCGCTTCTCGATGGCGTCCCACAGCGTCGCTTCCAGCGCGCTGCCGTCCAGGCGGTTGATTTCCTGGATGCCGGTCGGGGACGTGACGTTGATTTCGGTCAGATAGTCGCCGATCACGTCGATGCCGACGAACACCAGCCCCTGTTCGCGCAGGACCGGGCCGATGGCCTCGCAGATCTCCCGCTCGCGCGCGGTCAGGCCGGTCTTTTTGGCGCTGCCGCCGGCGTGGAAATTGGCCCGCGCCTCGCCCTCCTGCGGCATGCGGCTGACGGCGCCGGCGGGTTCGCCGTCGATCAGGATGATGCGCTTGTCGCCCTGGCGGATCTCGGGCAGGTAACGCTGGACGATCACCGGCTCGCGGTAAAGCTGGGTGAAGGTTTCCAGCAGCGACCCCAGATTCTCGTCATCGGGCTTCAGGTGGAAGACACCCGCCCCGCCGTTGCCGAACAGCGGCTTGACGATGATGTCCTTGTGCTCGGCCCGGAATTCCAGGATCGCCTGCTTGTCGCTGGTGATGAGCGTCGGCGGCATCAGGGTCGGGAAATGGGTGACGAACAGCTTTTCCGGGGCGTTGCGCACGTTCTTCGGGTCGTTCAGCACCAGCACCTTGGGCTGCACATGCTCCAGCATGTGGGTGGCGGTGATGTAGGCCATGTCGAACGGCGGGTCCTGGCGCATCAGGATCACATCGACGGTGGCAAGGTCGATCACCGTCGGCTCGCCCATGCGGTAATGGGCGCCCTTCTTGCGCTCCACCGCCATCTCGCGCACGCGGGCGGTCAGGACATTGCCCGTCAGCGACAGGTCGCGGGGGTGGTAGTGCAGCAGGCGGTAACCGCGGCGCTGGGCCTCCAGCGCCATCATGAAGCTGGAATCGGTGTCGATGTTGATGGACTCGATGGGGTCCATCTGGAACGCGACGGTCAGGGTCATGGGACGGATGTCTCCTGCGGGCGGAAAAAGCGCATGGTATCAGGATCCATGCGATCAGGATCAGTGGGGGTGCTGGCGAAGCTGCTGAATCAGCAGGGCCGCCTGATGCTTTTGCGGCGGGCTGTCCGACAGGTCGATGAACCGCTCCAGCGCGGCGATGGCTTCGGCGTTGTGGCCGGCGTGGGCTTCCAGCAGGCCGGTTTCCCGCCACAGCCCCGCCTCATCCGGGGCGAACAGCACCATGCCCGCCAGGGTGTCCAGCGCCCGCGGCACGTCACCGGCGCTCAAGTGGCGCAGTTTCAGATTGTTTTGCAGCCGCAACAGCACGTCGCGCGCACCGACGGCCGCGTAATGCTCGGGCCGCAGTTCGGCCCCCGCCCCGCCGGTCGCCTTCAACAGCTCGCGCAGGTCGGCGGCGGTGCGGGTGGCGCCGCCGTTGAAGGGATCGATGATCGCCCGCTGCCCCTCGTGGTCCAGCCGCAGCAGGAAATGGCCGGGAAAGTTCAGCCCCGCCATGTCCCACCCCATGGCGCGGGCGGCGTGGAGATAGAGGATGCCCAGCGCCACCGGCAGCCCCCGCCGCCGGTCGATCACCCGCAGCAGGTTGGCGTTCTGCAGGTCGTCGTACGTGTCATGGTCGCCGGCATAGCCATGGCGTCCCGCCAGCACCGCCCGCAAGGTGGCGATGCGGCTGTTCAGCCCGTCGGTGCCGGTGTCGATGGCGGCGGCGTGGCGGTCGGCCATGTCGCGGGCCAGCATGGCCAGATGCGCCCGGTACGCCGGCAGATCCGCCCCCGGCTGGTCCAGCAGCCCCAGCGCCAGCGCCGTTCCGCCCACATCCAGGGCGTCGTCGGGCTGGGTGCCGGCGCGGGTCAGGATCTCCAGGGCTTCGGCACGGGTGGTCACGGGGGGAACCCCTTCGGCATCAGGTCTGCGCCCGCCACGCATCGGGAATATGACGCGGCATGGCCCAAGGGGTAACCAGCATCACGTCGAAGCGCAAGGTCAAGCCGGCGTACTGTGGATGGGCGGCAATGAACACATGGGCGGCACGGGCCAGCCGGCCGCGCTGGCGGGCGGTCACCGCCTCGCTGGCCGCCAGCCAGTCGGCGCGGGCCTTTACCTCCACCACCGCCAGGGTGCGGCCGCGGCGGGCCACGATGTCGATCTCCCCCATCGGCGTGCGCAGGCGGGACGCGAGAATGCGATAGCCCTTCACGCGCAAAAGCACGCGGCACGCCGCTTCGGCCAACCGCCCGAACCGCTCGCTCTTCTGCCGCTGGGGATCGGCGGGGGCGGGATCGGGGGGCAGGCTCATGGTGCCTCCGTCCCCCCATCCACCCCATCGGCCTCACGGGCCAGCTCCAGGGCGCGGGCATAGACCTCGCGCTTGGGCCGCCCGGTCAGGGCGGTGACGGCGGCGGTGGCATCGCGCACCGACAGCCGGGTCAGCGCGTCCCGCAGGGCGGTGTCGAGATCCACCCCCTGGTCCGCCGAGTCGGCGGAGGGGGCGCCAACCACGATGACGATCTCGCCGCGCGGCGGACCGGCCTGTTCGTAATGGGCGGCCAACTCGTCCAGGGGGCCGCGCCGGACCTCCTCGTACAGCTTGGTCAGTTCGCGGGCCACCGCCGCCGGACGGGGGCCGAGCACGGCGGCCAGATCGGCCAGCGACGCCGCCAGCCGCTGGGGCGAGTCGAAGAAGATCAGGGTGGCGGGCACCGCCTTCACCTCGGCGATGGCGGTGCGGCGGGCGGCACTCTTGTTCGGCAGGAAGCCGGCAAACAGGAAACGGTCGCTGGGCAGCCCCGACAACAGCAGCGCCGCCAGCGGCGCCGACGGCCCCGGCAAGGTGGTGACGGCGACTCCGGCCTCCACACACTCCCGCACCAGCTTGTAGCCGGGATCGGACACCAGCGGCGTGCCGGCGTCGGACACCAGCGCGACGGCATCCCCCCCCTGCATCCGGCGGATCAGTTGCGGGCGCATGCGGGCGGCGTTGTGCTCGTGATAGGGCACCAGCGGCGTGGGGATGCCGTGGATGGTCATCAGCCGCCCGGTGACGCGGGTGTCCTCGCACGCCACCGCCGTGGCGCGCTTCAGGGTGTCGAGCGCGCGCAGCGTGATGTCGGCGGCGTTGCCGATGGGGGTCGCCACCAGATACAGCCCCGGCGGCAGCGGCTTGCCCGCGGCCGGTGGAGGCAGATCGGCCAGCATCTCAAGGGGTGAGTCCGGTTCAGGGGATATTCCCGGATCGGGCATGTCGTCGGTGCCGGTGTCGTCCGGTTTACTTGCGGCGATGGGATCGCTACCTTCTGCAAAACCTGATATGGCACGGGATGCCGGATCGGGATGGGACGCGGCGCCGGGCGCCGGGCTTTGTGGGGAGACTTTCGGTGGCACGACGGGCGACACCTTTCTCTCGTGCGCGGGGGCCGCGTTTTGCCGGCGCCTGGACGCTGGCGGCGACGCTGCTTCTGGGTGCTTGCGGCACGAATGTAGCGGGCCGGGCGCCTGTGGTACAAGGGGCGCAACCCTCATCTGCTCCGATCCAGACGCCGGCTCCGGCCGAGCAGACGGTGAAGGCCGCACTTCTGCTGCCCCTGTCCGGGTCCAGTGCTGCCATCGGGCAACCGATGGTTGATGCGGCGCAGATGGCCCTGTTCGACATGGCCGCCGAACATTTCGAGCTGATGCCCCGCGACACCAAGGGCACGCCCCAGGGTGCGGCCGAGGCGGCACGCCGGGCAATCGCCGACGGGGCCACCATCATCCTCGGCCCGCTCTATTCCGGCGACGTGGCGGCGGTGCGCCCGGTGGCGCAGCAGGCCGGGGTGCCGGTGCTGGCCTTCACCACCGACTGGACCCAGGCGGCCAACGGCGTCTGGGTGATGGGCTTCATCCCCGCCGATCAGGTGGTGCGGGTGGCCGATTACGCCCGCGCTCAAGGGGTCACCCGCTTCGGAGCACTGGCCCCGCGCGGGGTGTACGGCGATGCGGTGGTCAACGCGCTGCAGGCCGCGGCCCAGCGCCAGGGCGCCCAGATCACCCAGGTCGAACGCTATGAGCCGGCGGTGGCCGATTTCACCGGCCCGGTGCAGAAGATCGCCCCCGCCAACTCCCAGGCCGTGCTGATGGCCGAGGGCGGGCAGCGCATCCGCTCCCTGGCCGCCACCGCCGCCGCCAACGGGCTGAACCCGCGGCAGGTGAAGTTCCTCGGCACCGGCCTGTGGGACGATCCGGCGGTGGCGCAGGAACCGGCCCTGGCCGGGGCGTGGTTCGCCGCCCCCGACCCCAACCAGCGCGCCGATTTCGAGGGCCGCTTCCAGTCGCTCTACGGCAAGAAGCCGCCGCGGCTGGCAACCCTGTCCTATGACGCCACCGCATTGGCGGCGGTGCTGGCCCGCCAGGGCGGGGCGCGCCCCTTCGACCCCGCCACACTGACCAACCCCAGCGGCTTTGCCGGCATCGACGGGCTGTTCCGCCTGCGCACCGACGGCATCGCCGAACGGCGGCTGGCGGTGCTGGAAATCACCCCGCAGGGAACCCGCGTGGTCGATCCCGCCCCCACCAACTTCGACGTGCTGGGGCAGTAAGCGTTCCCCAGGACCGATGATGCGTCCAGGGCCGGGGTTTTCTCCCCGGCCCCGGCCATGCCCACCCCCGCGAGAAGCCCCATGACCGCCATTTCCCACCTGCCCCTGCGCCGCGCCATCATCGAGACGGGACAGGCCATGAACCGGCTGGGCATCAATCAGGGGGCATCCGGCAACCTGTCGGTGCGGGCGGGGGACGGGTTCCTCATCACGCCGTCCAGCCTGCCCTATGACGAGATGCAGGTGGAGGACGTGGTGGAAATGGCCCTGGACGGGACATGGCGCGGCGACCGCCGCCCCTCGTCGGAATGGCGGTTCCACCGCGACATCCTGGCCGCACGGCCGGATGTGGAGGCGGTGGTCCACGCCCACCCCACCTTCTGCACCGTGCTGGCGGTCCATCGCAAACCGATCCCGCCCTTTCATTACATGGTGGCGCTGGCCGGCGGGCCGGACATCCGGTGCGGCGATTACGCCACCTTCGGCACCCAGGACCTGTCCGACAACGCCCTGAAAGCCCTGGAAGGCCGCACCGCCTGCCTGCTGGCCAACCATGGGCTGCTGGCGCTGGGCGGCTCGCTGAAGGCGGCGCTGGCCCTGGCGGTGGAGGTGGAAGCCCTGGCCCGCCAGTACGTCCACGCGCTGATGCTGGGCCAGCCGGTCATCCTGCCCGACGCCGAAATCGCGCGGGTGCAGGACAAGATGCGCCGCATGAAATACGGCCAGAACCCCGACGATACCTCCGGCGATACTCCCGGCGACGCCAGTCTTGGCGGCCATTGAGGCCGCGGCCAAGGGCGCGGATGCGCCAGCATTGCGAGGGCTAAAGATAAGGCTAAACGATCATGCCTCATCCATGAGGCATGATCGTTTAGCGTTGGATGATGGTGCGTGAGGCCATGTCCGGCTGTTCCCAGCCGGCGCGCTGGAGTTCGGGGCGGTCGGATTCGATCTCGGGATAGCCGATGCACAGATAGGCGACCAGCGACCAGCCCACCGGCACCTCCAGAATGCCGGTGACGGCCTGCGGGTCCAGGATCGACACCCAGCCCACCCCGATTCCCTCCACCCTGGCGGCCAGCCACAGGGTATGCACCGCCAGCACGGCGGAATAGCGCAGGGTTTCCGGCATGGTCCGCCGCCCCAGCCCGCGGCCGACGCCGGTCACCTCGTCGGCGAAGACCGCCATCTGCAGCGGCGCGCGGTCCATCCCCTCCAGCTTCAGATGGGCGTAGAGCCGGCGCCGCTCGTCGTCGTAGCTTTCCAGCGCATCGCGGTTGCAGGCCAGAAAGCTGGCCCGCACCGCCGCCCGCCGCGCCGGGTGGTCCACCCGCACGAACCGCCACGGCTGGGAAAACCCCACCGACGGCGCCAGCGACGCCGCTTCCACCAGCCGTTCGGCGGTGCCGGGCGGCAGCGGATCGGTGCGGAACCGCCGCACGTCGCGGCGCCAGCGCAGCAGGTCGGCGAACCGCGCGCGGAAATCCCCGTCGAAACGCGGCGGCTGGTCCGTTCCGGCCGGGGTTCCGGCGATGTCGGGTTCGGCGGCGTCACTCATGGCGTACCCCTTCCGGTGAGATAAACGGCGCCCGACATTTCTCCCCTCGGCCGGTGCCTGTCAAACCCTCTGCCGCGTTCCCATCATTATGGAAAAGTAAAACCGGAGGACGCCCATGGCCGTCGCCGCTGCCCCGCCGGGGATCCGCCCCGATTACACCATCGATCAGAACTGGACCGGCTACACCATCGAGGATCATCGGGTGTGGCGAACCCTCTACCGCCGCCAGGACGCCCTGTTGCCGGGGCGGGTGGTGCCGGAATTCCTCGACGCGCTGCACCGGCTGGACATCTCCCCCGACGCCATTCCCGATTTCCGCCGGCTGACGGCACTGCTGGAACCCGTCACCGGCTGGCGCATCGTCGCGGTGCCGGGGCTGGTGCCCGGCGCCATCTTCTTCGAGCATCTCGCCAACCGCCGCTTTCCCGTGACCGCGTGGATCCGCAGGCCGGACCAGATGGACTATCTGGAAGAGCCGGACCTGTTCCACGATCTGTTCGGCCATGTGCCGCTGCTGATGAACCCGGTCTTCGCCGATTACATGCAGCGGTACGGGCAGGCGGCGCAGAGGGCGGAGCGCCAGGGGGCGCTGGATTTCATCGGGCGGCTCTATTGGTACACGGTGGAATTCGGGCTGATGACCACGCCCGCGGGCCTGCGCATCTTCGGGGCGGGCATCGTCTCGTCCAAGGGGGAAACGGTGTGGTGTCTGGACGATCCTTCGCCCAACCGCATCGGTTTCCACCGTGAACGGGTCATGCGCACCGACTACCGCATCGATGATTTCCAGGAGACGTATTTCGTCATCGACAGCTTCGCCCAGCTCTTCCACAGCATTGCGGGGGATCTGGCGCCGTTGTTCGCCAAGGTCGCGGCCATGCCCGCGTTGGGCGCGGGGGCGGTACTGCCCACGGACCGGGTGTTTCACCGGGGGACGGGGGAATATCATCAAGCTAAGCGGGGGAGCGCCCTGGCGGGCGCTGCGAAGGGACCGCCGGTCCCTTCGCCATCCCTGGCCAAGGGCTGATGCCCTTGGATCCGGGTCAGAGAGGGGTCATTCCGGGGGTGGTTGCAAAGGTTTCGGCGATCACCCGGCGGAACCAGGGATTGTCACTTTCCCGCTTCCAGACCAGCGACACCGGATAGCGGCCCAGGTCGAACGGCGCCGGACAGGCCGTCAGCCCCGATGATGCCGCCAGGCTCACCGCCGCGTGGGATGGCAGGGTGGACAGCATGCCCATGCCCCGCAGGAACGGCGGCAGGGCCGAAAAATGGGTCAACGCCGCCGGGATGCGCCGCGACAGGCCCATCCGTTTCAGCACTTGGTCCGCGATCCCTTCCCGGCCGGAAAAGGACACCAGCACGTGGGGAAGGGCGAGATAGGTGTCCAGCGTCAGCGGCAGGGTGACGCCGCACGCCGCCGCATCGAACAGGCAGGCGTAACCGGACTCCCCGATCTCCTGCCGCTCCAGCCACGACCGCACCGGCGGGCCGGCGACCACGGCGAAATCCACCTCCCCCGCCTCGAACGCCCCTTCCACCGTATGGCGGTTGGTCTGGCGGAACACGACGGAGACGTGCGGGGCCTCCCCCGCCAGCCGCCGGGCGATGGCCGGGCCGACCGCCACCTGGAAATCGTCGGACATGCCCAAGCTGAAATGCCGGCGGCTGGTCGCCGGATCGAAGGTGTCGTCGGTGGCAAAGGCCCGGTGGATCAGCCCCAGGCCGGATTCCAGATGCGCCGCCATGGCGATGGCCCGCGGCGTTGGCTGCATGCACCCGCGGGTGCGCACGAACAGCGGATCCCCCGCCGCCTCCCGCAGGCGCAACAGGGCGGCACTGACCGCCGACTGGCTGAGCGACAGGCGATGCGCCGCCTTCGACACGCTGCGTTCCTGCCAGATCGCCAGGAAGGTGACGGCCAGATTGAAGTCGAACCGGCTGATATCGGTCAGGGTGATTTTCGGCATGGGAAAATCCACTCTGGTCGATGGAGGGACGCCCTGTCAACCGGCGCCCGGCATCCTCTGCGCAAGCACACGCCAAAACGACCACGGGCCGCTTGACACTCTCAAGCGGCCCGTTGGTCGATCAAATTCCGTGGGACGATGGAGCGGGCGAAGGGATTCGAACCCTCGACCCCAACCTTGGCAAGGTTGTGCTCTACCCCTGAGCTACGCCCGCGTTCATCACGCGTCCATCGTGTCACGCCGTCTTTTCGCAGTCGCCTTCCTGTCGGAAGACTGGAGCGGGCGAAGGGATTCGAACCCTCGACCCCAACCTTGGCAAGGTTGTGCTCTACCCCTGAGCTACGCCCGCGCTCCGCTGCGAACCGTTCTTCCCGGTGCTGAACCCGCTGAACTCACTGAATTTCTTCAGTTTTGTTCGTCGTTTCGTTCGGCGCTCCGTTCCGTCCGGCGGCGTGGGGCGGACTATACTCATCGCGAAAAACGATGCAAGCACATTTTTTCATTTTTTTGCCCGGCTGGACGCACCCCCCTGCGGCGCGGTAAAACGACGGTATGGACACATCGCTTTCCCCCGATTGCGGGCCGCCGCTGCCCACCTCCCCGGAAACGCTGCTGGCGCGGCTGACGGCGCTGGGGATCGCCCATGTCACCCACACCCATCCCCCCGTCTTCACGGTGGAGGAAAGCAAGGCCCAGCGCGGCGTGCTGCCCGGCGGCCATTGCAAGAACCTGTTCCTCAAGGACAAGAAGGGTCAGCACTGGCTGGTGGTGGCGCTGGAGAATGCCGCCATCGCGCTGAACGGGCTGGACCGCATCATCGGGTCGGCCCGGCTGTCCTTCGCCTCGCCCGAACGGCTGTGGGACCATCTGGGGGTGCGCCCCGGATCGGTGACGCCGTTCGCGCTGATCAACGACACCGAGCGGCGGGTTAACGTGGTGCTGCAGCAGGCGATGCTGGAACACAGCCCGCTGAACTATCACCCCCTGCTGAACGACCGCACCACGGCCCTGTCGCCCGACGACCTGCTGCGCTTCATCCGCGCCTGCGGGCACGAGCCGCGCATCGTCGATTTCGGCCGGGTGGACCCGGACGCAGGCGGCGGTGCGGCATAAAGCATCCCCGCCGCCCCTTGCCGTGTTCTCAGGACCGCCTCATTTCTAACAACCGTCTGAAACGGAAAAGCTGACGCCATGTTCTCCACGCCCCCCAACACCCCGCCGAAGCCCGCCGCCGCCGGTGCCGGTGCTGCCGCGGACATCATCAAGGACGGTTCCGACCGCACCTTCATGGCCGACGTGATCCAGGCTTCGGCCGACGTCCCGGTCATCGTCGATTTCTGGGCGCCGTGGTGCGGCCCGTGCAAACAGCTCGGCCCCGTTCTGGAAAAGACCGTCAAGGCCGCCAAGGGTGCCGTGCGGCTGGTCAAGATCGACACCGACCAGCACCCCATGGTCGCCGGCCAGTTGCGGGTGCAGTCGATCCCCGCCGTCTATGCCTTCTTCCAGGGCCGTCCGGTGGATGCCTTCCAGGGCGCCTTGCCGGAATCGCAGGTGAAGGCGTTCGTCGAGCGGCTGGTCAAGCTGGCCGGGCCGGTCGATCCCGGCGCCGTGGTGGCCGACGCGCTGGCCCAGGCCGGCGAGGCGCTGGCCGCCGGTGACACCGCCGCCGCCGCCGACACCTACAGCGCCATTCTGGAGGCCGAGCCGGAAAACGCCGCGGCCTATGCCGGTATGATCCGCTGCTTCCTGGCCATGGGCGAAACGGACCAGGCGGAGCAGATGCTGAAATCCGCCCCCGCCGCCATCGCCAAGAGCGCCGAGATCGCCGCCGTCAAGGCGTCGCTGGAAGTGGCCGAACAGGCCAAGGCCGCCGGCCCCATCCCGGAATTGATGGAAAAGCTGGCCCACAACAAGGACGACCATCAGGCCCGCTTCGATCTGGCCATGGCGCTGTTCGCCAACAACCGCCGCGAAGCCGCGGTGGACGAGTTGCTGGAACTGGTGCGCCGCGACCGTTCGTGGAACGACGACGGCGCCCGCAAGCAGCTGGTGAAGTTCTTCGAGGTGTTCGGGCCGACGGACCCGCTGACGGTGCAAACGCGCCGCCGGCTGTCCACGCTCCTGTTCCGCTGACGGATCGGCCCTATACTCAATGGGCATGAGCCGAAGCCCCTTTGATCCGTCCATCGGCCGCCTGCCGCGCGTGCTGCCGGTGTTTCCCCTGACCGGGGTTCTCCTGCTGCCGCGCGGGCGGTTGCCGCTCAACATCTTCGAGCCGCGCTATCTGGCGATGGTCGAAGACGCCATGGCCGGCGACCGCCTGATCGGGATGATCCAGCCCGCCGATCCGCTGTGCCGCAGCCGCACGCCGGCCCTTTACCCCATGGGGTGTGCCGGGCGGATCAGCCAGTTCGAACGGACGGACGACGGGCGCTTCCTGATCGCGCTCACCGGCCTCAGCCGCTTCACCATCCGCCGCGAGGTGGAGGAGGTGCGCGGCTACCGCCGGGTGGAGGCGGACTGGTCGCGGTTCGACGGCGACCGGCTGCCCCCCGCCCCCGCCGGGCTGGACCGCAAGCGGCTGCTGGACGGGCTGAAATGCTTCTTCGCGCTGCATGGCATGTCGGCCAACTGGGAATCGCTGGCCTGCGCGCCGGAGGATCTGCTCATCACCTCGCTGGCGATGATCTGCCCGTTCGAGCCGTGCGAGAAACAGGCGCTGCTGGAAGCCCCCGATGCCGCCGAACGCGGGAAGCTCTTGATCGCGCTGATCGAGATGGCCATTCTCGACGGACATACCGGCGCGGTGGGGGCCGATTGCCTGCCCCGCCGCCACTGACCCTTATCCCACTGCCCCCATCCCTGCCGTCCCGAGGCTGTTTGCCCATGAGCGCACATTCCACCGAGGATCGCCCCGCCGAGGCCAAACCCACCCAGCGCGTCGATCCCAAATTGCTGGAAATCCTGGTCTGCCCGCTGACCAAGGGGCCGCTGCGCTATGACGCCGAGCGCGGCGAACTCATCAGCGACCGCGCCGGGCTGGCCTATCCCATCCGCGACGGCATCCCGATCATGCTGATCGACGAGGCCCGCAGCCTGGACGATCATCCGGGGGCCAAGCGATGACCCCATCCGCGCCCGGCGGAACCTCATCCGCGCCCGGCGGCGATGCGGGCACCCGCCACTGGCCGACCGAAATCCGCCTGAAATCGGCGGAAAAGCGGCTGGAGATCGCCTTCGACAACGGGGCGCGCTTTTCGCTGCCGGCGGAATACCTGCGGGTCTACAGCCCGTCCGCCGAGGTGCAGGGCCACAGCCCCGACCAGCGCGTCACCCAGCACGGCAAGATCCATGTGGGCATCATCGGCGTGGAGCCGGTGGGCAACTACGCCGTCAAGCTGGTGTTCGACGACCTGCACGACAGCGGCATCTACACCTGGAACTACCTCTACGAGCTTGGTGAGCGGCAGGACGCGCTGTGGGCCGAGTATCTGGCCGAGATCGGGGAAAAGGGGCTGACGCGGGAACCGCGCCTGCCCCGGTGATGTCCCGTCCGTCCCCGCCTTACACGCGGGGACCGACCAGGGCGAAGAACCCGCCCTGCGGATCCCGGCACTGAAGGATCCAGATGCCGCCCGGCACCTGATGGGGGCCGTGGAGGACCGTTCCGCCGCCGGCCTCGACCCGGCCTTTGGCGGCGTCGATGTCATCGACGTTGATGTAGTACAGCCAGACCGGGACCGGCACCTCCGGCGTCTTGGTCATGATGCCGCCGCACATGCTGCCGCCCGCGGGCGCGAAGATGCGGTAAACGCCCATCGGCCCCATGTCCATATCCTCGGTCACCGTCCAGCCGAACAGGTCGGCGTAGAAGGCGAAGGCCGACGGCCCGTCGGCGGCGTGGAGTTCGTGCCAGCCGATGCGGCCGGGGACCATGCTGTCCACCCCCTCGGGCGGGGCCTCGCCGCAATCGGGACGGTACAGGACGAAGGCGGCCCCCTGCGGGTCGGCCACCACCGAAAAGCGGCCCACGTTGGGAATGTCCGCCGGATCGCGGTGGACGGTGCCGCCGGCCGCCGCCACGCGGGCGGTGATGGCGTCCACATCGTCCACGGCGATGGAACCGATCCAGGCCGGATGCGTCCTGTCGGGGTTGCCGGTGTCGGCCAGGGCCATCATGCCCGCCTGCGGCACGCCGCCGGTGGTGAACAGGGTGTAGGCGAAGCCGGGGTGCCCGGCGTCCTGCGTCCCCCACCCGACCACATCGCCGTAGAAGCGCCCGGCGGCGGCGGTGTCGGTGGTCATCAGCTCATACCAGACGAAACGGCCCTGAAGTGACGTCATGATGCTGCCTCCGGTAGGGGAACAGGGGAAAGGGATCAGGCGGTGCGGTGGTAATCGGCGGTCATGATGGTGGTCCAGGCACCATCGGCCCCCAGCATCCGCGCGGTGAAGGACCGCTGGCCATCGGGGGTCAGGGTGATGATGTCCTGGAACCGGGTCATGGAACCGTCATTGGCCATGAAATTCGGCCCCTCGGTGTCGAGGGTCAGCGTGGTGCCGGATTCGTCCAGCGTTCCTTCGTACACCCAGAGATAGGCTGCCATGGACCCGGCCCAGGTGCCGACGAACCGCTGCCGGGCGGGATCGTAGCCGAGAGTCATCAGCGTGTCCGCCGTGGAGCCGTCGGGCATTTTGCCGCCCCCGCGGGCCACCACCCACAGATCACCCATGGGGCGGACGGATTCGGTCCACGGGGGCGTTTCCTTGGATTCATTGCCGGGGCACGCGGCGGCGTAGGTCCAATCGCCGGCCAGACGCATCAGCCAACCGTGTTCCGGGGTCGGATCGGTCTGCATCGTCGTATCTCCCAAGCTGTTGAATGAGTGCAAAAGGTTGTCAACCAACGGCTTTTCCGTTCCCATACCCCGCAGGGCATAGGCTTCA
Source organism: uncultured Rhodospirillaceae bacterium (assembly GCA_937927415.1). Lineage (GTDB taxonomy): Bacteria > Pseudomonadota > Alphaproteobacteria > Azospirillales > Azospirillaceae > Azospirillum. The sequence continues at coordinate 246,928 of CALBDS010000004.1, forward strand.
AAGGGCCGCTTCATTGACAGTGTGTGGTTGAGTTGATATCAACTCTTTGCCATGGAGTCAAACACTGTTCTTGTTCCGTTCGAGGTAACGCATGAGGTGCGGGATTCGTGCCTGTGCCTCTTTGTGCAGCGGGCGGCGCGCGCGCTGGCGCGGCGCTTCGACGAGGCGCTGCGTCCGGTGGGGCTGACCAACAGCCAGTTTTCGCTGATGATGGCGCTGAATCGGCCGGAACCGGCGCGGATGCGGCCCGTGGCCGACCTGCTGGGGCTGGACCGCACGACCCTGACGGCGGCGCTGAAGCCGCTGCGGCGGCGCGGTCTGGTACGGGTGGCGTTCGACCCCGCCGACCGGCGCACCCGGCTCTTGTCCCTGACCGACGCAGGCCGACGGGTGCTGGCCGACGCGGTGCCCATCTGGCGCCGGGTCCATGGGGAGATCGAGTCGGCGGTGGGAGATACCGCCGGTTTGCGCCGGTCCTTGCTTGCCTTAAGTCTTTAGGGGGGTCCGGAGGGCCTTTCGGCCCTCCGGGCGGGTGCGGGCGGCAGCCCGCTCTTGCTCCCGTCCCCTTACTCCGCCGCCGCCACCGGCGGCCGCGGCGCCGCATTCACAGGGGCCGCGTTCTGCGCATCCACCACCGCAATGGCGGTCATGTTGACCAGCCCGCGCACGGTGATCGACGGCGTGACGATGTGGGCGGGCCGCGCCACGCCCAGCAGCATCGGCCCGACGTTCTGGGCGTCGCCCAGCACCTTCAGCATGTTGAAGGCGATGTTGGCGGCGTCCAGCGTCGGCATGACCAGCAGGTTCGCCTCCCCCTTCAGACGGGAATCGGGAAGGGTGCGGTTGCGGATGGCTTCCGACAGGGCGGCGTCGGCATGCATTTCGCCGTCCAGTTCCAGATCGGGAAGCTGGGCGGAGGCAAGCTGGTAGGCCCGGCGCATCTTGCGGGCGCTGGGGGTGTCGGCGCTGCCGAAGTTGGAGTGGGACAGCAGCGCCACCTTCGGCTCGATGCCGAAGCCGCGGACCTCTTCGGCGGCCATGCGGGTGATCTCCACCACCTGTTCGGCGGTGGGATCGGGGTTCACATAGGTGTCGCACAGGAAGAAGCTGCCCTTGGGCACGATCAGCATGTTCATGGCGGCGGCGGTGTTGACGCCGCGCTTCAGCCCGATGATGTCGAGGATGTGGTTGTAATACTCGCTGTAGCGGCCCGAGGTGCCGCAGAGCATGGCGTCGGCCTCGCCCCGGCGGACCATCAGGGCGCCGAAGACGGCGGGCTGGGTGCGCACCACGTTCTGGGCGTGCTTGGGCGACACGCCGCGGCGGGCCAGCAGCGAGCGGTAGATTTCGGAATAATTGTGGGTGCGCAGGTCGCGGGCGACCTCGATCACCTCGACATTCACATCCGGGCGCAGGCGCAGGCCGAGCGAGGCGATGTTGCGCTCGATGACCTCGCGCCGGCCGATGAGGATGGGGAAGGCGATCTTTTCATCGACGGCGATTTGTGCGGCGCGCAGGATGCGCTCGTCCTCGCCCTCGGCGTAGACCACGCGGCGGGGATCCTTCTTGGCCCGCTGCATCACCGGCTTCATGGCCAGGCCGGAGCGGAAGACGTACTGGGCCAACTGCTCGCGGTAGGCGTGGAAGTCGGTGATCGGGCGGGTGGCGACGCCCGATTCCATCGCCGCCTTGGCGACCGCCGACGACACCTCGATGATGAGGCGGGGGTCGAAGGGCTTGGGCAGGATGTAGTTGGGGCCGAAGCGCAGATCCTCGCCCATATAGGCGGCGGCGGCCACATCGGACGGTTCGGCCTGGGCCAGATTGGCGACCGCGTGGGTGGCGGCGATCTTCATCGCCTCGTTCACCGTGGTCGCCCCCACGTCCAGCGCCCCGCGGAAGATGAAGGGGAAGCAGAGGACGTTGTTGACCTGATTGGGATAATCCGACCGGCCGGTGGCGATGATGGCGTCGGGGCGGGCGGCGCGGGCCAGATCGGGCATGATCTCCGGCTCAGGGTTCGCCAGCGCCAGGACCAGCGGGCGATCGGCCATGCGCGGCAGCAACTCGGGCTTCAGCACCTTCGGCCCCGACAGGCCGAGGAACAGGTCGGCGCCGTCGATCACCTCGTCCAGCGTGCGGGCGGTGGTGTCCTGGGCGTAAGCGGCCTTGTAGTCGTTCATCGCCTCGTTGCGGTCCTTGTAGACCACGCCCACATGGTCCACCAGCCACACGTTTTCCCGGCGGATGCCGACGCTGACCAGCAGGTCGAGGCAGGCCAGACCGGCGGCCCCGCCGCCGGTGGAGACGACCTTGATGTCTTCCGGCTTCTTGCCCACCAGCTTCAGCCCGTTGAGGACGGCGGCCCCCACCACGATGGCGGTGCCGTGCTGGTCGTCGTGGAAGACGGGGATATTCATGCGCTCGCGGCAGCGGCGCTCCACCTCGAAACAGGCGGGGGCGGCGATGTCTTCCAGGTTGATGGCGCCGAAGGTGGGTTCCAGGCGGACGATGGTGTCCACCAGCGCATCCACGTCCAGTTCCGCCAGTTCCAGGTCGAACACGTCGATGCCGGCGAATTTCTTGAACAGGACCGCCTTGCCCTCCATCACCGGCTTGGCGGCCAGCGGGCCGATGTTGCCGAGGCCGAGAACGGCGGTGCCGTTGGTGACGACGGCGACCAGATTGGCGCGCGCGGTCAGTTCGGCGGCCTGGGACGGGTCGGCGACGATGGCGTTGCAGGGAGCGGCCACGCCCGGCGAATAGGCCAGCGCCAGATCGCGCTGGTTGGCCATGGGCTTGGTGGCCACGATCGCCAATTTACCGGGTTTCGGTTGACGGTGGTATTCAAGCGCCAGAGCGTCGAGATCCCCGGACATGATGGCTCCTCCCAGAATAACGTGAATCAGGTTAATTCAGGCGACCGCCTGTTGACGTGACCGAAGGCTTATACCGCAATCGGACCGGACCGGAAAGACGCACCCCGGCACGGGAGCGATGTGTTTCTGCAATAGCCGTGGCGGGAAACCGGCTCGGGCGAAACATTCGCCGCAATATTGGTAAGACCACGCGGCGAACAAGATGGAGAATTGGTCATACCAAACAAAAATCCCTCCGGCGGAGGGATGGGCGGGCGGGCCGGGCGGGGCGGGCGCCCCTTCCCCACCGGCCTTGGGGGAAGGGGTTTGCCGCCGGGCCGCCGCCGGTCAGATGCGGGCCAGTTCCGGTTCCTTGAAATAGTCCTGGTACTCTTCGACGGCCTTCGACTCGTCGAATTCCTTTTCCATCTTGGCGACCACCACGGTGGCGACGCCGTTGCCGATCAGGTTGGTCAGCGCGCGGGCTTCCGACATGAAGCGGTCAACGCCCAGCAGCAGCGCCAGCCCCTCGACCGGCAGGGTGCCGGTGGCCGACAGGGTGGCGGCCAGGGTGACGAAGCCGCCGCCGGTCACCGCCGCCGCCCCCTTCGACGTCACCATCAGCAGGCCGAGGATGGTCAGTTCCTGCCAGATGGTCAGTTCGATGTTGAAGGCCTGGGCGATGAAGATCGCGGCCATGGACAGGTAGATCGAGGTGCCGTCCAGGTTGAAGGAATAGCCGGTGGGGATCACCAAGCCGACCACATGCTTGGAGCAGCCGAACCGCTGCATCTTTTCCATCATCCGCGGCAGCACCGATTCCGACGAGGAGGTGCCGAGCACGATCAGCAGTTCCTGGCGGATGTAGCGGATGAAGTTCCACAGGCTGAAGCCATAGGCGCGCGCGATGGTGCCCAGCACGCCGAAGATGAAGATGAGCATGGTGATGTAGACCGCGGCCATCAACTGCCCCAGCGACAGCAGCGAGGCCACACCGTACTTGCCGATGGTAAACGACATGGCGCCGAACGCACCCAGCGGGGCCACGCGCATCAGGATGCCGATCACCCCGAACAGGGCGTGCGCCACCTTCTCGAACATGTCCTCGACCGGCTTGCCCTTCTGGCCCATGGCCGACAGGGCCACGCCGAAGACCACGGCGAAGAACAGGATCTGGAGCATGTCGCCCTTCACGAACGCGCCGATCACGTTGTCGGGCACGATGTTCATGAAGAAATCGAGCGTACCGTGGGCGTGCGCCTCGTTGGCGTATTTCGCCACCGCGTCGGCCTTCAACTGGCCGGCGTGGATGTTCATGCCGGCACCCGGCTTCAGCAGATTGACCACGATCAGGCCGATGGCCAGCGCGAAGGTTGTCACCACCTCGAAATACAGGATGGCCTTGCCGCCGACCTTGCCCACCTTTTTCATGTCGCCGATCGACGAGATGCCGGTGACAACGGTCAGGAAAACGATCGGCCCGATGACCATCTTGATCATCTTGATGAAGACATCACCCAGCGGCTTCATTTCCACCGCCAGGGACGGATAGAAATGGCCGAGAATGACGCCAATGGTGATTGCCGTCAGAACCTGGAACGTCAGGTTGGTGTAAAGCGGCTTTTTCTTGGTCTGCTGTCCGTCGGGGGTCACGGCCGTCTCCTCAAGGGTGATTGTGGGCCAATCGGCGTTTTGTTGCAGATGAAAGCAAGCCGCGTGCCAAATCCAAAACCCCGCGGTTCCGCCATCCCGGCGGGTCCGGTGTGCGGAAATCCACACTTTCCCCCGTTTCCAGATGTGCGAAAATCCGCACACCGCGTTCCTATGTTGCGGTGCAAAACATCAGGGCGATGGTTTGATTAGGAAAATCGCGCAGTCCGCGCCATTTCCGTTCCGCATCAGCGGACCCTTCCGCCGCCATCCACGGCGGACGGCCGTGCTGTGCCTGGTCCTGGCGGCAGTGCTGGCCGGGGCGGCGGGCTGGGCGTGGGGGGACCGGCGGGCACGGGACGCGCTGGCCGAAACCGGCTGGGCGCGGGTGGCTCTGTATCAGGCCACCCTGCGGACGGAACTGGAAAAACACGCCGCCGTGCCGCTGGCGCTGGCCCAGGCCGACGAGGTGGCGGCCCTGCTGTCCGCCGCCCCCGCCCCGTCACCGGCGGCGGTCGCCGCCCTGAACGCCAAGCTGCAGCGGATCGCCGCCGCCCTGTCGGCCTCCGCCCTTTATGTGATGAGGGCGGATGGGGTGACGGTGGCGGCGTCCAACTGGAACGCGCCGGACAGCTTCGTCGGGCGCAATTTCGCTTTCCGCCCCTATTTCCACGACGCCATGGAACGGGGGGAGGGGCACCATTTCGCGCTCGGTACCACCTCGCTGGTGCCGGGTTTCTACACCGCCCATCGGGTGCGTGCGGAAAACCGCACATCCGATCCGCCGCTGGGGGCGGTGGTGCTGAAGGTGGGGTTCGAGGGGCTGGAAAGCGGCTGGCGGGCCGGGGCGGAAACGCTGGCGGTGTCGGACCGCGACGGGGTGGTGTTCATCACCACCACCGAATCCTGGCGCTACCGCCTGTTGCCCGGCACCCCCCGCCCGCCGGAAGACGGCTATGACACTCTGCCCTGGACCATGAACGGCGACGGCACGGTGACGGTGCGCGAAGAGGGGGGGCGGCACCGCTCCCTGCTCCAGACCGCGGCGGTGCCGGGGGGCGACTGGTCGCTGCACGTGCTGACCGCACTGGACCCGGTGCGCGGGGCGGCCCTGACCGCCGCCCTGCTGGCCGGGGGCGGTGCCGGCAGTGCCGGGCTGGCGGGCCTGCTGCTGGCCCAGCGCCGCCGCAGCCTGCGCGAACGGCTGGCGTGGCAGGACGGCGCCCGCCGCGACGCCGAACGCCGGGTGGCGGAGGCCACCGCCGAACTGCACGCCCGCGAAAACGATCTGGTGCAGGCGGCCAAGCTGGCGGCCCTGGGCCAGATTTCGGCGGGCATCGCCCACGAGATCAACCAGCCGCTGGCGGCCATGCGCACCTTCGCCGACAACGCGCGGGTGCTGCTGGAGCGGGGCAAGACCGCCGCCGTCGCCGACAATCTGGTGGAAATCGCCGGGCTGACCGAGCGCATGGCCACCATCACCCGCCAGTTGAAGGGCTTCGCCCGCCGGGCCGGCGGCACGCTGGCGCCGGTGGACGCTGACCGGGCGCTGCGCCAATCCCTGGCGCTGCTGGAAGCCAAGCTGCGCCGCCATGGGGTGACGGTGCGGCTGGACCGGCCCGGTGGCTCCGTCTGGGCGGTGGGGGAGGATGTGCGGCTGCAACAGGTGCTGGTCAACCTGATCTCCAACGCCGCCGACGCCGCCAAGGACCGCCCCGCCCCGGCGCTGGACATCGGCCTGATCCACGAAGGCGACGCCGTGGCCATCAGCGTGCGCGACAACGGCCCCGGCATCGCCCCCGATGCCCTGCCCCGCCTGTTCGTGCCGTTCTTCACCACCAAGGATGCGGGCGACGGGCTGGGGCTGGGCCTGTCCATCAGCCACGGCATCGTCAGCGATTTCGGCGGCTGCATCGAGGCCGCCAACCACGCCGGCGGCGGGGCGGTGTTCACCGTCCGCCTGAAACCCGCCGATCCCCCCGCTTCGGAGTTGCTGTCATGACCGCCCCCGTTCTGTTCGTCGATGATGAACGGCCCATCCGCATGGCCGGCACCCAGGCGCTGGAACTGGCCGGGTTCGATGTGACGGCGGTGGAGACGGCGGACCGGGCGCTCACCGGGCTGGGCCGCGATTTCGCCGGCTGCGTCGTCAGCGACGTGCGGATGCCGGGCATGGACGGGCTGGCGTTGCTGGCGGCGGTGCGCGACCTCGACCCCGACCTGCCGGTGATCCTCATCACCGGGCACGGCGACGTGCCGATGGCGGTGCAGGCCATCCGCGACGGGGCCTATGATTTCCTGGAAAAGCCCTTCCCCTCCGACCGGCTGGTGGAGGTGGTGCGGCGCGCCACCGAAAAGCGGCGGCTGGTGCTGGACAACCGGCTTTTGCGGCAACAGTTGGCGGGCAAGCCGGGGACGGGGGGTGTGGCGTCCATCATCGGGCGCACGCCGGCCATCGAGCGGCTGCGCGCCACCATCGCCGCCGTGGCCGACACCGCCGCCGACGTGCTGATCCTGGGGGAAACCGGCAGCGGCAAGGAGATGGTGGCCCGCGCGCTGCACGCCGAAAGCCGCCGCCGCGCCCATCCCTTCGTGGCGCTGAACTGCGGCGCCATGCCGGAGAGCATCTTCGAATCCGAACTGTTCGGCCACGAGGCCGGCGCCTTCACCGGGGCCGCCAAGCGCCGGGTGGGCCGGCTGGAACACGCCAGCCGCGGCACCCTGTTCCTGGACGAGATCGAAAGCATGCCGATGGCGTTGCAGGTCAAGATGCTGCGCGTGCTCCAGGAACGGCTGGTGGAGCCGCTGGGGTCCAACGATCAGGTCGCGGTGGATCTGCGGGTGATCGCCGCCACCAAGGTGGACCTGCGCGACGCCGCCAGCCGCGGCACCTTCCGCGAGGATCTCTATTACCGGCTCAACGTGGTGGTGGTGACGATCCCGCCGCTGCGGGCGCGGCGCGACGACATCCCGCTGCTGTTCCAGCACTTCGTGGCCCAAGCCGCCCAGCGGTACGGCCGCGAACCGCCGCCGCTGACGCCGGAGCGCACCCACCGCCTGATGGCCCACGACTGGCCCGGCAACGTGCGCGAACTGCGCAACGCCGCCGACCGCTTCGTGCTGGGGCTGGCCGACAGCGTGGAGGGGCCGGCGTCCCCCGCCCCGCCCCGCCTGCCCGATGGAGGGGGTGCGGGCCTGTCGCTGGCCGAACGGGTGGACCTGTTCGAAAAATCGGTGATCGAAGGCGAACTGGCCCGCCGGAAGGGCAGCGTCAAGGCCACCATCGAGGCGTTGAACATCCCCCGCAAGACCTTCTACGACAAGCTGAAGCGCCATGGGCTGAGCCGTGATGATTTTGTCGAATGAGTTTCGGCCCTTGGCACCCGGACGGGAATCTGTAGGCTAGGGACCGAACGACGGCGAACCGCCCGGCCCACGGGCGGTCAGAGAAGGAAGAGCACGATGTCAAACGTTCACAAGAAAGCCATGGAAGCGGTTCTGCAGGCGGCGGAGCTGGACATCGTGGGGACGCTGCAGGAGCGCGAGATCACCGACCGCAACAGCGAGGACGGTGACGAAGCGGTTCTCGACGTGGCGATTCTGCACGCCTACCGCATTTTCGTGCGCATCTGCGAGGAACAGGGGATCCCCGCGGACGCCGACCTGTTTGCCGAACTGGCCGACGATCTGGCCGAGGAACTGGCGGGCGAAGAGGCCGGCGACGATATGGAGTGACGGGAGACCGTTTGGCCCCTCCCATCCCTCCCGAGTCGGGCCGCCGGTCCTTGAGTCGGGGAACGGTTCTCCACCCTTGCGGCGGTTCCCCGCTTTTCGACGATTGAACGGAAGGATCAGGTTTCCATGACACCGCCGCAGCCCCCCATCCGGCGCAACCGGCTGACCAAGATCGTCGCCACGCTGGGTCCGGCCTCGTCCACCCCGGCCATGATCCGCACCCTGTTCGAAGCGGGGGTGGACGTGTTCCGCCTGAACTTCTCCCACGGGACCCACGCCGACCACGGCGAACGGCTGGCCGCCATCCGCGCGGTGGAAGCCGAGCTGGGCCGCCCCATCGGCGTGATGGCCGACCTGCAGGGGCCGAAGCTGCGCATCGCCACCTTCGCCGACGGCCCCATCACCATAGCACCCGGCCACCGGCTGCGGCTGGACCTGTCGCGGGAGCCGGGGGACCTGACCCGCGTCGGCCTGCCCCATCCCGAGATCTTCGCGGCCATGGTGCCGGGGGCCGACCTGCTGCTGGACGACGGCCGCGTGCGGCTGCGGGTGGAGGATTGCGGCGCCGATTTCGCCGACACCGTGGTCATCAGCGGCACCCGGCTGTCCGACCGCAAGGGCGTGAACGTGCCGGGCGTGGTGCTGCCCCTGTCGCCCCTGACAGCCAAGGACCGCGAGGATCTGGTCTTCGCGCTCGACCAGGGGGTGGATTGGGTGGCGCTGTCCTTCGTCCAGCGGCCCGAGGACGTGGCGGAGGCCCGCCGGCTGATCGCCGGGCGCGCCGCCCTGCTGTCCAAGCTGGAAAAGCCGCAGGCCATCCAGCACCTGGACAGCATCATCGAACTGTCGGACGGGGTGATGGTGGCCCGCGGCGACCTGGGCGTCGAACTGCCGCCCGAGGATGTGCCCAGCATCCAGAAGCGCATCGTCCAGGAGGCGCGGCGCGCCGGCAAGCCGGTGATCGTGGCGACCCAGATGCTGGAATCCATGGTGTCATCCCCCGCCCCCACCCGGGCGGAGGCGTCGGACGTGGCGACCGCGGTGTTCGACGGGGCCGATGCGGTGATGCTGTCGGCGGAAACCGCCGCCGGCGCCTATCCGGTGGAAGCGGTGTCGTTCATGGACCGCATCACCGGCAAGATCGAGCGTGACCCGCTCTACCGCGCCATCATGGACGCGCAGCAGCCGGAACCGGAACACACCGCCGCCGACGCCATCACCAGTGCGGCGCATCAGGTGTCGCACACCATCCAGGCGGCGGCCATCGTCACCTACACCACCAGCGGATCGACCACGCTGCGGGCGGCGCGCGAACGGCCGGAGGTGCCGATCCTGTGCCTGACCTCCAGCCAGGACACGGCGCGGCGCCTGACCATGGCGTTCGCGGTGCATGGGGTGGTGATCGCCGACGTGACCAACTTCTCCGAAATGGTCCAGACCGCCACCCGCACCGCCTTTGAACACCGTCTGGCGAGCGAAGGGCAGCGGCTGGTCATCACCGCCGGCGTGCCCTTCGGCACCCCCGGCAACACCAACATCCTGCGCATCGCCTGGGTCGAGGGAGCGGCGTGACCACCCGGCCGCTGCCGCTCCCGCGGCTGGCGGTCTTTCTGGGGCTGGTCGCGGCGGGGGCTGCCCCGGTGACGCTGAAATACGGCGGGCTGGGGCTGACCGCGGCCTATGTGATCGGGCTGATGGGCGCCGGTCTGGTCATCGCCGCCGTTTCCAGCCGAACCCTCCGGCTGCCGGACGGGCGGTGGCAGGCGGCGGTGCTGGGGGTGGCGCTGGCCGCGACCTTCGCCATCGGCTACCCCATTGCCCAGTCGGGCCTGCTCGGCCCCGGCAGCGACCGGGACGAGGCCCTGTCCATCGCCATCCAGGCCCTGCTGGAGGGGCGCTTTCCCTATTGGGAGCGCACCTATTTCAACAACCCCATCTCGCCGCTGCCGGGCGCGCTGCTGATCGGCCTGCCGTTCCACCTGCTGGGCAGTGTCGCGGTGCAGAACCTCGTCATCACCCTGGCCGCGGGTGCCGCCCTGGGCCGTGCCCTGCGGGACGAGCCGGCGCGCTGGTTGCTGCTGGGGCTGGCGACGCTGGGGAACCCCGGTTTCATGCAGGATTACGTCACCGGCGGCGATTACGCAGTCAACGCCCTTTATGTCGGCGCGGCCCTGTGGGCCGCGGTGCGGGCGGTGGACGGCGGGCCGCCATGGCGGATGGCGCTGATGGCGGCACTGCTGGGGGTGGCGGTGTGTTCCCGCCCCATCCACGCCGTGGCCGGGGTGATCCTGGTCTGCCACGGCTGGCACCGCCGCGGGCCGGCGGCGGCCGTGGGGATGGCGGCGGTTCTGGCGGCGGTGAACGCGGCCCTGGTGCTGCCGTTCTACCTGTACGACCCGGCCGGCTTCTCACCGCTGCATGTCACCAACAAGCTTCCCGGCGGCTTTGCGTTCCTTCGTCCGGTCCTGCCGCTGGCCGCGGCGGCGGCCGTGGCGGTGCTGTCGTTCCGCCCCTTGCCGCCGTCCCGGCTGTTCGCGGTGCTGGCCACGGGCCTGGGCATCATGCTGGTGCCGGCGGCCCTGATCCTGGCCGGTCAGCAGCCGGGGGCCGGCGTGCGCGTGTGGACGGCCCCGCTGCTGTACATCCTGCCGGCGTTCCTGTGCGGTGCCGCGGCGGCGGTGCTGGGCGCGCCCGCCGGAAACCGTTACGTGAACGGCTTCAGGTTCGCCAGGAACTGTTCCGCCGACCGGCGCCAGGAGAAGCCCAGCGCGTAGTCGCGGCAGCGTTCGGGCGGGATGGTCAGGGCGGTTTCCACCGCCTCGGCCAGATCCTCGCTCAGGCAGCCGGTGCCCGAGCCGTTCACCACGTCCAGCGGCCCCGGCACCGGGTACGCCGCCACCGGCACCCCCGAGGCCAGCGCCTCCAGCAGCACCAGCCCGAAGGTGTCGGTGCGCGAGGGGAAGACGAACACGTCCGCCGCGGCGTAGTGACGGGCCAGATCCTCGCCGTGGCGGGCACCGGCCCAATGGACCTCGGGGTATTTCGCCTCAAGCTCCGCCCGCGCCGGGCCGTCGCCCACCACCACCTTGGTGCCGGGCAGGTCCAGCTTCAGGAAATCCTCCAGGTTCTTTTCCACCGCCACCCGGCCGACATACAGGGAGATGGGCCGCGGCAGGTCGAGGAAGTTCTTGTCGCGCGGGCGGAACAGGTCGGTGTCCACCCCGCGGGTCCAGCGGCGGATGTTGGTGAAGCCGCGGGCCAGCAGATCCTGTTCGATGGACGGGGTGGCGACCATCACCGCCGACGCCGGCTTGTGGAACCGGCGCACCACGGCATAGCTGAGCGCCAGCGGCACCGGCACCCGGTCGCGCACATATTCGGGAAAGCGCGTGTGATAGGCGGTGGTGAAGGGCACGCCCCGTTTCAGGCACCAGCGCCGCGCGGCGAAGCCCAGCGGCCCTTCGGTGGCGATGTGGATGCAGTCGGGGCGCATGGCCTCGATCATCGCGCGCAGCCGCCGCCCGGCCCCCAGCGCCAGCCGGATTTCCGGGTATGTCGGCATGGGCACGGTGCGGAAACGGTCCGGCCCGATCACCTCCACCGTGTGGCCCATGGCTTCAAGCTCGGCGCGGACGGTGGAGATGGTGCGCACGACGCCGTTGACCTGCGGCATCCAGGCGTCGGTGACGATCAGGATGTTCACGCCGCTTCCGTCCGTTCCGGCATGGGTGTCGGGGCGGGAAGAACGGGCACGGCGGAATCGGGCGGTGAGCGCCCGGCCAAAACCTCCGCCCAGCGGATGATTTCCAGCGTACCGTTGGCGTGCTCCACCAAAGCGGTGCAGGATTCGACCCAATCGCCGTCGTTGCAATAGAGGACACCCTCGATGGTGCGCATTTCCGCGCTGTGGATGTGGCCGCAGATGATGCCGTCGATCTGGCGGCGGCGGGCTTCCTCGGCCAGCGCGTGTTCGTACTGGCCGATGAACTCCACCGCCGTCTTGGCCTTGTGCTTGAGGTAGGCCGACAGCGACCAATAGGGGAAACCCAGCTTGCGCCGCGCCCAGTTGAAGCCGGTGTTGATCTGAAGCAGCAGCACATAGGCGTGGTCGCCGATCAGCGCCAGCCAGCGGGCGTATTTCACCACCGCGTCGAACTGGTCGCCGTGGAGCACCAGGAAGCGGCGGCCGTCGGCGGTGGTGTGCTCGGCCTCCGACACCACATGCACGCCGCCGAAGGTCAGGCCCAGATAATCCCGCGCCGCCTCGTCATGGTTGCCGGGGACATAGAAGACCTTGGCCCCCTTGCGCGCCCGGCGCAGCACCTTCTGCACCACGTCGTTGTGGGCCTGCGGCCAGTACCAGCCTTTGCGCAGCCGCCAGCCGTCCACAATGTCCCCGACCAGATAGAGATAGTCGGATTCGTTGTGCTTGAGGAAATCCAGCAGAATGTCGGCCTTGCACCCGCGGGTCCCCAGATGGACATCGGAGATCCAGATGCTTCGGTACCGTTTAACGGACGCCGCCCCCATGCACCCCGCTCCGTCGCTGTTGGCAGGACAAAGACCAAGACACCGGCCCCTATATAGGAAAGAAAAATCTTTGGCAATCCTTTGCTTTTACCAAAGGCTCCTTATATGTTCATCGGGTTTTCTTGAAAGATTTATTTATCATTACTGAAACAAACTCGTAACACTTCACCTCTTCCATCATCCGAGGCCCGCCGTCCCGTGACGTTCCCACCGCCACCCGCCCGCCGCCGCCTGCTCGTCATCCACAACCCCGTCGCCGGTGCCCGCCGCGCCCGCCGGCTGGCCGCGGTCATCGCCGCGCTGGGGGAACGCCATGGGGTGGAGGTGACCGTCCGGGCCACCACCCGCCGCGGCGATGCCGAGGCCATGGCCGCCGGCCTCACCACCACCGGACCATCATCCCCGGCCCCATGGGATGCCGTGGCGGTGGCCGGCGGCGACGGCACCATCAACGAGGCGATCAACGGAATGATGGGGGGAATGATGGGGGGTGGCCCGGTCCCCCTGCCCTTCGCCGTGGTGCCGCTGGGCACGGCCAACGTGCTGGCCCATGAGCTGGGGCTGCCGTTCGACGCCGCCGGGGTGGCCGACACGCTGGCCCTGGGGCGGGTGCAGCCGGTGCATCTGGGCACCGCCAACGGGCGTTGCTTTGCCATGATGGCCGGGGTGGGGCTGGATGCCCATGTGGTGGAAGGGGTCGATCCCGCCCTGAAACGCCGGATCGGCAAGGGGGCCTATGTGCTGGAAACGCTCCGGCGGCTGGCCTGTCCCCGTGGCGGGCGCTACCGCATCACGGTGGGCAACACGGTGCACGAGGCAGCGGCGGCCATCGCCGCCAACGGCCATTTCTACGGCGGCACCTTCGTCTGCGCCCCCGACGCGCGGCTGACCGACCCCACGCTGCACCTGTGCCGTTTCGAGCGGTCCGGGCGGTGGAACGCGCTGCGCTACGTGGTGGGGGTGACAACCGGCCTGGTGCGCCGGTTTCCCGACGTGCCCGTCGAACCCGTCACCGCCCTGCGCATCGACGGGCCGGAGGGGGAGCCGGTGCAGGGCGACGGCGACATCATCGCCCGACTGCCGGTCACGATCGGGGTGCACCCGCGCACGCTGCCCATGCTGGTGCCGATGCTGACGCCGGCGGAGTAATCCATCGTGCTTTTCCGGTGCTGGATGAAAACGCGCGGCCGGCTGTTCATCTCATCAGGAGGGGAGGCTTCCCCCCTTTGCGCGTCCGCTGGAGAACCCCCATGGTCAAGCACCGTCTGATTCTTGCCGTTCTCGCTGGCCTTCTGGCCGCCTCGCCGGCTTTGGCCGACCGGGGGGGACGCGACCACGACGACGACCGCGGACCGCCGGGCTGGGATCGCGGCCACGGGCGTGATTGGGATCATGGACGCGGGCACGGTTGGGGGCATGGCCGTCATGACGACGACTGGCGCCGCGGGCCGCCGGTGGTGGTGGTGCCGCCGCCCCCGCCGCCGCGGGTGGTCTATGCGCCGCCGCCGCGGGTCTATTACCTCGACCCCTACCCCAGCTATCCCATCGTGATCGGCCGCCCGCTGCCCCGCGGCATCCGCTATCACCCGGTTCCGATGATGGTGATGCAGCAGATGCCGGTGTGCCGCAGCGGGGTGGAATGCATCATGGTGGGCACCGACATGCTGATCCTCGACGCCGTGCACGGCGTTGTGCGCGACATCGTGTACGGCGCCGGACGCTGAGCCGCCAAAACACCAAGGGCCGCACATTCAGGGCAATCCCCCTCCCCCCGGCGGGGAGAGGGGAAAGGTCCCCTACATCCCGGCAATGGTCATGCCGTCGATGCGGATGGTGGGGGCGTCCATGCCGTAGCGCAGTTCCAAGTCGCTGGCCGGTTCCAGGTTGAGGAACATGTCCTTCAGATTGCCCGCCACGGTGATTTCGCTGACGGGATAGGCGATCCGGCCCTTTTCGATCCAGAAGCCGCTGGCGCCGCGGCTGTAGTCGCCGGTCACACCGTTGACCCCCGACCCCATCAGTTCGGTGACGTAGAAACCGTCCTCGATCTCACCGATCAGGTCTTCGGGGCTACGCGGACCGGGGGCCATGGTGACATTCGACGGCGCCGGGCCGGGCGGGCCGGAGGTGCCGCGCGACGCGTGCCCCGTGGGCGCCAGCCCCAGTTGCCGGGCCGAGCGCAGGTCCAGAAGCCACGTGGTCAGCCGCCCGTTCTCGATCAGGTTGCGGCGGACCACCGGCAGACCCTCCGCATCGAAGGGACGGGAGCGCAGGCCGCGGCGGACAAAGGGATCGTCGATGATGTTGACGGTTTCGGGGAAGATCACCTGCCCCATCTTGTCCTTGAGGAAGCTGGTGCCACGCGCAATCGACGGGCCGCTGATGGCGCCGGTCAGATGGCCCAGGATGCCGCGCGACACCCGCGGGTCATAGACCACCGGCACCCGGCAGCTTTTCACCTTGCGCGGGTTCAGCCGGCCGACCGCCTTTTCCCCCGCCTCGCGGCCGATGGATTCGGGCGTGCGCAGGTCGCTGGCATAGACCTTGGAATCGAACCCGTAATCCCGCTCCATGCCGGTGCCGGTCCCGGCCAGCACCGACACCGACAGCGACCGCCGCGACACCGCATAGGTGCCGGCGAAGCCGTTGGACGCGGCGATGGCGATGGTGGAGCGGCTCCACGAGGCGTCCGCCCCTTCGGAATTGGTGACCCCGGCGACCGCCAGGGCGGTTTCCTCGGCGATGCGGGCCTGCTCGATCATCTCTTCCGACGACGGTTCGGCGGGATCGCAGCAATCCATGTCGGGCCAGTCGGTGGTGATCTGCGCCGGATCGGCGATGCCGCAGAAGGGATCCTCCGGCACCACGCGGGCCATGGACACCGCCCGCTCCACCAGTCCGGCCAGCGCCTCGGCGCTGCGGTCCGATGACGAGACGATGGCCTGCCGCCGCCCGACGAACACCCGCAGGCCCAGGTCGCCGGATTCGGACCGCTCCAGCCGTTCCGGCCGTCCCAGCCGCTGGGACAGGGACAGGGCGGCGGAATCGAACAGCACCGCGTCCGCCGCATCGGCGCCGGCCCGGCGCGCCCGTCCGATCAGGTCGTCGAGCAGGCCCAGCACGTCGCCCGTCGGCGGGGAAGAGGAAGAGGTCATCCAAAAATCTCCGGTCTGTCCGCGTCGTCAAACCCTGTCGGGGTGGTTCCCCCGTGGGGGCCGTATCCAAATCCAATGTGGGGGGCGGGGCCGGGACAGCACAAGCCCCCCACGGCCCCAGCCTGCCCCATCAGCCCTTTTGGCGCCAGGCGATCAGGCGCCGGGCGGCCTCGGCGATCACCGATTCCGCCCCGGCGAAGGAAAAGCGCACGAAATGCCGCCCGCGCGCCGGGTCGAAATCGATGCCGGGGGTGGCGGCGATGCCGGTGTCTTCCAGCAGGCGGCGGCAAAAGGCCTCGCTGTCGTCGGTCATGTCCGACACGTCGGCGTAGATGTAAAAGGCGCCGTCCGCCGGGGCCAGCCGGGTGAACCCGGCCTTGGGCAACTCCTCCAGCAGCAGGGCGCGGTTGCGGGCGTAACGGGCGACGTGGCCGTCCAGTTCCTGCGTGCAGTCGAACGCCGCCACCCCGGCCATCTGCGACAGGGTGGGGGCGGAAATGAACAGGTTCTGCGCCAGACATTCCACCGGCCGCACCAGTTCCGGCGGCAGCACCATCCAGCCCAGCCGCCAGCCGGTCATGGAAAAATATTTGGAGAAGCTGTTGACCACGATGGCGCGCTCGCTGACCTCGGCGGCGGTGACCGCCTCGGCGCCATAGGTCAGGCCGTGATAGATCTCGTCCGACACCAGCCGCACGCCGCGGGCCTCGCACCAGCGGGCCAGCGCCGTCAGATCCTCCCGGCTCAGCATGGTGCCGGTGGGGTTGGCCGGGCTGGCGACGATCAGCCCCTGCACCGGGCGGTCCAGCTTTTCCAGCAGTTCGACGGTGGGCTGAAACCCGGTTTCCGGCCCGGTGGGCAGTTCCACCGGCTCCACCCCGATGGCGGTCAGCGTGTGGCGGTAGGCGGGATAGCTGGGCGACGCCATGGCCACCCGGTCGCCGGGATCGAACGCGGCCAGGAACCCCAATTGGAAAGCACCGCTGGACCCGGTGGTGACGGCGATGCGCTGGTCGTCCACCGTCACACCGTAGCGGTCCCGGTACCAGCGGGCGATGGCGGCGCGCAGCGGCGGGATGCCCAGCGCGTCGGTGTAGCCCAGCTTGTCGGCGTCGAGTGCGGCGTGGGCGGCGTCCAGAACGCCCTTGGGCGCGCCGGTTGACGGCTGACCCACTTCCAGATGCAGCACATCCAGCCCGGCCCGTTCGCGGGCGAAGGCGGCGCGCATCACCTCCATCACGAAAAAGGGTGGAATGGCGCCGCGCTTGGACCCTTGCATCACCGTTTGCCCCCGATGGTTGGCACATCAACAGAAGGCAGACGAGCATAAGGAGGGGGCGGGGTTCAGGCAACCGTGCAGCCGTTGCCAGCCCCGCCCTTTTTCACCCCGGATCAGGCCACCGCCGGGGCCTCACGCGCCGAAACGATGCCCAGCTTCGTGCGGGCCAGCGCGTTCAGATCCTCGGTGTCGGCGAGCTGATAGCCCTTTTCGATCAGGCGGTTGGTGTAGCTCTTGTTGTAGAGGAACGCCGCGATGATCCCCGCCAGCCCGCCGGTGAACAGGCACAGGACGAACAGGATCAGGCCGAACAGCCAATCACCGCGGAACAGGGCCGGGAAGAACCCGAAAAAGAGCGTGGTCCAGCTGAAACCCACGAAACCCTTCTTCACCAGACCCGTTTGCGGGTGCTGCAAGCGAACGACCGTTGCCATTGTTTAATCCTTATCATGAAAGACAATATTTCAACAGCAAAGGCTAGGCACGCAACATCGGCGAAACAAGGGAAGGATCAAGGAAAGGAATGAATTTCTTCAGATCCTTTCCTTGCCAGATTATTTGAATATTATTCCTGATCTTTTGTTGTTTTTTTGCCTTGCGCTGCGAAAGAGTCAGGCCCTTACGGCGTCACCTCCACATCGAATCCCGCCCCGCCGCTGTGGGAATCGGGGGCCGGCTGGCAGGCGCGCACCCCGTTGTCCGCCGACACCAGACACCCCACCACCGCCGCCCGGCCGGGGGCGCCGGCCGGGCGGGCCGCCTGGATTTCGACGGGAAAACGCTTCATTTCCAAGGCCGGCAGGCCGATGTCGAACAAAGCGGCGGGACCGGCGGCCGGACCGTCGCCGCCGATGGCGCTGCCCGCCCCGGCCCACAACGAACGGTTGAGCATGGTTGACACCACCGCGGGCGTGCCGAAACCGGCGCTGCGCACCCCGGCGGCGGTCAGGATGCCGGTGCCGGGCACGCCGCGCCCGGTGCCGAACAGCCCGCCCATGGTCAGCGCGCAAGCCACCGCCTGCTCCCCCGCGTCCAGCACGGCGAACCCGGCGGCGGGCGCCTCGCCGGTGCCGCCGCCGGCCGTCAGCAGGCTGCGGGCGCGGGCGGTGCGCTCGGCCGGTGCCGCATCGGACGCGGCGGTCCAGACGCGGGCCAGCGTGCCGCCGCTTTCCGGCAGGTCGGCGAAATGCAAGGTGGCGCCCTGGCCCAGATCCACGTTCTGCGTCGCCCCCCAGCGCGGCACCACCGCGCGCACCGACGCGGCGTCCACGCCCACCGCCGTGGCCAGCGCCTCGGCCCCCGCCCCGTTGTGAAGGGCGGCGAACCCGTTCCGCCGCACGGCCGACAGGGTGGCGGCCAGCTCCGGCTGGGCCACCGGCGTTCCCGCCGCCGCCGGGCGGCCGTCGGGGGCGAAGGCGCGGCGCACCTCGCCGTTGCCCAGACGGGCGGCACCGGCCTGGAGATCCTGGGCGAAGATGCGGCTGACGGGGGTCGGCTGACGGGCCAGCGCCTCGGCCCCCACCACCACCTGCTCCCACCGCAGCACCCCGCCCGCGGCCTGCAGCGCGTAGAACGCCCGCAGCGTGCCGGGAAGGGCTGCACCGTTCGTTCCAACAGGGCGGGGCAGGAAATCCAGGGTGCGGGTTTCCTTCGTGCCGCCGTTGTAGACGACGCAGACACCACCCCCGGCCAACCCGGCCCGCGACGGCAGGGTCACGGCCATGGCCAGCCCCATGGCGGCGGCGGCGTCGGCGGCGGTGCCGCCGCGGGCCAGCACGTCGCGCCCCGCCGCGGCGGCATAGGGATCGTCGGCCACCACATAGGCCCTCGGGGCCATATTGGTCTGGAACTTGGTATTGACACAGGCGGGGATGAGGGATGCAGCTATGGCAATCGTGCCCCAGCGTTGCCAGCTATGGCGCAGAGCGGGGGCAGAACGGTCCTGCGCGACGGAGGGGGCAATCGTGGTGAAGCCCAACAGGCTGGTTTCGGTCATCGTCTGTATGGCCGTGATGATGATGTCGCTGGTGTCAACGCCGGTGTCCGCCCAGCGGCGGAACGCGCTCCAGCTTCTGAGCGATGCGGAGACGGAACATATCATCCGCCGCATGGCGCGGCCAATCTTCCTGGCCGCAGGAATCAACCCCGACGACGTGGCGATCATCCTGGTCAACGACAACACGCTGAACGCCTTCGTCTCCGGCGGGCAGAACATCTTCCTCCACACCGGGCTGATCCTGTCGGCCAACGCCGACGAGCTGGTGGGCGTCATCGCCCACGAAACCGGCCACATCGCCGGCGGCCATCTGGTCCGCGGCAACGAGGCGATGGACAGCGCCCTGTTGTCGTCGCTGGTGGGGCTGGGCATCGGCATCGCCGGCGGCATCGCGTCGGGCAACGCCGGGGCCGGCATGGCCGGGGTGATGCTGGGCCAGCATCTGGCCGAACGCTCCTTCCTGTCGTTCTCGCGCACCCAGGAGGCATCCGCCGATCAGGCCGGTCTGTCGTTCCTGGAACAGTCGCACCTGTCGTCCCAGGGCTTTCTGACCTTCCTGGAAAAGCTGGGCGCGGACGAGCCGACCGTGACCGACCGCGACAGCGCCTATGCCCGCACCCACCCGCTGACCCGTGAGCGCATCGACAACGTGCGCAACGCCGTCGGCCGGTCGCGCTGGACCGGCCATGGCGTGTCCCCCGCCGACGCCGAGCAGTACCAGCGCGTCCAGGCCAAGCTGTACGCCTATCTCGACCCCAACGGCGCGCTGCGCCGCTACCGGCCCGAGGATGGATCGGTGGTGGCCCGCTACGGCCGCGCCTATGCCTATTTCCGCCAGGGCGACATCCGGCAATCGCAACCCCTGGTGGATGGTCTGATCGCGCAGGAGCCGAAGAACGCCTTCTTCTATGAACTGAAAGGCGATCTGATGCTGCAGACCGGGCGCCCCGCCGACGCCGTGCCCCCGTACCGCAAGGCGGTGGAACTGGCCCCCGACGGCAGTTCCATCCGCGTGTCGCTGGCCCACGCCCTGCTGGAACAGCCCGGCAGCCGCGGCGCCGACGAGGCGTTGAAGAACCTGCAGCTCGCCGCCAAGACCCAAGGGCAATCGGCCTTCCTGTGGCGGCTGATGGCGCAGGCGTGGAACGCCAAGGGCAACGCCGGCATGGTCGCCTATGCCTCCGCCGAAGAAGCGTTCGCCCGCGGCGACAAGGCGGTCGCCCGGCTTCAGGCCGAACGGGCGGAAAAGCTGCTGCCCGCCGGCTCCCCCGGCTGGATCCGCGCCCAGGACATCCGCGGCCAGACCGGCGGCGATAAGGACGGCGGCGACGGGCGGCCCCAGCGCCGCTGATGTTTCACATCCTCCGGTAGCGTGTCATACCGGGGGATGCATTCTTCCGCTTGCGCGCGCCCGCGTGCCGGTTCACTGTGGGCGCCCGACCTTTTCCACACCGCATGATTGGAGTTTTTGGTCCATGGTCCGCTTCCGCTTCGCCGCTCTTGCGGTTTCCGCCGGTCTGGCCGCGCTGACGCTGGGCACCGTCCCCGCCCGTGCCGCCATGGACGACGCCCAGCGCCAGGCGATCGAGCAGGTGGTCCGTGATTACCTGATGAAGAACCCCGAGGTGATCGTCGAAGCCATCGAAGAGCTGCAAAAGCGCGAAAAGCTGGCCGAGGACACCCGCAACCGTCAGGCGCTGAGCAGCAACCGCGCCGCCCTGGAAAACAGCGCCGCCGACCCGGTTCTGGGCAACCCCAAGGGCGACGTGACGCTGGTGGAGTTCTTCGATTACCAGTGCGGCTATTGCAAGGCGGTGCAGGCCGACGTGCAGAAGCTCATCAAGGAGGATGCCAAGCTGCGGGTGGTGTTCAAGGAATTCCCCATCCTCGGCCCGGCGTCGGTCACCGCCGCCAAGGCCGCCCTGGCGTCGCGCGAACAGGGCAAGTACGAGGCGTTCCACAACGCCCTGATGGCCCACCGCGGCCAGCTTGACGACGACACCATCCTGCGTCTGGCCCGTTCGGCCGGGCTGGACACCGACAAGCTGAAGAAGGACATGGAATCCCCGGCGGTGCAGCAGGTGATCGGCGCCAATCTGGCGCTGGCCCAGGCGCTGGGCATCCGCGGCACCCCGGCCTTTGTGGTCGGCGACGATCTCGCCCCCGGCGCCATCAAGCTGAACGACATGAAGGCGATGGTCGCCAAGGCGCGCAAGGGCTGATACCGAACCGGGAAGCCCGCCCGCACGGGCGGGCGGGCTTCCCCTCCGAACGGGGCCGAACCGCATGACCATCCGCATCCGCCCCTCGCGCCCCCAGGATGGCGAACGGGCCGTGGACATCTGGCGCGCCGCCGTCGATGCCACCCATGATTTCCTGACCCCGGAAGACCGCCGTTCCCTTGACGGCACGGTGGCGGGCTTCCTGCCCCATGTCCCCCTCTGGCTGGCGGTGGACGGCAACGACGTGGCCATCGGCTTCATGCTGCTGGACGGCGGGCATATGGAAGCCCTGTTCATCCACCCGGACCATCGGGGCCAGGGGGTGGGCCGGGCATTGGTGGACCACGCGCTGGCGTGGCACCCCGGCCTGACCACGGATGTCAACGAACAGAACGCCCAGGCCGTGGGGTTTTATCGGCGTCTGGGCTTCCGCCCCACGGGCCGGTCGGACACCGACGGGCAAGGCCGCCCCTACCCCCTCATTCACCTGCGCCACGAAGCGGGGTGAGGAAACCTCACCCCTCGGCCAGCCAGGGCAGGTTGCCTTCCACCATCCGCTCGGCCTCGTCGGGGGGGATCGGGCGGGCGAAGTGATAGCCCTGGCCGAAATCGCAGGCGAGTGCGCGCAGAAGATTGGCGTCCGCCGTCGTCTCGATGCCCTCGGCGATCACGTCGAAGCCCAGAAGCCGGGCCAGATCGACGATGATGCGCACGATCGCCCGGTTCTCCTCCGACTGGTGCATGGCGGAGACGAAGGATCGGTCCACCTTCAGGCTGTCGATGGGCAGCTTGTGCAAGTAGCTCAAGCTGGAATAGCCGGTGCCGAAATCGTCGATGGACAGCTTGATGCCGATGGCGCGCAGGTCGCGCAGCAGGCGGATCGACTGTTCCGCCTTTTCCATCACCGCCCCTTCGGTCAGCTCCAGCTTGATCCACGAGGGTTCGACGCCGGTGCGGCGCAGCACCCCGCGCACCACCCCCACCAGATCGGGGTCGCTCAACTGCCGCGGCGACAGGTTGACGCTCATGAACAAGGGGGCGGAGCCGGGATCGCGCTTGTCCTGCCAGTCGGCGATGCGGCGGCACGCCTCCTCCAGCACCCAGGTGCCCAGCGCCACCACCAGCCCGGTGCTTTCGGCGATGGGGATGAACACGCCAGGGGGGATGTTGCCGCGCTCCGGGTGGTTCCAGCGCACCAGCGCCTCGAACCCCGCCAGCCGGCCGGTGACCATATCGACGATGGGCTGATAGGCCACCCACAGGGAATGGCCGTTTTCCAGGGCGTGGCGCAGGTCGTGTTCCATGCGCACCTGCTCGACCACGCGGGCGTGCATGGCCGGGTCGAACCACGCCAGACCGGCCCCGCCGCTTTCCCGCGCGCGGGACGTGGCGATTTCAGCATCGCGCACCACGTCTTCGGGCTGCTCGTGCCCCTGGCTCCACGGCGCCACCCCGATGGAGGAGGACAGGAACACCGCCGCCCCCGACCGGGAACGGGCCGAGCGCACCACCGCCGATACCTGCGCCAGCCGGCGTTCCACCGCCGGCGGATCGCACGGCCCGGCCAGCAGCAGGGCAAAGGCGTGGTCGCTGACGCGGGCCAGCATGTCCACCCCCGTCACCTCCCGCCCCAGGCGCTGGGCAAGATCCACCAGCAGTTCGTCGGCAAAGCCCTGGCCCAGGCTGGTGCGCACCTCGGCGAAGCGGTCGATGTCGGCGATGACCAGGGTGAACGCCTCCCCCACCGCCAGATAGTCCGCCATGTGCTTTTGCAGCAGCAGCCGGTTGGCCAGCCCGGTCACCGGGCAGTAATAGGCCAGGCGGAAAAGATCGTCCTGGATCGTGCGCTGCTCGGTCAGGTCGTCCAGCAGCACGAAATAGCCGGCGATGGCGCCGTCGGCGTGGCGGTAGGGGGCGTGAACCCGCCGCACATACCGCTGGCCGCCGGCGGGGTCGGGCATCCAGCCTTCGGAATGAACCACCTCCCCCCGCAGGGCGCGGTCCACCATGGGCTGGGTCAGGCGGTGCTGGTCATCGGTCAGCATGTCGGCGCAGGAAAGCCCCACCAGCTCGGCCAGCGGCTGGCCCATGAAGTCGGCATAGGCGCGGTTGGCGTGCACCAGCCGGCGGTCCCGGCCCATCAGGCAGAACAGGACCGGCATGGTGTCCACCACCTGCAGCAACGTATCCAGCCCGGCGTTCGTCGGGTCGGCGCCCGACAGGGCGGCGGTCAGCGCGTCGAGGCGGGCATCCGGCGTCATCGAGGGAGGAAGCACCTGGGGTCAGAAGTGGGCGTTCCAACACTTAAGCGATCTTCACGGGCCGCGTCAAAAGCAAACCCATTCGAACCCATGGCTTTGTTAACGTTTCTGCGGCGGCCTCGGGGGGCGCCCTCTCCCGGCGGTCATCCCGGAAGACCCTTGCCGTCTCCGGATGGCGGGGTCCCCGTCACGACCATCGCCGGAACGCGCGTTCCGGCGTATAGTTCATCGCTTTATGGAAACGGCACCCCGGACCCAACCGGAACCGGACAACCGGCGGGGCATTCACGATCCCCGCGCCGCACCGATTGCAGGCGAACGGAAAGAGGGAGAACAGGATCATGTCATTCAAGGATCTTCTGGTGGTGGTGGACGACACCGCGGCCGCGGAGGAACGCATCGAGGTGGCCGCCCGGCTGGCGCTGGCCCACGACGCCCACCTGACCGGGCTGTACGTCATCACCCACACCCCCATCCCCGCCTTCATCGAGGCGGAAATCCCCGAAAGCGTCCGCCGGCAGCAGTGGGAAGCCGAACAGGCCCTGGCGACCAAAGCCGCCACCCTGTTCGAGGGCGTCGTGCGCCGCAATGGCCTGACCGACCGTTCGGAATGGCGGGCACTGGAAGGTGATCCCACCCAGGTAACCGCCGTTCACGGCCGCTACAGCGACCTCATCATCGTCGGACAGGTCAACCCCGCCCGTGAACCCGACCTGCCGGTGCCGCTGCCCGAGGATCTGGTGTTCGAAGCCGGGCGTCCCATTCTGGTGGTTCCCTATGCCGGCCGCTTCCCCACGGTGGGCGAGCGCATCCTGATCGGCTGGAACGCCAGCCGCGAAGCCGCCCGCGCCCTGGGCGACGCCATGCCGGTCCTGGCCAAGGCCAAGCGGCTGACGGTGATGGCCGTCAACCCCACCCCCGGCGCCAGCGGGCTGGGCGACGAGCCGGGGGCCGACATCGCCCGCCATCTGGCCCGCCATTTCAACCGGGTGGAAGCCAGCCACATCGCCACCCGCGCCATCGAACCGGGCGACAGCATCCTGAACACCGTGTCGGATGAATCCTGCGATCTGGTGGTGATGGGGGCCTATGGCCGGTCGCGTCTGCGCGAACTGGTTCTGGGCGGCATGACCCGCTACATGCTCCAGCACATGACGGTGCCGGTGCTGATGAGCCATTGATCGGGGAAAACGCGGGATGAAAATACCGGGCCGCAGTCACTGCGGCCCGGTCAGTGTTCCTGGTGCGTGACGCGCCAAGACATTCAGCACGGTCCAGGGATTGCCCTGGCTTGCGTGGCGGGCACCGGCAACCCGCGCCGGAGGACGGAGTTGACCGCTCCGGATGCCCACGCCGCTATCCTACCCCTTACGTCTAGCCGGGTGGTGTGAGCGGTGTCACACCCCGCCAAAAAACCATGCCCTTCGCATGGCTAAGGGCGACACCGCACCGCTTACGCTGCCTTGATGCCGGCAGCGAAGCGCATCACCTCCTGCCGCAGCCGGTCGGCCAGACGCGACAGGTCGCTGGCGGCACCCAGCACATCGGCGGCCATGGATCCGGTCTGCCCCGCCGCCTGCGACACGTCGCCGATGGTGGCCGACACGCTGCGGGTGCCGCTGCTGGCCTGATGCACATGGCCCAGAATGTCCTGGGTGGCGGCACTCTGGCGGCGGGCAGCGTCGGCGATTCCCTCCACCGCCGCCCCCAGCCCGTCGATGGCGGAGCCGATGCCGCGGATGGCGGCCACCGCCTCGGCGCTGGTCTGCTGGATGCCGGCGATCTGGCGGGTGATATCCTCGGTGGCATGGGCGGTCTGGGTGGCGAGGTTCTTCACTTCCCCCGCCACGACGGCGAATCCCTTCCCCGCCTCACCCGCGCGGGCCGCCTCGATGGTGGCGTTCAAGGCCAGCAGGTTGGTCTGGCTGGCGATGTCGCCGATCAGCTTCAGCACGTCGCCGATGCGCGCCGCTGCCCCCGACATGCCGTCCACCGTGGCGTCGGTGTGGCGCACCTCCGCCACCGCCGCCTGGACCATGGACAGGGAATGGCCGATGCGGTCGTTGATGGCGCCGATGGCCTGTTGCAGGGCGTCGGCGGCGTCGGCCACCGCGGCCACATCGCTGCTGGCCTCCTGCGAGGCGGCGGCGACGGCGGCGGCACGGTGGCCGGTCTGTTCGGCGATGCCGCTCAGGGTCTGGGCGCTGGCCTTCATCTGGACCGCACCGGCGGACACGCTGTTGGCCACCGCCCCCACCGTTTCCTCAAGCTGCCCGGCGAGGTTTTCCAGCATCCGGTGCTTTTCCCGGGCGGTTTCCTGCTGCCGGCGTTCCTGGTCGGCGTGAAGCTGGCTGATCTCCAGGGCGTGGTGGCGGAACACCTCCACCGCGCGGGCCATGGCGCCGATTTCGTCGGTGCGGGTCAGGCCGGGCACGGTAACGTCGGTGCCGCCGCCGGCCAGCGTCTTCATGGTGCGGGTCAGCGCCAGCAGGGCGGAGGTCAACGCACCGCTGGTCAGCAGCGCCACCACCGCCGCCAGCCCCATGGCCGCCGCGCCGATCAGCAGGGACAGGTTGCGCGCCTCGGCCAGCGCGGCGACGAAATAGCCGCGGTCGAGCGCCAGCAGCATGACGCCGATGGCATCACCGCGGTAATCGGTCACCGGGGCCAGCAGCGCCGCCATGTCGGCCGCCCCGGCCCGCAGTTCCCACACCGCCGACGGGCCGCGCAGGGCGGCGGTCATCGCCCCGTCTTCCAGCCCCGGCAGGGCGGTGAAGGTGCTGGCGAAGGGGGTGAATCCGCCCTCCGGCTTTTTCAGCAGAAAGGCAACGTCGGCGGCGGTCGTCTTCTTGAAGCTGTCGAAGAACGCCTGATCGAAGGACAGGCCGAATTCCAGCGACCCGATCGGGCTGCCGTCCTTCATCACCGGCACCACCCCGCGGATGCCCAGCCCCTCCACCCCCGATTCCAGACCGGCCACCGGCCGATGGGTGCGGTTGACCTCCACCACCGTGGCGCGGATCTTGGTCAGATCATCGCCGAACTTCTCCGGCCGGTGGACCCGCAGAAAGGATGTCGCGGGGGGCAGGTGGAACTGATACTGCCGCACCCCATACTGCGCCTTCAGCGCCGCAAAGCCCGGCAGCAGCATGGCCGACAGCCCGTCGCGGTCGCGGGCGGCGAAGCGGTCCTGCACGGCACCGTTCAGCGCCACCGCCTGGGCCAGCGACACCGCCCGCTGCGCCTCCAGCGCCAGGGTGCCATCCATATGGCGGCGCAGGGTGTTGAGTTCCCGGTCCGCCGCCTGAGTCACCATGGCTTTCGCCAGCCAGAGGTTGCTGACCGTTGTCGCCGCGACGGCCAGCGCCACGCAAAAGAGCGAAGCCAAGAGGATCCTGGCCCGGATTGACAGGGTGCGGGTCATGGCGTCCCTTTCGCGTCTTATGGTTTCGTGTCAATTCACAGTGTAATCCAGTATTTATTTATATTTTATAAAACTTTTGAAACGCAGCCCTTCAGGATTGGGATACCTGCCCATCGCCGGGCCGGACGATCCAGGCGTGATAGCGCCACGCCGGCCCCGACCCCGGCGGCTCCACCGGCTGCCAGCCGGCGCAGGACAGGGGCCGGTCGGACACCACCACCCCGCCCGGCTGCATCAGCGCATCGATCATCGGCGCCAGCCACGCCGCCTGTTCCCGGTCGTGGATCTGGTCGGGGCTGCCGAAATCGGCGTGGGCCAGCCGCACCGTGCCGCCCAAGGTCGCGCGGACCGCTGCCAGCGTGTCGCGGAAATCGCCCAGGAACAGCCGTTCCGGCGGGGGTTCGCACCCCGGCGGCACCCGCAGACCGTCGTCGAAGGCATAGACCTGCTCCACACCCAGCCGGGCGCGCAGATAGTCATAGGTGCGCCCCTTGCCCAGCCCGATTTCCAGCGCCGGGCCGGTGCGCCCCTCCACCCGTTCCACCGCCCAGTTCAGCGCATCCCGCTGGGCGGTCAGGCGCGCGATCATGCGGTCGAGCAGCGTGGCCCCCGCGCGGTCGAACAGCGTGGCCCCCGCGGCCCATGGCGTTCCGGTCATCGTCGGTCGTCTCCCCTGGCGGTCCAGTCTTTGTTTTGCCCTCGCCGGGCGGTTGCAGGGGGGCGATCCTGGCAGGCTTCGGGCCGGAACGCCATGGGCTTCCTTCTTGTTGTCGCAAGGGTGGGAGAAACCAGCCGGACCCTTTCGTGTTAGCGGAACGTTCCGTGAAAATCAGCCCTTGCAAAACAGAACAAATCAGGCACAATGTCGGCGTTGCAGATCCGAAAGCCGTGT
This sequence comes from uncultured Rhodospirillaceae bacterium, assembly GCA_937927415.1. Lineage (GTDB taxonomy): Bacteria > Pseudomonadota > Alphaproteobacteria > Azospirillales > Azospirillaceae > Azospirillum. Next base: position 274,930 of record CALBDS010000004.1, read on the forward strand.
GATCTAACTACTGACAAGGGAATTCAGGCATGACCTCCCCGCAGATCCGTTTGGTGGAAAAGGACCCCATGGACAAGCAGAAGGCTCTGGACGCCGCCCTCAGCCAGATCGAACGCGCTTTCGGCAAGGGCTCGATCATGAAGCTCGGCACGCGCGAAAATCTGGTGGAGACGGAGGTGATTTCCACCGGCTCGCTGGGGCTGGACATCGCGCTGGGCATCGGCGGCCTGCCCCGCGGCCGCATCGTCGAGATCTATGGGCCGGAAAGCTCGGGGAAGACCACGCTGGCGCTCCACGCCATCGCCCAGGCCCAGAAGAACGGCGGCACCTGCGCCTTCATCGATGCCGAACACGCACTCGATCCCACCTATGCCCGCAAGCTGGGCGTGAATGTGGACGAGCTGCTGATCTCCCAGCCCGACGCCGGGGAACAGGCGCTGGAAATCGCCGACACGCTGGTGCGCTCCGGCGCCATCGACGTGCTGGTGGTGGACTCGGTGGCAGCCCTGGTGCCGCGCGCCGAACTGGAAGGCGAGATGGGCGACAGCCACGTCGGCCTGCACGCCCGCCTGATGAGCCAGGCGCTGCGCAAGCTGACCGGCTCCATCGCCAAGTCGCGCTGTCTGGTGATCTTCATCAACCAGATCCGCCTGAAGATCGGCGTGATGTTCGGCAACCCGGAAACCACCACCGGCGGCAACGCGCTGAAGTTCTACGCCTCGGTGCGTCTGGACATCCGCCGCATCGGCTCCATCAAGGACCGCGACACCGTGGTCGGCAACCAGACCCGCGTGAAGGTGGTCAAGAACAAGCTGGCCCCGCCGTTCCGCGTGGTCGAGTTCGACATCATGTACGGCGAAGGCGTGTCGAAGGTGGGCGAACTGCTCGACCTGGGCATCCAGGCCGGGGTGGTGGAAAAGTCGGGGGCGTGGTTCTCCTACGACGGCACCCGCATCGGCCAGGGGCGTGAAAACGCCAAGACCTTCCTGCGCAACAACCCCGACGCCGCCAAGAGCATCGAGGACCGGATTCGCGGCAACGCCGGTCTGGTGGCCGACGCCATGATGGGCGCTCCGGAATCCGACGGCGAGGCCGCCACGCCCGATTAAGGGACAGCACTTCTCCAAAAAAGGCGGCTCCAACGGAAGCCGCCTTTTTTATTGGATATCCGGGGAGCCGCCCGAACCCGTCACACACCCGGCAGGGCGCGCAACTCGCTGACGGTCAGCGCCTGCACCGAGTCGATGCTGCGGGGGTCCGGCTCATCCTCCGTCCGGTGAACGGCGGGCAGGGTCAGCGTGACCCGCGTGCCGGCACCGGGGCTGCTCGCCACCTCCACGGTTCCATGCAGCAGGGCGGCGGTGCAGCCGGTCAGCGTCAACCCCAGCCCGGCTCCCGGCACCTTGCCGCCATCGGGACCGCTCCCCTGCACGAAGGGCTGGAAGAAACGCCGCGCCTGGGACGGGGCGAAACCCATGCCGGTGTCGGTCACCACGAAACGGATCCACACCCGCCCGTCGCGTTCCAGCCGCTGGGCCGACAGGGTGACGGCCCCGTTGCGGGTGAACTTGCACCCATTGTCCAGCAGGGCCAGCAACGCCTGCCGCACCTTGGCGAAATCGGAATGCATGGCGCCCAGCCCGGCGGGCAGTGCGGCGATGGTGACGGTGTTGCCGTGCAGGTCGGCGGCGGGCATCACCCGTTCGCGGCATTCGCTGAGCAGCCGCCCCACGTCGAAATCCTGCAGGCACAGGCCGGCGGTGCCCGCCTCGATCTTGGCGTAATCGAGGATCATGTCCACCAGCCCGACGAGCTGTTCGCCGGACCATTGGATCATCTCCACCTCGTTCACCAGATCGCCGGCGCCCTGGCGGTGGAGTGCAGCCATCAGCGATTGCGCCCCGTCCACGATGGCGGTCAGGGGGCCGTGCAGTTCATGGCCCATGTTCACCAGGAAATGGGTCTTGGCAACGCTGTCGGCCTCGGCCCGGTCGCGGGCGGCGATCAGGTCGCCGTGGGTGGCCTCCGCCGCGCGCCGCTGGCGTTCGGTTTCGGCGGTGGTGGTGTGCAGCAGCGAGACGGCGCGGGCCATGGCGCCGATTTCGTCCTGACGGTCCAGCGCCCCGGCGGGCAGGGCCTCGGACGGGGCGGCGTTGCCCATCGCCAGGGCCGTGACCGCACGGGCCACCTTGTCCACCGGGCGGGTGACCGATCGCGCCACCAGCCACGCCGCCAGCATCCCCACCAGCAGCACCGCCCCCCCGGCCCACAGGGCCAGTGTCAGGAAATTGGCGCTGGTGCCGGCCAGCGCCGCCCCCAGCCGCTCGGCCAGAGTCTCATTGTGCCGGCGGATATCGGCGATGCGGGCGGTGATGTCGGTGGCGGCGGGCGTCAGGGTTTCGTTGCGGAGCTTTTCCTCCTCCGCCACCACGCCTTCCAGCCGGTCGATGATGCCGCCGATGCTGCCCATCATCGATTCGACGTCGTTGATCATCTGGCGGGTGCCGGGTACCCACAGGTAACGGTTGAGTTCCGCCAGACGGTTGGTGGCCGCTTCCAGCTCCTCGCGCATGCCCTGGGCTTCAAGGGGGTCGTGGCGTTCGCTGAACCGCACCGCATGGTCCTTGACCATCAGGACGGAAAGGGCGGCCTCGCTGACCAGGGTGGCGGAATCGATGCCGCCGGAATCCTTCAGCTTCGCCAGATGGTCACGGGTCTGGGTGACCAGCGGCTCCAGCACCCCGGACAGCAGTTCCCGCCGCTCCTGCCGCAGGGACGCCAGCTTTTCCACGCCCTCGGCATACCGCTTCAGCCCCGCCTCGGCCGCCGCCACCGCCGTCCGGTCGGACGAATCATCCAGCACGCCCTTGAGCGCGCTCAGGGCAGTGGCCACCGCAGCGCGCCGATGGGCGACCGTCTGAACCGCATCGTCGCTGGCGGTGGCGAAGGACTCGCGCACGGCGGCCTGCAGGTCGCGGATGCCGATGTCCACGTCCGCCGCCAACCGCACCACGTCGGCGGAGGCCGAGAACGCCCCCACCCCGCGCGCGATTCCATACAGGCTGACCGTGCCGATGAGGGCCAGAGCCACGACCAGGGCAAACGCGATGCCGAAGCCCAGGTAGATGCGCTGTCCCACCTTCAAGGTGCGGACGCGCCGCCGGCTCCCCGTGGGAGTCACCGGATCATCCGCCGCCGTTGCGCTGTTCGAGCCGACCATGCCGCCCTTACCGCCAGACCCCAGCCGCGAAAGAGGCGGCTATCCAAGGAGATACCCCCGTACGGGAGCGTGGCGATAGTACAGGCCGTCAAGGTTGGACGCAAACAGCCATCATGCCCCCACCGTCCCCACAGCCTCTCCGGCGGTGTGGAAAGCATAAGCGTGCATCCCCAGGCTGCCGTGCTCGAAGCCGCCATAGAGCCGCTCGCCCCGCGGGCCTTCGCCGCCATCGCCGATTCCCGCCCCCATCGCCACCGCGAACGGCAGGAAATGATCGTCGGAGGGGTGGGCCATCGACGCGGCGGGTGCCTGTTCCCACTGGGCCACCGCCCCGGTGTCGCCCGATACCGCCGCGCGGTCCAGCCAGCCGGCGAAATCGGCGGCCCACGGCGGCAGAGCGCCGTCGCCGAACCGGAACTGGCGCAGGTTGTGGACCGCACCGCCGCTGCCGAGAATCAGCACCCCCTCCCGCCGCAACGGCGCCAGCGCCCGCCCCAGGGCCAGATGCACCGCCCCGCCCTGCCCCGGCAGGATCGACACCTGCGCCACCGGGATATCGGCGTCCGGGTACATCAGCCGCAGCGGCACCCAAGCGCCATGATCCAACCCCTGGTCCGGGTCGGTTCCGGCGGGGAAGCCGGCCTTCACCAACAGATCCCCGGCCCGTTCGGCCAGGGCCGGCGCGCCGGGGGCCGGATAGGTCATGCGGTAGAGGGCATCGGGAAAACCGTAGAAATCATGGATGGTTTCCGGCCGCTCCGCCGTGCTGACCAGGGGCCGCCGGGTCATCCAATGGGCGGAGACGGCGAGAATCGCCGTGGGCCGCCCCAGCCGCTGCCCCAGACCGGCGAGAAAGGCGCGGCCCGGCGAATCCGGCTCCAGAATCAGGGTGGGTGACCCGTGGGACACGAAAACCGAGGGGAAGACAGGGGCGGACATGGAACGCAGGCTCCGGGAACGGCTGGGGACGGATGCCATTTGAGCAAAGAAAAACCCCGGCACAAAGGCCGGGGTTCTTCAAAGACTGTTGCCGGGAAGGCAACGATCAATGCAGGTGCTTGGGCAGTTCCGCGATCGACTGGTCGATCAGGGCGTCGGCCTGCTTCGCCGTGATGCCTTCGGTCAGCAGCTTGCGGCTGGCCTGAATGGCAAGATCGACGGTCAGGTGACGGACCTCGTTCACCGCCGCGGCCTCGGCCTGGGCGATGCGGTCCACGGCCTGGGATTCGCGACGCTTCAGCGACGCTTCCAGTTCCGCCGCCGCCTGGGCGCGGATGCGGGCGGCTTCCTCGCGGGCGTGGGCGATGATCGCCTCGGCTTCCTTCAGGGCATCGCGCTGGCGACGCTGATAGGCGGCCAGGGCCGACTGGGCGTCTTCGCGCAGGCGCTGGGCTTCGTCCAGTTCGGCGCGGATCTTGTCCGCACGGGCGTCGAGCGCGCCGAAGATGGCGACCTTGGCCTTCTTCCACACCAGGAAGACGAAGATGACGAAGGCGATGGCGACCCAGAATTCGGGCTTCATCATGAGCGGCGCTCCTCGATGACGGCACCGACGGCGGCGTCGGCGGCAGCCGCGTCAACATCGGTGGCACCCAGCTTGACGGCGACATCGCGGGCGATGTCGGCGGCGGCGGAGCGGACGTTGCTGATGGCCTCGTCCTTGGCGGCCTGGATGCGGGCTTCGGCCTTGCTCAGACGCTCGGCGATGTCGGCGGCCAGGGCGGCCTGACGGGCCTGATTGGCGGCGTCGATCTCGGCGACGGTCTGGGCAATCACGCTCTGGGCCTCGCCGCGGGCTTCGGCCAGGGCCTTTTCCACGGTGGCCAGGGTCGCTTCGGCTTCCTCCTTCAAGGAGGCGGCCTTGCTCAGATCGCGGGAGATGCGGTCCTGGCGCTCTTCCAGAACCTCAGCCACGCGCGGCAGCGCCTTCTTGGACAGGAGGTAGTAGAGAGCGGCGAAGGACAGCGCCAGCCAGAAAATCTGGGTGGGAAAAGTGACGGGATTCAGCTGCGGCAGACCGCCGGAGGCGTGTTCGCCGCCGTGTTCCGCAGCCGCCGCCAGGACGGAGCCGGCCGCCGCGGTCATCGTGGCGAGCGTGGCGCCCGCAACAACAGACCAGCGGGCCAGCCGTCCCTTGGCCAACAGGTTCGGCATTGATCGGTCCCCCAAGGCAAAGGTGCGGCGCCAAACCCGATGGGCCGGCGCCGCGTCAGAGCGTGTGCCGCCGGTTTTCCCGGCGGCATAGCTTTTGTTCTGACCGGCGGAACCGGGCGGGTGAACCCGTCCGGCCCCGCACCGGGTGCCTTAGGCGAACAGGATCAGGAAGGCGATCAGCAGCGCGAACAGCGCCACGGCTTCCGTCAGCGCGAAGCCCAGAATGCCGATCGGGAACACCTTGGGCTGCACGGCCGGGTTGCGGGCGATCGAGCCGATCAGGGTCGAGAAGATGTTGCCGATGCCCATGCCGACGCCAGCGAGGGCGATGACGGCCAGACCGGCGCCGACGAACTTGGCGGCTTCAGCTTCCATGGTACTCAATCCTCTGTCTTAAAGGTGAACTGGGTAAGTGATGTTAGGCGTCAACTCTGTCCGGGATGTCCGGGACTGCTTTAGTGCAGTTCCAGGGCGTCGCGGATGTACAGGCAGGTCAGGATCGTGAAGACGTAGGCTTGCAGGAACGCGACCAGGAACTCGAAACCGGTGAGCGCGATGTTGATCGCAATCGGGACCAGCCCCGCCAGGAACCCGACCGCACCCAGGCCGGAGATCATCAGCACCGTGAAGCCGGCGAACACCTTCAGCATCGTGTGGCCCGCCATCATGTTGGCGAACAGTCGGATGGAGAGGCTGACCGGGCGCATCAGGTACGAGATCACCTCGATGGGGATCAGGATCGGGGCCAGGGCGATCGGCGCACCGTGGGGCATGAAGAAGGTGAAGAAGTGCAGACCGTGCTTCACCAGCGCCAGGATCGTCACGAACACGAACACCGTCGCCGCCAGCGTGAAGGTCACGATGATGTGGCTGGTGAAGGTGAAGGTGTAGGGGATCATCCCGATCATGTTGCCGAACAGGACGAACATGAAGATCGAGAAGACGAAGGGGAAGTACGGGCGGGCGTCATGGCCGGCGTTCTCGCGCACCATGTTCGCCACGAATTCGTAGAACATCTCCGCCAGCGACTGGAGACGGCCGGGGACAAGCGCGCGCCCCTTCATGCCATAGACCAGCAGCGCGTAGATGAGGCCGACCGCAATCACCATGAACAGGGCCGAGTTCGAAAACGAAACGTCGAACCCACCGATAATGATTTGCAGGATCGGGTTGATTTGGAACTGATGCAGCGGATCCAAGGCCGTCCTCGCTTATTGTCCGTCGCCGTGGGGGCGATCGTGGTCTTCCCTATGGGTCCGGCGGTAGCCGGGTGCGTAACCAAGCCCGGTCACGGACCGGTACACATTCAAAACTCCGGCCGCAGCGCCCAGGAAGAACATCACCACTAGGCCCCACGGTGCAGTCCCCAGCCAACGGTCGAACAGAAGTCCGCCGCCGACGCCGACGATCATGGCAGCCACCAACTCCGTTCCGATGCGCCAGGCGACCCCCAACGGGGACGTGGGGAGCCGGTGATAGCGCCCGGCCTTGGCCGAGGGCTGTTCCCGTTCCCGCGCCTTACGCAACCGGGCATCGAGGTCGTCCAACGAGGGTGGATGCTGGTCGTCAGTCATAACGCTTCGACATCCCCAAGCCGGCTCGCCGCCACGCGAAAGCGGCGCGACCATACGGAGCGGCCACTATCCTGTCAAGAAGCAAAACCTTAAACACAAGTGCTTGATACTGCTGTTCTTCCCGATTTGCGGTGTGAGACAGCGGGTTCATTACCCTTCCCCGTCCGTGCGGCCTGTGCGCGCACCCGGTTCTTGAGCCTTGCCGGTCAAGGGCTTACGCCGTTTGTGGGATCTCGCGCGTGCAAAAAAGTCACGGAAAACGCCGGCCGTCCGCGGGGGACGGCCGGGGCGTGCTCACAGGGTTTTGCGAATTCCGTCCGCCATCGTCTCGGGCGTGGTCTTGGCGGGGAAGATGGTTTTGACCGTTCCGTCGGGGCCGGTCAGGTACACGAAGCTTGAATGGTCCATCAGATAATCGGTTTCGCCACCGTTCGGCGCCTTGGCGTAATAGACGCGATAGGCGCGGGCGGCGGTGGCCACCTGTTCCGCCGTGCCGGTCAGGCCGACCAGCCGCGGGTGGAACAGGGCGACGTACCCCGCCATGTGCGGCACCGTGTCGCGGGCCGGATCGATGGAGATGAACAGCGGCTGCACCCGCTCCGCATCCGGCCCCAGCCGGTCCATGACGGCGGCGATGGTGGACAGCTCGGTCGGGCAGACGTCGGGGCAATAGGTGTAGCCGAAATAGATCAGCTTCAGCTTTCCGCCGAAATCGGCCTGGGTGACCGTTCGTCCGGTGTGGTCCACCAGGGTGAAGGGACCGCCCAGCGGCGGCAGGCCGGTGCTGGCCATGCGCGAGGCGGAGTTGACTTGCCACCACGCGATCCCGGCGGCGATGACCAGACCCACCAGGGACGCAAGGGCGATTCGGATCAGACGGGCGTTTTTCATGGACGCAACTGAACCGTGCCCCTCCCCCTCCGGTCAAGCCCGCAAAACGGCCAGCCGCCCGGCCCGGCCGGCGCACGGGATGGCGCGAACTGTCCCATCCTTGTCGGCAGCCTGCCTTATCTGCCTTTGACCAGCCTCGTAGACTGGCGCCATTCTTGATCCCAGACACGAGGCACGCCATGTCCCATACCGATACTGCACTGCTGGTCATCGACGCGCAGGAATCCTTCCGCCACCGCCCCTATTGGCACGACGACGGGGTGGCGGCCTATGTGGAACGCCAGCAGGCCCTGATCGACGGGGCGCAGGCCCGCGGCATCCCCGTGGTGCAGATTTTCCATGTGGAGGAGTCCGGGCCGTTCTCCGAAGCCTCCGGCCACGTCACCGCCCTGGCCCCGCTGCGGGTTGCCGCCGACGCGGTGTTCCGCAAGGGCCGCCACAGCGCCCTGGTCGGCACCGGGCTTGACGTGTGGCTGACCCGCCAGGGCATCCGCCGGGTGATCGTCAGCGGCATCCGCACCGAACAGTGCTGTGAGACGACGACTCGGCACGCCTCCGACCTGGGCTATACGGTGGATTACGTGGGCGAGGCGATGCTGACCTTCGCCATGACCGACGCCGGGGGCCGCACCTGGAGTCCGGCGGAAATCCGCGCCCGCACCGAACTGGTGCTGGCCGGGCGCTTCGCCCGCATCGCCACCGTCGAACAGGCCCTGGAGGGCTGACCCCACCCATGACCGCCGAAACCGTCCCCGTCATCGTCGCCGTGCCGCCGCGGGTGCTGCTGCTGGACGTGGCGGGGCCGGTGGAGGTGCTGCGCAAGACCAATCTGGAACAGGACCGGGTGCGGTTCGCCGTGTCCTACGCCGCCCCCCGCCCGCGGGTGCTGAGTTCCGTGGGGCTGGAACTGGCGGGCCTCGGGTCCCTGCCCGACTCGGTGCCGCCCGGCGCGCTGGTGGTGGTGCCCGGCAACACCGCCGTCACCCTGGGCACCCCCGCCACCGCCCCAACGGACGATGCGGCGGCTGATGCGGCGGATGAGGAGGCCATCGCCGCCTGGCTGCGGGCGGTGGTGAAACCGGGGGTGACGCTGGTGACCATCTGTTCCGGCGCCCTGCTGGCGGCACGGGCGGGGCTGCTCAGCGGCCACGACTGCACCACTCACCACGGCTGCGCCGCCGAGCTTGCCCGGCTGGCGCCGGGGGCGCGGGTGCGGGACAACCGCCTTTATGTGGAAGACGGCGAGCGGCTGACCAGTGCCGGCATCACCGCCGGCATCGACCTGATGCTGCATCTGGTGGCCCGGCGGGTGGGGCACGGCTGCGCGGCGGCGGTGGCCCGCTATCTGGTGGTCTATGCCCGCCGGGCCGGGGGTGACCCGCAGCTTTCCCCCTGGCTGGAAGGGCGCAACCACCTGCACCCCGCCGTTCACCGGGCGCAGGACGCGGTGGCCGCCGATCCCGCCCGCGACTGGTCGGTGGCCGGTCTGGCGCGGGCGGCGGGGGCCAGCCCGCGCCACCTGTCGCGCCTGTTCAACGAACACGCCGGGATGAGCGTCACCGATTACGTCAACCGCCTGCGGGTGGCGCTGGCCCACGACCTGCTGACCGGCACGCGGCTGGACATGGAATCGGTGGCCGAGCGGGCTGGGTTCGCCTCCACCCGCCAGTTCCGGCGGGCGTGGAACCGGGTGCACGCCCTGCCGCCCAGCCGGCTGCGGGCGGCGGCGCGGGCGGACCATTCCCTCCCCACCGCGGAAAGGGTCGGGTGAGCGTCCCCCCGCTTACGCCGCCATCCGGGGGGAGTCGCGGCCGGTCAGGAAGGCGCCGACCTTGGTGTCGTGGCGCTGGATGTGGTCGCACAGCCATTCCTTGACCAGCGCCATCAGCTCGCCGCCCACCGACGCCTCGCCGGCGGCCAGACGGCGGCGCAGATCCTTGGCCCGCGTGGTCAGGGCATCGTGCAGCGTCTTATGGGCCGCCAGACCGGGATAGCCGGCGTCCTGCATCAGCTTTTCCTCCTGCTCAAAATGCAGGGCGGTGTAGGCGATCAGCTGGTCCACGGCCTGCAGCGTCACATCCTTGCCCTGCTTGCCGCCGGCCAGCCCATGGACACGATTGACCAGCCCGACCAGGATCATGTGGTCGTTGTCGATATCCTCCTGCCCCACCGACAGGGCATCGCTCCACGGCATGTAGACCTGGCTGTCGTCGTCGGCCAGCATGTCGTCGATGCGGGCGGCGTTGATCGCCTCCACATTCACCAGGAAGCTGTCCACCAGTTCCTGCAGCGCCCCGGCCTGGGTGGTCAGGCTGTGGGCCGCCCCCAGCACGGTCTTGGCCGCCTGTTCGGTTTCCAGCGCCGAGGCCGACACCCCGCCGATGCTGAGCGACACCTGTTCGGTGCCCACCGCCGCTTCGTTGGCCGAGCGGGCGATTTCGCCGGTGGCCGCCCCCTGTTCCTGCACCGCCGCGGCGATGGAGGTGCCGATCTCGTCGCTCTGGCTGATGATGGAGGCGATTTCGCGGATCGCCTCGACGGCGGCGGAGGTGGCCTGCTGCACGTCGTCGATCTGGGTCAGGATGTCTTCGGTGGCCTTGGCGGTCTGACCGGCGAGGTTCTTCACCTCCCCCGCCACGACCGCAAAGCCTTTGCCCATTTCCCCGGCCCGCGCCGCCTCGATGGTGGCGTTGAGCGCCAGCAGGTTGGTCTGGGACGCGATGGAGGTGATGAGACCCGCCACATCGCCGATGCGCTGGGCCGCATCGCCCAGGCGGGCGATCTGCTGGTCGGCGCGGTGGGACGCCTCCACCGCACGGTTGGAGATTTCCGAATTCACCGTCACCTGATGGCTGATCTCGGCGATGGCGCCCGACAGCTCTTCCGCCGCCGCCGCCACCGTCTGCACGTTGGCCGAGGCCTGTTGCGACGCCCCGGCGACGGAGGCCGCCTGCTGCATGTTGCGGTCGGCGGTGTTGGTCAGGGTGGCGGCGGTTTCCTCCAGCCCCTCCACCGCGGTGGACACGGTGCCCACCATGCGGGTGATGGTCTGGTCGAAACGCTCGGTCAGCCGTTCCAGGGCGCGGGCGCGCTGTTCGGTGACCCGGTGTTCGATCTGCTGCCGTTCCCAATGGCGCTGCAGCTCGATCATGTGCTGCCGGAACACCTCCATGGTGCGGGCCATCACGCCGATCTCGTCCTGATGGTCCTGGGCCGGCACCTCCAGCGAGGTGTCGCCGTTGGCCAGCCGCTGCATCACCTCGGTCATGCCGGTCAGGCCGTGCAGCAGCACCCGCGACACCATCACCGCCAGCGCCGCCGCCGCCAGCGTCAGCACCAGCCCGATAACCCCCAGCCGGAACGCCGCCGCCCAGAAGGCCGCGTCCACATCGTCGATGTAGATGCCCGACCCGATCACCCAGCCCCACGGCTGGAAGCCGCGGACATAGCTGAGCTTGGCTACCGGCTCCGCCGCCCCCGGCTTGGGCCACATGTAATCGACGAAGCCCTGGCCGCCGTCCTTCGCCACGGCGGCGAATTCCACGAACAGCCGCTTGCCGTTGGGATCCATGTTCTGCGACAGATCCTTGCCGTCCAGGTCCGGCTTGAACGGGTGCATCACCATGCGCGGGGTCAGGTCGCTGATGAAGAAATACTCCTCCCCCGCGTAGCGCAGGGTCTTCAGCGCCGCCATGGCCCCGGCCTTGGCGGCGTCGGGGGTCATGGCGCCCGACCGGGCCAGGGATTCATAGTGGGCGACCAGGGTATAGGCCACCTCCACCACGCTGCGGGTCTTGTCCTGGCGGTCGCGCATCATCTCCTCGCGCAACCCGAACAGGCTGACCAGAAGCACGAACACCAGCCCGGCGGCGGACACGCCGAGGATGATGGACAGTTTCCCCTTGATGCTGACACGCTCAAGCACGGGTTGCGCTCCTCACACATGGACCGGGTCGTTTTGTGATTGCCCGGAAATTCCGGTAAATTTTTTTAAATAAATATGACCGGGTAAACGCGCGCAAGGAAAGGGACAGCCTGTCGCACGGACAGGAAGCACCCCGGCACCCGGAAAAGCCTTTCCAGACCAGAGATTTTTATGGAAAAGGGGCGCGCAATCGGCCGCGGTACCGTTAACAACCCTTTGAGTCGTAACGCATCGTCACGAAACTCTTTGGTGTCGAAACAGTCCGGCGGAACCAGCCTGAGGGTGGGCGCACCATCGGCGTTCCGCGGCCGGGTGCAAAGCCTCAACCGGCCGCCGCCGCCGTCCGTGCGCGAATCCGCCGCACACATCCGGGTGGCAAAACCACGGGTCAGCGCGGGAAATCGGCCAGCAGCCGTTCGGCCTCGGCCACGTCGGCGGGGCGGTTGGCGTTGAAGAAGGGATCGACGGGTTGCGAATCGAACGTCGCCACCGCCAGCCGGTAACGGGCGGTCCAGGCGTTCACCGCCCGCATCCCCTCATCCACCAGGGCGCGGCGCAGGGCGCCGGCCAGACGCAGGGGCCACAGACCGAACACCGGATGGTCCCGCCCGCCCGACCGGGCGCAGGCGAGGTCCGCCCCCTCCGCCGTCACCGCCCGCAGCAGCCGTTCCACCAGATCGGCGGGGAGAAAGGGGGTGTCGGTGGCGAAGCTGGCGACCCACACCGCAGCGGGGGCGTTCGCCGCCGCCCATTCCAGCCCGGTCAGCACCCCGGCCAGGGGGCCGGCGTAGCCGTCCACCACATCCGCGGCCACCGGCAGGCCGAAACCGGCAAAGCGGGCCGGATCGCCGTTGGCGTTCAGCACCAGCGCCCCCACCTGCGGGCGGGCGGTGGTGATGACGCGGGACAGGATGGTGTCGCCACCCAGCGTCAACAGGCTCTTGTCCCCCCCGCCCATGCGGCGGGACAGGCCGCCGGCCAGCAGCACCCCCGCTATGGAATCGGTCGTCATCGCGGTTTCCCCCCGTGCTGGTGTTGTCTGTGCGGGCGCCCAGTGTGGCGGCCCCGCCGGCGGACGGCAAGGGATTGACCGGCCGGGATTCCTGCCCCCCAGATTCCCATCGCCTCGGGGCGTGGGGATCGCTAGAACAGCCAACAGTCCACCACCGCGCGGAAATCACGAGGGATAAGGAGCGGCCATGGAACGCAACGGGCGCACGGTTCTGCTCTGCACCTGCCAGGGCAGCATGAACCTGGACGGGGCGGCCCTGGCCCGCGCCTGCGGGGCCGGCACCGCCCCCACCCTCCACACCGCCCTGTGCCGGGACGAGCACGAACGCTTCGAAGCCGCCGCCGCGGACGGCACCCCGCTGCTGGTCGCCTGCACCCAGGAAGCGCCGCTGTTCGCCGAACTGGCGCCGGAGGGGGCGCCGCTGTCCTTCGTCAACATCCGCGAGCGCGCCGGCTGGTCCGACGAGGGCGGACAGGCCGGGCCGAAGATCGCCGCCCTGCTGGCCGAAGCCGCCCTCGAAGCCTCCTTGCCCGATGGGGCCACGGTCACGCTGAGCAACGATGGGGTGTGTCTGGTCTATGGCTCCGGCGGGACGGTGCTGGAGGCGGCGCGCGCCTTGGCGCCGCACCGGGACGTGATGGTGCTGCTGTCCCATCCCCGCGACGCGCTGCCGCCGGCCACCATGGATGTGGCGCTGTTCGGCGGCACCATCCGCCACGCGCGGGGGTGGCTGGGCGCCTTCGACGTCGTGGTGGACGGTTACGCCCTGGTCCGGCCGTCGTCGCGGCGGGAACTGGCGTTCGAGCCGGGGCGGGACGGCGTGGCGGTGCGCTGCGACATCATCCTTGATCTGAGCGGCGGCGCGCCGCTGTTCCCCGCCCACGCGGCGCGCGACGGTTACCTGCGCCCCGATCCCAAAAACCCGGCGGCGGTGGCCGAGGCGGTGCGGACGGCCATCACCCTGCCCGCCACCATGGAAAAGCCGCGCTTCGTGGACACCCGCGCCGACCTGTGCGCGCATGCCCGCAACGGCCGGACCGGCTGCACCCGCTGCCTGGACCTCTGCCCCACCGGCGCCATCACCCCACGGGGCGATGCCATCGTCCTCGAACCGCGCATCTGCGCCGGCTGCGGGGGGTGCGCCGCGGTGTGCCCGACCGGGGCCGTTACCACCGCCCTGCCCCCCGTGGATACCCTGTTGGAGCGGCTGCGCACGCTGATCGATACCTATGGGCGGGCCGGCGGCACCGACCCGGTGCTGCTGATCCACGATCCCCGTCACGGGGATGCGATGATCGGGCTGATCGCCCGGCTGGGCCGCGGCCTGCCCGCCCGCGTCATCCCCATCGCGGTCAACGCGGTGACCCAGGTGGGGCTGGAGCTGTTCACCACGGCGCTGGCCTATGGCGTGGCCCAGGTGCGGGTGCTGACCGGCCCCGGCGACCGGGACGCGGCGGCGGGGCTGGTGCAGCAGGTGGAGCTTGCCGACGCGCTGATGGCCGGCATGGGGTATGGCGCCGGGCGGGTGGCGGTGATCGACGACGCCGACCCGGCGGCGGTGGAGGCGCATCTGTGGTCCCTTCCCGCCGCGGTGCCCCCGCCGGCCCGGCTGTTCCTGCCCATGGGCGGACGGCGGGCGGTCACCATGCTGGGGCTGCGCCACCTGAACGCCGCGGCCCCCGCCCCGGCCACGGTGCTGCCGCTGCCCGACGGCGCCCCGTTCGGCCGGGTGGCGGTGGCGGCGGACGGCTGCACCCTCTGTCTGGCCTGCGTCGGCGTGTGCCCGACCGGCGCGCTGCTGGACAGCCCCGACCGGCCGAGCTTGAGCTTTGCCCAGGACGCCTGTGTCCAGTGCGGGCTGTGCCGCGCCACCTGCCCGGAAAAGGTGATGGCCCTGGTGCCGGAAATGGATCTCCGCGACAGCGCCCGCGGGGCTGTGGTGATGAAGGAAGATGAGGCCTTCCATTGCATCCGCTGCGGGACGCCATTTGCGGCCCGGTCCTCCATCGACAGGATCGTCGCCGCCCTGGCCGGGCACCATCCCATGTTCGCCACGCCCGAAGCCACCGACCGCCTGCGCATGTGCGACGACTGCCGCGCCATCGATCAGGCCGGGGGCGGTCCCATGATGCGGAGCAGTTGAAAAAGTCCAGCCGCCCTACCGTCACCACCCGACCGCCTTATCGCCCTATTATTTTGATTTTCTTGATAAAAATGGCAGAGGTTTGGAGGTGCCAACCTCCAAGCGGGGCCGGGGCAGCCGCCCCGGTGCGACACTATTGCGCGCCCACGGCAACCAAAAGCATAACGTCTACCCCCACCCACCCCTGAAAACAGCCCCCTCACCGCCCCGGCGGAAGGGTTGATTGGATCCAAGGTAAATAAATATCATTTTTAGATGCAAACCGCCCCTTGACTATTATGACGAATAGCCACCCCCACTTTGCAAGCTACCCTTGACGCTCCGGTCACTCTAAGCTTTGCACTGCACCGTTTCCGGTGAGGGGTTGTTTTCAGGGGAAGCACAATGCCGTCATTATCGACGCGGGGGCGTCTGCTGCTTTTAACGTTTCTGGCCGCCGGGGGGATGATCCTCCTCGGCTCTCTGGACGTGATGCGGCTGCGGAACAATCAATTGGAAGGCGTCCAGGCCAAGCTTCAAGCCGCGGTTCAGACTGCTGCCGGCATCATCAAATATTACCACAAGGAAGCCGCCGCCGGCCGGATGAGCGAGGCCGAAGCCCAGACCAAGGCCCGCGACGCCATCCGCGACATCCGTTACGCCGGGCAGGAATACCATTTCCTCTACCGCGACGACGGCACGGTTCTGGTGCTGGGGCCGCGCCCGCAGGTGGAAAACACGCGCGAACTGGCCGATGCCCGCGATCCCGACGGTGTGTTGTTCGTGCGTGAACTCATCAAGGTGGGAAAGGCGGGCGGCGGTTTCGTCCATTACCGCTTCCCCAAACCGGGCACCGACACCCCCCTGCCCAAACTGTCGTACGCCACCATGGTCGGGGCCTGGGACTGGATCATCGGCAGCGGCGTCTATATCGACGACGTGGACGCCGATTTCCGCCGCAACGCGCTGGGCATGGTCGTCATGGTCCTGCTGGTGACGGCGGTGGTGGCCGGCGGGGCCTTCGTCATCAGCGGCCACATCGCCCGGACGGTGCGGCGGTTCGCCGGCGCCATGGAACGGCTGGCGCGCGGCGACGTGGGCGTTGCCATTCCCGCCACCGGTGCCCGCGACGAGTTCGGCACCATGGCCACGGCGCTGGAGGTGTTCAAGAACAACACCGCCGAAAACCAGCGGCTGCTGGCCGAGCAGGAGCGGCTGAAACGGGAGGCCGCCGAGCACGAGGCGCGCGCGCTGCGCCGCATGGCCGACGATATGGAATCGCGCGTGCGCGCGGTGATGCAGCAGGTGGCGACGGAAACGGAGCGGCTGAACGATGCGTCCCGCGCCCTGTCGGACAGCGCCCGCAGCACCCGCAGCCGCAGCGAAACCGTGGCGAACGCCACCGAACAGACCAGCGCCAACGTGCAGACCGTCGCCGCCGCCACCGAGGAGCTGTCCAGCTCGTCCAAGGAAATCGGGCGGCAGGTGGAAAATTCCGCCGCCATCGCCCGCCGCGCGGTGGACGAGGCAACCCAGACATCCGACACCGTGCGCGCCCTGTCGGATTCCACCAAGCGCATCGGCGAGGTGGCGACCCTCATCAACTCCATCGCCAGCCAGACCAACCTTTTGGCGCTCAACGCCACCATCGAGGCGGCGCGCGCGGGCGAAGCGGGCCGCGGCTTTGCCGTGGTGGCGGCGGAGGTGAAGGCGCTGGCCAGCCAGACCGCCCAGGCCACCGACGAGATCACCCGCATCATCCAGTCGGTGGAAAGCGGCACCACCGCCACCGTCACCGCCATCAACCGCATCGAGGCGACCATCCGCGGCGTCAACGACAGCGCCACCACCATCGCCGCCGCGGTGGAGGAACAGAACGCCGCCATGGGCGAGATTTCCCGCTCGGTCCAGGAAGCGGCGCAGGGCACCCAGCGCATCGCCGAGGATATCGCCGTGGTGTCGTCCAGCGCCGGCAGCACCCTGACCACGGCCGAGGCGGTGGCCACCTCGTCCTCGACCCTCAGCGGGGCGACGCTGGATCTCAAGACCCAGATCGAAACCTTCCTGGCCGACCTGCGGCGGAAAGCCGCGTAACCCGGCAAAGGGGGTATTCCGGCGGTTTCGGACCATCTGGAACGATTTCCGCCGCACCGCCCCCTGTGCTAGGGTCCGCGCCACGCCCATTTCCCTCGTCACCGGCCCGGTCCCTTGCGGTGCCGGACGGGGGAAGCGGGCCGTTGACGAGGTGCGGCGAACCCGACGCCCGGTTCAACCGTGCCCAACCGCCAAGGGAGGAGCCGCGTTCATGTCCATGCCGCCCGCCGACATCCAGCCCCCCGCTCTTGGGCCGTCTGCTCTTGCGCCGGCCGCCGCTCCCCTGGTCGATCCGTTCGGGCGCGCGGTCAATTACCTGCGCATCTCCGTCACCGACCGCTGCGACCTGCGCTGTGTCTATTGCATGGCGGAGGACATGAGCTTCCTGCCCAAGGCGGAAGTGCTGTCGCTGGAGGAGATCGACCGGCTGGCCTCCGCCTTCGTGCGGCTGGGCACGCGCAAGCTGCGGCTGACCGGCGGCGAACCGCTGGTGCGCCGGGACATCATGAACCTGATCCGCGCGCTGGGCCGGCACGTCAAAAGCGGCGACCTGGACGAACTGACGCTCACCACCAACGGCACCATGCTGTTCAAGCACGCCGCCGGGCTGGTGGATGCGGGGGTGCGCCGCATCAACGTGTCGCTGGACACCCTGGACCCGCACAAGTTCCAGGCCATCACCCGCTGGGGCAAGCTGGGCAAGATCCTGGAGGGCATCCGCGTCGCCCGCGACGCCGGGCTGTCCATCAAGATCAACTGCGTGGCGCTGAAGGGCGTCAACGACGACGAATTCCACACCATGGTCGAATGGTGCGGGCAGGAGGGGCACGACCTCACCTTCATCGAGGTGATGCCGCTGGGCGACCTGGGCGACCTGTCGCGCTGCGACCAGTATCTGCCGCTGTCGCAGGTGCGCGCCGAGCTGCAAAGCCGCTGGACCCTGCATGAGAGCGATTACCGCACCGGCGGCCCCGCCCGTTATGTGACGGTGGGGGAAACCGGGCGGCGCATCGGCTTCATCACGCCGATGACCCATAACTTCTGCGAAAGCTGCAACCGGGTGCGGCTGACCTGCACCGGCACGCTTTATATGTGCCTGGGGCAGGAGGACGCCGCCGACCTGCGCACCCCCTTGCGGGTCAGCGACAGCGACGCGCTGCTGGAACAGGCTATCCGCGACGCCATCGTGCGCAAGCCCAAGGGGCATGATTTCGTCATCGACCGCGGCCATCAGGCCCCGGCGGTGTCCCGCCACATGAGCGTGACCGGCGGCTGACCGGACCGGATATCCCCCTCTCCCGCCCCGGGAGAGGGTTGGGGTGAGGGCCGATTTTCGCGCGTCAGCCCGAAAATCGAGCCGTCAGGCTCTCCGAACATAAGATTTGGGTTGCTTCGCAACGGATTTCGGGCCATTCGGCGCGAAATCCGGCCCTCACCCTGCCCCTCTCCCCGCCGGGGAGAGGGAAAATAAAACCGCGTTGGTTGCCCTGCACGTTGCATGGGGCTTTTTGCGATCCGATCGGCTATGGTCGTACCGGTCACGATACCCCGTGGCCCTGATGATCCTGCCCGCCGATGAACACGCTGCCCATCCATCCCGACGATCCGCCGCGCATGAGTTTCGTGTGCGCCGACACCGACGAGGCGCGCGCGGCCCGCACGCGCCTTGTCCACCGCTACGGCAACACGCCGCTGGGGCAGGCCGACGTCATCATCGCGCTGGGGGGCGACGGGTTTCTGCTGGAAACCCTGCACCGCTCGCTGTCGGTGGGCGACGGCACCGCCAAGCCGGTCTATGGCATGAACCGCGGGTCGGTGGGCTTCATGCTCAACGCCTACCGCGAACACGACCTGCCCGAACGGGTGGCCCGCGCGCAATCGGTCACCCTGCACCCGCTGCGCATGCTGGCCACCCGCATGAACGGCGACATGGTCGAGGCCATCGGCATCAACGAGGTGTCGCTGCTGCGCGAAACCCGCCAGGCGGCCAAGCTGCGCATCACCGTGGACGACAAGGCGCGCATGCAGGAACTGATCTGCGACGGCTGTCTGGTCGCCACACCGGCCGGGTCCACCGCCTACAACCTGTCGGCCCACGGCCCCATCGTGCCGCTGGCCGCGGGCGTGCTGGCGCTGACGCCCATCAGCGCGTTCCGCCCGCGGCGCTGGCGCGGGGCGCTGCTGCCCCACACCGCCCGCATCACCTTCGACGTGCTGGAAACCCACAAGCGCCCGGTCAGCGCCGTCGCCGATTTCACCGAAGTGCGCGAGGTGATCCGGGTGGATGTGCGCGAGGCCCGCGAAATCGCGCTGACCCTGCTGTTCGACCCCGAGTTCAACTTTGAAGAGCGCATCCTGAAGGAACAGTTCGAGCCGTAACAGGAACGTCATTCCATGGTCATCGCCCCGTCATCGGCGCACGTTATGGCTGTGACATCCGTTCGCACTCGAAACACCTGACGATGGGACTTTTCCGATGATCCGCCGGCTTTGCCGTGGCGCGGCTGTGTCCGCCCTTCTCCTTTCGGCTTCTCTTCTGTCCGCGCCCGCCGGGGCTGCCGGGTTCGGCGGGCCGAACGCCTTCGAATTCGTGGCGATGGGCGATATGCCCTACAACCTGCCCGCGGATTACACCCGGTTCGAGACGCTGATCCGCGCCGTCAACGGCATCAAGCCCGCCTTCTCGGTCCATGTGGGCGACATCAAGAGCGGCTCCACCCCCTGCACCGACGCCATGTTCCAGCGGGTGAAGGATGAGTTCGCCCTGTTCGACCAGCCGCTGGTCTACACCCCCGGCGACAACGAATGGACCGACTGTCACCGGGAAAAGGCCGGGCGCTTCGATCCCGACGAGCGGCTGGCGAAGATCCGCTCCATGTTCTTCGCCGCCCCGGTCAGCTTCGGCAAGACAGCCCTGCCGCTGGTGCGCCAGGGCGACATCGACCCCGCCTTCGCCACCTACATCGAGAACACCCGCTGGAGCGTGGGCAAGGTGGTGTTCGCCACCGTGCATGTGATCGGCTCCAACAACAACCTGCCGGATTCCAAGGGCAAGACCGACGAATACACCGCCCGCAACGCCGCCAACATCGCCTGGATCAAGGCCACCTTCGCCGAAGCGGCCAAGGCCGGGGCGGAAGCGGTGGTGTTCGCCATGCAGGCCGACCCGGAATTCGCCCGCAAGGACCGCACCGGCAATGGCTTCAACGACACGCTGGAAGCCCTGACCGAAGGCACCAAGGCGTTCCGCAACCCGGTGCTGCTGGTGCAGGGCGACAGCCACGAGATGGTCATCGACCAGCCCCTGACCATGCCCGACGGCAAGACCACGCTGGAAACCTTCACCCGGCTGCAGGTGATGGGCGACGGGCATGTGCATGGGGTGCGCGTTCTGGTGGATCCGGATTCGCCGGGCGTCTTCTCCTTCCAGCCGCTGATCGTGCCGGAGAATCTCCGCACGCCGTAATCCCCCTCTTCGAACGGCGATGCGGCGGCGCGGAAGGAGGGGGGGCCGCACCGTTTGCCCGCCATCATCCGTTTCACCCGGCAGGACGTTCCTGACCGTCCTGCCGGGAGAAACACCCCATGAGCGATTCCATCCTCCAGCCCGCCGCCGGCCGGGCCTACTCCCCTGAACCCGTGCTGTTTGCCGTCACGCTGACGGTGCTGGTGGCGGCGTTGTGGCGCCTGCCGTGGCCGGGTTTCGCCGAAGACGGGGCGGCGCTGGCGCTGGGCCGCCTGCTGGCCGGGCTGATGCCGCCCGAAACCCTGCCCCCCGATCTGTCCGCCGCCACCCTGACCGCCGAGGCCCTGGGGCCGAACGGGCTGGTGGAACCGCTGTTCGCCCTGCTGCTGGCGGTGGCCCCGGCGGCGACGGCGGCCAAGCTGCTGCTGAGCGTGTGCGTGGTGGCGCTGCCGCTGGCCATGCGCTACGCCGTGACCGCCGTCTACCCCGACAACGCGCCGTTGGGGTGGTACGCCCTGCCGTTCCTGTTCTCCGCCCCGCTGGGGCTGGGCTATTACGATCTGCTGTTCAGCCTGCCGCTGCTGCTGCTCAGTCTGGGTTATCTGCTGCGTCAGTGGCGCCGGCTGGGCGGCGGTGACGGGGCGTGGCCGGCGGCGGTGCTGGCCGGGCTGGGGCTGCTGACCGGCATGACCCACCCGTTGAGCGGGGTGGCGCTGGCGCTGATGCTGGCGTGTTTCGCCGGCTGGCTGCTGTTCTATCAGGACGCCCTGCCCCGCCGGTTCAAGCCCGCCGAACCGACGGTGCGCGACGGCACGGTGCCGGCGGGACCAGCGGCGATCAAGCTGGGGCTGGCGCTGATGCCGCTGGCGGCCTTGCTGGCCGAACGCATTCCCGACTGGTGGGAAGCGGTGGCCCCGCCCGGCACCCCCAATTCATGGCTACGGCTGGAAATGCTGGTGACGGGCGAGGCGCTGCTGCCCCATGCCCGGTGGGAGATGCTGCTGACGCTGCCGGTGGCGATTTTGCCCTTCGCCGGGGCCGTGATGCTGGCGAAGCGTCGCTGGACGTGGCGCAAGCTGCTGCCGCGCGATGGGCTGCTGGCCGGGGCGTTGACGGTGACGGCGGCGGGGCTGGTGCTGCCCGCGGCGATCGCCGGCGACGCCATCCCGGCCGACGCGCTGGCGGTGCCGTGCCTGCTGGTGTTTCCGCCGCTGCTGGTGGTGTTCTGGCTGGGGATCATCACGTCGTGGAAGACGTTGCGGCGGGTGATCGTGGCGGTCAGCGGCATCGCCGCGGTGGGGCTGCTGGCGGTGACGCTTCACCACGGCGCCGTGTCCCACCCCGGCACAGCGCGGACGGACAGCCCCGATTTGGGCGTAGCGGGAACGGCGCCGCGTGGGTAAAAGGGACGACTGTCTGACATCAACCGGACCCGCCCCTCTCATGCTGCAACGCCTGTACGCCTGGACCATGGAGAAAGCCGCCTCCCGCAACAGCCGGGGCTGGCTGGCGGCGGTGTCCTTTGCCGAAAGCTCGTTCTTCCCCATCCCGCCCGACCTGCTGATGATCCCGATGATCCTGGCCGACCGCAAACGGGCCTGGGCCATCGCGACGCTGGCGACGGTCGCGTCGGTGGTGGGGGGGCTGGCCGGCTATATGATCGGCTTCTTCCTGTACGAGACGATCGGACGCTGGGTCATCGACCTCTACCACCTGGAGGCGCAGTTCGACACGCTGCGCCAGACCTTCGTCGATTACGGGGCCGAGATCCTGATCGTCAAAGGCATGACGCCGATCCCGTACAAGCTGCTGACCATCACCGCGGGCGTGGCGCACCTGAACCTGTGGGTGTTCATCGGTGCGTCGATCATCTCGCGGTCCATGCGGTTCTTCCTGGTGGCGGCGCTGCTGTACTGGTGCGGGGAGCCGATCCGCGCCTTCATCGAAAAGCGGCTGACGCTGGTGACCACGGTGTTCGCCGTGCTGCTGATCGGCGGCTTCCTGGCCGTGAAGCTGCTGTGACGTCCCGCCCCAAGGGGGGGACCAACGGGGGCCGCCGCCCCCCACCCCCCCGGCCCGCCGCCCCCCCGGACGACGAGCCACGCAAGAGCTTGCGCATCGCCGGCCTGTCGGCGGTGTCGGCGCTGTTCGCCCGCGACCCCGACCGGGTGGAGCGGCTGTTCTTCGACGAGCGGCTGAAAGGGGCGGCGGGGGATTTCTGCCGCCATCTGGCCGCCCGCCGCCGCCCCTACCGCATGGTGGATGCCGACGAGCTGGCCAAGGTGGCGGGCACCGTGCTGCATGGCGGCATCGTCGCGGTGACCGCCCCGCGCCCGGTGCCGCTGCTGGACCCCGCCGACGCCCCACGCTGGGCCGCGGCGCGGGAACCGCTGCTGCTGCTGGACGGGGTGGGCAACCCGCACAATCTGGGGGCCATCGTCCGCACCGCCGCCTTTTTCGGGCTGCCGCGGCTGGTGGTGTCCGACCACCCGGCCCAGGCCCTGCCGTCGGAAGCCGCCTACCGCGTGGCCGAAGGCGGGTTCGAGTGGCTGGAGCTGTGGCGGGCCGAACGCTTCGCCGCCATCCTGAAACGGCTGAAGCCCGCCTACCGCATCATCGGCACCGCCCTGGACCCCAAGCGCCCCACCGTGGGGGTGGAGGCGCTGACCCGCCCCGGCGGGCCGCCGGTGGCCCTGATCCTCGGCAACGAGGAGGACGGGTTGCCGCGGGCCACGCTCGACGCCTGCGACGCGGTGCTGACCCTTCCCGGCAGCGGGCGGGTGCAGTCGCTGAACGTGGCCGCCACCGCCGCCATCCTCATCCACGCGCTTGGTTGCGCGAAAAGCGGGCGTTAACTCAGCACCACCAGCATCACCACCGCGACCGCCCCCATGGACACCAGCGGCAGCAGATCGACGCCGCCGCGCTTCAGCGTGGGCGCGTGGTGGTGGGCGCCGGGCGCCTCCGCCTGACGGCCGAAGCCCATGCCGGCGATTTCCCGCGCCGTGGCCGGCTGGGCACCCGGCACGGAAATGGCCGGGGCCGCCGGGCTGGCCATGTCCACCACGCCCACGCCGTGTTCACGATCGATGGGGGTGTGCCGCGGCATCAGAAGGGCGGCGTCCACATCCACCTCGATCCCGTCGTCCTCCAGGCGCTCCAGAATCGCGGTGAGGTCGCGCGCCGACAGGCTGGCCATCGGCAAGGTGCGCGCCACGTCGCCGGTGGTGACGCGGCCATGCCGCTGCCCGATGGCTTTCAGCCGCTCGTAACCGGCGCTTTCCCAGGCCATAGCCATGTCCATTCTCCTTCCTCGTCCCTCTTCTGCCTGATTCAACAGCGGAATCGCGCCGATGTTTCAGGGGGATGGGGGCATGGGCCTTGCCGCCGCCGCGCCATCACCCACTTGGATGGAAACACCGCCGGGGTTGCCGGCCGACACGGGGTTTCCTTTGCCATGCTGGGCCATCTTTTCCGCAAATCCCTGACCATCCCCTCTGCGCAGGAGGCGCTGCCCGGCCGGGCAGAGCCGATGCCGATTCCCGCCCGCCACGCGGTCAACGGCCGCCCCCTGGCCCCGCCCTACCCGGCGGGGACCGAGGTGGTGGATCTGGGGCTTGGCTGTTTCTGGGGGGCGGAGCGCCGCTTCTGGAACACGCCTGGCGTGTGGGTGACCGCGGTCGGCTATCAGGGCGGCCACACCCCCAACCCCACCTATGAAGAGGTGTGCAGCGGGCGCACCGGCCACACCGAGGCGGTGCGGGTGGTGTTCGATCCGGCGGAAACCCCCTTCGCCGCCATCCTGCGGGTGTTCTGGGAAAGCCACGACCCCACCCAGGGAATGCGGCAGGGCAACGACATCGGCACCCAATACCGCTCGGCCATCTACACCCATTCCGACGCCCAGGCCGCGGCGGCGCTGGCCGCGCGCGATGCCTATGCCGCCGCCCTGGCCGCCGGCGGATTCGGCCCCGTCACCACCGAGATCCGCCCGGCCCCGCCCTTCTATTTCGCCGAGGACTACCACCAGCAGTATCTGGCGAAGAACCCCAACGGCTATTGCGGGTTGGGCGGAACCGGCGTCGCCTGCCCCGGGTGAGGAGGCCGGGACACGGTGCGGCAAAACCGGGGGCGGAACCGCCGCCCCCGTTGCGCCCGGTCATGTGTTGCGGGTATGGTTTGGCCGTTTTCCGCCGGCCCTGACCGGTGCTTTTCCCGAACAGCCGCAGCCCCCGATGACCACCGCAGAAAGACCTGAGCTGTCCACGCCTGCCCTGAACAGCCTGCTTGACTTTTGGCTGAGCAAGTGTGACGGCGGAAACCCGCCGGTATCATCGACCATATCCCCGGCAGAGTTGCGGCCGTGGAAGGATAATATTGTCATCTTCGAAATCGTCGGCGACGATGACTTTGTTTATTCCTATTACGGCAAGGGATTGGAACAGGCGTGGGGTCATTCCCGACTTGGCCACACCCTGGATGCCCTGCCCGACAACCAGCGGAGTCTGGTGCGCTGGGAATACGACATTGCCCTGCGCGAGCGGCTGCCGATCGCCCGGCTCTACACCGGCGATTTCGACGGGACGACCCGCGCCTTCGAACGGCTGGTGCTGCCCCTGTCCACCGACGGCAGTGCGGCGGACAAGCTGATGGTCTGCGCCTATGAGGTGGTGGAAACCGCGGCTGAGGTGGAAGCGGAGGCCGCAGCCGATCCTGAGCCGCCCCCCGCCGAGTCTCCCCCCGCCGAAACGGAGGCCGCGGACGACACCAACATCATCATTCTCCTGCAGCCGGGAGCCACGGCATGACGCCGCGTATGCCTCATGTGATCGCCCCCGTTACCCAGTCGGGCATCGTCACCGCCGATGAATTCAATCTGTGGTGCGCGCTGAACAGCCGCCCCTTCAACCTGACCGCCACGGCGGCGGAGGACGAGCGCCTGTCGTGGGCGGTGGAGGTGCTGCCCGGCACCCCGCGCGCCGGCACCGTCTATTCCACCGGCATGAGCGACGAGGCGCTGGCGGTGGTCGCCGGGTTCGCCTTTCTGGCCGGGGTGGAATGGGCCGACGAAGCGCGCGTGGACGATGACGCCGAGGCACCCCATCCGCACCCCGCCGCCGCCCCGCCCGAACCCCAGCCCGCAGCACCGATTGCGGACACCGAGGAAACGGCTGCCCCGGATACCGTCGCGGATGCGGACGGCGATGACGACGCGGTGGAGGAGGCCTCCGTCACCGCCGCGGACGCGGACGCCGATTCCCTGGATGACGCCATCGCCGACGATGGTGACGACGACGACGACGGCGATGCCATCGATGAAGGGGGTGAGGAGGACGAGGAGGAGGACGCGGAACCCGACGACTCCTATCTCCTGCCCCCGGTGCATCTGCTGCAATCGCCGCCGCCGGCCCCGCCGCAGCAGCACGACGAAACCGTGCTGGCCCACAACGCCCGCATGCTGGAAACGGTGCTGAAGAATTTCCGCGTGCGCGGCGAGATCATGGAGGTGCGCCCCGGCCCGGTTGTCACGCTCTACGAGTTCGAACCGGCCCCCGGCACCAAATCGGCCACGGTCATCAACCTGACCGACGATATCGCCCGCTCCATGAGCGCGGTCACCGCCCGCATCGCCATCGTGCCGGGCCGCAGCGTCATCGGCGTGGAGCTGCCCAACCCGGTGCGGGAAATGGTCTATCTGCGCGAGATGCTGGAGGCGGACACCTTCCGCAACTCACCCCACAACCTTGCCATCGCGCTGGGCAAGGACATCGGCGGGGCGCCGGTGGTGGCCGATCTGGCACGGATGCCGCACCTGCTGGTGGCGGGCACCACAGGCTCGGGCAAGTCGGTGGCGATCAACACCATGATCCTGTCGCTGCTCTACCGCCTGCCGCCGGAACGCTGCCGCTTCATCATGGTCGATCCCAAGATGCTGGAACTGTCGGTCTATGACGGCATTCCCCATCTGCTGACCCCCGTGGTCACCGACCCGAAAAAGGCGGTGGTGGCCCTGCGCTGGGCGGTGCGCGAGATGGAAAGCCGGTACGAGGCCATGTCCAAGCTGGGCGTGCGCAACATCGAAGGCTACAACGCCCGCATCGCCGAGATGATCGCCAACGGCGAAACCATGCCCCGCCGCGTGCCCCCCGGCGGCACCGACGACGGCCTGATCGACCTGACGCCCACCGAGCCGGTGGCACTGCCCTTCATCGTCGTCATCGTGGACGAGATGGCCGACCTGATGCTGGTGGCGGGTAAAGAGATCGAAGCGGCCATCCAGCGTCTGGCGCAGATGGCGCGCGCCGCCGGCATCCACCTCATCATGGCGACGCAGCGGCCCAGCGTGGATGTCATCACCGGCACCATCAAGGCCAACTTCCCCACCCGCATCAGCTTCCAGGTGACCTCGCGCATCGACAGCCGCACCATTCTGGGCGAGGCGGGGGCCGAACAGCTTCTGGGCCAGGGCGACATGCTCTACATGCAGGGCGGCGGGCGCATCACCCGCGTTCACGGCCCCTTCGTGTCGGATTCGGAAGTTGAGGAGATCGTCCACTACGTGAAGGCGCAAGGGTCGCCCAACTACGTGACCGCCATCACCGAGGAAGAAGAGGACGCCATCGCCGCCGACGAGGACGAGGGTGGTGGTGGCGGTTCCGCCGACGATCTTTACATGCAGGCGGTGACCACCGTGGTCCGCGATCAGCGGGTGTCGGTCAGCTCGATCCAGCGCCAGCTTCAGATCGGCTACAACCGCGCCGCCCGTCTGGTGGAACGGATGGAGCAGGAGCGCATCGTCACCCCCCCCAACCACCAGGGCAAGCGCGAAGTGCTGATGTCCACCGCCGGCCTGTCAGCCAAGCGGGCGGGGGTGTGATCCCGGCGGCTCACCCGATCCCCAGCAACCCCACCGCCCCGCGGGCGGCGAAGGTGACCATCAGCGCCTCCACCACCCCCAGCATGATGCGCAGGGAGGCGCTGACCAGCCCGGTGAACCAGTCTTCCCGCGGGAACACATCGGCCACCATCTGCTCCACCGCCAGCCGCAGGCGGGCCGCGGCGGTGCCGGCCACCAGCAGCAGGGCCGGGGCGCCCAGCAGGAAATAGGCCACCCCCTTCCACACCGCGAACGAGGCCGGCACCAGGGCGAACTGATAGGCCCCGGCCGCGATCCACACCAGCGCCGGCCACAACGCCATCGGCATCCCATCGGGGGGCATTCCATCGGGCGGAGTGCCTTCGGGTGAAGGGGGGACCGGCGGGCGGGGCTGGTTCGGGCTGTCCGTCATAATGATAAGGAAATGGGTCGCAGAGGCCGATTCTACACCTCTACCGTCCGGCCCACAGGGCACGAAACGCCGCGGAAGCGTTTTTACAGCACCTCCGCGGCCGGTTCATCCTCCCGCCGCGGACGCAGTTCGGGGGCCGGGGAGCCATCGACGGTCAACCCCTCCCCCACCCGCAAGGTGCCGCGGAAACGCTGGACCAGCACGCGGGCCTCGGCCTCCGGCACGCCCAGGCGCACCAGGGCATAGGCGCCCATGGCCAGCGACAGTTCGCGCTCGCCCATCGCCGCCATGCCCACACCGTTCTTGTCCAGCCAGCCCATGTCATCCTCGCCGTTGGCGCGGACCACGATGTCCACCAGGGTGTTGAGGGCCTTGGCGCCCATCACCACCCGGCGGGCCTGCACCGTGCCGGGGGCCGCCAGCACCACCAGACGGGCCTTGGGCACCCCGGCGGCGGCCAGCACCTCCGGTTCGCCGCCGTCGCCCCACACCACGGTCATGCCGCGGGCGCGCAGATCCTCCGCCCGGCGGCGGTCCTGCTCCACCACCACAAAGGGCTGCCCGCGGTCGGCCAGCATCCGGCACACCAGCGCGCCGACGCGCCCGTGCCCCACCACCACCGCGTGACCGCGCAGGTGCGACGCCTCGCCATGGGGGACAGCGGGGGCGGTTTCCCCGGCGTGGGGCCACCAGCGCGGGCGGCTGAGCTTTGATCGGGTGATGCGGTCGGCCAGCCGGTCCACGGCGGCGAACACCGCCGGGTTCAGGGTGATCGACAGGATGGCCGCCGCCAGGATCAAGTCGCGCCCGGCACTGGGCAGGATTCCCAGCGCCACCCCCAGCCCGGTCAGGATGAAGGAGAATTCCCCCACCTGTGCCAGACTGGCGGAAATGGTCAGCCCGGTGCGCATGGAATGGCCCAGCACCACCACCAGCACCAGCGCCGCCACCGATTTGCCGATGATGACGATCGCCAGGGTCGCCAGCGCCGGCAGCGGGTCACGCACCAGCACCATCGGGTCGAACAGCATCCCCACCGACACGAAGAACAGCACGGCAAAGGCATCCTGCAGCGGCAGGCTCTTGGCCGCCGCCTCATAGCTGAGGTCGCTTTCGCTCAGCACCATCCCAGCGAAAAAGGCGCCCAGCGCCAGCGACACCCCGAACAACGATGCCGACACCAGCGCGATGCCCAATGCCGCCGCCAGCACCGCCAGCGTGAACAGCTCGCGCGAGCCGGTGCGCGCCACCTGCTCCAAAAGCCACGGCAGCACCCGCCGCCCGGCGATCAGCATCACCGCCGCGAACAGCCCCACCTTCGCCAGCGTCACCCCCAGCTCCAGCCAGGGGAAGCCGCCCCCCTCCTGCCCCGCACCGGGGGCCAGCGCCGGCAGCAGCACCAGCGCCAGCACCGTGACCAGATCCTCCACCACCAGCCAGCCGACGGCGATGCGCCCATCCTGGGTGTCCAGCGCCCGCCGGCTTTCCAGCGCGCGCAGCAGCACCACCGTGCTGGCCACCGACAGCGACAGGCCGAACACCAGCCCGGCGTTCAGCCCCCACCCCCACGTCATCGACACCGCCGCCCCGATGGCGGTCGCCACCAGAATCTGCACCACCGCCCCCGGCAGCGCCACCCGCCGCACCGACCACAAATCGCCGATGGAAAAATGCAGCCCCACCCCGAACATCAGCAGGATCACGCCCACCTCGGCCAGTTGCGACACCAGTTCGCTGTCGCCGACGAAGCCCGGCGTGTGCGGCCCCACCGCGATCCCCGCCAGCAGATACCCCACCAGCGGCGGCAGCCCAAACCGCCGGGCGGCGAAACCAAAGGCGAAGGCCATCACCAGACCGATGGCGATGGTGGCGATCAACGGCGGGACATGAAACATGAAGGCCGGGCTTTCCCTGACGGTTGCGGGGGAACGGGGGCACGGGGCACGGGGACGCGATGGAAGGGAACCGTCCGATGTCCGCGATATGGTGGGGCGGACCGGCCCCATAAACCCCGCGACTGTCCACCACACGACCGTTTCACACAAGAAAGCCGCCGTCCGGGGAAATACGGACGGCGGCGGAAAAGGGCCGGAGCGCACGCACGGATGGCGGCAACGGATCAGCCGGCGCGCACCTGATCCATGAAGCCGCGGACCTGGGAATCCAGGGACCGCACCTCGGTCGCCACGGTGGACGAGGCGTCGAGCACCTGGGCAGCCGAGCGGCCCGATTCCTCCGCGGCGCGGGCCACGGCGTCGATGCTGGTCAGCACATGGCGGGTGCCGTCGGCGGCTTCGTGCACGTTACGGGCGATCTCGCGGGTGGCCGCACTCTGCTGTTCCACCGCCGCGGCGACGGATGTGGCGATGTCGTTCATGGTGCGGATGGTCTCGGCAATGCCGCGGATGGTGTCCACCGATTCCCGCGTGGCCGCCTGCATGGCGCTCACCTGGGTCTGGATGTCGTCGGTGGCCTTGGCGGTCTGGTTGGCGAGGCTCTTCACCTCCGACGCCACGACGGCGAATCCCTTCCCCGCCTCGCCCGCGCGGGCCGCCTCGATGGTGGCGTTGAGCGCCAGCAGGTTGGTCTGGCTGGCGATGTCGTTGATGAGGTTGACCACCTCGCCGATGCGGTTGGCGGCGTCCGACAGCCCTTCGACCGTGCGGTCGGTGCGGGCGGCGGCTTCCGCCGCGTCGCGGGCGATGCGGCTGGATGTCACCACCTGCTGCCCGATTTCCTGGATGGCGATGGAAAGCTGTTCCGCCGCCGCGGCCACCGCCTCCACGCTGCTGGACGCCTGGCGCGAACTGCCGGCGGCACTGGTGGCCTCGCCGCTGGTCTGGCGGGCGGTGGCGGTCATGCGCTCGGCCAGGGATTGCATGGCGCTGGCGGCGTCGGCCACCCGGCCCATCACCGACCTCACGCTGTTCTCGAAACGCTCGGCCATGTCCAGCATGGCGCGGCGGCGTTCCTGGGCGGCGCGGGTGCGCTCCTCCTCGGCCCGACGGGTGGTCTCGCGGGCATCGAGGGCGGTGTCGCGGAACACCACCAGGGCCGCGGCCATGTCGCTGATCTCGTCGCGGCCGCCGGTGGGAATGGTGGTGTCCAGCCGCCCGTCGGCGATGGCGCGCATGGCGACCGACAGCCGGCTGAGCCGCAGGGTGATGCCGCGGCCCACGGTGAACCACGCCAGCCCCATGGCCACGAACAGGCTGGCTCCGGCCAGGATCAGCAGATAGAGCCGGCCCGAGGCGATGGCGGCGTCGGCCCCCGCCGATGCCTCGTCGGTTTCGCGGCTGAGAGCGGCCACCTCCATATCCACCGACGATGTGAGGGCGGCGGCCTGGGTTCGGCCATCCTGCTGCACCTTCAGCGCCTCGTCGGCCTGGATCAGCATAGCGCGGCGCAGGTCGAACAGGTTGTCCTTATCGGTGCCGAAACCGATGATGAGGTCGGCGAAGGCGTTGAGGCCACTGTCTTCCGCCTCGCTCCCCAGCACGGTCAGACGGCTGCGGAGCCTGTCCACCTCCAGCGTGAAGCGGGCCTTGACGGCATCCAGCCGGCCGGGGTCGGTGGCGGTGGCGGCTTCGGTCAGGCTGCTGGCCAGCGCGCTGCCGGCGGCGTCCAGTTCCAGCACGGTGCGGAACCGGGCCAGCCCGCTTTTCAGCAACTCGTCCAGGGAATCGCGGGTCTGGTCCTGCACCCGGTCGAGGGCGAGGTTGATGCGCAGCTTGGCGCGCGACAGCAGCGGCACCACCGCCTGTTCCACCGCCTCGGCCGCGACCAGGGTGCGGGTGGCGTTGCGCTCGGCCTCCTGCGCCAGGGTGGCGCGGTCCTCGGTCTCGGCCTCCAGCAGGCGGCGGCGCAGGGCCACCGGGTCGGCGCCCTCGCTGACCGTGGCGATCAGGGTTTCGCTCAGGGTGCGCATGCCCGGCCCGCCCAGCCATTCGCTGGGGTTGATGAGCTGGGTGCGCAGGGTCACCACCGCGCGGGCGCGCAGGTCGTCCAGGGCCGTCAGCCGCTGCGGGTCGGCGGTGATGCCGGCCAGCGCCGGGATCTGCCCCAGGGTCTTGGCCGCCGCCCGGACATCGTTGACCGCGGTCAGGTCGATGACGGCGCCGCGGGTGTTGTTCAACTCGTCACTGGTGAAGGTGGAAAGCTGTTCGCCCTTGCCCCGCAGCCCGACGCTGGCGGCATCCACCAGCGGGGTCAGGGTCTTGGAAAAGATCTCGTAGGCCGATCCCAGACCGGAGAGCGAGCGGTCGCGCTTTTCCTCCAGCTCCAGGCGGCGGCCAACGATCTGGTTCTGCTTGTCCAGGGTGGTCAGCATGGCCTGCACCCGCCCGCGCAATTCCACCAGCAGCGGGTCGCCCGGCCGTTTGGCGGCGAGCGTGTCGAGAACCTGCAAAAGCTGCTGCGCGCGGGCGCTGAT
Source organism: uncultured Rhodospirillaceae bacterium (assembly GCA_937927415.1). Taxonomy (GTDB): domain Bacteria; phylum Pseudomonadota; class Alphaproteobacteria; order Azospirillales; family Azospirillaceae; genus Azospirillum. The sequence continues at coordinate 307,109 of CALBDS010000004.1, forward strand.
CTTCTGGTGCGCCGCCTGCCGCTCGTCCTGGGAATGCACCGCGTCCAGGGTGGGGGCCGCGGCGGCGATGATGTTGCTTTCCTTCGCCAGGGTGTTGGCGAGCATCATGCCGGGCAGGTTTTCCTGGGTGATGCGGGCCAGGGGCGCTTCCACCGCGCGGTAGGACACCAGCCCCACCAGACTGGCGCCCACGGTCATGGCCGCGATCCCGCCGAACGCGGCCAGCAATTTCGTACGGATATTAAAGCCGAATCCTCCACCAGAGCCAGGAACAGGCAAAAGTTGCCCTGGCAAACTATTCGACTTCTCATAAGGCATGGGGCGCTCCCTATTTAAACACTTTATTATTCGTGATTAAGCCCTATCATCAGAGAAAGCGGTTAACAAATACCCAACGCTTTTCCTGCGGAAAGTCCGTAGACGAATGAGTTGGGTGTGGGGAATCGCACGCTGCGAAAGACACGCGCCCCCAAAAACACCGCTTGCATCCCCGGCCCTGTGGCGTTATGGTCCGCGCCCGAGCCGCCGGGGAGTATACCCCGATGTTGCGACAAAGTGCTGCCTTAGCTCAGTTGGTAGAGCAGCTGATTCGTAATCAGCAGGTCGTCAGTTCGAGTCTGACAGGCAGCACCACTTTAAGCCCCTGAAAGGTAACACCTTTCGGGGGCTTTCCATTTCCGGCGAAGCGGACCCATAGCGGATGCGGACCCATAGCGGACCCGCCGGGATGGCGTTCCGTGGCACGCTCTGGCATGGCTGCATTGCCGGGTCCGCTTGATGTCCGCTCCATCAGAGTGACGTGACGCGGCCTCTCAATCGTACCCCTCTTCCCATGCCCGATTGCACGAGGCATTCTTCAACCATCAAGCCCGTGCGATTGGGGAGATGGCATTGCAGGAAGATGCGTTACGACTGGCCGGTGACCAGCGAGCCTTTCACGGACCAGGCGCTCCCACCGGGGTTATCGCTGATTTCTGGAGGTGGGCGTTCAGCGATCTTCTTGTGAACACCACGCGCGGCGTGTTCGCCGAGTGGATGGTCGCGAGGCTGCTGGACATTCCTCTGGCGCCGGATCGGGTCGAGTGGGATGCCTACGATCTGGTAACGCCGGAAGGGGTGAAGATCGAGGTGAAGTGCGGTTCCTACCGCCAGCGGTGGCACACCCATCACCCAAGTTCCAAGATCATCTTTTCAGGGCTGCGGGCACGCACATGGTCCGCCGAGACGGGCCTCTTTGCCGATGAACGGTCCTACAACTCGGATTTTTACGTTTTTTGCGTCCAGACAGAGACGGACGCCAGCAGATGGGATGCCTTCGATCTCAGTCAATGGCGGTTCTATGTCTTACGCCGGGATGCAGTCGTGAAGCTCAATCAGGACTCGGTCGGGCTGGTGACATTGCGACGGATGGCGCCTGAGATGGATGCACCGGCGTTCCAGGTGGCGATGTCACAGGAGATAGCCATCCTGTCGGCCACCGGCAAAATTGAGCAGCCCCCGATCCACACCGGGGGCTTCAGTGCGCTCGATCACTTGGAGAACGATAGGTGAGCGATGGCGTCATTCAGGTGACGTGCCAGCCGACGCGCATCATCGTCGGTCTGGCCGGGCCGAAGCTGTAGCCATACGATGCCGCCCTTCATGAACGCTATGTCACCGCCGCACGATTCCAGAACCAGTCGGGGCGGCATGTCATCGCAGGCATCTTTCACGGCAAAGGTGATGCGGTGGGTGGTGGTCATGATCGACTCTCCTTTGGCTTAAATTGATTCCCATCGGGCCGCCTGGATCAGGTCTACCCCGACGGCCAGCGCACGGGCTGGGCTGAGTTCCATGCGCGCGATGGCATCGGCACCTTGATAGATCGTCATCGTGATCGGCTCACCATGGCCGGGATGGGTGACGATGATCCGTTCCCCGGCGGGCGCGTCCGGTGGCGCCGCAGCCCGGTCGAGGGCCAACAGAACGGCGTCTGCATCCGCGATCAGGCGCATGAGGCCGGGCAGCAGGTGTTTTTCCCCCGCAAGTTCTTCTACGGCACCGTCGCGGAAGGTGCGGAGTTTCAGGCAGAGGGCATCGAGGTCAGCCATTATCGGCCACCGCCATCAGCCCAGCCCGAAGCGCGGACAATTCGAGTTGCGCCATTTCGCGGTCTTCCCGACAATCCAGGATCAGGGGAGCCTCATCGTTGGCCGTGATGCGCCAGAGAACCAAGCTGGGGAGTGGAAGGCGGCGGCGCTTTGCATCGGCATCAGCGGGCCGGAGCGCGCGCCACGCAGCCCGAAGCCGCTTCGGCCACGAGTTCAGCGCCGTATCGTCGGGTGCGATGCCAGGCCATGACCAGGGCCGGGCCATGACCGCAAACGCCCGCCCCGCCGCGGCGTGATTGGGGGAGATCAACTTCTTCGCCTCAAGCGCCGCAAGGTGATCGAGGATGACGGGCAATGGCACGTCCACAGCGACACGGATGCCGAGCACAGATTCGAACGCGGCGAGAACGCGGGCCACCCTCTGGGGGGAAGCTCTGCCAGACAGCGCCATGACGGCAGCTGCCTTTTCCAACCCCGCGGCGATCTCGAAACGTTTCAGCGTGCCAAATTCGGACGCAGCCACTGCCGCACGGATGGCCGACACATCGGCTTCGGGAAGGATCAGCGGCATTGGAGAACCCACGTTGCGCCAGCCGGATCGCTGCGCACGCTGATAATCGTCAACGTGGCACCGTTGGCGGCGACGGTGTCAGTTGCAGGGTTCGGGGTAATCGGCAGCGTGGTTGCTAGGATCAGCACCTTGCGGTCGCCAGCCAGCACGATGTTGTTCGCGATTTCGTACGAACTGAAGGAGTCGATAAACCCGCGTGCGGTGTGGTCGGTGGTCGTGCCGGGCACGACGCCTCCGGTGCCGGGATCATAGTACCCGCCGGTGGTCCGGCTGACGGTCACGGGGTACATCACGCCCCGCAATGCCTGTCCCACTGTCCGCGCGATCGGTCCTTTAAGCGGGCTGGTCATCAGAACACCATCTGGACGGAGTTCTGGGACGTGCCGCCGGGCGGGCACAGCAGCGGGGCGATGATGGCCTGCACCAGATCGGGCAGCCGGCGGACGGGGGCGGCACCCGCGTATTCGACCTTCACGCTGCCGGCAGTCACAGCGCGGACACCACGGTTTCCGTCGTCTGCCGTCCGATCTTCCGTCAGCAGGTTCAGCGCCAATTCAGCCGTCGCATCGCGCACGGGCTGGGGAATGATGGTGCTGGCGATGGCTCGGCCTTCCGCGTCAACTGCACCTTGACGGGGCCACGCCAGCAATTGCGACGTGCTGGTGATGGTCCCCTGCCACCGCTCACGGTTCAGGAAGGCGGTTGCCATCTTCAGCGCCTTTTCCTTGTCGGCGGTGGTCGCACCGCTCCAGGTCGTGGAGTAGAGGCGGGCTGCCATGTAGCTGTCGGCATCGCCAACAGACAGGAAGCTATCTGTGCCAACCGTAATCGCCATGATGGGCACCTATCGGGAAGGGAATGGCCGGGGCCGTCTCGGGAGGGAGACTCCCCGGCTGCCGATGTTTTTCATGTGCGCCCACCCATCGGCTGGGACGCTCCGGCACTGCCTCTCGGCACCCGCTGGCCTGGATCAGGCCACCGGACTCAGGAAACATCCATACGTGATGGATGGGGTGGTGCCGCTGGCGGTCAGCTTGCAGCGGATGGCAGCCGCGTTCGGGTCCAGCTTGGCGATCAGTTCGGAGCTGGCCGTCAGGACATAGCGTCCGGTGGCAGAGACCGAGACGGCGGCGACCTGAACCGGGGAGTCGGAGAACGCGGCCAAGCTGTCCGTTTCGAGGGACAGTGCATAGGCTTCATTGCCAGACGACGTGTCCAGCGCGGTCACGTCAAAGGTGGCCTGGATCGTGCTCGCATGGCGCACGTCCAGGGCGATGCCGGTCTCTGCGACGGTCGCGGTTTCCGCGCCGTCGTCGATATCACGAAGCAGCAGTGCCGCGTCGAAGGTGCGGGAGGTCATTGCCGTGTCTCCTTATGCCGGCTGGTTGATCCAGCGCAGGCGGGCCGCCGCGCGGGGATTGGCGATGACGATGCCGCTGTACCATTCGGTGCGGGTCCGATAGGCCGGCTTTGAGTCCAGTTCCCCCAGATCACGAACCGACATGGGTTCGGTCTGGATACCGAACATGCTGCCCAGGCCGAAGGAAGCCGCGAAAATCGAAGTCGTGTCGGCATTGCCGCTGCCATCGTCCTCGGTGAAGGGCAGGATGGCGTTACCGGCGGCGTCTTCGTCGATTTCGGCAATGGGCGTGCCGCCATAGGACAGAAGCTGGCGACCGAACCCGTCCTGAACGGTCTCAATCGCCTGCCCGGCGGCACGGATCAGCTTGTTGACGGCGCGGCGCATGGTGCGGTTCATCAACAGCACCTTGTTGTCACCGCGCACAGCGTCCAACAACTCGTCCAGCTTGTCGAGCGTAAGCGCGGCCCCGCCGGCCCCACCGGCATTCACCACCTGGCTACCAGTCAGACGACGCTTCAGCCCGTCGAACTGCCGGGGATCGGCGCTGGTGTCGCCGCTGAAAAACGTCGAAAGCCAGGACAGCGACAGGCTCTTGGCCTTCAGCGCATCGTGCGCGGCGCGGACGTTCGCGGAGCCGACGCCCATTTTCACCAGGGCCACGTCGAAATCGCTGTCGCCGCCGCAGATGGTCAGGGACTCCGTGACGGGGTTCAAGACGCCCGTGCTTTCCGCATAGGCTTCGTTCAGGCCACGGAACGCCACACCCGGCAATGCTTCTTCGACATTGTACTTGTAGGCATTGCCCGCGATGTCCTGGAACGGCATCCGCTCCAGCACCGGATTGACGTTGGCGAACGTCTCGATGACGCCGGAAGCCAGAGGCGACTGAACGAGCTTGGAGTATTCGATGAGCGTCAACATGGTTCAGCCTCCGTTACTTGGAATATCCAGCGGCCATCCGGGCGGCCGGCGGGAGAGAGTTCAGGTCCACCTGCCGCGGCGCGGTGCGCGGCGGGGCGGTGTCGGTCGGCGGCACCGGAACCGGCGGCGGGGCGGTCTTGGCTTTCTGGAGCCACTCGAGCTTGGCGATTGGATCAAGATCCGGGATCAGCGCCTTCAGGGGCTCGGGCAACTGCCCGGCCATCTGGTCACAGAGGGCAACCAGACGCGCATTCACAGCGTCCAGATCGGCGGTACCGGCCCCCGCCGGTTGGGTGGTCGGCTGGGCAACTTCGGCGGGGGTGGTCTCAGTTTCCGTTGTCATTGGCTTGCTCGGATCATGGTGAAGCTCGGGCCGGCAGACACCCCGCCGACACCAAGCACGGCGCTTTCCTCCCGCCTTTCGGTGAGGATGCGCATGGCCTCGCTGCGGTCCCGAATGTCCGGGTTGTCCGCCATGAAGCAGTCAATCGGTGACCAGATTCCCAAATCGACGCGGCGCTGATAGGCGTCCAGACGGTCGCTTTCGCTGATGGTGTCCGTCACTTCGCCGAAATCGACAGAGACGGTAGCGCCTTCCGGGATGGTCCCCGGTTGGTGCGTGTTCACCACCCGTTTGATGACTTCAAACAGGCGGGCCTCGTAGGTCCGCCAGAGTTCTACGTCGTCCTGCCGCGCCTCCAGCAAGTCGCGCATGTCGATTGCTTTTGCCGCACCGCTCTGCGTCGTCTGTTCAACGCTGAAAGTGTTGGCAGACAGGTCGTTTGCGGTACAGGTCTGCTTGATCAAGAATTCGATGGCCTGTAGAACTTCGGCAACCGGAGTATTGGGGCTGGCAAACCCGAATGAACCGCCTTCCGGCAAGGTAATTGCCCTATCCGGTCCTGTCCGAACGGCATCACCAGCCGGCAAACCTGTTGCCCATGCCTGTCCGTGACTTTGCAGTTCCATCGCTCGCCAGAGATTGACCAGGGCGACGTTGACGGCGCGCTGCGCTTCCACCAAGTCATCGCCACCGGGAATGAAAAAATCCGCATCGGGCATGGCATCGAACAAGGGCACAAAGGGCAAAACCCCATAAGGATTTTGGCCCTTCTCATTGCCCGCGACGGGGATTATCCTCCCGCGCCAATCTCGTTTCCGGTACGTCGCAGAAGACCAATCCGAGTACACCGTTTCCTCGGGGCGCTCACCCGGACGGGTCACGATGATGCGCTGGGGGGCCATCGGATCATCGCAAACCACGTCCAGGATGTTCGGAGTGACGCAGGCAATCAAGGCTTGCGTGCCCGTCCAGCGCACTTGAAGCGCGCAAGTCTTCAGCAGCTTTGTCAGCCGGTTGGCCTTCTTCAAAACGACGTTCACGCCAGCGGCAGAGTAAAGCGATTCGCCAGCCGCTTGATCCATCCCATTGAACGTGCGAACCGGGGCCGTCTTGTAGACCATGGCCCGCTTGTTGACGATCTTTCGTACGATATTCACTTGGAACAGTCGGAAATCTTCCGGGCGAGACCAGCGTTGACGAATTGCCGTCAAGAGGTCATCGGACTGCTCATCTTGGTAATACTTCAGACGCAGTTCGGTCATCGCCTTGCGCGCGGCGCTGGCCTGGATGATCGAGATGAACGGGTCAGAACCCGTGCTTCTGAAAGGGAATAGTGACATTCCATGATGAATACACATTCAACAATACAAATCAACGCCGAACAGTATGCGATCCTGTGTTTGTGACTTTTCCTTCAAAAAAATGAAGAATACTCATCTTTGAGCACCCTGCACGCGATGAATATTTCTCATAAAGCCTCTGAACCTCAATCATCGACCGGCACGAATCGGAACATGGCGGAATGACGCAACCTCCGTTCAAGAGGCACAGCCGCGCCGCCGGTCCGATCGCATCGCAGTGAATGCCAGGAAGCTCGAAGGGAGAGAGTTCGACCTCGCGCAACGAGTAGACGGCCCAAGCGAGGGCATAGACAGCGTCATCGTGGCACCCCTTCGCGTGCTCAAAAACGGGGATGGTGCCGCGGCTGCCATTAGCCTCCATGCGATACTCGAATGTACCCATCTCCTTCAGGAGCTTGGAGAACTTTGGATGGATGTGCAGCCGGCCCTCCTTGGCAACGGCGTGCAACTCGAGGAAGGCGGCTGCCTGCTTCTCTCGGGTGGGATGCACCACTTCGCTGTCAAACGGCTGTTCTGCCGCCCACGCCTGGATGTCCGAGACGTTGACCGCCTCAAGGGTGGCCTTTCGGACGCCGAAGTTGCGGTGGTACGCGGTCAGGTGCCGCTTGATGGAGGCGCCGCTGTTGCCGAAAATCGTGTCGCTCGCCAGCGCGAAGATGTGGGGCAGTTCGTCGGCATCAATGATTTTGACGACTGCGCATGTGACGGTGCTGTCCGCCAGCCCCAACCCTTGGGCACGATCCAGCCCAGCGCCCGCCACCCACGCCCGCCCATCGGCCAGCGCCTTCACATCCAGCGGATAGGTGGCGTCGGTGCAGGTTTCCAGGACGGCAGACGGGAACACCAGCGCCGATGAATCGCCCCACCTGTTCAAATGTTGTTGGCAAAATTCAAGATCCATCATTTGTGCATGACGCGATCTCAATTTCTTCTCTGCGATCCAGGGCGGGCCATTCTTGATGGCGTCGTCGAGATCGGAATAGGCGATGTGGGAGAAGTACAAGGCCGGGTCCGCCTTGTTCTCCCAGAGTTGATAGAGGTGGAACAGCGGGCTGGACCGGGGGCCGGTGGTGCTGTCCACCAACACGGTTCCGTCCTCGCTGTCGATTACCGCCGACGCCATCGCCTGGAAAGCTGCGTCCGACTTCGCAGCGTGCAACTCCGAGACCTGACAGAGGCTGAGCTTTTTCCCGAACAGAGCCGCCGGGTTGCTGGGAAACCCCTGGATGCGGCTGCCCAGCGCGCTGTAGGCGATGTTGTCGGCGCCGATGATGATCGCACCTGTGTCGATCAGCACCTTGGTGTAGGTGGTGCCCTCGAGGATCGTCTTGACCAGCCGGAAGGCCGTGTCCGTCGTCTGTGTCGCGCTGTTGGCGATGATCCCGGCGGTCTGGTTCTGGCGAGTCAGGAACCTCCATATGATAACCAGGGCCGACACGACGGTCTTCCCGTGGCGACGCGGCCAGCACCAAACGATGGTGGAGAAGTCGCCGTCCAGGGCGGCGGTGATCTCCGCCTTTACCCGTTCGCTCGGGAGCTCGTACGGCTGAAGCGGCCCTTTCTCGCTGGGGATCATCGGCCGCACGTCGGCCAGGAAGGCGAAGAAGCCGGTGGCCCCCGGCGCCCGCCAACGGGCCACCTGTTTCGACAGATCGGTCTTTTTGTTCATGATTTGTTCTCATAATTGGGTACGGTAGGACCGACGAAGGCAAGTGCTGCTTGCCTTATCCGGGCTGTCCGATGCCGGTCCGCTCTGCGGCTTGCCTCAGGTCGGACAATTCCGCCGACAGGTGGTCGATCGCCTCCGGATGCTCCAGGAGCTCGCCGGTCGCCTCGACCAGCAGGATGCGGGCCAGTTCGACCGGGCCGAGCTCGGCACTGATAACGTGGCGGATCGCCTCCAGCAGCGCGCCAGCGCGCTGGGCGGCGGGCACCTGCTGATTGGCGGTGAGGATATTGGCGCCCCAGATGGTCAACGTGTCGATGACGGGGCGGTGGTCGGTGGGCATGATGCTGTCCTTCTCGAGATCAGGTTCGGTTGATCGTAGGACGGTCCCCGCGAGTGTGGTGTCCAAAGCAGTCACCTGTTTGGGACAGCGTTGGGGTACATGGCGCGGAGTTCCTGGAGGCTGAGGGCGCGCGAATAGGTCGCCATGCCCGCGAGTGGCACGCCCGCTGCGAACGCTTCGTAGCGGGATGGACCCAACACCTCGCGCTGAAAGCTGGCCGGTTGCCGCTTCAGCCAATCGCTGTACGTCCAATCGGCGGGGACAGGGCCGTCCTGACTGGCCTGTTGGCCCTCCGGCATCTCATCATCCAACTCGTGCCCTTCCGGCCCCAACAACTCCTCCCATGTCTTCGTGACGGGTAGAAGCTGGCTACGGCACGACGGGTGTCGAGGCGGAGCGGCGATGTCTGGGCTGTTTACCGGCCATTCCTGGCCGGAGAGCGCCGCGCAGGTCAGAGAGGTCCTGGAGTCGAGCGTCGCCACGAAGCGGACCTTGGCGATGGTGTCGCTGTTCTCCCGGTACAGAGCCAGCCGTGTCCGGCTGGCGGTGCTGGTCATGGCAGTGCGTGCCAGACGTTCGGCGGAGACCTTAGACAGATCGGCGGCCTTCTCCAGACGGCGGCGGAGTTTCTGGACGGTCTCGCCAAGGCTGGCACCTTGTCGCAATTCGCTGGTGACGCGGGCCATGGTGTCATCGGCCAGCCGGGCACCCCACCGGGTCCAGCTCATGCCGTCATGCGGAAGGTCCGCGATAGCAGCGATGGCGCGGGCGTCAAGGGCGGTGAACGAGATGGTGAAGGTAGCGAAGCCGGCATCAACCGCGATACCCTCCAGCGCCTCCAGGGCAGCCCGCACCGCTTCCATGCTGGTGTCGGCTGTCGCGGCGACCGCATCGGCAACGGTGGTGCCCAGCGCCCCCGCCAGCGCCCGCCGCAGCGCGTCCAGCTCACCGCGCAGGGCCATGAACCGGGCATAGGAGAAGGGGCGGCCAGCCGGTCCCTTGTCCAGTTCGGCGGCGACGGTCTCCAGCGCCCGGTTGATGTCAACAGTCAGGGCATGAAGGGTGGCAGTCTCCAGCCCGATAAGCCGGACCGCATGGCGGATGATGGGATCGGTCCAGCCGGTCATTGTCCGCCCCCGTTACCTGCGATTAAACGCACGGAGGCAGCGGGGCGATACCGGGGGGACCGCTCGGCACCGCCCGCCGCGAGAGGCACGCTGGCGGGCATCCTGCGGGGCGTCATGGGCATTGCCCGCCCCCCAGCGCCAAAATCGCAGCGGCGTGGCCGTCAATCACTCGCGCTTTGCTGCCATCGGCGACAGGGCGTTTCAGCCCGATCAAGGTCAGCACCTTGCCCAGCGCCATGGTGATACGCGGGTAGCTGTCCAGTTCTTCAGGGGCTGCCTGCCCAGCGACAAGCCGGGCCTCAATCATTTCAGCGTGTAATGACAGGGTAGCGGCCCGCCGGCAAAGCTGGCGCTGCCCCTCCGTCAAGCTGTCAAACCCGCCAGCGTCCTGGCATAGGAGGTCGTACAGATCGGCGAACCGCCGACCGGCCTGCGACTGCGGAGACAAGCTCTCGACGGAGAGGAACAACGCACTGCCGTTCGTGACGCGGCTGCGCTGCAAGACGGAGCGTTCAGCAGGGGGCGGGGCTGGTACCATCGTGGTGCGCTTGGCACGCTTGCCGGCGGCAGAGCCGGGACCGGCGGCGGGCGGGGCGGGGGCGGTTTTTCGGTTCATTTTTCCACCTACGGGGTCCGCTATGGGTCCGCAAACAATGAATTGCGAACCCATAGAATGGTTAAGTATATGATATTACTTAGAATTTTGCAAATGAAGCGGCCAAAGACCGCTTATCAAGGATAAGATGCTCTCTCTTCGTGCTGAATTCCAGCGTCCGGGCGGGCGGGGGCGGGGAGACGAGGCGGGGTCGGCGCATTGGTCCCCCGATCATCTGCAAGCCGGTCACGCAGGTTTGCCAACGCCAAATAGGCAGTACACAAATCATCCATGTCCGGTCGGTTCAGTCCCCCGGCTAGGATCAATGCCCGAGCGGAGTTGCAGAGGTCTTCGGCAAAGCGATAGGTGAGGGGCATGGCGGCATCTCCGTCAGAGTGTTTGAACACCCGATCCCGCTTCCACGCGGGGAAGGGTATACATCCCCCGTAGGGGGATGGGGCGCGGAAGGAGCGTGGAACGTTGAAAATCAATGACTTACAGGGCGCGGAAAGGCGCGGAACGAAAGGGCGCGGAAAGCGCGGAATTTCTCTCCATATCAAGCACTTACAGGAGAGCGCGGAAGGCTTGATGCCAGCGCGGAATGGGCTCGGAATGGAGCGCGGAACATTATTCACCGCCTTCTTTCTGGACGATAACCAGACGGGAACGCGGCTTTGATGGTGGCCCCTCGGTCACTTCCCGGACGATGCCGGCGTCCAACTGACGACGCATCGCAGCGGCCAAGTCCCGTTCGGTTAGGCCGGCCATGGATTCGCTTTGAGCCAAATAGCGCGGCGCGAACCGGCTTGTGTTCGCACTCGCGTTCAGGTTAATGCCCGCGGCGGTGGCGCGGGCCAGGGCCGACAGGAACAGGCCATCGACCTGTCGTTTATGGATTGTTCCGAAAACCCCGGTGGGCGCGGCGTCTGTCAGCCGCAGCATGCCGTCGGACCACACCAACTCGAGCTTCTCACCGCTCCGTGCGTGATTGGCCTTTGCAACCCGTAGCGTCACCCGGTCGGGATTCACATCATCGGGTTTCACAACCAAAACGGAGCGACTCGCGTTGACCCACGCGGTGGAGCCGCTTGCAAGCCTGTTGCCGCTGTCCTCCGTGCTCTTGGACGTGTGTGTGCAGAGGATCAAGCCAGCATTCAGACGTGAGGCCATTCCGTTCAAGGCATTGACGAATCCTGATACAGGTATTCTATCGTTTTCGGAATCGGCATAGACCAAAGCAACATTGTCAATAACAATCAAGCGGAGTTCATTGATACGTCGAAGATCTGATTCTAGGCGGTCGAAAACTGCTGTCGTCTTTCCAGCCCGCCACAGGCATGCATCAACTCCGGCATAGGACTTGGGAAACGAACGCCCAACCAGGGCTTCCATATCCACATTCAGGTGCTGATTGATCCGAACCTGACGGGCATGCAGCACTTGATCTGGATCTTCAGCAAATAGGCCGGCAGCGGCCCCGCTGTCCGTTATGCGGCCCAGAAAGTCATTACCGGTCGGGATGCAGGTCATGGCAACCTGAGCGAGCATAGACTTTCCGGCTCCACCATGACCGACCAACAGTGTCGTCATCCCGCGTGGCACCAATCCCGCAATTGTAAAGGGAATTTCATCAGGCTCTTTCCCCAGCCACCTGGAGCAGTCGCCGTCCAGCACCGAGGGCGCCGCAGCGGCGAATCTGGGGTTCGGCTCACTTTTGACTCGGCTATCCACGAACGGGCGCCGCTCGGGCTGCTGCTGACGACGCACATCATTCAGATCTCGAATCACGCCGCAGCCCTCCCCTTTTCGTGAAACGCAACCCTTGGCTTTTGGCGCTGCTCATCGAGGGCGCGGTCAACATTGAGCGCGTGCTCGTAATTGTCGCAAACCACTTGTCGGACACCCTCCAGCGCCCACCAAGTAGCCGCAGGATTGACAACCACCGCGGCAAAACCGCCCGGCCCGCGCTCCCCGCCGTGACGAATGAAGTCAGCTACCGATTGAAAAAGCCGCAAAGGCTCATCCGATTCGACAGCGAGGTCGATTGCTTCGATCCCGATCACCAACCCCTCCCCGCTGCGGCGAAAAAGGCGGAGTGGGACGCCCGGGCGCCACGCGACAAGATCCACCAGCGGCGATTTATGCAACCAAGGATTAGCAAATTCAGAGGCCGGCCCGTCCCATACCGGAACGACGAACACCCGCTCCCCTCCCTCTGCCAGTGCCGGTGCGAACGTGTCGGTCTTCTCATCGATATTGACGACTCCGATCCCCATTCCGCCGGCGAACCCACGCCGCTCCCGCGAGAGGCCCCGCCGCGCGAGCCACGCGGAGAACCTCTGGTCCTCACGCTCGCGGATCATCATTTCTGCAACAAACCCGCCGAATTCCGAGAGAAGATCATGCTCCATCATTTGACCTCCTCAAAATACGGCGCAGATTTTCAACGACGACAGCGAGTTCATCGCGGTCAATCCATGGGTCTTTTAGAATTTCTTCAAAGTCTTTTAGAATGCCAGCCGCACGTTCCTCATAGCTTGGAACGCGAACAAATCTAGCTTTCCTGATTTCCATGTCCGCCCCATCATTTCATAGAAATGTTGGGGATTTCGATTCGTGAAGGGGCGGATCAGTTCTTACCAGGAGCCGGACGACGGCGAGACATGAGCCACGAATCAAAATCACCGTCCAAAACACCACGGCGCCGTTCAGAAATAAAAACAACCGCCGGCCCTTCACCTACTTCGAATAGACGATACAACGTCCTCATGCTGACGCCAGCGTCTCGGGCCGTTTCTTTGAGAGTCCTAACCCGTTGGTTATTGATAGTATTCATGTCACACCTTCGTGCCATTCGGTGCCATGAAATGTATCGGCGTGCCATACCTCTGTCTATGCTACGCGAGGCGTACAATTACCAAAAAAAATAAATTGGCGCCCATTTTTGATGAGCGCCTCTTATATTTCAACTAATTTTACCATTATTTATTAGAGGAACTCATCATGCGATTTTTTTAGGTGTTGTGCGCATGACACGTTATTAACACCGCTCATTATTATTTGGCATGATTTATGCTTTAGCCTTCATAGAAACTACATTGATAGCAGATTTTTGATCTTTAACAATCATAAGTACATGATTGGCCCACGCTTCTAGCGCGGCTCTCTTCTCGTTAAAGTAGTTATGACGCTGGTAAATTCCAACAATACCGCCACGGCTGCCGCTAATGTGATTTAAGACAGCTTCCGTGACTTCAAGCCGAACTCCAAGACGTTGCATGCCTGTTGCCATGGTTCTCCGGAGATCATGAAGCCTCCACTCCGGCATTGGAAGAACAGTATCTGGGTCTATGCCACCATTTTTAGAAATATCTTGTCTATTTTTTAGAATTACCGCATCAAGGCGCTCTTTGGATTTCGACCATCCATTAAATGGTCCAGGAACCTGGTCTTCACCATTCGCTTTGCGGATGCGCCCCCAGAACACCGCGTCCGATTTCGCATGCCGTGGCCGAGCCTGAAGCAGTTCACGCACCGCTGGAGCCAACGGCACGCCATGAGCCTCCCCGTTTTTGGCCCGAGCCGGCGGGATGGTCCAGGTGGCGTGGTCGGGCGAGATTTCGTCCCAACTCATCCCGCCAACCTCCTCGCGTCGCTGTCCCGTCAACAGCAGCGTCCGAACGACCGCACCGAAAACCGTGGCCGGATCAGCTGCGATCCACACCTCGCGGAGTTCGGCATCCGTGAGAACTCGATCCCGGCGCTCGGTGGGGACAGTGGGAAGCTGGACAAAGGGGCTGCTTTCAACGGATCCGCGCTTTATCGCCCAGGCGAAGGATGCGCGGCCGTATGCTGCCGTCCGGGCGGCCATCGCGCGAGGAAGGCCATCCAGAACCTGCACCACGGCCTTTCGTGTCAGCTCGGCCGCTGGCCGGTCCAGGTGCCGCGCAAACGCAACGCTCAGCGCGCGAGTCGCCTCGTGCCGGTATCGATCCTTCCGATCCTCCAGGTGAAGCCTTTCCCAGTCATCAACGAGTCGACGTAGGGTGAATGCCGCCTCAGCTTCCTTCATCTTCGCAGCGGTGGCTGCGGCCTTGCGGTCCGCCGCCGGATCGCACCCCTTCGCAACCTCGCCCATGATTGCTTGAACGGCCTCACGAGCCGCGCTCAGAGGCAGAGCGCCAACTGCCCCCAGCGGCACCCGCCTCTTCGCTCCCGCAATGGTGTATTGGGCCAAGTAGCTCCTGCTGCCGCCGGCGGTCACGCGGACCGCTAAGCCCTTCTGGACGTCGTCGAAATATAGCTTGTCCTTCTGCCCAGCCGGACACTCCAACCCCTCAATCAGCCGCTGCGTGAACCGCATTTTCCCCTCCTTCCGAGCGCACCAGATCTGCGGACCTATCCGAGGTCCGCATCGCTTGTGCGGACCTAGAGCGGACCCCATGAGACGACGTTTCATGACATCTCGTGGCACGTAGAGTCAGAAGCTATTCTCACAGGTGGCGGAAATCAACAGATTCTGGCGGGTCCGCTCATCTCATGGCACGCCATGGCGCATAAGACGCGCTTATTCGTAATCAGCAGGTCGTCAGTTCGAGTCTGACAGGCAGCACCATTCTAAGCCCCTGAAACCGAAAGGTTTCGGGGGCTTTCCATTTGGGCGCCTCAAGAAACGGCAGCGCGCGATTAATGCCGTGCCGTCATGTCGTCCAGCCCTCTCAGCGCCGGGGAAAGAATGCCCAGCGCCGTGACGGCCGCGGCGAGCGTCCCCGCCGTCACGAACACCGTGCGCGCAGCAACGGAATCGCCCAACAGCGCGGCAACCGCCAACCCGACCGGCGCCGCCAGGCTCAGCGTCATGTTGAACAGGGACTGCACCCGCCCCAACAGGTGGTTGGGGACCGACAGTTGCAGCAGCACCATGCAGGGGGCAGCACTCAGGGAATAGGCCAGGCCGCTGATCCCCCACCAGAACACGGCCACCCCAAACAGCGTGGCGGGTGTCGCACCGGTCAGCCCCAGGGTCAGGCACGAGAACACCATGCCCCACAGCACCCAAGGAACCTGACGCCGGGGGGCCAGGGCCGCCACGATCATGCCGCCGGCGATCATGCCCAAGCCCGATACCCCCTCCATCAGCGCCACCTTTCCCGGCCCGCCGGCGAAATGCTCCTTCACCAGCAGCGGCACCAGCGTCAGCGACGGCATCACCACCAGCAATCCCGCAGCAATGACGAGAAAAAGATGAGTCAGCCCGCGCGAGCGCGTCACCGCGCGCAGGCCGTCGGCGAATTCGCCCAGCACGCCGGTCCGCTGTTCGGCGGGAATGCGGGTCTGGGGAACGCGAAAGAACAGCAACGGCGCAACACCCAGAAGAGCGGTCGCCACATCCACGCTCAACGCCCACCCCACCGGCATCACGCTCATCGCCACTGCCCCCAGCGGGGCCGCGACGACCTGGGTCAGGCTTTGCAAGGTCTGCTGGAATCCCCCGACCCGCGGCAGGAAGGTCCGCGGCACCAGCATGACCAGCGAGGCGACGGCGGCCGGTTCCTGAATGGCCTGCATGGCGCCGCGAACCGCCATCATCCCATAGACATGCCACAGTTCGACGCGATCGGTGACGAACAGCACGATCAGGACCATCATGCACAGCGCGCTGACGGTATCGGCGGCCAGCATCAGGACACGCCGGCTGGTGCGGTCGGCCAGCACACCCCCCAACGGGCTGCAAAGGGCGTGCGGCAGCAAGGCGGCGAGGCCCGCGGCCGACAGCGCCGCGATGCTGCCCGTCGTGTCCGCGATCCACCACATCAGGACGAACTGAGTCAGCGAGGAGCCGCACAGCGACAGCGCCTGACCGCCGAAGATCAGCCAGAACCGCAGCCGCCAGGGGGACGCTTCGGAAACGGGGATCATCGGAGCACACTGTCCTTTCCTGACGCCGGCACGGTCACGAGCTTGGGTTGATTTTCCCTCTCCCGGGACGGGAGAGGGGATTTTGCGGGTTTGTTGATCGGGGTTCATTGCCCGGCCTGTGCCGGCACCGTACGGTCGCCGGCCAAACCGCCGCCCAGCGCCTTGTACAACGCGATGGCGTTGGCAATTTCGTCCCGCTGCAGATCCAGAAGCGTCTGCCGGGCGGCGTAGGCCTGCCGCTGGGCGTCCAGCAGTTCAAGCCGGCTTTCCAGCCCGGCGCGATAGCGGGCCTCCGCCAGCGCCACGCCGCGGACGGCGTTGGACACGCTGCGCCGTTGCGCCGCGATCTGCCGGCCGAGCGTGGCGCGTCCGGCCAGACCGTCGGCCACCTCGCGGAAGGCGGTCTGGATGGTCTTTTCGTACTGGGCCACCGCTTCGTTTTGCCGGACCTTCGCCAGATCCAGTTCCGCATCCAGCCGTCCGCCATCGACAATCGGCAGGACCGCACGGGGGCTGACGCTCCACGCCCCTTGCGGGCCGTCGAACAGACCGCCCAGCGAGGACGAGGCGACGCCGAACGCGGCGGTGAGCGAAAGCCGGGGGAAGAAGGCGGCGCGGGCCGCACCGATGTCGGCGTTGGCGGCGGCCAGCGAGCGTTCGGCCTGACGGATGTCGGGGCGGTTGAGCAGCAGGTCCGACGGCAGGCCCGCGGGCAGCGCCGTCCTGACCGGCTCCTGGTCCAGGCCCATGGGGGGCGGCAGATCGGCCGGACTCTCGGCCCCGACCACCAGCCGCAGGGCGTTGCCGGCCTGGGCGACCGCCCGTTCCCGTGCCCGCAGGTCGGCTTCCGCCGATGCCACCTGAGCCTCGGCCCGCACCACGTCGATGTCGCCGCCCTGCCCGCTGCGCCGGAGAAGCCGGGCAAGCTCCAGGGATTGCCGCCAGTCGGCCAATGTCCCTTCGGCCAGGGCGCGCTGCTCGACGGCCAGCCGTTCGGCGGCATAGGCCTCCGCAACCGCGCCGATCAGGGCGATGCGCGCCGCCCGATACCCCTCCTGGCTGGCGAGGTAGCGGGCCAGTGCGGCATCCGACTGGGCACGGACCCGCCCGAACAGATCGAATTCGAAAGCGTTCAGCCCCACACTCACCCCGTACTGATTCGTCATCCCCGCCGTCTGGCCGCCACCGCCCGGCGTCCGTTCCCGGCTGTACGACGCCTGCCCATCGAGGCCGGGCACGCGGCCTGCGTCCTGGATGCGGTAGAGCGACCGGGCCGCTTCGATATTGAGCAGAGCCAGCCGCAGGTCGCGGTTGTTCTCAAGGGCCAGATCGATGAGGCGGAGCAGGTGCTGGTCACGGAACATCTCCGCCCGGCTCAGCCCCGCCGCTCCCTCCCCCGTCCCGTCCTCCTTCATCCCGGCCGGCTCGTGGTGGGGGAAAGCGGCGGGGACCGGCGGGGCCGGTGTTTCCAGAGGGGGGACCAGGGAACAGGCGGACACCGCCAGCAGCAGCGGAAACAGAAGGGGCAGGCGCATCGGCGTGATCCTCGGCCCTGAGTGTGGATGGGAACGGGGGCGCGTCAGAGCAGACGCCGGAGGCGGGGGACGAGCCAGTCCTCGGCATCGCGCACGCAGTCGAACAGCACCGGCACGAAGACGAGGCTGAGGAGGGTGGACGAGATCAGCCCCCCGATCACCGCAATCGCCATCGGTGCCCGGAACGCGGTGTCCAGGCCGATGCCCAGGGCGATGGGCACCATGCCCGCCAGCATGGCCAGCGAGGTCATGATGATCGGCCGCGCCCGCACCGAGCAGGCCTCGACAATCGCCGTGCGCCGCGGAACACCCTGGCGGATGCGCTCCACCATATAATCAACCAGAAGGATGGCGTTCTTGTCGGCGATGCCCATCAGCATCAGAAGGCCGATGGCCGCGGGCAGGTTGAGGTCGGTCCCGGTCAGCAGCAGCGCCAGAAAGGCCCCGCCCACCGACAGCGGCAGTGCCGCCATGCGGGTGAGGGGCTGGATCCAGTCCTTGTACAGCAGAACCTGGATCACATAGACGGCCATCAGGCCCGACGCGATGGCGGACAGGAAGCGCGTGAACAACTCGGCCATATCCTCCCCATCGCCGGTGTTGCGCACCGTGATCCCGGCGGGCAGGGTCTGCATGGCGGGAAGGGCGTGGATTTCCGCCAGGGCATCGCCGAGCGGCAGCCCGTCGAGGTTCGCTTCCAGCGTGATCGTCCGGCGGCGGTCGTACCGCTCGATGCTGGCCGGACCGAAGCCGAACCGGATGTCGGCCACCGCCGACAGCGGCACCGACCCACCCGCGGCGACCGGAATGCGCAGGGTGCGAACGGTGTCGATGGTCGTCGCCGGGCCGGATGCCAGACGGGCACGGATGGGAAGGGTGCGCCCGTCGCGGGTGAACTTGGCAAGGTTCGCCTCGATATCGCCGATGGTGGCGATGTTCACCGCATCGCTCAGCGCCAGGGCGGTGATACCGAGCTGGGCCGCCTTGGCGGCATCGGGGGTGATGACGATCTCGGGCTGCTGTGCGGCGGCGGTGCTGTTCACGCTGGTCAGGCCGGCAATGCCCCGCATCCCGCGTTCGATCTCCTGCGCCGCAGCACTCAGCGCCTCGGTGTTCTCGCCCGTTACGACGATGCTGATGTCCTTGGCCCCGGCGGCGTTGGCGAAGGTCACGCGGACGTCGGGCACGGCCGTCAGTTCCGGCAGAACCAGCGATTCGAACGCGCGCTGGCTGATGCTCCGCATCGTCGGCGGCACCAGCTTGATCTCGATGGTGGCGGTGTTGACGCCGGTCTCACCGCCCGCGGCGGTCAGCACATACATCACCTCGGGGTATTTTTTCAGGATGGCCGCCATCCGCTGCGCGGCGGCGTCGGTCTGGGCCAGCGTGGCCCCCCGCGGCAACTCCATCGTCATGCTCGACTGCGCGTAATCCTCATAGGGCAGGTAGCCGGTGGACAGGGACGGCAGCAGGCCGAACGACAGGGCCATGCTGAGGGCGGCGATGCCCAGCGTCTTGCCCCGGTTGTCCAGCGTCCATTCGACCAGACGGTGATAGCGGACGGTCCAGCCGCCGGGTTCCCCGGCGTGGCGGGCGGGGGCCTTCAGCAGGTAGGCGGCCAGCATCGGCGTCAGCAGCCGCGCGACCACCAGGGAGAAGAAGGCGGCCACCGACACCGTGACGCCGAACTGGATGAAGAACTGGCCGACCACCCCGCCCATGAAGCTGACGGGCAGGAACACCGCACAGATGACCGCCGTGGTCGCCACCACCGCCAGCCCGATTTCGTCGGCGGCGATCATGGCGGCGTCATAGGGGCGTTTGTTCCCGGCCATATGGCGGTGGATGTTCTCGATCTCGACGATGGCGTCATCGACCAGCACGCCGGTGACCAGCGAAATCGCCATCAGGCTGACGAAATTCAGCGAGAACCCCAAGAAATGGAGGGCCAGGAACGTCGGGATGATCGACAGCGGAATGGTGATTGCCGCCAGCACCGTCGCCCGCCCGTCCCGCAGGAACAGGAAGACCGTCAGGATGGTCAGCACCGCCCCTTCGAAAAAGGCGTAGAGCGTCGAGTCGAAGCTGGTCTTGGTGAAGGTGACGAGGGAGAAGATTTCGGTGAAGGAGACGCCGGGGGCGGCGGCCTCGATCCCCCGCAGGGCCTGCGTGATCCCCTCGCCCACGGTCAACTCGCTGGCGCCCTTGGTGCGGAAGACGGAAAAGACCACGGCCGGCGCACCGTCCAGCCGGGTGATCGACCGGGCCTCCGCCCCGCCGTCGGTCACGTCGGCGATGGTGCCCAGACGCACCCCGCGGCCGGCGCCAAGCCCGATCCACAGGTCGCGCAGCGCCGCCACCGACCGCACCGCACCCAGCGTCCGCAGGCTGTATTCCGTATCCCCCTGGATCAGCCGCCCGCCGGGAAGGTCGGCGCTTGTCACGGCAAGCTGGCGGCTGACCTCGGCGGCGGAAACGCCGAAGGCGGCAAGCCGGACCGGATCCAGCGTGACGGTGATCTCGTGGGTGACCCCACCCAGACGGCGCACCTTCGCCACCCCCGGCACCGCCAGCAGCGTGCGGGTGACGGTATCGTCCACGAACCACGCCAGATCCTCCGGCCCCATATCGGGAGCCTCGACGCTGAACGAGATCAGTTCGGCGCCGTCCGCCTCCTCCCGCCGCACCTGCGGTTCCTGGATCGACCGCGGCAACTGATCGCGGATGTTGGCAACGGCATCCCGCGTGTCGGTCATCGCGCGGTCGAAGCTGGTGTCCAGGTGGAATTCGACGGTGGTGAGGGAGACCTCCTCCGAAATCCTGGACACGATGCGTTTGACCCCGCGCAGCCCGGCCACCGCCCCTTCCACCCGCCGGGTGATCTGGGCCTCGATCTCGGTCGGGGAGGCGCCCGGCTGGCTGACCGTCACGCTGACCACCGGCAGGACGACGGGGGGCGCGTTGGTGACGGGAAGCTGGGCAAAGGCCATCAACCCGGCCACGGTGAGGACCAGGAACAGCACGATGGGCGGAATCGGGTTGCGGATCGCCCAGGAGGACAGCGGCATGGACATGGCTCAGCGGGCCTCGATGGTCTTCACCCGGTCGCCGGACCGGACCAGCGACCCCGCCCGGGCGACCACGCGCAGGCCGGGATCGACACCATCCACCAGGGTCAGACCGTCCTGCCGCAGCCGCGGCTGAACCGCCCGGCGGTCCACCCGGTCGTTGAGATCGACGGTCCACACGAACGCCCCCATGGCATCGCGCTGGACCGCGGTGGACGGAACGGCCAGAGCCGTGACCGTCCCCAGTTCCACATCGCCATGAACGAAGGCCCCGACCATCAACGGCCGGTCCCCGGCCATCGAAACCCGGACCGAGGCGGCGCGGTCGGACGCATCGATCCGCGGTGCCACCAGACGCACGGTACCGGCAACCGGGCTGTCCAGCCCCGGCAGGAACAGGCTGACGCGGCCCCCTGGCGGCACCCGGCCGGCGGATCCCTCCGGCACGCGCAGGTCGGCCTCGACCACGCCGTTCCGGGCGATGCGGAAAAGCGGCTCCCCCGCCGCCGCGACCGACCCGACCGTGGCGCGCCGCTCGAACACGGTTCCATCCTCAGGCGCGGTGACGACGGCCCGCCGCACGGCCAGCTTGGCTTCGTCCAGCTTGGCTTTCGCGGCGTCCAGCGCGCTTTTCTTTTCGGTGACGATGCTTTTGCTGACCGCACCGCTGTCCTTGATGGAATTGACCCGCGCGTGCTCGTCGCGGGCCTTGGCGTATTCCGCCTCCATCTGGAGGACCTGCAGCCGCAGGCTTTCGGTATCGAGAACCGCCAGCGTGTCGCCCCGCCGCACCCGGTCGCCCACCTCGACCGGCAGGCGCAGGATGCGGGCGTTGGCAACCTCGGCCATCACCGCCACATCCTCGCGCGGGACGAGGGTTCCGGTGGCGGCAACCCGCTCGACCACCGTCGTCTCGAACGGTGTGGTGACGGTGACGCTCAGGGTCGTGGCGGTGGTCGTCCGGTGCACGGGCGTCGGTCCGTCGTGGGAAAACGAAAATCCCGCGTAGGCCGCCACACCCAAAAGCACGCTGCCCAAGAGGAATGTCCGGTTCATGTCTTCCCTTCACCCTTGCCCAAGATGGATCGGGCGGCTTCCCGGCGATGCCGGCCGCCCGGCCATGGAATGGGGGAGGACGGTTGCGTTTCGGTCGGGGGTGTGTGGAGATATGATGGAGACATCAGAAAAAAACCGGGCGGAACGGCGATGACAGGCACAGCGATGGATGGCATGCCCGACGGTGGGGCGGTCATCCTGGTGGCCGAGGACGACCCCGACATCGCCGATATCCTGACCGCCTATCTGGAACGCGCGGGACTGCGCGTCGTCCGGGCGGAGGACGGCCGGCGGACGCTCGACCTTCACCTGTCGCTCCGGCCCGATCTGCTGCTCCTCGACGTGCAGATGCCGAAGCTGGACGGGTGGCAGGTGCTGGCCGAAATCCGCCACCGCGGCGATACCCCGGTCATCATGGTGACAGCACTGGATCAGGACCTCGACAAGCTGATGGGGCTGCGCATCGGCGCCGACGATTACGTGGTGAAGCCGTTCAATCCGGCGGAGGTGGTCGCACGGGTGCAGGCGGTGCTGCGCCGCGCCGCCATGAGCGGCGGCGATGCCGCGCGCCGCCCCTTGCGCTGCGGCCGGCTGCGCATCGACCTGGACGGGCATCAGGCCTGGGCCGAGGGGGATGACGGGGGCGAACGGGCGCTGGACCTGACCCTGACGGAATACCGGCTGCTGGTGCATCTGGCCCGGACCCCGAAACGGGTGTTCAGCCGGGCCGAACTCCTCGGCGCCTGCCTGCCGGAGGGGGAGGCGCTGGAACGGACCGTTGACAGCCATCTGAGCAAGCTGCGCAAGAAGCTGGAAGCCCATGGGGTGACGGGCGTGCCCACCAATGTCCGCGGCGTCGGGTACCGGCTGGGGGGGACGTGATGCCCATGGCGCCGCTCAAAAAGGAAGCGGGGCGAAGGGGATCAGGCCAAAAGGGATCTGGTCTGCGCCGTCAGATCGTTCTGTCGATGACGGTCCTGGCCTCCAGTGCCGTTCTGCTGGTGGTTTGTGGGACCTATGTGTTCTACGCCATCGCCCTCACCTATTTTCCGGCCAGCATCTCCGACGATCTCCTGCCCTCCTCGGTGGAGCTTGGCTGGCTGGCCGCCACCATGCTCACGGCGCTGGTTCTGGCCGCCATCGTCGCGGTCAAGCTGGCGCGGCGGATCCTGACGCCCCTGAATTCCGTCGCCGTCAACCTGCGGCGGGTGGCGGAGGGGGACCTTTCGGCCCGCGCCGTCGCCGACGACCTGTCGATGGGCGAGGCCGCACATCTGGTCGAGGATTTCAACCGGATGGCCGAACGGCTGGACCGCATGGCGAAAGAGCGGGCGTTCTGGAACGCGGCCATCGCCCACGAACTGCGGACACCCGTCACGGTTCTGCGGGGCCGTCTCCAGGGGTTGACGGAGGGGGTGTTTCAGCCGACCCCCGCCCTGCTGTCCGGCCTGCTGGCCCAGGTGGAGGGATTGAGCCGGCTGGTGGAGGATCTGCGCGTCCTGGCCCTGGACGAGAGCGGGCGGTTGGAACTCCAGTTGGAGCAATGCGCCCTTGCCGACGCGATCACCGGCACGGTGACCGCCGTCGAACCCACCCTGCGCGCCGCCGGCCTCCGGCCGGTCCTGGAGGTGACGGACGCCGAGACGGTGTGCGATCCGGTGCGGATTCGTCAGGCCCTGCTGGCGCTGCTGGACAACGCCGTCCACCATGCCGATCCCGGCACGCTGACCGTTCGCTTCACGATCCGCGACGGCACGGCTTGCCTTGAGGTGGAAGACACCGGACCGGGGATTCCGAGCGCGCTTCGGCAGGGGGTGTTCGATGCGTTCTGTCGTGGCCCGGACGCCCGCCCCGGCAGCGGCAGCGGCCTGGGTCTGGCCGTGGTGAAGGCCGTTGCGCGGGCGCATGGGGGGGAGGCGGCGTGCCGCTCCGCCCCGTCGGGTGGCACGGTCATCGGGCTGACGTGGCCCGAATAGCCGGTTGCACGGGGGATACCCTCACCCCGCCGCCGGCTTGCCCGTCCAACTGGCCCAGCCGGCGGTGCTGGAACCGGGGGCGGGCAGGCCGGTGGTGGCCCACACCGCCGCGTCGTAATAGGTGGTGACGGTGGGGGTGTGGGCGGCAATCCATTTGGCGGCGGCGTCGTAATCGGCCACCGTCAGGTCGGTCAGAACCATCCCCCCGTACCACGCGGCGGTCAGCGCACGGGCCAGCCCGGTCAGCCCCTTGGCGGCGATGACGGCGTCCCGTTCGGCGGGTGGGGTGCCGGCGACGATGGCGGCCAGATCGGCCAGCCCCGGCAGCGGGGTGAAGGCATCGTAGAGCGGCTTCAATTCGGTGCCGTCGCCGCCGTCGGTGCCGTTGGCCAGCGCCTTGCCCAGAGCCAGGAAAGCATCCAGACTCAAGGGCGCTGCGGTTGCGGGCGCTGCGGTTGCCGGTTCGCTCATGGATGCCCCCTTCATAACCGTGGATGGCAAAACGCTAGCATTGCAACAACCGCGGTTCCACCGGCTTTTGCGGAAAAACCGGCTCAGGGCGCCGCCGCACCGGCGGCGTGCTTGTCCGCCGGTGCCACCCGCGGGGCAACGATGCGGAAACGGCAGCCGGTGCTGCCGGGGGGCGGCGATTCCAGATCGATCCGCCCGCCCAGGGTCCGCGTTATCAGGTTATAGACGATGTGCAGCCCAAGCCCGGTGCTGCCGGCCCCGCGGCGGGTGGTGAAGAAGGGATCGAACACCTTGTCGCGGCTGGCGGCGGGGATGCCGCGGCCGTCGTCGGCATAGACCAGTTCCACGTCGCCGCCGCCGGCCAGGGTGACGCGGATGGACAGGGTGCCCGCCTGCCCCTCGTCATAGGCATGGACCAGGGAGTTCATCACCAGATTGGTGATGATCTGCGACCAGGCACCGGGGGGGCCGTCGATCTCGATGTCGGGCGGGCATTCCACGATCACCTGATGGCCGCCCTTGCGCCAGGCGGGCTTCAGGCTCTGCATCACCTCGTCCAGGTAATGACGCAGGTGGAAGCAGCGGCGTTCATCGGTGCTCTGGTCCACCGCCACCTGCTTGAAGCTGTGGACCAGATCGGCGGCCCGCCCGATGTTGGCCAGCAGAATGTCGTTGGTTTCGGTGGCGGTGGACAGGTAACGATCGAATTCCGACCGCCGCAGGGGGCCGGTGCGGAAGGTGGTGGCGATGCGCTCCGTCTCGTCCGCCAGATAGGAGGCGGAGGTCAGGGCGTTGCCCAGCGGCGTGTTGATCTCGTGCGCCACCCCGGCCACCAACTGGCCCAGTGCGGCCATCTTTTCCGATTGGATCAGGCTGTCCTGGGTGCGGCTCAACTCGGCCAGCGCGTGTTCGGCGGCGTCCTTGGCGGCGCGCAGATCCTCTTCCCGCCGGTCGATTTCGGCCAGGAAGAAATCCATGGCGGCGCCGATGTCGGCGATCTCATCCTTGGCCCGCTGCGGCGTGGCGTCGGCGGCGGTGGCGTCCACATGGCTCAGCACCCGGTCGCGCACCTGCACCAGCCGGCGCACCACGTTGCGGTTGATATAGGCGATGACGGCCGCCGCGGCGATCAGGCTGGCGGCGATGGCGGCCAGCAGCACCAGCCCGGTGCGCGCGGCGTCGCGACTCAGCCCCTGGCTGGTGTCCAGGGCGCGCGCCTCGACCCCGCGGGCCATGGATCCGACCTTGGCGACGAAGTTGTTGGACAACTCCCGGTTGGCCAGCAGCAGATGCTGGATGGTGGCGGAGACGGAGGACAGCCGCTCCTGCGTGGCGAACAGCCCGTCGTCGCCGTCGCTGACCCCGCGCATTTCCGCCAGGATGGCCGAGGCGGGGGTGATGGTGCCGGGCGGCAGCGCGGTGGTGCGCCGCTGAAGCTGGTCCAGCAGGGTGGCGGTTTCCTGGCGCAAGCCTTCGAACCGCCGCCCGGTGGGGGTGCCCAGCGCCGACAGCATCAGACCGACCGCGTGCTGGGCATCGCCCATCCAGGCGGTCAGGGGCGGGGTTTCGCGCCCATCCTCGGTGGCGAAGGCGGTCAGGCGCGCGGGCAGACGGATCAGCCGCCCCATCATCGCCTGCACCCGGCGGTTCAGTTCGATCCGTTCCCCCACCACCGTGTCCAGGCGGCGGAGATTGTCGATCAGTTCCTTGTGCAGCCCGTCGATGGCCGCCAATTCGCCGGCCCCCACGCCGTGCTGCTCCAACCGTTCGCGCAACTCGGTCAGCGCCAGCCCCTGGTCGGCGATGCGGTCGGCAACGGAGCGGCGGACGAAATCGCTGTCCGCCACCACCAGGGACGGGGCGTTGGCGACGATGGAATGGCTCTGCTGCGCCAGCAGCGACGTGCCGATCAGCGTGGGGATGTAATCCCCCGACACCCGATCCATCCCGTCGCGGAACTGCCCGGTGGTCAGCAGCGACAGAACCCCGCCCCCCATCATCAGAACGATCATGGTGAACAGGCCCGCGTTCAGCCGGGATGCGACTCCGAACCTTAGAAAGGGCATCATCTCCTCGATCGGGCGGCGGCGGCCGGGGACGGCATGGTCCGGCTGGCGGGTTTTTCCACCAGTGATAGACCGAAGCGTGCGCAGGCGAATGGTTTCATATACAACATCTGCCGGTATTCGTTATACGGGCTGTTTGGGAAAAGCCATGGGCCTTGCCGAACCTGTCTTCCGGGCCGCCCGCCGCTTGGCGGTGGGTCTGGTGTGCGCCGCCGCCGTCCTGTCGCATCCGTTGTCCGATGGCCGGGCCGGCACGCTCGACACGGTGCGGGAACGGGGAATGCTCAACTGCGGGGTGGGCGACCTGGGGCGGTATCTGGCGGGTACCGACGGACAGGGACGCTGGGTGGGCTTCTTCCCCGACCTGTGCCGGGCCTTGGCGGCGGCGGTGCTGAAGGACCCCGAAGCGGTCAACTTCATGCCGGCCTCGCTGCGGGTGCGGCTCGACGGGCTGAAATCCGGCGACATGGACGTGCTGATGACCCCCACCACCTGGACGCTCGACCGGGAGGCGGACCTGGGCCTGAGCTTTCCGGTGGTGGTTCTGTACGACGGCCAGGGTTTCCTGGCCGAGTCGGCGGACGTGGCCGGGGCCATGAAGCGGAACGTCCCCTTGCGCATCTGCGCGGTGGAGGGCACCACGTCGGAACGCAATCTGGCCGACGACATCCGGGCAAAGCACCGCCCATGGACCATCGTGCCGTTCAAGACCCGCCAGGGCCGGAACGAGGCGATGCTGCAGAACCGTTGCGACGTGCTGACCGGCGACCGGCTGGATCTGGTGGAGGTGCGCGAGTTGCTGCGCGCCCATGGCCGCGCCCTGGTCCTGCTGCCCGACACCGTATCGCGGGAGCCGGTCGGCCCCACCGTGCGCCAGAACGATCCGCAATGGATCAGCGTGGTGCGCTGGGTGGTGCAGGCCCTGATGCTGGGCGAGGAAAAGGGCATCACCGCCGCCATCGCCGCCGATCCGTCCCGTGTGACCGGGGACGACGAAACCATGCGCCTGCTGGGCCGACCCGCCGAACCGGGCGTCAGTCTGGGGCTGGAGCCGGGATGGGCGGTGCGGGCGCTGGCGGCCGTGGGCAATTACGGCGAACTGTTCGACCGCTATTTCGGGTCCGGCGGGCTGAAGCTGGAGCGCGGGGTCAACGCCCTCTGGCGCGACGGCGGGCTGCTGTATCCCCTGCCCTTCCGGTAAGGCAGGGGATCGGGGCGGCCCATAAAAAAGCCGCCGCCACGGGGATCGTGACGGCGGCGTTGGCGAAAACGGCGTTTGGCGTGGGGAGCGGTCTTAGCGGAAGACCACCTTGACGACTTCGTACAGCTTGGAACCGCCGGGGGTGGCCACCTCCACGCTGTCGCCCACCGACTTGCCGATCAGGGCGCGGGCCAGCGGCGACTGAATCGACAGGAAGCCGTTCTTGATGTCGCTCTCGTCCTGGCCGACGATCTGATAGGTGGACTCCTCGTCCGTATCCTCGTCGGCAAGCGTGATGGTGGCGCCGAACTTCACGGTGTCACCGGACAGCTTGGCGGGGTCGATCACCTCCGCCCGGCTGATCTTGTCCTCAAGCTCCAGCACCCGGCCTTCGATGAAGCTCTGGCGTTCGCGAGCGGCGTGGTATTCCGCGTTTTCCGACAGATCGCCATGCTCGCGGGCTTCCGCAATCGCTTTGATCACGTTCGGCCGCTCGACGGTCTTGAGGTTCTTCAATTCCTCCTGAAGGCGGTTGAAACCCGCCGCAGTCATCGGGACTTTTTCCATGGTCTGCCCATCACCAAGCCAAAGCTGCGCGTAAGAAAGTTACGGCGCGGTGGAAGGCCCCCGCGCCGTCTCACGTTCTTAGTACGATCCGCTAAGGTACGACTGCAACGGCGCAACTTCAAGACTGCCGTTCTTCAGTGCGGCAATTGACTCCACCGCCGCCCGCGCACCCGCCACCGTGGTGTAGTAGGGGATGTTGTAGGTCAGGGCGGTGCGGCGCAGGCTGAAGCTGTCGGCCAGCGCCTGCGCGCCCTCGGTGGTGTTGAACACCAACTGGACGTCACCGTTGATCATGGCGTCCACAATGTGGGGCTGGCCCTCGACCACCTTCTTCACGATCTCGACGGGCAGGCCCTGTTCCTTGAGGAACCGCGCGGTGCCGCTGGTGGCCAGCAGGCGGAAGCCCATGTCGGCCAGCTTCTGGGCGGTGGGCACCAGGGCGGCCTTGTCGTGGTCCTTGACCGAGATGAACACGGTGCCGCTGAGCGGCAGGGTGACGCCGGCCCCCAACTGCGACTTGGCAAACGCCAGGGCGAAGTTGCGGTCCAGCCCCATCACCTCGCCGGTGGATTTCATTTCCGGCCCCAGCAGGGTATCGACGCCGGGGAAGCGGGCGAAGGGGAACACGGCTTCCTTGACCGCGGTGTGCGGCGGGGTCGGGCCGTTGAGCTTGAAATCCGCCAGCTTTTCACCGGCCATGACGCGGGCGGCGATCTTGGCGATGGCGGTACCGGTGGCCTTGGCGACGAACGGCACGGTGCGCGACGCCCGCGGGTTCACCTCCAGGATATAGACCACGCCGTCCTTGACCGCGAACTGCACGTTCATCAGGCCGACCACATGCAGGGCACGGGCCAGCGCCTCGGCCTGCCGGTTGATCTCGGCCACCACCTCGGCGGGCAGGGAATAGGGCGGCAGGGCACAGGCCGAGTCGCCGGAATGGATGCCGGCTTCCTCGATGTGCTCCATCACGCCGGCCACATAGACGCCGCCGGCGGAATCCGCCACCACGTCCACGTCCACCTCGATGGCGTCCTGCAGGTAGCTGTCGATCAGCACCGGGTTCTTGCCCGACACCTTCACCGCCGTGGCGATGTAGCGGCGCAGGCCCGCCATGTCATGGACGATTTCCATCGCCCGGCCGCCCAGCACATAGGACGGGCGGATCACGACGGGGAAGCCCACCAGGGCGGCCACCGCTTCGGCCTCTTCCAGCGAGCGGGCAAGGCCGTTGGCCGGCTGCTTCAGGCCCAGGTGGTGCAGCAGCTTCTGGAACCGCTCGCGGTCCTCGGCCAGGTCGATGGCGTCGGGCGAGGTGCCCAGGATCGGGATGCCGGCCTTTTCCAGGCTGTCGGCCAGCTTCAGCGGCGTCTGGCCGCCGAACTGCACGATGCAGCCCAGCAGAGTGCCGCGGCTCTGCTCCACCCGCACCAGCTCCACCACGTCTTCCGCGGTCAGCGGCTCGAAATAGAGCCGGTCGGCGGTGTCGTAGTCGGTGGAGACGGTTTCGGGGTTGCAGTTGACCATGATCGCCTCGATCCCGGCTTCCTGCAGGGCATAGACGGCATGGACACAGCAGTAATCGAACTCGATGCCCTGGCCGATGCGGTTGGGACCGCCGCCCAGGATCACCACCTTGCGCCGGTCGCTGGGGTCGGCCTCGCACTCGGCCTGACCGCTGCCGTCCGTCTCATAGGTGGAATACATGTAAGGGGTGCGCGAGGCGAACTCGGCAGCGCAGGTGTCGATGCGCTTGAACACCGGCTTGACCCCGGCGGCGCGGCGGGCGTCGGCCACGGCCCCTTCGCTGGTGCCGGCCAGCTCGGCCAGACGGGCGTCGCTCATGCCCATCTGCTTCAGCGCCAGCCAGCCCTTGAAATCGGTGGGCAGGCCGTTGGCGCGCACGCCGGCTTCGGTATCGACGATGGCCTTGATCTGCTCCAGGAACCAGGGATCGTACTTGGAGGCCTGCTGCACGTCGGCGACCGAGAAGCCGTGACGGAACGCCTGGGCGATGACCAGCAGACGGTCGGGCGTGGGTTTGGCCAGCGCGCCGCGGATGGCGGCGGGATCGGGGTTGTCCAGCCCGCCGATCGCCACCTCGTTGAAGCCGGTCAGCCCGGTTTCCATGGAGCGCAGCGCCTTCTGCACCGATTCGGCGAAGGTGCGGCCGATGGACATGGCCTCGCCCACCGACTTCATCGAGGTGGTGAGCAGGGGTTCGGCACCGGGGAACTTCTCGAACGTGAAGCGCGGCATCTTCGTGACCACATAGTCGATGGTCGGTTCGAAGCTGGCCGGGGTCACGCCGGTGATGTCGTTGTCCAGCTCGTCCAGCGTGTAGCCGATGGCGAGCTTGGCGGCGATCTTGGCGATGGGGAAGCCGGTGGCCTTGGACGCCAGCGCCGACGAGCGGCTGACGCGCGGGTTCATCTCGATGACGATCAGGCGGCCGTTCTCGGGGTTGACGGCGAACTGCACGTTCGACCCGCCGGTTTCCACCCCGATCTCGCGCAGCACCGCGATCGAGGCGTTGCGCATGATCTGGTATTCTTTGTCGGTCAGCGTCAGGGCCGGGGCCACGGTGATGCTGTCGCCGGTGTGCACACCCATCGGGTCGATGTTTTCGATGGAGCAGATGATGATGCAGTTGTCCGCCTTGTCGCGGACCACCTCCATCTCGTACTCCTTCCAGCCCAGCACCGATTCCTCGATCAGCACTTCGCCGACCGGGGAGGCGCGCAGGCCGCCGCGCACGATGTCCTCGAACTCCTGCCGGTTGTAGGCGATGCCGCCGCCCGTACCGGCCAGCGTGAAGCTGGGGCGGATGATGGCCGGCAATCCCACGAACGACAGCGCGTCCATAGCCTCGTCCAGCGTCTTGACCAGACGCGAACGCGGGCTTTCCAGCCCGATCTTGTCCATGGCGTCGCGGAAGAGGATGCGGTCCTCGGCCTTGGCGATGACGTCGCGCTTGGCGCCGATCATCTCGATGCCCAGCCGTTCCAGCGTGCCGTCGTCGGACAGCGCCATGGCGGTGTTCAGCGCGGTCTGGCCGCCCATGGTGGGCAGCAGCGCGTCGGGGCGTTCCTTTTCCAGGATCTTGGCAACCACCGCGGGCGTGATCGGCTCCACATAGGTGGCGTCGGCCAGGCCGGGGTCGGTCATGATGGTGGCGGGGTTGGAGTTGACCAGGATCACCCGGTACCCTTCTTCCCGCAGCGCCTTGCACGCCTGGACGCCCGAATAATCGAATTCGCAGGCCTGGCCGATGACGATCGGCCCCGCGCCGATGATGCAGATGGACTTGATGTCTGTGCGCTTGGGCATGGCGGCTCGCTTGATCGGACGTTTGGTCAGCAGAAAAGCCCCTTCCGCCGGAGGGCGGGAAGAGGCGGCATGTCGTTGCGAGCGCCCTTTATAGGGGCTTCACCGCCGGGGGGGAAGGGCGTTGCTGCCGCCCCATGCCCACATTCTGCGCAACCCGGACCGGCGTTGCGCCACGCGCAGCGGTTTTATGACACCGCCCCCTCAACGAGGGATGACGGAAGGCAAGGGTGGCAGCCGTACCAAAGGGTGTTAGCTTAGGGTAAGCTTGACCATTGGGGAAACCGGATCGCATGGCGGCTGCTCAGCCTCTCTGGCAGGGGGTTTCACGTCTTACCCTTTTGCAGCATGGCGCGTGGGTGCGGTACGGGGTGGCGGTGGTCCTCTCGGCCCTGGCTTTCGGAGTCAGATTCGCAGTGGATGACATCCTGCCGCCGGGGTTCCCCTATGTGACCTTCTTTCCGGCGGTCATTCTGGCGACCTTCATCGCCGGGCTGGGGCCGGGCATCGTGGCGGCGGTGCTGTGCGGGCTGTCGGCGTGGTACTTCTTCATCCCCCCGTGGATGACCTTCATCGTCAACGGCCCTACGCTGCTGGCGCAGGGGCTGTACACCGCGGTGGTGGCGGTGGACATCGCGCTGGTGTACGGGATGCAGACGGCCATGAGCCGGCTGGCTGCCGAACGTGCCCGCACCAAGGACCTGCTGGACATCCAGACCACCATGTTCCACGAACTGCGGCACCGGGTCGCCAACAACATGCAGTTCGTGTCCGCCCTGCTGGCCCTGCAAAAGCGCACCATCGGCATCACCCCGGAGTCGGCGGCGGCGGCGCTGGACGAGGCGGTGCTGCGGCTGGAAACCATGGCGCGGGTCCACCGCCGCCTGCACGACCCCCAGGCCGGTCACAATTTCGCCGCCCATGTGGAGGCGCTGTGCCAGGACCTGCTGCACGCCGCCGGGGCCGATTCCATCGCCTGCGTGGTGTCGGTGTCGGCGGCCCCGCGTTCGCCGGAACGGCTGCTGGCCCTGGCGCTGCTGATCGTGGAAGCCATGACCAACTGCCTGAAGCATGCCTTCGCCCAGACGGGCGGCGGCACCGTGCGCATCGACCTGCGCCCCCTGCCCGACGATCCGGCGGGGCTGCGCCTGTCCGTCACCGACGACGGGATCGGGCTGCCCGCCGGGTTCGACGTGCAGCGGTCCTCCGGCCTGGGCTGGACCATCATCCGCAATCTGGCCGGGCAACTGGGCGGGCGGCTGACCATCGGCCCGCCGGACGGCGGTGCTCCCGGCACCCGCATCGAGGTGATGTTTCCCGCCTGACCGGGGACGGCACCCGTGCCGGTGAATGGCGCTTGCACCCGGCGGTGGGGAGCGGCATCAATGGGGGTTCCCGAACCGGGATTTCCCTTGACCCCACACGCGGGCCAGAATGACCCACGCCTTCGCCAAAGACAGCCATTCCTGCGCCGTGTGCGTTTCCTGGGGCGGAGAGCGCCGGGTGTCGGACGACAACGCCCTGGTGCATGTGGAGCGTTACAGCGTCTCCGGCGAATGCCGCGCGGCGGTCAGCCAGGATTACCACAAGGCGACCCGCTCCTATCACACCTGCCCGGTGTGGTCGCCGCTGCCGGTGCTGAAGGCCCATGGCGCCCGGCCCCAGCGCCAGCCCATCACCTCCATGCCCGTCCCGGCGGCGGCGATGAAACCGGCGGCATCCCCCACCCCGGTGGCGCGGCCCGCCCCGGCCCCGCCCCCGGTTCCGGCGGTGGAACCCGATTCCCTGCGCTGCCGCTCCACCCCGCTGGACATCGAACAGACCCCACCGCCGGCGCGCGTGCTGTTCTCGTACTGGCACCGGCTGAAAAAGCAGCGGCCGATGCCCGCCGCCCACGAGATGGACACGGCGCAACTGCGCGATTGCGTGTCGCGGCTGTCGCTGATGGCCCCGGCCCCGGACGGTGACGATTTCATCTACCGTTCCTGCGGCAGGGCGGTGCAACGGCGGCTGGCCGTGCGGGCCGTGTGCCGCCGCGTGCGCGACCTGCACCCGGCGGAGGCGGCGGAACGCTGGCTGGCCGACCTGCGCGCCTGCTTCACCGAAGGCGTGGTGAAAAGCCATCTGGTGCGCAACGACCCGCTGCTGCCCGGCAACCGTTATGTGGAGGTGCTGCTGCCCCTGGCCGACGCACGGGGCAACACCGTCTTCGTCCTGGCCTACCGCCATCTGCCGGGGGGATGAAACCGGCGAGGCCCTGTTTGGTCCCTTATTACGAAGGAGACAGCGAAATGCGGCTGATCGGCATGATGGATTCGCCCTATGTGCGGCGGGTGGCGGTGTCGCTGAAGGTCATGGGGCTGGCCTTCACCCATGACCAGCTCTCGGTGTTTCGCCAGTATGACGCCTTCGCCGCCGTCAACCCGGTGGTGAAGGCGCCGACCCTGGTCACCGACGACGGGGTGGTGCTGATGGATTCCACCCTGATCCTCGATCATGTGGAGCGGCGGGTCCCGCCGGACCGGCGGCTGACGCCAGAGGACCTTCCCGGCCACGCCCGGTCACAGCACCTGATCGGCCTGGCCCTGGCGGCGTGCGAAAAATCGGTGCAGATCTTTTATGAACGCAACCTGCGCCCGCCGGACAAGCAGCATCAGCCCTGGATCGACCGGGTGCAAGGGCAGTTGGCGGCGGCTTATGGGCTGCTGGCGGCGGAGATCGCCCCAGCGGACGGCTGGCTGGTCGGCGACCGCCCCATGCAGGCGGATATCACCGTGGCGGTGGCGTGGCGTTTCAGCCGCTTCGCCATTCCCGACGTGGTGGACGAGGCCGCCTATCCGGCGCTGGCCGCCTTTTCCCGCCGGGCGGAGGCGTTGCCGGAATTCGTCTCGTCCCCGCTGGAGTGAAAGCATCGGCCGGGGGGGGAGTCCCCGGCCGGTTTTCCGGATGGATCAGGACGTTTAGACGATACCCGCCCCCAGATCGGCCCGCACCCGCGCCGCCGCCCGCAGCGCCAGGGCGGCGATGGTCAGGGTCGGCTGGGAACAGGAGACGGTGGGAAAGGCCGAGCCGCCGACGATGAACAGGTTGGGATGGTCGTGGCTGCGCAGGTCCGCATCGACCACCGACTGTTTCGGATCGCTGCCCATGCGGGCGGTGCCCAGCAGGATGGCGGTGGAGGTGCCGGGCGGGTCGTGGCGGATTTCGGTGGCGCCCAGCGCCTGGAACACCTGCTCGTGCCGCTTCACCGCCAGATCCAGCCCGGCGCGGGCGTAATCGTCGATGCGGTAATGGATCTCGGGCCGCGGCAGGCCGAAACCATCCGTCTGGTCCGACAGCACCACCCGGTTGTCGGGATCGGGCAGGGTTTCCGCCGAACTGCCCAGCACCAGTTCGCGGGTGGCGCGGTCGGCGATGGTGTGGGCCAGTTCCGCCCCGCTGGTCCCCGACCCGGCCAGGGCCATGGCGCCGATCATCGGCCCGCGCGCCCGCGTCCACCCGGCGTTCGACAGCGAGGTGCCGACCGCCGCATGCTCCTTGCGGAAATCGCCGTCGCGGAACTCCAGAAAGCCCGACGTCATCACCGGCCCGCGGTAGGGGAACACCGGGTCGCGGGTCAGCGCCCGGCTGCCCAGGTCGATCTGGCTCATCAGATAGCGGCCGACCGCCCCGCTGCCGTTGGCGATGCCGCCGGGACGGGAATCGGTGCGCGACATCAGCAGCAGCTTGGCGGATTCGATGGCGTTGGCGGCGACCACCACGATCCGGCCCTCCGCCCGTCCCTCGGTGCCGTCGGACCGGCGGTAGAGCGCGGCGGCGATCCGTCCCCCCTCCCCTTCCACCAGGGTGTGCACCACCGTCTGGGCTTCCAGCCGGGCGCCGGCCGCCACCGCCTTGTCGGTGTGGACCGAGCCGTCGTATTTGGCCTGCACCGGGCACAGCGGCACGCAGGTGGCGTTGCCCAGACACTGGGGCCGCCCGTCGTAACCATCCTCGACCGACACGCGGGCCTGGGGGAACGGGGCGGTGGTCAGGTTCAGCCCCCGCACCGCCGCCGCCACCACCGTGTCGAGATAGGTGGCGGGGATTTCCGGCATGGGATAGCCGTTTCGGCGCGGACCGCCGAACAGGATCTCGTTGCTGCCCGACACGCCGATTTCCGTTTCCGCCCGCTCGTACCACGGTTCCAGCGTGTCGTAATCGATGGGCCAGTCCACCCCGCGCCCGTACAGGGTGTGCATCCGCAAATCGCTGGGCCGGAACCGCTGGACGAAACCGCCCCAGTGCCATGTGGTGCCGCCCACCGCCCGCAGATACAGCCCATAGAACGGGTCCGGCCCCTTCTGCACGTAATAGCCGCCCCAATCGGTGTCATCGGGCTGGGGGGCGTAGGAGGTCACGGGATAGGGGGAATTCGGCCCCTTGGTCGGCGATTGCAGGAAATTTTCCATCGCCGCGTTGCGGTCGATGGCCGGGCCGGCTTCCAGCAGCAGCACCGATACCCCATGGGCGGCCAGATCCGCCGCCATCATGCCGCCGGCCACACCGGCCCCGACAATCACCACATCCGCGCTCAGCGACTCAACCATCGGCCTTCCCTTCCCCCCTTGCCCGCCCGTTTCCGCCCGTTTTCCGCCGCACCGGACGCACACCGGCGACCTGAGCGGGTATAGAGCCTCAAGGGATCATCCGAAGATCATCGCCCCACCGCAAGCCCCACCGCAGACATGGCGTGATGACGCAGGCCGTGCCGCCGCCCCGGACATGCAAAAACCCCCTCCGCCGGCGGGCGAAAGGGGGTTTTTGACGATGAGACAGACCCTTGACCGGGAAGCTGCCGGCACCTTCAGCGGGGTGCCAGCACCATGACCATCTGACGGCCTTCGAGTTTGGGCATCTGCTCGACCTTGGCGATCTCTTCCAGCTCGTCGCGGACACGGATCAGCACGTTCATGCCCAGATCCTGGTGCGCCATTTCACGGCCGCGGAAGCGCATGGTCACCTTGACCTTGTCGCCTTCCTCGATGAAGCGGCGGGCCGACCGCATCTTCACCTCGTAATCATTGTCATCGATGTTGGGCCGGAGTTTGATCTCCTTAACCTCGATGACCTTCTGCTTCTTACGAGCTTCGGCGGCCTTTTTCTGCGCTTCGAACTTGAACTTGCCGTAATCGAGAACCTTACAGACCGGGGGTTCGGCCTGCGGGGCGATCTCGACCAGATCGAGACCGGCGTCCTCGGCGGCAATCAAGGCGTCGCGCAGCGACACCACACCCACCATGTCGCCATTGGCGTTGATGAGTCGGACGGAACGAGCCGTAATCTCCCGGTTGACTCGCGGACCATCGCGGGTCGGGGCGGCTTCGGACGGTATCCTGGCTATGGAACTGTCTCCACTCTCTGGGACCGCTTGCCCTCTGACGGGGTTCCCGTCCGGTCAGGACAGGAACCCCGTGGGGAAAGGCCGGTCAATAGGGTCAAAATCAGAACGGCAAATCGGGGGCGCGGTCGCCCGCCGGGGACCGTGCCTCAGTTGCCAGTTTATTCACGGCGGCGTCAAGTGCAAGCACTTCCTGATCCTTCCCCCCCAGGAAACGCAGGGCGACCGTGCGTTCCTCGGATTCGCGGCGGCCCACCACCACCATGATCGGGATCTTCTTCAGGCTGTGCTCACGCACTTTCAGATTGATCTTTTCGTTGCGGGTGTCGAGTTCGGCCCGCACGCCGGCCTTGCGCAACGCCGCCACCACCTCGGCACCGTAACCGTCGGCCTCGTTGGTGATGGTGGCGACCACCGCCTGCACCGGGGCCAGCCACAGGGGCAGCTTGCCGGCGTAGTGCTCGATCAGCATGCCGATGAAGCGTTCCAGCGAGCCGAGGATGGCGCGGTGGAGCATCACCGGACGGTGACGCGCGCTGTCCTCGCCGATGTAGGTGGCATCCAGCCGTTCCGGCAGCACGAAGTCAAGCTGGAGCGTGCCGCACTGCCACGTCCGCCCGATGGCGTCGGTCAGGTGGAATTCCACCTTGGGGCCATAGAAGGCGCCCTCGCCCGGCAGTTCCTCGAACTCCAGCCCGTTGGCGCGCAACGCTTCGCGCA
The DNA here is from genome assembly GCA_937927415.1 of uncultured Rhodospirillaceae bacterium. Taxonomy (GTDB): domain Bacteria; phylum Pseudomonadota; class Alphaproteobacteria; order Azospirillales; family Azospirillaceae; genus Azospirillum. The sequence goes on from CALBDS010000004.1 coordinate 344,775, forward strand.
GACCCTCTTCGGCCCGGTCCCACACCTCGTCGGAACCGGCGCGCTGGTCGGGGCGCAGCGCCAGCTTCACCGCGATCTGCTCGAAGCCCAGATCCTTGTACACGCCAAGCTGGAGCTTGAAGTAGCTCGCAGCCTCATCCGGCACCTGTTCGGGGGTGCAGAAGATGTGCGCGTCGTCCTGGGTGAAGGCGCGCACGCGCATGATGCCGTGCAGGGCACCCGACGGCTCGTTGCGGTGGCAGGCGCCGAATTCCGCCATGCGGATCGGCAGGTCGCGGTACGAGCGCAGGCTGTGACGGAAGATCTGCACATGGCCCGGACAGTTCATCGGCTTGATGCCAAGGATCTTTTCGCCCTGGTCGGCTTCCACCTTGAACATGTTGTCGCCGTACATGTCCCAGTGGCCCGACGCCTTGAACAGCGAGCTGTCGATCAGCTGCGGGGTCTTCACCTCGACATAATCGGCCTGCGCCAGCTTGGTGCGGATGTAGTTTTCCAGCGTCCGATAGAGCGTCCAGCCCTTGGGATGCCAGAAGACCGAGCCGACCGCCTCTTCCTGGACATGGAACAGGTCCATTTCCCGGCCCAGACGGCGGTGGTCGCGCTTTTCCGCTTCCTCGATCTGGTGGAGGTAGGCCTTCAGCTCCTTCTCGTCGCGCCAGGCGGTGCCGTAGATGCGCTGGAGCATGGCGTTGCGGCTGTCCCCGCGCCAATAGGCGCCGGCCACCTTCATCAGCTTGAAGCCGGTGCCGACCTTGCCGGTGCTGGGCGCGTGCGGGCCGCGGCACAGGTCGAGCCATTCGCCCTGACGATAGACGCTGATGGCGTCGCCCGCCGGGATGGCTTCAATCAGTTCGGCCTTGTAATGCTCGCCCTTAGCCTTGAACCAGGCGATGGCCGCGTCCCGGTCCCACTCCTCGCGCACGATGGCGGCGTCGCGGGCGACGATCTCGCGCATCTTGGCCTCGATCTTTTCCAGATCGGCGGGCGTGAACGGCTCGTCGCGGGCGAAATCGTAATAGAAACCGTTGGCGATCGACGGGCCGATGGTCACCTGCGTGCCGGGGTACAGTTCCTGCACCGCTTCAGCCAGCACGTGGGCCGCGTCGTGACGGATCACCTCCAGCGCGTCGGCGTGACTGCGCGTGACGATTTCGACCTTGGCGTTGGTGGTGACGGTGGTGGTGAGATCCCGGACCGTGCCGTCGATCTTGACGGCAAGCGCATCTTTGGCCAGACGGGGGCCGATGGAGGCGGCGATCTGCGCCCCCGTCACCGGCCCGTCGAATTCACGCACGCTGCCGTCGGGCAACGTGATGGCTACGCTGGGCATCTCAAACACCGTATTCGCAGGGTTGACGTGGCCCCATTCCCTGAAAAAGAGAACGGGAAGCGGGACTCTAAAGGGATGGTCCGTCCTGTCAAGCGACAGCGGCGCAACGGACGCCTCCGCATACCGGGTTTCCCCGCGCCGCAGACCACCCGGCGCCCAAACCCGGCGGTTGTGGCGGACCGGACCGTCATCGCCGGAGTGGCGCCAGCAGCTTGGCCGCCACATAGACGCCATCCCACCCGGCACCCCGCACCCGGTACCAGCCGTCTCCGCCGCCGCTCAGCACCGTTACCACCGCCCCGGCGTCGATGACGTCGATGGCGGGCGAATCGCACGACGGCTCGCGGCGGATGCGGGTGTCGGTGGTCACGCGCATCCGGGTGCCCGGTTCCGCCACCGACGACGGCACCGGCGACGGCCCCAGGCAGGATGCCGCCTGCGGTGCCGGAGCCGCATCGCCTTTGGCCGGCGGCGGGACGGAGGCGGAGGGAGCGGACGGGGGAGCGGGATCCGGGTCCTGGGTGGTGAGGTGGGCCGCGGCCACCCAGCCCACCGGGCGGCCGCCGCGGGCGATGCGCACCCAGCCGCCGGCATCGGGGGCGGTCAGGGCCTGGGCGCGCTGCCCCTTCTCCAGGGTGTCGAGCACCCGCCCGTTGGACGAGGCTTCCGCACGGATGTAAATGCCGGCCGTGGCCCAGACGTCGCGCCCGGCGGCGATTGCCGTCCCGCCCTCCTGCGGACGCTCATCGCCGCGCTTCGGCTCCGCCGTCTGGGGCGGCGGCGGGGCGGCGGCGGGCGCGCGGGCGGCGGATGCTGGGATGCCGGTCACCGGAATGGGGGCCGAAGGGGTGAGCACCGGCGCCGACAGCGGGCGCGGCAGCACCGGCAACGGCAGCCACGCGCCCCGCGGCGCCAGGGGCGGGGCGTCCTTGGGCGGGGCGGCGGGGGTTGCCCCCTTGGGCGGGACCGCGGTCGGCAGCGGCACCGGGGTCGCCGGCTTGCCCGCCGTCTGGGCGTGGCCCGCCGCCGTCAGGCCGCCGGACAGGGCCGCCGCGATGGCCAGACACAGGGCCAGATACAAGATGGTCCGCCGCCGGTCCATGGCGGTCAATCCAGCACGATGCGGGCCACCAGCGCCGGCAGCGTCTGGCAGCGGTACAGACCGTCGAAGGTGCGGTGCTCGGTCAGCCGCAGCGTCAGGGAGCAGCCGAAGCTGTTCACCATCAACTCGTTCTGCGCCAGATAGCCCGACGCCGCCGACGGCATGGTGATGTTGTAGCCGGGTGCCCCCAGCCGTCCGGTCAGGTTGCCGCTGACGGCGTTGAAGGCCTGGATCTCCAGGGTCAGGGGGCCGAGGTTGCGCAGCACGTTCTCGCTGGCCGGCTCCTCGCGCGTGGCATAAAGCTGCACCGGCACCGCCCGCTTGCGTCCCAGCCAGTCGCGCAGGGCCAGATTGAGCAGCGACGGGTCGCGCCCGGCAAAGGCGGTTTCCAGGGCGAACTGGCGCAGGGGAATGTCGTCGCCCCCCACCGCCGCCTCGAACGCGGCCAGACGGGCCGCCGCCTCGCCACCCTGCAGGCGGGCGCGCACGGTGTCCATCTGGCGGGTCCGCGCCTCGATCAGGCGCATCTGCTGGGCCATGCGTTCGGTTTCGGCCAGGGCGGTGTCGGTCGTCTGCTCATCGGCTTCGCGCTTGCGGGCGGCGGCGGCGGCCATCTGTTCGGCCAGCGCCGCCGCTTCCGGCGTGCCGGCCACCACCGTGCGGCCCGGCAACTGCGATGCCGGACGGCCCAGGCTGTCCAGCACATCGGCGTTGTCGAAGGTGACCGCCAGGTCAGCCCCTGAGGCCACCGTGCCGATCAGCACCTTTTCCGTTCCGGCATCGGCCACCGGGCGCAGGAACGCCACCTCCCCCACCTGGCGTTCAAGGGCGAAGGTCGGCTGCGACAGGCGCACGCGCACAAAGACCGCGGTGGCGGTGCCGTCGGGGCCGGCGGGGCGAATCGTCACCTCCTCCACCGTCCACGGCTCGGGGATGCGGCGGGCGATGTCCTGGCGAACGGCGTCGGCGGACACCGGCGGCGTTTCCGGTGCCGTTTCCTGCGCCGGGACCGGGCCAGCGGCACCAAGCCCCAGCGGCAGGGCCAGAGCCAGAAGCCATCCCCTCACCGTGCGCACCCCGTTCGCCATTCCCCGAATCCTTCTCTTCCCCGGCTCTTCCCCGGCCATCCCGCTCCGGCGGCTGAGAATGGGTATAAGAGATCCGAGGGGGAAGGATAAGACCTTAATCGGCCACGGCAGACGGCAATGCGCCGCCACCCCGCAAACCACAGGCCGCACCATGGGCCGTCACGCTTGCGAACAGGAGCCAGACAATCCGCACAGCGCAATGCATTCCGGCCCCAACCGCGACCATCGGTCGAATTTTGCGTGGTAGCCACACGCCACTTGCAATATCATCATACAAGTGGATGTATTGGGGCCGTGTCGGGGCATCCGGCGGAATCGCGGGCATCCGGCAGGGTTTCATCCGGCACAGTCCGGGCATCCGAACGGCAAGGGGCGCAGGGGCACATGGCGGATTCGGGCGGTTCGAAAGAGCAGCCGGCATTACTGTGCAGGAACGTTACGGTCAACGGCCGACGGACGAGCCTGCGGATGGAGCCGTATATCTGGGACTCGCTGCGGGACATCTGCGAGCGGGAACGGATGACCATAAACCAGATTTGTTCGGAAATCGACAACCGTCGGGGAATCGCCAACCTGACGGCGGCGCTGCGCGTCTTCATCATCAGCTATTACCGCAGCGTGCCGAAAGCGGCCGGCGGCATGCAGGAAACCGGTCCCGACGATGGGGGGCTGGGCGGCCCCTCCCCCCTGGTGCGGGAAGCGTTGCGGACCGCCATTCCCCTGAACGGGGATTGATGAACGGGGAGTGAGGGGCACGTCCGGCGGACCGCCCCATCCCCTTCAGCCGAGTCGTTCTCTCCCGGCCGGATCACCACACCAGCCGCGGCACCACCCAGGTGGGGGTATGGCCCGATGCGGCCACGGCGTCGGCCACGCGGGCCGACTCCACCGGCTGGCCCCAGGGGGCGCCCAGCTCTTCGCGGTGAATGCCGCCGGTGACCAGCGCCACATCAACCCCGGCGGCGTTGGCGCCGGCCACGTCGGTGCGCAGACTGTCCCCCACCGCCAGGATGCGCGATGCCGGGATGTCCCCCATCAGATGCCGGCAGCGGGCATAGACCGAGGGGTGGGGCTTGCCGTGGGATACCACGGTCCCGCCCATCTCCTCGTACCGGGCGGCCAGCGTGCCGGCGCAGATGACCATCTGGTCCCCCACCATCACCACCAGATCGGGGTTGGCGCAGATCATCGGCAGCCCCGCGGCGTGGCAGCGGGCCAGGACGGCTTCGTAATCGGCCAGCGTTTCGGAAAAATCGTCGATGCCGGTGTTCAGCACCACATCGGCCAGTTCGGGATCGGGAACGATGGTCATGTCCAGGCCGAGATAGACGTCCTGGTCACGCTCCGGCCCGATGTGGAACAGCCGCCGGCCCATGGTGGGGGTCCAGGGCGCTTCACGGGCGGCGATGGATTCATAGGCCGCCTCGCCCGAGGTCATGATGTGATGGTAGCGGTCCCGCCCCACACCCATGCCGGCCAGCTTGGCGATGACGCCGCCGGTGCGGCGCGGGGCGTTGGACAGCAGGCAGATGGTCTTGCCCGCCGCCCGCAGCCGGTCCAGGCAGTCTTCAGCACCGGGATAGGGCTTTTCGCCGTCATGGATCACCCCCCACAGGTCGAGGATCACCCCGTCGTAACGGTCGATGACGGCGGACAGGCCGGTCAGGGCGGGAATCACGGTCATAATGGGCACTGCGCTTCGCGTGGTGGAGACGGGGCGCCTTTGTGCCACGAAAACCGCCGCGGGTCAGCCCGGCTTGCGGCTCAGCCGCGGTTCGCCGAACAGATAGCCCTGACCGAAGTCGATGCCCTCCCCCAACGCCGTCAGGGCGGCAAGCTGCTGTTCCGTTTCGATCTTTTCCAGGATCACGTCGATTTCGTGCCGGCGGCATCGCTGCATCAGCGACAAGGCCGCCTCGCGCGTGGCGGGGGCCAGCAGCAGGCCGGCGTCGAGCTTGAGGAAACGGAACTCGGCATCCGCCAGCGTTTCCACATCCACCGCATCCGGGTCCACGATCTGGTCCAGCGAGAAACGGAAGCCCAGGCGCGCCACCTGCCCCAGCACGGCCAGGGTGGTGGCGGGACCGCTGCTCAGATCCTCCTGCCCCAATTCAAAGATCAGCTTGGGCACCAGGGACGGGTTGCTCTTCATCAGGTACAGGAAATCCTGCATGAATTCGGCATCGCCCAGGGTGGCGGTGGAGATGTTGTTGAAAAAGGTGATGTGGTGCTGCCGCCGCTCGGTTTCGCGGATCAATTGCACACAGCGGATCAGCAGCAGATTGTCGATGGTGGCGATCAGCCCTTCGCGCTCGGCGATGTCCAGATAGCGGTCGGGCATGATCTGCCCACCGTCGGCGGCGCGCACGCGGGTGAAGACCTCGTAGCCCCGGTGCTTGCGCTGGGGCAGGCTGACCACGGGCTGCAGATAGACGTCGATGCGGTCGGCGCGCAGGGCGTCGCGCACCGCCTCCAGCACCCCGGCATCGTCCAGCGGTTCCGCCGGCCCCGCCACCACCGGCAGCGGCGGCGGAGAAACCGCCGCCCCGGCAACCGGCAGGGTTTCGCCGGTGCGCGCGGTGTAGAGCCGCCCGACCAGGGTCTGGAGCAGCTTCACCTCCTCCACCACCGTGTCGTAACCGGGGGCGGGAACCGGTGCGGGGGCCGCGGGGGCGGCTTCCATCCGGTCCAGCCGGGCGCGCAGGTCCAGCACCTCGTCGTGGAGCGCGGTGGCGGCGGCGGCCAGATGGACCAGACGGCGATGCGCCCGCCGCCCGGCGGCACGGCGGGCCACCACCTCATGCACCAGGGCGCCGGCCAGGAACACCACCGCTCCGGCCAGCCCCGCCGCCAGCAGCGTGGTGTCCGGCCCCACCAGCGCCGGCCACAGCAGCGGCACCGCCTCCGCCACCGCGACGGCAATCGCGGTGTAGACCAGGGCATAGACCACATGGGTCAGGGGGGTGAGCGGCTTGGCGGAGACGGGCTTGCGGGACATGGTGTGGCACTCCGGTAAGCGATCCCTGGCCGCCAGGGTGGGGAACGGGGGTTACCGGCCCCTTAATCCCCCGTGCCCCCGGCCTGATCCGGCCCTCAACGGTGGTCGGCGCCCACCGCCGCGGCAACGCTGGGTAGACCGTCGCGGCGCAGCAGCCCGGCCAGCCCGGACTTGACGGCCCACAGCAGACCCGGCCCGCCATAGACCAGCGCGGAATAAAGCTGCACCAGCGAGGCGCCGGCGCGGATCTTGGCATAGGCGTCCGCCGCCGAGGCGATGCCGCCCACGCCGACGATGGGCAACCGCCCTTCGGTCAGCCGGTACATCTCGCCCAGCAGGGCGGTGGAAGCGGCGAACAGCGGACGGCCCGACAGCCCCCCCGCCTCGTCGCGGAAACGGTCGGGAATGCCGTTGGGGCGGGCGATGGTGGTGTTGGACACCACCAGACCGTCGATGCCGGTGTCCAGCGCCACGGCGGCGATGTCGGCCTTGTCCTCGTCCGTCAGGTCGGGGGCGATCTTCAGCAGCACCGGCGGGCGGGCGGCGGGGGTGGCGTTGCGCGCCTCCAGCACCCGGCGCAGCAGGGTTTCCAGCGGCGCGCGGCCCTGGAGCGCGCGCAGCCCCGGCGTGTTGGGGGACGAGACGTTGACCACCAGATAATCGGCCAGCGGCGCCAGCCGGCGCACGCCCAGCACGTAATCGTCGGCGGCGTCCACCGTGTCCTTGTTCTTGCCCAGGTTGGCGCCGACGATGCCCGGCGTGCGCGACGGCGTGCCGCGGCGGTCTTCCAGCCGGCGGGCGAACACCTCAAGCCCCTGGTTGTTGAAGCCCATGCGGTTCAGCACCGCCCCTTGCGCCGGCAGGCGGAACAGCCGCGGCTTGGGATTGCCGGGCTGGGGCCGCGGGGTGACGCTGCCCGCCTCGACAAAGCCGAAGCCCATGCGCAGCATCGGTTCGATCACCTCGGCGTTCTTGTCGTAGCCGGCGGCCAGCCCCACCGGGTTGGCGAAGTCCAGCCCCCACACGGTCGTGCGCAGGATGGGATCGTCGGGTTCGCTCTGCACCGGGCCGAAGCCCAGACCCAGCGATTTGATGGACAGGGTGTGGGCCAGCTCGGCATCCAGCGACCGCAGAATCGGGCCGACCAGGGGATAGAGATCGATCACGGCAGGCTCGCGTCATCAAGGGGAAACGAAGGGGGGAAGGCGTGGCGCCCGTCCGGCCCCAGCGGCAGCGGATCGGCCCGCAGCACGGCATCCACCGGCAGGGCGCCGTAGAGGTGGGGGAAAAGCTGCCCGCCGCGCGACGGCTCCCATTTCAGGGCCGGACCCAGCCGGGCGGCGTCCACCGCCAGCAGCACCAGCCCGGTCTGACCCGCGCGGTGTTTGGCGGCACTTTCCTCCACCTGGGCGGCGGTGGAAAAATGAATGAAGCCGTCCGCCGCATCCTGCGACGAGCCGGGATAGGCACCGGACGCAAGAGCGGCGCCCCACTCCGTCTGTCGGCACATATGATAGATGATGCGTGAGGTCATGACGGCCGCAGGTTACCGCAAAGCAGCGGACACGGCCAGAGCGTGGCGTTTCGCGCTTTGCATTTTGCAACGCGCGAAACAATCCAAAAGCCGCATTTTGCATATATATCACGTACCGAGACAGAATCGCATTTTGCGAATCGCTTAATTTTCAATCCCTTAAGACATACATACGGCTCTGGCACAGTTGGCATCCCGTTTGCTGGTAAAGGGGCAAACCTCCTTTCGGGACGGAGAAAGATCATGAACGCCATCGCCGCCGACATCCACGCCCAGACCGCCCAGACCGCCAAGCCCACCAACGGCACGCTGACCTACGCCCTCGACGTCGTGGGCGCCATGGGCGACGCCGGCATGACCCCGGTTCCCCTGAAACCCTCGGCGGCGATGCTGGCGTCCGGTTCGCGGGCCGGCGGGGTTTCGGTGGAAGTGGCGTGGAAGATCTACCTCGCCATGATCCGCGAGGCGGCGTGAGCGCGGGGATCACCCGCGCCCACCCCCGTGGCCCCTGACGTCCCTTACCGTCCGGTGACGCGCTTGTCGCCGGAACGCCGGTAGACATAGATCCCGAGCACGCCCAGCCCAACACTCCAGATGGTGCTGAGGGATTCCAGGGCACCAATGACGGTGCCGGCCCGGTCGGGGTCGGCCACCATCACCCAGGCGACGGCCCCCATCTGCGCCATCCAGGCAACCGCCATGGCGTAGCCGAAGGTGGGCCGCATCCGGCGGACGAAGGCGTCTTCCGACGCCGCTTCCGCCCGCAGGGAGGTGTTGATCTGGGCCAGCGCGTCACGGGTCTGGCCGGTGTCCAGTTCCGCCAGCCGCTCCACATGGCGGTTGGCCTCGGTCACCGATTCGGGCGCGATCTGCCCGCTGCCCAGCGCCTCGCCCACCTGCGTCAGCGCCTGTGCCGCATCGGATGCGGCGGGATGATTGATCTTTTCCAGCCCCGCACCCACGGCGCGGACCAGCAAGGGAAGCCCGATCTGGGCCAGCAACGCCGGAATCATCGCGTTTCACTCCACATCGTTGAAGAACAGGTGATGGCCGATTTCCGCCGACGGCACGCGCCCCGCCGCCCAGGCGGGATGAATGCCGCTGCGGTGGTAATGGGTGGCCCCACCCGTGGGATCGGGCAGCACCCCCGCCACCGCCCGCCGCGCCACCCGCAAGCAGGTGGCGAACACCGGATCGTCCGGCCCCACCGCCATCAGCTTGGCCCGGTTGGGATCGGACGGATTCCAGCACGAGAACTGCCACGGCTTGCGGCAGACGGCGACGATCGACCCGCCCCACCAGAAACCGCCCGCGGCCACCGCCCGGCGGACACGGTTGACGACGACGGCGGCCACCGCCTCGATCCCGCGCACGGGTTCGCCGCGGGCCTCCCCCCACAGGGTGCGGGCCAGGGTGTCCACCGCCTCCTCCGGCGATCCGCCGCAGGGCAGCGGCGGGGCGGCGGGGGCCGGACGGCTCGCGGCAACGGGGACGGTTTCCGGGATCAGGGTGCGGCGGCTCATCGCGCACCGCCCTCGGCGCAGGGCGCGCCGCATTCCAGCTTGTGTTCGATGCGCAGCAGATGGTCGGTCAGCCGCTTTTCCACGTCCTTCAGCGTGGCGAGCGAGACATAGGTCTTGGCCACCTCCAGCTTGTAGGCGGCGAGGCTTTCGCGCACCTGGGTCTGGGCGGCGTCGGCCCGCGTGCGCAGGGCTTCCAGCGCATCGTCGGCGTCGTGGCGCACGCGGGTGATGAGCCAGAACAGCCCGCCCAGCACAGGCAGTTCCACCGCCGTGATCCACCAGACCACGTCGAGCGATTCATGCATCGGTCTTCTCCAAAAATGAAAAAAGGCCCTTAGACGGGCCATTCGGAAGGGGCGACGACCGTTTCCGCCCGGCGCCAGTCGCCGCGCGGGCGGGCCGGGGGGGAGCGATCGAAGCGCATGGGTTCGGCGGATAGGCACCCCGCCACCGCGTCCAGGCCGTCGTCGCGGCCGCGGTAGCGGGCATCGGGGCGCCATTCGCGCATTTCGCGGACAAAGGGGGTGTCCCAGACGCTGCGGTGGGCGAACAGGCTGTTGCCGGCCAGCCGGGCGTCGAACGCCTCGACGATGCGCAGGGCCTTGGGGCGGCGGGACGCCACCTCCACCACCGCCGCCGCCAGCCGCGCCCGCCCCAGTTCCCGCCGCAGGACGCCGGGCAGGAAACGGCCCAGCCCGTTGATTTCCAGATGCACCCCCGGCAGGTGGAAATCGCGCAGGAACGCCGCCACCGCCCGGCATTGCTGGGTCGCCTCGTCCTCCGCCGCCGCGGGATCGGCGCAGAGGTAGAGCGCGCGGTGAAGATAGGCGTTGCCGTCCTCTCCTGTGAAGACGGCGGCGATCACGCTGGCATCCCCCGCCGCCTGCCCATCCCCCGCCCGCCCGTCTTGGGCGCGGGCGAAGGCCGGATCCCACCAGGCGGAGGCGGACACCAGCCGCACCCCGTTCAGCGTCAGCACCGCCCGCCCACCGGATTCGTGATAGGCCAGTTCGCCGTCGTACGGCCGCAGCCGGTCGGGATCGAGCCGCCCGACGGTCAGGTTGGTCGGCCTCAGCATCATCTGGCTGTCGAACTTCAGCGCGCCCGTGCGGCGGCGGATGCGCTCGATGTGGGCCGGGGGGAAACGTTCCGGCCACGCGCTGGCGCCGTCGGCGTCCAGCACCGGCAGCACCAGCCGGGTGAACCCGTCGAGAAAGGGGGCGTCCTCCCCCACCTCGGGCCGGGGGATGTCGGCGTAGAGCGTGTAATAGGTGTGCGGCGTGCCGACGTAGAGCTGGGTTCCGCCCGGCACCAGAACGAAGTCGATCTCCGCCAGCTTGTCGCGCAGGTCGGCGCGCTTGGGCGCGCTGTCGCAGGTGCGCGGCACCTCCACGTCGTCGCAGATGATGATGTCGGCGCGGCTGCCGGTGATGTTGCCGTCGATGCCGCGGGCGATCATCGACGGGTCGCGCAGTTCCACCGGCCGGACCACGGTGAACTGTTCCGCCGCCCACTGGTCGCGGTCGGCGGGCTTCAGCGCCTGGGTCGCCGGGTGGCGTTCGATGATGCGCTTGACGTTGCGCACCATCTTCTTGGCCAGCGCCAGATCGGCGGCCAGCACCATCAGCCGCCGTTCCGGTGCCGTGTGCAGCAGCCACGCGGCGAACAGCCCGACCAGGGTGGATTTGCCCGATCCGCGGAACGCCATCAGCAGCAGGTGGCGGTTGCCGGCGGTCCAATTGTCCTCCAGCCATCCGGCGATGCGGCGGTGGTGGGCGGGGGTGCGCATCTGCTGCTGGCCGTTCCAGATCTCCACGAAGTCGAAAAAGCGTAAGGCGTCGTCGGTCATCACGGATTCCGTCCCAGGATGTGCCAGCCGGCACCGTTGGACATGACGGTGACGGCGTGGCCGAATTCGGCGAGCGCAATCGCCTGCCCGTCCGGGCCGCCGCCGCCCTCGGCGGTGACGGTGACGGGGGTGCGGCTCTGGTCGGCTTTCTTGATGGTGACGGTGCGCCCCACCGCATGGGCGGCGGAGGGGCCGGGAAGCCGCACCTCCACCGCCCCCGACCAGGCACTCACCAGATAGAGCGTCTGGTTCAGATCCGGGGTGCAGACCCCCGGCTGCGTCCAGTAACCGGCGTTGCCGGCCGGGGTGTTGCCGGCCACCACCCACCACCCGGCCCCGTTCGACACCACCGTCACCCAGTCATAGCGGTTGCCCAGCGCCCAGACGCGCCCGTCCGGCCCGGTGCCGCCGTTCTCGGTGACGGTGACCGGGTGGGGCGAGGCGTCGGTCTTTTTGATGGTGACGGCGTGGCCGTTGGCGCCCCCGGCCCCCGGCAGGCGGGCGGTGACCGCCCCGCCATAGGCGCTGACCAGATAGACCGAGCTGGTCAGGTCCAGATCCACCGTCCCGCCGGTCTTCGGTTCCACATATTCGGTGTCGTAGCGCAGCGCCTCCACCACCAGTTCGCGGATGCGGGTGCGCTCCAGCCGGTTCTTTTCGGGATAGCCGGCGTTGACGGCGGTGTAGGCGCCGCCCGACAGGTCGTAGATCGCCGGCCCGGCAGAGGCGGAGAACAGGTTGACGATGGCGGTTTCCCGCGACCCGGCGTCCAACTGCACGTTGGGAACGCCGCCCAGGCTTTCGCAATAGAGGTTGACGAACAGGTTCTTGTCCGCATCCGGCCCCACCCGCACGCAGGCCGCCGCCATGGTGGACAGGTTGGCTTCGCAATCGACGAAGGCGTTGTTGTACTTCCCGTGCTCCACGTAAAAGCCGCAGCCGCTGATGGGGGCCGACAGGGAATAGACCCGCACCCCGGTGAAGCGGTTGGCGTTGGGGCTGTCGCCCGCCCCGCTGGTGGTCAGCCACACCCCATGACGCGACGGGCGGGCGACCAGCACCCGGTTGATGCTGTTCCAGTAACAGGGCCGGTCGGGGCTGGCGTAGCCGTCCAGCACGATGCCGTCGCGCGGTTCCCACAGGGTCAGGTCGGACAGCAGGTTTTGCACGCACGGCCCGTCACGCCCGAACAGCCGCACCCCCGCCGCCCCGCCCTCCAGCCGCAGCCCCGACACGGTGGCGTACCCGTCGGGCAGGTGGATCAGATCGAACCCCGCCCCCCTGGCCTTCAGCACCGACGCCTGCCCCACCCCGGACAGGGTGCGGCCGAAGGCGACGGTCAGCGTGTTGCTCAGGCAATAGGTGCCGGCCGGCACCTGCACCGCCTTGGCCGCCGCCAGGGCGGCGTGAAAGGCCAGGGTGTCGTCGGTCACCCCGTCCCCCACCGCCCCGAAATCCTTGACCGAGACGGCATCCGACAGCTTGTCGCGGATCGGGCGGCTGACCGCCCCCGGCCCGGCGGGCAGGAAGGTGGACAGCGCCTGTTCGTCCACCGGCGCGCGGGCGGTGGGGTTGCCGTCGCCGTCGAACGCCAGCAGCCGCCCCGCCCGCTCCGCCCGTCCGGGCAGCAGCGGCGATGCCGGGCGGTCGGTGTCGGGATAGCGCAGCATCCCCTCCTGGTCCCCCGCCACCTGCTGGAGGCAGGCGGTCAGGGTGTCCAGTTCCCGGTTCAGCGCCACCGCCGGCAGCGGGCCGCTTTCCAGAAAGTCGGTCATCCGTTCGATGGGAACCCGGCGGCGCAGGGTGACGGTGGTGCCGGCGGCGGGCGGAACGGCAAAGGTGACACGGCCCCCCGCCGCCGCCCCGGACCCGGCGACGGCGTAGCCGGTGCTCTGAAGGCCGGCGTTGAGGAAGACCTGCAGGTCTTCCGATGCGAAGATGGGAAAGGGATAGGTGAAGACGGTCTGGGCGCCGTCGGCGGCGTATTGCACCCGCGGCGTGCCGCGGGGAATGGGCAGGGCGGCGGTCATGGCCGGTGCGGTTCCCTTCCTGGGTCCGTCGGGGGCGCTGCCCCCGACACCCCCGGCAAGGGCGACGGCCCTTGCATCCCATCAATGGGGTACAGGGGCCGCCGGCCCCTGTTGGGGAGTGTCGAGGGGCAAAGCCCCTGACAGGCCGGCGTCAATAAAACTTGGCGATGTATTCAAGCCGCTGGCGCTCGGCCAGTTGCGCCTGTTCCAGCAGGTTGGCGCGGCGCAGGGTGTCGGTTTCGGCCTGGATGGAGGCGCGCTTGATCTGGTCGCCGGCCTCGTACGCCTGCCGATCCTTGTCGGCGGTGCTGTTCAGCCCCTGGATGATCGCCTGTCCCGAGCCATCGGCGGAACTGACCCCCTGGCCGCCCAGACTGGCGCGGCTGCGGGCGGTGGCGGTGCGCAGGGCCTCGCGGCGCTGGCGGTCGGCGGCGTCTGCCTGAGCCACCAGAGTGGCCAACCGGCTCTGGGCGGATGCGTCGGCCTCCGCTTCCGTCTGCTGGTGACGGCTGCGGAGCTGGTCCATTTCGGTCGCCTGGGTGCGCGCGAACAGGTCCATGGCCTGCTGGCGCTTGGCTGCTTCCTCCTGGCGCTGGCGTTCGGCCTCGGCGGCGGCGGCTTCGGCCTGCTGGCGGCGGACCTCCTCGTCGTGCTGCCACTGGCGCAACTGGGCTTCCTGTTCCAGCCGGGCCTGCTGCTCGCGGGCGGCCTGTTCGGCGGCGTATTTCCGGTCGGCCTGCTGGCGGTCGTATTCCTGCTGGGCGGCCAGGGCCGCCTGTTCCTGCGCCTGTTTCTGGGCGGCCAACTGGCGTTCATACGCCTGCTGCTCGGCGGCGCGCTGGGCGGCGGTTTCGGCCTGCTGGCGCTCATAGGCCTGCTGGTCGGCCAGACGCTTGGCCTCCGCCTCGGCCTGCTGGCGCTTGAACTCCAGTTCCGCCTGCTGCTGGCTGGCGCTGGTGTCGGATTGGGATTGCCTTTGCGATGTGGAGAGAGCGGTGGACGCCACCGGGGCGACCGCCGACAGGATGGGGGTGATTCCAGCCATCAGTCGTTCACCTTCAATTCCATGGTCACGGACAAAAGGGTGAAGGGCAGCGGCGCATCCTGTTCGATGCGCCACAGGGGGGTGTCGATGTCGCTGCGCCAGCCCAGCGCCCGCAGGCGCCGGTCCCCCGACACCCGTTCCGGCACGCCGCCGGCGGGCTGCGGCCCGAAACGGTGCAGCGGCAGGTCGGTCGGCCCCGCCCCCACATCGACGCGCAGGGCGGCGGTGTCTTCCAGACGGAAGCCCACCTCGACCAGCCGCAGCACGCGGCCCGCCCCGCCCTCGGCGGCGGGGTTGACCGGCAGCGGTTCGATGACGTGGGAAAAGGGCAGACCGGCCTGAAGCGCCGTGGCCGGGGTGTCCAGCGTGATGCGCCCGGCGGCGACGGTGGCCGTCCCGGCGGGGGTGCCGTCGGCGATCACCGTCACCGTGCGCCCCTCCAGATGCGCCAGCCCGCCCCAGACGGTGGTGGGGGTGGCGGCGGTGCCGACCAGGGCGGCGTCGAGGTGGACCGAATCGTCGAGCCGCTCCACCGTCCACACCCCGGCGCGGTTGACCAGGGCGTACACGTCATCCCCCACCACCGCCACCGAGCGGAACAGCCCGTCGGTGCCAAGCCGGGTCCAGGCGGTCACCTGTTCGGCGCGGTAGACGGTGACCGCCCCGATGGTGCCGTCGCCCATCACCACGAACAGCAACCGGCGTGCCTTGTCGAAATCCTGATCCACCGGCGCCTGGACGATGTGCCGGGCCAGCAGCGCCAGATCGTTGGCCTGATACGCCTGTTCGGTGTCGGTGTAGACGAATTCGCGGATTTCCCGCCCGTTGCGCGACACGAACAGGGTGGCGCCGTCCACGTCGCGCGGGGCCAGCGTGCGGTCCACGGGCGAGCCGATGCGGGTCTGGCGGCTGACCTGGATGTTCTGCGGCGTCAGCGGGCTGCCGGTCACCATGTATTCGGCGCCCGAGGTGAAAAGCTGGAGATGCCGCCCGGCGAACACCGCGCGGATGGCGTTCACCTGATCGGACAGGATGCCGAACTCGATGGCCTCGTCATCCTCGCCGGTGCCGAGGTCGAAATTCCACGGATCGGCGGAACGCGACATCCACAGCCGGTTCGGCAGATCCCGCGACCCGCCGATGACCAGCCGGTCCTGATGGAACGCCACCGACACCGGCCAGCCGCGGCGGGGGGAAAACGACTGTTCGTCCCACACGGCGGTGGCCTGGGCGTTGGGCAGGGTTTCCTTGACCGTCGCCTGCACCACGGTGGACGACACCACCCCGGTGACCAGCAGCTGCCGGCCCTGGATGCGGATGCGGGTGTTCTGCTGCGACGGATCAAAGATGGGGGCGGAGGCGGTGACGGTGACGGCCCCGCCGGTGCCGCTGGGGGTCAGGGTGACGGCGGCGTCGGCGAAACGGTAGAAGGGCAGCCGCACCACCTCCCCTTCGGTCTTGTAGCTCCATTCGGCCAGCGACCACACACCGTCCCGGCGGGTCAGCGCGCGGGGGGACACGTCGGGGTGGCAGACCAGCAGCGTGTCGGCGTTCTGGGTCCAGGTGATGCTGGCAAGCTGGGCCGCGGTCCAGGGCGCTGCGACCGAGGCTGCGCGGGCATCGTTGCTGTAGACGTCGATGACGCCATCGGCAAACACCAGCAGATAGACCTGCTCGGTGTTGTATTCGAAGGCGACCAGCCGCCCCGCCCCCCGCGCGCGGTCCACGAACGCCAGCCCGGCCCGACGGGTGACGCCGCCGGTCGGGTGGATGAAGACGTTGCGCAGCGACAGCGCCCCGTTGTCATAGGCCCGCAGATCCCCCCGCCCCAGCAGCGTGCGGGAGATTTCGCCGGCGGTGAAGTTGGTCTTGATCTGGCGCACGCGGGTCATGACAGGCGGGCCTCGATCAGGGTGAAATCCTCGAACCCCGGCTGGGTGTCCTGTTGGGCGTCGATCAGGCGGGCGCGGCGGAAATCGCTTTCCGCCGCTTTGGCCAGCATCTCGGCCCGGCTGGAATTCTCGGTCAGCGGGATGCAGAACTCCGCCGCCAGCCGGGCGATCAGGGCCTGGTCGAAAAAGGCGGGGAAATCCGCCTCGTCCGGGCGGCGGACATAGGTCAGCACCACCGCATCGCTGCCGGCGTGCAGGGTGCGGCCGGTGATGCGGTACTCCAGCCCCCGCCCGCGGCCCGCCCCCGCCGACAACGCCCGCAGGAAATCGGCGGGAAGCTGGAACACGGCGGTGAAATCGGCCACCGGCTGTTCGTCCAGCCGGGGCAGGCGGGCCTGGGCGGTGGCAAAGCTCCAGGGATTGGCCGACAGCAGCGCGTCGCGGGTGGTGGCGTAGAGCGCCTGGGCCACCTGCGCTTCCGCCGTGCCGTCGTCGAACGACGCCACCGGCGTGGCGCCGATCTTCAGCAGGGCGCGGCTGCACAGGCCGATGGCGGACAGCGCCATGGGCAATCTCCCGTTGGTCAGGGTGAAGGAAAGCTGAGGGATCAGGCGTCGTTGGCGGTGCCGAACGGCGTCAGGTTGCTGACGTCCACGGTGCCGGCGGTGTTGGTGCGCACCACGAACACCCCGGCGGACGGGACGGCGGCCCCGGTCGCCACGTTGGCAAGGATCAGATCCCCCACCCGCAGCATGTCGGCGGCGCCGTTGAAATAGCCCGAGGCGGCGACGGCCGCGTCGGCGTCGGGCGAGGCGTAATGCCAGAGCGTGAAGCCGTTGGCATAGGCCAGCACGCTCAGGTCCTTCGATGCGAAGGCCATGGAATGATGCTCCGTTTTGGCAGGAATGGGGAAAGGGTCAGACTTCCAGGCAGCGCAGCGTCACCACGCCCGCCCGGTCGATCAGGGCCGCCCCCTGGCTCATCATGTTGTTGACGAAGTGGGACGCCCGGTCGCCGTGCCACGTGACATCGGTCTTGACGTCGGTACCGGCGGCATGGCCCACCGCGGTCTTGTGGTACCAGTGGCACAGCCGCACGTCGCCGGTCAGGGACAGGCCGGAATGGGGCATCCACAGCGTGCCCAGCCACCGCTTGGCCTGAGTCCCCCGCCAGGGCAGATCATCGGAGCCGACGTAATCGGAACTGGCGAATTCGTCGATGCTCAGCAACTGGCTCCACTGCTTCCAGCCGACCACGGCGTAACGCTGGCCGTCGTCGGGGATATCGGCATCGCCCAGCATCTCGAACGCCGTCATCACCTTGGCCTTGGTCAGGCCGTCGGCGGAACCGCCGGCGTAATGCGCGGATTCGTTGAGGCAGGCCAGGATCAGTTCGTCGGTTTTGCGGCCCAGGGCATAGGCGCCGGCGCTGGCGATGATCTGGCGCTCGTCGATGTTGGTCTTCAACTCGTCCAGCCGGTCCACCCAGTCACCGGCGTAGTAATCGTACAGCACGCATTCGACCGGCGTGTGGTCCAGATTCATCACCGGCACCGCACCGTGCCGCGACTTGGTGGACGCGGTGCCCTTGCCGATCCTTTGAAAGACGGTGGATGCCCCCTGGACATTGTTCTTGTTGCGCACGGTGTTGCGCAGCTTGGAGCCGGTGCGCTGGTACGCCTCGTGCACCTCGCGTTCGAATTGCTTGACGAAGGCCTGTTCGACCGACGTGGACATGGGAATAGTCTCCCCTTTGGTGGGCGGGATGGGCGGGTGGGCCGGCGTCCCCGCCACCACCGGACCGCCAAACGGCAAAAGGCGCCGATCTCCGCAGAAATCGGCGCCTTTTGGCGCAAGGTCGGGGGGGGTAGGAAGGGAAGCCTCGTCAACGACACCTCGGGCGTTGACACCTTAGGGAATACCCGATGGAACGGGTTATGTCAAGATTATTTTCCTATTAAATGGAGACGATTCCAGCCGCTCCCATCCTCCCACGCTCCACACCGCTGCAGGCGGGTAACCAGTCGTTGAGATTTTTATGCAATAGCCCCATAGGTTATTCCACTATTCCCGCCAGATTCGCACCACCGCCAGACATGAGCTTTCTGTCGCCCTCTCTGCTGATGACTTTTCTGCACGGCATCGGCCTGCTGGCGGTGGTCGCAATCGGCTATGACATGCTGCTGCGCGGGCTGCGCGGCACGCCGCGGCTGCGCAGCCTGGCGGTGGGAACCTTCTTCGGGGCGGCGGCGGTGCTGTCGATGCTCGAACCGGCGGAAATCGCGCCCGGCATCATCACCGACGCCCGCGCCATCATGGCGGGACTGGCGGCGGTGTTCGGCGGGCCGCTGGCCGCGGTGCCGGCGGTGGGGATGCCCGCGGTCTACCGGCTGTGGCTGGGCGGGGCCGGGGCGCTGGCCGGGATGGCGGGGGTGACGCTGGCCGGACTGGCCGGGTTGCTCTACAGCCGGTTTCCGGTGTGGCGGGAGGGGCGCTTTCCCCTGCTCCATCTGGTGCTGCTGGGGCTGGCGGTGGCGGCGATGCAATTGACCAGCGCCCTGTTGCTGCCCACGTGGGACATGGCGCTGATGGTTCTGACCACGGCCGGGCCGGCGCTGTTCCCGGCCACCGCCGGGGGCGTCGTCATCCTGGGCATCATGCTGTCGCGCGACCATGCCCGGCTGGCGGCGGCCCACGCGATGGCCGACAGCGAGGAGCGGCTGCGCTTTCTGGCCGACAACGCGCTGGACATCATCGTGCGCATCGGCCCCGACGGGCGCATCCTGCACGTGACCGACGCGGTGCGCACCCTGCTGGACCGCGATCCCGCCGGGGTGCGGGGCATGGCGCTGGAAACGCTGCTGCACCCCGACGACCGGGCGGCGGCGGCGGCCGCCATCGCCGCCCTGACGCCGCAGTCCCCGTCCACGGTGACGCGCTGCCGGGCCGTGCGGGCCGGCGGCGGCATCGTCTGGATGGAAGCCGCCATCCGGCGCGCCGGCCAGGGCAACGCCCGCGAATATGTGGCGGTGCTGCGGGACATCACCGTCCGAGTCGGGGTGGAAGAAAAGCTCGACAACGCCCGCCGCGCCGCGGAAACCGCCCACACCTTCGTCGAGGCCCTGTTCGAGCAGGCGCAGACCGCGCTGGCGGTGGTTGCCGCCGACAACCGGCTGCTGCGGGTCAACGCCGCCTTTGGCCGGTTGACGGGGTGGGTTGCCGCCACGCTGGTGGGCCGGGACGCGGCCGGGATTCTACCCCCCGGCCGGGGGCGGGAGTCGCGGGAAGCCGAGCTGACCCGCCGCGACGGGTCCGTCCGCACCGTGCTGATCGCCGAATCCACGGTGCGGGACATCGCCGGTCACCCGATGCGGCTGGTGGCGCTGATGGATATTTCCGACGTGGCCCGCCTGACCCGCGAACTCCACGCCGCGCGGGAGGAGGAAGCCGCCGCCCGCACCCAGGCGGAAGCGGCCAACCGCTCCAAGGGCGAGTTCTTCGCCAGCCTCAGCCACGAATTGCGCACGCCGCTGAACGCGGTGATCGGCTTCGCCGACCTGATCGCGCGGGAGGCGGAAGGGCCGGTGGGCACATCCGCCTATCGTGATTTTGCCGTCAACATCCGCGATTCCGGCCAGCATCTTCTGGAACTCATCAACGAGATCCTCGACCATGCCCGCGCCGAAGCGGGGATGCTGACGGTCAAGGAAGGCACGGTGGACCTGGACGCCGCCATCACCTTCGCCATGCGGATGCTCCAGACCCGCGCCAACCGGGCCGGGGTGGCGCTGACCATGGTGAAGGCGACCGAACTGCGCTATGTCCGCGGCGACGAAAAGCGGCTGCGGCAGATCCTGCTGAACCTGATTTCCAACGCGGTCAAATACACCCCCTCGGGCGGGGAGGTCACGGTCCGCCTGCTGCACACCCCCGGCGAATCCCCGGTTCTGGAGGTCACCGACACCGGCATCGGCATCCCCGAAGCCGACATGGACCGGGTGCTCCAGGCCTTCGCCCGCGTGGAAAGCTCCGACAACCGCCGGGTGGAAGGCACCGGGCTGGGGCTGCCGCTGACCAAGCGGCTGGTGGAACTGCACGGCGGCACGCTCTCCTTGCGCAGCCAGTTGGGCGTCGGCACCACGGTCACCGTCACCCTGCCGCCCTGGCGGGCGATGGAGCGGGCATCCCATTGCAGCCCGGCTCCGGTGATGGTTCCGGCCCTGCGGCCCATGACCATCCTGCTGGCCGACGACGACCCGCTGCTGCGCATGAGCACCACCGCCCTGCTGGAAACCTGGGGCCATCGGGTGCTGGAAGCCGCCAACGCCAACGAGGCGCTGACCATCCTGCGCGGCAGCGCGCCGGTGGACCTGCTGTTCACCGACATGGTGATGCCGCCCGGCATGACCGGCACCGAACTGGCGCTGCAGGCCGAGCGGCTGCGCCCCGGCATCCTGGTTCTGCTCACCTCCGGCTTTGCCGGCCACGCGGTGGCGGGGGAAGCGGGGGCCGGTCCCGGCTATGACATGATTTCCAAGCCGTTCCTGGCGACGGAACTGAAGGAGCGGCTGGACCATCTGGCCAAGCGGCTGGCGGCCGAGCCGTCCCCTCCGTCCCGGCCGGCGCTTTTGCCCGCTCCCCTGCCTGCCCCTTTGTCTTTGCCCCGCAAGGCCCCCATCCCGGCCCCCACCACCCTGCCCCCCGATGGTACGGACGGCCGGTGCGCGCCCCTGCCCCAGCCGTTCCATGTGCTGGTGGCCGAAGACCAGCCGCTGAACCAGCGTCTGGTGATGCTGCTGCTGAACGGTCTGGGCTGCACCGTCGATGTGGTGAACGACGGGGCGGCGGCGGTGGATGCCGTGCGCAACCACGCCTATGATCTGGTGCTGATGGACGTGAACATGCCGGTGATGGACGGGCTGGAAGCCACCCGCCGCATCCGTTGCCTGCCGCCGCCCGCCGGCACCCTGCCCGTCTATGCCATGACCGCCGGCGGGCTGGATGAGGATCTGGCCGCCTGCAGTGCGGCCGGCATGAACGGCCATATCGGTAAGCCGCTCGACCATGACGAACTGGCCCAGGTGATCCGGCATCTGGAATCCACGCGCACGCAGGAACTGACCCTGGCCTGAAACCATCCAGCGTAAAACCTGACACATCAGGCTTTGCGCCCGCCCCAGACGGCGGGCGCGGCCCTGACCGGATCCGGCGTTACGCGCTCCGGTTCTCGCGGCTGGCCAGCAGGGCCGTGACCTGCTCCGCCGGGACCGGACGCCCGGTCAGCCAGCCCTGGACCATCAGGCAATCGTGATGGCCCAGGAAATGGGCCTGTTCGGGATGCTCCACCCCCTCGGCCACCACCTCCAGCCCCAGCATGTCGGCCATGGCGATGATGGTGGCGACGATGCCGGCGTCCTCCCGCTCGTGGGGGACGCCGTTGATGAAGGAACGGTCGATCTTCAGCGTGGTGATGGGCAGGCGTTTCAGATAGCTCAGCGACGAATGCCCGGTGCCGAAATCATCCACCGCCACCCGCACCCCCGCCGCCTTCAGCGCCCCCAGCACCGCCAGCGCATGGTCCATGTCCTGCATCACCGCCCCTTCGGTGATTTCCAGCTCGATCAGGCTGGTGGGCAGGCGGTGGCGCTCCAGGATCCCCAGGAAATCCGCGGCACTGCGCTGGCGCAGATGGCGGGGGGAGATGTTGACCGCCACCGGCAGCGGGTCCAGCCCGGCGTCCAGCCATTCGCGTTGTTGCCGGCACGCCTCGTCCAGCACCCAGTCGCCCAGGGGGACGATGAAGCCGGTTTCCTCGGCCACCGGGATGAAATCGCCGGGGGGCACCATGCCGTGGTCGGGGCGGTTCCAGCGCAAAAGCGCCTCGAACCCCTGGAGCGAACGGTCCGACAGCAGCACCTTGGGCTGGTAGTGCAGTTGGAAGTGACGCCGCACCAGGGCCGAGCGCAGATCCCGGTCCAGCGCCAGATGCCGCCGCGCCTGATCGGCCATGGCCCGCTGGAAGAAGGCGTGCCGCCGCCCACCCTGGCGCTTGGCGGCGTAAAGGGCGGTGTCGGCGGCCCGCAGCAGGTCGGCCCCGGCGTCGGCGTGTTCGGGGTAGAGCGCGATGCCCACCGACGGGCGCACGTAATGTTCGGTGCCCAGCAGCGCCACCGGCGTTTCAAAGGCGGCGAGGATGCGCGCGGCGACCTGTGCGGCTTCGTCGGCGTCCGCCACCTCGTCCAGCAGGATGGCGAAATCGTCGGTGCCGATGCGCCCCACCGTGTCGGCGGCGCGCACCGCCCCCTGGATGCGCCGAGCCACCTCCTGCAACAGGATGTCGCCGGCCTCGTGCCCCAGGGTGTCGGTGATGAGCTTGAACCGCGACAGGTCCAGGCACAGCAGGGCAAAGCGCCGGCCGCTGCGCCGGGCGCGCTCCACCGCCGCATCCACCAGCGACCCCACCAGCGCCCGGTTGGGCAGACCGGTCAGCCGGTCGCGGGTGGCCAGCCGCAGCAGTTCCCGCTCGTACCGCAACCGGTCGGTCATGTCGGCCAGCACACAGATGAAGCTGCGCCGGCCGTGCACCTCCAGCCGGGTGACGGCCAGCGACACCTCCCGCCGGGTGTCGGCGGAGCCGGGCGACGGGCCGGCGGCGATGCCCAGCGCCTCCATGCGGGTGGCGCTGCGCTCGCCGCCTTCCGCCGTCTGGGGGGCGCGTTGGGCCACCAGCGCCTCCAGCACCCGGCCCTGGTCGGCGTCGGCGAACAGGGTGGAAAACACCTGCCCCGTCAGGGCCGCGCCATCACACCCGAACAGATGTTCGGCGGCGGGGTTGTGATCCTCCACCACGCCGTTCTCGCTGACCACGACGATGGCCTCGCCCACGTTGTCCATGATGCCGGACAGGCGTTCGTCGCGCTCCAGGATGGCGGCGGCGTTGCGGCGGAAATGCTCCAGCGCGCGGGCCATGGTGCCGAATTCGTCGGTGCGCTCCTGCTCCGGCACCGGCTCGGCGATATCGCCGCGGGCCATCCGCCCCATGCGCTCCGCGAGATTTTCCAGCGGCCCCACAAGCTGGTCGGACACAAAGGCCGACAAGGGCCACGCCGCCACCAGCAGAACCGCCAGGAACAGGACGAAGGCCGCGGCCTCCGCCGCGAAATCATGGCGCAGGTCGGCGGTGTTGGCCGACACCGCCACCATCCAGCCCCACGGCTCGAACAGGCCGGTCGCCGCGATGCTGCGCCCTTGCTCCGGCCAGCCGGCGGGCAGCGTGCCGTCGGGAAACAGCACAAGCTGGAACGGCCCGCCGGCCAGCCCGCGCAGGGCGGCCTGGGCGCGGATCTTGGCTTCCGACCGGATGAGGTCGCCGTCCACCGCGGCGCGCTCGTAATCGCTCATCACGGCGCGGGCGGAATCCACCAGCCCGCCGGCCAGCCGCACCCGTTCGGCGATCAGGCCGCTGTAGAGCAGGTAAAGCGCGGGGGCCGCCGCCAGCAGGCAGCCCGCCAACCCGATCAGGGTCACCCAACGGAATTTTCGGCGCAGCATCATGAGATCAAAAGTGCCCGAGACGCCGAAGTCCGCGCAAGTTTCATATGCGGCAAAACCGCTGCCGGAACGGTCCCGTCCGGCAGCGGCCCATCAGCACGGATCACGAACCGGGGTACAGCCGCCGGAACCCTTCGGTCACCCGCGCCACCACCGCGGGGTCGCGGTCGCGCCAATAGCGGGGGTCGCGCATCAGGCTGTGGATTTCCGACGCATCGCCGCCACCGCCGGCCCCGGTGGGCGGGTTGAGGGTGGACGGCTCGTCCCCCTTCATCATGCGGTAGAGCGCCATCACCCCCTCGTAGCTGGTGGACAGCGCCTCCACCACCGGCGGCGGCAGGGCGCGCCCGGCCCATGACAGGATCTGGCGCGACACCTCCCGCCAGCGGGCATCACCGCCGAACTGGGCGGCCAGCCGTTCCATCTCCTGATCGGAGCGAAGCTGCACCGACACCTGCCGGATCAGCGGCATCATGCGTTCGGCGGCCAGATCATAGACAAGCTGCGCCTGCTGCGGGGAAAAGCCGGCGCCGTGCAGACGGGTGTTGATCTCCGGGTCGGGCTGGAACATGCCGTGGCCGCAGTCGATGCAATAGGCATCGGGCGAGTCCGGCACCATGCCGGCCCGGCGGCTGAGGTCGAGATAGCCGCGGACCAGCGCCTCCACCTGCAGCGCCCCCGTCGCCGGGTCGATGAAGGGGGCCAGGACGGGATCGGCGGCCGGTGCGGCGAAGGGGGCGGCGGACGGCGGGGGGGTATCGGGGCGAAGGGGCTGCATGGGGTCTGTCTCCCTGAGGGTCATGACGGAAAGGGGATCAGGTCCGGCCATGGCCGCGGGCGGCCAGGGCCAGGATGGTGGCGACCAGATGGCGCTGGCCTTCCAGATGGCGGAGGATGGGTTCGGCGGTGTCGGGGCCGAGCGCGCGGTCCAGGGTCAGCGCCCGCAGCACCGCCAGCACCCGCGCGCCGTCCGGGGTGGAAAAGCAGCGGGCGAAGGCCACCGCATCCCGCCCGGCGTCCATGGGATCGGCGGCGGGCGGCGGTTCCCATGGCCAATGGAGGGAATCAGCCATGGGCCACCTCCGCCGGTGCCGGCCCGACAGGGGTGGGGGCCGATGGCGCCGGCGCCGGTGCCGGGGACGGTGCTGGCACAGTCTCGGCGGCGGCGCTGCGGATCAGCCGGCCGGGCACGCCGAAGGCCTCCCCCAGCCAGCGGGCGGTGGCGGGGGCGTCCACCACCGCCAGGGCGTCCGGCCCCAGACCGCGCACCGCCTCCAGCCAGTGCAGCGTGGCCTGGGCGTCGCGCTGGGCCTGGGCCTGGGCCAGGGGGGAACGGTATTGCAGTTCCACCAGCCGGCCATCGACCATGATGTCGGGAATTTCCCCCCGGCGGCGCAGGATGGCGACGGCGCGCAGCAGCAGCGGCGTCAGCAGTTCCGCCTGCAGCCGGCCATAGGTGGCGCCCAGCAGCCGGGCCATTTCGGCGGCGCGCTCCATCACCTCGGTGGCGGTCATGCGGGCGTCGTCGAGCGGGGCCAGCCGGTCGGCCAGCAGCGCGTGGCGGATGCGGGCGCGCAGGTCGTCCAGCACCAGTTGCGACACGTCGAACCGCCCCGGATTGGCCAGCGGCGTCAGCCCCTGCGACCCCACCGCCTTGGGGATGATGGTGCCGGGGACCAGCCGGATGGCGGCGGGGTTCAGCACCCCGTCGTCGTCGGCCTGCCAGATGCCGGTGACGGCAATGGAGGCGTTCTTCAGCACCAACTCCACCACCTTGTTGGCGGTGCGGATGTCGGGCAGCGCCTTCATCACCGGGGACCGGCCATAGATCTCCCCCGGCGCCTTCAGCCAGCGGAAATTCAGGAAGGGCGACTGGGCGAAACGGCCGTCGGCCAGGATCGGCGGCTCGTCCTCGCCGCTGTCCAGCACCACGGTCCAGCGATAGGACACGCCGTCCGGCTCCACCGCCTCCACCACGGGGAAACGGGTGTCGGGATCGTCGGCGGCGGCCCGCCGCACCGCATCGGGCAGCGAGGTGCTGGGAAACCGCTGGCGGATCTGCGCCGGGGTCATCTCGGCCCGGCGGAAGGTGACGTCGAGCCGCCCCTGCGGCCCTTCGTCCAGCACCGCGTCGGCCAGCGGCACGGCGGTGAAGCGCAGGCTGGACGGCTCGCCCGGTGCCGCCTCCTCCAGCAGCAGCGAAGCGGTGCCCAGCGTGACCAGATCAAGGAACGCCTGATGCGCCTCCACCGCGTAGTTGGAGCGGTCGAAATGGGCCTGCACCACCGTGGCAGCGCGGTCCAGCATGGGGGCGATGCGGTCGCGCTCGGCCTCGGTCAGTTCCGGCCCGGGCACGAAGCCGAACCACCGCGACCACGGCGGCGTCAGTTGCGCCAGCAGGCTGGCCGCCAGTTGCTCCACCCCGTCGGGGGCGGTGCCGTCGAACAGCCGGTCCACCCGCCGTTCCCCCGGCGTGCCGGCGTGGCGGAACGGCTGGCCGTTGGGCAGGGCATAGTCGGTGCAGTCCTGCCAGTGGGATTCCCAGCCGGCCCGGCGGCTGCGGGCCTGGGCGAACCGTTCCAGCAGCGCCTTGCCCCGGACGGGGGCGGAACGGGAATCGGAACGGGGGCGCGCCGGGTCGGGCGCGGCACGGGTGGCGTGCGCGGTCATGGGTGGTCCTTCTCGCTCGCAGCGGAAAATCGGAAAAAAACAGACGCTCAGGCGGGGCGTCCGGGCCGGATCAGATGGCCCCTGTCAGATGGCCTGGGTCAGATAACGGTACAGTTGCCACGGCGTCAGCACATGGGCGGCGCGCAGCCCCAGCACGCGCTTGACGGCTTCGACACAGGTGAAGGGCGCCCAGGGGGCGGGGCGGGTGCCGGTGCGGCAGACCGTGGTTTCCACCACCGTCAGCCCCAGCCCGGCCAGCCAGCCGGGCAAACTCCCATCGGGCAGGTCGAGCAGGGCGACCAGGGTGAAGGGGGACACGGGATCGACCATGATCCACCGCCCGCCGTCCTCCACCACCACCAGACAGTGGCGGAATCCCGGCTTCAGCAGCCGCAGCCACGCCAATTCGGTCCGGCCGTCGAACGCCACCCAGGCGCGCGGCCCGGCGGCGGTCACGCCGCTCCCCCGCCCGGCGGCGGTCACGCCGCCCCCGCACCGACGATGCCCTTGTCCACCAGGGCCGGGGTGATGACGGCGAAAGCCTCCCCCCACAAGGAAGCGGCCCGCTGTTCGCGCCACCGTTCCGGCGACGGCGCTTCCATGCGGCGGCCATAGTGGACCAGCACATGCAGATGGTCGCGCGACAGCAGGCGGCGGCGGTACAGCCGATCGACGGTGCGGATGATGTCGCCCGGTTCGCACGGCCGCGACACCAGCCCCAGCCCGGCCACGACGCGCGCCCCTTCGGCCTTGGCGATCTGGGCCTGGACCGCCCAGAACCAGGCCTCGGCGGCGTTGGAAAAAGGAATTCCTTCCAGGGTGAAGGGTGTCGCACCGGCCGGCGGCAGAGCCGACGACGGGCGACGATCCAAGACTGCGTGATGCATGAAACAATCTCCTTTCTGCCGCGCAAAGCGGGTGCCCGCTGCGGCAAATGACCGCTGCCGGGCTGCCATCGGGACCGGCAGGTATCGTTATGGTGGAAATTTCGTTCTCTTTATGTTCATATAAGACCGACGCCGTCAAGCAAAATATGAATATGTTCCTAGAGACGGTCTGGGGGTGTTGTGAGACTATTGTCCCATGCTCAAACATGCGGACATATGGCGGGCCATCGACCGGCTGGCGGCGCAGAGCGGGCTTTCGGCGTCCGGTCTGGCCCGGCGTGCCGGGCTTGACCCGACCACCTTCAACAAATCCAAGCGCACGACCAGCGACGGCAAGCTGCGCTGGCCGTCCACCGAGAGCATTGCCAAGATTCTGGAAGCCACCAGCGCCTCGTTCGGAGAGTTCGTGGCGCTGGTGGGCGACACCTCCGGCCCGTCGGCGTTGCAGCGGGTGCCGGTGATCGGCTATGCCCAGGCCGGCAACGCCGGCTATTTCGACGACGCCGGCTTCCCCTCCGGCACCGGCTGGGACGAATTGCTGTTCCCCAGCCTGGGCGACCCCCACGCCTATGCGCTGGAAGTGGCCGGCGATAGCATGGACCCGGTGTACCGCGACGGCGACACCATCATCGTTTCCCCCGCCGCCCAGATCCGCCGCGGCGACCGCGTGGTGCTGCGCACCAAGGAGGGGGAGGTGATGGCCAAGCAACTGGTGCGGGAAACCGCCACGCGGGTGGAGCTGATGTCCATCAACCGCGCCCATTCCGACCGCGTGATCCCCCGCGCCGATGTGGCATGGATGGCCCGGATCATCTGGGCCAGCCAGTAAGCGGCCCTACCAGCAAGCACCCTTTTGCGGTTCCGGGCGCCGTGGCGCCGTGGTGCCTGCGCCAATCAAAGCCTGCGCCAATCAAAGCCTGCGCCAATCAAAGGTTGTCTGCCCCATCCTATGACGATCGGGGCAATCCGTGCGCGTCCATATCCGCATGGCCGCGCATAATGGTTTCAAGTCTTAACATAAAAAATGCAATCAAAATAAAGAGCGAACAACGGCCGATATCCATAGAATCCAGTGCATAGCCGTGCATATTCGATGGTTAAACTGTCGCATCCGAACGATTTATTTGACACATATCGCGATGTCCGATAGAGACGATTTATGGTCTTGTCGGCACTGGGGCCATTCCCTTGCGGTCCATCGCCGATGGGCCGGGCTTTTTTCCATTCTCCGGGATTGTTCACCATGCCGTCGTTTTGCAAGATCGCGCGGATTGCCGCTGCGTCGGTGCTGTCCGCTTCGCTGTTCGCATCCGTCCTGACCGGCGGGGGAACGGCCCTGGCCCAAACAGCGCCGGGGGCGGAAAAGGAAATCCGCTTTTCCCACCATTTCCCGGAAAACCCCAACGACTGGCGCCACGCCTATCCCCTGGCGTTCGCCAACGCGCTGAACAGCGCCAACGTCGGGCTGAAGGTGGTGCTGTTCCCCGACCAGAAGCTGATGCGCGCCAAGGAGCAATGGGGTGCGCTGGGCAAGGGGGCGGTGGACATGTCCATGTTCTCGCTGGCCGAACTCGCCGAAGGCGTGCCGGAGGTGCACGCGCTGGGGCTGCCCGCCATGATCCGCGACGCCGACCACGCCCGCCGTCTGGCTGCATCCCCCTTCATGGACCGGCTGCGCACCCTGACCGAGGGCCAGGGGGTGACGGTGCTGGAAGGCGTGTGGCTGTCGGGCAGCGTCGGCAGCGCCAAGGAATGCGTCAACACCCCCAGCGATCTGGTGGGCATGGCCGTGCGCACCTCGTCCAAGGCGCTGGACGCGCTGTTCGAGGGGGCCGGTGCCCTGACCGTCTCCCTGCCCAGTTCGGAACTGCAAAAGGGGCTGAAGACCGGGGCGCTGGACGGGCTGACCTTTCCGGTCGCCTCCTTCGTGTCCAGCACCATCCGGGACGAGCTGAAATGCCTGACCCTGCCGGGTGACGGAACGCTGTACTTCATCTATGCCCCGCTGGTGATATCGAAGGCGACGATGGCCGGGCTGACCGACGCCCAGCGCGACGCGGTGCGCACCGCCGCCCACACCGCCACCGTGACGGTCCAGAAGCAGATCGACGGCATGAACGCCGATGCCGCCGCCATCTTCACCAAGGCCGGGGTCCAGGTGCGCACGCTGGACGCCGCCTCGTTCGCCGCGTGGCGGGCGGATGCGGAACGGACCTCCTTCCCCGCCTTCGCCAAATCCTCCCCCAACGCGGCGGAGGTCCTGGACCTGATGAAGGCCGTGCCCTGATCCGGTTCCGCGCCGTCCGCCCTTCCCCTTACGCATCGTTCGACTGAAGGAGGCCGACATGACGATCGGCACGAGCATCGGCACACGCCTGATCCTGGCTTTCGCCGTGGTGGTGTCCATGCTGGTGGCGTCCGCCGGGGCTGCGATTTACGCCTTCGGCGTGGCAGCCGGCTCCCTGGACCGGATCGCGGGCAACGCCGTCCCGCACATCCTGGCCGCCAAGTCGCTGGCCGGGGCCAGCCAGACGCTGATGGCCCAGATGCCCCAGTTGGCCCAGGCCGACACGCCGGAGGAAAAGCGCGCGTTCCACGCCGCCGCCCTCAAGACTATGGCCGAGATGGAAACCCTGCTGCAGGCTCTGGGCAGCGGGGCCGGGCAAACGGACGACCTGCGCAGCGCCCTGACCGCGGCGAAGGAACGGGAAGCGGCGGTCGATCAGGTGGCGGGCCGCGTGCTGGCTCTGGAGGCGCGCAGCCTCCAGACCGCCGCCGCCATCGCCGCCACGGTGGGGGAGGTGCGCAGCACCGCCGAACCGCTGCGCGCCCGCTGGCAGGCCCTGGCCGACCGCGCCCGCGGCGACCTCGGCCGCAGCGACACCGAGGAGGCGCGCAAGGCGCTTCTGGCGAAGATGCTGCTCCAGGCCATGGACGGGCTGCGGCCGCTGGACGTGATCGAACGGGAAAGCACCACCATGCTGGGGCTGGTGCCGGAAACCGTGGGCGCCACGACCGCCGCCGCCATCGACGTGACCGCCATGCGCGCCGGAAACGCCATCACCGCCCTGCGCGACGCATCCAAGGTCGATCCCCGTCTGGCCAACACCATGACCCCCATCCTGGACCGGCTGAACGCCCAGATGACGGGGCCGGACGGGCTGATCACCCTGCAGCGCCAGACGCTGGAGGCCCAGCGCGAACGGACCGCCGGTCTGGCCGCCAGTGCGGCCGCTTCCGAACGCCTGTCGCAGACCGCGGGTGCCATCGCCCAGTCGGCATCCCGCGACATCACCGCCGTCACCGACGCCACCCGCGCCACCGTCACCGACAGCCGGACCCTGCTGATTACCGTGGCGGCGGTTGGCATCCTGATTACGGTGCTGATCGTGTGGCGCTATGTGGGCCGCAGCCTCATCGCCCGCCTGACCACCCTGGAAAAGGCCATGCTGCGGCTGGCGGAGGGGGATTCCTCCGTCACCATCGACGACCGGGGATCGGACGAGATCGCCGCCATGGCCCGCGCGCTGGAGGTGTTCCGCGTCAACGCCGCCGAGGTCGCCCGCCTGAGCGAGGAACAGCAGCGCATGGCCCAGCGGGCGGACGAGGAGCGGCGCACCGACCTGCGCCGTCTGGCCGACGCCTTCGAATCCTCGGTTTCGGGGCTGGTCGAACGGGTCACCGAATCGGCCCAGAGAATGCGGACCACCGCCCACACCATGGCCTCGTCCGCCGGGGATTCCAGCCAGCGTTCGACGGTGATCGCCGACGCCGCCGGTCAGGCATCGCAGAACGTGCAGACCGCCGCGGCGGCGGCCACCGAACTCACCGCGTCGGTGGACGAGATCGGGCGGCAGGCGTCGGCCTCCGCCACGTCGGCGGCCACCGCCGCCGAGGCCGCACGCCGCACCAGCGCCACGGTGGACAGCCTGGGCGCCGCCACCGCCCGCATCGACGATGTGGTGCGGGTCATCACCGACGTGTCGGGCCGCACCAAGCTGCTGGCGCTCAACGCCACCATCGAAGCCGCCCGCGCGGGCGAGGCCGGCAAGGGCTTCGCCGTGGTGGCCGGAGAGGTCAAGGCCCTGTCCGAACAGGCCTCGTCCGCCAGCCAGGACATCGCCACCCAGGTGACCGACATCCAGCGCGCCATCCACGAGGCGGTCAGCGCCATCCGCGGCATCGGCGAAGCCATCGAGGGGCTGGAGCAGACCTCCTTCTCCATCTCCTCGGCGGTGGAGCAGCAGGCGGCGGCCACCCGTGACATCGCCCAAAGCATCCAGCGGGCCGCCAACGGCACCCGCGACGTGTCGGACAACATCGGGATGGTCCGGGACGCCGCCGTACAGACCGGATCGGACGCCGGAGTGTCCCAGTCCGCCGCCGACGCCCTGTCCCAGGACGTGGAGCGGCTGAGCACCCAGATCGCCGAATTCCTGCGCACGGTCCGGGCCGCCTGATTTATACGGTACCGATCATTTCCCGCGTGCTGTCCGGCACGCGGGAATGGTCCACGATATGCTGGACCGTAAAGGGTGCCCGCACCCCGCCGCTGAACAGTTCGGCGCATTCCAGCGCCCGGCGCACCCGGCTTTCCGCCGACAGGCCGGCGGTGGACGCCAGCGCCCCCAGCGCGTAATCGGCGCCGCAGCCGATGGCGTGATAGCCGCGCATGGCCTCCCCCACCTGATAATCCGACTGGATCGAGAACAGCCGCCCCTCGGTCGCCACCAGGAAATTGCCGCCGGTTTCCACCTCGTTGGAACGGTGGGCATAGCCGCCGTCCTTGAGCACCTGGCGCACGGCATCCACGAAATCGATCACCATATAGTGGAACAGGTCCTGCCCCGCCGTCCGCGGCGGCGGCACCAGACGGTGGGCCAGCAACTGGCCCATGCGGAACGAGTTGGTGAAGCCGATCAGCATCTCCCCATTGCGGAAGACCTTGGTGTCGGCGCGCACGGTGATGTCCAGCCCCGACACCCCGGCGCTGTCGCCGCCCATCCACACCCGATTACCGTCCACCAGCCCCACGATGCAGGTCATCGCAACACCCCTTCTCCACAGCCGGAAACCGGGGGTCAGCCTGCGGGTCCATGGTTAACGCGGCATTGACGATGCTGTGACCTTTTCCGGGCCGGTCTTGGGGGCCAGGGCAACGAACTCCGGTACACTTTCCCTCTCCCGTCCCGGGAGAGGGGGAGGGGGAGGGCCGGATTTCGCGCCGAAGGCCCGAAATCCGTTGCGAAGCAACGCCAAATCTCATGTTTCGAGAGCCTGACGGCTCGATTGTCGGGCTTTCGCGCGACAATCGGCCCTCACCCTATCCCTCTCCCCGGCGGGGAGAGGGGAACTGTCCCGGTTCGTTAACCTGAGTTCGTTGCCCGGTCTCGGGGGGCCAGCCCCGCGGCCAGGGTGTGGGCCAGGGTGTCGGCCACCCGGCGCAGCCGTCCGGGATCCTCGTCGAACACCACCTGTTCCAGAAAGCCCAGGCTGAAGCTGAGCGAGGCCAGACCGGCGGCCATCGCCGGCAGATCGGCGTCGGCGGTGATGTCCCCCCGCTCGCGGAAGGATTCCAGCCGTTTCAGGATGCAGGGGATGCGGGTGTCCGACAGGGTGCGCCCCATCTCCGCGGCGATGGCCGGGTCCACCAGGGCACGGTTCAGCATCACGCGGGTGAAATCGCGGCAGGCCCAGGAATGGGCGATCTGCTGCGCCAGGATCGCCGCCAGATCCTGTTCCAGCGACTCGCCCAAGGGCGGCAGGGCGCACCCCTGCCCCTCGGCGTGGTTGTAATGCTCGACGACCGCCAGCAGCAGCCCGTTCTTGCCGTTGAAATACCGCTGGATCAACTGCTCGTTCACACCGGCCCGCGCGGCGATTTCGCGGGTGGTGGCCGCGTCGAACCCGCGTTCGGCAAAGGTGAATTTGGCCGCCTCCAGCAAGGCCGCCGTCGTCGCTTCCCGGCTGCGGCGGCGGGGAACCGTGTCGTCCGCGGTGTCGTCGATGGTCATGATGTCGCTGCTCCCTCCCCTCGATAATAAGGAGCCGTCAGCGGGCTTGACAAGGGCGCTGGCGTGATGAAGTATGTACTCACATACATACAACGTGCCGTTCTTTCCACGGCCCCCTTTTCCGACGCTCACAGGGAGCATTCTCCACATGACCACCGTTGATCTGTTCACCCCGATCCGCCTGGGCGATTACACCCTGCCCAACCGCATGGCGATGGCCCCCCTGACCCGCAGCCGGGCCGGGGCCGGCAATGTGCCGACGGCGCTGATGGCGGACTATTACACCCAGCGGGCCACCGCCGGCCTCATCATCACCGAAGCGACGCAGGTCCTCCCCACCGGCCAGGGCTATCCCAACACGCCGGGCATCCACACCGCCGAACAGGCCGCCGGCTGGCGCACCATCACCGACGGCGTGCACGCCAAGGGCGGCCATATGTTCATGCAGATCTGGCACGTGGGGCGCATTTCGCATGCCATGTTCCAGCCGGGCGGTGCCGCCCCCGTCGCCCCGTCGGCCATCACCGCCAAGGGCGAATTGTTCACCGGCGACGGGATGAAGCCCTTCTCCACCCCGCGCGCGCTGGAACTTGACGAGATTCCGGGGCTGGTCGCCGCCTTTGCCGACGCCGCCAAGCGCGCGGTGTTCGACGCCGGTCTGGACGGGGTGGAGGTCCATGGGGCCAACGGTTATCTGATCGACCAGTTCCTGCGCGACAGCACCAACCACCGCACGGATGCCTATGGCGGTCCGGTGGCCAACCGCGCCCGCTTCCTGCTGGAGGTGACCGAAGCGGTGGTGAAGGCGGTGGGTCCGGGCCGCGTCGGCGTGCGGCTGTCGCCCAACGGCGTCTTCAACGACATCCGCGACAGCGATCCGGCCGGCACCTTCGGCTACGCGGTCGAGGCGCTGAACGGCTTCAACCTCGCCTATCTGCACATCATCGAGGGCAAGGACGGCACGCCGATGGCCCCGGCCGCCGGAGCGACCCGTCTGGCCGGCGACCTGCGGCGGGCGTACAAGGGCACCTTCATGCTGAACGGCGGCTTCTACAGCCGCGCCGCCGCCGATGCGGCGCTGGCGGCGGGTGACGCCGATCTGGTGAGCATCGGCATCCCCTTCATCGCCAACCCCGACCTTGTGGAACGGTTCCGCACGGGGGCAGCACTCAACACCCCGGACCAGACCAGCTTCTACGGCGGCGATGCCAAGGGGTACACCGACTATCCCACGCTGGAAACCGTCGCCGCGTAAGGGCCCCAAAAGAAAAGGCCGCATCCCGAGGGATGCGGCCTTTCCGTTTCGGCGATGGGACGCCGGAACCGATCAACGCGAATAGAATTCGATGACCAGGTTCGGTTCCATCTGGACCGGGTACGGCACGTCGGCCAGCAGCGGCACGCGGACGAAGCTGCCCTTCAGCGCCGAGGTATCGACGTTCAGGTAATCGGGGATGTCGCGCTCGCCCGAGGCCACGGCTTCCAGCACCAGGGCCATCTGCTTGGACTTCTGGCGCACTTCGATCACGTCACCGACCTTCACCTGGAAGGACGGGATGTTCACGCGGCGGCCGTTGACCAGGATGTGGCCGTGGTTGATGATCTGACGGGCGGCGAACGGGGTCGGCACGAACTTCATGCGGTAGACCACGGCGTCCAGGCGGCGTTCCAGCAGGCCGATCAGGTTTTCGCCGGTGTCGCCCTTGCGGCGGACGGCTTCCTGGTAGATCTTGCGGAACTGCTTCTCGCCGATGTTGGCGTAGTAGCCCTTCAGCTTCTGCTTGGCCATCAGCTGCAGGCCGTAGTCCGACGGCTTCTTGCGGCGCTGGCCGTGCTGGCCGGGGCCGTATTCACGCTTGTTCAGCGGGCTTTTGGCGCGGCCCCACAGGTTGACGCCAAGGCGGCGGTCGATCTTATACTTGGACTCTTGACGCTTGCTCATATCGCCCTCGATTTGGTGCGAGTGGTGTTGTCCCGGTAGTTCCCCGGCCCGAAGGCCATGGACGGGGCGTTGACACGAAGGCACGCCCGCCTTCCCGGAAGGTGAAGGCGCGCACTATACCCGCCGAACGCGGTTTGTCAAACCGGAAGAGGGCGTTTCAACAGGAGGAGGATCGAGGCGATGAGCGATCATCAATGGATCGCCCTGATCGGGCTGATGATGGCGGCAACGCTGGTGGTCCCGGCCGCACTGCGGCGCAACCGCGGCACC
This sequence comes from uncultured Rhodospirillaceae bacterium, assembly GCA_937927415.1. GTDB lineage: Bacteria > Pseudomonadota > Alphaproteobacteria > Azospirillales > Azospirillaceae > Azospirillum. Next base: position 380,502 of record CALBDS010000004.1, read on the forward strand.
CTGCTGCGCAACGCGGCGCTGTGGCTGGCGGCGGTGGTGGTGCTGGTCTATCTCTACCAGACCTTCGGGCCGTTCTGAGACGGGCCGCTCTTTAAGGATCCTCGTCGGCACCGCCCAGCGCCATGACGCCGATGGCGATGGCGGCACTGCCGAAGGTGACGATCAGGCCGGCGAACAGCAGGAACGTCGCCATCAGCCAGGAATCGCTGGCGGTCATCAGCGTGCGCAGGCTGGCGATGTCGAGGACGAGGATGCCGATTCCCGCCGCCACGCCCCCGGCACTGCCGGAGGCGAGATGACGCAGCAGGAACAGGATCAAGGCACGTTCGCACGGCAGCAGTGAGCGGAACATTCCGTTTTCCTCCCCATCCCAAGGAATTGGGCGGGGCGGATCATCGAGCAACGCTGCATTCAGCCCTACGGCCAGAGTCGGACGGCCGGAAAGTTCCGTCTGCTATTCGGCGGTGCCGACGGTGACGGCGGGCGTATCCCCCAGGGCGGCGATCATACCGGCAATGTCGGTGGTGGCCGCCTCCACCGCCGTTTCGTCGGTCCCCCGCACGACAAGGCTGACGCCGAAGAAACCGTTACGGAAATAGGGGTAGCTGCCGATATCCACGGTGGGAAAGCGCCCCTGGATGGCGGCAAGGTCGGTGGCGATGGCGCCTTCGCCCAACGCACAGCTGACGGTGCGGGCATGGATGGCGGGGCCGCCCTGGAGCTTGGGCAGCAGCCCGTCGAGCATGGCCTGCATGATGCGCGGCACGCCGGCCAGGACATGGACGTTTTCGATGCGGAAGCCCGGCGCCTGGCTGATGGGATTGTCGATCAGCACGGCCCCGGCGGGAATGTTGGCCATGCGCAGGCGGGCCTCGTTCAGCATGGCGGGATCGTTGTAGTGACGGGCCAGCCGGGCCACGGCTTCCGCGTTGCGCTCCAGCGGCACGCCGAACGCCTTGGCGACGCAGGCGGCGGTGATGTCGTCATGGGTGGGACCGATGCCGCCGGTGGTGAAGACATAGGTGTAGCGGCGGCGCAGGGCGTCGAGGGCGGCGATGATCTCCTCTTCCACATCGGGGACCACGCGGGCCTCACGCACCGGAACACCGATGCCGGTCAGGGCTGCCGCGATGTGGGACAGGTTGGCATCCTTGGTGCGGCCCGACAGCACCTCGTTGCCGATGATGAGAACGGCAGCGGTGGGGCTGGGAACGGGGGTGTCCGTCATGGTGTTTCCTCGGCAGGCGGTGGTCGTGATCGGGCGGCGATTGTCACCCCTTCGGGCGGTGTTGGGAAGGGGTGCTCCCCTCTTTTCCTGTAACGCACGTGTACGCACGGTACGCATTACGCTTGACGGAGACTCGCGGTGGACCGATATAGGAGATGCTTCACTTTGCGGTCATTGTCTGTGACCGGCTTTCCAAAGGAAGGCCCGTTGTCTGCTACCAGCGGGCCTTGACGCAAACAGGGCCATTGTCTGCTACCAATGGCTTTGGACTCGGAAGAAGGCGGGGAAGACACGCCCCTTCGCGTGTCTTCCCCCCGGCTTCTGGCTTATCGCCTCAGCGCCGCCCAGACGGCGACGGCGATTTGAATCACCATCAGCACGATCACCACAGCTTCACTTTCGGTCACGGACTGACCTCCTTTCCACCGCCGGGTGTGGATTTTCCGGCTGGCGGCTGCTACGCCGCTGCGGATTCCCACCGCCAAGCCTCCATTCACCCCCATGAAGGGAAGAGGCGGATGGCTGCTTCAGCCTGACGGTTCGCGGCGGGGCCACTCTACCCGGATAGACGGAACCTCCGGAAGCACGATCACGTAAGCGGCCCACCCAAGAACCCTGTAGCCAGCGAAACCGGGGACCGTCCGGCTCTTGCCCTGTCCCGCGGACCTGTTTAGGGTCTGCACCTATGCGCTTTCCGACCCCCCTCATCCCCGGCCGTCTGGTGCGGCGGTACAAACGCTTCCTCGCCGACGTGGAGTTGCCGGGCGGGGAGGTGGTGGTGGTCCATGTGGCGAATTCGGGCGCCATGCTGGGGCTGAACGCGCCGGGGTCGCCGGTGTGGCTGTCGCTGTCGGACAACCCCAAACGCAAGCTGGCCTATTCCCTGGAGTTGCTGGAGGCCGACGGCGGGCTGGTCGGCATCAACACCAGCCACCCCAACCGTCTGGCGGAAGAGGCCATCCGCGCCGGGGTGATCCCGGAGCTGACCGGCTATGCCCGCCTGCGGCGCGAGGTCAAATACGGCCGCAATTCGCGCATCGACATTCTGCTGGAAGCGGACGACGGACGCCCGCCGGCCTATGTGGAGGTCAAGAACGTCCACCTGCGCCGCGGCGCACCGGTGGCGGAGTTTCCCGATTGCGTGACCCAGCGCGGGGCCAAGCATCTGGAGGAACTGGCCGACATGGTGGCGGCCGGCGCGCGGGCGGTGATGCTGTATCTTGTCCAGCGCATGGATTGCGACCACTTCCGTATCGCCGGCGATCTCGATCCGGGGTACGAAGCGGGACTGGCCCGCGCCCTGGATGCGGGGGTGGAGGCGCTCTGCTGGGCTTGCACCATCAGCCCGGAAGGAATTGAATTGCACAGGCCGCTGCCGGTTCTGACACCCGGCACGAAACAGGCGGCGTAACGGAAAAAGGCACGCAACGGTGGAACACAACGACGTCGATTCCCATCGCATCCGCCTGCACGGGCCGGAGGGTTTCGAAGGGATGCGCAAGGCGGGCCGCCTGGCCGCCGACACGCTGGACTTCATCACCCCCTATGTTCAGCCGGGAGTCACGACGGACGAGCTGGACCAGCTTTGCGCCACCTTCATCCGCGACCACGGCGGGATTTCAGCGCCGCTGGGCTACCGCGGCTATCCGAAGTCGGTGTGCATCTCCATCAATCATGTGGTGTGCCACGGCATCCCCAGCGACAAGCGGCTGCGCGACGGCGACATCCTGAACATCGACGTGACGCCGATCCTGGACGGCTGGCACGGGGACGCCAGCCGCATGTATCTGTGCGGCGAAGTGGGCGTGAAGGCGAAGAAGCTGGTGGATGTCACCTACGACTCGCTGATGCTGGGCATTTCCAAGGTGAAGCCGGGGGCCACGCTGGGCGATGTCGGCTATGCCATCCAGCAGTTCGCCGAATCCCACCGTTTTTCCGTGGTGCGGGATTTCTGCGGCCACGGGGTCGGGCGGGTGTTCCACGAACCGCCGTCGGTGCTGCACTTCGGCCGTCCCGGCCAGGGGGTGGTGCTGAAGGAAGGGATGATCTTCACCATCGAGCCGATGATCAACGCCGGCCGCCCGGACGTGAAGATCCTGGCCGACGGCTGGACTGCGGTCACCAAGGACAAGTCCCTGTCGGCCCAGTTCGAGCATTCCATCGGCGTCACCGCCGACGGGTGCGAGATCTTTACCCTGTCGGCCAAGGGCTTCACCAAGCCGCCCTATCCGGCGGCGTAATCCCCGCCGTTGGCCTTTTCTTTAGCCCTCGCCGGGCGGGCGCATCCGCGCCCTTGGCCGCGGCCTCAACGGCCGCCAGGATCGGCGTCACTGTATGGTCCCGGGGAACAGCGGCTCCCCGGCCACACCGTCCGTCCACGGTGACGGGTCGGGGTCCGGCACGGGATAGCCCATGCGCCGGGCCAGTTCCTCATCCAGCCGCCCGGTGCGCCAGTCGCGGCAGGCCCCCACCCGGCGGCGGCCCGGCGGGGCGGCGGCCGGACCAGGGGTGCCCTCCGCCGCCGTCCCGCGGGGCAGAAGCGGCAGGCGGGCCAGCAGCGCCGCCGGGGTGCGGGGGGCGGCCTCCCCTTCCCCCTCCCCCCAGGGGGCGCGGATATCCTCCCACCCGTCCAGCAGCCAGCCCAGCCCGTCCAGACCGCGGCGCAGCGCCTTGGCCCGCGGCCCCCAGGCGGACAGCAGCGTCAGCGGGTCGGCCAGCGTGCGATCCAGATCCACCAGCAGCCGGCGGGCGCGGCCCAGGGTGGCCGCCGCCGATCCCTCCACCAGGGCCGAGAGCGGGCCGAAGCTGCCGGCGGCGGCCTCCCGCCACAGATCCTCCACCACCGCCATCTGGCGCCGCAGCCGCCCCTCCTCGCCACGGGCCGGGAACCCCAGGGGCTGGAGCAGGCTGCCCAGCCGCAGGGCGCGGTCATAAATGGTCCCCGGCGGCAGGGACAGGCACCGCCCCAGGGCCTCGAAGGCGTCACGCACCACGGCCCGCCCCGCCGGGCTTTCCAGATCCGGGACGGGATCGAGACGGCATGGAGGCATCCCTGCGGCCCGCAGCAGCCGCATCATCAGGGCGTAGCGCACCACCACCTCGCCGGTGGCAGCACGGGTCAGGCGGCGGCGGGCGGCGGCACGGGCGGCGGCGGTGTAAAAGGGCCTCTCCGCCTCGGTGAGCGGTGCCGTCAGCGCCAGCACGGCGGCGGCCAGCCGGATGCGTTCGGGGGTCGGCGCCTCCATGCGGGCGACGTCGCGGTGCAGCGCCCGCATGGCGGCGTTCATCTGCCCCAAAACCGGCAGCGACGGCCAGGCCAGCACCAGCACGCCCCCCGACCAGCCGGGCACCACCACCTCCAGCCCGCCGGGGCCGGAGGGACCGGCCGCGGCCGGGCGCACACGGGCGCCGGCCAGCCCCGGCACGTCCAGCGGCAGGGGCACCCCCGCCGCATCGAATGTGGCCGGGCGCCAGAGACCAGGGGAAAGCCGAACATCATCCGCCATCAGACCATCCGCCGCCGAAAAACATCCCGCCCCATGAAACACGGGCGGGCAGGCGGCAGGCATGGGCGCAAGAAGGCGGTTGGGGGCCGCTGTGCGGGTACTTCGTCCGCCGGGCGGCGGGCTACCTCGCCACGCTCATGATACGGTCATGATGTCGAGGCCGCACACACGGTTCCGGCCGGATTTCTTGGCGATGTAGAGTTCTTCGTCCGCTTCGGCCAGCAAGGTCTGGGGGTCCAGACCCTCGCAGGGAACGACGGCGGCGCACCCGGCGCTGATGGTGACGCACGGGGCGGTTTCGGACGCGTTATGGGGAATGGCGCGGTCGGCCACGGCCCGGCGCAGCCGCTCGGCGACCTTATAGGCGCCCTCTGTATCGGTTTCGGGCAGCAGACAGACGAACTCCTCCCCCCCATAGCGGGCCGCGAAGTCGCCGGGCCGCTGGGCAACGCCATCCAGCAGCGCCGCCACCACGCGCAGGCATTCATCGCCGGAATGGTGGCCGTAGTGGTCGTTGTAGGCCTTGAAATGATCCACATCGATCATGATGACCGCCAGCGGCAGGCCGGAGCGCATGCAGCGGCGCCATTCGCGCACGAAGATCTCGTCGAAGCGGCGGCGGTTGCCGATGCCCGTCAGCCCGTCCAGGAACGACAGGCGGCGCAGCAGGTCGGCCTGATGCTTCAGCAGCAGGTGGTTGCGCACCCGCGCCTTCACGATGGGGGCGCTGATGGGTTTGGTGATGAAGTCGATGGCCCCGGCCTCCAGGCCGCGGGTCTCGTCCTCCACCTCGCCGCGGGCGGAGACGAAGATCACCGGGATGTCGCAGGTCAGCGGGTTGGTCTTGATCTGGACACACACCTCGTACCCGTCCATGCCCGGCATCATGATGTCCAGCAGCACCAGATCCGGCTGGCGGGCGACGACAAGCTCCAGCGCCTTCACCCCATCCATGGCGAAGTAGATGTCGTAATCGTCTTTCAGGATGTGGCTCAGCACCTGGATGTTGCTGGGCACATCATCGACGATCAGGATCTTGGGCCTCTGGTGAAACATAAAATCAGGGTCCGCTCACTGATAGGCCGAGATCGTCGGCAATCCGGCGCAGCATGGCAAGCGCGCGGGTGAAGTCCAGCGAATCCACCGCCGTGGCGACGGCCGCCAGCCGGGCGCCATCCACCAGCGGCGCCAGCCCCTCGCCGAGCGCCGGCCATTTTTCCGCCGCAGCAAAATTATTGTCCGCCAGCAAAGCCAGGAGGGCGCGCATCCCCGGCTCCAGCACGGCCCGCTCGTCGGGGGCCGCGGGCCGGCAGGGGGTGTTGCCGGGAACGGCCGGCGGCGGAGCCTTTCCCGCCTCGGCAGCGGCCAGACGGCGGGCGCTGTCCAGCACCATCGCCAACTGGGCGCGCAGTTCGGGCAGGGCGGCTTCGGCGGCGGCGCGCTGGCCCTGCTTGGCCGCAACCTGCAAGGCGTCGGCCACCGCCGACAGCCGCCGGGCGCCGACGTTCCCCGACACGCTCTTGACGTCGTGGGCAACCTGCCCGGCCCGCTGCAGGTCGCCGGCGATGATGGCGTCGGCGATAGCGTCGGCGCAGCCGGCATAGGTTTCGGCAAAGCTGATGATGAAGTGGCGCACCAGCTTTTCATCCCCCCCCAACCGGCGCAGGGCGTCGGCGGTGTCGATGCCGGGCAGGGCCGGCAGCCCGTCGCCGTCCCCGTCGCCCGTTCCCCCGCCCGGCGGGGACGGCTGGCCGGCGGACGACGGCGGCGCCATGCCCGCGGTGGTCAGAACGATGGGGTCATGCTGGGTCTGTGCCGCCATGCCGGACGCGGTCAGCCAGCGGCTGACCGTGTCGATCAGCTGCTCGCTGTCCAGGGGCTTGGCGATGTGGTCGTTCATCCCGGCGTCCAGGCACCGCTGGCGGTCGGTGGGCAGGGCGCTGGCGGTCAGGGCGATGATCGGCACCGATGCCCCCAGCCCCGGCATGGCGCGCAGACGGCGGGTGGCTTCCACCCCGTCCATGCCCGGCATCTGCACATCCATCAGCACGAGATCGAACGGCGTGCCGGCCCCGGCGACGGCGGCAATGGCCGCCTCGCCGCTGTCGGCGGTTTCCACATCGGCCCCCGAACGGCGCAGCACCTCGCGCACCACCTCGCGGCCGATGGCGTTGTCGTCAACCGCCAGGATGCGGCGCCCGGCCAGGGGATAGCGGCGGTTGGCCCGCAGGGCCGCCGGCTGGGCCGAACCGGGGGGCGTGTGGGCGTAGGCCGCCGCCACCGCATCCAGCAGGGCCGAGGCGGTGACCGGCTTGACGATCAGCCCGTCCAGCCCGGCATCGGCCACCAGACGCGACACCCGGTCCCGGCCAAAGGCGGTGACGACGATGATGATGGGGGCGGTCAGGCCGGCGTTGCGACGGATCGCCCGGCTGGTTTCGATGCCGTCCATACCGGGCATCCGCCAGTCCATCAGCACCACGTCGTACGGCTGGCCGGCGGCGGCGGCGCGCTCCAGTTCGGCGATGCCCTCCTCCCCTGACGGGGTGGTGGCACAGGTCCAGCCGAAACCGCGCGACAGCAGCGACAGCCCTTCGCGCGCCACCTCGTTGTCGTCCACCACCAGCACCCGCAGGTCGCGGGGCAGCGCCCGGCCGTGCAGCCGGCGGTCGGGGGCGGCACGGGTGACGCCGAACAGGGCGGTGAAGCGGAAATCGCTGCCTTTGCCCGGTTCGCTGTCCACCTCCATGCTGCCCCCCATCAGGGTTACCAGCCGGACGCAGATCGCCAGCCCCAGCCCGGTGCCGCCGTACCGGCGGGTGGTGGAACTGTCCCCTTGCGAAAAGGCGTCGAACAGGCGGACCTTCTGGTCCGGGGTGATGCCGATGCCGGTGTCGCGGACGGAAAAGCCCAGCTCCACCCGCCCGTCATCGAGCGGGTGGGCCGACACGGTGACCACCACCTCGCCGGACTCGGTGAACTTGATGGCGTTGCCGGCCAGATTGATGAGCACCTGCTGCAGGCGCAGCGGGTCGCCGATCAGGCCCAGCGGCACTTCGGGCCGGATCATGAACAGGACCTCGATGTCCTTTTCATGGGCCGACGCCGACAGGATGGTCGCCAGATTGTCCAGCAACTCGTCCAGGCGGAATTCCACCTGTTCCAGATCCATCTTCCCGGCCTCGACCTTGGAGAAGTCGAGGATGTCGTTGAGAATGCCCAGCAGCGACCGCGCCGACGCGCGGATCTTCTGCGCGTATTCGCTCTGCCGCCCGGTCAGGTCGGTCTGCTGGAGCAGGTGGATCAGCCCCAGGATGGCGTTCATCGGCGTGCGGATCTCGTGGCTCATGTTGGCCAGGAATTCCGACTTGGCGCGGCTGGCGGCCTCGGCCGCGGCCATGGCCTCCTTCAGCTTGCGCTCGGCTTCGCGCAGGGGGGTGATTTCCATGAACACCGACCCGGCGTAGAGCACCTGATCCTTGGACACCACCGGGAACCAGCCGGTCAGCCAATGGCGGTCCATGCCGGGTTTGGCCGGGGTGCCGCCGACGATTTCGGTGGTGTCGATGGCCTCGCCGGTGGTGAAGACCCGTTCGATCAGCGGATCGCAGGCAGCGCCCAGCGCCGGCAGCACCGCCGACACCGGCCGCCCCAGGTGATCGGCGGCGGGCAGGCCGTTCAGCGCCGACAGCGTGTCGTTGATGCGGGCGTAGCGGTGGTCGCGGTCGAAGAAGGCGAAACCGACCGGCGCGTTTTCCAGCAGCGCGTTCAACTGCGCCAGAAGCTCGCTCTTTTCCCGGTTGGCGTTGACCAGCGCCTGTTCGCCCTTCTTCGCCGCGGTGACATCGCGCACATAGACCACGATGCCTTCGGGGGAGGGATAGGCGGACGCCTCGAACCAGCCGCCGTTGCCGGGCCAGATCTCGGTGACGGTGACCGGCTGCCGGCGGTCCATGGCACGGCGGAATCCGGCCTCGAACGGGGAGCCGGCCAACTCCGGGACCCGTTCCCACAGGGACGCACCGGCCCCGGTTTCCCCCAACTGCGCCTCCGCCCGGCGGTTGAGGTAGAGGAAACGCCACGTCCGGTCCAGGGCATAGACCTGATCGGACGTGGCCTCCAGCGCCGTGCTCAGCCGCTGGGACGCTTCGCGGGTCTGGCGCTCGGCCTCTTCGGCGATGTGGCGGGCCTCGTCGCGTTCATGCTCGCGGATGGCCAGCCGCTCGGCCATCCGGTTGAAGGCGGTGGACATCACCACGATCTCGTCCGGCGCGCCGCGGGTGTCGATCAGCACGTCGGGTTCTCCCTCCCCCAGCCGTTCGGCCGCGTTGCGCAGCGCCTCGGTCCAGCGCAGCACCGACACCCGCATCAGGATCCAGATGGCCAGCAGCGCCAGCACCAGCGCCGCCGCCATCACCCCGGCCCCCTGGAGCATGTCGCGCGCCGCCTTGGACCGCAATTCCTCCACCGGCAGGCCGACGACGAAGGTGGTGTCGGTGCCGCGCAGGGTCTGGAAGCTCCACATCCGGCGCACACCGTCAAGGCCGCCCGCCTCGAACACGCCGCGATCCTCGCGCACCATGCGCTGGACCAGGGGCAGACCGATCAGGTTCTTGCCCATCAGCTTTTCCGTATCGGGGATGCGGGCCAGCACCGTGCCGTTGCCGTCCACCACCATCACCCTGGCCCCGCCCTGCACCGTGGAGCGGATCAGGTCGCCGTACCAGTCCAGCGAAATGGAGATGCCCATCATCCGCACGATCTCGCCGTTTTCGATGATGGGCATGACCCCCAGGATGATCGGGGAATTCGACCGCTTGCCGATGATGTAGCCGCTCAGCACGAAATCGCGCTCGGCGGTGGCCCGGTGAAAATACTCCCGCTCCCCCAGGCTGATCCCGCCGCCGGGACCGGAGGTGTCGCAGATCAGGTTGCCCGCGGGATCGGTGATCCAGGCCCCCGTGGTCCAGCGGCGCTGACGGGGCAGTTCCTTCAGGATCGCCACGCAGGAATCGGTATCCCCCGGCGCTGCGTAACGGATGTCGGGGACCTTCGCCAGGATGCTGAGCAGGCTGCGCGCCTCCTCGATCAGGTTTTCCTGGCGGGACACACCGTCATACACCAGCATCTCGGCCTGATCGCCCAGGGCCGACACCTCCGCTTCCAGCCGCTGATTCAAATAGAGCAGGACCGCCGCCAGAGGAAGCACCAGCGCCACCAGCACGATGAACAGAATACGGGCGTGCAGGTTGCGCAGCCGCAAAAATGACATCAGGCGGGACGGCTGATCGGCCATTGGGGGAGGTGCTCGGGCGGAAGCGGATATGACCGGGATAGATTATCGTTTTGCGGGGGCGGCTGGCAAAGGCAACTTGCCCATCAGCGGATAAAATTACCTTTCCACGCGCCTTTCCGCCCCCCACTCGCCCCCACGCCTTGCGAAACAAAAAGGAGCAATTCAGTCTCATAAATATTTAACCGGCACCATATCGTACTCAGCGCCGGACCGTTCCGAAAAAAGACACGCTTTGGTTTTCCCCTTTCAACCATCCCGTCTTTGGAGGTTGTTAATTTTTATTAATTACCCTGATTCAGGCTTCAAGGGGCCGATACTTTTGTTTAATTGCACCTGAAATCGATCACTGTCGAAATGGTGTGAAAGAACACGAACGCACAGGCGCACCGCATCCGCGGACAGGCCCGAGAGGAGGAAAACGGCGATGGCTTTTTTTGATATGTTCCGGACCAAGCCCTCGTCATATGACGCTTTGGTGAATCCCGTTCCGGTTTCCGAGGGCGCGGCGGCCCCGGTGGCGGCAGACGTGCCGCCGATCCGCACCGTGGCGACCACCGCCGCCGGGGCGGGGCGGGCGGCGGCGGATCTGGCGGCGGGCGGCGAGGTGCCGGCCCTGGTGGTCGGGTTCGTTTCCCCACACGTGGATTTCGCCGCCGTGCAGCAGGAGGTGCGCCGCGCCCTGCCCCCCGGCGTCACGCTTATGCTGGTGTCCACCGCGGGCGAGCTGTGCGCCCAGGGCGGCGCGCTGTACCGCCCGGCCGGCACCCGCTGGGACGGGGTGGTGCTGCAGGCGTTCAGCCGGTCGCTGTTCACCGCCGTCCATCTCCGCACGGTGCCGCTGCACAACGACGACCTGCGCCGGCCGGGTGCGGTGACGCCGCGGGCCGAGCGGGTGGCCGCCATCGCGGCGGAGTTGGAACGGGTGCAGCCGCCCTTCCCCATCGATGCCCGCGACACGGTGGCGCTGACCTTCATCGACGGGCTGTCGGCCTCGGAAAGCTATTTCATGGAGGCGGTGTACCAGTCGCGGCGGTTCCCCTGCCTGTTCATCGGCGGCTCGGCGGGGGGCACGTTCGATTTCACCCACACCTGGCTGTCGGACGGCGAGCGGGTTTACGAGAACGTCGCCGTCGTGGCGTTCCTGAAGCTGGCGCCCGGCGTGCGCTACGGCGTGTTCAAATCGCAGAACTTCCGCTCCACCCCCCACGTCTTCACGGTTCTGGAGGCCAACCCCGAACGGCGCACGGTGCGCAGCGTCGTCGATCCCAAGACCATGCAGACGGTACGCTTCATCGACGCGCTGGCGGCGCATTACCGCTGCCGCCCCGACGAGGTGCTGGCGCGCATGGGCAAATCCTCCTTCGCCATCGACATCGACGGCGAGATGTTCGTCCGCTCGGTGGCTGGGGTGAACGCCGACACCGGCGACGTGTCGTTCTATTGCGACATCGCCCCCGGCGAGGATCTGCGGCTGGTGGACCCCACCGATTTCGTGCGCCAGACCGCCGATGATTTCGCCGCCTTCATGCGCGGCAAGCCGCAGCCGGTGGGCGGCATCCTCAACGACTGCATCCTGCGCCGCCTGAACAACCCGGATCAGTTGCCGGGCCTGCGGGTGTTCGACGGGATGCCCATGGCGGGCTTTTCCACCTTCGGCGAGTTGCTGGGCGTCAACATCAACCAGACGCTCTCGGCCCTGCTGTTCTTCCGGGTCGGGGAGGGAGAGGCGTTCGCCGACGATTTCGTCGATCACTTCCCCATCCACTACGCCGCCTTCCGCAACAGCTTCACCGCCTGCGCGCTCAACCGCATGACCCAGTTGAACCGGATGCGGCGCGTGGTGGCCGATCATCTGATGAGCTATGCCACCACCTTTGCCGGCATGTCGGGGAACATCGGCGAAACCGCGGAATTCCAGCAGCGTCTGGGTCAGTCGCTGACCGCCATCCAGCACAAGCTCCAGCAGCACGCCGACGGCTTCGACGGCCACGCCGAGCGCAAGGAAGAGCTGATGCGCGACTTCCGCTCGCTGGCCGAGGTGGTGCGGAGCATCGAGAACGTGCTGGGGGTGATCGACGGCATCGCCAGCCAGACCAACCTGTTGGCGCTGAACGCCACCATCGAAGCGGCCCGCGCGGGCGAGGCCGGCAAGGGCTTCGCCGTGGTGGCGGCGGAGGTGCGCAAGCTGGCCACCGACACCAAGAACACCCTGGACGACACCCGCCGGGCCATCGCCGAGGTGGTGCGCTGCGTCGGCGACGTGGGCCGCAAGCTGGAGGATACCGGGTCGCGCATGGATCAGGCGGCGGGCGAGGTGACCGACATGCTGGCGGAGGTGGCGCAGGTGATGCACGACGCCGATTCGGCTTCCGCCGACGTCACCCGCAGCCTCAGCAGCCTGCACGATCAAGCCGGCAAGGTCGCCGCCATCCGCCAGGAAATCGACCGGATGAAGACGCTGGAATCGGCCTGAACCATCGTGCCTCACATATGAGGCGCGCCGCTAAACGGCCCCGTCCGCCGCCACCTCGGCGAACAGCCAGTCGCGGAACAGCCGCACCTTGGGCCGGGTGCGGCTGTGGGCCGGGGTCACCACGTAATAGGCGTATTCCCCCGGCAGCGTCACGTCGAACAGCCGCACCAGCCGCCCGGCGGCCAGATCCTCGGCCACCAGCACCCGCCGGCCCAGCGCCACCCCATGCCCGCCGATGGCCGATTGCAGCAGCAGGGCCGAATCGGTGAAACGCGGCCCGCGGTCCACCTCCGCCCCCGGCGGCACCGCCCCGGCGGGCAGCGCGCCGCCGGCCGTCGCCGCCGCGAACCACATGCTCCAGGAAATCAGGTAATCGTCGTGCAGCAGCGTGTGCCGCATCAGGTCGGCGGGCGTGCGGATCGGCTTCGGCCCGTCGCGCAGGGCGGGGGCGCAGACGGGGAACACATCCTCGGTCATCAGCCGCTCGGCAAACACCCCCTGCCATTGCCCGCGCCCCAGGCGGATGCCCACATCCACATCCTGATCGGTGAAATCAATGAGATGGGACGAGGTGTGCAGCCGCACCTCCAGATCGGGGTGCGCCGCCTGGAACCGTCCCAGCCGCATCACCAGCCATTTGGCGGCGAAGGACGGCATGGTGCTGATGGTCAGCACGCCGCCGGTGTCGCGGCGGAACAGGCGGTCGGTGGCGTCGGCGATCTGGCCCAGCGCCTCGCGCACCGGCACCACATAGGCCTGCCCCGCTTCGGTCAGCAGCAGGGTGCGGTTGACCCGGCGGAACAGCGGTGCGCCCAGCCAGTCCTCCAGCCCCTTGATCTGGTGGCTGATGGCGGCCTGGGTCACGTGCAGTTCGGCGGCGGCACGGGTGAAGGACAGATGGCGGGCCGCCGCTTCGAAGGCGCGCAGGGCATTGAGGGGCGGAAGGCTCCGGTGCATGGCGTGCGGGTGCCGGGGGCGGTCCCCCGTCCTCAAGGCGTGTCCGGCCGATCAGGAATCCGACCGATTAGATTTCCTAATCGATTCTATGAGAATTCGTCGTTTGCGCGCAAGGATCGGGTGGCTCACCATCCCGCTATCACGCACAACCAAACGATCAAAACACACCCGTTGGGAGACAGCGGCCATGAGCGACCTTTCCCACAGCGAACCCTCGTCCCGCACAGCACCATCCGCCGGCACCGGCCTGCTGCACCGGCTGGGCCAGGCCCTGGACGCCCTGGCGGCGTGGAACGAACGCCGGCGCCAGCGGTTGGCGCTGGAAACGCTGCCCGATCACATTCTGAGCGACATCGGCCTGTCCCGCGCCGACGCCGACCGCGAAGCCGCCAAGCCGTTCTGGAAAGGGTAAGACATGAGCGCCACCACACAGAACGACGCCGCACAGCAAGCCACATCGGAACCGGGGCGGGTCTGGACGGGCGGGTGCCTGTGCGGTGCCGTGCGCTACACCATCACCGAACAGCCCTCGGCCATTTCCTTCTGCCATTGCGGGCAGTGCCGGCGGCTGCATTCCCACGTCGGCGCCTACACCACCTTTCCGCGGACGGCGATCCGCATCACCGGTGACGAGTCGCTGGGCTGGTTCGCCTCGTCGGAGCGGGCGCGGCGGGGCTTCTGCACCCGGTGCGGCACCGCGCTGTTCTGGGACCCCATCGGCCAGTCGCGGTTCGACGCGACCGCCGGCAGCCTGGACGAGCCGACCGGCCTTACCGCCGACCGGCACATCTGGGTGGATTTCCAGGGCGATTACTACCACATCGGCGACGACGGCCTGCCGCGCCTGCGCAGCACCGACGCCGCCAACGCATCGGGGGTGCCCGTCGATGGCTGAGACCTCCTCCCCCCTTCCCGGCGGCTGCCTGTGCGGGGCGGTGCGCTTCACCGTCAGCGAACGGCCCCTGGGGGTGGTGGATTGCCACTGCTCCCAGTGCCGACGCTTCCATGGCCACACCGGCGCCTACATCACCATTCCCCGCACGGCGGTGGCGCTGGAGCGGGCGGACACGCTGGTGTGGTACCGTTCATCGGCGGAGGCCGAGCGCGGGTTCTGCGGCCGCTGCGGCTCGTCGCTGTTCTGGCGCGGCGACGGGCTGGAGCTGATGGACGTGGCCGCCGGGGCGCTGGACCAGCCGACCGGCCTGACCACGGTGCGCCACATCCACACCGCCAGCAAACCCGACTATTACGAGATCACCGACGGCGCGGAGCAATTCCCCGAATCGGCACCGGAACCGCCCTGACGTTTCCCATCACGAATCAGTTGGCATCGGCGGTGCGGGCGGCCATCTTCTAGAGTCTCCCTTCCTGAGACACCCATCCCGCCCGTGACCAAACCGCCGTTGCCGTCCGCCGCCTTCCCCTCGCGGGAAGCGGTGCTGTCCTTCATCCGCTCCAGCACCACCCCGGTGGGCAAGCGGGAGATTGCCCGTGCCTTCCGTCTCAGCGGCTCCGCCGGGCGGGAATGGCTGAAAGACCTGCTCAAAGAACTGGAAGCCGACGGCGCCGTGGAGCGTGGGCGCGGCAAGCGGCTGGCGCCCCCCGACGCCCTGCCCGCGGTCGGCGTGCTGGAGATCACCGGCATCGACACCGACGGCGAGGTGATGGCCCGCCCCCTGACCTGGACCGCCGACGTCCCGCCGCCCCGCATCGTCCTGACCGGGGAGGCCAAGGGCCACCCGGCCCTGACCCCCGGCGACCGCGCGCTGTGCAAGCTGAGCCGCGTCACCGATGGCCTGTACGAAGCCCGGCTGATCCGCCGCATCGACGGGTCCGCCGGGCGGGTGCTGGGGGTGTTCCGCCGCACCGCCGACGGCGGGCGCCTGATCCCCACCGACCGCCGGGCCAAGGGCGAACTGGCGGTGTTGCCGCTCAACATCGGGGACGCCCGCGACGGGGATCTGGTGCTGGCCGACATTCTGCCCGCCGCCCGGCTGGGGCTGCCCCAGGCCCGCATCGCCGACGTGATCGGCCCCACCGCCGAGCCGCGCGCCGCCAGCCTGATCGCCATCCACGCCAACGGCATCCCCACCGTCTTCCCCCCCGCGGCCGAAGCCCAGGCGGCCCGTGCCAAGGTGCCGGGGCTGGGCACGCGGGCGGACCTGCGCTCGGTCCCGCTGGTCACCATCGACGGGGCCGACGCCCGTGATTACGACGATGCGGTGTGGGCGGAAGCCGACCCCGACCCGGCCAACCCCGGCGGCTGGCACCTGCTGGTGGCCATCGCCGACGTGGCCTATTACGTGCGGCCCGGCGACCCGCTGGACCGGGCGGCGTTCGAGCGGGGCAACTCCACCTATTTCCCCGACCGGGTGGTGCCCATGCTGCCCGAAGCCCTGTCGAACGGCCTGTGCTCGCTGGTGCCGGGGGAGGATCGGGGATGCTTGGCGGCGGAGCTGTGGATCGACGCCAAAGGACGGATTCTCCGGCATCGTTTCGTTCGCGGATTGATGCGCTCCGCCGCCCGCCTGACCTATGAACAGGTGCAGGCAGCCCGCGACGGCGCCCCCGACGACACCACCGGCCCGCTGCTGGACACGGTGCTGGCGCCGCTCTACGGCACCTTCGCCTGCCTGTGGGCGGCGCGCGGGCGGCGGGGCACGCTGGACTTGGACCTGCCCGAACGGCTGGTGCGGCTGGGCGAGGATGGGCGCATCGCCGCCATCGCCCCGCGCGAACGGCTGGACAGCCACCGGCTGATCGAGGAATTCATGATCGCCGCCAATGTGGCGGCGGCGGAAAGCCTGGAACAGGCCGGGGTGCCGGCGCTCTACCGCGTTCACGACCAGCCGTCTTTGGACAAGATGGAGTCGTTGTGGGAATTCCTGAACGGCATCGGCTATGCCCTGCCGCGGGCGGCGGAGGTCACGCCGTCGCTGTTCACCGGCATCCTGGCCCGCGCCCACGGCCGCCCCGAAGCCGAACTGGTGAGCGAAGTGATCCTGCGCGCCCAGGCACAGGCGGTCTACAGCCCGGAAAATCTGGGTCATTTCGGGTTGGCACTGAAACGCTACGCCCATTTCACCTCCCCCATCCGCCGGTACGCCGATCTGCTGATCCACCGGGGGCTGATCCGCGCCCACGGGCTGGGGCCGGGCGGGCTGAGCGACGAGGAGATGGCGGGGCTGGAGGCGGCGGGCGAGCATGTGTCCGTGACCGAACGCCGCTCCGCCACCGCCGAGCGCGACGCGCTGGACCGCTACACCGCCGCGTACCTGTCGGAACGGGTGGGTGTACGTCTGTCGGGGCGGATCACCGGGGTCACGCGCTTCGGCCTGTTCATCCGGCTGGCGGAAAGCGGCGGCGACGGGCTGGTGCCGGCCAGCACCCTGCCCGACGACCGTTACGAACACCGCGAGCATGAACACGCCCTGGTGGGTGAGCGCCACGGGCGGGTGTACCGGCTGGGCGCCCCGGTCACCGTGACCGTGGCCGAAGCCGATCCGCTGACCGGCAGCACCCTGTTCCGCCTGGACGCCCCGGACGGGGCCGACGGCCTGAACGGCGGCGGATCGTGGCAATCGGGCAACGCCCCCGCCGCCGGACGGCGCGAAACCAAGAAAAGCAGCAAGGGAAAGCACCGAGGCAGAAAAGCAACATCGCGTGGGAAATAGACAACAAGGGAAAAAAGGGCGCAGATTGTCCCACCGGCAACAGGGGCGGCGATGCTATGTCTAGTCCCGTTGGGGGCAACCGTTTCGGTTGGGCAGCGAACGCCGTTTTCCCCCGCTTTCGGAGCATCCGGCCGGCGGGCCGTGACGATGGGACCCGCGGGCGCATCGGGCAGGGTGGAATGAGGGCTGTTTCGCTGATTCGCAGCCGAAAAGCGGCGCCCGGTACGGGGGGCGGCAAGCGTGCCGTCACGCTCCGCGCCGGGGCGTACGCTCTTGCCCTGCTTCTCGCGACTCCGGGCTTGGCGCCGCCGGCCTTTGCCGCCGGTGCCCGCGAGGCGGGGACGCAGACCGTCGCCACCCGCGACACCGGCACGATCAATGAACAGGTTTTCTCCGTCGTCTATTCCCGGCTTGTGGAAGCCTATCTGAACCCGGTGGACCTGACCCGGCTGGGTCCGGACGGGCTGCGCGGGCTGCGCACCATCGATCCGGCGGTGGCGGTGGACCGCGCCGGCAGCGCCCTCAGGGTGTACGTGTCGGGTGCTCTGGCGGCGGAATACGCCGTTCCCCCCGCCACCGACGCCGCGGCCTGGGGTACTCTGACCGGCCGCGCCATCAGCGCCGTACGTGTCCGCTCGGCCCCGCTGCGCGCCGCCACGGCGGAACGGATCTATCAGGCGGTGCTGGACGGGGTGACGGCGGACCTGGACAGCTTTTCCCGCTACACCGGCGTCCAGCGCGCCACCCGCGAACGCGCCCAGCGCGACGGGTACGGCGGCATCGGCCTGACCCTGACCCGCATGGGCGAACGCTATGTGGTGGGCGACGTGCTGCCGCGCACCCCGGCGTTCCGCGCCGGCATCCAGCCGGGCGACGTGCTGGTGGCCATCGACGGCGCCCCGGCCGCCCCCATGGACGACACCACCCTGCGCGACCGGCTGCGCGGCCCCAGCGGTTCCATCGTGGTGCTGACGGTGGGCAAGGATGGGGTTCTGCCCCGCTTCCTGCCGCTGAAACGCGAACGGATGGTGCCCAACACCGTCACCCTGACGGTGGCCGACGGCATCGCGGTGCTGAAGGTGGACCGTTTCAACGCCGCCACCACGGCGAACCTGCGCGAATCCCTGCTGCTGGCCCGCGGAACGGCGGGGCTGCGGGGGATCATCCTGGACCTGCGCGGCAACCCCGGCGGGCTGCTGGATCAGGCGGTGGCGGTGGCCGATCTGTTCATGACCCACGGCCGCATCCTGACCACTGAGGGCCGCCATCCCGACAGCCACCAGCGTTTCGACGCCACCCCGGAAGACGTGGTGGAGGGGCTGCCGCTGGTGGTTCTGGTGGACGGCCGCTCCGCCTCGTCCGCCGAGATCGTGGCGGCGGCGCTGCAGGACAGCGGGCGTGCGGTGGTGGTGGGGGCCAGCACCTACGGCAAGGGCAGCGTCCAGACGGTCAGCCGCCTGCCCAACGACGGCGAGCTGTTCCTGACCTGGAGCCGCATCGTCACCCCCGCCGGCTACACCCTGCACCGCCAGGGGGTGCTGCCGGCCATCTGCACCAGCCTCGACGGCAAGGATCCGCTGGACGAGTTGAACCGCAACGGCACGACCATCATCGCGCAGAACGCCGCCCTGCGCACCCGCGCCGCCGAGGACGAGGACACCCTGTCCCGCCTGCGCGCCGTGTGCCCCTGGCGTGAGCACGAAGCGATCCAGGACGTGGACGCCGCGCGCCGGCTGCTGAACCTGCCCGACCTGTACCGCCGCGCCGTCCACACCGAGGGGACGACCGTGGCGGAACGCGGGTGACAAAACCCTGAAAGGTTTTTGACAAAAAGGCTTGCACCGCCCCGGCGGTTCGGCTAAAAGACGGTTCCCGCCACACGGCGGATCCATAAGGCAAAGCGCCCGTAGCTCAGCTGGATAGAGCATCAGACTACGAATCTGAGGGCCGGAGGTTCGAATCCTTCCGGGCGCGCCATCCTCCCCGATAAAAATCTGAACGCGGAAGCAGGCGGCCGATGAGCCGCTTTTGTTGTTTCCGGGCTTGCTTCGGTATCCCCTTAGTGCACGGTCCGAAATCCGGCCTGCCGTGGGCGTAGGCGTTTCCCCCACCCCCGATGCTTGTTCAGCGGGAATCATGAAGGGGGTACCGGCGTTCCTCCCAGGAGCATCACGGCATCCGTTCCAGCCCGATCCGCGAAGGTTCGGTCGAACGTGACCAACCGGGAGGCCTTGGCCTTCCCGGCCTCGAAAAGGATCACCCCGTCGGCGAAATCTCCCCCGCCTTTTCGATGGCGGCCTGCATTTCTTCCAGGGATACCGGCTTTTGATCGGGGCGCCGCAGAACGCCGCGCAGGTCAGCCAGACCGGGCCGGGCACCGGCGGGGCGCAGTTCGGCCCGACCATCGGGCAGCAGTTCAACATCAACGCGCTCTCCCGGCTTGATGCCAAGATGGTCGAGCACCGCCTGACGCAGCGTGATTTGCCCTTTGGAGGTGACTGTCAGCTCCACTCTCATGGTGGCACCTTACAGTAAGGATTAATTAACCTTACTGTAAGGTGTGCTCTGCCTTACTTCAAGGCAAGGCATGCTCAAAACAGTCCTCAGTAGGTTTCCGGCACCCAGTTCTGCTTCGACTTTTTCGGCCGCGTGTAGCCGTCGTCGCTCTGCCGCGGCGGCAGTTCCAATTCCACCGGGGCGATGTCCTGATAGGGGATCTGCTGAAGCAGGTGGTGGATGCAGTTCAGCCGCGCTTTCTTCTTGTTGTCGGCGTCAACGATGTACCATGGCGTCAGCTTCTTGTCGGTGTGCTCCAGCATGACGTCCTTGGCCTTGGAATACTCGACCCAGTGCTTGCGGGATTCGAGGTCCATCGGGCTGAGCTTCCAGCGTTTGATCGGATTGCGCATCCGCTCGGTGAAACGCTTCTCCTGCTCCTCGTCGCTGACCGAGAACCAGTATTTGACGAGGATGATGCCGGAGCGGACCAGCATCTCCTCGAACAGCGGGCAAGAACGCAGAAACTCCTGGTATTCCTCGTCGGTGCAGAACCCCATGACCCGTTCGACACCGGAACGGTTGTACCAACTGCGGTCGAACAGCACGATTTCGCCCTTGGCGGGAAGCTGTGCTGCGTAACGCTGAAAGTACCACTGCCCGCGTTCCTTCTCGGTCGGGGTGCCGAGCGCCACGATCCGGCAGACGCGGGGGTTGAGGCTTTCGGTGATGCGCTTGATGACCCCGCCCTTGCCGGCGGCGTCGCGCCCCTCGAACAGCACGCAGACTTTCAGGCCGTTGACCCGCACCCATTCCTGCAGCTTTATCAGCTCGAACTGCAGCCGGGCCAGTTCATCGATGTATTTGACCTTTCGGCCCTTCTTCGGCGGCTTGCCGCTGACCAGATCGCGCCAGTGGTCTTCGATGGCGGCGGCCTCCTTGGCATCCCTCAGCACCTCGCCGCCGGTGGCCGGCGCGCCGGCCACCGGGTTCTTCAGCTTCAGTGCCTTCTTCTTCTTTTTCGGCTTGTCGTTCGTATCGGTCCCGGTGACCGTCTTGACCTCATCCATCACAACGCCCCTTGCGCATCGTTCCCTCACCAACCAACGCTAGGGGATGGCGGCGCATCAGGCAACCAACCGTAAGGGCACCGCGACGAAGTGACCGGGCCGTCAGGGTGTGCCGGCCCAGGCCACGCGCCACACGGCGCCGAAGCTGTCGGCAATCAGCAGGCTGCCGTCGCCGGCCACGGCCACCCCCGCCGGGCGACCCCACACCCGCGGACGCTGCCGCGCCGGGGTGGGGCGCTGGAAGCCGGCGGCGAACACCTCGTACCCGCCCGTGGGTTTGCCGTTCTCGAACGGCACGAAGGCCACATGATACCCGGCCCCGCTGGAACGGTTCCATGACCCGTGCATCCCGACGAACGCCCCCTGGCGGTAGCGTTCGGGAAAGCGCAGGCCGGTGCCGAAGGTCAGGCCGATGGGGGCGGAATGGGCCTCAAACAGCACATCGGGAGCAATGGTGGCCTTGACCTTGTCCGGGCGTTTGTCGGCGAAACGCGGCTGCGGGTGAGGGCCGAGATAGGCATAGGGCCAGCCGTAGAACGCCCCATCCCGCACCTGGGTCAGATAGTCGGGCACCAGCCGGTCCCCCAGCCCGTCGCGTTCGTTGACCACCGTGTAAAGCGCGCCGGTGCCGGGGTGAAAGGCGATGCCCACCGGGTTGCGCAGACCCGCCGCGAACACCCGCCCGCGGCTGCCGTCGGCGGCGAATTGCAGCACCGTCGCCCGCGGCTCCGGCTCCTCGCCGATGTTGCTCCGCGAGCCGACGCCCACATAGAGCGTCCGGCCATCGGGGGCGATGGCCAGCGAACGGGTGGAGTGCCCCTCGTCCGGTCCCAGCGCGCCGGGTGGGGTGATCCGCCGGCGGTCGCCCGCGGCCTCCGCCGCGTCCGCTTTCCAGGGCAGGCGCCAGATCCCGTCCACATCGCCCACCCACACGGCATCATTGTAGAACGCCAGCCCGAACGGGCGGTCGAACCCTGCCGCCCATACCGACCGCGTGTCGGACCGCCCGTCGCCGTCGCGGTCGTGCAGCCGCATCAGTGTGCCGGGCCGCTGCTGCGCCACCAGAACGCTGCCGTCGGGCAGCGGCAGCAGGTTGCGGGCGTTGTCCACGTCGTCGGCAAACAGGGTGGCGGTGAACCCCGGCGGCACCGCGATAGGAACACCATCGGGCCGTTCCACCCGCTGCGGCGGGTTGGAGGCGGCGGCTTCGGCGTAGGGTTGGGGAAGATCCTGGAAGCGGATGTGCAGACGGGTTCCGGCCGGATGGCCGGCGCTCTGCCCCCAGGCCGGCACCGCCACGGCGGCAGCCAGGATCACCACGGCGGGGATCAGGCGCCGGGAGGATCGCTGAAAGACAGGTGGGACGGCGGGTGTGTCCTTGGGCATCGCCCCTTCTCCTGTTGCCGGACCGCGTGTTGGCAAATAGGAAGCCCGCCGCGGGGTGCCAAGGGGCGTCGAACGGAGGATAAGGAGATCGATCAGACACAAAAAATCCGGCATCAGCCGGATTGAAGCCCTCGCGAGGAGGGAGGATGGCGCGCCCGGAAGGATTCGAACCTCCGGCCCTCAGATTCGTAGTCTGATGCTCTATCCAGCTGAGCTACGGGCGCTTCTCCGAACCGCCGGCGTCGCCGCCGGGGTGGCGCGGTTTTTAGCCAGACCGCCGGAGAAGCGCAAGGGCTTTCCGCCATCAGTGCGCCAATCAATAGCATGACAGCCATGCGGTGACTGAATGGCCGCCCGTTGCCCTCTCCGTTGGCGTGGGCTATAAGGCGCCCATCCTTCCATCCCCCTTCACGCACGCCTTAGATCAGGAAAGGGCAGGCCATGGCCGATCCCGCTTCGTACACCCGTCATTTCCCCGTTTCGTGGGACGAACTGCACCGCAACGCCAAGGCCCTGTCGTGGCGTCTGGTGGATCAGGGACCGTGGAAGGGCATCGTGGCCGTGACCCGCGGCGGGCTGGTGCCGGCGGCGATCATCGCCCGCGAACTGGAAATCCGCCTGATCGATACGATCTGCGTGTCCACCTATGACCACATGAACCAGCGGGAATCGGTGGTGCTGAAGGGCACCGAAGGCGGCGACGGCGAAGGCTGGCTCATCATCGACGATCTGGTGGACACCGGAAAGACCGCGGTGATCGTGCGCAAGATGCTGCCCAAGGCCCATTTCGCCACCATCTACGCCAAACCCGCCGGCCGTCCGCTGGTGGACACCTACATCACCGAGGTCAGTCAGGACACCTGGATTCAGTTCCCCTGGGACATCGAGCTGCAATACGCCCAGCCCATCGTCAGCCGCACCCGCGGCTCGAAGTAAGGGTCGCCCGCCGTGGCACACGGCACGGCAGGGGACCGGAGGGGTACGGGACGGCCGGAGATGTGATACGCTGGGGTATTACCACAGCTTTAACCTTTCCCGGCGCAGGAAGGGGGGCTTCCGCCTCCCCGGTGTCCACCGACCAGGGTATCCATGCCGAAACGGTCCCCGCCTTTTCCCGGTCTTCCGCCGCTTGCCGGCTCCGATTCCTCCGGCCACGGCGATACGGACATCCGGGCCAAGATCAACGATCTGGTCGCCCGTCTCCCTCCCTCCCTAGTCTACAGCCTGCTCAGCGAGATCGAGGATATGGAGGAACAGCCGCCCGACCGCCTGCGGCTGGTCCGGCGTTTCGTGGTGGAGCACCTGAACCGCCAGCGGGTCCAGCGGGCGCGGCGGCTGTTCACCACCCTGTTCGATCCGGTGCTGATCGACGATCCGGTGCTGTACCACGCCGGGCTGCCGGTGCCGGGGATGCTCCAGCGCGCCGATGCCGGCGCCCTGTGGGAGGTGCTGAGCCACGACGGCTTCCCCCTGCTGGCGGTGGAAGCGCAGGAGACGCTGGACAAGGCCGCCTGCGACGAGCCGCTGGACCGGGTGATGCGCTCCTCCCTGGCCGAAGACTTGCGCAACCGCATGCGCGATGCCGCCCTGCGCCACCTGGACGGCGTGCACGCCACGCCCAAGAGCATGAGCGCGTTTCTGGCCGCTCTGTCGCGCAGCCGCCTGCGCCGCCAGGCCATGGCCCAGACGGCGGTGGAACGGCCCCCCTCCTTCGACCCGGAAACCCTGCGCCTGGCGCGGGAGGTCCTGGCCGCCGGCGACGGGCCGCTGGCGCTGGTGCTGGAGCGGCTGGAACGCCTGCCCGCCAGCGACACCCCGCGCGGCTGGCAGGACACCGCCAACACCCTGGCCGAGGATGTGGCGGCGCTGAACGACCAGGGGGCGGAAACCGTGTCGCACCTGCTGCCGCTGCTGGCGGTCCACCGCCAGCGGCTGTACGGGGCGGCGGCGCTGTACGTCACCGACCACGGCATCCCGTCACCCCAGGGGGCGCCGGTGGCGGCGGCCCTGACCGCCCATTTCGTCGGCGCCTGCCGGGCGCAGGCGGCTTTGCTGGCGCGGGCGCTGACGTTGCAGGAACGGTTGCCCGGCACCCCCATCCATCCCGCCCCCAAGGATCGGGACGCCATCGGCGCCCTGCACCAGCGGATCGAAGGCATGATGGCGGCGGTGCGGGCCGGCACGCTGATGGAGGACCGCCACACCGAACCCGCCTTCTCCCTGGCCTGGAATGCCTTGGACAAGGCGGTGACCGGGCGGGTCGCCGAGGTGGCCCTGGAACGGGCGGCGGTGGCGGCGGGGGCACGGCGGGCCTTTCCCACCGACGGCGCGGAAACCCTGTGGCTGCTGGGTTTCATCGCCGCGTTCGGGGCCACGGCCCAGCGGTTCGCCCTGTCCACCCTGGAGTTGGGCCAGTGGCGGGACACGTTCCTGGACGAAATGCACGCCAACCTGAACCGCGCCCTGAAGATCGGGCCGGACGATTCCCTGGACGGGCGCATGGAACACATCCTGCGCATCAACCGCCTGTGCGGGATCTTCGGCCAGCGGGTCAGCGCCTGGATCGGCCCCACCAGCCAGACCATGGTCCGTCTCATCACCCACCGCATCCAGACCGGTGCCGCCATGGACCCGGAAGAAGAGATGCTGATCGCCGATTTCCTGGAAACCGCGCGCACCGAACTGGGCCGGTCCCGCTATTGGAAGAGCGAGGATCTGATGCAACTGGTGGAACTGCTGGAGCAGCGGGCCAAGGCACCGCCCAAGCGCAAGGCGTTCTGAGACGGGCCGCCTACCCCCCATCCCCCGTCCAGCGGGGTGGGGCCGAGTCGGCGTCCTGCACCGGGGCCAGCACCCGTTCCGGGGGGAAGCGCAGGCTGATGACCGACCCCGTACCGGGCACGCTCTCCATCAGCAACCGCCCGCCGTGCGCCTCCACCAGCGCCTTGGTCAGCGGCAGGCCCAGGCCGGTGCCGATGTGGGTGCGGGCCAGCGCGCTGTCCACCTGCCCCCACGGCTCCAGCGCCTTCTGCATGTCCTCCGGCGTCATGCCGATGCCGGTGTCGTGGCAGCGCAGCAGCAGGCCGCCGTCGGCGTCCACCACCCCGTCCAGGGTGACGGTGCCGCCGGGAAGCGTGAACTTCACCGCATTGGACAGGAGATTCAGCAGCATCTGCCGCAGCTTGCGTTCGTCGGCCTGCAACGCCGGCACGTCGGACGTCACCAGACAGCGCACCGCCACGCTGGCCCGCATGGCCCGCTCGCTCAGCAGCCGGGAGCAGGTCAGCGCCGCCCGGTGCACGTCCACGGTGGATTCGAACAGCTCCAGCTTGTCGGCGTCGGCCTTGGACAGGTCGAGAAGGTCGTTGATGAGGTCCATCAGATGCCGGCCGCTGGCGACGATATCCCCGGCATAGTCGCGGTAGAGGTCGTTGCCCAGCGGCCCCAGCACCTCCTGATGCAGGATGTCGGCGAAGCCCATCATGGCGTTCAGAGGCGTGCGGATCTCGTGGCTCATGTTGGCGAGGAAGGCGGTCTTGGCCCGGTTGGCCTTTTCCGCCTGGAACCGCGCCTCCTCCAACTGGCGGGAGCGCAGCGAGGCCTCCTCCACCGTGGCGGTCATCAGGTCGATGGCCGACGCCACCCCCACATAAGCCCCGTTGCGCACCACCACGAAGCCGCCGGCCATCGCCGCGGGCTTTTCCGCAGCGATGCGCAGCCCCACCTCGGCCAGGGACGACGATGCCTCCACCAGCAGCGGGGCGGGGTCCATCACCAGCCGCACAGGGCGCCGGCCGTACAGGTCGGACATCAGCGGCTTGGCGAAGGTGGCGGTCAGGGCGGCACGGTCCACCAGCCCGATCACCCGCCCGCCCTCGGCCACCGCCACGGCGGGCAGGATGGGGTCGGCCTCGAAACGGGCGAACACATCCATGCCCCAGGTTTCCGGGGACACCGGCGGTTCGGGACGGGCCAGACGCGCGACAGGGAACGCTCCCTCGTCAGGAGCGGCCACGGCACCGCCTGCCACGCATCCCGAAGCCTCCTGAAGCGTCACGGGTTCAGCCCCTTGCCGGAAACCAGCCCCTCAAACCACACGACACCGGCCTACAGCGTTGCATCGACAACCTCAAAAAAGGTGACAAGTCTACTCACAAAACTCTGCCGTGTTAACCTGAACATCGACGGTCATGCCCAAAAAGCTGGCTCCCTCCTCCCCCATCCACGATCCCGACAGCGGCACCGCCTGGGACGGGTCGCGGGTCACCGCCACGCGGATCAGGTTGCGGCTGCCAATGATGCCGTTGGTGGGGTCGTATTCGGCCCAGCCGACACCGGGCAGATAGACCTGGACCCAGGCATGGGTGGAGCCGCCGCCGGTGACGGCGGGGGCCGGCTCCGCCGCCTCATCGGCCGTGGTGCCCGAGTCGCGGGCTGGGTCATACAGGTAGCCGGTGACGAAGCGCGCCGCCAGCCCCAAACTGCGCACCCCCTCCATCATCAAGAGGGCGAAATCGCGGCAGGTGCCGCTGCGGCTGTCCAGGGTTTCCACCGGCGTCTGGGTCCCCTCGGCCGTGCGGGCGGCATAGGTGAAATCGCGCCGGATCCCCTCGGTCATGGCGGCCAGCACGGCCAGGGTGTCGGCGGGCTGGCCGGCGCTGACCACGAAATCGCGCGCCCAGGCGTCCACCCGATGGTCGGGGTCGGGGTAATGGCGTTCGATGGTGCGGCCCAGGTCGGGCACCTCCTCCGCCGAATAGCTGAAGGGATAGACGCGGGCGTACTCCTCGATGGAGAATTCCGGCCCATCGATGGGAAAGTGTTCCAGTCGGATCACGCTTTCGAAGCACAACTCCGCGGCCATGGCGTCGAACGACACGATGGCGATGGAATTGCCGAACACGTCATGCAGCCAGCGGGTGGAGGCGGGCGCCGGGCTGATGGTCAGCAGCGTGTCACGAAGCCGCATGTCGTGGCTGTCGCGCGGGCGGAACATCATCCGGTGTTCACCGAAACGCACCGGCTGCGAATAGCGGTAGATGGTCGTGTGTTTGACCTCTAGGATGGACATGGCGGCTCCGGGATCGGTGTTGGAATGCGACAGTGCAGACGGAAAAGCGGATGTGCCGGAAACAGGGACGTGCGCATGGGCGCAACGGCCCTATATTGGTTTCGTTCCTTTCTCTGCTATCAACATTGATCCTCCCGGCCTGCCACCGGAGGAAACGACGAGCGATCCACCTGCCGCCTTCACAGAGAACGGCATCGCCCTTGAAGAGGTTTGCATGAGTTCCCGCCTCGAAGACCTGTGTATCCAGAAGGGGTTGAAGATGACCGACCAGCGGCGCGTCATCTCGCGCGTGCTGTCGGAAGCCACCGACCACCCCGACGTGGAGGAGGTCCATCGCCGATCGGTTGTCATCGACCCGCGGATTTCCATCGCCACCGTCTACCGCACCATGCGCCTGTTCGAAGAGGCCCAGGTCATCGACCGGCTGGACTTCGGCGACGGCCGCGCCCGGTACGAGGAAAAACGCGACGAGCATCACGACCATCTCATCAATCTCCAGACCGGGGAAGTGGTGGAATTCACCAATGACGAGCTGGAAAAGCTCAAGCAGACCATCGCCCGCGAACTGGGCTATGAACTGGTCGGCCACCGCCTGGAATTGTTCGGTATTCCGCTGGCCCGCCGCACGCCCAACGGCGATGCGGACTGAGAACCCCGCTCCCCGGAGGGGTGGGGCCGTTGCCATCCCTCCACCCTTTTGCACCTTTTGATCGTATGATTTCCCGCCCGCTCCCTCTTGCGGGGTGCGCCGCCCGTAGCTCTGGGAAGGGGGCATCGATTGCCCCACCTCTTTCCAAGGACCCTGTTCCTTTCCGATCGTTCCACGGCAAACGGCACCCCCCATGGACGCGACATCTTCCCTGTTTCTGGACGCGCTCGAACGGCTCAGCCGGCAAATGAACGAGCGCCTGGACGCGATGGACGCCCGCCTCGACCGGCTGGCCCACGACACCGCCGCCCTGACCGAAACGGTCGGGGCGATCAAGGCCGATCTCGACCAGACGGCCCGTGACATCGACGAAGCCATCGCCGGCCTGGACCTGCCCGGCACCGACGACGCCGACGCCCCGCCCCCGTCGTATCACTGATCCCGCCCGGTCCCGTGATCCCGTCCCATTTCTGATACGGCCCCCATGGTTGACGCCGGTTCCCCCCGGTTCCATAGTCCGGCATGGAAGGACCGGCCATCGCAGGCCGGCGGGCATGAAGGTTGCGGGCGGATGATCGGGCACGGGGCGGCTTTCTTCGATTTCGACGGCACGCTGATCCGCGGCGACAGCCTGCCCCTGTTCATCGCCGAGGTGATCGGACGGCATCGCACCCGTCTGGCCTTTGCCGACGCCCTGCGCTCGGCCACCCACCGCCATCTGCGCGGGCGGCCCCTGGGCGCCGATTTCCGCGGCACGGTCAAGGCGGTGCTGCTGAAACGCACGCTGCGCGGCCTGCCGCTGGCCCTGGCCGAGGCGGCGGCGGAGCGGCTGGCCCACCGGCTGCGCTGGCACACCCCGATGGTGGACGCCCTGCGCGCCCACCGCGACGCCGGGCGCACGGTGATCGTCGCCACCGGCGCGCTCAACATCTACATGCCGGCGCTGCTGCGCAGCCTGCCCGTCGATCACCTGATGGCGACGGAGATGGAGGTGGTGAACGGCCACCTGACCGGCCGCATCGCATCGGGCAACTGCGTGCGCGGGCACAAGGCGGATCGGGTGCGGGCCTGGCTGGCGCAGAACGGCCCGTTTCACCGCACCTGGGGATACGGCAACCACCCCAGCGACCGCCCCATGCTGGCCCTGATGGACGAGCCGGCGGTGATCCACATCCGCTGACCGGGGGGAGGTGCCCCATGTTCACCATCGACCTGCCGCCGAACACCCCGCCGCCGCGCCACGCGGTGGTGGCCGACGCCGATCCCGCCCAGCGCATGGCGCTTGCCGGTCTTCTGCGCCGCCGCGGCTTCACGGTGGCGGTGGCCGCCGACGCCATGACCGCGCTGACCCTGATGGGGGAGCAGGACACCGCCCTGGCCCTGATGGCCCGTGACGGGGCGGAGCAGGCGGCGGCCCTGGCCGTGGTGCTCTATCCCCGCACCCGCATCCTGCTGACCGTCCCGGTGGCCGCAGCACTCCCCGGCGGTGACGCCCCCTTCCCCCTGCTGCCGCTGGACCCGGACCCGGACGCGCTGGCCGATCGGCTCGACCGCTGGCTGTCGCGGCTGATCCCCCTGGCCGCTTAACGCCCACCCTCCCCCGGCCCCACGGTCACCGGATCGCCCAGCGCCACCGACAGCGCCGCCGCGGCCCGGCCCCGGTTGACGGCGATTTCCGCCAGACCGTTGGCGTTCTCGTACCACAGCACCTCTCCCGGCGGGACGTCGGCGAAGGTGCGGGCCTGCCGTACCGTCCAGCCGCCCACCGACAGCCACGCGCCGGGCGGCACCGACGATGCGCGCAGCCCGGTCATCAGATTGCCGTAGCCGTCGATGTAGACGATGCGCGGCAGATCCTCCGGCCAGTCGGGGCGGGCGATGTCGGCCACCGGCAGCGGCGTGCCCGCCGGCATCCGCCCGAACGCCGCGCGGGCGGCGACGGGGGCGAACAGGTCGCGCCCGTGGAAGCTGGCCGACAGCCGCGCCGGGCGCCAGCCGATTTCCAGCACCGACACGTCCACCGCATGGCGGCACACCCCGTCCAACAGGCCGTTGTCGGGGCCGACGAAGATCCGCCCGTCCGCCTTGACCAGCAGCGGTCGCCGCAGGGTCCCCACGCCGGGATCGACGACGCACAGGAACACCGTGCCCGCCGGAAACTCCCGCGCATAAGCCGACAGCAGATAGGCCGACAGTTGCGGGTCGAAGGCCGGGGCATCGGCGAACAGGTCGATCACCGGCACCCCCGGCGCTTCCCGCGCCAGAACCGCCTTGACCTGCCCGGTGTAGGGTCCCGTCAGCCCGAAATCGGTGAAAAGAACGATCATGACCGGCTCCATCCGTGCGCCAACCCGGTACGATTCCGCTTCCCGGACATACCGCCGCATACCCTGGGCGCACAAGCATCTGTCCGCGCGGCACAAGAAATGGCAAGACCATGGAAACGGAGATGTCTTGTGCACGCAAAGCTGTCCTGACACCTTGGCGCCGGTCGGATTACCGGCGCATTAACGGTTGGTGGCGTTTCCTGAACAGCATGGAAGCTGGAGCATATCGTCGATGAACAGGCAAACTTCGCCCCAGCGGCTTTTCCTGACGGTGATCGCCGGCGTGCTGGCGGTGGTCAGCTTCGTTCACACCGTCTCGGAAGCCTACAAGGACGGGATGGATGAGGCCGCCTTCGCCCTGGGAGGAATCGTATCGGCGCTCATGCTGGTGCTGATCCTGATCCACCAGGAAAAACGGCGGCTGGCCGACGCCCAGCGGGCGATGGAGGCCGCCGACGCCCGGCTGGAATCCGCCAACCGCCGCATGGTGGAAGCGGTGGAGGCAGTCAGCGAGGGGTTCGCCCTGTTCGATGCCGACGACCGTCTGATCCACTGCAACCGCCATTACCGCAACCTCTATGCCCTGACCACGATCCGCGAAGGGATGACGTTCGAAGATCTGATCCGCGACGGGGCGCGCAAGGGCCAGTACTCCGCCTGCCCGAACGGTGACATCGAACCGTGGATCGCCGAGCGTCTGGCCCAGCACCGCAACCCCGGATCCTCGTTCGAGCAGGAGTTGCAGGGGGGGCGCTGGCTGCGGGTCAGCGAATGGCGCACCAGCGACGGCGGCTATGTCGGCATCCGCACCGACATCACCGAGCACAAGCGCCGCGAAGCCGAACTGGCGGACAAGACCGAGCTTCTGGAAACCGTGTTCGCGGCCATGAACCAGGGGGTCGCGGTGTGGAGCGCCGACGGCCGGCTGCTGACCTGGAACCGCCGCTTCAGCGAACTGCTGGACCTGCCGCCGGGCTGGCTGCGGCCGGGCCTGACCAAACGGGACATGCTGCTGTTCCTGGCCGAACGGGGCGAATTCGGGCCGGACACCGCGGAGATGACCATCACCGAGCGGCTGAAGACCCTGGAACCCTCGTTCACCACCAGCAACCGCACCGAATACCAGCGGCCCAACGGCACGGTCCTGGAACGCACCGTGGCGCCGGTCGCCGGGGGGCGGACCATGCTGGTCAGCTACACCGACATCACCGCCTTCCGCCGGGTGGAAACGGAACTGCGTGAAAGCGAGGAGCGGTTCCGCCAATTGTCCGACGCCGCCACCGACGCCATCGTGATGCACGAGGCCGGGATCGTGATGGACGCCAACACCGCCGCCTGCACCCTGCTGGGGCTGGACACGGACCAGTTGGTCGGGCGGCCCGTCCTGTCGATGATCGCGCCGGAGGACATGGCCAAGGCCAGCCAGCGGCTGCGCACCCATATGGAAAGCCCGTTCGAGCTGACGTGCCGCCGCCCCGACGGCACCCGTTTCCTGGTGGAGGGGCGCACCCGCTACGTCTCCCACCACGGGCGGCTGGTGGGCATCGTGTCCGCCCGCGACATCACCGAAACCCGCCGCGTCCAGGAACAGATGCGCATCGCCAAGGAACAGGCGGAACTGGCCAACAAGGCGAAATCGGAATTCCTGCGCACCATCAGCCATGAAATCCGCACGCCGATGAACGGGGTTCTCGGCACGCTGGGCCTGCTGCTGGACGGCGAGTTGGACGAGCAGCAGCGCATCTACGCCACCACCGCCCGCGAATCGGGCGAGGCGCTGCTGGCCATCCTCAACGACATCCTCGACCTGTCGAAGATGGAGGCGGGCAAGCTGGTGCTGGAGGAACACCGCTTCCATCTGGTGGAACTGGTGGAAGGCGTGGTGGAACTGCTGTCGGCCCGCGCCACCGCCAAGGGGATCACGCTCGCCGCCTGCGTCCCCGCCCAGGTGCCGCCCCTGTTGCGCGGCGATGCCGGGCGGCTGCGCCAGATCCTGCTGAATCTGGCCGGCAACGCCGTCAAATTCACCGAATCGGGCGGCGTGTCGGTTTCGGTCGAACTGGCCGCCCCGGATACCGGGGCCGGGGATGGCAGCGGCACCGTCCATCTCCATTTCCGCATCGCCGACACCGGCATCGGCATTGCCCCCGACGCGCTGCCGTCGCTGTTCACCGAATTCACCCAGGTCGATCCCCAGCCGTCCCGCCGCCATGGCGGCACCGGGCTGGGGCTGGCCATCTGCAAGCGGCTGGTGCAGTTGATGGGGGGGCGGATCAGCGTGGAAAGCACGCTGGGCCGCGGATCGGTGTTCTGGTTCACCGTGCCGCTGCACCGCCAGCCGGGCGATGCCGCCGGCAGCGGGGCCGATCTGGCCACCCGCATGTCGGGGCGCCGCGTTCTGCTGCTGGACCCCTGCGCCATCGGGCGCGATGCCATGGCGGCGCAATTGCGATCGTGGGGGGCGCAGGTGGATGCCACCGGCGACGCCGCCACCGCCCTGCGCCATGCCGGCGCCAACCCCATCGACGCCGCCCTGGTGGACGGCGACGACCGCACCCTGCCCAACCTGATCGGCGCCCTGCGCGGGGCGGGGGTGCGGCGGATCATCCGCCTGACCATGGTGGGGCAGCACAGCGAGGCGCTGCCCGCCGGCACCGACGCGCTGGTGGTCAAACCGGTGCGCCAGCGCCGCCTGCTGGAGGTTCTGGAAGGCAAGCCGGGGGATCAGGCCCACCCCTGCCCCCGCCCCGCCCACCCGTCGCCGGCCACCGCACCGGGGCGCCGCCTGCTGCTGGCCGAGGACAGCCCGACCAACCAACTGGTCGCCGCGTCCTTCCTCAAGGCCGCGGGCTATCAGGTGGACGTCGCCGCCAACGGGCTGGAGGCGCTGGAAGCGGCGCGCACCCTGCCCTATGACGTGATCCTGATGGATCTGGCGATGCCGGAGATGGACGGGCTGACGGCGGCGCGCACCTTGCGCACCATGCCGTCGCCCATCGGCCAGATTCCCATCATCGCCATGACCGCCGACGCCATGCCGGGGGACCGCGACCGCTGCCTTGCCGCCGGCATGAACGATTACGTGCCCAAGCCGGTGGACCGCACCCTGTTGCTGGACACCGTGGCCCGCTGGTTGCCCGCCACCCCCTCGGCCCAAGGCCCGGCGGCCGGCGGACAGGACGGGGAAGGGGCCGAACGGCTGGACGCCGCCGTGCTGAAGCAGTTGACCGACGATTTGGAAGCGTCGCTGCTGACCGAGGTGATCCATCAGTTCATGGAGGAAACCCGCACCCGCGCCCGCCGGATCGCCGAAACCACCGATCCCAAGCAATTGTCACGGGATGCCCACACGCTGAAAAGCACCGCCGCCACCTTTGGCGCCATGGTGCTGTCGGCCCACGCCCGCGCGTTGGAAGACGCCTGCCGCAACGGCCCGGCGGAGGAGGTGGAACGGCTGCGCGCCCGCGTTCCCGATCTGGTGGAAGCGGCCGCCGACGCCTACCGCGCCACCGGCCTGCTGTCCTGATGCCCCCGGCCCGTACCTTTCGGGGGACGGGCCGAAGGGCCGGTTGTGCTGCGCAACGCCCGCCTGAACGGCGGTGTTACGGCTCGATGGTGATGTTGACGGCAGCGTCCTTGCCGTTGGAGCCGCGGGCCACTTCAAAATTGACCTTCTGCCCCTCGCTCAGCCCGCGCAGCCCCG
Organism: uncultured Rhodospirillaceae bacterium; assembly: GCA_937927415.1. Classification (GTDB taxonomy): domain Bacteria; phylum Pseudomonadota; class Alphaproteobacteria; order Azospirillales; family Azospirillaceae; genus Azospirillum. The sequence continues at coordinate 414,338 of CALBDS010000004.1, forward strand.
ATTTCTGGACGGCGGTGATGTGAACGAAAACATCCTTCACCCCACCCTCGGGTGCGATGAAGCCATAGCCCTTGGTGGTGTTGAACCATTTGACGGTACCTGTCGCCATGGCCGCGTTCTCCCTGGTCTTTTGGTCGTGCGCGGGCCTGGGCTTACGTCTGCGTCAGTCGTCGAACGCCGGCACGCGTGCTGATGCGGCCCACCAGAAATGGCAGCCGCGCAGGGAAGGCTAAACTCTGGCTTCCCCCCCCGGCAATCCGGCTTCCGGTGATATGGCGGACGGGTGCGGTATGGCAAAACAGCCTAAGCCCCCAACCGCAGGTAAGACGGACGGCATGTCTGACGGATGGACGGGTTGCCTGAACAATCAGCGCAGTTCGGCCAGACGCGCCGCCTCGTCCTCGGCGGTGAGGGCGTCGATGATCTCGTCCAGGGCTTCGCCCAGCATCACCTTGTCGATCTTGTAGAGGGTCAGGTTGATGCGGTGGTCGGTGACGCGGCCCTGGGGAAAGTTGTAGGTACGGATCCGTTCCGAACGGTCGCCCGAACCCACCTGATTCTTGCGGTCGGCGGCCCGTTCGGCGTCCAGGGCCGAGCGTTGCAGGTCATAAAGGCGCGAACGCAGCACCTTCATGGCCTTGGCCTTGTTCTTGTGCTGGCTTTTCTCGTCCTGCTGGCTGACCACCAGGCCGGTCGGCAGGTGGGTGATGCGCACGGCGCTGTCGGTGGTGTTGACCGACTGGCCGCCGGGACCGGAGGAGCGGAACACGTCGATGCGCAGATCCTTGTCGTCGATCTGCACGTCCACCTCTTCGGCTTCCGGCAGCACGGCGACGGTGGCGGCGGAGGTGTGGATGCGCCCCTGCGCCTCGGTCGCCGGCACACGCTGGACGCGATGAACCCCCGATTCGAACTTCAGGCGTGCGAAAACGCCGCGGCCGGTGATGTTGGCGATGGCCTCCTTATAGCCGCCGATGCCGGTTTCGCTGACCTCCATCACCTCGAATCGCCAGCCGTGCAGGACGGCGTAGCGGCGGTACATCTCGAACAGGTCCGACGCGAACAGGGCCGCCTCGTCGCCGCCGGTGCCGGCGCGCACTTCCAGGATGGCGTTCTTCTCGTCGGCTTCGTCCTTGGGCAGCAGCGCCACCTGCACCGCCCGCTCCAGCGCGGGCAGGCGCTTGTCGAGATCGCGGATTTCCTCGTCGGTCAGGGCGCGCATCTCGGCGTCGGTGTCGGGATCGGCCAGCAGGGCGTCGAGGCCGGTCCGCTCGTCCCGCGCCCGGTTCAGGGCGGTGATGGCCTCGGCCACCGGAGTCAGTTCGGCGTATTCCTTGGACAGGCGGGTGAAGCTGGCGGAATCGGCCACCCCCGCCGACAGCGCGTCGCGCAGTTCGTCGTGACGGGCCAGCACCCGGCGGTATTTGTCCTCAAGGCTCACGTCGGTCCATCCCCTTCCGCCGGACCACCGCGGTCCGGGCCTGTCTCATCCAAACCGAACAGAACGGTCAGCAGCCGCCCCGCGTCCTCCGCCCCGCCACCACCGTCTTCCGCTGCCCCCCCTCCCGCCGCCCCAGTTCCTGCAGCCATGGCCCGCAGGGCTTCGGACGGGCGGTGCAGCAGGCGGTTGACCAGCAGCCGGGTGGCCGCCCCGGCGTCCAGCCCGGCGTGCTCGGCCAGCACCCGGCGCCGTTCCGCCTCGAAATGCGCGCGCAGGGCTGCCACCGCCGGCACCGCCGCCCGCTCGGCCCGCCCGCGGGTGAAGGCGGCGATCTGCTCGTCCACGATGCGCCACGCCGCCTGCAGCGCCCCCTGGCGCCCCACCCGGCCCTGCAGCGCCACCCGCTCCAGATCGGCCAGATCATAGACGAACACATCGTCCAGTGCCGCCACGCCGGGATCGACGTCGGCGGGGATGGCGGCGTCGATGACGAACACCGGGCGGTAACGGCGGCGTTTCAGCGCCGCCTTCACCGGCTCCGGCGTCAGGGTATAGCGCCCCAGACCGGTGGCGGTCACCACGATATCGGCGGCGTCGAGCACGGTATTCACATCGGCCCACGGCACGAAATGGGCGTCGCGCCGCCGGGCCGCCGCCTCGCCCCGGCGGTCGTTGGGGGCGGCCAGCGACACCCGGCTCAGGCCCGCGTCCATCAGCCCGTCCAGCACCAGCCCGCCCATGTCGCCCAGCCCCAGCAGCAGCGCCGCCCGCCGCTCCAGCCCGCCGTGAACGTCGCGGGCCACCTGCACCGCCGCCGCCACCACCGACGTGGCCCCTTCGGCGATGGGGGTTTCGCTGCGCACCCGCTTGGCGGCGGCATAGGCCGCCTGCAGCAGCGCCTCCAGCTCCGGCCCGGTCAGGCCGGCGGCGGCGGACAGCCGGTGGGCGTCCTTCATCTGCCCCAGCACATGGGGTTCGCCGATGATCTGGCTGTCCAGCGAACTGGCGACGGCGAACACATGACGGACGGCGCCGTTGCCGGTCTGGATGAAAAGCTGGTCGGCCAGCGCCGCCGGGGTGACCCCGGCCCGGCCCGCCAGGATCTCGGTCACCAGCCGGGCGGCGTCGGTGGGGCGGGGGTGGACGCCCAGCACCTCCACCCGGTCGCAGGTGGACAGCCACACCGCCTGTTCCAGACCCGCCGCCCGCAGCCGGTCCAGCAGGGCGGGGATTTCCGGTTCCTCCGCCGTCAGCCCGTCGCGCACCGCCCCCGAACAGGTGCGGTGGTTGGCGCCGACGACGAAATAGGCGGCGGTCACGGGGCGGGGGGTGCGGACGCCGCCTTTTCCGCTTCGATCTCGGCCACCTTCCGTTCGACCAGCCCGGCCAGATGCTCCACGATGTCGGCATCCTTCAGCCGGTGGTCGGTCAGGCCCGACAGGTAGACCTGATGGGTGTTGTTGCCGCCGCCGGTCAGGCCGATGTCGGTTTCCCGCGCCTCGCCCGGCCCGTTGACCACGCAGCCGATCACCGACAGGGTGAGCGGGGTGGTGATGTGGGCCAGCCGCTTTTCCAGCGCGTCCACGGTCTTGATGACATCGAAATTCTGCCGGGCGCACGACGGGCAGGAAATCACCGTCACCCCGCGCCGCCGCAGGCCCAGCGTCTTCAGCAGGTCATAGCCCACCAGCACCTCTTCCGCCGGCTCCGCCGACAGCGAGACGCGCAGGGTGTCGCCGATGCCCGACCACAGCAGCATCCCCAGCCCCACCGAGGATTTCACGGTTCCGGCGCGCAGGCCCCCCGCCTCGGTGATGCCGATGTGCAGCGGGTAATCGCACGCCTCCGCCAAACCCTGATAGGCGGCGACGGCCAGGAAGACGTCGGACGCCTTCACCGAGATCTTGAATTCGCGGAAATCATGGTCTTCGAGGATGCGCGCGTGGTTCAGCGCGCTTTCCACCATCGCCTCGGGGCACGGCTCCCCGTATTTCTCCAAGAGGTCGCTTTCCAGCGAGCCGGCGTTGACGCCGATGCGCATGGAGCAGCCGTAATCCTTGGCCGCCTGCACCACCTCCCGCACCCGCTCGGCCGAGCCGATGTTGCCGGGGTTGATGCGCAGGCAGGCGGCACCGCTCTGCGCCGCCTCGATGGCGCGCTTGTAGTGGAAATGGATGTCGGCGACGACGGGCACATTGACCTGCCGCACGATCTCCTTCAGCGCCAGGGCCGATTCGCGGTCGGGGCACGACACCCGCGCGATGTCCACCCCCACCCGCTCCATGGAGCGGATCTGTTCCACCGTCGCGGCCACGTCGGTGGTCGGGGTGTTGGTCATGGACTGCACCGAAATCGGCGCATCGCCGCCCACCAGCACCGACCCGACGCGGATCTGGCGGGATTTGCGGCGCTGGATCTGGCGATAGGCTCGCACGCTCATGACAGTGAACCTGTAATGTCTTGAACCGGAGGGGAAAGCGGGCGGACGATCAGTGGGGCTGTTTGGCGGCCAGCCCGTCCACCGACACGTCGCGCATCACCTGCCCGGTGCTGCCCAGCGGGGCGCCGGGCACGCCGCCGACGATGGGGATCAGCCCGCCGCCGTTGCCGGTGCGCAGCTTCAGCCCCGTCTTGTTGTCGGGCACGCGGTAGACGTCGCCGGGCTTCATCACACGGGAGAAGAGTTCCGAATTGCCGTCGCGGATCTGCAGCCAACTGTCCTGAGTGGCGCGGATCTGGACGTGGGCGTTGGCGTTCTGGCTGCCGAAGGTGCGCTTGGGCGGCCCCAGATCCGCCGGGGGTTCCGCCGCCGCGGCCACCGTGGGCACCGCCGGCGCGCTGCCCGCCAGGGGCGTGGGATCCTGGGCCTCCGTCTCGTCGTCGCCGTCGTCGCCACCGGCCGGGGCGGTGGCCGCCGTGGCCGCGGCAGGCGGCGGGGCCGGAGGCTTGGTTCCCGGCGCCACCGGCAGCGGCGACAGGGACGCCGACACCGATGCGGGCGGGGCCGGAGTGGACGAGGTGGGAGCGGGCGGCGTGGGGGCAGCCGATGCCGACGGGGCGGGGGCCGGAGACGGCGGGGCCGCCACCGGGGCCGGAGCGGCGGGCGCCGGGGCCGGCGGGCGCGCCGGAGCCGCAGTGGGATCGGGCAGCGACCGGGTGTCCAGCAGCGCCACCAGCCGTTCGGGCAGGGCCGGGACCAAATCGGCGATGGAACGGTCGGTGGCCGACAGGTAATACCACACGCCGTACACCACCCCGGCCACCACCAGCGCGCTCAGCAGCAGCGCCCCGCCGGGCACGCGCCCTTCGGGAACCGGGGTGGGCAGGTAGATTTCCATGCGCGGCGGGCTGGCCGCCGCCTCTTCCTTGAAGCGGCGCAGAACGGCGTCGGCGTCCAATTGCAGGAATTCGGCGTAGGACCGCACGAAACCCGAGGCATAGGCCGTGCCGGGCAGATCGCCGTACCGCCCATCCTCGATGGCCTGGAGGAAGACGAAACGGATGCGCAGCGTGTCCGCCACGTCGCGCAGATCCACGCCCAACCGCTGGCGTGCTTCCCGCAGGACGGCGTTGATGGGCTTGGCCGCGGAACGGGTGTCGTCCCCATGGGTGCCGCTGTGGATGACGTCGTGAGCCATGGTTGTGTCTGCCCGGTGTCTCTTGCCCAGAATGATGACTGCGGTGAAGCTCACCCGGATGGGGTTGCGCGCCCGGATAACTCCGCCGCTCGCCCGACGGCCCCCCGTTATGCGCCCGAACGCCCCGGCGGCGCAAGCCGGGGCACCCCTGCCAGAAGATCACGCCCGTGATCCATTTTTAGAGGATCACGCCGTGATACATTTCTAAAGGATCACGCCGTGATCCATGGCAAAGGCCCGTAGCTTGGCCCGCAGGCTGTGGTCGGCGCCGGCCAGCAGGCTGTTGATGTACTGCCGCAAGGCCCCCGCGTCCAGCGACCGCAGCATGGTCTTGACCGGCCCCACCGACGGCGGCGACATGGACAGGGTGCGGAAACCGATGCCGATCAGCGCCATGGCGTCCAGCGGCCGCCCGGCCATCTCCCCGCACAGGGACAGCGGCACGTTGTAGGCCCGGCATTCCTCCACCAGCCGTTTCAGCATCGACAGCAACGCCGGTGACAGCGGGTCATAGCGGGTGGCGGTGCGCGGATTGCCGCGGTCGCTGGCGAACATGTACTGGGCCAGATCGTTGGACCCCACCGACACGAAATCCACCCGCGGCAACAGGGCCGGAAGCTGGAACAGCAGCGAGGGCACCTCGATCATCACCCCGCAGCGCAGGCGCGACGGCGGCTCGTACCCGTCGGCCGGCAGCCGCTTCACCTCCATGTCCAGCAGCTTTTGTGCCTGCCTCAGTTCCGCCACCTCGGCCACCATCGGGAACATCACCGACAGCGGACGCCCGGACGCGGCGCGCAGCAAGGCCCGCAACTGCTGGCGCAGCAGCGACGGATGGTCCAGCCCGATGCGCAGCGCCCGCCAGCCCAGCGCCGGGTTTTCCTCGTCCCCCCCGGCGATGTAGGGCAGCACCTTGTCGCCGCCCACGTCCAGCGTGCGGAACACCACCGGCTTTTCCCCCGCCTCGTCCAGGATGCGGGCGTAAAGCTCGGTCTGCGCCTGCACGTCGGGGTATGACGAGCGCACCATGAAGGGGATTTCGGTGCGGTACAGCCCGATGCCCTCGGCCCCGCTGGCCTGGAGATGGGCCAGATCGATCAGCAGGCCACAGTTCAACTGGATGGAGATCGGCACCCCGTCGCGGGTGACCGAGGGCTTGTTGCGCACGGTGGCGAACATCTGTTCGCGCCGCTCGCGCATCTCCATGCTCTGGGCGAAGGCCATCTGGATGTCTTCGGCCGGGCGGACGAAAACGGTGGAATGGTCGCCGTCCACGATCAGCGGGTCCAGCGGCTCGATCCGGTTCATGGCGTCGGGCACCTGCACCACCGGAATATCGAGCGCGCGGGCGACGATGGCCACGTGGCTGGACGGCGAGCCTTCCTCCAGGATCAGCGCCTTCAGCCGCCGCTGGTCGTAATCCAGCAGTTCCGCCGGCCCCATGGACCGGGCCACCAGCACCAGTTCGTCGGGCAGGGTGGCGCTCTCCGCCTCCGGCTTGCGCCCGGCCAGATGAAGCTGGAGCCGGTTGGTCAGATCCTCCAGATCCATCAGCCGTTCGCGGATGTAGGGATCGGTCAGATGGCTCATGCGGGCGCGGGTGTCGTTCTGCACCTGCTGCACCGCCGCTTCCGCCGTCAGCCCCATGCGGATCGCCTCGCGGATGCGCGACAGCCACCCGCGGTCCTCGGCGAACATGCGGTAGGTTTCCAGAATGTCCCGCGATTCGCCCAGACCCGCGCGGGTCAGGGTGGCCAGCAGCGCGTCGATGGCCGAATGCATGGCGGCCAGCGCCTCGTCCAGCCGTTCCTGCTCGCGGCCGGTGTCGTCGGCCACCATCTGGCGGATGGTCAGTTGCGGGCGATGGATGACCGCCAGCCCCTTGGCCAGACCGGGGTTCAGCGCGATGCCCGCCAGCCGCGCCGGCAGCAGGGCCACGTCGCCGGTGGAAAACACCTCCTGCGGGCTGACCAGTTCGGCCTGGGCGACCAGTTCGGCCACCACCATGGCGATGGTCTGGAGGGTTTCCAGTTCCTCTTCCGCGTAGCGGCGGCGGTCCTGGTGCTGGATGACCAGCACGCCGCGCACCTTGCCGCCGCGCAGGATCGGCACGCCGGCCATGGACTGAAAGCGGTCTTCGCCGGTTTCGGGGCGATAGGCGAAGCTGGGATGGGCCGGGGCGTTGTCGAAGGCCAGCGGCCGCGCCTGGGCGGCGATGTCGCCGACGATGCCTTCGCCCACCCGCAGGCGGGTGTTGTGGACGGCGGTCTTGTTCAAGCCCTCGGTGGCGAACAGCTCCAGCACCTCGCCCGCGCGCATGACGTAGCATGAGCAGACGTCGGCGCGCATCTCGGCCCCGATCAGGGTGACGATCTTGTCCAGCCGGTCCTGGCCCGACCCGGACCCGGCCATGATGTCGCGCAGCCCCGCCAGCAGCCGGCGCGCCGCCTCTCCGTCAAAGGTCATGGTGTCGCTCGTATCAACCATGCCCGGCTTCCTTCCACACGCGCTCTGGAATTGCAAGGAACGTTTGCCTGACGGAACATGTCATGGGCGGGGACCAATCGCGCAATGAATCCACCCCCCGGCGTCCGATGAGGACCCGGCGTCGGGCCAAGATATAGGACGACGGCGGGCGGAAACACGGTGCGGCCGCCCGCAGGACGGCAAAAAAGCGTTACCTTGACACCGCCGGTTCCGGATCGAACCGCCGGCCCAGGCTGGCGACGGCCTGGGCCACCAGTTCGGCGATGATCTCGGCGGCGGGCTGTTCGCGGGTGACCAGCCCCACCGACTGACCGGCCATCAGAGAGCCGCTGTCAACGTCGCCATCCCGCACCGCGCGGTGCAGGGCGCCGGCCCAATAATGCTCGATTTCAAGCTGGGCGGCCTCGCGCGTGATGGAGCCGGCGTCCACCTGGGCGGCCAGCGTGCGCTGAAGCTCCAGGAAACCGCGGGTGCCGTCGTTGGCCAGCGCCCGCACCGGCGGCACCGGCAGGCGGGCATCCACCTGCACCGACGCCTGCGCGTCGCGGGCGGAAGCCTTGATGAAGGCCTGCTTCATCTTCGGGTGCACGATGCTTTCGGTGGCGCAGACGAAGCGGGTGCCAAGCTGCACCCCCGCCGCCCCCAACTCCAGGAACGACGCGATCGCCTCCCCCCGCCCGATGCCGCCGGCGACGAACACCGGCACGTCGCGCACCTCGGGCAGGATCTCCTGCGCCAGGACGGTGGTGCTGACCGGGCCGATGTGGCCCCCGGCCTCGCTGCCCTCGATGATGAGGGCGTCCACGCCCATGCGCACCAGACGGCGGGCGATCACCGCCGTGGGCGGAAAGGCCAGAACCTTCGCCCCCCCCTCCTTCAGCCGCTGGATGGTGCTGCCCGACGGCATGCCGCCGGCGATGACCACATGGGACACCGCCAGATCCCGGCACACGCCGATCAGTGCATCCAGGTCGGGATGGACGTTGATGAGATTGACGCCGAAGGGCCGGTCCGTGAGCGTGCGGGTGGCGGCGATCTCGGCGGCCAGAGCCTGCGACCCCATGGAACCGCAGGCCAGCACCCCGAAGCCGCCGGCGTTGGAAATGGCCGAGACCAGATGCCGTTCCGACACCCAGGTCATCGCCCCGCCCATGATGGCGGTGTCGGAGCCGAGAAACTCCCGGCCCCGCCGCCACAACTGGTCAAGCCGGCCCCGTCCCTTCGCCTCGGTCATGAACCGGCCTCCCCGAGAATCAGGCCGCGTCCAGGCCGTAGGCGGTGTGCAGGGCGCGCAGCGCCAGTTCGGTGTACTCCTCGGCGATCAGCACGCTGATCTTGATTTCCGAGGTGGAGATCACCTGGATGTTGATGCCCTTGTCGGCCAGCGCCTTGAACATGCGCTGGGCAACCCCGGCGTGGCTGCGCATGCCGACACCGATGACCGACACCTTCACCACGTTGGCATCCGACAGCAGGCGCTGATAGTTCAGCAGGCCCTTGGCCTCTTCCAGCACCTTGACGGCGCGGGCCACGTCGGCCTTGCCCACGGTGAAGGTCATGTCGGTGGACGAGCCGTCCTCCGAAATGTTCTGGACGATCATGTCCACGTTGATGGCGGCGTCGGTCAGGGGGCCGAAGATGGCCGCGGCCACACCCGGACGGTCCTCAACGCCGATCAGCGTGATCTTCGCCTCGTCGCGGCTGTAGGCGATGCCGCTCACCACTTCCTTTTCCACGATCTCGTCCTCGTCAACAACCAGGGTTCCGGGGATGTCACTGCCGGCCGCGGCTTCGAAGCTCGACAGCACCTGCACGCGCACCCGGTGATTCATCGCCATTTCCACCGAGCGGGTCTGGAGCACCTTGGCGCCCAGGGACGCCATCTCCAGCATTTCCTCGTACGTGACCTTGGACAGCTTGCGCGCCTTGTTCACGATGCGGGGGTCGGTGGTGTAGACACCGTCCACGTCGGTGTAGATATCGCAGCGGTCGGCCTTCACCGCCGCCGCCAGCGCCACCGCCGACGTGTCCGACCCGCCGCGGCCCAGCGTGCTGAGGCGGTTTTCGCTGGTCACACCCTGGAAGCCGGCGACCACGGCGACCTCGCCGGTGGACATGCGCTTTTCCAGCTCGGTCGTGTCGATGGACACGATGCGCGCCTTGGAATGGGTGTCGTCGGTGCGGATCGGCACCTGCCAGCCCTGCCACGAGCGGGCGGGGATGCCGATGGACTGCAGCGCAATCGCCAGAAGGCCGGTGGTGACCTGTTCGCCCGACGCCACCACCGCGTCATATTCGCGGGCGTCGTGCAGCTTGTCGATGTCGTTGCAGTGCTTGACCAACTGGTTGGTGACGCCGGACATGGCCGACACCACGACGGCCACCTGGTGGCCCGCCTTGACTTCCTGCTCGACCTTGCGAGCGACGTTCTTGATCCGCTCGACGTCGCCCACCGACGTGCCGCCGAACTTCATGACGATCCGCGCCATTCCCTCACACCACTTTCCGCCGGCGGCCACAGGCCGGCATGGCCAGACCCCCCGCTCCACCGTTGCCGGCGCGGGGCGGCGTATCCATACTCCGTGTGGCCGGGATGAAGCAAGGCGCCCGGCGCGTCAATCCGACTCAAAGCCTACAGGAAAATTCCCATGAATGCCCCCGCCGGGACCATCGACGCCGCCGAAATCGCCCGTTTCTCCGCCATCGCCGCCGAATGGTGGGACACCTCGGGCAAATTCCGGCCGCTGCACAAGCTGAACCCGATTCGTCTGGGCTACATCCGCGACACCATCTGCGCCCATACCGGCCGCGACCCGCTGGCGCCCCAGCCGCTGGCCGGGCTGTCGCTGGTGGACATCGGCTGCGGCGGCGGCCTTTTGTCGGAACCGCTGTCGCGCATGGGGGCCGACGTGCTGGGGGTGGACGCCGCCGAACGCAACGTCAAGACCGCCGCCACCCACGCCGCCGAAACCGGGGCGACCGCCCGCTACCGCACCACCACCGCCGAGTCGCTGGCGGCGGAGGGGGCACAGTTCGACGTGGTTCTGGCGATGGAGGTCATCGAGCACGTGGCCGACGTGGATCTGTTCGTCAAATCCTGTGCGTCGCTGGTGAAGCCGGGGGGGATCCTGTTCTTCGCCACCCTGAACCGCACGGCGAAATCCTTCGCGCTCGGCATCGTCGGGGCGGAATATGTGCTGCGCTGGCTGCCGCGGGGCACCCACGACTGGCGCCGCTTCCTGCGCCCGTCGGAATTCGCGGCCCATCTGCGCACCCACGGGCTGGCGGTCAAGGGGCTGACCGGCCTGACCTACGCGCCCTTCGCCGACGAATTCCGCCTGAACCCCAAGGATCTGGATGTGAACTACATGGGCTGGGCGGTGCCGGACCCGGCGTAAACCGCATCCACCGGCACGGCGGCGCCCAGCCCGTCCAGCGGGACGGCGCCGCCGGTGTGGACCATATGGTCCCAGCCGCCGGGGCCGCGGCGGTAATGGTCGATGCGCCGCGCGTCCTGGGCCACCAGCACAAGGTCGGTCAGGCTGGGGATGCGCTGATAGTTCAGCCGCTTTTCCCGCCGGTCGATGGCCTCGGTCGATTCGGACAGCACCTCGACGATGAGCGAGGGGGCATGGACCACGTACGGGTCATCGTCACCCGCGGCACAGGTCACGACCAGATCGGGATAATAAAAGGCGTTGGCCGCTTCGACGCGGACCTTGACGTCACCGGCGTAGACAGCACAGCCACGCTCCCGTGTCGTCGGGCGCAAAGCTTCCACCAGATTGAGCACGATGGTGTTATGCCGCCGGGACGCCCCGACCATGGCAAAGACTTCGCCGTCCACATATTCGTGGCGGACGGTGGCGGTGCGTTCGGCGCGGAGATAGTCCGCAACCGGAATGCGGGAATACGCAAAAGCTTCCGACATACCGCCATCCTACCGCATCGGTGGGAGGGGAGCGACGGCAAAGACGGCGAAGCCCCCCTCTCCCCGGCGGGGAAGAGGGGGGAAGTGGCTTACGCCGCGTTGCTGGCTTCCTGCTGGGTCAGCAGCGCATAGATGGCGTCGGCGCTTTCCGAGCCGCGCAGCTTTTCGCAGACCCCGGTGTCCCGCAACAGACGGGACACACGGGCCAGCGCCTTCAGATGGTCGGCGCCCGCCTGCTCGGGCGCCAGCAGCATGAAGATGAGATCGACCGGCTGTTCGTCGATCGCGTCGAAATCAATCGGACGCTCCAGCCGGGCGAAGACACCATAAACACGGTCCAGGCCGGAAAGCTTGCCGTGGGGGATGGCGATGCCATGCCCCACGCCGGTGGTTCCCAGCCGTTCACGTTCCAGAAGGACGTCGAACACGGCCCGTTCGTGCTGGCCGGTCAGGTCCGCCGCGCGCCGCGCCACTTCCTGCAGGGCTTGTTTTTTCGAACCGGCCCGAAGGTTGGCGATGATGGCGTGCGGGGTGATGAGATCGAGCATGACGGTGTGCACCGTTAAAGTGCCGAAGCCAGGGTTCCGGAGCCTGAAAAATCAGGCGCCAGCCGCTTCCGCACCGGGATCCACCCAGCCGACATTGCCGTCGGCGCGGCGGTACACGAGGTTCATGCCCCCGTGCGCACGGTTGCGGAACATCAGCGCCGGCAGCTCGCCCAACTCCATGCGCATCACCGCTTCGCTGACCGTCAGGGTTTCGATCTGGGTCTGCATCTCGGCGATGACGACGGGGTGGACGGCTTCCGCCACCTCTTCCCCATCCACATGGTTGGTGTCGGCCTCGGCTTCCAGGATCTGGTAGCGGGCGGGCAGCGCCGATTCTTCACCCTCGATGTGATGCTTGCGCAGGCGGCTCTTGTAGCGGCGCAGGCGCTTGGCGATCTTTTCGCACGCGGTGTCGAAGGCGGGATAGGGCTGGTCGGCCTCGGACGCGCTCTGGACCAGGATGCCGCGACCCACATGGACCTGGATGTCGGCCTTGAACAGGTGCGCTTCGCGCGAAAGCACGACGTTCGCTTCCAGCGGCTTGGTGAAATACTTGCCGACGGCGGCGTTCAGGCTGTCGGCAACGTGGGTGCGCAGGGCATCGCCCACGTCAAGCTGCTTGCCTTTGACGGTCAGTTGCATCTTGGTTGTTTCCGCGTAGGATCCGCAATTGATGTGATGTTGATGGCGCGCCGCCATGTGCGGACCGGGAACATAGTGGCGCCCTCCCGGGACTGTCAACGAAACCGCGAAACCCGACCTGTCCGTTCACATCCGGGACATCTTGGCACGCCGCCTCTGGACCGAGGACGGGATGTGCATGGCCTCACGATACTTCGCCACCGTCCGGCGCGCAATGTCGATCCCCTCCTTTTGGAGGATCTCCACAATTTTATCGTCCGACAGCACGTCGGTCGGGGCTTCCGCATCGATCATCTGCTTGATGCGGTAGCGCACGGCCTCGGCCGAATGGGCCGCCTGCCCGTCCGCCCCCTGGATGGCCGAGGTGAAGAAGTATTTCAGTTCGAACACCCCGCGGGGGGTGGCCATGAACTTGTTGGTGGTGACGCGGCTGACCGTGCTTTCATGCATGCCGATCACCTCGGCGATGTCGCGCAGGATCAGCGGCCTCAGATGCGACACGCCATGGATGAAAAAGGCGTCCTGCTGCCGCACGATTTCCGTCGCCACCTTCAGGATGGTGGTGGCGCGCTGGTGCAGCGACTTCACCAGCCAGTTGGCGGAATGGAAGCGTTCGGCGAGGTAGTCCTTTTCCGACTTGTTCCGCACCTCCCCCGACACGCGGGAGAAATAACGCTGGTTGACCAGCACCCGCGGCAGGGTGTCGGGGTTCAGGTCGATGATCCAGCCGCCGCCGGGGTTGGCGCGCATCAGGATGTCGGGGGTGACAAGCTGGGCCGGCGTGTGGTCGAAGGCCAGCGCCGGCTTGGGGTTCAGCTTGCGGATCTCCGACACCATGTCGGCGATGTCCTCGGCGTCCACGCCACAGACCTTCATCAGCGCCGGCAGGTTGCGGGCGGCCAGAAGCTCCAGATTGTCCAGGAGTGCGGCCATGGCCGGATCCAGCCGGTTCTTTTCCCGCAACTGGATCGCCAGGCATTCCTTCAGCGACCGGGCGAAGATGCCCGCGGGGTCGAACCGCTGGACCACCGCCAGCACCCGTTCCATCCGCGCCGGCTCGCAGCCCAGTTGCTCGGCCAGCGCCAGGGGATCGATGGTCAGGTATCCCGCCTCGTCCAGCGAATCGATCAGCGCCAGCCCGACCAGCCGGTCCCCCGGATCGGGAAGGTCGATGTTCATCTGTTCGGTCAGGTGGTCGCGCAGCGACACGCTGCCGGACAGGGTGGCTTCCAGATTGGCTTCGCCGTCGTCGAAGCCGCCGCCCCGTTCCGACCACGAGCCATAGGCCTCGTTGCCGCCGTCGCTGCCGTCGGAAAAACGGTCGTCGGCGTAGACATTTTCGAAATCGGTGTCGAGGGGGGCGTCCGCCGCCTCCCCCAGCGTGCCGGCCGAGGTCAGGTCCACCGTGTCGCGGGTGCGGGCGTCGGCGGCGGGAACGGCCCCCGGCTCCTGCGGCGGTTCCAGATCGGCGCCCGGTTCGCTGCGGTCACCGGCGTCACCCGGTGCGGCCCGTTCCCCATCGTCCCGTTCCAACAAAGGGTTCTGCTCGATCTCGCGGTCCACGAAATCGGAGAGTTCCATATTGGACAGCTGCAGCAGCTTGATCGCCTGCTGCAGCTGCGGGGTCATCACCAGGGTCTGCGCCTGGCGGAGGTCGAGCCTTTGGGTAAGCGCCATGGGACCGTTGGAATGGGGACGACGTTGGGTTGAGGTTCAGCTTACAGGCTGAACCGCTCACCGAGGTAGACCCTTCGCACATCCTCGTGCGCAACGATCTCCGCCGGCTCGCCTTCCATTAGTACCACACCATCGTGCAAAATGTATGCCCGATCGACGAGATCCAGCGTTTCCCGCACATTATGGTCGGTAATCAGCACCCCGATGCCGCGGTGGCGCAGGTGGCTGACCAGTTCGCGGATGTCGCCCACCGCGATGGGATCGATACCCGCCAGCGGCTCGTCCAGCAGGATGAAGTGCGGCTGGGACGCCAGCGCGCGGGCGATTTCCACGCGCCGCCGTTCACCGCCCGACAGGGCCAGGGCCGGTGCCTTGCGCAGGTGGGTGACCGAGAATTCCGCCAGCAGCTCGTCCAGCATGGCTTCGCGGACGTCGCGGTCGGACTCGACCACCTCCAGCACCGCGCGGATGTTGTTCTCCACCGTCATGCCGCGGAAGATGGAGGCTTCCTGGGGCAGATAGCCGATGCCCAGCCGGGCGCGGCGGTACATGGGCAGCGCCGTGATGTCCTGCCCGTCCAGATGGATGGAGCCGACATCGGCGGCGATCAGGCCGGTAATCATATAGAAGCAGGTGGTCTTGCCGGCGCCGTTCGGCCCCAGCAGCCCCACCGCCTCCCCCCGCTGGACGCTGACGGAGACGTCGCGCACCACCGGACGCTTCTTGAAGGATTTGCCCAGGTTGCTGGCGACCAGGCCGGTGGTGGGGGTGCCATCCGCCGGGGCGGCGGGGTGGCCGTCAAGCCGGGGAGCCTTGCGCGCGCTCATCGGGCGGCCCCCTTGGCGGCGGGTTTGGCATCTCCCGGCTTGGCCCCGCCCTTGCCGTCATCGCTTTCGGGGATCAGCAGCCCCGACACCCGGCCGCCGCCGGGACCGGCGATGACGCGGTTGATGTGGGTGGTCATGTCCATTTCGGCGGCATCGCCGGTGATCTGGTTGTCGCCGCGGGTGATGGAGACGTTGCCCAGCAGCACCGCCGTGTTGTCGGCGGCGGAATAGACCATCTTGTCGCCGCGGCCGACGTCGGGCTGGCGGCCGCCGCCGGGCCGGTCACCGGCGAGACGGGTGCCGTCCGGGTTCTCCTTGGGCAGCGAGGTCACCACCACATTGCCCGAGCCGTCCAGGCGCTTCATCTTCTGCCCGCCGTCCGGCCCCTTTTCGAACAGGGCGATCAGCACGTCGGCGGCGATGCGGTCGGTGCTGCGCACCGCCACCGCGTCGCCACGGGCCACGGCAAGCTGCTGTTCCTCGTAATATTCCAGAGCGTCGCGGGCGGTCACCACGTCGGTGGGGGTGATGAGGCGCAGCGCCTTGCCCGTCACCACCAGCAGCTTGCGGTCGGTTTCATAGACGGCGCGGTCGCCGAACACATGCTGGTTGGGGCTGATGATCCGCACGTTGCCGGTGGCGACAAGCTGGAAGACCTCGTTCCCCTTGCCCGGCACCACCCGGTAATAGGCGGTCAGCACGTCACCGTAGACGGTGGTGTTTTCCTTGCGAGCCGATGCGTTGCCGCGGGCCACATAGGCGTGCCGGTCCTGGTGCCATTCGATGGCGTTGTCGGCGTTGATGTCCAGCGGCATGGACCCGCCCAGACCGTCCGATGCCGTCGCCCCCGGCGCGGCCTTGCCCGATGCCGGCGGCGGAGCCGCGGCCTGGGCCAGGGCAGCGGAGGGACCGGCGGCCAGCGGCAACGCCAGGGCCATCAGGGAAACCAGAGCGGCGCGCCCGGCGATGGACAGACCGGCGGTGAACAGGCAGGAACGGCGCATGGTCACGGTTTTCTCTTCGGCTTGGCCGCCGGCTTGGCCGGTGCCGGTTGAAGCGGTTTCTTGGCCACCGCCGGGACGGCGGCCTTGGCCGGCGGGGGCGCCGCCGATGCCGGCACCGCGCGGACCGCCGGCTTGGGCGGCGGCGGCGGGGGAACCGCGACCGGCGCCGCAGGTGCCGGGGTCGCCGCCGAAACCGCGGCCGCGGCGGCGGCACCGGCCACTCCGGCGGCCACGGCGGGCGGCGGAGACGGCGGTTCCGCCGGAGCCGCGGCAGCGGCCGGCGGTTCGGCGGGCGGCGGGGCCAAAACGGCGGGAGCCGGGACGGGAGCCGGAGTCGGGGCCGCGGCGGCCGGAATCACCGCCGCGGCGGGCGGTACCGCCGGTTCCGCCGGGGCCGCGGCCTGGGCCGGTTCCTTGACGGCGTGGGGCACCGGGGCCACCGCCGGTTGCGCCGCGGGCGGCTCGCCGGCGGTGGCCATGGGCGTCACGTTGGCGTTGGTGCCGTTGAGGAAAGTCATGGTCTTTCCCCGGTCCTTCATGCGGAAGCCCTGGGCCTTGATTTCGCCCTGCGGCCCCTGCCCTTCGGTGTAGACATCGCCCCAGGCGGTGCCGTCGCGCACCAGGATGAAGGCTTCCTCGGTCCTGAGTTCGCTGCCGTCGTCGCGCAGGATGCGCACATGGCCGTTCATCTTCAGGATGCCGGTCTTGCGGTCGTACCAGCCCCGGTCACCGCGCAGGGTGACCCAGGCGCCGGTGTTTTCGGTCATTTCCGCTTCGGGCTGTTCCAGCGACACGATGTTCGGCTGGTCGGCCAGTTCCTGCGCCCGCGTGGCGGTGACGGAATAGGGCTGATTGGCATCGTCGGAGCTGATGAAGCGCGGGCGGCTGATTTCCGGCTGCCCCCGTTCGACGCCGATGCGCGGCTGGGGGATTTCCTTCAGCGTCGGCCACGCGGCCAACAGCGCCACCAGCGCCAGGGCCGATCCCGCCAGACCGAACTTGGCCATGGACACGAACCGGCTGTATCCCCGACCGGCCGGACGGGAGGAGCGGCGCCCCCCGGCCCCCGGCCGCTTGGCCGCGGGCAACGGCGCTTTTTCCACCGCACCGGCATCGGCGGGGCGGGAATCGGGGGTCGGCCCTCCGGCAGCCGGAGCATCCGGCGCCGCAAGGTCCGGCGTCTTCGGTTCTGGCGCCTGCGGCCCGTTGACTTTCAGCCCGTCCATGCCTGCACCTTTTCCTGTCCCTGGAGGCTCCGCCGGCAGCGATGCCGGTCAGGCCGCCCCGACCCGCAGGCAATCGTGGATGTGCACGATGCCCAGCGGACGGCCAGGGTCGATTTCGGGATCGATGACGAACAGGCTGGTGATGGCCTTTTCGTTCATCACACGCAAGGCTTCACCGGCCAGCGCGCGGGACCGGATGGTCTTGGGACGCTGCGACATGAGGTCGCCCGCCCGCTGGGTCAGCAGGTGGGGGTTCATGTGCCGGCGCAGATCGCCGTCGGTGATGATGCCCGTCAGCGTTCCGTTCCCATCCAGCACCCCGACACAGCCCAGCCGCTTGGCCGTCATTTCCAGCACCACCTCGCTCAACGGGGCGTCAACATCGCACAAGGGGATGTCGCCGCCCTTGTGCATGATGTCCGACACCTTCGACAAGGCCCGCCCCAGCGACCCGCCGGGGTGAAGCTGGTGGAAATCCGCCGCCGAAAAGCCGCGCCGCTCCATCAGCGCCACCGCCAGCGCATCGCCCAGCGCCATCATCATGGTGGTGGAGGTGGTGGGGGCCAGGCTGAGCGGGCAGGCTTCGGGCGCTGGCGGCAGGATCAGCGCCACATCCGACTGTTCCGCCAGCGCCGATCCCTGGCGGCGGGTGATGCCCACCAGGGGAATGGCGAAGCGGCGGGTGTAGGCCACGATATCCGACAGCTCCGCCGTTTCGCCGGAGTTGGACAGGGCGATCACCGCATCGTCGAGGGTGATCATGCCCAGGTCGCCGTGGCTGGCTTCCCCCGGATGGACGAAGAAGGCGGGCGAGCCGGTGGACGCCAGGGTGGCGGCGATCTTGCGCGCCACATGGCCGCTCTTGCCCATGCCGGTGACCACCACGCGGCCCTTCACCCCGTCCAGCAGAGCCACCGCCTGACCGAAGGCGCCATCCAGCCCGTCGGCCAGGGCCACCAGCGCATCGGCTTCCAGCCGCAGCACGCGGGCAGCGCTGGCGCAGGCACCGGCGGCCGGCGTTTCGGCGGTCCGGGGAACGGCGGCGCCGCTGCCGGCGCGTTGGTCGAGGATGCTGCTCACGTCGTATGCTTCCGTTCGCGTATGATAAGGGTTCCGGGCCGGCGTCCCCCAGCCGGCCGGAACCGGCGGCAGTATGCCGCCCCCGGTGCGGCGGGGCAACGATATCCGCCCCTGCCGAATTCCGCGCCCCCCGGATGTCCCCACCCTGGTTCAGTGGGCCAGCCCACCCTGGTTCAGTGGGCCAGGATGTCCGGCTCGTCCCAGCCGCCGAGGTCCAGTTCCGCCCGTGCCGGCAGGAAACGGAAACAGGCCTGGGCCAGATGGGTGCGCTCCTCGCGCGCCAGCATCACATCCAGTCTGGCTTTCAGGTCATGGAGATAAAGCACGTCGGATGCGGCGTATTTCATCTGCTCCGGCGTCAGTTCCTCCGCCCCCCAGTCGGAGGATTGCTGCTGCTTGGACAGTTCCACCCCCAAAAGGTCACGGCACAGATCCTTCAGCCCGTGGCGGTCGGTGAAGGTGCGCACCAGCTTGGAGGCCACCTTGGTGCAATAGACCGGGGTGCAGTCGATGCCCAGATACGCCTTCATGATCGCCAGATCGAACCGGGCGAAGTGGAACAGCTTGGTCAGGTCCGGGTCGGTCAGCAGCGCCGTCAGGTTGGGCGCGTTGTAGACACCGCGGCGGAACTGCACCAGATGGCACGTCCCGTCACCGTTGGACAGCTGGATCAGGCACAGCCGGTCCCGGACGGGGTTCAGCCCCATGGTTTCGCTGTCGATGGCGATGGCGTTGTCGCGGGCCGTGGATTTCAGATCCAGCCCGTCCGGCAGGTCGCCGTCGTGAAGCTCAATGGGCATAACCCCTCCGCGCGTGGTCCGCCGGCCCCCGGCCCGACGGCCCAGGCTTCGGCATGGGAAACAAAGCCAGAGTAAAACAAACTCCAGAAACGGCAAAAGCCGCAACATTCACCCTCGTCAGAGGGGAGTGTGCGGCTTTGCCGAGAATTGGTGCCCAGGAGAAGACTCGAACTTCCACGACATTTCTGCCACAGGTACCTGAAACCTGCGCGTCTACCAATTCCGCCACCTGGGCTTAGAAGGTGGTGCTCTCTGGTGGGCGGACTTTTAGAGGGATCGGGCCGGGGTGTCAACACGAAAAAATCACCCCCGTCAAAAAATCGTCACGGCGGGGAAACGGGGCGGACGGAGGCCCGCCCTCCCCGTGGGGCTTGGGAGAAATCAGGGGATGCGCCGATGGGCGGGCTGGTTCTTCGCGCGGGCATTGGGTATAAGCATCCTCCGCCGGCTGGTGGCGGACAGCGCGCCACCCATCGCCGCACGGGTTCGGAACGGCACGGGAGAAGGTCGATGTCCTTTCGCTATCAGGTTGTCACGGTGTTCGGCGGGTCGGGCTTCATCGGCCGTCATCTGATCCGCCGTCTGGCGCGCACGGGCGCCATCGTCCGCATCGCCACGCGCAACCCCAACAAGGCGCAGTTCCTCAAAACCGCCGGCGCGGTCGGACAGATCGTTCCCATGGCCGCCGATGTGCGCAGCGACGAATCCGTCGCCCGCGCGGTGGATGGGGCCGATGTGGTCATCAATCTGATCGGCACCCTGCACAATGACGGGCCGTGGACGCTGGACACCGCCCACGTGCAGGCCGCGGGCCGCATCGCCCGCCTGGCCAAGGCCGCGGGCGCCCAGCGTTTCGTCCACATCTCGGCCATCGGCGCCGACGCCAAGTCGCCGGCCGAATACGCCCGCACCAAGGCCGCGGGGGAAAAGGCGGTGCTGGCCGCCTTCCCCGAAGCGACCATCCTGCGCCCCTCCATCGTCTTCGGGCCGGAGGATCACTTCTTCAACCGCTTCGGCGCCATGGCTCAGGTCGCGTGGGCGCTGCCGCTGGTGGGCGGCGGCAAGACCCGCTTCCAGCCGGTCTATGTGGGCGATGTGGCCGAAGCCGTCGTGGCCGCCCTGCACGATCCCAAGGCCCAGGGCCGCACCTATGAGCTGGGTGGTCCCAACACCTACACCTTCAAGGAACTGCTGGAGCTGACCCTGAAGGAAGTCCACCGCAAGCGGCTGCTGCTGCCGCTGCCGTGGAAGCTGGCGGAAATCCTGGGCGGCCTCTTCGAGAAGATCCCGCTCATCACCCCGCCGCTGACCAAGGATCAGGTGGAAATGCTCAAAAGCGACAATGTGGCGTCGCCGTCGGCCCCCGGTCTGGCCGATCTGGGCATCACCCCCACCACCGCCGAAGTCATCCTGCCGACCTACCTCTACCGCTTCATCGTCGGCGGCCGCTATGCCGCCGCCCGCGAAAGCGGCCACGGCGTGGCGTAACCCCGCCAGCACCGTTTCCCATGAAAACCCCGGCCTGCACCGTCAGGCCGGGGTTTTTCTTTTCCCGCCCGCGTCCTGGAACCGGATCAGCATCCGGGCGGCCGGCGCCGGTACCAGCCGTTGATGGCGAAGCGGGAATCGCGGAACGCCTTGGACGGGCACGACACCGGCAGTACCTCGTGGGGCATCCAGGACGGGAACAGCAGCAGCATGTCGTGTTCGGGCGTGATGTCCACGCAGCCCTCGCCCGTCCCCGACTCCATCAGCGCGTGCATCCGCAGATCCCCGCCGACGTATCCCTTGGGCTGGGCATGAAAATAGTAAACGCCGGTCAGCACCCGGTCGCGCCGGTCGCCGGACGCTGACTCGCCGACGAATGTGTCGATGTGGCGCTTGTAAAACCCCCCGTCATTGTGGGCGGCCACCTCCATGTCGAAGCCGTCCAGGGTGAACGGCTTCAGGTGCAACTCCGCCACCGCCCAATCCATGACCGCGGCGTATCGCTGCTCCACCGCGCCCCGCAGCGGTCCCAGATCCTTCAGACTCAGCGACACCCGGATCGAATCATCCAGGCGCGCCGTGGTGCCACTTTTCCCGACCATTGTCGGCTGAAAGGCGTCTTCGTTCTCTTGGACATACGCCAACAGACGCGCGGCCAGATCGTCCCCCAGAAAACCATGGATGATCCGGTAGGGGCCGGGCCGCCGGAAATGATCCGGCAACGACGGGGAAAGACCCGCAGACATCATGAGCGATCCTGAAAACAGTGCCCCGGACGGGAGAAAAGGCCGTTTCGACGGTCCGCAACGGTAACGCTGCCAACCGGCCCCTGGCAAGGCGGCAGGACGACACGCCCCCGGCCCCGGAAAGGGGGGCGGAAAAACGAAAGCGGCGGCCCGGTTGCCCGGACCGCCGCATCGCCGTTCGTCCTGTCCGGCGGGTTATTCCGCCGGGATCGCCTTCACCTCGGCGGTGACGGGCACCTCCAGACGGCTCAGCATTTCCTTCGGCACGATCTGCCAGAACTTGCCCTTCACGCGGCTCCAGTCGTTCAGAATCTGCTCGGCAAAGCGGCTCTGGGTCTCGTCCACATGCTCCTGGATGAGATCCTTCACCATGCCTTCGTAATGCGCGACCTCGATGCGCTGATAGACGATGCTCTCGGGGTTCACATGACGCTCGAAGCTGCCGTCCTCATCGTAGATGAAGGCCATGCCGCCCGTCATGCCGGCGCCGAAGTTGTCGCCAACCGGCCCCAGGATGACCGCCGTGCCGCCGGTCATGTATTCGCAACCGTTGGAGCCGCAGCCCTCCACCACCACCGACGCACCGGAGTTGCGGACGGCGAAGCGTTCACCGGCCTGGCCCGAAGCGAACAGCTTGCCCGCCGTGGCGCCGTACAGCACCGTGTTGCCGATGATGGTGTTCTCGTTGGTCTTCAGCGGGCTGGAGGTGGTGGGACGCACGACGATGGTGCCGCCCGACAGGCCCTTGCCCACATAGTCGTTGGCGTCGCCGAACACTTCCAGCTTGATGCCCTGGACCGCGAAGGCGCCCAGCGACTGCCCCGCCGTGCCGCGCAGGCGCACGGTGATGTGGCCGGGCTGCAGGCCGAACATGCCGAACTTGCGCGTCACCATCGACGACAGCCGCGTGCCGATGGCGCGCTGGGTGTTGCGCACGTTGTAGGTGAGCTGCATCTTCTCGCCCTCTTCGAACAGGGGGCGGGCGTCGGCGACGATGCGGGCATCCAGCGTGTCCGGCACCTCGTTGCGGCCCTGCATGGTGCAGTAGCGGGCGTTGTCGCCCGGATCGACCTGCGCCAGCAGCGGGTTGAGGTCCAGATCGTCCAGGTGGGCGGCCCCGCGGCTGACCTGATGCAGCAGATCGGTGCGGCCGATCACCTCGTTCAGCGTGCGGAAACCAAGCTGGGACAGGATCTCGCGCACCTCTTCCGCCAGGAAGGAGAAGAGGTTGACCACCTTCTCCGGCGTGCCGGTGAACTTCTCGCGCAGC
This sequence comes from uncultured Rhodospirillaceae bacterium, assembly GCA_937927415.1. Taxonomy (GTDB): domain Bacteria; phylum Pseudomonadota; class Alphaproteobacteria; order Azospirillales; family Azospirillaceae; genus Azospirillum. Next base: position 437,143 of record CALBDS010000004.1, read on the forward strand.
GCCGGATCCTGCACGCACACGCCCACCGGGCAGGTGTTGGAATGGCACTGGCGCACCATGATGCAGCCCATGGCGATCAGGCTGGCGGTGCCGATGCCGAACTCTTCAGCCCCCAGCATGGCGGCGATCACGATGTCGCGGCCGGTCTTCAGACCGCCGTCGGTGCGCAGCCGCACGCGGTGACGCAGACGGTTCAGCGTCAGCACCTGATGCACTTCCGACAAACCCATTTCCCACGGCAGGCCGGCGAACTTGATCGAGGTCTGCGGGCTGGCCCCGGTGCCGCCGGAGTTGCCGGAGATCAGGATGATGTCGGCGTTGGCCTTCGCCACACCGGCGGCGATGGTGCCGATGCCGGACCGCGCCACCAGCTTCACGCACACCTTGGCGTCGGGGTTGATCTGCTTCAGGTCATAGATGAGCTGGGCCAGATCCTCGATCGAATAGATGTCGTGGTGCGGCGGCGGGCTGATGAGCGTCACGCCGGGCGTCGAGTGACGCAGCCGCGCGATCATCTCCGTCACCTTGAAGCCCGGAAGCTGACCGCCCTCGCCGGGCTTGGCGCCCTGGGCCACCTTGATTTCCAGTTCGCGGCACTGGTTCAGATATTCCGCCGTCACGCCGAACCGGCCGGACGCCACCTGCTTGATGGCCGAGTTCCAGTTGTCGCCGTTGCGGTCGGGCTTGAAGCGCGCCGGATCCTCGCCGCCCTCACCCGAGTCGGACTTGGCGCCGATGCGGTTCATGGCGACGTTCAGCGTGCCGTGGGCTTCCGGCGACAAGGCACCCAGCGACATGCCGGGGGTGACGAACCGCTTGCGGATGGCGGTGATGCTTTCCACATCGTCGATGCCCACCGCCGGGCGGATGCTGCGGAACGCCAGCAGGTCGCGCGGCTGCATCGGCGGGCGCTTCTGCACCGCTTCGGAATACTTCTTGAAGGTGGAGTAGCTGTCCTCGCTCACCGCCTGCTGAAGGGTGTGCATGATGCCGCCCTCCCAGCCGTGACGGTCGCCCGAGCGGCGGAAGCGGTAGAAGCCGCCCACCGGCAGCGGTGCCGCCTCGTCGCCATAGGCCAGCGCGTGCTGTTCCAGAACCTTCTTCTGGATGCCGTTCAGGCCGATGCCGGAAATGCGGCTGACCATGGCCGGGAAATGCTCGGCGATCAGCGCGCGCGACAGGCCGACCGCTTCGAAGTTGCACCCGCCGCGGTAGCTGCTGATGATCGAGATGCCCATCTTGGACATGATCTTCAGCAGGCCCTCGTCGATGGCCTTCTTGAAGTGGGCCATGCCCTCTTCCAGCGACAGCCCGCCGAACAGGCCGCGGCGCTGGCGGTCGGCGACCGCTTCCTGCGCCAGATAGGCGTTGACCGTGGTGGCGCCGACGCCGATCAGCACCGCGAAGTAATGGGTGTCCAGGCACTCGCCCGAGCGCACGTTCAGCGACGTGAAGGTGCGCAGGTTGGAGCGCACCAGATGGGTGTGCACCGCCCCCGTGGCCAGGATCATCGGGATGGCCGCACGGGCCGCGCCCATCGCCTCGTCGGTCAGGATCAGGTGGTTGGCACCGCCGCGCACGGCATCTTCGGCTTCCTGGCGGATGCGCTTCAGCGCGTCCTTCAGGGCGTCGGGGCCGCCGTCGATGGGGAAGGTGGCGTCGATCTCCGCCGCCGTGTCGCCCATATAGGCGCGCATGGCGTTGAATTCGGCGGTGGTCAGCACCGGCGATTCAAGCTGGAGCAGACGGCACTGGCTCTCTTCTTCCTCCAGAATGTTGCCCAGATTGCCCAGACGCGTCTTCAGGCTCATCACCCGGCGTTCGCGCAAGCTGTCGATGGGCGGGTTGGTCACTTGGCTGAAGTTCTGGCGGAAGAAGTGGTGCAGGCCGCGGTACTTCTCCGACAGCACGGCGATGGGGCTGTCGTCGCCCATGGAGCCGATGGCTTCCTTCCCATCCTCCACCATCGGGTGCAGGATCAGTTCCATGTCTTCCATGGACAGGCCGAACGACTGCTGCCGGCGGCGCAGTTCGGCGCGGTCCATGTCCGCCGGTTCGCCCTTGCGCGAGGCCGACAGGACCAGCTCGTCCAGATGGGTGGTGGCCTGGACCCACCTGCCCCACGGCTTCTGCGCGGCCAGCACGTCCTTGATGTCCTTGTCCTTGTACAAGGCACCCTTGGCCAGATCGACGGCGATCATCTTGCCCGGACCCAGGCGGCCCTTTTCCACCACCTGCGTCTCGTCAACCTTCACCATGCCGGTTTCCGAGCCGCCGATGATGAGGCCGTCGGTGGTGATGGTGTAGCGCATCGGGCGCAGCCCGTTGCGGTCCATGCCGCCCACGACCCAGCGGCCGTCATACATGGCCAGTGCGGCCGGCCCGTCCCACGGCTCCATCACCGAGTTGCAATAGCCGATCAGCGCCTTGTGCTCTTCCGGCAGGGTCTGGGAAGCGGTCAGCGCCTCGGGCACCAGCATCATCTTGACCATCGGGGCCGAACGGCCGGCGCGCATCAGCACCTCGAACACCGCGTCGAGCGCGCCCGAGTCCGACAGGCCGGTGCCGATGATCGGCTTCAGATCCGCCATGTGGGCGCCGTAGGCCGGATGCTCCATGCGCGTCTCGTGCGCCTTCATCCAGTTGACGTTGCCCTTCAGCGTGTTGATCTCGCCGTTGTGGGCCAGCGTGCGGAACGGCTGGGCCAGCGGCCAGGTGGGGAAGGTGTTGGTGGAATAACGCTGGTGGTAGATGGCGAAGTTCGATTCGAACCGCTCGTCCAGCAGGTCGGGGTAGAAGCTGGTGAGCTGTTCGGCCAGGAACATGCCCTTGTAGATGATCGAGCGCGCCGACAGCGAACAGATGTAGAAGCCCGCGATGTTGTCGGCGGCCACCGCCTTTTCGATGCGGCGGCGGATCACGTACAGGTCAAGCTCGAACTGCTCCTCGGACACGCCCTTGGAGTTGCCGATGATGATCTGTTCGATTTCGGGGCGGGTGGCGTTGGCCTTTTCCCCGATGATGTCCACGTTCAGCGGCACCTGCCGCCAGCCATAGATGTAGTAGCCGGCGTTGAGGATCTCCGCCTCGACGATGCAGCGGCAATCTTCCTGCGCGTCCAGCGAGATGCGCGGCAGGAACACCTGACCGACGGCGAGGTTGTTTTCCGGCGGGGTGTGGCCGATGACGCGGACGTGATCCTTGAAGAACTTCTGCGGCACCTGAACATGGATGCCCGCACCGTCGCCGGTCTTGCCGTCAGCGTCCACCGCCCCCCGGTGCCACACCGCCTTCAGCGCCTCGATGCCCTTTTCCACCACAGAGCGGCGGGGTTTGCCGTCGATGGCCGCGATGAAGCCGACGCCGCAGGCGTCGTGCTCGTCCGCCGGATTGTAGGCGTGAGCGGTGGTCAGGTCGGCGGCGTTGCGCACGAAGTCGGCGGCGAACTGTTCACCCTGATTCATCTCGGTGGTCATCGATTGACCCTTTCGCGTCTTATGAAGACATCAAGGGGCGTCGCCCCTTGACCCCACCAAGGGCCGCAAGGCCCTTGGAACCCATCGAAGGAAGAATAACAGCCGTCAGGGGCCTTATTCGGCGGCGACCAGCGCCGGCTCGGCGGCCTTGGCCTTGATGTAGGCGTGGATCTGCTCGGCGGCGTCGCGGCCGTCGCGGATGGCCCACACGACAAGGCTGGCACCGCGCACGATGTCGCCGGCGGCGAACACGCCGTCCAGGCTGGTCATCTTGCTGTGCGGGTTGGCCAGAACCGTGCCCCAGCGCGACACCTTCAGGTCCGGCGAACCGAACAGCACCGGCAGGTTTTCCGGGTCGAAGCCCAGCGCCTTGACCACCAGATCGGCGGGGATGGTGAATTCCGAGCCGTCGATCACCTGCGGTGTCTGACGGCCGGTGGCATCAGCAACGCCCAGATGGATGCGCACGGCCTTCACCGAGGACACCACGTCCTTGCCCTCGAAGGATTCCGGGGCGGCCTGCCACAGGAATTCCACGCCTTCCTCTTCCGCATGCGCCACTTCGCGCTGGGAGCCGGGCATGTTCTTGCGGTCGCGGCGGTAGAGACACTTGACCGACTTCGCACCCTGGCGGATGGCGGTGCGCACGCAGTCCATGGCGGTGTCGCCGCCGCCGATGACCACCACGTTCTTCCCCGCGGCGTTCAGCGAGCCGTCGTCGTATTCCGGCACCGCGTCGCCCAGATCCTTGCGGTTGGACACGGTCAGGTACGACAGCGCCGGCACGATGTTGCCCAGCCCGTCGCCCTTCACGCCCAGGTCGCGCGCCTTATAGACGCCGGTGGCGATCAGCACCGCCCCGTGGCGGTCGCGCAAGCCTTCCAGCGTGGCGTCGCGGCCCACGTCGAAGTTCAGGTGGAACACCACACCGGCGTCGGCCAGCAGCTTGGCCCGGCGGGCCACCACGTCCTTTTCCAGCTTGAAGCCGGGGATGCCGTAGACCAGCAGGCCGCCCGCGCGGTCGTAGCGGTCATAGACATGCACCTCATACCCCTTGGCGCGAAGCTGTTCGGCCGCGGCCAGACCGGCGGGGCCGGCGCCGATGATGCCCACCGACACGCCCAGATCACGTTCCGGCGTGCGCGGCTTCACCCAGCCCTTTTCCCACGCGGTATCGGTGATGTAGCGTTCCACCGAACCGATGGTCACGGCGCCGTGGGTGGACTGCTCGATCACACAGTTGCCTTCGCACAGGCGGTCCTGCGGGCAGATGCGGCCGCAGATCTCGGGGAAATTGTTGGTGGCCTGCGACACCTCGTACGCTTCTTCCAGACGGCCTTCGGCGGTCAGCTTCAGCCAGTCGGGGATGTTGTTCCCCACCGGGCAATGCACCTGACAGAAGGGAACGCCGCACTGGGAGCAGCGGCTCGCCTGCTCGTTGGCGCGTTCGTCGGAGAAGCGGGCGTAGATTTCCCGGAAATCGTGACGGCGGTCCTCGGCCTTGCGTTTGTCCGGCAAACACTGCGCGGTCTTCACAAAGCCCAGCATCTTCTGCGTCGCCATCGCGTCAACTCCTGGAAACATCGACAGTCAAAGATGTCCGTCACTCCACGGACCAATTGTCGTATACCCCATCAGACACAGCCCCGCGAGCAAAAAAAGGCCGATAGGTAACACTTGCTGACCAATTTATGACAAGGCAGCTCTGCAACCTTGGCACTCCGCGGATCTGCCAGAAAAATGGAAAGAAAATTAGTCCTATTTCGGACCTATCCCCTTCTTCGGGGTACCCAACCATCCTGAATCGCCAAACCGCCGGGGCGCTGATATAAGCCGGAACACCGCATGCCGCGGTGCGGCAGGCGTCTTTGCGCCACCCCATCCAGGGACAATCCCGGCCCATGTTCGAACAGGTCGTTGAAGCCGCCCTCCTCGGCATCGTCGAGGGGGTCACCGAATTCCTTCCCATCTCCTCCACCGGCCATCTGATCCTTCTGGTGGATCTGCTGGGGTTCGAGGGACCGCCGGGGAAGGTGTTCGAGGTGGTGATCCAGCTTGGCGCCATCCTGGCCATCGGCGTGGTGTATTTCGCCCGCCTGTGGCATGTGCTCACCGGCATGATCGCCCGCGACCCGCGGGCCTGGCGGTTCGCCACCGCCATCGTGGTGGCCTTTCTGCCCGCCGCGGTGCTGGGGGTGCTGCTGCACAAGATCATCAAGCAGGTGCTGTTCAACCCCACCGTGGTGTCGGTGGCGCTGATTCTGGGCGGCATCGCCATCCTGCTGATCGAACGGCTGGTGCCCGCCGCCCGCCACCACGAGATCGAGAATTTTTCCCCGCTGCTGGCGGTGAAGATCGGCCTGTTCCAGAGCATCGCCATGATCCCCGGCGTGTCGCGGTCGGGGGCCACCATCCTGGGATCGCTGCTGATGGGGGTGGACCGCAAGACGGCGGCGGAATTCTCCTTCTTCCTGGCCATCCCCACCATGCTGGGGGCCACCGTCTACGACCTGGGCAAGAACTGGAGCACCATGAGCTTCGACGGGGGGGCCATCATCGCCGTCGGCTTCGTGATGGCGTTCCTGGCGGCCCTGGCGGTGGTGCGCTCGCTGGTGGATTTCGTCGGACGCTATGGCTTCGCCCCCTTTGGCTGGTACCGCATCGTGCTGGGCCTGGGCATGCTGGCGCTGCTGTACCTCTTTTGAGAAAGATGCGGTGGGAAAAGGGCTGTGATCTTTTTCCCGCACCCCGGCCCCTGCCCGTCCCCTTGCGTTGATTCGGAAGAGCCGTGCGCCCAGCTTCGTTGACAGGGACACTCCCGCAACGGCACACGGCATGGCGCATGGCAGCAGCGACAGGCACGGCACGCGGTATCCTCACGCGCATCGCCACCCCCGACGACGAGCGGCGGTGCGCGGAAATCTTTCTCGAAGGGCGGCGGGCCGCCTTTCCCTGGCAGCCGGCGGACCGATTCGGCCTGGACGATTATGCCGCCAGCGTCGAAGGCAGTCTGGTGCTGGTGGCGGAGGCCCAGGGCACGGTGGCCGGCTTCGTCTCGCTCGATCCCTGCGACCGTTTCATCCAGGCCCTGTTCATCGATCCCGCCTGGCAGAGCCGCGGCATCGGCACCATCCTGCTGCTGCGCGCCCAGACCGCCCTGCCGGGGCCGATCCGGCTGGCCTGTGCGGCCCGCAACAAGGCGGCGCGGGCCTTTTACGAACGCCGCGGCTGGACGCCCGTGGCCCATACCCTGGCCGGTACCACCGCCCACATTCTCTATCAAAGCGGTTGTGCGGCAGAAAACCGCGCCCCCGCCGGCTGGGCATCCGCCGCCTTCCCCGCGTTGCGCGGATTGTGAAGTCCCGCGGCCTTGGTTAAAGTCGTCCGGCCATGAGAACCCTGTTCCATCATACCCTTTCCCCCACCGCGCGGCTGGCCCGCGTGATGATGGCGGAAAAGGGCATTCCGTTCGAACCCGTGGTCGAAAAGCCCTGGGACCGGCGGGAGGATTTCCTTGCCCTGAACCCGGCGGGCGAGGTTCCGGTGCTGGTGGAGGAGGATGGGGCGATCATCGCCGACGGCTTCGCCCTCATCGAATATCTGGAAGAGGCGTACCCCGATCCCCCCCTGCTGCCGCTGGAAATCGATTTCCGCGCCGAGGTGCGGCGGCTGTGCGGCTGGTTCCTGCGCAAATTCGACCGCGAGGTGGTCGAAACCCTGGTGGGGGAAAAGCTGGTGAAACGGGTGTCGGGACAGGGGCAGCCCTATGCCCCCGCCATCCGCGCCGGGCTGGCCAACATCCATTATCATCTGGACTACATCGCGTTCCTGTCCGAACGCCGCCCGTGGCTGGCGGGGCCGTCGATGACGCTGGCCGATCTGGCCGCCGCCGCCGCGCTGTCGTGCGTGGATTACACCGGCGATGTGCCGTGGGACCGCAACACCGAAGCCAAGGACTGGTACGCCCGCATCAAATCGCGGCCCAGCTTCCGCCAGCTTCTGGCCGACACCCTGCCCGGCTGCCCCCCACCCCGTCATTACGCCGATCTGGATTTCTGAAGCCTTCTCCATCGGCCGGGGGGGTGAAGGCGTGCTCCGGCATGCCATGCTACGGTGTGCCTGGATTGCACGCCGTTTCTTGTGCTGTCCCCGAATTGATTACAATCCGATCAGCTCAAAGAAACTTTCATACTATTGTATGCAAGATACGAACGGTACCTCATATTCACAAAATGCATGCTCATATATTGAGCGAAACCCCGATCATATGGATGTCCTTATATAATAGCTGATTATTCAGCTCAGGAGATTCGCTATGGGAACTCTGCTGACCAGCATCAAAGGAAGACTCTTCATTCTTCCTGTTCTTGTTTTGATTGCGCTCACCGTGCTGGCGGCGCTCTTGCTTTTCGATATGCGCTCCTCTCTCCTGAATGCCAGCAAGATGCAGACGCGCGCCCTTGTCGAAAGCGCGGTGACGATGATCGCCAATTTCGAAAATCAGGCCGCGAAAGGGGCCATGCCTCTGGATCAGGCCCAGAAGCTGGCCAAGGACGCGTTGCGGACGATCCGCTACGCCGGCAACGAATATGTCTTCGCCCTCGATGACAAGGGGACGGTGATCGTTTATCCGGTCAAGCCGGACATGGAGGGGCAAAGCTTCTGGGACACGCGGGACGGGGCCGGAAAGCCGTTCGCCCAGGCCCTGATCCGCGCCGCCCAGGCCGGCGGCGGTTCGGTCGATTACGTCTGGCAAAAGGCCGGATCGGATATCCCCGAACCCAAGGTCGGCTATGCCCTGAAGACCAAGGACTGGGGATGGGTCGTCAGCACCGGGATTTACGTCGATAACGTCGAGGCCACGTTCCGCAGCAACGCCATCCAATCCATCATGATTACCATCGTGCTGGCGCTGGCGGTGTCGATTTTCGTCCATTTCACCAGCCGGTCGGTCAGCCGTCCGATCCTGCAGCTGTCCGGCACCATGGAAACCCTGGCCGCCGGTGACCTGTCCGTTGACATCGCCGGGGTGGACCGGCGCGATGAAATCGGCACCATGGCAAAGGCGATGCGGGTCTTCCGCGACCAGATGGCCAGAACCCGCACCCTGGAACGGGAAGCCAAGGAGGCCGAAGAGCGCGCCCAGCGCGAACGCAAGGCGGCGATGATCCACCTTGCCGATCAGTTCGAAGCCAGCGTCAGGAGCGTGGTCCAGGCGGTGTCCTCGGCCGCCACCCAGCTTCAGGCCAACGCCCAGAGCATGTCCGCCGTCGCCGAGGAAACGGCACGGCAATCCACGCTGGTCGCATCCTCGACCGAGCAGGCATCGGCCGACCTGCAAACCGTTGCCGCGGCATCGGAGGAGATGAACGCCTCCATCGGCGAGATCAGCCGTCAGGTGACCGAGGCCTCCCGCATCTCCAAGGGGGCGGTGAGCGAGGCGGAGCGGACCAACGCCAACGTCGAGGGGCTGGCGGTGGCCGCCCAGCGCATCGGGGATGTGGTCAACCTGATCCAGAACATCGCCAGCCAGACCAACCTTCTGGCGCTGAACGCCACCATCGAGGCGGCGCGGGCCGGTGAGGCCGGCAAGGGCTTCACCGTGGTGGCGAGCGAGGTCAAGCAGCTTGCCAACCAGACCGCCAAGGCCACCGACGACATCGCCGCCCAGATTACCGAAATCCAGGCGCAGACCGGCGGGGCGGTCGATGCGATCCGCAGCATCAGCCGGACCATCGGTCAGGTGAGCGAAATCTCCGGCGCGATTGCCGCCGCGGTCGAGGAACAGAACGCTACGACGGGGGAAATCGGCCGCAACGTTCAGCAGGTGGCGCACAGCGCCCAGGAGGTCAACGGCACCATCATCAGCGTCAGCCAGGGAGCATCCGAAGTCGGCTCGGCATCGGGGGAGGTGCTCTCGGCCGCCAATGACCTGTCGCAGATGGCCGCGCGCCTGCAGACCGAGGTCGATACCTTCATCGCCCGCGTCCGGGCGGCATAACACCCCCGTGGGCGGCAGCCCCGTCCATCCGGGGTGCGCCGCCGCACGCGCCGGTATCACTTCTCCGCGGTGTTCAGGCGCATCAGGTTGGTCCGCGCCGTGCGGGCGGCGGACGAGTCGGGTTCGCGGGACACCACCAGATCCCAATCGGCCTTGGCGGCGTCGGGCTTGCCCGCCGCCGCCTTGATGGCGCCGCGCAGAACCAGCGCCTCGCCGTCGCCGGGGCGCAGTTCCAGGGCGCGGTTCACATCGTCCAGCGCCATGGGCAGGTTGGACAGCGCCTTGTGCGCCGCCGCGCGGTAGAGATAGGCGTCCGCCCGCCCGGCATCGCGGCCGATCGCGTCGTCCAGGTCGGTCAGCGCGTCCCAGAAGCGTTCCGCCTCCGCCCGCGCGAACGCCCGGTCGATCAGCAGATCCACATCGCCGGGGGTGTGTTCCAGCGCCTGGGTGTAAATGGCCTCCGCCCGCCCGGCATCGCCGGCCCGCAGCCACGCCCACCCCGCCTGTCCCAGCAGCGAGGCGGTGGCCCGGCCGTCCCCCTGGCCCAGCACCGGGGCCAGAGCCTCCAGCCGTTTGCCCGCCTCGGCGAAATCACCCTTGTGGAACAGGGCCATGGCCTGACACAGGCGGGCGCGGTCGCCGCCGTCGCGCCCCTCCCACGCGCGGGCGCGTTCCAGGGCGGCGTCGGGGGCGGTTTCGGCCAGGGCGATGCAATTCTGCAGCTCCCCCTGCGGCGGGCCGGCGGCACGGGCCGGCGCCGGCCCGCCCCACGCGGCAAGAATCGTCACGGCAAGGGCGGGCAGAAACGCGGCTTTGAAGCGGCTGTTCTGCGGGAGGGAGTTGCTTCGCGTCATGGCCTTCCTACACTTCACCAATGGCCCAGCCGATGCAAGAGCCAGACCCGACCACGCGCCAGCCCCAGGGATACCCATGACCACACCCCGCCTGTTCATCTTCGGCCTCGGCTACACCGCCGGCGTTCTGGCCCGCGACCGGCTGGCCCAGGGCTGGCGGGTCGCCGGCACCTGCCGCAGCCCGGACAAGCGCGCCGCCCTGGAAGCTCAGGGAATCGAAGCCTTCGTCTTCGACCGCGCCCACCCGCTGGCCGATCCCGCCGCCGCCCTGGCCGGCACCACCCACCTGCTGCTGAGCGTACCGCCCGACGACCGCGGCGACCCGGTGCTGGCCTGCCACGGGGGGGACATCGCCGGCCTGATGTCCGTCGATTGGGCGGGATACCTGTCCACCACCGGCGTCTACGGCAACACCAACGGCGAATGGGTCAGCGAAGCGGCGTGGCTGAAGCCCGGCAACGACCGCCAGCGCCGCCGGGTGGAGGCGGAACGCGGCTGGCTCGACCTGTACCGCCAGCGGGGGCTGCCGCTGCACGTCTTCCGCCTGCCGGCCATCTACGGCCCCGGCCGCAGCGCGCTGGACCATGTGCGCGCCGGCACCGCCCGCCGCATCGACAAGCCGGGGCAGGTGTTCGCGCGGGTGCATGTGGAGGACATCGCCGGCACCCTGCTGGCCTCCATGGCCCGGCCCAGTCCGGGATCGATCTACAACGTGGCCGACGACGCCCCCACCCCGTCGCCGGAGGTGATCGAATACGCCTGTTCCCTGCTGGGGGTGGAGCCGCCGCCGCTGGTGCCCTTCGACCAGGCCGAGTTGTCGCCCATGTCCGCCAGCTTCTGGAGCGAAAGCCGGCGGGTGAAGAACGACCGCATCAAGACCCGGCTGGGCGTGGTCTTGCGCTATCCCGATTACCGCGCCGGGCTGGACGCGCAGGCGGCCGCTGAAAAGAACGATAGCAAACTTATCAAATAAAAGAAGTCCACCAAACAATTACTTATCTTAACAAACAGGAGAAAAGAAATATTCGACAATGGGTAAAGGCTGATTAATAATCCGGTGGGATCATCACAGAGATCCGTCATGAAACCTGAGAGGTTCAGGAACGCATGGCTCTCATCTCCCCCACCGGATCGACCCAGGCAAGCGGGGAATCCTTTGAAACCGCTTCCCTGGACCCCGTCCTGTTCCGCCGGAAGATGGACGAGGTGGTCGCCGCCATCCCGCTGCACGCCATCCGCCCGGTGCTGGAGGCGATCGACGGGGCGGCAGGGGCCAACGGCGAGCGGGCGCGGCATCTGCGCGACGCGCTGGTGGAGCATTTCAACCGCCTGCGGCCGATGAAGGCACGGCGGCTGTTCACCGGGCTGTTCGAACCGTTTCTGGTGGATGATCCGGTGCTCTACCGCGCGCCGTCCGGGGTGCCGGCGCTGATCCAGCGGGTGGACATGGGCGGCATCTGGGCGGCCCTGTCGCAGATGGCCTTTCCCGGTCTGGCGGCGGAGGTGCAGTGCCGGCTGGACGATCTGGCCCGCGACAGCATTCTCGACGCGGTGCTGACGGGGCCGGAGGCGTTGCGCCTGCGCGACGACATGCGGCGGGCGGCGGCGGATTTCCTGGTGACGCTGGAGCGGGATTTCCGCCTGTCGAGCCGTTTCCTCATGCTCGCCAACGACGAGGCGGAGCACGACGCCCGCCTGCGCACCCATTACCTGAGCCGCAAGACGCCCATCGACGCCGAGATGCTGGGCTTCGTGCGGGCGGTGCTGGAAAACAACGCCGGCCTGCTGCCGCTGGCCGAGCGCATCCGCCGCGACATGGATCAGGTGTCGGCCACCGCCCCCAGCCCGGCGGTGGAGGAAGAGGGGCTGGCGGCCCTGATGGTCGGCTATGCCCGGCGGGTGCGTGATCTGGGGCCGGCGTTCCGCGACCAGTCGCGGCCCCTGGCGTGGATCGCCCCCCTCTACGCCCTGAACGTCAAGGGCCGCACGGATGTGTTTCAACGCTATGTCCGCGAGCACGGCGGCACCGGCATCGACGACCAGCACCCGCTGCGCCGCACGCTGCTGGCCCATTTCGGCGGAGCCTGCACCACCATCCGCGAGGTGGTGGACGGGCTGTTCGGCGACATCGACATGCTGGACGGCGGGGTTCTGTCGCTGAACCGCCCGGCGCGCGACCTGCTGGCCACGGGGGTGGAGCGGTTCGAGCGCACGCTGGCGGCGGTGTCGGGCATCGGCCTGCTGGCCAACCGCACCAGCGGCCCCGCCATCCGCGCCCAGTTGGCGGAGGTCACCCGCCGCCTGACCCAGATGATCCTGCCGGCGCTGGCGGTGCGGCTGCAGGCGGCGATGAACACCCGCGGCCACCCGGCCCCCGACCACGAGGACGTGCTGTGGCTGCTGGGGCTGGTGTGGCATTGGGGGCGCAATCTCGGCACCGTCGGCTACGCCAGCCCGGAGATCAAATCCCTGCGCCTGTTCGCGCTGGAACAGGGGCGCGTGGCCTTTCTCCAGGCCATGCAGGTGGGCGACGGGGACGGGGCGGAGGGGCGCATGGCCCATCTGCTGCGCATCCGCCGGCTGGTGTCGGCCATCGGCGAGGACATCACCCCCTGGATCACCCCGGCCAGTCCGGGGCTGCACCGGGTGGTCCACACCTATCTCGACAGCCGCGACACCATCGGGGCGGAGGAATGGGTGGTGATCGACGGCTTCGCCCAAACGCTGCGGGTGGAGTTGAACCGCTCGCGCAACTGGAAAAGCGCCGACCATGTGGCGACCTTGCGCCTGCACGAGGAGCGGCGGGGTCTGCCCCCCGCGATGCCGGATCCGAACGCGTTTTGCCCCCTGTAAGGAAGTGGCCGTCCGAAACGGGGTTATGCTATGCTCGCCCCCCGCTGCATGGCGGGATCAGGATTGTGCATCCCCGTTCGGCGAATCCCATAGGGTGCAACGCGCGGAACGATAATGGCAGGACAGAAGACCAGCATGAACATCATCATCGAACGCGCCGCCCTGCTCCGGTCGCTGAGCCATGTGCAAAGCGTGGTCGAACGGCGCAACACCATCCCGATTCTGTCTAACGTGCTGTTGCAGGCCAAGGACGGCGAGCTGTCCCTGTCCGCCACCGACCAGGAACTGGAAATCGTCGAGGCCGTCCCGGCGGAGGTCAACCGCCCCGGCGCCACCACCGCCCCGGCCCACACGCTCTATGACATCGTGCGCAAGCTGCCCGACGGCAGCCAGGTGGAACTGGCCGTCACCCCCGACGGGCATGTTCTGACGCTGAAGGCCGGACGGTCGCAGTTCAAGCTGGCCTGCCTGCCGGCGGCTGATTTCCCGCAGCTTTCGGGCGGCGACCTGCGCCACAGCTTCGCCCTGCCGGCGGCAGCACTGCGCACGCTGATCGACCGCACCCGCTTCGCCATTTCCACCGAGGAAACCCGCTATTACCTGAACGGCATCTTCCTCCACGCCGCCAAGGCCCACGGCGACGCCCCTCCGGCCCTGCGGGCGGTCGCCACCGACGGCCACCGGCTGGCGCGGGTGGAAGTGCCGCTGCCCGAGGGGGCGGAAACGATCCCCGGCGTCATCATCCCCCGCAAGACGGTGGCCGAGGTGCGCAAGCTGATCGACGAGGCTGCCGATACCGTCGAGGTGTCTTTGTCGGAAACCAAGGTCCGTTTCGCCATCGATTCGATCATCGTGACCTCGAAGCTGATCGACGGCACCTTCCCCGATTACGAACGCGTGATCCCCACCGGGAACGACAAGATGCTGGAAGTGGACACCAAGCTGTTCGCCGCGGCGGTGGACCGTGTGGCGACCATTTCCACGGAAAAGAGCCGGGCGGTGAAGCTGGCGGTCGGCCGCGGGACGCTGACCCTGTCGGCCACCTCCCCCGAAGCCGGCAGTGCCACGGAAGAGCTTGAAGTCTCCTACGGCGACACGGCCCTGGAGATCGGCTTCAACTCCCGCTATCTGCTGGACATCACGCAGCAGATCACCGGCGACCGGGTGAGCTTCGCTCTGGCCGATTCGGCCTCGCCCACCATCGTGCGCGACATGGCGACCGAGGCGGCGCTCTACGTCCTGATGCCGATGCGCGTCTGATAAAAATTCATGGGTTCCAAGGGCCCCCCGGCCCTTGGCGGGGGAGCGGGGGCAGCGCCCCCGCGCTTGTTTTCCGAGCATCGTGACCGTTCCATCCCTTTCCCTCTCCCGGCTGACGCTGACGCGCTTTCGCAGCTACGCCCACGCACGCCTCGCCCTCGACCGCCGCCCGGTGGTGCTGACCGGCGCCAACGGTGCCGGCAAGACCAACCTGCTGGAAGCGGTCAGCTTCCTGTCGCCCGGCCGCGGCCTGCGTGGCGCCAAGCTGGCGGAGGTGGAGCAGACCGGCCCCGGATCCGGCTGGGCGGTGGCGGCGGTGCTGCAAACCCCCTTGGGTGATGTGGAGATCGGCACCGGCCGCGAATGCCTGGACAACGACCGCGACCGCCGCGCCGTCCACATCGACGGCCACCCGGCCAAGAGCCAGACCGCGCTGGCCGATCACGTCACCATGGTCTGGCTGACGCCGGTGATGGACCGTTTGTTCCAGGAGGGGGCGGCCGGACGCCGCCGCTTTCTCGACCGGCTGGTGTTCAGCTTCGATCCCGCCCACGCCGGGCGCCTGTCCCGCTATGAGCACGGCCTGCGCGAACGCGCCCGCCTGCTGCGCGACGGCCGTTTCGATGACGGCTGGCTGTCGAGTCTCGAAGACCAGATGGCGACCACCGGCGTGGCGGTGGCGGCGGCGCGGCTGGAAGTGGTGCGGCGGCTGCGGGCCGCCTGCGCCCGCGGCATCGGCCCCTTTCCCAGTGTCGATCTTTCCGTAACCGGAACGGTTGAGACATGGCTGGACGCCGGCCCGGCCCTGGCGGCGGAGGATGCGCTGCGCCAGTCCCTGCGCGAGTCCCGCCGGGTCGATGCGGTCAGCGGCGGGGCGGCGGTGGGGCCGCACAAGAGCGACCTGGACGCCCGCCATCAGGCCAAGGACATGCCCGCCGCCCTGTGCTCCACCGGCGAGCAGAAGGCGCTGCTGCTGGCCATCGTGCTGGCCAACGCCCGGCTGCTGGCCGCGGAAACCGGCACCGCCCCGCTGCTGTTGCTGGACGAGGTGGCCGCCCATCTGGACGCCGAACGGCGCGCCGCCCTGTTCGGCGAGATCATCGCCCTGGGGGCGCAGGCGTGGATGACGGGCACCGACGCCGCCATGTTCGCCCCCCTGGGGGATGCCGCCCAGCGGTTCCGCATCGAAAACGGGGCGGCCGTGCCGGACGGGTGATCCAATCCGCGCCCGGAACGGCAGCACGCCTGTGAAAATCGGCGGTGCAGCATGGAAAAACCGCTTTTTTCAACCTCTTCTGCTATACTCCGGCCATGGCACAGGAAGCTTTGACCCCCCCCCTCCCCCGCGAGGATTACGGCGCCGAATCGATCACGGTTCTGCGCGGGCTTGACGCCGTGCGCAAGCGGCCCGGCATGTACATCGGCGATACCGACGACGGGTCCGGCCTGCACCATATGGTGTACGAGGTCGTGGACAACGCCATCGACGAGGCGCTGGCCGGCTATTGCGATCAGGTGGACGTGACGCTGAACGCCGACGGGTCCGTCACCGTGCGCGACAACGGCCGCGGCATCCCCACCGACATCCACCCCGAAGAAGGGGTGTCGGCGGCGGAAGTGGTGATGACCCAGCTTCACGCCGGCGGCAAGTTCAACCAGAACTCCTACAAGGTGTCGGGCGGCCTGCACGGTGTGGGCGTGTCGGTGGTCAACGCGCTGTCGGAAACGCTGGACCTGCGCATCTGGCGCGGCGGGCGCGAATGGACCATGCGCTTCCGCCACGGCGTCGCCGACGCCCAGTTGGCCGATGTGGGGGAGGCGCCGGACCTGGGGGGCGGCAAGCGTCTTTCCGGGACCGAAGTGACCTTCCTGCCGTCGAAGGAAACCTTTTCCAACACCGAATTCGATTTCGCCACGCTGGAACACCGGCTGCGCGAACTGGCGTTCCTGAACTCCGGCGTGCGGCTGGTGCTGACCGATGCCCGCGGGGTCGAGCCTAAGGTGATCGAGCTTCATTACGAAGGCGGATTGGAAGCCTTCGTCGCCTGGCTGGACCGTTCCAAGGTGCCGCTGCACAAGCCCGCCATCACCATGAAGGCCGAGCGCCCGACCGAACACGGCGGCATGGTCACGGTGGAATGCGCGCTGCAGTGGAACGACAGCTACCACGAAAGCACGCTGTGCTTCACCAACAACATCCCGCAGAAGGACGGCGGCACCCATCTGGCCGGATTCCGCGGGGCGCTGACGCGGGCGATCAACAACTACGCCACCGAATCCGGCATCGCCAAGAAGGAGAAGGTCAACCTGTCGGGCGACGACGCCCGCGAAGGGTTGACCTGCGTGCTGTCGGTGAAGGTTCCGGACCCGAAATTTTCCAGCCAGACCAAGGATAAGCTGGTCTCGTCGGAAGTGCGCCCGGTGGTGGAATCGGTGGTCGGCGAGTGTCTGGCCCAGTATTTCGAGGAACACCCCGCCGACGCCAAGCGCGTGGTGCAGAAGGTGGTGGAAGCCGCCGCCGCCCGCGAAGCCGCCCGCAAGGCACGCGAACTGACCCGCCGCAAGGGCGCGCTGGACATGGCGTCCCTGCCCGGCAAGCTGGCCGACTGTCAGGAGCGCGACCCCGCCCTGTCGGAACTGTTCATCGTCGAGGGTGATTCGGCGGGCGGTTCGGCCAAGCAGGGACGATCCCGCCAGTTCCAGGCCATCCTGCCGCTGCGCGGCAAGATCCTGAACGTGGAGCGGGCGCGGTTCGACAAGATGCTGTCGTCGGCGGAAATCGGCACGCTAATCGCCGCACTCGGCACCGGCATCGGCCGGGAAGAGTTCGACGCCGCCAAGACCCGCTATCACAAGATCATCATCATGACCGACGCGGACGTGGACGGCAGCCACATCCGCACGCTTCTGCTGACCTTCTTCTTCCGGCAGATGCCGGACCTGATCGAGAAGGGCTATCTCTACATCGCCCAACCGCCGCTCTACCGCATCAAGCGCGGCAACGCCAAGGAACGGTATCTGAAGGACGACCGGGCGCTGGAGGAATATCTGATCGAAGCGGCCCTGGGCGATCTGGCGGTGCAGACCGCCGACGGCACGCTGCTGCAAGGCAGCGCGCTGATCGATCTGGTGGAGAAGTCGCGCGCCACCCGTTCCAACATCGACGCGCTGGCCCGCAAGGCCGGCAATCTGGCGGCGGTGGAGCAGGCGGCGGTGATGGGGGCTTTGTCGGTCAACCTCGTTTCGGATACGGAACAGGCGGCAGCGGCGGCCCAGACCGTGGCCACCCGCCTGAACGCCCTGGACCCCGAAGGCGGGTGGAGCGGCGAGGCGCTGGCCGACGGCGGCTATCAGCTGATCCGCACCCGCCGCGGCGTCACCCACCGTCACCGCTTCGACGGCGACCTTTTGAAGAGCGTGGAGGCGCGCAAGCTGGACGCGCTGGCCGCCGACCTGAAACGCTCGTTCGAGCAGCCGGCCCGCGCCTTTGAAAAGCAGAAGGAGACGCGCCAGCTCACCGGGCCGATGACTCTGTTCGACACGGTGATGGAACAGGGCCGCCGCGGCGTCACCATCCAGCGGTACAAGGGACTGGGCGAAATGAACCCGGACCAGTTGTGGGAAACGACGCTGGACCCGACCAAGCGGTCGCTGCTCCAGGTGCGCGTCAGCCACGCCGATCAAGCGGAGGAGGTGTTCTCCACCCTGATGGGCGACATCGTGGAACCGCGCCGCGACTTCATCCAGGAAAACGCGCTCAAGGTGTCGAACCTGGACGTGTGACGGGGAGGGTACCCCCCTCCCCTCCCACCTTGCCTTTTGTCTTTCCGGCCCGCCGATCCATGTCCCTCGCCCACATCGCCACCGACAATCGGACCGCCCCGCTGGACTACGCGCCGGGGGCGCCGGTTCCGTGGTGGGGCAAGATGCTGGCCAAGCTGGTCCTGGCCCACTTTCCCATCGGTTACCGGGTGTGGAACCGGCTGGGGCTGTTCCGCCATGGGGAGATGGACCGCAACCTGCCCCGCGTGCTGGGTGGTTGGGACGGCATGCGCGGGGAATACGACCGCCTGAGCGGTCAGCCCCTGCGCAGCGTCATCGAAATCGGCCCCGGCGACAGCGTGGGCCGGGCATTGTGCGCCACCGCCGACGGGGTGGAACAGATGTGGCTGATCGATGCGGGGGATTTCGCCACCCCCGATCCCGCCCATTACCGCGCTGTCGCCGACGCCCTGGCCGCCGCCGGCAAGACGCTGCCGTCCCTGGACGGGGCCGTCAGCCGCACCGACATCCTGTCCCGCTGCGGTGCTGCCTATCTGACCCAGGGGCTGGCCAGCTTTGCCGCCATCCCCGACGGTTCGGTGGATTTCATCTTTTCCGACGTGGTGCTGGAGCATCTGCCGCGGGCGGAATTCCCCCGTTTCATGAACGAAATGGTCCGGGTGCTGCGCCCCGGCGGCATCGCCTATCACTCGGTGGACCTGCACGACCATCTGGGCGGGGCGCTGGAAAGCCTGCGCTTTCCCATGTGGTTCTGGGAGCATCCGGCGGTGGCGTCCAGCGGCTTCTACACCAACCGTCTGGGCATGGGCGACATCCGGCGCATGGCCCAACAGGCCGGTTTCGACACCGCCATCCCCTGGGTCCGCCGCTGGCCCCGGCTGCCGACCCCGCGCCCGGCCCTGCACCGGGATTTCCAGGGGATTCCCGACGACGAACTGTTGGTCTGCTGTTTCGGCATCGTCATGCAGAAACCGGGGCCGTGATGCGCCGGAGGGGGGATTGCCCCCCTCGGGCACCATGCGGGTGTCAGCGGTCGTGGCTGGGGGCAAGCTGGTCGATGCGGTGGGCAAGATCCACGTCGGTCTGAGTCACGCCCTCGGCCTTGCGGCAGAACAGGATGATTTCCACACGGCCCTCGTCGTTGAACCATTCGGGATAATGGTCGGCCTTGGCGGCCAGCAGGGCCACCTGGTTCATGAAGGCCCAGGCGGCGGAAAAATCGGCAAAGTGATAGGTTTTGCGGATCGCGTCGCGGTCCAGCACCTCGGCCCAGCCGTGCAGATCCTTCAGGGCCGTCTGGCGCCGGGCGCCCACCAGTTTTTCACCCATGATCCGTCTCCCTTCGTTGGTTCTGGTTCTTCTTCTAACGAAGAATCCGCCCCCGCGGCGCTTGGCACAAGGGGGAAGGACCGCTACTTTCTGACCCATGGCCGCGACCACACGAACCCACCCGTTTTCCCTGCCCCCGTCCATCGCCGATCTGGAGGCGATGGCCAGCGAGGCGTTCGCCACCATCCCGCCGGAACTGCGCGCCCACGTCAGCAACGTGCTGATCCGGGTGGAGGATTTCCCCGACGAGGAAACCGAGGAGGAGATGGAGCTGGAAAGCCCCTACGACCTTCTCGGGCTGTACCGCGGGGTGGATCTGACCCAGCGCAGCGTCAGCGACGTGCGCATGACCATCGATGCCATCTTCCTCTACCGCCGTCCGATCCTGGACTACTGGTGCGAGATGGGGGAGGATCTGTTCCACATCGTCCGCCATGTGCTGGTCCACGAAATCGGCCACCACTTCGGCTTCTCCGACGAGGATATGGAGCGGATTGAGGGCGGCTACGACGACGAATGAGCGGAGCACGAGGATGGACCTGACCCGCCTGCACGCCCTGTTCGACGGGCTTCCCCGACAGGGTGTGGGTTCCGACGCGGTGACGCAGGATGCCCTGCGCCGTCTGCGCGCCCACGGGCTGCCAGACGACCCGGAGGTGCTGGACATCGGTTGCGGCCCCGGCTGCCAGACCATGGTTCTGGGCCGCGTCACCGGCGGGCGGGTGACCGCCATCGACATCCACCCGCCCGCGGTGGCCGAAACCCAGCGCAAGATCGACGCCGCCGGTCTCGGCCGGCGGATGCGGGCCGAGCGCCGTTCCATGACCGAACTGGATGGGTATGGGGAGGGGCGGTTCGATCTGCTGTGGGCCGAAGGCTCCATCTTCATCATCGGCTTCGACGAGGGCTTGCGCCGCTGGCGCCCGCTGCTGCGGCCCGGCGGGCTGGTGGGGGTGAGCGAGTTGACATGGCTCTCCGCCCACCCGCCGGCGGAGGCCAAGGCGTTCTTCGACACGCACTATCCCGCCATGCGCGACATCGCCGGCAACCGCCGCGGAGCGGAACAGGCGGGCTATGCCGTGCTCGATACCATCACCCTGCCCCCGGCGGCGTGGTGGACCGATTATTACACCCCCCTGGAACAGCGGGTGGCCGAGCGGCGCGACCGGCACCGGCTGGACCCGGAATGGGCCGCCTTCCTCGACACCATACAGGCGGAAATCGACCTCTACCGCCGTTTCGGCGCCAGCTACGGCACCGTCCTCTATCTGCTGCGGCGGCTCGGGTAGAGGACGGCGAGCGGTTTTTCGCTCCACTCCCTCCATGCGGACGGCTCCGGTGCCTTGCGGCTGGCCGGGCGGCGGCTATACTCCCCCCGATTTTTCTTTTGCCGTCCACAGGAGTCCGTTCATGGCCCCGGCCGCTTTCGATGTCACCGGCATCGGCAACGCCATCGTTGACGTCATCGCCCATGCCGATGATGCCTTTCTGGCCGCCAACACCATCGAAAAGGGCGCTATGACCCTGATCGACACCGCCCGCGCCGAGGAACTCTATGGCCGCATGGGGCCGGGCGTGGAAGTGTCGGGCGGGTCCGCCGGCAACACCATGGCCGGTTTCGCGGCCCTGGGCGGCAAGGGCGCCTACATCGGCAAGGTGGCCGACGACCAGCTTGGCACCGTGTTTCGCCACGACATCCGCGCCTCCGGGGTGCGGTTCGACACCGCCACGCTGGCGGACGGGGCGCCGACCGCCCGTTGCCTGATCCTGGTGACGCCGGATGCCCAGCGGTCCATGAACACCTATCTGGGTGCCTGCGTCGAATTGGGGCCGGAGGATATCGACGAGGAACTGATCGCCGCCTCCCAGGTCACCTATCTGGAAGGCTATCTGTGGGATCCGCCCCGCGCCAAGGAAGCCTTCCGCAAGGCCGCGGCCATTGCCCACACCGCCGGGCGGGCGGTGTCGCTGTCGCTGTCGGATTCCTTCTGCGTCCACCGCCACCACGCGGAATTCCGCGATCTGGTGGACAACCACGTCGATATCCTGTTCGCCAACGAGCATGAGATCGGCGCCCTTTACGGCACCGACGATTTCGCCACCGCCCTGGCGGCGGTGAAGGCGCTGGGCAAGACCGCCGCCCTGACCCGCAGCGAAAAGGGCGCCGTCATCGTGTGGAACGGCGAGGTCTACGAAGTCCCCGCCGAGCCGGTGACCCATGTGGTTGATACCACCGGCGCCGGCGACCTGTACGCCGCCGGTTTCCTGTTCGGCTACACCCGCGGGCTGGCCCCGGCGGTGTGCGGCCGTCTGGGCGCCATCGCCGCCGCCGAGATCATCAGCCATGTGGGTGCTCGTCCCGACGTACCGCTGGCCGACCTGATCCGGTCCAAGGGCATTGCGGTCTGATCCCGCAAGCCCGTTGACGGGCGCACGGCCGCGGACGGCCATCGCCGTCCTGCTGGCCTACGCCCTGTTCTTCCAGGCCCTGTGGTTCGCCACCGGCCCCGTCGCCCTGGCTGGAAGTTGGGCGGCCGGAAGTCGGGCGGCTGGACATTGGTCTGCGGGCGATGCCGCAGCATCCCTGTGCATCGCCGACCCGTCCGCCGCACCGGCTGCGAACCATCCCGGTCCGGGCACGGATGATCCCGGCACCATCCCGGGCCACGGGTTCTGTTGTCTTCTGGGCTGCGGGGCGCTGGCCGCCGCCGCCCTGCCGCCGGCCTCCCCCCGCCTGCCGTGCCCGGCTGGCAGGTTTGGGGAGCCGGCCTCCCCGCCCGTTTCCTTCATCCCCGCGGCCGGCACAGTCCTGCCGGTCGGTGCCCGCGCGCCCCCGGCTGCCGCCTGATCTCCCCCCTATCATCGCCGGAATCCGTGCCGCCGCCCGCCCTTCATGGGAACGGGCGCGCCGCCGGTTCCGCGCATCCGCCGTTCTGTTCCGCGGGGAATCACGCGATCATGACCGTTTCGTCTTCTGCGGGCGGCACAACGCCGTCCAGCCTGTACCGCGCCGTGTGGCGCTGGCACTTTTACGCCGGGCTGCTCAGCCTGCCGTTTCTCATCCTTCTGGCCGTCACCGGGGCGCTCTACCTGTTCCGCGATGAAATCGACGGCATCGTCCACCGTGATCTGAAGCAGGTGGAAATCACCGCAGCCATGCCGCAGGCGCCCAGCGCCCTGATCGCCGCCGCCGTGGCGTCCCAACCGGGGGCGGCGGCCCTGAAATACCTGCCGCCCGCCACCCTCACCGCCTCGGCCGAGGTGGGGGTGAAGACCGCCGACGGCGGCAAGCTGTCGGTGTTCGTCGATCCCTACAGCGGGCGGGTGCTGGGGTCGCTGCCCGACAAGGGCACGGTGATGGGCATCGTCCGCCGGCTGCACAGCCTGGCCTATTTCGGCCCCGTCGCCAACGGCGTGATCGAAATCACTGGGGGCTGGTGCATCCTGCTGACCCTGACCGGCGTCTATCTGTGGTGGCCGCGGCCGCGCCGGGGCGAGCCGGGCGGGGTGCTGACCGTGCGCGGCACGCCCAAGCGCCGGGTCTACTGGCGCGACCTGCACGCCGTCACCGGGGCCGTGGCCGGGGTGTTCATCCTGTTCCTGGCGGTGTCGGGGATGCCGTGGTCGGTTCTGTGGGGCAATTACGTCAACCAATGGGCCAACGGCCATAACTTCGGCTATCCCAACGGCGTGCGGGTCAACGTGCCCATGTCCGACGACCATCTGGAACACACCACATGGTCGCTGGAACAGGCCCGCGTGCCGGAATCCCCGGCCCCGGCGGCCGACCCCATCGGCATCGACGCGGCGGTGGCCGCGTTCAACCGGCTGGGGATGGCGCCCGGCTACAGCATCGCCCTGCCCAATGGGCCGAAAGGGGTCTATTCCGCCTCGGTCTATCCGGACAATCTCAGCCGCCAGCGGGTGGTGCACCTGGACCAATACGCCGGCACGCCGCTGCTGGACATGAGCTATGCCGATTACGGCCCCCTGGGCAAAACCCTGGAATGGAGCATCAACGTCCACATGGGCCAGGAATTCGGGCTGGCCAACCAGTTGCTGATGCTGGCGGTGTGCCTGTCCATCGTCACCGTCGCGGTATCGGCCGGGGTGATGTGGTGGAAGCGCCGCCCCCGCGGAACGCTGGGGGTGCCGCCGCTGCCCGCTGAACGGCGGATGCTGTGGGGGGTGACCGCGATCCTGATGGTCGGGGGCGTGATCTTCCCGCTGGTGGGGGCGTCGTTCCTGGCGATGCTGGTCTTCGATGCCATGGTGATCCGCCGGAAGGGTGGGAGTTGGGCAACATCCCAAACCCGTTTGGGGTGAACCCCAAACCCCCTTTGTTTTTATCGATGAAAAAAGAAGGGAGGCTTGGAGGCGCCAGCCTCCAAACGGGGCCGGGGCGGTAGCCCCGACAGAGGCGGCGACGGGACGATCCGTGTGCTATAGCACCGGGCATGAGCTTTGCCCGTTCCGTCGCCACCGTCGGCGGCCTGACCCTTCTCAGCCGGCTTGCCGGTTTTGTCCGCGACATCCTGACGGCCGCCGTGCTGGGGGCGGGACCGGCGGCGGATGCCTTCTTCGTGGCGCTGAAGCTGCCCAACGTCTTCCGCCGCCTGTTCGCCGAGGGGGCCTTTTCCGTCGCCTTCGTGCCGCTGTTCGCCGAAACGCTGGAACGGCAGGGCCGGGACGATGCCGAACGCTTCGCCGGACGGGCAGCGGGGATGCTGCTGGCGGTGCTGATCCCGCTGACCGGCATCGCCATCGCCGCCATGCCGTGGCTGGTCCCGCTGCTGGCCCCCGGCTTTGTGGACGAGCCGGACAAGTTCGCCCTGACCGTCGGGTTGTCCCGGCTGACCTTTCCCTATCTGCTGCTGGTGGCGCTGGTGGCGCTGCTGGGCGGGGTTTTGAACGCACTGGGGCGCTTTGCGCCGTTCGCCGCCGCCCCCGTCGCCTTCAACCTGACCCTGATTGCGGCCCTGCTGGCCGCACCGCGGTTGGGCTTCGATCCCGGTCACGCCCTGGCGGCGGCGGTCAGCCTGTCCGGTGTGGTGCAGGTGGTGTGGATGGTGGCCGCCTGCCGGTCGGCGGGGGTGCGGCTGCGGGTGGCGTGGCCGCGGCTGACGCCGGACATGCGTCGGCTGTTCCGGCTGGCCGGGC
Source organism: uncultured Rhodospirillaceae bacterium (assembly GCA_937927415.1). GTDB lineage: Bacteria > Pseudomonadota > Alphaproteobacteria > Azospirillales > Azospirillaceae > Azospirillum. Next base: position 461,859 of record CALBDS010000004.1, read on the forward strand.
CGGCGGCACTGGGGGCGGGGGTGATGCAGATCAACCTGTTCCTCAACATGATCGTCGCCTCTCTGCTGCCGTCGGGGGCGGTGTCGTACCTTTACTACGCCGACCGGCTGAACCAGATGCCGCTGGGCATCATCGGCATTGCCATCGGCACCGCACTCCTGCCGCTGCTGTCCCGCCACGCCGCCGCGGGGAATGGGGAGGCGCTGCGCCACGACACCAGCCGCGCCATGGAATTCGGCCTGCTGCTGGGGCTGCCGGCGGCGGTGGCGCTGGGGGTGGCGGGGCACCCGATCGTGTCGGTGCTGTTCCAGCGCGGCGCCTTCGGCCCGGCGGAGGCTGCGGCCACCGCCGAAACGCTGGCGGCTTACGCGGTGGGGATTCCGGCCTTCGTGGTGGCGAAGGTGCTGAGTGCCGCCTTCTTCGCCCGCCAGGACACCGGCACCCCGGTGCGTATCGCCCTGGCCGTCACCGCGGCCAATCTGGTGCTGGCGCTGGCGTTGCTGCCGTGGCTGGCGCAGGTGGGCATCGCGCTGGCGACGGGGATGGCGGCGTGGCTCAATCTGGCGCTGCTGGGGGTGACGCTGCACCGCCGGGGGCAGTTGGGTCTGGACGCCCGTTTCCGCCGCCGGGCGCCGCGCATTGCCGCCGCCGCCGTAGGCATGGGGGCGGCTCTTGCCATGGGGGTGGCAGCCCTGGCCCCGTGGTTGGAATCCGGCATCACGCTGGTGCGGGCCGGGGCGCTGGGGGTGCTGGTGGCCGGAGGATGCGGGATATTCTTCGCCCTGGCCCACATCCTGGGCGGCACCGATCTGGCCGACCTGACGGCGCTGGCGCGGCGGAAGACGGCCGGTTGACGCTTACCCCGCCGTCTTCTCCGGCCAATCGCACAGGTCGCGGATGACGCAGGCGGGGCAGTTGGGCTTGCGCGCCTTGCACACATAGCGCCCGTGCAGGATCAGCCAATGGTGGGCGTGGCGGCGGTAGGGGCCGGGGACGACTTCCAGCAGTTTCTTTTCCACCGCTTCCGGGGTCTTGCCGGGGGCCATGCCGGTTCGGTTGCCGACGCGGAAGATGTGGGTGTCCACCGCCATGGTTTCCTCGCCCCACGCCACGTTCAACACCACGTTGGCGGTCTTGCGCCCCACGCCCGGCAGCGTTTCCAGCGCCTCGCGGTCGCGCGGCACCTCGCCGCCGTAATCACGGACCAGGATCTCCGACAGCTTGATGACGTTCTTGGCCTTGGTGTTGAACAGGCCGATGGTCTTGATGTAGCCGCGCAGCCCCTCTTCCCCCAGCGCCAGCATCTGGGCCGGGGTGGTGACGCGCGCGAACAGCGGGCCGGTGGCGCGGTTCACCCCCACATCGGTGGCCTGCGCCGACAGCACCACCGCCACCAGCAGCGTGTAGGGGTTGACGTATTGCAACTCGCTTTTCGGCTCCGGGCTGGCGGCCTGGAACCGGCGGAAGGCTTCTTCGATGGCGGCGGGGGTCATAGCAGGGCCAGCAGTTCGTGGATATAAGCCGGCACGACCTCGGTCGCCGGCCCCAGGACGGCTTCGGCGAACAGGGAGACGCCCTGCGACGGTTCCAGGTTCAGTTCCACCGTGTGGGCGCCGTTGGCGCGCGCCTCGGCCACGAAGCCGGCGGCGGGGTAGACGTTGCCCGAGGTGCCGATGGAGATGAACAGGCCACACGCGGTCAGCGCCTCGTAAATCCGCTCCATGTGATAGGGCATCTCGCCGAACCACACCACGTCCGGCCGCAAGGTGCCGACCGCGCCGCAGTTGGGGCAGGTGTCGGTCACCGACACGTCGCCGGTGCACATCTCCACCACCCGGCACTGCGTGCAGAACACCTTGAGCAGTTCGCCGTGCATGTGCAGCAACCGCTGCTGCCCGGCGCGTTCGTGCAGATCGTCGATGTTCTGGGTCACCACCAGCACCTCCCCCGGCCACAGGCGTTCCAGGTTGGCCAGGGCGAAATGGGCGGCGTTGGGCACCACGCCGGGGTCGTTCAGGCCGCGGCGGCGGGCGTTGTAGAAATCCTGCACGCGGGCGGGGTCGCGGGCATAGCCTTCGGGCGTCGCCACATCCTCCAGCCGCACCTGCGCCCAGATGCCGTCAGCATCGCGGAAGGTGTGCAGCCCCGATTCGCGCGAGATACCGGCGCCGGTCAGGATGACGATGGGAGAAGTGGGAAGCAGACGCATGGTATGTATTCCGGCAAGCACCGCCGGTCCCGGCGGCCACCTTTCACGAAACCCGACGGAGGGGGGATGGTCAAGGTCTTGTTCGTGTGCACCGGCAACATCTGCCGTTCGCCCACCGCCCATGGGGTGTTCCGCGCCTTCGTCCGCGATGCCGGGCTGGAGGGGGTGATCCACACCGATTCCGCCGGCACCAGCGGCTATCACGTGGGCGACCCGCCCGACCGCCGCAGCCTGGAACTGGCCCGCCAGCGCGGCTATGACCTGTCCGACCTGCGCGCCCGGCGGGTCACCGCGGATGATTTCCGCCGCTTCGACCACATCCTGGCGATGGACCGGAGCCATCTGGACGCCCTGCACCGCATGGCCCCGCAGAATTCCACCGCCACCGTGGCCCTGTTCCTCGACCACGCCCCCGACTGCCCGGTGCGTGAAGTCCCCGACCCCTATTACGGCGGTGCTTTGGGCTTCGTCGAAGTCCTGGAGATGGTGGAAGCCGCCTCACGCGGTCTCCTCACCCACCTCCGCCAAAACCTCTAACCGTCCAGCGTAAAGCCTGACACATCAGGCTTTACGCTGGCCCTCAAACGGCGGGCGCGGCCATCCGGCCGCTTGCCTTCGCGGGCATGTGCCCGCGGGGCCGCGGTCGCGGCCCTTACCGCCGAGCGTCAGCCAAGCTGACGCTCGGCGGTATCAGGCGGTTTCCAAAGGCCGACCGGCCTTTGGCGGGTGCGGGCAGCGCCCGCAAAACCTTTCCGGAAAACAGAAAAAAAGGGGGCCGGTTTCCCGACCCCCCTTCCCGTCTCACCCCTAAGGGCGAAAAGGCTTAGTCCTGCTCAGCCTGCTTGCGCTTCAGAGCAGCGCCCAGGATGTCGCCCAGCGAGGCGCCCGAGTCAGACGAGCCGTATTCGGCCATCGCCTGCTTCTCTTCTTCCATTTCGCGGGCCTTGATCGACAGGGAGATGCGGCGCGAACCGCGGTCGATCTGGGTGACCTTGGCGTCGATCTTTTCGCCGACGGCGAAACGCTCGGGCCGCTGTTCACCACGCTCGCGCGACAGGTCCGACTTGCGGATGAAGCCGGTGTAGCCTTCGCCCACCGCCACTTCGATGCCGCCGTCGGTGACCGCGGTCACGGTGCAGGTCACGACGTCGTTCTTCTTCAGGCCGGCGGTGGCGGCTTCGAACGGATCGCTCGAGAGCTGCTTGATGCCCAGGCTGATGCGCTCCTTGTCGATATCGACGTCGAGCACCTTCACCTTCACCCGGTCGCCCTTCTTGAACTCGGCGATGGCTTCTTCGCCCGACTTGTTCCAGTCCAGATCGGACATATGGACCATGCCGTCGATGTCGCCCGGCAGACCGACGAACAGACCGAATTCGGTGATGTTCTTGACCTCGCCTTCCAGCTCCGTGCCGGGGCCGAACTTGTCGAGGAAGGTCTCCCACGGGTTGTCCAGGCACTGCTTCAGGCCCAGGCTGATGCGGCGCTTCTGGGGATCGACGTCCAGGACCATGACTTCCACTTCCTGAGAGGTGGAAACGATCTTGCCCGGATGGACGTTCTTCTTGGTCCACGACATTTCGGAGACGTGAACCAGACCCTCGATGCCCGGCTCCAGCTCGACGAAGGCGCCGTAGTCGGTGATGTTGGTGACGCGGCCCTTGAACTTGGCCCCGATCGGGTACTTGGCTTCCACGCCTTCCCACGGATCGGCTTCAAGCTGCTTCATGCCCAGGCTGATGCGCTGGGTTTCGGGGTTGAAGCGGATGACCTGCACGGTGACGGTCTGGCCGATCTGCAGGGCTTCCGAGGGATGGTTGATGCGGCGCCACGCGATATCGGTGACGTGCAGCAGGCCATCCACGCCGCCCAGGTCCACGAACGCACCGTAATCGGTGATGTTCTTGACCACGCCCTGGAGAATCTGGCCTTCCTTGAGGTTGGCGACCAGTTCCGAACGGGCTTCGGCGCGGCTTTCTTCCAGCACCGCACGGCGCGACACCACGATGTTCCCGCGCGAGCGGTCCATCTTGAGGATCTGGAAGGGCTGCGGGGTGCCCAGCAGCGGGGAGATGTCGCGGACCGGGCGGATATCGACCTGGCTGCCGGGCAGGAAGGCCACGGCACCGTTCAGATCGACGGTGAAGCCACCCTTCACGCGGCCGAAGATCACGCCGGTGACGCGCTGCTGGTCGTTGAAGGCCTTTTCAAGCTGGGTCCACGCTTCTTCGCGCTTCGCCTTCTCACGGGACAGGACGGCTTCGCCGTTCTTGTCTTCCATGCGTTCCAGATACACCTCGACGGTGTCGCCCGCCTTCAACTCGGCGGGCTGTCCGGGCACGGAAAATTCCTTGAGCGCAACGCGCCCTTCCGACTTCAGGCCGACGTCGATGGTGACCATGTCGTTCTCGACGGAGACGACGCGGCCCTTGACGACGGAGCCTTCCAGAGACTCGGCCGTGCCCAGCGACTCTTCCAGAAGCGCCGCGAAGCTTTCCTTACCCATAGCCTGTGCCATTGAAACTCCTAAGGTTGCGCAAAAACGGCCCGCATCCGGCCCGGCCACGGCAGCATGGACCGGCGTCGATGCGAACCGCCGCGCCGGACCTCATGTCCGGCGTCTTGGTTCAAAATGTTTTCTGGGAGGCGATCCGGCCCGGACGTCCGCGGCGCTCAGGCGCCGTGCACGCCGGTCTTGGAACCGATAAACGCAATCGCCGCGGTAAACGCCTCGTCAGCGTTCATCGCGGATGTATCAAGCAGATAAGCATCGTCGGCGGGGACCAGGGGAGCGATCGTCCTTTGGCTGTCGCGCGCGTCACGAGCCTTCATGTCTTCCAGAACGTCGGACGGTATAGCCGGAATCCCGCGTTCCTGCAACTCCTTGAGTCGCCGCTGGGCGCGGACCTCCACCGATGCGGTGATGAACAGTTTGGCCTGCGCATCGGGACAGACCACGGTGCCCACGTCGCGCCCGTCCAGCACCGCCCCCGGCGCCCCGCCCGGAGGGTTGAGGGCGAAGGTGCGCTGGAAATCCAGCAGGGCCGCCCGCACCTCGGGCACCACGGCAACCTTCGAGGCGGCCTGCGCCGCCTCGTCGGTGCGCAGGTCGGGGTCGTCCAGAATGGCAGACTCGGGCTTGAGCGCGCGGGCCACCTGGGCCGCCGCCACCGGGTCCGCCGGGTCCTTGTCGGCCCGCAGGACCAGAACCCCGACGGCGCGGTAGAGCGAGCCGGTGTCGAGGTGGGCGAAACCCAGCGCACGCGCGATGCGTCGGGCCAGCGTGCCCTTGCCCGATGCGGCGGGGCCGTCGATGGCGATGATGAGAGACGATGACATGGGGTTCTGCGTATCTGTGGCGATCACGAGCGGTAACCGTTCCGGCAGCCAGTTAGTCCCGTCCATCCCCCATGGCAAGCGCGGTCTTTGACCATCGGCCACACTCTGCCATGCTTTTTCAGCCTATCACACCCCCGCGATCTTCGCGCCCAGTCCGTTCATCAGCCCGACGAAACCGGGGAAGCTGGTGTCGATGAAGGTGCTGTCGTCCACCTGCACCGGCTCCACCGACCCCATGCCCAGAACCAGGAAGCTCATGGCGATGCGGTGGTCCATGGCGGTGGCGACCACCCCGCCGCCCTGGGGCGGACGGCCGGTGCCGTGCACGGTCAGGCTGTCGTCGGCCCCCACCTCCACCTTTACCCCGCAGCGGGTCAGCCCCTCGGCCACCATGGACAGGCGGTCGCTTTCCTTCACCCGCAGCTCCTTCAGCCCCAGCATGACCGTGGTGCCCTCGGCATAGGCCGCGGCGACCGCCAGGATGGGGTATTCGTCGATCATCGACGGGGCACGGTCGGCGGGAACAACCACGCCCTTCAGACGGCTGCCCTTGACGCGCAGGTCGGCCACCGGCTCGCCCGCCTGATCGCGGCGGTTCTCGAACGCGATGTCCGCCCCCATCTCCACCAGCGTGTCGTAAAGGCCGGTGCGGCGCGGGTTCATGCCCACGTCGGTCAGCACCACCTCCGAATCGGGGCGCAGCAAGGCCGCCACCGCGGGGAAGGCGGCGCTGCTGGGATCGGCCGGCACATGGATGGTGCGGCCGGTCAGTTCCGGCTGGCCGGTGACCGACACCGCCAGCGCCCCATCCTCCAGCGTTTCCACCGACACGGTGGCGCCGAAATGGCGCAGCATCAGTTCGCTGTGGTCGCGGGTGGGTTCGGATTCGATGACGGTGGTGACGCCGGCGGTGTTCAGCCCGCACAGCAGCACCGCCGATTTGACCTGAGCCGACGGCACCGGCAGGCGGTAGGTGATGGGAACGGTCTTGTCGCTGCCCAGCACCGCCATGGGCAGGCGCCCGCCGCCACGGGTGACGAAGGAGGCGCCCATCTGTTCCAGCGGGCCGATGACGCGGGCCATGGGACGCTTCACAAGCGAGGCGTCGCCGGTGAAAAAGGTGGTGATGGGGTGCGAGGCCACCAGCCCGACCAGCAGCCGGGCGGCGGTGCCGCTGTTGCCCATGTCCAGCACCTGCGCCGGTTCAACCAGCCCGCCCAGCCCGACGCCGCGCACCCGCCACACCCCATCGGTGCAGGAAGCCTCCGCCCCCAGCGCGCGCATGGCGGCGGCGGTGTTCAGCACATCCTCCCCTTCCAGCAGGCCGTGGATGACGGTTTCGCCCACCGCCACCGCGCCGAACATCAGCGAACGGTGGGAGATCGACTTGTCGCCCGGCACCCGCAGCGTCCCCGCCAGCGCGCCGCTGGCCGACGAGCGCAGGGGGCGGACCGCCGGGGTGGAGTGAGCGTTGGTCATGGCTGGGCCTCGCAAAGCAGGAAACGGTTGCAAACGAATCGGTGCGATGGGGTTCGATACCACACCGCTCCCGGCCTTGCGAGCGAACAAAACCACCCGTCACCCGCCCCCGGCGGGCGGACGCGGTGGGGTGGCCGTTATGCTCCGATGGAGATGCGCCGCTCCGATGCTCAGTTTGTTTTTGACAAGCGGCGCGGCCCATGGCAAACGGCGCCACTTGGATGACTTCCGATATGTGACGGAACGACGGAGGATTTCTGCGTGGCGAAGCCGGAATGGGGCGTCAAGCGCATCTGCCCGAACTGCGGCGCGCGCTATTACGATATGCGCAAAGACCCGCCGGTTTGCCCGGCGTGCAACACCCCCTTTGATCCCGAGGCTCTTCTGAAATCGCGCCGGGCACGCCCGATCCCGGTTGACGATGTAAAGAAGGCCCCGGTGCCGAGGGACGACGCCGATCTGGAGAAGGACGAGGACGAAACCACCGAACTGGACGAGGTGGTGGATGATGTCCCCGTCGATGACCTGGACGAGGACGGCGCCGACACCCCCGACGATGAGGACGATGTCCTGATCGAGGATACCTCCGAACTCGGCGAAGACGACATGGACGAAGTGGTCGATGTCGAGGGCGAGGACGAGGAAGAGCGTTAAGCCGGTTTCCGCCGGTTCCCCCGGCGGAGCGCCCGCATGAAGCGCGCCAAAAGGCCGCCCGGCTTTCCCAGCCGGGCGGCCTTTTGCATGAGCGGGGCCGCGCGCTGCCGTTACCGCCGCGTGACCACGGTGGCAAGGTTGGAGCGCACCGCCACGTTGGTGGCGTCCAGGTTCGGCGTGTCGGAAACCGGCACCTGGAATTCAAGCTCCACCCCCGGCTGGAACACCAGGCAATGGGTGGAACCGCCGAAGTGGAACATGCCGATCTCGTCGCCCCGGCTGACCCTTTGCCCCGGCACCACGGTGATCTCGCAACTGGACACCTCGGCCATGCCGACCGGGACCATGGCGATCAGGCCGATGGCCGGGTCGTCGGCGCGGATGAAGATCACCGCCCGCGTGGCGACCGAGGTGATGAACGGCTGCGAGGCGTTGGGCGCCGACGGGTCGGGATCGTCGCTGTAGATGCCTTCCGACGGGCTTTCCAGGTAATAGGTGCCGTTGACCACGGTGGCCTTTTCGATCACCCCATCGACCGGGCTGTGCCAACGGTGGTAGCTGAGCGCGCTCAGGAACGCCTGATACACGGTGCCGCCCGCGAACTGCGCCGCCAGCGGATCGTGGTTCAGCATGTGGTTCAGGGAATAGGGCTGTCCCTTCAGCCAGATGTTGGCCGACAGCGACACGCCGGTCTGATATTGCAGCGGCGCCGATTCGCAGGCGTTGACGAGCACCGCATCGCCGACCGGCCGCTGCCCGTCCTTGAACAGGCGGGTGAAGAAATCGTCCCATGACGTGAAGCCCAGATAGGCCGGGTCGCTGGGATCGGGCACCGCGAAGATGTCTTCGAACGTCTGGCCCGGCGGCGGGTCGGCGAAGGGCTGCTGGGCGACGGTGACCATCTGCTTCCTGGCCGGCGCGCTCAGCCACGGGATGGATTTGGGGTCGCTGGTGACGTCCCCCTCGGCCAGCACGTAACGCGATGGCTCGGTGCACAGGAACCGGCCCCAGTAATCCAGCACCGCCTTGAAATAGGCGTTGAAGCCGGCGTCGTTGAACGTCACCGTGCCGCCCACCGTGCCCATGGGCCAGTCGAGCAGGGCATTGATGGGAAAGCCCACCAGCCCCTGCGCTTCCAGGCTGCCGTCGTCCACGATGAATTCGGGGGACGTGGCCATGATGGTGTTCAGCAGGCTCAGGAACTCATCCCAACTGGTCACCGCCGGGGCGCCGGTGGGATCGTCCTTGGAATAGGCCAGGGCCTCGACGAACATGGCCTGGGTGCTGGCCGTCAGGACCGGGTTGTTCGCCACCATCTTTTGCAGAGCCTTGATGGGGGGAATGTAATCCGCCGGGTCGGTGCCGGCCGCCTTGGCCTTCAGCTTGAGAATCCATTTGCGGATAACCGCGTGATCGGCGGTCAGCCAGCCGCCCGGCCGGCGCCTGTTGGGACGCGACATCTGGTTTGCTCCCTTATCAATTCACATTTCGTCAGAGACGTTATTGCATACGAATACATTCTTTTCTGATGCATCAGCATCATTCCGGTGATGATACATCCGCAATCTACAATAAAAATCATCAATTTTACTATATGATCTTCAAGGATAATATCCTTTCGAAGCATCAGCATGAGCCGATACACTAACGAATTCTGTCTGGCTCAATCAAAAGCACAGCCTGTATCTCGGATATATGCGGCGCGTTCGTCTGGGGAGCGGATCCTGGAAGCGCCGCGGTGCGCGTACGCTCTCCCATCCGGACAGTCGTTTCATGACATCGCGGCGGCGGTGGTAATTCCTTGCACGGATTTGCCGCGAACAGACAGGTTTTAATAAAATAAGAAAATGACAAAATATGACGAATAATGATAACGCAAATTTTCGATTTCCAATTTCAGATTGCTTTCCAATAATAAAAAAAGGTGCTCGATTTTAGAACAAAATCCACCATCTTTCGGAAGAAAGATTTTGAATACGTCATATTAACTTCCAAAATGGGAATGATACGATGACCACTTCACCCCAGCCTCTGATTTCATCTCCCCGCAACATGACCTACCTGCGCGGCCCCTTTTATCAGAACACCAGCACCGTCTGGGATCCGAACTTCGACATGGACGATTTCTTTGCCCAGCCGATCTCCGCGGCCATCATGGCGTTCGTCCACATCAAGCCCATGACCGCAGGGGGCACCCCGGAAATCGTCATCAACAACGTCCCCTTGTCGGATTCAAAGATGGTGGACGCGCTGAACGCCCTGAAGGCAGCCAACACCACCGCCTCCGGCGGGCAGAAGTTCCCGATCCTCCTGTCGATCGGCGGGGCCGGCAATCCCCAGGACTGGACGAACATTCAGAGCAAGCCGACGGCCTGGGCCACCGCCATTTACCAGAAGCTGATCGTGCCGTTCGGCTTTGCCGGAATCGACATCGACAACGAGGACTGGCCCGGCGACACCTCCGACGCCGGAACCCAAGGCAAAGCCATCGGCCAGTTCCTGGAAACCCTCGCCGCCTACCGCCTGACCAGCGCATCGAAGCTGATCGTGTCGGTGGCCCCCTATGCGCCCCAATTCGACGACAGCACCCCGGATTATGCCGGGTACAGCGCCATCTGCTCTTACCTGCGAACCATCAACCCCCTCTATCCCATCCGCCCCATGGTCAACGTCCAAAGCTACGGCGGCTTCGACAACAGCCTGACTTCGGCCCTGAGCGGCACCAACAGCACGGTGCAGACGTGGCTGGGCCTGACCGATTACAGCGACGTCACCGCCAGCGTGGCCGCCGCCCGTTACACCAACGCGGTCTATGGCTTCTGCAACAACAGCAGCAGTTCCGTCTGCCCCAGCACCTCGTCGCCGGACGACAGCACCATCGCCGATGAAATCACGAAAGCGCGGCAGACCTACGCCAGCCAGGGGCCGGACAGCATCACCATCACCACGAATGTCAGCAGCGGCCTGTGGGCTTACCCGCAGATCGACAGCTCGGTGACACCACCGGCAACGCAGTCCCCCTATGCCGCATGGGTGCAGACGCTGAACCAGGATCTGGGCATCAGCAGCGGGTCGTGACGCACACGGCCGGCGGGTGGCGCTTCGTCGCCCCCGCCGGCGCCACCCGGCCACTCTACCAGTCGGTGACCACCCGGTCGGGGGGCAGACGCAGGATGACGGTGGTCCCGACCCCCTCGTGGGAGCGGATCTCCAGCCGTCCGCCGTGCTTGTCCATCAGCGACTTGGCAATCGACAGCCCCAGCCCGATGCCGTCGTAATGGCGGGTCAGCAGGGATTCCCCCTGGACGAAGGGCAGCATCACCGATTCCATCCGGTCTTCGGGGATGCCGATGCCGGTGTCGAACACCTCCGCCACCAGCCCGCCGTCGGAATCGACCCGGGCGGCCAGCCCGATGCTGCCGCCGACGGGGGTGAACTTGATGGCGTTGGACAGCAGGTGCATCAGCACCTGTTTCAGCGCGCGGGGATCGGCGTAGATGGGGGGCAGTTCGGCGGCGATATCGGCCTGCACCTTCAGCTTGCCGCGCTCGGCGCGCTTGGCGACCAGACGCAGGCACGACACCACCACATCGCGGAAATCCACCAGCGTCTCGTCCAGCCCCAGCGTCCCCGCTTCGATGGACGCCACCTCCAGCAGGTCGTTGATGTTGGCCAGCAGCAACTCGCCCGACCGCTTGATCTCGGCGATGTAGGCCAGATACTGCGGATTTTCCACCGCCCCCAGCATCTGCTGCTGCACCACGTCGGCAAAGCCCAGGATGCCGTTCAGCGGCGTGCGCAGCTCATGGCTCATGTTGGACAGGAAGGCGGATTTGGCGCGGTTGGCCAGATCCGCCGCTTCCTTCGCCTCGATCAGGGCGGCTTCGGCGCGGCGGGCCTGGGACACGTCGCGGATGGTGCCGACGAAGACGTGGAAGCCCGGTCGGTTGATTTCGGTCAGCGCCAGCCAGCCGGCGAAGACGCTGCCGTCCTTGCGCTGCACCGGCACGTCGCGGCCGATGCCGATCACCCGCCGCGTGCCGGTCGAAAGGTAACGCTGCATATAGCCGGCGTGGCGGCCGGCTTCGTCCTCCGGCATCAGGATGGTGACGTTGCGGCCCACCAGTTCGGCGGCGGTGTAGCCCAGCATCGCTTCGACCGCCGGGTTGACCTCCAGGATCGTGCCGTCGGGGGTGACGGTCATGATCGCTTCCACCGCGGTTTCGATGATGGCGCGGTAAAGCTGTTCGGAGCGTTCCAGCTCGTCTTCCCGGCGGCGCAGGGCGGTGCGGTCGGTGACCATGGCGATCAGGGCGGTGACCCGCCCCTCCTCATCGCGAAGGACCGACGGGCGGATCCCCACAGACACCACGGACCCGTCATCGCGGCGGTAACGCTTTTCGAAAAAGCCGGGGCCATCCTCGCCACGGGCCAGACGGTCCAGCAGATCCCGTTCCCACGCCCAGTCTTCGGGCAGGGTCAGGCTTTCGATGGATGCGCCCACCATCTGGTCTTGGGTGCGGCCGTACAGGGCGGCATAGGCCGGGTTGACATGGGTCAGGGTGTAGGTGAGATCGGCGACGGCGATGCCCATCTCGGCATGGGCGAAGATCTCGTCGAACAGCCGCAGGCATAACGTCCTGTCAATCCCCGCCGCCGCGGTCGCCGGCCCGGTGCCAGAACTGGACGGGTTTTCAGAACTGCTGCACGACATGGCACGCCCAAGGCTTGCGGCCCGCACCCGTAGAAGGCGAACCGTTCGATCCCCACCGCGCCCTTGTACCCGAAGGCGCCATCCGATGGCGACGGTTAAATTGACGCTCATCACCGTCCGCTTATCAAGGAACAGGGAATATCAGCGCCGGGTGCGGCGGGGAGCGGCCGAATGGCGGGGGACCGGGGCCTGTTCCAGCAGGGTCAGCATGGCGTCCACCGTGTCGGCGTCCAGATCGGCGATGCGCTGGGCCAGCCGATTCGCCAGTTCGGTCGCCTTGGGCGACAGTCCGGCGGTGTCCACGGTGATGCGGGGGTGCGACAGCTCGGCCAGCCGCTCCATCTCCTCCGCCTCGTCCCAGAAAATATCGAAATAGCCGCAGATCTGGCGGACGAACTGCACCGAGGGGCGCCCGCGCTTGCCATGCTCCAGCGCCGACAGATAGGCCGAGGAGATGTGCAGGTCGGCGGCCATCTGCTTCAGCGTCACCCCGCGGGCATCGCGCAGCGCCCGCACCTTTTCCCCGAACGGCGTCACCGTGCCTTCCCCTTTCCTGCACCATCCTTGTCCTGGGTCCGGTGGCGTTTCAGCAGCACGTACAGCGCGCCGTCCCCGCCGTCGCGGGGCTGGGCCGGCTGCACCGCCAGCACCATCGGGCGCATGGGCGCCTCCCCCAGCCAGCGGGGCACCATCCGCCGCAGCACCCCGCCGTCGGGGCCGCCGCTGCCCTTGCCGGTGATGATGAGGACGCAGCGCCGCCCCTCGTGCCACGCCCGATGAACGAATCCCATCAGCGCCCCATGAGCCTGGGTCTGGGTCATGCCGTGCAGGTCGATGCGCCCGTCCAGTTCCATCCGCCCGCGGCGCAGCCGGTCGGCGGTGCGGCGGTCCATGTCGGCGAAGACCCCCACCTCCAGCGGGCGGGGGGTGCTGGGCCGCGGCGTCTGGGGCGGGCCGGCGGGGCGGTGGACGGCGGGGACGGCCGGCTCCTCGGGCACACCCTTCGGCGCTTCCGCCGCTGGGTCGGGGGGCGGGACCACCGGCACCGTGCGGCCGGAGCGCCCCGCGATGGGGTCGGCATCGCGCATCACGAACTGCCAGAGGGAACGCTCCTCCTCCGTCACCGAGCGGCGGCGGCGGGGCAGGACGATGCGGCCACGTCCGAACACCGGCTCAGGCCCCTTCGACCAGCAGGATGTGCAGCCGCCGCGGCCCGTGGGCGCCAAGCTGGATGGTCTGTTCGATATCGCCGGTGCGCGACGGGCCAGTGACGAAATTCACCGTGCGCGGCACCGCCCCCTCGGCCCGCAGCCGGTCCCATCCATCCTCGTACGTCGCCACGATGCGCGAGCGCGGCAGCACCACGATGTGGGTGTCGGGCAGGAAATTCAGCGTGGTCGGGTGGCCGGGGCCGGAGGTGAGCATCAGCGTCCCCGTCTCTGCCACCGCCGCAAAGGCGCCGGTTACCGACACGGCGTCGCCGTCGCGGGCCGGACCGGCGGTGATGGTCAGGGTCGGGCGGCGGTCCCACGGCAGCCCCGCCACGTCGGGCGCCACCCGCGCTTCCGCCGGCAGGTTGAGGGAGGCGAGATAGGCCGCCACCGCATCGGGCACCCCGTCCAGATCCACCACCCGCTCCACCGTTGCCGCCACCTCCGTCGCCATGCTGGCGAACAGGTTGGCCAGTTCCCCGGCGGGCCGGTTGGTGCGGGCGGGGATGATGTTGCGGGCGTGGGCGGCGATGCGCTCCGCCGCCGTCCGGCGGGCCTCGGCCCGGTCCCCGCCGCCCAGCGCGGCGCGGATCGCCCCCAGCACCTGAGAACGCGCGTCGCTCATCATGCCTCCCCCCGGCCGGAGCGGCGGTTGCGCTCGGCCCACAGTTCCTGAAAGGTCCGCCCCTCGGGCCGGGGCAGGTCGCGGTGGGCGGTCCAGCCGGCGGCCAGCGGCCCCGGCGCCCCGAAGCGGCGCAGCACCCGCACCGCCAGCCGGGCGGCGGCGTGGTACAGTCGGGGACGGCGGACGAACCACCCCCACACCCCCAGCCCGCGGCGGACCGCCGGGGATCCCAGCCCGGCGTCGAATTCCTTTTCCCGCCAGTGGCGCATCATCTTGGGCAGCGGGATGCGCACCGGGCACACCGCCTCGCACCGCCCGCAGAAGGTGGAGGCGTTGGGCAGGTGCCCGGCCTTCTCGATGCCGATCAGGGCGGGGTCGATCACCGAACCGATGGGACCGGGATAGACCCAGCCATAGGCGTGCCCGCCCACCGCACCATAGACCGGGCAATGGTTCATGCAGGCCCCGCAGCGGATGCAGCGCAGCACCTCCTGAAACTCGGTGCCCAGCAGCTTGGAGCGGCCGTTGTCCAGCAGCACCACATGGAATTCCGCCGGTCCGTCGGCATCCTCCGCCCGCCGCGGCCCGGCGGAGAAGGTGGTGTAGGCGGAAAACTCCTGCCCCGTGGCCGAGCGCGCCAGCAGCCGCAGCAGGGTGGCGGCGTCCTCCTGGGTCGGCACCACCTTGTCGATGCTGGCGATGACCACATGGACCCGCGGCAGGGTCTGGGTCAGGTCGCCGTTGCCTTCGTTGGTGACGATGACCGTGGCGCCGGTTTCGGCAATCAGGAAATTGGCGCCGGTGATGCCCACGTCGGCTTCCTGGAACCGGCGGCGCAGCATCAGCCGCGCCTCGGTAATCAGTTCGCGCGGCTCGTCCAGCGGCCGGTCGGGGGGCAGGTCGGTGTGGGCGGCGCGGAACGCCTCGGCCACCTGCTCCTTGCGCACATGGAAGGCGGGGGCGATGATGTGGGATGGCGGTTCCTTGCGAAGCTGGATGATGTATTCACCCAGATCGGTTTCGATGGGCACCAGCCCCGCCGCCTCCAGATGGTCGTTGATGCCGATTTCCTCGGCGATCATGGATTTGCCCTTGGTGACGGTCTTCGCCCCCGCCGCCTGGCACAGGCGCAGGATGGTGTTGCGGGCGTCCGCCGCGGTGGGGCACCAATGGACGTGGCCGCCGGCCTCGTTCACCTTGGCCTCGAACGCTTCCAGATAGACGTCGAGATGGGCCAGGGTGTGGTTCTTGATGTCCCGGCCCTGGTCGCGCAGATCCTCGAACTCCGGCAGCCGGTCGGCGGCCATGCGGCGGCGAAGCTGGAAGCCGGTCGCCGACTTGCGCAGCATGTACTGGAGATTCTCGTCCGTCAGCGCCCGGCGGGCGTTTTCGGGAAAGCGGTGGGCGGTGGATTCCATGGGATCTGCTCCTCCCCCCTCAACCTTTGGCGCCGATGGGCGGCGTGTCGCCGGTCATGTCGGCCAGCACCTCGGCCACATGGCGCACGGCGACGGGCGAACCGCGGCGCGACAGGGTTCCGGCGATGTTCAGCAGACAGCCCATATCACCGGCCAGCACCAGATCGGCGCCGGTGGCGGCGATGTCGTCGGCCTTGTCCCCCGCCATGCGGGCCGACACGTCGGGGTATTTGACGCAGAAGGTGCCGCCGAAGCCGCAACACACCTCCGCCCCCGGCAGTTCCGCCAGTTCCACCCCCTCGACCGAGGCCAGAAGCCGGCGCGGCTGCTCCTTCACCCCCAATTCCCGCAGGCCCGAACAACTGTCGTGATAGGTGACCCGGGCGGGACAGCGGGCGGTCACCGCCCCCACCTTCATCACATCGGTCAGGAACGACACCAGTTCGAACGCCCGCTCCGCCAGGGCGGCGGCCCGCGGCCCCCACACGGGATCGTCGGCCAGCAGGGCCGGATAATGCTTGCGGATCATCCCCCCGCAGGAGCCGGAGGGGATCACCACGTAATCGAGGCCGTCGAACAGGGCGATGGTGGCACGGGCCAGATCGGCCGCCGTGGCGCGGTCGCCGGAATTATAGGCGGGCTGGCCGCAACAGGTCTGCCCCGCCGGCACCTCCACCACGCAACCGGCCTGTTCCAGCAGGCGCACGGCGGCAAAGCCGACGGTGGGGCGGTACAGGTCCACCAGACAGGTGACGAACAGCCCGACGCGGGGACGACCCGCGGAATGGGAAAAAGCGGTGACCATGGCGGCGGCGTGCGGTTTCACGGCGGATGTTGGTTGGATGCCGCGACAATAGGGGCAGCGTCCACTGTCGGCAAGGCCGGGGGATGCAACGCTGCCCCATACGGAAAAGTCCGCCGCCGCCCGTCACGTCACCGGCGATTTCCCCTTACGCCGCCGGCGCATAGCCCGGCAGCCACCGCCCGCGCATGTGGCGGTGGGCGGCCGCCCCCAGCTTCTCCGTATAGGCGGGGACTTCCGGCCCGATCAGGGGCAGGCCGAAATCGGCGATGGTGGCGGCGATCCCGGCATCGTCCAGCGCCCGGCCGGCGGCCACGGCGTGGCGGGCGATTTCCATCTCCTGCCCCCAGAAATAGACGGATTTGGCCTGGACGTTGGCCTGCATCCGCCGCACCTCCTCCTCCCGGCCGTCGGACACCAGATACGGCCAGATGTCGGGCATCAGCAGATCGACCGGCTCCGCCGGGGTCCAGCGATAGGCATCCCCCTGCTCCACCCGGATCTTGGCCCGTGCGGCGGGGGGAAGCTGGGCGAAGACATCCAGGTCGCGGTGCAAGGCCAGGATATCGGGATCGAGTTCGACCACCGTAACCGCCGTCACCGCGTCCCGCAGGGCGCAGGCGCACGCCGCCCAGCCCATGCCCATCCCCATGATGACCACATGGCCCCGGGACAGCCGCACCCCGATCTCCTGGCTTTCCAGTTCATAGGGGGTCATGGACATCCAGGTTTCCCCGTTGCGGACCAGCGCGGCCATCTTCTGCACCAGATACAACGATCCCCAATAGCCGGGGCAGAACACAAGATCGGCGTGATGCACCACCCAATCGCCACACCGGCCGGCGGGATAGGTGGGAATGAAAAGGTCGTACTGGAAAAGAGGGGCCTCTTTCAGGTCGAGCATGGGAATCCCTTAAATGAATAAGCCGGCCGGCGCCCATAAAACGGCGCCATGAAAACTGTACGGGGGCACCCGGCCGGCGGCCAGCGGAAACGAAAAAGCCGGCCGGCCATAGGATGATCGACCGGCTTTAACCCCACCATCGAAAATGGTGGAGTTTTTACTACTTGCCGTACTTCAACGAAACGCTCATGGGGTAAAGCCTACCGAATCAGAAAGCACATTACCCACTTCAGACGTAGCGTTTCCCTGAGCATCGACCCAGCGATCATAAGCGCCGATCCCCTCCAATACCTTTTCAATAGTATCTAGACAATGCCTGATAAATTCACGTGTAATATAGCAGACCCATGGGGTATTCCCCCACGTGGAATTATTAAACCACGCTGATGGGCACCCAGAATTATTCATTTTACCATGAAATTTTACTCTTTTTTCAATAGGCCATTCAAAGCCATTATGAAACATTTTGTGTCGATACTCAAACAGCGCATAGATAACCAGACTATAATCAGATGGAAGATAAGGCTGCAATCTGGCAGCCTCGCAAAGTTGCGGGATCGCCTTGATAATACCTCTTTGTGGAGAAACTGTAATTTCAACTTCCTGATCACCTGATTTTTGAACTTCCTTCGCCCAGAATTCGCAAGACCAGCGATGTTTTTGCAGACCCCAACGTATATGACTTTGATCGGCTACCACCCAATATCGGTTCTGACGGTCATTATCACTAAAGAGCCGAGTGAATAGCATTTCTATAAACGGAGCAAGCATACTAACAGCAGCCATACTACGAGCGGCATCATCATAGACTGATTGGTTGTAATGGTCGATAAGAAAATCTTCAGCCCGATCCCGATCTGATCCAGCCAGCATTAAGGCTTTCTCCTGCATTCGGCACAAGCCTTCGGCTGCAGTATTCTCATCACTCTCCAAGGTTCCCAAAAGCCCTCGAATTGCCGTGAATTGAGCGTCAATGTCACATCCATTCGCACCCATGTCGTACAAAAGAGTGGCTGCATACTGTCTGTTAGTAAGGCTATCTAACGGGTTTGCCATGTCCAGCCGTCTCCTGCCAAGGCTTGACCCAATCCGGGCACCGTGGATCTAGCCAGATTCGCATTAACGCAAGAGCCGGGCCGGGTATATCACGTTCCCCAGCTTCCCAGCGGCGCACCGTCCGCCCATCGGCCACGCCCAAAGCATCCGCCATCCCCTGCGCGGAAAGGCCCAGCGTATGCCTGGCCTTTTTAAATGCCTCTGGGGTCATCCCACCGCCGCGATCTTGCTGGGAATCAGTGACGCAACCATGCGGCTCAGATCGTCAATCCGCTTGGATTGCTCTTCGCTGCGGGCGTTCGACGCTACCAGCAGCGGATACATCGCCTTTAAAAGGTCTTTCACTTCAGCCAGATCGGCTTCAATTTTTTCCAGGCGATCTTCGGTGCCCTTGCTCATATCGCTCTCCTATTTGGCGGGCACAGTGCCCTTGCGATGCGAGGAATATTAGGGCCATTAGCCCTATGTGCCAATGCCCTTTTCGGAGCCGCATCCCATGAACGCAAAATGAACTCATGGTGACACGGAGTTTAAGCACTCAAACGGAAACCATGCAAAACCATGCACTTACACGCAAAGCACGGCAAAGTCGGATGGCGTCTTGAACAAAAAGAAAACCCCTTGATTTCGCCAAGGAAATCAAGGGGTTCGATTGGTAGCAGCGGAGGGATTTGAACCCCCGACCAAGGGATTATGATTCCCCTGCTCTACCACTGAGCTACGCTGCCACAAAGGCCGCGGCATATGAGTTACCGCGGCTGGGGCCGGACGTGTACTATGGCGGCCGGCTCCCGTCAAGGATTTTTACGCATCCTCCAGAATGCCGGTGGGCAGGCCGTCGAAGCTGACGGCGTTCTTTTCCCGCCAATAGTCGCGGATGCCCTCGTCCCCCTTCTTCGCGGCCCAATCGGGCAGGGTGGCGCGCTGCTCCCGCACCTCCATCATCGGCACCCCGAAGCCGCAGGACGAGATGATGTCGTCGATCTCCACCACCACGATCTGGCGCTTGCCGGCATAGGCGGGGAACAGCCGGTCCAACTCCGCCCAGTCGGCGTCACGGGTATGAACGGCTCGGGCGGTGCCGTACAGGCGCAGGATCAGCGGCTTGGCGGTGAAGGAGCAAAACATCACCGTGATCCGCGGGTTGACGCGCAGATGCGCCGCCGTCTCGTTGCCGCTGCCGGTCAGGTTGAGAAAGGCCACCCGCCGCGGATCCAGCACCACAAAGCTGCCGTCCAGCCCCTTGGGGCTGAGGTTCACCCGCCCCTCGTCGGCGGCGGTGGCGACGAAGAACATCGGCTGGGCGGCGATGAACGCCGCCAGATCCGGCGTGATGCTGTCGTGGTGCTTGGCCATTCCGGCGGTTCCCTCCTCCCGGTTCGCAAGATTGAGCCATGGTAAGCAACCAACCCCTTACGACCAAGGTGCGATTTCGCTGTTCCCCGCCATTCCGTCATATTATCCCTGACGAAAGAAAGCCGGCAGCGAGGCCGGTACTGGAAAGGATGGGAAGGATACGGCGATGAAAACGGGCCTGACGGTGATGATGGGATCCCTGGCGGCGGCCATGCTGGCGGCCACCCCGGCGCTGGCATTGGATGTGAAGGAGGAGGCCGTCATCGATGCCCCCATCCAAAAAGTCTGGCAGCAGGTGACCGAATTCTGCGCCATCTCCGGCTGGCACCCCGCGGTGGAAAAGTGCGAACTGCGTGACGGCAGCGGCAAGAAGCCGGAACGGGTCATCACCCTGAAGGGCGGGGGCACCATCGAAGAACAGCTTCTGTCCATCACCGCCAGCCGCCGCACGCTGCGCTACAGCCTGCTGTCCGGGCCGCTGCCGGTGGCGAACTACACCGCCACCATCGCCCTGACCGCGGGGACCAAGACCAGCACCACCGTCATCTGGTCGTCCCATTTCGACGCCAAGGGTGCGTCCGACGACGAGGCGCGCAAGACCATCTCCGGCGTCTACACCAGCGGCCTCCAAGGGCTGAAGGCCAAGCTGGAACAGCACTGATACGGACGGGCGGTGCGGCTCACCCGATGGTCAGCCCCGCCGCCACCAGCCCCAGCACCGCCACCACCGCCAGCAGCACGGCCGGGTGGCGCCCATGCTGGGCACCGCCGAAGCCGGCGGCATAAACGGCTTTGGCCAGGTTGTTGGTGGCGGTGGCGATCAGGATCGCCGCCGCCACCCCATGGGGCGACAGGGCTGGCACGCTGCCTTCGATCAGGCTGAGGACGAAGGGGTCCACGTCGGCAATCCCCACCACCGCCGACAGGACAAAGATACCCGTCTGGCCGAATTCCGCCTGCGCCCAGCGCGACACCACCGCCACCACGATGAACAGCACGGCAAAGATCACCGCCGTGGTCACCTGCAGCGGGTTTTCCACCGGCAGCGCCCGCCCCTCGCCCACCCGCCGGTGCCGCCACAGCGGGGCGGCCAGCACCACCGCCAGCAGGAACAGCCCCCCCATGGCCGGGGCGATGGCCAGGGCCACATCACGGTTGAACAAAGCGATGATGAAGGTGATGCGCAGATACATCATCGCCGTCGCCACCACGATCCCCGCCCCCAGCTCGGCCACCGGCGCCCCCGGCTCGGTCAGGCGGCGGGCCAGCACGACGGTCGTCGCGGTCGAGGAATAAAGCCCGCCCAGCACCGCCGACACGAACACCCCGTGGCGCAGCGGCGCGTACCGCTGGATAAGGTAGCTGGCATAGGAAAAGCTGCACACCGCCACCACCGCCATCCACGCCTGATACGGCGTGACCGGCACATGGGGGATCACCGGCTCGTGCGGGACCAGCGGCAGGATGACGCCGATCAGCACCAGGAACTTGCCGGCGGTATAGACCTCCTCTCCGGGGATCAGGGTGACCAGCCCGTGGAGCCGTTCCCGCGCGCCCAGCAGCAGGGCCGAGGCCACGGCCAGCCCCACCGCCGCCCACGGCGGCTGTGTCAGCGCCAGCGGCCCCAGCAGATAGGCCGACAGGCTCGTCACCGGAACGATCAGGGTGGGCAGCGCGCCCTCGGGGTTGATGACCGCCGCCCGCAGATAGACGGTGTGCCACGTCCCCAGCGCCAGCAACCCCACGGAAAAGGCCGAGGCGTAGCCGGGTTCCAGCAGGTACAGCGCCCCCCCGGCCAGCGCCAGCAGCGGAAAGGTGCGAACACCCCCCGGTGCCCGCCGGTCGGTGCGCTTGTAGACGTCTTCGAACGCCAGCCCCAGGAACACCCCCAGCACCAGCGCCAAGCCCAACCGTTCCGCCAGCAGCATCGGTTCCATGCCGGCCCTCCCCTTCGCGTTTTGGGGAATCATGCCGCAAGCGGAAGCGGGGCGCCAGCCGTGGGGATGGTCCACGGCACGGGAAGATGGCACTCTCCCATCGCAGAAGCGACGAAAGAGAGGCGTATGCGCAAGGCTCTGCGGATCATAGCGGCGGTGCTGCTGGCGGTGGCCGCGGTCAGCATCGGCTGGGTGGCGCTGTACCGGGTGGTGCCGCCGCCGGTCACCCCGCTGATGCTGATCCGCGCCGCCGACGGGGCCGGCATCGCCAAGGACTGGGTGCCGCTGGACAGCATCGCGCCCGCCCTGGTCACCGCCGTCATCGCGGCGGAGGACACCCGGTTCTGCGGCCATTCCGGGTTCGACTGGGCGGCGATCCAGGACGCGCTGGACGACAACGGCGAGGGCGGGCCGGTGCGCGGCGGCAGCACCATCAGCCAGCAGACGGCCAAGAACGCCTTTCTGTGGCCGGGCCGCACCTGGGTGCGCAAGGGGGCGGAGGCCGGATTCACCGTGCTGATGGAAGCTCTATGGCCCAAGCGGCGGGTGATGGAGGTCTATCTGAACGTCATCGAATGGGGCGACGGCCTTTATGGCGCCGAAGCGGCGGCGCAGGCCTGGTTCCACAAGCCCGCCGCGGCCCTGACCCGGCGGGAGGCGGCGCTGCTGGCGGTGGTCCTGCCCAACCCGCGGCGCTGGTCGCCGGCGGCCCCGACACCCTTCATCGCCCGACGGGCGGGGATCATCGAAACGCGCATGGGTGTGGTGCGCCGCCAGGGGCTGGACGGGTGCGCCACGGGCGGTTGACCGCACGGCGGTCCTGACATTAGGGTCCGCAGGTCCGATGACCTTTACACAGTGACAAGGCGTTTTCACCATGATCCCGGAACAGGAACTGGCGTTGCAGGCAAAGGCGTGGCCGTTCGAGGAAGCGCGCAAACTGGTGGCGCGCTTCGCCAAAGCCCCGCCGGCCAAAGGCTATGTCCTGTTCGAGACGGGATACGGCCCGTCGGGCCTGCCCCACATCGGCACCTTCGGCGAGGTGGCGCGCACCACCATGGTGCGGCAGGCGTTCCAGCGCATGTCCGATCTGCCCACCCGCCTGTTCGCCTTTTCCGACGACATGGACGGGCTGCGCAAGGTGCCGGACAACATCCCCAACCGGGAGATGGTGGCCCAGCATCTGGGCAAGCCGCTGACCCAGGTGCCCGACCCGTTCGGCACCCACGACAGCTTCGGCGCCCACAACAACGCGCGCCTGCGCGCGTTCCTCGATTCGTTCGGCTTCGAGTACGAGTTCCAGTCCTCCACCGACTGGTACACCTCGGGCCGCTTCGACGAGGCGCTGCTGAAGGTTCTGCAGCATTACGATGAGATCATGGCGGTGATGCTGCCGACCCTGGGGGCCGAGCGGCAGCAGAGCTACAGCCCGTTCCTGCCCGTGTCCCCCACCACCGGACGGGTGCTGCAGGTGCCGGTTCTGGAGCGCAACACCGACGCCGGCACCATCGTGTTCGAGGACGAGGACGGGAAGAAGGTCGAGGTTCCCGTCACCGGCGGCCATGTGAAGCTGCAATGGAAGCCCGACTGGGGCATGCGCTGGTACGCGCTGGGCGTCGATTACGAAATGGCCGGCAAGGATCTGATCCCGTCGGTGGAACTGGCCGGCAAGATCGCCCGCATCCTGGGCGGCACCCCGCCGGAGGGGTTCAATTACGAACTCTTCCTCGACGACAAGGGGCAGAAGATCTCCAAATCCAAGGGCAACGGCCTGACGCTGGAGGAATGGCTGGCCTATGCCCCGCCGGAGAGCCTGGCGCTCTACATGTGGCAGAAGCCGCGGGCGGCCAAGCGGCTGTTCTTCGACGTGATTCCCCGCGCGGTGGACGAATACATCACCTTCACCTCCAAGTTCCCCAAGGAGGATCCGGCCAAGCAGCTTGAGAACCCGGCGTGGAGCATCCACAACGGCGCGCCGCCGGCGGTGCGCGCCGATCTCAGCTTCGGCCTGCTGCTCAATCTGGCCGGTGCCGCGAACGCGGAAAGTACGGAGGTGATGTGGGGCTTCATCAGCCGTTACGCCCCCGAAGCGACCCCGGAAAACAGCCCGTTCCTGGACCGCTTGGCCGGCTATGCCGTGCGCTATTACCAGGACCGGGTGAAGCCGGAAAAGACCTACCGCGCCCCCACCGATACCGAACGCGCCGCCCTTACCGACCTGCTGGCCGCCTTGGACGCGCTGCCCGCCGGATCCAAGGCCGACGTGATCCAAAACGAGGTGTTCGAGGTGGGCAAGCGCCACGGCTTCACCGAGTTGCGCGCGTGGTTCCAAGCCCTGTACGAAATCCTTCTGGGCCAGACCACCGGCCCCCGCATGGGTTCGTTCATCGAACTCTACGGCATCGAGGAAACCAAGGCGCTGATCCGCGAAAAGCTGGGCGCCTGAAACGACGGGTTCCAAGGGCCATCCGGCCCTTGGCCGGGGAAGCGCGAAGGGCCGGGAAGCCCCTTCGCCCTCACCCGCCGGTGATGATCTTCACCCCCCGCCCGGGCACCAATTCCGTGCCCGGCGGCACATTGTTGATGATCCGAAACAACTCCTCGGCATAAGCCTGCCGCGGCATCTGCGCCACAAACCCTTCCACCGTATCCCCCGGCCGAACCACGACCACCCGCACGCGGGCGGGCTGCAGCGCCGCGGCCTCGGCTTGCGTCAACGGGCGCAGGCTGGCCGCGGTCTGGCGGAACAGGGGATCGGCCTGCCCCAGCCGCCCCGCCGGAGCCAGAAAGGTGAAGCGGTAAACGGTGCGGGCATCCCACCGCACCGCCACCAGCCGCACATCGGCGGTCCCGGCGTCGGTCTGGGTGCGGGTGATGCCGGTGGCGGCGGGGCGGCCGGCGATGGTCAGCGGCTCCACCGCCTGAAGCGGCACATTGCCGGCCCAGCCGCGCACCAGATAATCCACCGGATCGCCGATGCCGCCCGAAACGGCGCCGCCGTCGAAGGACACCGCCAGCCCGTTCGGCCCCTTGCCCACCACCTCGTCGGCGCCGTTCAACAGGCTGAAGCCGCGCGGCACCTCGAACCGCAGCCCCAGCACCGGATGAGCAAAGACGGTTTCGCGGACGAAACCATTTTCCGGACTGTCCCCCCACACCATGCCGTCCACCGCCTGGACGTACGGAGCGGTGGGCCGTTGCCCGCCGGGCGGGTAGCGGCGGGCCTGCTGGGCCGCCAGGTTCACCCGCTCCTCCGTGGCCGGATGGCTGGCGAAAAGGTCGAAACCACCGCTGTTGTTTCCAGACCGTAATGATGTGTACTGCTCGTACCGGCGCAAGGTTTCGAGGAAGGTGGCCTGGGCGAACGGGTCGTAACCGGCCCGCGCCAGGGTTTCCACACCCAGCGAGTCGGCCTCCAGTTCCTGTTCACGGGAATAGCTGGCGAGCATGGCCCCCGATCCCAGGTTCAGCAGTTGCGCGATGGTGGCGTCCCCCAGCGCCATCCCTACCCCGGCGGCCAACATATCGGTGATGGTGGAGCGGGTGGCGCGGGCCACCGAATGGCGGGCGGTGACGTGGCCGATTTCATGGGCCAGCACACCGGCCACCTCCGCCTCGTCGTTGGCCAGGACCAGCAGGCCGCGGGTGACATAGACATAGCCGCCCGGCAGGGCGAAGGCGTTCACCACGTCGCTGTCGAGCACGGTGAAGTGCCAGTCGAAATTCGGCTGGGCGGACACCGCGGCCAGACGGCGCCCCAGATCCGCCACCCAGCCGGACAGGCGGGCGTCCTTCACCACGCCGCCGAACTGGGCAACGACCTTGGGGTGCTGCTCCGCCCCCATTGCCGCGTCCTGATTGAGGGGGATCAGGTCGATCAGCCCGGCCTGCGCCCCCGCCGGTTGGAAGCCGGCCGCCAGAACGGCGACCATCGCGGCGGCGGCGGTGCGTTTCAGAAACGAACGGAAGAACAGAGGCATGGGACGGCCCTGGCGACGATGGACTATGGTCACATCATGAACCCCCCGATGCCCCGCCTTGTTCCCCTCTTGTGGCTGATCGTGCTGCTGGCGGCGGTAACGCCGACGCACGCGGGGGCGGAGACGGTGCGCGCCGCCGCGGTGGTGGACGGCGACACCCTGCGGCTGGAGGATGGCCGGGTGCTGCGGCTGTCGGGTATCGACGCCCCGCGCCCGCCCGCCGGGGCCGATCCCGCCCGCCGCTGGCCGCTGGCGGAGGGGGCCGCCGCCCTGCTCGGCGACCTGACCGCCGGGCAACCGCTGTCCCTGGCGGTGGAGGTGGCGGAGGATCGTTACGGCCGCGTTCTGGCCCAGGTGACGCGCGAAGACGGCCTGTGGATCCAGGGGGAGATGCTGCGCCGCGGGCTGGCCCGCGTGCAGACCCGCGCCGATGCCCACGCCCGCACGCCCGAAATGCTGACGGTGGAGGCGGAGGCCCGCGCCGCCCGCCGCGGCCTGTGGCGCACCCGCGCCTATGCCGTGCGCGATGCCGCCGACACCGCCCGCCTGTCCCGCGACCGCGACAGTTTCCAAGTGGTGGAGGGCACGGTGGTGAGCGCCGCCAAGGTCAAGAACCTGATCTACCTGAATTTCGGCAGCGATTGGCGGGAGGACACCACCGTGTCCATCGACAGCGCCGCCGCCAAGGCGTGCGCGCGCGCCGGGCTGGACCCGCTGGCGCTCCAGGGACGGATGGTGCGGGTGCGCGGCTGGGTGACGGAGCGCAACGGCCCGATGATCGCCGTCACCCACCCCGAACAGATCGAGCGCATCGACGCGCCGTCCGATATCATACCGGAAACGGAATGATACCATCCAGCGTAAAGCCTGACAGATCAGGCTTTACGCCCGCCCTCAAACGGCGGGCGCGGCCATCCGGCCGCTTGCCTTCGTGGGCATGTGCCCACGGGGCCGCGGTCGCGGCCCATACCATTTGTCAGTGTTTTTCCTCACGGAACGGGCGGGCCAGCAGGGCGGCGATGGCGTCGTCCAGACCGGCCCCGTGGTTGAGGATGGCGTCCACCGCGGCGCAGATGGGCATGTCCACCCCCAGCCGCCCGGCCAACGCCACCACGGCGCGGGCGGTGTAGACCCCCTCGGCCACCGAACGGCGTTCGCCCAGCACCTCGTCCAGGGTGCGCCCGGCACCCAGCGCCGCCCCCAACGACATGTTGCGCGATTGCAGACTGGAGCAGGTCAGCGTCAGATCCCCCAGCCCCGACAGGCCCATCAGCGTTTCCGCCCGCCCGCCCAGCGCCAGCGCCAGTCGGGTGATTTCCGCCAGACCGCGGGTGATGAGGGCGGCGCGGGCGTTGTCGCCCAGCGTGCGCCCCTCGACCACACCGCAGGCGATTGCCAGCACGTTCTTGACCGCACCGCCCACCTGCGCCCCGATCACATCGCCCGACAGGTAGGGGCGGAAGGTGCGGCTGCCCAGCGATTCCACCAGCCGCGCGCCCAGCACCGTGTCGGTGCAGGCCAGGGTGACGGCGGTGGGCAGGCCGCGCGCCACCTCGGCGGCAAAGGTGGGGCCGGACAGGACGGCGACGGGGGTACCGGCGGGCAGAGCGGCGGCCACCGCCTCGCTCATCAGCGACTGGGTGGCGATTTCGATGCCCTTGGCGCAGATCACCGCCGGGGCGCCGGGCTTCCAATGGGGGGCCAGCCGCTGGCAGACGGTGCGCAGGTGCTGGGCCGGGGCCACCAGCATCACCGCGTCGGCCCCGGCCACCACCGAGTCGTCGCCCGTGGCGGTCAAAGCGGCGGGCAAGGGCACACCGGGCAGATAGTCGCGGTTCTCGTGGTCGCGGTTGATGGCCTCCACCACCGCCGGTTCGCGCGCCCACAACACGGCATCGCGCCCGGCGCGCAAGGCCGCCAGCGCCACCGCCGTGCCCCAGGCCCCGCCGCCGATCACGGCGATGCGGCTGAACTCACCCATGCCCCTGCCCTCTTCGTGCGACATCATGGCCTTTATCCGTCACGCCTTGCGCCCAGCCCCCACCCCGTCGCGGCCGATGGCCGGGCGGGCGGTGGGGTCCAGGGGCCAGCGCGGGCGGGGGGCGAAATCCAGCGCATCGCTGTCCCCCAGCCGCAGCCGTTCGATCCCCGCCCAGGCGATCATGGCGGCGTTGTCGGTGCACAGACCCAGCGGCGGGGCGACGAAACGCAGCCCTTCCCGCTGGGCCAGCGACGACAGCCGCGCCCGCAGCGTTTTGTTGGCGGCCACCCCGCCCGCCACCACCAGCGCCGTGCCGTCCGGATGATCGGTGCGGAAGGCGCGGATGGCCCGCTTGCAGCGGTCGGCCATCACCTCGGCCACCGTGGCCTGGAAGGCGGCGGCCAGATCGTTGCGGTCGGCCTCGCTCAACGGCCGGGGCAGATCCTCCACCTGCCGGCGCATCGCCGCCTTCAGCCCGGAGAACGAGAAATCGCAGCCCGGACGCCCGACCATGGGCCGCGGCAGATCGAACCGGGCGGGATCGGTGGCCAGGGCGGCGGCCCGCTCCACCTGCGGCCCGCCGGGATAGCCCAGACCCAGCAGCTTGGCGGTCTTGTCGAACGCCTCCCCCACCGCGTCGTCGATGGTGGTGCCCAGGCGGCGGTAACGGCCGACACCTTCCACCGCCAGCAACTGGCAATGGCCGCCCGACACCAGCAGCAGCAGATAGGGGAATTCCACCCCATCGGTCAGCCGCGCCGTCAGCGCGTGCCCTTCCAGATGGTTGACGGCGACGAAGGGCAGACCCGCCGCTGCGGCCATGGCCTTGGCCGTCATCACCCCGACGATCACCCCGCCGATCAGGCCGGGACCGCCGGTGGCGGCGATGGCGTCCAGATCCCCGAGTCGCAGGCCGGCGGTGTCCAGCGCCTGCCGGATCAGCCCGTCCAGGTATTCCAGATGCGCCCGCGCGGCGATTTCCGGCACCACGCCGCCATAGGGCGTGTGCTCGTCCAACTGCGACAGCACCACGTTGGCGCGGATCTCGCGGGCATCGGTCACGACGGCGGCGGCGGTTTCATCGCAACTCGTCTCGATCCCCAGAACGATCACGGGACTCTATCCTTACAGTTTCGCAACGTTGGCCGGAGTGATCGGGCGGTGAGATCAGGCGGCAGCCGCCGCTTCCTCCACCCGGGCCTTCAGGGCGGAATTCATCGCCTCGAACCCCTGGCGGATGCGGTCATAGGACGACGCCGGCATCAGTGCGGCCAGAACACCGGTGAAGCGTTCCTCGTGATGAAGACGCACGCCGCCGGGCACGGGTTCCAGACGGAAGCTGTGCTCCCCGTCGAACAGGCCGGGCAGCAGCAGCCGGCCCTTCCACCGCAATTGCCGTTCCGGTTCCGCAATCAGCACGCGGGGGCGGAAGGTCATCACGCGGCCCCCCGGCTGGCGGATCTGAACCCGCAGCCGCCCGGCCACCGAGGGCGAACCTTCGATGGCAAGGATGAAGGGGTTCCACGCCGGATAATCGGCAAACGCCGTCAGCGTCCGCCAGACGCGGGCGGGATTGGCGCGGATGTCGATGAAGGTGGCGATCAGATGCATAGTGGTCTTATATCCTGTCACCGCCCGCCCCGCTACGCTGCTGGAACGGTCACGGCCACGAAACGGCCCCCAGGAACGCACCCCACCCATGAACCGAGATGTGCCCGACAGCGACGGTGCAATCCGCTATTACGACGGTGATTACCCGTCGCTGGAGCTGGATCCGCCGCGGGTGGACGCGGTGCAGCGGCTGGCGGCCATCGGGCTGCTGGGCGATGTGGCGTTTTACCGCACCCTGGCCGAAGACGCCGGCGGCCCGGTGCTGGAGATCGGCTGCGGCACCGGACGGCTGGCGATTCCCATGGCCCGCGCCGGGGTCACGGTGTGGGGGGTGGACGCCTCGCCCGCCATGCTGGCCCGCCTGACCCAACGGCTGGCCCGCGAACCGGCGGACGTGTGCGCCCGCGTGATCCTGCACCACGGCGACGCCCTGGCCCTGCCCATGGCCGGCTGGCGGCCGGGCGGCTTTCCCCTGGTGCTGCTGCCGTTCAACCTGCTGATGCTCCAGCACGATGCCGGTGCCGTGGAACGGCTGCTGGCGGCAGCGGCGGCGGCACTGGCCCCCGGCGGGCGGCTGGCGCTGGACGTGATGAACCCGCTGGCCCTGTCCCCCGCGGCGGAGCGCAGCGGCATTCCATCCCCCCCGCTGACCGACCCGTGGACGGGGGCCGCCTATCTCAAGATCACCCTGGCCGAGTCGGTGAATGCCGAGGGGGTGCAGCGGGTCCATGGCTGGTACGAGGAACCCGGCCCCGCCGGCACGGTGACCCTGACCGATTTCGCCTTTCGCTGGCGGATGATCCCGTACCCGCTGCTGGAATCCCGGCTGGCCGGCGCCGGGCTGGCGGTGGAGCGACTCGCCGGGGATTTCGACGGTGCCCCGTGGCGCCCGGACAGCCGGCGAATCGTGGTCGTCGCCCGCCGCCCCCTGGATCCTGGTAACCCCGCATCATCGTGACCCTTGCGGCGCAACGTCACAGCCGAGCGGCATCGTTTCTGTTCCGCTTTCTTTACGGTGCCGTGATTCTTTGAAAACAATCCATCAGTCATACCCCCGTTATGCTGCGGTGTCTCAAATTGTTCGCACGCGCGATGCTGCGGCGCAGTTGGCGGGGATATGCCTCCTGTACTATGGTGATAGTGCCGCGGCGGGTGATCCTCAGGAAAATTGGAAGAACGGCGCGGTGGTGACAAAGCCCTGCGGTTTAGCGGGGGTTTTCATCCGACGATCAACCGTGGGCATTTTTCCTGAAGAATTGCCTTTGTTAGATGTGGAGCGACAGTGATGTCTCAGAAGATCGCGCTTGTCACCGGCGCCATGGGCGGCCTCGGCACCGCCATCTGCCAGGCTCTGGCCAAGGACGGTTTCGTCGTGGCGGCCAATTGCCTGCCCAATTTTGAGCCGGCCGCGGCGTGGCTGGGCCAGCAGGAAGCGGCTGGCTTCAAGTTCTACATGGCCGAAGGCGATGTTTCGGACTTTGAAAGCTGCAAGGCGATGGTCGCCAAGATCGAAGCCGATCTGGGGCCTGTGGACGTTCTGGTGAACAACGCCGGCATCACCCGCGACAAGTTCTTCCCCAAGATGGAAAAGGCCCAGTGGGACGCGGTGATCAACACCAACCTGTCCAGCCTGTTCAACGTCACCCATCAGGTGTCGGCGAAGATGGCTGAGCGCGGCTGGGGCCGGATCATCAACATCTCCTCGGTCAACGGCGTGAAGGGTCAGGCCGGTCAGACCAACTACTCTGCCGCCAAGGCCGGCGTGATCGGCTTCACCAAGGCGCTGGCCGCCGAACTGGCGACCAAGGGCGTCACCGTCAACGCCATCGCCCCCGGCTACATCGGCACCGACATGGTGATGGCCATCCGCGACGACATCCGTCAGGCCATCATCGACACCGTTCCGATGAAGCGTCTGGGCCGTCCGGAAGAAATCGGCGGTGCGGTGTCGTACCTCGCCTCCGACATCGCGGGCTATGTGACCGGCGCCACGCTGAACATCAACGGCGGCCTGTACTATCAGTAAGCTGTTGCCCGGTTGACCGGAAAGGCGCCCGCTCCGCATCGGCGGGGCGGGCGTTTTTTATGCCCGCAGCCGATGCTGATTCTTTATGTTCGCAGCCGGTGCTGCAAGGCCACCAGCAGCCCCACCACCGCCAGCGCCCCCGCCTGATGGGCCGCGGCCAGCGGGATCCACACCACGCTCAGCAGCGTGGCGATGCCCAGCCCCACCTGCACCAGAACCATCCCCCCCAGCGCCAGCGCCAGCCGCCCCGTGGCCCGTCCCGGCAGACCGGCGGCCCACACCCGCACTGCCAGCGCCACCACCGCCAGCGCGCTCAGCAGCGCCAGCGTGCGGTGGATCAGTTGCACCGCCGCGGTGTTTTCCAGCGGGTTGAGCCACCACGGGGTCAGGGTCGCCACCTCCGGCGGGATCCAGTGCCCGGCCATGGTGGGAAAGGTGTTGTAGGCCAGCCCGGCGTCCAGCCCGGCAACGAAGGCCCCCCACACGATGGTCACCCCCACCAGCGCCAGCGCCCCGCGGGCATGACGGCGCAGCGACGGTGCCCGCGGGTGCCAGCCCGACAGCGGCAGCGGATCGGCGATGCCCAGCGCCACCCTCAGCGTCAGGGCATAGATGACGATGGCGGTGCCCAGATGCAGCGCCAGCCGGTAATGGCTGACCTCGGGCCGGTCCACCAGCCCGCTCTGCACCATGTACCAGCCGATCCCCCCCTGAAGCCCGCCCAGCAGAAACAGCCCCCCCAGCCGCAGGGCCAGCGGCCCCGCCACCCGCCCCTGGACCAGAAACGCCAGGAACGGCAGCAGAAAGACAAAGCCGATCAGTTGCCCCCACAGCCGATGGAACCATTCCCACCAGAAGATCCGGCGGAACCCGTCCAGATCCATGGCGCTGTTGAAGATGCGGAATTCCGGCGTCGCCTGATACAGGGCGAAGACCCGCTGCCATTCCGCGTCCGACAGTGGCGGCAGAATGCCGATCAGCGGTTTCCATTCGGCCATGGACAGGCCGGATTCGGTCAGGCGGGTGATGGCGCCGATCACCGCCATCGCCGCGATCATGCCGCAGCAGACGAACAGCCAGACGGCCACCGGCCGGTCGGACAGGCGGCGGTCAGCGCCGGCAAACACGGTGGTCATGGCAGTCACGGCACCCGGTCCCCCCAGCAAAGACGGCGGTCAGCCGTCTTGACATGGGGACCGCCGCCGCCGGCGTCAAACGCCGGGACGGGGTTCCAGGGAAACGGCCCCAGGTTAACGAACCGGGACAATTCCCCTCTCCCACCCGCAGCGGCTGCGCTCATTCTATAACGCGATGACTCCGGTAAAGGAGCTTCGAGGGGGAAAACCTGTGAACGGCGTTGCGGGAAAACCGGCCATGGGCTTTGCGCCGGGTGCGGGGCGGGGTGGAATGGGGGTATAGTCCGCTCCACCTTTTGTCCCGCGTCCCTTCATCCGCCTGCCAAGCCAAGGTCAGCCCCGATGCCGCCGTCCCACAGCGAAACGCCCCTTCAGTCGCAGATCCCCAACAAGGCGGCGATCATCTCGTCGGAGGCGCTGGCCCGCGAGCTTGTCGCGCTGGTGGACCAGCACGGCACCGGCGATGCCCTGCGGGCGCCGGTCCTGGCCACCTTCCGCGCCGCCCTGGCCAAGGGGCGGCAGGAGGTGCAGCGCCGTTTCGACGAGCATGGCAGCGGCGAAGCCTGCGTGCGGGAGAACTGCTATCTCGCGGACCGGCTGATCCGCACCATGGCGGCCTTCACCCTGACCCACGTCTTCCCCTCCGCCAACCCCACCATGGGGGAGCAGTTCGACATCGCCGCCACCGGCGGCTATGGCCGCGGCGAACTGGCGCCGTTCTCCGACATCGACCTGTTGTTCCTGCTGCCCTACAAGCGCACGGCGCGGGTGGAGCAGGTGGTGGAATACATGCTCTACATGCTGTGGGACCTGGGGCTGAAGGTCGGCCACGCGGTCCGCAGCGTCGATGAATGCATCCGCCAGTCCAAGGCCGACATCACCATCCGCACCGCGGTGCTGGAGGCGCGCTACCTCTGGGGGCCGCACAAGCTGTTCATCGACCTCAAGAAACGCTTTCTGAAAGAGGTGGTGGCCGGCACCGGCACCGAATTCGTCGAAGCCAAGCTGGCCGAACGCGACAACCGCCATCAGAAGCTGGGCGACAGCCGCTATGTGCTGGAACCCAACCTGAAGGACGGCAAGGGGGGCTTGCGCGACCTGCAGACGCTGTTCTGGATCGCCAAGTACCTCTACCGCGTCGATGATGTGGCGGAACTGGTGGAAAAGGGCGTGCTGCTGCCCGAGGAGGCCCAGCGTTTCGCCAAGGCGCAGAACTTCCTGTGGACCGCCCGCTGCCACATCCACTACCTGACCGGCCGCATGGAGGACCGCCTGACCTTCGACGTGCAGGCGGAGATCGGCCGGCGCATGGGCTACACCGAACACGCCGGGACCAAGGGCGTGGAACGCTTCATGAAGCACTATTTCCTGACGGCCAAGGACGTGGGCGACCTGACCCGCATCTTCTGCGCCGCGTTGGAAGCGGAGCTGAAGCGCCCGCCCAAGTTCAACATCCTGCGTCTGGCCAATCTCGCCCGCCGCCGCGACATCGAAGGCTTCATGCTCGACGGCGAGCGGCTGAACGTGCGCCACGACCGCCAGTTCCGCGACCAGCCGCTGGACATGATCCGCCTGTTCCATGTGGCGCAGGACAACGACCTGGACATCCACCCCAACGCGCTGCGCGCCATCACCCGGTCGCTGACCGCCATCGGGCCGAAGCTGCGCAACGATCCCGAGGCCAACCGCCTGTTCCTGGAGATCATGACCGGGAAGAAGGACCCGGAAATCACCCTGCGCCGCATGAACGAGGCCGGGGTCCTGGCCCGTTTCCTGCCCGATTTCGGGCGGGTGGTGGCGCAGATGCAGTACGACATGTACCACGTCTACACCGTGGACGAGCACACGCTGTTCGCGCTGGGCATCCTGCACAAGATCGAGGCCGGGATGCTGACGGAGGAACTGCCGCTGTCGTCGGAGGTGATCCACAAGGTGGTGTCGCGCCGGGCGCTCTATGTGGCGATGCTGCTGCACGACGTTGCCAAGGGCCGCGGCGGCGACCATTCGGTGCTGGGCGCGCGGGTGGCGGAAAAGCTGTGCCCGCGCCTGGGGCTGACGGCGGAAGAGACGGAAACCGTGGCGTGGCTGGTGCGCTGGCATCTGGCGATGACCTACACCGCCTTCAAGCGCGACCTGGAAGACGACAAGACGGTGCGCGATTTCGTGGAGATCGTGCAGTCGCCCGAACGGCTGCGGCTGCTGCTGGTGCTGACGGTGGCCGACATCCGCGCCGTGGGGCCGGGCCGCTGGAACAATTGGAAGGCCACGCTGCTGCGCGAACTCTACAACCGCGCCGAAGAGGTGATGGCCGGCGGCCTGTCGGCGGAGGGGCGCGAACGGCGGATCACCATCGCGCAAGGCCTGCTGCGCGACCTGCTGGCCGCCGATTTCACGCCGGAAGACATCGATCATCACCTGACGCTGGGCTATCCGGCCTATTGGCTGAGCTTCGACGCCGAAACCCTGGCCCACAACGCCCGCGTGGTGCGCGATGCCGAACGCGACGGGCGGCCGCTGACCGTGGAAACCCGTGTGGACCGCGGCCGCGCGATCACCGAGGTGACCATCTACACCACCGACCATCACGGTCTGTTTTCCCGCCTGTCGGGGGCGCTGGCGGCGTCGGGGGCGGACATCGTGGACGCCAAGATCTTCACCATGACCAACGGCATGGCGCTGGACGTGTTCTCGGTGCAGGACGCGGTGAACGGCGGTGCGTTCGAGGGGGGGGATAAGCTGGCGCGGCTGGCGGTGACCATCGAACGGGTGCTGGGCGGCGACCTGAAGCCGCTGCGCGAACTGGCCAACCGGCGCACGACGCTGAACACCCGCACCCGCGTGTTCCACGTGGCCCCGCGCGTGCTGATCGACAACAACGCCTCCACCACCCATACGGTGATCGAGGTGAACGGGCGCGACCGCCCCGGCCTGCTGCACAGCCTGACCCGCGCCCTGACCAATTTGTCCTTGCAGATTTCTTCCGCCAAGATCGCCACCTACGGCGAAAAGGCGGTGGACGTGTTCTATGTCAAGGACGTGTTCGGACTGAAGGTGACGCACGATGCCAAGCTGGCGCAGATCCGCGAACGCCTGCTCCACGCGCTGGCCGATCCGGCCGGCGACCCGATGGCCACCATCGCCCCCGTTCAGCGGCCCAAGCCCGCGGTGAAGGCCGCGGGCGGGGAGTAAGTTATCTTTCCCGCGCTTATCGGGAATCGCCCATATCGG
The DNA here is from genome assembly GCA_937927415.1 of uncultured Rhodospirillaceae bacterium. GTDB lineage: Bacteria > Pseudomonadota > Alphaproteobacteria > Azospirillales > Azospirillaceae > Azospirillum. Next base: position 497,525 of record CALBDS010000004.1, read on the forward strand.
CGAAGTTCGTAATCACGACGTCGCCTTCGGGGAAATGCGCCACCACGCGCAATTCCCCGCCCATGGCCTGAATGAAGCGGCGCAGGTTGCTGACGTACATATCGGTGCGCTTTTCCATCTTTGCGATGGCCGATTGATCCACGTGCAGCGTTTCGCCCAAGCTGGCCTGAGTCAGCCGGCGGGCTTCCCGCAATTCGCCAAGTGCCATTTCCTGACGCAAGGCATCGGTCTTTGCGGCGATGCGCGCCTGCCGTTCCGGCGTCATGCCGTTGCGCAAGGCGGAAAAGCTGTGGCGTCCGCTCATGGTATCAGTCCTTCCTGCCGTAACTCGGTGAGGTAACGGTCGTACAGGTCATCGGCGCGTGGAATCATGACCTGATAAAAACGGTTGTCCCCGGTCTTGTCGCCGCCGATCAGCAAGATGGCCTGCCGCCGCGGATCGAAGGCGTAGAACACCCGCAAAGGCCCTCCGCCGCTCTGAATGCGCAGTTCGCGCATATGGCTGTGCCGGGAGCGCGTTACACCCGACGACAGGGGAAAGGGCAGCCTTGGCCCCTGTTCCTCCAGCAAGGCGATTGTGGCGGCAACATCATCCTGTTGGGATTCGGTCAGATCCTGCCACCATGCGCCAAATTCATCGGTGTATTCGACCAGCGTCGTCATGGAGAGGAAGAATATGCCGTCGATGGCATGTTTTCAATCCTCCACCCCAAAGCCGATGAAGGCCGCGGGCGGGGAGTGAGGGGTGTCATGCCCTCTCCCTCAGCTTATATCGACGAGTTCGGTGATCGTGCCGTTGCGCAGGGTGAAGACGGAAACCCCGTCAAGCCGGATCCCCTGCCCGGCCTTCCAACCGTTGGGCAGGTCAACGGCGACCATCGCGCGGTAGTCGATGCGAAGCGTGACGTGCCCGTCGCACGCGATGCAGTTGGTGACGGTCTGCGTGCGCTGGGCGAAAACGGCAACGCCCTGGTGGGCCAGGGCGGTGAAGGCGTCGATGCCGTTGGTTTCCGCCGACACCGCACCACCCGACATGTTCACGAAATGCACGTCGTCCGACAGGCACCGGACCATGCCGGCGACATCGCGCGCGTTATAGGCCGCAAGATAGTCGGTAACGATCGTGGGAATCGGATCCATCGGGCGCACCCCGCCAAATTACGATGCGGAGATTTCTAACGTAATGACCCAAAGGTTGCATCAGGAACCTGTTTGAGCCTGAGAGCGCAAACCGGAATCATCCCAGCCCGCCCCCGTGGAGCGTGCGCGGCTTATGAGCCAAAACCCGAGGGGAAAAGCAAAAGCCGGGAAACTCCCGATTAAGGAGATATCCCGGCTGCATCAGGCATCATGGGAATTTTGGTGGAGCCGAGGAGGATCGAACTCCTGACCTACGCATTGCGAACGCGTCGCTCTCCCAGCTGAGCTACGGCCCCACACACACCGTCGTTCCGGCGTGGAGGGGGATATAGGGGATGGGGCCTCTCCCTGTCAACACCTTTTTATCCCCGATTTTCGGGGGCTGCCGGCCTTTGGCGGGGGGCGCGCTCTCCTCTCTCATCGGGAACGGCGGCCCATTGCATAAGCGGCCCATTGCATAATCGGTGCCCCTTGCCCACCTGGACCCAAGCGTTTAGGGTGCCCGCGCGAAGGGGCCATGGTCTCGAAACCAGGGGGGAACCGACCACCATGATGGCGCTGTATCTGCTGATCGACACGGTGCTGGGGATTTTCGTATGGCTGCTCATCGCGTCCGCGGTGCTGAGCTGGCTGGTCGCGTTCAACGTGGTCAATTCCCGCAATCGCGCCGTCTATGTCATCGGTGATTTTCTCTACCGGGTGACGGAGCCGCTGCTGGCGCCGATCCGCCGGCTGCTGCCCAACATGGGCGGGATCGACCTGTCGCCGGTGGTGCTGATCCTGCTGGTGTTCTTTGTCCGCAACCTGCTGGCCGAATACTGGCCCCGCGGGTTCTGACGGGTGGGTTCCGACGTGGCCGGGCCGTTCGAGGGGGTGGCCGACGGGGTGCGGGTTCATCTGCGGGTGACGCCCAAGGCCTCACGCAACGCCGTCGCCGGCTTGGCCGATACCGCCGAGGGCGGGCGGGTGTTGAAGGTGTCGGTGACCGCCGTGCCGGAGGACGGCAAGGCCAACGAGGCGGTCGTCAAGCTGTTGTCCAAGATGTGGCGGGTGCCCAAGAGCAGCATCCGCGTGGTGGCGGGCGCCACCGACCGGAACAAGATCGTTCATGTGGCGGGCGACCCGGCGGAACTGCTCCCCCGGCTTGCCGGAACGGTGTAACAGGGGAGTATCAGGGCATGAGCGCACGGATCATCGACGGCAAGGCGTTCGCCCAGGGGCTGCGGTCCCGCGTGGCCCAGGGCGTGGCGGATCTCAAGGCCAGCCACGGCGTCACCCCCGGTCTGGCGGTGGTGCTGGTGGGTGAGGACCCGGCCAGCCAGGTCTATGTCCGCTCCAAGGAACGGGCGCTGGTGGAACTGGGGATGGCGTCCTTCGACCATCACCACCCGGCGACGATGACCGAGGCGGACCTGCTGGCCCTGATCGCCCGGCTGAACGCCGATGCCTCCGTCCACGGCATTCTGGTCCAACTTCCGCTGCCCGCCCACATCGACACGCAGAAGGTGCTGGGCGCCATCGACCCGGCCAAGGACGCCGACGGCTTCCATGTGGTCAACGCCGGGCGGCTGGCGGCCGGGCTGCCGGGGGCGACGGTGCCCTGCACCCCGCTGGGCAGCCTGCTGCTGATCCGCGACGTGCTGGGCCGCGACCTGCGGGGGCAGCGGGCGCTGGTGGTCGGGCGCTCCAACATCGTGGGCAAGCCCATGGCCCATCTGCTGCTGGCCGCCGACTGCACCGTGACCATCGCCCATTCCCGCACCCGCGATCTGGCGGAGGAATGCCGCCGCGCCGACATCCTGGTCGCCGCCGTCGGCCGCCCGGAGATGATCCGCGGCGATTGGGTGAAGCCCGGTGCCGTGGTGATCGACGTGGGCATCAACCGCGTGCCCGCCGCCGAACCGGGCAAGACCCGGCTGGTGGGCGATGTGGCCTATGACGAGGCGGTGACGGTTGCCGGGGCCATCACGCCGGTGCCGGGCGGGGTGGGGCCGATGACCATCGCGTGCCTGATGCTGAACACGCTGACGCTGGCCTGCCGCGCCGTGGGCGCGCCGGAGCCGGCCGAGGCGACCGCGTGATTACGGTCTACGCCCGGATCGGCGGGCGGGTGATCGAACAGCCGCTGGCCTGTGGCGAGCCGATGCCCGAGGGCACGGTGTGGATCGACCTGCTGCGTCCGGACGAAGCGGAGCGGCGCCACATCGGCGCCGTCACCGGCTGCGACCTGCCCACGCGCGAAGAGATGAAGGAGATCGAGGCGTCGAGCCAGTTGTACGTGGAAAACGACGCCATCTATCTGACCACCCCCGTCATCGCGCGGGCCGACACCCCCAGCCCGGTGCAGGCGGAACTGACCTTCGTCCTGACCCAGCGGTACATGATCACGGTGCGCTTTACCGAGCCGCGCTCGGTCGCCACGTTTGCCGTGCGCACGGGCCGGCAGCCGGAACTGCTGGCCAGTGCGGAAGACGCGCTGCTGGGCATTCTGGATGCGGTGGTGGACCGGGTGGCCGACGTGCTGGAACTGATCGGCGCGCGCATCGACAACCTGTCCAGCCGCGTCTTCACCGATTCGCTGGACCGCGGGCCGGGGCGCAACAAGAAACCCGACGAGCTTCAGGACGTGCTGCGCGGCATCGGCCGGGCCGGTGACCTGACGCACAAGGTCCGCGACTGTCTGGCCGGTCTGGACCGGCTGGTCGCCTTCCTCACCTCGGTCACCGCCGGGCGGCTGAGCAAGGAGCAGAAGGCGGCGCTGAAGATCCTGTCGCGCGACTTGCGGTCCCTGAACGAACAGTCGGGGTTCCTCAGCCAGGAAACCAGCTTCCTGCTGGACGCCACGCTGGGCCTCATCAACATCGAACAGAACGCCATCATCAAGATCTTCTCGGTGGTGGCGGTGGCGCTGATGCCGCCGACGCTGATCGCCTCGGCCTATGGCATGAACTTCGAATACATGCCGGAGTTGCACTGGGAATGGGGCTATCCCATGGCCATCGTGCTGATGGTGCTGTCGGCGGTGCTGCCGCTCTGGTACTTCCGCCGCCGCGGCTGGCTGTAGCTTTCTCAAACATCGCGGGGGAATGATCCATGCGGCGCCTGTCCGATCAGCGGCTCGACGATTTGCTGGGGCAGGATGCCCCCCATGGCGACCTGACCACGGCGGCGCTGGGCATCGGCGGGCAGCCGGGGCGCATGAGCTTTGCCGCCCGCGGGGCCATGGTGCTGGCCTGCACCGAGGAAGCCGCCCGGCTGATCGAACTGGCCGGCGGGGTGGTGGATGATGTGACCCCCGGCGGTGCGCGGGTGGCGGCGGGCACGGTGTTCCTGACCGCCCACGGCCCCGCCGAGGCGCTGCATCACGCCTGGAAGGTGAGCCAGACGCTGGTGGAGCACGCCGCCGGCATCGCCACCCGCGCCCGCGCCATCGTGGACGCCGCCGCGGGCGTGCCGGTGGCCTGCACCCGCAAGAACGCCCCCGGCACCAAGGATATCGCCGTGCGCGCGGTGGCCGCCGGGGGGGCGGTGATGCACCGGCTGGGGCTGTCGGAAACCGTGCTGGTGTTTCCCGAGCACCGGGCCTTCCTGCCCGGTGATCCGGCGGTGTGGATGGCGGACCTGAAGCGCCGGCTGCCGGAAAAGACGGTGGTGGTGGAGGTCGCCACGGTGGACGACGCCGTGATCTTCGCCCGCGCCGGGGCCGGGGTGCTCCAGCTTGAGAAATTCACCCCCGATCAGGTCCGCGCGGTGGCCGAGGCCCTGGCCGGGCTGGACTGCCCGCCGGTCATCGCCGCGGCCGGTGGGGTGAACGAGGACAACGCCGCGGCCTATGCCGCCGCCGGGGCCGGGGTGCTGGTGACCTCCGCCCCCTTCTTCGCCAAGCCGATGGATGTGAAGGTGGTGCTGGAACGGGCCTGAGGCCGCCGTCCCCTGTGCGGAACGGTTACGGCGCGTACCCCCGGCAGAACAGAGTCACCGCCGAATCGACGAAGGCGTCCAGTTGCTCCTCGCCGGGGATCGGCTCCAGCGCCATGATGATCCGCAGGTGGCGGTGGGACCGCAGCATGCCGAGAAACTGTTCCGCCGCCAGCCGCGGATCATCGATGCGCAGCTTGCCGGTGCGGTCGGCGTCGATCATCAGGGCGGTGATGCCCTCCATCCAGCGGTTGGGACCGGAGTTGTAGAAGGCCTTCGCCAGTTCGGGGAAGCGGTGCGATTCCCCCACCGCCACGCGGTAGACGGCCAGCGCCTTGGGCGACAGCAGCATGCGGATGAACACCCGGCCCAGATGGCGCAGGGCGTCGGCGATTTCCATGCGGGCAAACTCCTCGCACTGCAAATCGCCCAGATGGCGGCGGCACTCACAGTTGATCATCGCCGCGAACAGCTCGTCCTTGCTGCGGAAATAGGCGTAGAGCGTGGCCTTGGACACATTGGCCGTGCGCGCCACCGCGTCCATGCTGACGGCGCCATAGCCGGTTTCCAGAAACAGCTTTCCCGCCGCTTCCAGGATGAGCGCGGGCTTCGACCCCGGCTCCGGCGGCCAGAACGGCAGCTTGGCCAGCGGGTCGGACTCGTCGCCGTGTGACAGGGGACAGGACTGCTTTTCCATCGGACCTGACTAAACCGTTCAGTTCAATCTTGACAAAGCTTAGCGTGTGCGCCACCCTCGCTGCAACACTGAACTGCACGGTTCAGTCTTGCGGGCAGGATCGACCGCCGCCGGCACATTGTTACCAACGGGGTTCTTACCATGGCTCTTGGGGCGCGTAAGGTCATTTTGTCGGGTGTTGCCGTGGCGGCCTTGACGGGAGCGGCTTATGGCGGCTGGTCGTGGTGGACCCACGGGCGGTTCATCGAAAGCACCGACAACGCCTATGTGCACAGCGACATCACCGTGGTCGCGCCCAAGGTGCCCGGCTATGTGCGCGAGGTGCGCGTGACCGACAATCAGAAGGTCGCCACCGGCGATATTCTGGTGGTGCTGGAGGACCGCGACTACCGCGCCCAACTGGCCCAGGCCGACGCCGCCGTCGCCGCGCAGAAGGCGGCGTTGGAAAGCAACACCCGCAACGCCGACCTGCAGCAGTCGGTGATCCGCCAGTCCGAAGCCGAATTGACCAGTGCTGAGGCCGAACGCCAGCGCGCCGCCCAGGAATTCCAGCGCGCCCATTCGCTGGCCGCCGACAAGTGGGGCACCCGTCAGCGGCTGGACGAGGCGGAAGCCGCCCTGCACAAGGCCGACGCCGCGGTGATGAAGTCCCGCGCCGCCCTGGCCGCCGCCAAGGATCAGGCCGCCGTCATCCGCGCCACCCGCGACGAGATCGCCGCCCGCCTGCAGCAGGCCGAAGCCGCCCAGACCGCCGCCCATAACGATCTGGACAACACCGTCCTGCGCGCCGCCGTCGATGGGGTGGTGGGCAACCGCGGGGTGCAGGTGGGGCAGTTCGCCCGCACCGGGCAGCAACTGCTGTCGCTGGTGCCGCTGCCCGACGTGTATGTGGTGGCCAATTTCAAGGAAACCCAGCTGTCCCGCATGCGTCCCGGCCAGCCGGTGACGCTGGAGGTGGATGCCTTTCCCCACCGTAAACTGACCGGGCGGGTGGAAAGCTTCTCCCCGGCGTCGGGGTCGCAGTTCTCGCTGCTGCCGCCGGAAAACGCCACGGGCAACTTCACCAAGATCGTGCAGCGGGTGCCGGTGCGCATCGCCGTGCCACGCGACAACCCGTTGTCGGGGCTGCTGCGCCCCGGCCTGTCGGTGGTGGCCGCGGTGGATACCCAGGGCGCCGAGGACCAGCCGCACCCGGCAGGCACCGTGTTCGGCGCGGTGGAACCGTCGTCGATGGTCGCCGCCCGCTGATTCGATCCCCTTTTGTTGAGGCACGTTGATGGCCGCCTCGCTTTCCCCCACCGCTGACGGTGCTTGCCCCCACGCGCCGTCAGACGGTGCCGCCCCCGCGTCTTCATCGGCCCCCCCGACGCTCCCGGCCGGTGAAGACGCGGCGGGCGCACCCCCTTCCGCCCCCCCGGCCTCATCCCCTCCCGGCGCACATCAGGTGACGGCCCGCGACTGGGCCGGGTTCCTGGCGATGATCGTCGGCATGTTCATGGCGATTCTGGACATCCAGATCGTCGCCTCGTCCCTGTCGGAGATTCAGGCGGGGCTGTCGGCCAGCGCCGATGAAATCTCGTGGGTTCAGACCTCGTATCTGATCGCCGAAGTGGTGATGATCCCGCTGTCGGGGATGCTGTCGCGCATCCTGTCCACGCGGGTGCTGTTCACCGCATCGGCCATCGGCTTCACGCTGATGAGCATCGCGTGCGCCTTTGCCGGTTCCATCGAAACCATGATCCTGTACCGGGCGCTGCAGGGCTTCATCGGCGGGGCGATGATCCCCACGGTGTTCGCCACCAGCTTCGCCCTGTTTCCCGGCCCGCGGCAGGCGGGGGTGTCGGTGCTGATCGGTCTGGTGGCGACTCTGGCCCCGACCCTGGGGCCGACGCTGGGCGGCTGGCTGACGCAAAGCTTTTCCTGGCACTGGCTGTTCCTGATGAACGTGGTGCCGGGGATCGTGGTGGCGTCGCTGGTGTGGAGTTTCGTGCACATCGACCGCGGCGACCGTTCCCTGTTGAAGGGATTCGACGTGTGGGGCCTGCTGTTCATGGCCCTGTTCCTGGGCAGCCTGGAATTCGTGGTGGAGGAAGGGCCGCGCAACGACTGGATGGAGGACGAGGCGGTCGCCCTGTTCGCCGTGGTGACGGTGGTGGCGGGCCTGGCCTTCTTCGCGCGGGTGCTTTACTACCGCAATCCCATCGTGGAACTGCGGGCCTTTGCCGACCGCAACTTCGCCATCGGGTCGCTCTATTCCTTCATCATCGGCATCGGGCTGTACGGTGCGGTCTATCTGATGCCGCTGTTCCTGGCGCGGGTGCGCGGGCTGAACAGCTTTCAGATCGGCATGGTGATGATCGTCACGGGGGCGTTTCAGTTCATGTCGGCGCCCATCGCCGGCGCCCTGTCGAAAAAGCTCGACCTGCGGATCATGCTGGGCATGGGGCTGTCGCTGTTCGGCGTGGGGTTGTGGCTGAACAGCCAGTTGACCGCCCAGTCCGATTTTTGGGAACTGTTCCTGCCGCAGATGGTGCGCGGGCTGTCGCTGATGATGTGCTTCATCCCCATCAACGCCATCGCGCTGGGCACCTTGCCGCTGGAGAAGCTGAAGAACGCCTCGGGCCTTTACAACCTGATGCGCAATCTGGGCGGTGCCATCGGGCTGGCGGCGATCAACACGGTGATGATCGACCGCAACGCGCTGCACATGAACCGCATCGGCGATTACATCAACCCCGCCCGCCCGGTGGTGCAGGACATGATGGACAGCCTGTCGGCCGGTTTCGACGGCAGCGTGGCCGACGCCACCGCCGCCGCCGCCAAGATCATGGCCGGTCTGGTGCAGCGGGAGGCGCTGGTGATGACCTTCAACGACTGTTTCCTCATCATGGCCTGCGTCTTCGGGGCGGCCATGCTGGTGATGCCGTGGGTGCGCAAGCCGTCCCACGCGGTCAAGGCGGACCACTGAAGAGAGTCGGGGCTGCCGCCCCGGCCCTGCTTGGAGGCTGACGCCTCCAAACCTCTTCTTCTTTTATCGATAAAAACAAAGGGGGTTCGGGGCATCGCCCCGAACGGGCTTGGGCGGTAGCCCAAATCCCCTTACCATCCGTTCACCCGCGCCAGCCGGCGGGCGTTGGCGCTGGCCTTGCGGTGGATGGGGCGCAGGCCCGCCCCGGCCAGCACCGCCGCCGACTCGGCGAAGTGCAGCCCGGCGCTGACGCTGGCCATGATGCTGCCTTCCACCAGCCTGCGCTGGGCCGTCAGCAGGTCGCCGGGGGAGCGGCAGGCGCTGAACCCACTCATTCCGACCATCATCGCCTGGGCCGGGGCCATGAACAGCGCCATCCACGCCTTTTGCAGGTCGGCCAGCCCGTGGGCCATCGCCCCGGCGGATTCCGCCGCGGCTTCCACCTTTTCCGTGCCCATGCGGACGAATTCGGGGTTGGTCAGTTCGACGGGATCGGTCAGCGCGCCCGCCATCATGGCGGTGCGGTAGCCGATGGTGCGGGCCGACACGATGCCCAGATCACTCTGTTGCACGGCGGTCCGCATCAGGCGGCTGTAAACGCTGGCGATCTGCGCCCCACTGTTCATCAGGTCGGCGAACGATGCGGCGCGGCGCTTGCCCATGGGTCATTCCTTGGCTGGTGTCCTGTGCTCTTCGCAAACGCAGCATGGGACGCTTTCGTTCCGTCATACTGCGTTTGGCGAAGAATTGGACAAACAGGTTACGCCTTGGACAGGGCGCGATCCAGATCCTCGATGATGTCGTGGGGATCTTCCAGCCCGACCGACAGGCGGATCAGGCCGGGGGTGATGCCGGCGCGGGCCTTGTCCTCGTCGGACAGCTTGCAGTGGGTGGTGGTGGTCGGGTGGGTGGCCAGGGACTTGGAGTCGCCCAGGTTGTTGGAGATCATCACCATGCCCAGCCCGTTGAGCGTGGCGAAGGCGCCTTCCTTGCCGCCCTTGACCTCGAACGTGATCATGGTGCCGCCGGCCGTCATCTGGCGGCGGATCAGGTCACGCTGGGGGTGGCTGTCCAGGCCGGGGTAATTGACGCGGGCGACCTTGGGGTGATCGGCCAGGAAGCGGGCCACCGCATCGGCCCCGGCGCACATGGCGTTGACGCGCAGCTCCAGCGTCTCCAACCCCTTCAGCAGCACCCAGGCGTTGAACGGGCTGATGGTCGGGCCGGTGTGGCGCAGGAAGGGGTGGATCACATCGTTGCCGAACGCCTTGTCGGTCAGGATGATTCCGCCCAGGCAACGGCCCTGGCCGTCGATGTGCTTGGTGGCGGAATAGACCACCACGTCGGCGCCGAATTCGAACGGGCGCTGAAGGACGGGGGTGGCGAAAGCGTTGTCCACCACCACCTTGGCCCCGGCCCTGTGGGCCAGTTCGCACACCGCGGCCAGATCCACGATGTCCAGCGTCGGGTTCGACGGGGTTTCCAGGAACACCACGGTGGTGGGCTTGGACAGCGCCTCTTCCCACTGGGTCAGGTCGGTGCCGTCCACCAGGACCGCTTCGACACCGAAACGGGTGGCGATGTCACGGATCACCACCAGACACGAAATGAACAGGTTGTAGGGGGCGACGATGCGGTCCCCGGCCTTCAACTGGCTCATCAGGGCCGAGAACACCGCCGCCATGCCCGACGATGTGGCATAGGCCCATTCCGCCCCCTCGTACGCCGCCAGACGGTCTTCGAACATGGCGCAGGTGGGGTTGCGGAAGCGGGAATAGACGTGGCGCAGCCCGTCGGTGGCAAAGGCCGCCTCCGCCTCGTCCGCCGAGGCATAGACATAGCCGGAGGTCTGGAAAATGGCTTCGGACGTTTCGTCGAAGGCCGAACGGTTGGTGCCGCCGTGGACCAGTTGCGAACGGGGGCGCAGAGCGGAAACATTGGGTTTGCGGTGGTCGGTCCGAGACATGGATGCCTTCCTTCGTCCGCCGGTGGGGCCACCCGGCCAAACAAAAAAGCCCCGACCGGGTTAGGGTCGAGGCGCGAAACGGCGGCTCGGACCTTTTTAGCGGATTGTTTTCCGTGGCCCGCAAGCCGGTCGCCCAAATCACCACGTAGCAGGGGTTCTAGTCCCCCCGAATTGAGGACGTCAAGGGGACGCAGGCCGTGGTGATGAAGATTAGGAAAGGCGGAAATAAAGGGCGCCGCAGTGAAGCGGAAAAAGCCCTCTCAACGGCTGTCCGTTGGGCAGCCGGAATGTCCATTCAGGACCACCGTGCGAAGGGCGGGCGCCGCGCGGGCCGCGCCCTTCGCCGGGGAGAATTACTCGTCTTCGTCTTCGCCTTCGGCGTCCGCTTCGATCTGGGCGGCCAGATCGCGCAGCATGTCGGCGACGTCTTCATGGCTGGTTTCGTCCACCGCGGCGTTGACCGCGGCTTCGATCATCGCCACGGCCACATAGGGGCCAAGCATCCCGCCTTCCTTGATCGCGGCGTCCAGGTGCTTTTCAGCGACCTCCAGAGCCTTGTCGAACAGGGCTTCGGCAGTCTGGGGGGTATCATTGCTCATCGGTTCGGTCCGATCGGTGGAGAAGGAACGAGGAATCCTATAACACCGGGCAGGGGCAAATGGCGCGCGAATTCGCATCAGCGGTCTCATGCGGGCAGCCCCCTTGCCCCGGCGCGCGCAAGACGCCACAGTGCCCGCTCCTGACCTTATGGTGATGTGCCGTCCATGACCTCTTCCCCATCCGCACCCCCGGTCCCGACCGACTCCGCCCGCTACCGTTTCTGGGTGGACGAGGAGGTGCGCTTCGCCGACCTCGACGCCCAGGGGCACGTCAACAACAACGCCTTCGGCGTGTTCTTCGAGCATGGCCGGGTGGAGTTCATGCGCCATCTGAACAGCTTCGGGCCGGGTACGCCGTGGCTGATCGTGCTGGCCCGCAGCATCATCGATTACCGCGCCGAACTGCATTACCCTGCGGCCTTCCGCATCGGGCTGGGGCTGCTGCGGCTGGGCAACTCCTCCTTCACCATCGGGGCGGGGGTGTTCAAGGACGGCCAGTGCATCAGCACCCATGAAGCGGTGTGCGTCCTGATGGGGGCCGATACCCGCCGCCCGATCCCGATTCCCGATGGCCTGCGCGCCTCCCTGTCGGCGCACACGCTGGCCTGACCGTTACGAAAGATCCCGTTCCCGTGACTCCCCGCCGCTCTTCCCGCCGCCCGGCCCCGGCCCCGCAGATCCTTGATGTCACCATCGCCGCCGTGGGTGCCCGTGGTGACGGGGTGGCGGACCATGGGGGTGTACGCCTGTACGTGCCCCTGACCCTTGCCGGCGAGCGGGTGAGGGTGCGCGCCGACCTCGGCACCGCCAAGGGCGGCAAAGGGGATGGGGTACGGGCCGAACTCCTTGAAATCCTTGAATCCTCCCCCGATCGCGCCACCCCGGCCTGCGGCCATTTCGGCGTGTGCGGCGGGTGTACGCTTCAGCATATGGCCGACGGTGCCTATGCGGCGTGGAAAACCGCCCAGGTCCGTACCGTGCTCGACCGCGTGGGGTTGGGGGATGTGCCGTTGCGGCCCCTGGCACGTACGGCCCCCCACGGGCGGCGGCGTGCCCGCTTCGCCGCGCTGAAGCGCGGACGGCGGGTGTGGCTGGGCTTCAACGGGCGGCAGAGCCATCGGGTGGCCGACCTTGGCGAGTGTCCGGTGATCGACCCGGCGCTGCTGGCGCTGCTGGCCCCGGCGCGGGAATTGCTGGCGGAGATCCTGCCCGACGGCGGCGGCTGCGACCTGATGGCCAGCGTGGCGGACGGGGGAATCGACCTGCTGCTGGTGGGGCCGCCGCGGCTGGACCGGCGGGCGCGCGAACGGCTGGCCGCCTTTGCCGGAGAACACAGGCTGGCGCGGCTGGCGTGGCAGCCGGACGACGATGGAGACTCGGAACCGGTGGCCCATCGCGGCGGCGCCACCATCCATTTCGGGTCCGCAATCATCGAGCCGCCGCCCGGCGCCTTTCAGCAGGCCAGCCGTGCGGGCGAAGCGGCCCTGACCGCCGCCGTGCTGGACGCGGTGGGGACGGAGCCGAAGCGGGTGCTGGACCTGTTCGCCGGTCTGGGGACCTTCACCTTTCCCCTGGCGGAGTCCGGTACCGTCCATGCGGTGGAGGGAGATGGCGCGGCGCTGGCGGCACTGGCCCGCGGGGCGGTCAACCGCCGCATCACCTGGGAGCGCCGCGACCTGTTCACCGACCCGATGACGGTGAAGGAACTGGATCGTTTCGAAGCCGTTGTGTTCGACCCGCCGCGGGCCGGGGCGGCGGCGCAGGCGGCGGCGCTGGCCGCGTCGGCGGTGCCGCTGGTGGTCGGGGTGTCGTGCAACCCGGCGACCTTTGCCCGCGATGCCCGCACGCTGGCCGATGGCGGCTACCGCCTGACCCATGTGGCGCCGGTCGATCAGTTCCTGTGGACCGCCCATGTGGAAGTGGTGGGGGTGTTCGTGCGCTGACGGCGGGGGTTTGGGGTAGCGTGGGCGGCGGCAGCGTGCTATCGAAGCCCGTTCTTCGCCGGCCCGAGGCGGCATTCCCTGACCTTACTGACGCACACGCCCCACCATGCAGACGTTTCTGGAATTCGAAAAGCCCATCGCCGAGCTGGAAGGCAAGATCGAAGAGCTGCGGCACCTGACCAACGCCGGCGACATCAACATCGCCGACGAGGTGGGCAAGCTGCAGGCCAAGGTGGACAAGCTTCTGCGCCAGACCTACGCCAAGCTGACCCCGGCGCAGAAGGTGCAGGTGGCCCGCCACCCCAACCGCCCCCACGGTCTGGATTACATCAAGGCGCTGGTGGAGGATTTCACCCCCCTGGCCGGTGACCGCCATTTCGCCGAGGACGAGGCCATCATCGGCGGTCTGGGCCGTTTCCGCGGCCGTTCGGTGGTGGTGATCGCCCAGGAAAAGGGCCACGACACCGAAACCCGCGTCCGCCACAACTTCGGCATGGCCAAGCCCGAGGGCTATCGCAAGGCCCAGCGGCTGATGTTCCTGGCCGAGCGGTTCCGCCTGCCGGTCATCACGCTGGTGGACACCGCCGGCGCCTTCCCCGGTGTGGACGCCGAAGAGCGCGGCCAGGCCGAAGCCATCGCCAAGAGCATCGAAACCTGCCTGCGCATCGGCGTGCCGCTGGTGGCCGCGGTGATCGGCGAAGGCGGGTCGGGCGGCGCCATCGCGCTGGCCGCCGCCGACCGGGTGCTGATGCTGGAACACGCCATCTATTCGGTGATCTCGCCGGAGGGCTGCGCCTCCATCCTGTGGCGCAACCCCAACAACGCCAGCGACGCCGCCACCGCGCTGCGCCTGACCAGCCAGGATCTGAAGGAACTGGGGGTGATCGACGGCGTGGTGCTGGAACCCATCGGCGGCGCCCACCGTGCCCCCGCCGACATGGCCGTGGTTCTGGGCAACGTCATCGAAGGGGCGCTGAACGAACTGGACGGGCTGGACGCCGCCACCCTGAAGGCCGCCCGCCGCGCCAAGTTCCTCAACATGGGGCAGAAGGGGCTGACCTGACGCCCCGCCACTCCTGCCGCGCCAATCAAAAAAGCCGGGGTTTCGCCCCGGCTTTTTGTTTTGGGTGCCCGGCGGGAAACGGTCAGACCGCCTGTCCCGTGTTGGTCACCAGATCGGACAGGGCAATCTGCGCCCGCGCCGCGGCGCGCTTCAGGGCTTCCTGGTCGGGCCAGTGCATGATGCCGTCCAGTTCCGCCAGACGCCCGTTCAGGATCACCGCCCACACCCCGACCGCCGCCATATGGATCACCCGCCCCATGGGGCGCGGGGACGCCGAAACCGGGTGATCGGGCGAAGCGGGGCCGCAGGGATGGGGACCGTTGCCGTGAATCCCCACCGGGACGGCCAGAATCGCAGACGATCCGGGAATCGTGTGCCGTTGACGCCGTTCCCCCGGATGGTCCGCGGGGGAAAAAGGCAAAGCAAGGGTATGCAGGGCAGTCGGCATGGCCACGGCTCGCTTCCAAATCCGTCGTTTGTTTGGACACTCAACTTACAGGGACGGCGGTGGTTGTAAACGGACATTATCGTCGCAGCAAGGGGAGAAATGAGAGTACCCACACAATTTAATTAAGTATAATTTTATAGAAACCCTTTTCGTGGCTAGTCCTAAAGAACTACCTCTGAAAAACCGGTCCAAGCTCTTGATCCTCATCGAATAAGTTTTGCCCATGGGTGTTCACATACACAGTTATGTCCCGATCAACACATCCGAAGGACCATCTTCGGGGAAGAGGGTGCAGCCATGTTTCGAAAGATTGCCGTTGTCGCCGTGATCGCTACCCTGTCGGCGGGGTGTTCGAATCTGTCGCACCGGGAAAACCGGGCCTTGATGGGGGCGGGGATCGGGGCGGCGGGCGGTGCCGTCGTCAGCAGCATCACCGGCGGCAGCCCGTGGGTCGGCGGCCTGATCGGCGGTGCCGGCGGTGCGGCGGTGGGGGCGCTGTCCGGGGGACGCTGATCCCCCCGTTCAGAATCGGGCGCCGCTTTATTCGCGGAAATCGTCGGGCGACAACTGCCGCACACCCGGAACCGGGTCTGCGGCAGCCGGCGGCGGGGCCGGACGGGCGGGCTGCTTCAGCGGCTTGTTCACCGCCCCGCGCGGTCCCACGCTGGGCTGATCGCCGAAATCGGGCAGGGGCGGCATCCGTTCCATGGTGGCGCGCATCAACTGTGCGATGCGGTCGGCCTCCGCCCGCAGGGCCTGCCCCCGTTCCCCGTCGTAACGGGGATCGTCGAGAAAGGCGCGGATCGCCATCAGGCCGCGCAACTCCAGCCCACAGATCTCATAGGTGCCGAGCGGCAGATAGCGGGCACGGGCGAAGACGGTGAAGAACGCCCCGCTGGTTTCCACGAACAGCAGCACCATGCGCGCGTGCAGCCGGTCCAGCGCCAGCAGCATCTGGTCGCCCAAATCGGGGGGCAGGCCGTCGAGCCGCTCCTCCACCGTCGCCGCCAGCGAGAAGAAATCCCGCACCTTGCGGGTGAAACGGCGGTAGCGGGTCAGACCGCCGATGCTGACCCGGTTCTTCGACGCCTCCGCCAGTTCCTGGGATTTCTTCCACAGGGCGTCCAGGCGCAGCATCATGCGCGCCGCTTCGCGCTGCAGGGCGATGGGGCTGGGCGGGGCGGCCGGGGGGCGGGGGGGACGAAGCGGCGGCATGGGCCTGTGGCTCACGGACGATGGGGATGCGGGCAACTGTCAGAGCGGCCGAGCCTCATATCTGAGGCACTATGGTCTAGAGATAACGCATCACCGCTGGGTTTGGACCGTCAGGCTGTGCGGCTGGCCGCGGCGCATGACCTGCAACTGCAACGGCGTGCCCACCCGCACCAGACCAACGCGGTTGCGCAGGTCGGCGGCGCTGTGCACCGGGCGGCCATCCACGGAGGTCACCACATCGCCGCTGCGCAGGCCGGCGCGGGATGCGGCGGACCCGTCCTCCACCTTGGCGATGACGGCCCCCTCGTCGCCGGACACGTTCAGGCTTTCGGCCAGTTCGGGCGTCAGATCCTGGATCGCCACCCCCAGCCGGCCGCGGCGGACCTGGCCGTATTCGATGATCTGGTCCATCACCGTGCGCACGATGGAGGTGGGAACGGCAAAGCCGATGCCGACGCTGCCCCCCGCCGGGCCGATGATGGCGGTGTTGATGCCGATCAGTTCGCCCTGGAAATTGACCAGCGCGCCGCCGGAATTGCCGGGGTTGATGCTGGCGTCGGTCTGGATGAAGTCCTCGTACCCCTCGACCTTCAGCCCGCTGCGCCCCAGGGCCGAGACGATGCCCGAAGTCACCGTCTGCCCCAGCCCGAAGGGGTTGCCGATGGCGACCACGAAATCCCCCACCTTCAGCCGGTCGGAATCCCCCAGCGGCAGGGCGGTCAGCCGGTCGGCGTCGATCTTCAGCACGGCGATGTCGGTGGCGGCGTCGCGGCCCACCAGCTTGGCGGTGAAACGGCGGCGGTCCTTCAGGGTGACGACGATTTCCTGCGCGTTTTCCACCACGTGGTTGTTGGTCACCACATAGCCCTTGCGCGCGTCCACGATCACGCCCGACCCGGCGCTGGCCCGCGGGCGCTGCTGCGGCATGTCGGGAATGTTGAAGAAGTGGCGGAAGAACGGATCGCGCAGCAGCGGGTTTTCCACCTGCGGCGCCTGCGACAGCACGGCGATGTTGACCACCGCCGGGGTTACCGTGTCCAGCATGGGGGCGATGGTCCCGGCCCCCATCACCGCCGCCGGCAATGCTGCGTGCGCCGGGATGCCGGTCATGGCACCCGAACCCACCGCCGTCATCACCCCGATGAACAGTGCCGCCATCCGCTTCGCATTCATGCCCTTAATCTCCCCCGTCTGCCCAAGCCCGGCCCGCTTTCCAGCGGCTTTGTGATACGACCGCCGGAGAATTGGGCAAAGAACGTTTGCTTTCAAGCCCGCCGGGACCGCCAGCGGCGGGCGAATTGCCCGATCACCCCTGGCGGAATCCCCAAGAGCAGCACCGCCGCCGGCCCCAGGCACCACAGGGCGGTCATGGCGGCGGAGGCCTCGGCGCGCACCGGCACCGCCGCCACCCACCCCCCGCCGTCCCCATCCCGGTCCGACTGGCCCCGGTCCGGCTGGCTGGAATCCACGGCGGCGGGCAGGGGGACCGGGTGCAGCGCCACCTCGCTCCATTCCATCCCCGCCCCGCTGCCCCCCGCCCCGAGTCGCCCCAGCCCGCCGGACCGGCCATCCACCCCGGCGGCCAGCCGCTGCCGGCAGCGCCCGGCGTCGATGACGCCCGCATCGGCAGGGCGACCGGCCAGCCGGGTGCAGCCGGGGGAAAGCAGGACCGCATCGGCGGCGTCCGCGCTTGCATCCCGGTCCAGCCGCCAGAAACGGGGGTGCAGAACGGCGGCGATCACGCTTTCCGTCAGCCCCGGCCCCGGCAGGGGGACCGCGATCACCACCACCGGCCGGGTGGTGCTGCCGTCCCGCACGGTGTCCACCCGTACGGTGGGGCGGGCGGCGATGATGGCGGCGCGCAGGGCCGGCGCGGTGGGCAGCACCGTTCCCTGCGATTCGGCGATGCCGCCATAGGCGTCGGTGCGGGCAAGCCCCAGCCAGTCGTCGGGGGCGAGCGCCCCCATGGCGGCGGCGGCGGTGGACAGGGCGGTCGCGCCGCGGCCGTCCCCCGATGCCGCGGCGGCCTGCAGCAGGGCCGTCACCATCTCCAGCCGGGCGGCGGCGGCGGCGGCCACCGCCTGAGCCTGGGCGCCGGCCAGGGCGCGCGCGTCCTGTTGTCGCACAAAAGAGATGCCGGCGGCGGTCAGGACCCATAAGATCAGCAGCACCGCCGCCGGCCAGCGGGGCCGGAACCGCCACCGCACCGGGATTTCCGCCGCCTGGGGGATGGGAACGGGCAAATGGACCGGGGGTGGGGAAGATGTCATGTCAGGTATCCTGTCCGGGTGCCGGCCGCATCCGTCCGTGCCCGGCCGAAAAAGAGCGCCCCGCATGGCTTTACGCCGCTGCTGTGCGAGGTTAAATATCACTTCCTGTTTTATCGAAGAACTTGATGTGCCGGGCCGGAGCCGGAGATGAACGATACGCCGCTGCTCGAACTGACCGAGCAGGACTATCAGAAGATGGAAGAGGCGCTGTCGCAAACGGCTCGCGGGCGGGCTTTTTTGCGCATGCGCGACCGGCGCGCGCGCGTGGTCGCCATCGATGAATTCACCGCCGTTGTCGGTGCCCTGAACGCCCAGGTGCAGCGGCTGGCGGCCATCGACGGCTTTGCACCGTCGCCGTCGGCGGCCTCGGCCGGCGGCGGGGTGGCAATGGCCGTGCCCGGCGATCCCTATCTGTCCCGCATCCAGCAGGAACTGAACTCCATCGGCCAGTTCGTGCAGGAAGCGCACCGCGACATCGCCGCCCTGCGCCCCGCCGACACCGGCGCCAACCGCATCATGGCCGCCACCGCCGAGTTGGACGCCATCGTCAACGCCACCGAACAGGCCACCACCGAAATCCTGAACGCGGTGGAACGGATCCAGGAATACACCGCCCTCATCCCCCGCGACGATCCCGACTGGGCCGAACTGGCCGACGGGGTGGAGGCCCAGTGCATCGAGGTGATGACCGCCTGTTCGTTCCAGGACATCACCGGCCAGCGCACCACCAAGGTCATCAACACGCTCCGCTACATCGAGGAGCGGGTGAACACCATGATCGAGATCTGGGGGGTGGAGCGGGCCGGCGGCCCGATGCCCGCCATCGATCTGTCGGCGGCTCACCGCAAGATGAACGACGACCGTCCCGACGCCCATCTGCTGAACGGGCCGCAACTGGACGGCCAGGGGGTCAGCCAGCAGGACATCGACGCCCTGTTCGACCAGATGGCCAGTTCCAACCCGGCGGCGCTGAATCTGGGGGCACCGGCGGCACCGCCGCCTCCGCCGCCTCAGCCGGCACCTCCGCCGCCTCCCCCACCACCGCCTCCCCCGCCTGCTGCGCCGGAGCCGGCGATGGGGGGCGAGCCGATTTCCCAGGACGACATCGACAAGCTGTTCGCGTGATAGGACCGTAAGAGGACATGGCATACGACGGCACCCTGAAAACCCGCGTCAAGCTCACCCAGGAACAGTTGGACCGGGTGTGCGAGCGCCATCACCGCTTCGCCGAGGGGCGGAACGGTGGGGCGCGCGCCAATCTGCCGTTCTATGACCTGACCGGGCTGGACCTGTCCGGCCGCAACCTGACCGGCGCCTTCCTGTCGGGGGCGATCCTGCGCGATGTGTCGCTGCGGGGCGCCATTCTCGATTACGCCGACCTGTACGGCGCCGACCTGCGCGGCGCCGATCTGCGCAAGGCGCGGCTGTACCGCACCGACCTGCGCGGCGCCAACATCCGCGGCGCCAACCTGGAAAACGCGGCCCTGGTGGAGGTGGACCTGCGCGACGGCGCCCTGGTCAACCGCAGCAGCCCGGCGGAAAAGAAGGTTGTCGGGTTCCAGCCCGGCCCCGCCGACCTGTCCACCGCCCGCATCAACAACGCCGACATGGCGCGGGCGCGGATGACCGGCAGCTTTGCCCGGCAGGTGGATTTCACCAATACCTCCCTGACCGGGGCGCGGCTGGAGCGGTCGGACCTGCGCGATTGCAACTTCATCGGCGCCGACCTGCACGGGGCGGCGCTGGTGGGGGCGGACCTGCGGGGCGCCAATCTCGACGGCGCCTTCATGAACGAGTTGGACCTGATGGAGACGGCCCGCACCGACGCCGAGGCCGCGGCCATCAAGAACCTGCCCCCCCTGCCGGTGGAGGACGAGCCGGAGGCGGAGGCCGAACAGCCGCCCGAGCCGCTGGAAGAGTTGATGCGGCTGCATATGCTGTGGCTGGGATCGGGGGGCAAGCTGGGCCGCCAGTTGGACATCAGCGGCCGTAATCTGGAGGGGGCCAATCTGGCCGGTGCGGTGCTGACCCTGGCGGTCGCCGACAAGGTGAAGCTGCGTCACGCCAACCTGCGCGGCGTGCAGATGCAGGCCGCCCGGCTGGACGGGGCGGATTTCCGCTCCGCCGACCTGCGCGGCGCCGACCTGCGCGGGGCGGTGATGAACCGGGCCATCCTGATCGACGCCCGGCTGGACGGCGCCAACGTGTCGTCGCTGCAAATCGCCTCGTCCCATCAGGTGATGCGGGCATCGCTGGTGCGGGCACGGCTGGCCGGCGCCTCGCTGGCCGAGGCCAATTTCGCCGGCTGCGACCTGACCATGGCCGACCTGACCGGCTGCAACCGCACCGGCACCATCCTGACCGGCGCCGTCCTGGACGGGGCGCGGCTGGCCGGGCCGGATCTGTGACAGGTTTGTTTTTCCCCTGATCCGCTCACCATCAGCGCCGTCGCACGCAAGCTCCCGACCATCCTCACACTCGCCGTCCCCGATCAATACCCCACAGCCGCCCCGTCGGGGTTGCGGGGGTCGGCAGCCCCCAGGAACAGCCCGCCGCGGATCTGGATGGTTTCGGTCCGGCCCATGGCCGGCTTCACCGCCACCGACTGCCCCATGTCCCGCAACAGGCGCAGGGTGTCGGGGCTGAAGCCGCGCTCCACCCGCAATTCGTCGGGCAGCCATTGGTGATGCATCCGCGGCGAGGCCGCCGATTCCGCGGGGTTCATGGCAAAGTCGATGTGATCGACGATGGTCTGCACCACGGTGGTGATGATGCGGCTGCCGCCGGGGCTGCCGGTGACCAGCCAGGGCTTGCCGTCCTTCAGCACGATGGTGGGGGACATGGAGCTGAGCGGCCGTTTGCCGGGGGCCACCGCGTTGGCATCGCCGCCGATCAGGCCAAAGGCGTTGGGCACACCCGGCTTGGCGGCGAAATCATCCATTTCGTTGTTGAGCAGGATTCCCGTGCCATCCGCCACCATGCCGCAGCCGAAATGCAGGTTGAGGGTGTAGGTGGTGGCGACCACCGTGCCGTGGCTGTCGGCCACCGAATAATGGGTGGTCTGGTCGCCCTCGTACGGCTGGGGACGGCCGGGGCGGATGGCGGACGCCGGGGTGGCGTGATCGGTGTCGATGCCCTTCGCCAATTCGTCGGCATAGGCCCGCGCGGTCAGGCCGCGCACCGGCACGGGGGTGAAATCGGGATCGCCCAGATAGTCGGCGCGGTCGGCGTAGGCGCGTTTCATCGCCTCGGCCATCACATGGACGGTGCGGGCGCTGTCGCTGCCCCAGTCGGCCAGGGGGTAGCGTTCCAGCAGGTTGAGGATCTCCACGATGTGGGTGCCGCCGGAACTGGGCGGGGGCATCGACACCACCCGGAAGCCGCGGTAGGTGCCGGTCACCGGCTCCCGCGCCACCGCCTTGTAGGCCGCGAGGTCGGCGGCGGTGATCAGGCCGCCGTGGCGTTCCATGGCAGCGGCGATCTTCGCGGCGATCGGGCCGCGGTAAAAGGCATCGGCCCCCCCTTCGGCGATCAGCCGCAAGGAACGGCCAAGGTCGGTCTGCACCAGCCGGTCGCCCGCCCGCAGCGGCTGCCCGCCGGGCAGGAAGATGGCGCGGGTGGCCTCCCACGGCTCCAGGTGCTTGCGCTGCGATTGCAGCAGGGCCGCCAGGTCGGGGCTGACGGTGAAGCCCTGTTCGGCCAGCGCGATGGCCGGGGCGATGACCGCCGCCCGCGGCAGGGAGCCGTGCCGTTCCAGCGCCAGCAGCAGGCCGGCGACCGTCCCCGGCACCCCCACCGCCAGCGGCGTGAACAGCGACCGGCCCGGCACCACCTCTCCCTTGTCGTCCAGATACATGGTGCGGGTGGCGGCGGCCGGGGCGGTTTCACGGAAATCCAGCGCGATGTCCTGCCCGCTGGCGCCGTCGTGGATCACCATGAAGCCGCCGCCGCCCAGATTGCCCGCCTGGGGCAGCACCACCGCCAGGGCGAAGCCCACGGCCACCGCCGCATCGACGGCGTTGCCGCCCTGTTTCAGGATCTCCACCCCCACGGCGGAGGCCAGCGCCTGTTCGCTGACCACCATGCCGCGGGTGGCCTGGACCGGGGTGAACAGCGCATCGCCGGCATCGTAACGGACGGCGGGCGGGGCTGTTGCCTGATCCTGGGCCGCAAGCCCGCCCGGCAGGCCGGTCACCAGTCCCAGCCCCAACCCCAGCCAGAGCGCCGCCATCACCCGCCCGGTCCCATGTTTCATGGCATTCCCTCCCTGCCGTTTTGTGACACCAGGGTACGGGACGGCGGCGGCTGTGGGAACCGGCTCCTCCGGCGCATCCCTTGACGCGGCCGGCGGTGTTCCTATTCTCTGTCGGGCATCGCACCCCGCGGGGACGACCCCGCCGCATGCCGTTGGACCACGCCATTGGTCATGGAATCCAGAAGGGGGGATCACCAGGGACGACCCTGCCGTTTCCAAGGGAGGCCCTGCCGATGGCCTGGGTTCTGCTGTTTTTTGCCGGTCTTGCCGAAATCGTCTGGGCGGTGGGGCTGAAGCACACCGACGGTTTCACCCGCCCCCTTCCCACCGCCGTCACCGTCGCCGCCATGATCCTCAGCGTCGTCCTGCTGGGGCTGGCGGTGCGGTCGCTGCCCATCGGCACCGCCTATGCGGTGTGGACCGGCATCGGCACCGTGGGCACGGTGCTGGCCGGCGTCATGCTCTACGGCGAGGGGGCGGACGCCCTGCGCCTGCTGTGGCTGGGGATGATCGTTGCCGGAATCGCGGGGCTGAAGCTGTCCGGCTGACCGCTGTCAAGCCGGCCCGGATCGGGCATACTGCGGTGTCGAGCGACAGCAAGGAAGGTCACGTCACATCATGAAGCCTTTGATCGGCGTCACCGCCTGCACCCGGATTCTGGGACACAGCCCCTTTCATGTGGCCGGCGACAAGTACATCCGCGCCGCGGCCGAGGGGGCCGGGGGAACACCGGTGCTGATTCCGGCGCTGGGCGGCAGCCTGGACCTGCCCCACCTCCTGGACCGGCTGGACGGGCTGCTCATCACCGGCAGCCCGTCGAACGTCCACCCGTCCCATTACGACGGGCCGCCCAGCGACGATCCCAGCCACCACGACCCCGACCGCGACGCCACCACCCTGCCGCTGATCCGGCTGGCCATCGAACGGGGGGTGCCGCTGCTGGGCATCTGCCGCGGTTTTCAGGAACTGAACGTGGCGCTGGGCGGCACCCTGCACGCCAAGGTGCACGAGGTTCCCGGCCTGAACGATCATCGGGAAGACGAATCGGAACCGCTGGAGGTGCAATACGGCCCCTCCCACCCCGTCGATCTGGTGCCCGGCGGGATGCTGGCGGAATTGGCGGGAACGACGCGGGTGACGGTCAATTCCCTGCACGGCCAGGGGGTGCAACGGCTGTCCCCCCGTCTGACGGTGGAAGCCACCGCCCCCGACGGGCTGGTGGAGGCGGCACGGGTCACCGGCGCTCCGGCCTTTGCCGTGGGGGTGCAGTGGCATCCCGAATGGCAGTTCTGGGAGCATCCCCTGTCCGCCGCCCTGTTCCGCCACTTCGGGGCGGCGGCGGGACAGCGCGCCCGCCGCGTTTAAACCCGTTTAATACCAGGGCCGGAAAATCTTGGCCTGTGGGCCGCTGGCATCAAATGTGGCTTTCCGTCCCCTCTCCCCGCCGGGGAGAGGGCTGGGTGAGGGCCGGATTTCGCGTCGAAGGCCCGAAATCCGTTGCGAAGCAACCGCAAATCTGAGGTTTGGAGAGCCTTGCGGCTCGATTTTCGGGCTGTCGCGCGAAAATCGGCCCTCACCCCACCCCTCTCCCGGGGCGGGAGAGGGCAAACACAGCGCGATCGGAGGTCAGAGGCCGGAACTTTTCAGCTCTGGTATAAAGCGGCTCATAAGAATCCGCGCCGTCTGCGCCGCCCCGTCCAGCGCCATCGGCACCGGCGGGGGCGGCGGGGCGGACAGGGCCTGATCGATGCCGGCGGCCAGGGTGGCGGGGGACAGGGTGCCCTCGTCCACCACCGTCAAACGCCCCCGCCCGGCCAACAGCCGGGCGCGGGTGGCCTGTTCGGTCTCGCCGCCGGCGGCAAACGGCACCACCACCGCCCGGCACCCGGCCTGAAGCAGATCCATCACCGTGTTGTATCCCGCCTGCGACACCGACAGGCGGCAGCGGGCCAGCAGGGCGGGGAAATCCCGCCGCGCCCGCTCCACGATCACCCCCGGCGGCGCATCGGCCGCCAGGGCGGCCACGTCGGATTCGGGCACGTCGGGACCGGCCAGCAGGCGCCACACCCCGTCACGGGCGGCTGTCAGGGCACGGGCACCCAAGGCGGCGCGCAGCAAGGGCACCCCCACCGCACCGCCACCCACCGACACCACCACCTCATCCGTCCCATCGCCGCCGTCCGCCACGGCGGGCGGCGGGGCCGCGACATAGCCGGTGTAGACGATGCGGTCCCGGATGCGCTCCGCCGCCGGAAAGGTGGCGTCGAAGGGGATCAGGGCCGGGTCGCCGTGAACCAGCACCCGGTCCACAAGGCCGGTGATGGTGTCCACCACCTCGGCCAGCCGGGCGGGGTCGGGCTTGGTCACCAGAATGTCGCGCACCGACACCGCCGTGCGCACGCCCCGTTCACGGGCCGCCTGCAGCAGCGGGATCAGCTCAAAACGAAAGGCGCGGCGGGCAAAGGGGAAGGATTCCACCAGCAGCACATCGGGCCGCACCGATTCGAAAGCCGCCAGGGCCGCGGCCCGCCGCCGTTCCCGCCAGCCGTCGTCAATGGGATGGCCGTGTTCGTCGAGCAGCGTCTTGAACGACCCGTCCGCCGCCCGCACCGGCGGCAACTGGATCACGGCGGCACTGCCGTAATCCACCCCCGGCACCGGATGGCCGCCGCGGGCCAGCGTCACCGCCGCCCCCGCCGCCGTCAGCCCCCGCACCACCAGGGCCGCCCGCCGGTCATGACCGATGCCCAGCAGGTGCTGCACATGGAAAAGGATCTTCACAGGCCCGGCTCCAGCGGAATGTTGAGCCGCACCAGGGACGGCGTGCCGTCGGCGGCCAGGGAAAACAAATGCGCACAGGCGTCGCGGATCTTGTGCGGCGGCTTGTCCGCCATGTCCCACCCCACGGCCAGCGCGTACAGGGCGCGGATCACCCCGGCGTGGGCCACGGCCCCCGCCGGCTCCCCACCCGCCGCCACCGCGGCCAGCCAGGGGCGCAGACGTTCCTGCACGTCCCGCGGGCTTTCCCCGCCGGGGCGCCGCAGGTCCAGCCCGCGGGACTCCAACTCGGGCGTCAGGACACCGGCGGCGGCCAGATCGGCCAGCCGCATCCCTTCCCATTCCCCCCAGTCCATTTCCCGCAGCCGCGGTTCGGGGCGCGGCGCCAACCCCAGCAGGGCGGCGGTTTCCCAAGCCCGCGCCAGGGGGCTGGCGTACCAGACCCGCCCACCCGCCTCGGGGGGCAGGCGCCAGCCGCGGACCACGGCCCGCCCGGCGTCGGACAGGGGTTGATCGATACGGCCCTGGATGCGCCCTTCGGCGTTCCAGGCCGTGGGGCCATGGCGCAGGATCAGCAGATCGGTTTCCATCGGCGCGCACTCTCCGTCAGCACGGTGTCGAGACGGCGGGCGGCATCGGCAATCCCATGCTCCGCTGCCGTTACCGCCGCCGCGGCGCGGCCACAGTCCACTCTTTTGCCGGGATCGTCCAGCAGGACCGCCACCGCCGCGGCAAAGGCGCCGTCGTCGCCGACCGGCACCAGCCGGCCGGTCACCCCGTCGCGCACGATGTCGGGCACCCCGCCCGTACGTCCGGCCACCACCGGGCAGCCGGCGGCCTGCGCCTCCAGCAGCGCCATGCCGTACGCCTCGTTCACCGCCGGCCACACCATCAGGTCGGACGCGGCGTACACCCCGGCCAGTTCATCCGCCGCCAGGGCGCCGGCCCAGCGCACCCGCCCGCCGATGCGGCGGTCCATGTCGGCCCGCACAGCCACCGCCGCCGGCCCGTCCCCCACCACCAGCAACCGCCACGGCCGGTCCAGCAGCCGTTCCAGCGCACGGGACAGCACGGCATAGGACGCCCGCTTGTCCCCCGCGCGCATCATCCCCACCGCCAGCAGCCACGGTTCCCCCTCGGGCAGGCCGAATCGGCGGGCCAGCACCGGGCGTACAGACGTACGGCCCGCCGCCGCCGACACGTACGGGGCAGCGTCAAGGAACGGCGGCAGCCGCACCAGTTTGGCGGGGTCGTCCAGCAGCGGCAGCACCCCGGCGGCGTCCTGGCTGGCCAGGGTGACGATGGCGTCGGCCCGGCGGATGGCCGCTTCCGCCAGCCGGTGGCCGAAGGCGAAGGGACCGGCGGCCCGCTTGGGCGCGAACGACGCCTCGGCCACCACATAGGGGATGCCCAGCGCGGCCGACACCGCCGGCCCGATCACGTCCGGCGCCTTGTGATAAAGGTGATAGGTGAACCACGCATCGGGGCGCCACGCGGCGTCCACCCGGCCCCAGCGATGCCGCAGCCCGGCGGCGCAACGCTCCCCCAACGCCGCCAAACGCTCCGCCCGGCCCGGCCGGGAACCGTCATCCCAGGTGCGCAGACGGCAGGCCAGCGCCACGTCATGTCCGGCCATGCCCAGGGCTTGCATCAGCAGCCGGGCCATGCGCCGGTCACCCGACGGCACCGGATGGGTGGGGCTTTTCAACGGGGCGTAAAAGGCGACCCGCATCGGTCACCGTTCCCGTGTCACGGGATGGGCTGATCGGCGCGGACCACCCGGTTGCGGCCGGTGGCCTTGGCCCGATAGAGCGCCTCGTCCGCGCGGGACAACAGGGCATCGACACCGGGTTCCCCGCCATAGCCGGCGGCCACGCCGATGCTGACGGTCAGGGATACCGTCCGGGAATCCGCGCCCATAGCCGTGGAATCGTGGGAAAGACGGATGTCCGCCACCGCATGCCGGATGCGCTCGGCCACCAGGGCGGCCCCATCCGCATCGGTCTGGGGCAGGAACACCCCGAATTCCTCGCCCCCCAGACGCCCGAGAATGTCGTTGGTGCGCAACGCCTTCTGACAGGCGGAGGCAAACGCCTTCAACGCCTCGTCGCCGGTGGTGTGGCCATAGGTGTCGTTGATGCGCTTGAAATGATCGATGTCCAGCAACAGCAGACCGGTCGGCAGGTGGTAGCGGCGGGCGCGGGCGATTTCCCGCTCCGATTCCTCGATGAAATAGCGGCGGTTGAACAGGCCGGTCAGCGAATCGGTGATCGAGAGCAGCCGCAAACGCTCCTCGCTGGCCTTCAGGGCGCTGACATCGTTCAACAGGATGTAGATGACCGGCAGCCCTTCCCACGGCAGCGGCGACATGCTGATCTGCACCGGGGTCCGCGCCCCTTCCGCCCCTTGCATCACGCAGTCCTTGGTTCGGATCATTTCGCGCCCGCTGATGCAGCGGCGGAAATAATCACCCTGCACGTCCAGGCATTCCGGCGGCAGAAAATCCAGGAAGTGGCGCCCAACCAGCGATTCGCCCGACTGTTCCAGAACCCGCGCTGCTTCGAAGTTGGCGTAGACGATGCCCTGCTCCTGGTGGATCAACAGCCCCGCCGGCAACAGGTCCAACAGATTACCCAGCTTGGAACGGGCTGCCGCCAGTTCGGCGTTGGTGACCGACGCGCTGCCATCATCCCCCACTTCGAACAGGTCGAACAGAGGAGGGGTGGTCACATTTTGGAAAGCAAAGGAGACCATACCCAGGCGCCAGTCATGAGGATCCTTAAAATGCTACAGGAAGCCCTCCACCTTCGCAATAGATCAAACATACAGTTGTCATAAAACCTGCGAAAGATACCGCTTTGGATATATAAAATTTTTCTTTATTGCTCCGATATATTCTTGCGGAAAAGCGCCATCAAACGGTCGATCCCGGTCTCGCAGGAGAAATCCCGCCGCACCCGATCGGCCCCCGCCGCACCCAGCGCCAGCCGGCGGGCGGGATCGCGGATCAGGGTTTCCAGGGATGCCGCCAGTGCTGCGGGATCTTCCGGCGGCACCAGCAGGCCGGTGTCGCCGTGGTCGATCAGTTCCGGCACCCCGGCGATGGTGGTGCTGATGCAGGCCAGCGCCTGGGTCTGCGCCTCCATCAGCACGTTGGGCAGGCCGTCGCGGTCGCCGTCGCGGGCCTGCCGGCACGGCAGGACGAACAGATCGGCGATGCGGTAGGCGTCGATCACCCCGTCCTGCGCCTGCGGCCCGCGCCAGAACACCCGGTCGGCCAGCCCCAGCTTGGCGGTCTGGGCCTTCAACGCCTTTAAACGCTCGCCGCCGCCCACATGCACCCAGCGCCAATGCAGATCCGCCGGCAGCCGGGCCAGCGCGTCGAGCATCACGTCGAAGCCCTTCTTCTCCACCGCCCGCCCCACCGACAGCAGGATCACCGGGTCGTCGGCGACGGAGCCGTCACGCCAGGGCCGCGCCACCGGCGGGGCGGGAAAACGGCGGAAATCCAGCCCGTGGTACAGCAGTTCCACCCGTCCCGGCCGGGGAGCCAGGGATTCCAGGTAACGGTGGCCGTCGGCGGTGCAGGTGACGCCCCAGCGCGACGCGGCCAGCTTCTGCCGCAACTCCCAGCGGGGGCTGGTCCAGATGTCCTTGGCGTGGGCGGAAAAACTCCACGGCAGGCCGGTCAGCAGGGCGGCGTAGCGGGCCACGCTGGCGGGGGTGTGCAGGAAATGGGTGTGCAGCCACCCCACCCGGTCCCCCAGTTCGGCGGCCAGAACGCACGCCTGCCCGAACCGGCGCACGCGGTTGCGGGTCGGCTCACGCACCAGATCGGCCAGCCATGCGGCGGCGGTGGCCAGGAAGCGCCCCGGACGCCGCGCCAGCATGGTGCCGATCCCGCGCAAGACCCGCCCCGGTTCCCGGTGCAGATATTCCGGCAGATAGACCACGGGGGCGTTCACCCGCCGGTTCAGGGGGTGGACCGCCTTGTCGGTGGGATGGCGCAGCGAAACGATGACCTGATCCAGCCCCCGCTCCTCCAGCCCCAGCACCTCCTGGGCGATGAAGGTTTCCGACAGGCGGGGCCAGCCTTTGACGATGACGGCGACTTTCACGGCGGGGTCGTTTGCTGCCTCGAAGACACGGGACGGACGAAGAGCGGCGCCGGGGCGGTCATGACACCGCCGCGGCCCCCAGGGCCACCGGACGGCGCCAGGGCCGGCGGTTGCGGTCGAGAAGCTGGCTGGCCAGCCGGTGCACGTTGGGCAGCCCGTCCAGCAGCCCCGGCACCACCACCGCCGACGGCGGGGCCTGCTGCGGCAACTGGCGCAGGGCCGCGGCCATGCGCGCCGCCGGGCGTTCGCCGTCGTCCACCAGCATGGACACCAGCCCCAGTTCGGCAGCACGGGACGCGCGGATGTACTGTTCGCGCCGCGGCACCTCCCGCGGGACGATCAGCGCCTTTTTGTCAAAGGACAGGATCTCGCAGAACGTGTTGTATCCCCCCATGGCCACCACGCCCACCGCCGCCTGCATCAGCGTTTCCAGATGGGTTTCGAAGGTGGTGGCCTCCACCCGCGCCAAGGCGGCGGCGCGTTCCAGAAAGCTGTTTTGCAGATCGGGCTGCATGAAGGGGCCGAGCACCAGCAACGCCCGGTACGGAATGCCGGGATCGCTTTCGTACGCGCGCAGCACCCAATCGATCAGCGCCTCCCCATCGCCGCCGCCGCCGGCGGTGACCAGGATGAAGGGGTCGTCGGGCATGCCGTGGGGCGGCTGCGGCAGGGCGGGCGCGCTGCGGTGGAGATAGCCGGTGTAGACCATCTTGCGCCGGACCGAGGCCGGGATGTCGATCCCCTCCAGCGGATCGCAGACCTGCGGCAGGCCATAGACCCACAGGGAATCATAGAGGTCCTCCAGCGCCGGCATCACCTTCTTGCGTTCCCATTCGGGGGCCAGCAGGGCGGGTTCATCCATCACGTCGCGCAGGCCCAGCACCAGCGGCACGCCGCAGCCCTTGAGAAATTCCAGCGTGTCGCGCACCTCGCCGCGCAGGCCCAGCGGTTCCTTGTCCACGATGAACAGGTCGGGCTGGAACATCTCCGCCGTGTGGCGGATGAGGGAGGCGCGCATGTGCAGGATCTCATCGACCCCCATGTGCAGGTTCAGGGCCGTGTATTCCCCGTTGCGCAGCTTGATGACGCCGGGGATGCGGACGAAATCGACGCGGGTGCGGAAATCGAAACTGCCGATGATCGGCGATCCTGATAGGATCAGGACCGACAGTTCCCGTTCCCGCTCCACCAGCGCGTGCGCGATGGCGCGGCACCGGCGCAGATGGCCCAGACCGAAGGAATCATGGCTGTAGATCAGCACCCGGCTGGCCGGCGGGCGGTGAGTCATCGGCGTCCTCCTTCCCCTATTCCGGAGCCTTGCACGCCATGCGGCCACAGGGATATGAGAGCACGCACGCGGGATGGTTCTAGCAGATGCAACCTTCTCCGGCCACGCCTTTGCCGCACCACGGCAAGACCATGACGCTGCACGGCAGCCGCACCCGCCTTGCGGCCCGGCATTCATTCGGGATCGCTATGGAAACGAGCGTTTATCGTTTCATTTTCCGCTACAGCCTGCGCCAGCAGGTTGTTCTTCTGATCTTAACCCTGCTGTCGTTTCCATTTCTGTACGCCTCGCTGGACCTGCCCAAGCAGATCGTCAACAACGCTATCGGCGGCAAGAATATTCCAAACAACATTCTGGGGTATCCGGTCGATCAGATCGGCTATCTCATGGTGCTGTCCGGCGCCTTTCTGGCGCTGGTGCTCATCAACGGCTGGTTCAAGTACAAGATCAACACCTACAAGGGCCGACTCGGGGAACGGATGCTGCGGCGCCTGCGGTACGAGCTGTACGCCCGCATCCTGCGCTTTCCCCTGCCCCGCTTCCGCCGGGTGTCGTCGGGCGAACTGATCCCGATGATTACGGCGGAGGTGGAACCGCTGGGCGGTTTCATCGGCGATGCCCTGGCCGTGCCGGTGTTCCAGGGCGGGACGCTGCTGGTCTACATCGCCTTCATCTTCATGCAGGACCCCATCCTGGGCGGGGCGGCGGTGGCGCTGTACCCGTTCCAGGGCTGGCTGATCCCCCGGCTGCAGCGCACCGTCAACCAGTTGGGCAAGCAGCGGGTGCGGGCGATGCGGCAGATCTCCGACCGCATCGGCGAAACCGTGTCGGGGGTGCAGGAAATCCACGCCCACGGCACCGCCGCCTGGCATCTGGCCGACATCTCCCACCGGCTGGGCGACGTGTACGACATCCGGTTCGAAATTTATCAGCGCAAGTTCTTCATCAAGTTCCTGAACAACTTCATCAACCAGCTGACGCCGTTCTTCTTTTACGCCATCGGCGGCTGGCTGGTGATCCACGGCAGCCTGTCGTTCGGCGCGCTGGTGGCGGTGCTGGCCGCCTACAAGGATCTTGCCGCCCCGTGGAAGGAGCTTCTGGACTGGTACCAGCAAAAGGAAGACAACCGCATCAAATACGAACAGGTGGTCGAACAGTTCCACCTGCCCGACCTGCTGGATGAAACGCTGGTGGCAGCCCCGCCGCCCCCGGACACCCCCGGCGATCCGGCCGCCCCACCGCCCCGCCTGACCGGCACGCTGAGTTTCACCGCCGTCACCCTGGCCGACGACGGCGCCACCCCGGTTCTGGAAGGGGTCACCGCCGACATCCGGCTGGACCGGCACACCGCCATCGTCGGCACCGGCACCGGGCGCGATGAAATGGCCCAGCTCATCGCCCGCCTGCTGTTGCCCACCAGCGGACAGATCCGCTGGAACGGCCAGGATTTCACCCGCCTGCCCGAAAGCGTCACCGGACGGCGCATCGCCTATGTCGGGCCGCAGCCGCATCTGTTCGCCGCCTCTCTCTATGAAAACCTGCTGTACGGGCTGCGCCGCCCGCCCCCCGACAGCGGCGCCCCGGCGGATTCCCACGCCCGCCACCGCCGGACCGAATCACTGGCCGCCGGCAACACGGTTCTGGAGCCGGACGGCGATTGGATCGACTATGCCGCCGCCGGCTGCGACGGGCCGGAATCGCTGGAAACGCGGGTGACCGCCCTGCTGCGCACGGTGCATCTGGACGATGACGTCTATGCCATGGGGCTGAACCAGACCATCGACCCCGACCAACGCCCCGACATCGCCGCACGGGTGCTGGCGGCGCGCCAGGCGGTGGAAACCCTGCTGACCGCCAATCCCAAGCTGGGGCGGCTGGTCGAACGGTTCGACCCCAACCGCTTCAACACCAACGCCAGCGTGGCGGAAAACCTGCTGTTCGGCACGCCGGTCGGCCCCACCTTTGCCATCGACGCGCTGGCCGCCAACGATTACGTGCTCTACGTGCTGGACAAGGCCGGCATCAGCCGCAGCTTTCTGGAAGTCGGCCATCAGGTAGCGGAAACCATGGTGGAACTGTTCTCCGGCCTGCCGCCGGGGCACGAGTTCTTCGAGCGGTTCTCGTTCATCAGCTTCGCCGACCTGCCGGCGTTCCAGGCGATCCTGGCCCAGGTCACCAAGGACGGCCTGGACCGTCTGGACGGAGAAGCGCGCACCCGGCTGATGACCCTGCCCTTCCGGCTGGTGCCCGCCCGCCACCGTCTGGGCCTGCTGACGCCGGAGAAGGAAGCCAACCTGCTGGCCGCCCGCCGGCTGTTCGCCCAGAATCTGCCCGCCGACCTGCGCCCGGCGGTGGAGTTCTTCGACCCCCGCCGTTACAACACCGCCGCCACCATTCAGGACAACATCCTGTTCGGCAAGCTGGTCTATGGCCAGCCCCAGGCCCAGACCCGCGTTTCCGCCATGATGGCGGAGGTGGTGGAGCGGATGGACCTGCGCGACTGCATCATCACGGTCGGGCTGAACCATCCGGTGGGGATCGCCGGTTCCCGCCTCAGCGGTGCCCAGCGCCAGAAGGCGGCCATCGCCCGCGCCCTGCTGAAGAACCCCGATCTGCTGGTGCTGAGCGAGGCCACCGCCGGTCTTGACCCGCGCACCCAGGCCCGCATCCATGCCGGCATCCACGAGAACCGCCGTAACCGGGGGTTGGTGTGGGTGGTGCAGCAGCCGGCCATGGCAAAAAACCTCGACGATGTGCTGGTGATGAAAAGCGGCCGGATTGTCGAGAAGGGATCTTATGATACTCTCAATAAAGACGGGACGCTGTTCCATGAGCTGATGCGGGCGGACTGAATCCGCCGGCGAAGGAGAGCAACGTTGAGCATCATCGACGAAGTGGAATGCCTGCGCCGAATCCCCCTGTTCGCCAACATCGAAGTGCCGAAGCTGAAGCTTCTGGCATTTACCAGCGAACGCATCTGTTTTCCGGCCGGCGATGTCCTGTTCCGCCAGAATGAAATGGGCAACACCGCCTACATCATCTTGGATGGTGAAGCCCATGTTCTGGTCGATACGCCCGGCGGACCGCTGGATGTGGCAACCTTGCGGCGCAGCGACATCGTGGGGGAAATCGCCATCCTGTGCGACGTGCCCCGCACCGCCAGCGTCATCGCCGAAACCGACCTGACGGTGCTGTGCATTTCCAAGGACACCTTTTTCCGCATGGTCATGGAATTCCCCCAGATCGGAGTTGAGATCATGCGGGTCCTGGCCCAGCGCCTGGAACACACCACCCGTCAGGTCCGCCAGATGGCCGCAGCGGTGGCGGTCCCCGCCTCGGCACCCGCCTGACCCCTCGCCTGGACACCACGATGCAGCCCGATCAGCCCACCGGCACCCCTCTTCCCGGCTGGACACCCCGTCCCCGCCCGCCGCGCACCGCCGCCGCGGGCCGTTTCTGCCGGCTGGAGCCGCTGGACCCGTCCCGTCACGGCCCCGCCCTGTTCGACGCCAACGCCACCGACCCCGACGGGCGGATGTGGACCTATCTCGGTTACGGCCCGTTCGCCGGGTACGATGCCTACGCCACATGGCTGGCGGGGCAGGCGGAAAGCGACGACCCGCTGTTCCACGCCATCGTCACGCCGGACCACGGGGCCGTGGGGTTGGCCGCCTATCTGCGCATCGAGCCGGCGGTGGGGGTGATCGAGATCGGGCACCTGGCCTTCTCCCCCCGGCTGCAGCGCACGCCGGCGGCGACGGAGGCGCTTTTCCTGCTGATCCGCCGGGCTTTCGACGAATTGGGGTACCGGCGGGTGGAATGGAAATGCGATTCCCTGAACGCGCCGTCGTACCGGGCCGCCGAACGGCTGGGCTTCCGGTACGAGGGGCTGTTCCGGCAGGCCACCATCTACAAGGGGCGCAACCGGGATACCGCGTGGTTTTCCATCATCGATACGGAATGGGACGCGGTGAAGGCCGGGTTCGAACGCTGGCTTGATCCGGCCAATTTCGACGACAGCGGGCGCCAGCGCGCCACGCTGCAAACGCTGCGGGGATAAGCGGGGCCACGGCGGCCCCGTCCCCGTCGCTCAGCGGGGCTTGCGGACGAAGCGCAGGAACACGGGCTTGCGGCCGGCGACGATGGCCTTTTCCTCGTAACGGGTCGGGGGCCAGTCGGCCGGGCGGATGCGCCAGTCCGACGGGACGCGGGCGGTCCATTCGAAATCCGGCGATGTCACCGTATGCTCCAGCATCCACCGCAGCAGGCTCATATCGTCGGAGGCAAGGCGCAATTCGGCACCGTCCTTCAGCACGCGGGCCAGCTTGGGCAAGTTCTCCGGGCCGATGAAACGGCGGTCCCAATGGCGCTTCTTCGGCCACGGGTCGGCGAACAGAACGAAGGCCCGGCCGATGGACGCATCGGGAAGGGCATCCAGAAGCGGGCGGGCGTCGTCGGGCAGAATCCGCACATTGTCCAGCCCATCCCGGTCCACCAGCGCCAGCAGCCCCGCTACCCCGTTGACGAAGGGTTCGCAGCCGATCACCCCCACGGCCGGGTTGTGCTTGGCCTGCCACGCCAGATGATGGCCGCTGCCGAAGCCGACCTCCAGCCACACATCGTCCACCGGGCGGGGGAACAGCCCATGGGGGTCCACCTGTTCGCCCGGCTGCGGCACCGGCATTGACAGCGCCGGCAGCAGCGTTTCCAGAAGCCCGGATTTGTGCTTGCGCAGCGGGCGCCCCTTGCGCCGGCCATACAGCCGCCGGCCCTGCGCATCATGCTCCGGCTGTTCGTCCCTGCTGTCGTCGTTCATCACTCACGCCCTGAAAACGCTCAAGCCTGAAAACAGCAGCAGGGGCCGAAACCGGCCCCTGCTGGGTACAGCCGTGACGGGGCCGCAAGGCCCCGCCCGCCTTAGAAGAACGCGGCGCGCAGGTCGTTGACCAGATCGGTCTTTTCCCACGAGAAGCCGCCGTCGGCGTCGGGATCGCGGCCGAAGTGGCCGTAAGCGGCGGTGCGGGCGTAGATCGGCCTGTTCAGGCCCAGATGGGTGCGGATGCCGCGGGGGCTGAGGTTCACCAGCTGCTGGAGCACGTCCGACAGGCGGGCCTCGTCCACCTTACCCGTGCCGGCGGTGTCGATGTAGACCGACAGCGGCTTCGACACGCCGATGGCGTAGGACACCTGGATGGTGCACTTCTCCGCCAGACCGGCGGCGACCACGTTCTTGGCCAGATAGCGGGCGGCGTAGGCGGCCGAGCGGTCCACCTTGGTCGGGTCCTTGCCCGAGAAGGCGCCGCCGCCATGGGGAGCAGCCCCGCCATAGGTGTCCACGATGATCTTGCGGCCGGTCAGGCCGGCGTCACCGTCGGGACCGCCGATGACGAAACGGCCGGTCGGGTTGACGTAGAAATTGGCCTCGTCGCACATCCAGCCGTCGGGCAGGCAATTGACGACGTGGGGGCGCACGATCTCGCGCACATCCGCCGCCGACAGCCCCTCGGCGTGCTGGGTGGACACCACCACCGAGGTGGCGCGCACCGGACGGCCGTTTACGTACTGCAGCGTCACCTGGCTCTTGGCGTCGGGACCGAATTCCGGCGCGGCACCCGAATGGCGGGCCTCGGCCAGCGACTTCAGGATGGCGTGGGAATAATAGATCGGGGCCGGCATCAGTGCGGGCGTCTCGTTGCAGGCGAACCCGAACATGATGCCCTGGTCGCCCGCCCCTTCGTCCTTGTCACCAGCGGCATCGACGCCCACGGCGATGTCGGCGGACTGGGAATGGACCAAGCACTTGACGTCCATCTTTTCCCAATGGAAGCCGTCCTGCTCGTACCCGATGTCCTTCACCGCGTGACGGGCCACTTGGATCAGGTGTTCGGGCGTGATGCTGGCGGGGCCGCGGACTTCGCCCGCCAGGACCACCTGATTGGTGGTGGCCAACGTCTCCACCGCCACGCGGGCGTAGGGATCGTGCGACAGATACAGATCGACGATCGCGTCGGAAATCCGGTCGCACACCTTGTCGGGATGCCCTTCGGACACCGACTCACTGGTGAAGACATAGGAGCGATTGGTCACGGCCTACCTCGGCTATCTCACAGGAGAAAGATGGAAAAAACCGGCGTTTACACTTTCAGATTTGCCAGTTTTTGACAACATTCCGGCTCGGGGTCAAGCAGACTCCCATGCGACATCTGTGAGAAAAGCAAAGGGGGCATGGCTGCCGGCCGGACAGCTCAACCCTGGCACGGTCATTCCGTACCCCGCGCCGCTCGACACCCTCATCATACCGGCCGCCCAGGCACCGGCGGAGCCTCGCGTCACGGCTCCGCCCGGTCCTCAAGCGTGGGAAAGGGCCGGATGCACAGGCCCGGGCAAGCCTCAGTCGGCGGCTTCCAGAGCGCCGGCGTTCGCCACGGCCTTGGTCAGCTCGAACAGCCGCTTGCGCACCGACGGATCGGAAATCCGGTAATAGGCGCGGACCAGTTCCAGGGTTTCGCGCTTGGCCATGGGATCCGGTTCGTACCCGGAACCGGAGCGGGTGTCCTCCGGCAGTCCCCCATCCAGCGCGGTCACGACGGCGCTCGGCTCTTCCGGCATGTCGTCAAAGAAGAACGACACCGGCACATCCAGCACCCGGCTGAGGTCGAACAGACGCGAGGCGCCGATTCGGTTGGCTCCCCGTTCGTACTTCTGCACCTGCTGGAACGTCAGGCCGATGGCCTCGCCCAGCTTTTCCTGGCTCATGCCCAGAAGCGTACGGCGTAACCGCACGCGCGATCCCACATGCACGTCGATGGGGTTCGGCTTTCCGGTTTTCGGCCGTCCGGTCACGCCCCGGCGGCTCCGCGCTGCTGTTTGCATACCCTGTTCCCTGAATACGTGTGAAGTCATACTCTGGACATATCCGTGTATGCAGTCAAGCACCCCCTTCGAAAACGAGGCATGCGTCAGTTGCAAAAGATGAAATGGGGGTGCCTATCGGCGTTGTCCACTGGCCAGCCCCACGCCCACCGCGCTCAAAAGGAGGATCAGAAGCACGCCGTCCCCGTAGCGGGCATAAGGGGTTGGCGCGGGCAGCGGTTGCGGCAGGGCTGCATCCACGATCCCCCGTTGCCCCAGCCCCAGCATGGCGGTGACCCGGCCGACGGGATCGACGACGCCGGAAATGCCGGTGTTGGCGCTGCGCACCAGGGGCAGCCCCTCTTCCACCGCGCGCACGCGGGCGATGGCGAAATGCTGGTGCGGGCCGGCGGAGCGGCCATACCAGGCGTCGTTGGTCAGGTTGAGCAGCCAGGCGGGGCGGTCGGCGGGATCGGTCACGGCGGCGGGGAAGATCACCTCGTAACAGATCAGCGGACTGACTGGCGGCAATCCCGGCAGACGCAGCGTGCGCGGTCCCGGCCCGGCGGAGAACTCCGCCCCGTTGCCGGCGATGGCCCCCACCGGCAGCCATTGGCGCAGCGGCATGTATTCGCCGAACGGCACCAGATGGAACTTGTCGTAGGTGGCCTGCACCACCCCGCCGCGATCGACGGCAACAAGACTGTTGAAGTAACGCACCGAGCCGCCGGCATCCCCCTCCGCCCGCGGAGCGCCGGTGAGGAGCAGGCCGCCGGGCGGCGTGACGGCGCCCAGCGCCATCCGCCGCCGCGCGTCGCGGTCCACGAAGAACGGCACCGCGGTTTCCGGCCAGATGATATGGGTCGGGGGCGTGCCGTCGGGCTGGGCCGACAGGTCCAATTGCTGGGCCACATTGTTTTCGCGTTCGGCGGGCGCCCATTTCAGCCGCTGGTCGATGGCCGCCTGCACCAGCCGCAGCCGCACGTCGGGCACGAGGGCGGTCGGGTTCTGCTCCATCCGCACGGCCCCCCACACCGCCACGCCCGCCAGCAGCGCCCCCCCCAGCCCGGCGGCCACCGCCACCCGCCGCCCGCTTTCCCCCGGATCGGGCAGAGCCGCCGGCAGGGATGCCAGCAGCACCGTCAGCAGACTTAGCCCATAGATTCCGGTGACGGCGGCCAATTGCAGCACCGGCCCCACCTCCACCCAGCCATAACCGACCGCGTTCCATGGGAATCCGGTGAACAGATGGCCGCGCAGCCACTCGCACACGGTCCAGGCGGCGGCGAACAGCAGCACCCGCCCCAACCCGCGGCGCCCCACCAGCCACGTCGCCAAGGTTGCCGCCCCACCGAAAAAGGCCAGCAGGATCGGCAATCCCGCCGCCGACAGCGGCAAGGCCCACCAGAAACGCCCGATGTCGGTGAACAGGGCGAAGGAGATCCAATACAACCCGATCAGGTGATGGCCGAAGGCGAACCACCAGCCGACGGCAAAGGCCCCGCGCCGGGTGCGGCACCCGTCGAGCAGCCACAGCAGCCCAGGAAACGCGACCAGCAGCACCGGCACCGCCCCGGCGGGCGGCAAGGCCAGCGCGGCCAGCCCCCCCAGCACGGCAGCCAGAGCGAAACGCCGCCAGCCGGACAGCCGCGACAACCACACCGCGAGCGGAGCCAGCGGCCGCCCCACGGCGAAGGGAGAGGGAGCGAGCATGGGAATTGAGCCTTCCGGAGGGATGGGGTTTTTCAGATGGCGGAACCAGACGCCCGATAGATAAGCCGCACGTTTTTTTCCGCCATCCGTTTTTCCGCATCGCAGCCGCATTCACGCTCTTGCAACGGGCCGCGTCACCCCCTATAAACAGGGGCGCCGCGGGTGTAGCTCAATGGTAGAGCAGAAGCTTCCCAAGCTTACGACGAGGGTTCGATTCCCTTCACCCGCTCCACGATCCGCTTTGGTTCCGTGTCCGCCGTTCGGGAGAAATCCTGAGCGGTTTTTTTGTGCTGCGCATGTCGAGGGGATCCTCCCCTCGATACTCCCCGGACAGGGGCCTCGGCCCCTGTACCCTATCGTCCGCCCGTGCGATCCGGTGGCTACAGGCCCGCACGGGGGGCGGTGATCTTGGCCACGGTGCACGCGGTCTTTTCCAAGGAAAATCCCAGCGGCGGGGTCAGCCGCACGCGCCAGCCGTCGGTGGTTTCGGCGGTGATCCCGCCCTGGGTGATTTCAAACGACGTCAGGTTGGGATAGGTCAGCACCGGAATGTCATTCTGCCAGCAGATCATGGTGTAGATCTCCCGCGACCGCGGAACATACGGGTTCAACACGCCGTCATCCGCCCAAGTGGTGGCGGACAGCAGGCACGATACCGCGGCAAGGGCGAAACGGTGGCGGGAACGGCGCATCGGCGGGTCTCCTTCGCTGGGCTTCCCTGTCGTCACGGACCACCAGCGAAACCGCTGGCGGCCGGGAGTTCAGAAGTCGAGCAGAGACGACCGCGGCGTTCTTTCGCCGTGAGGCTTGGACATGCAACGCCGCCTCCCGGCCATAGCGGAAGACGACATCGTTCCGGCCGATGTTGAGCCGCTCTGCACAGGGTTCTGACGCCCCGGAACGGCCGTTTTTACCGTTCAAATTGCATCTAACGGTGTGCAGACGTCAATGTCAAGCGTGTCGCCGGTTGTGGACACAACCGCTTCTGCCGCCCGCTTCCGGCGGCCGGGAGTTCAGAAGCTGTCACAGGACGGCCGCAGCGTTCTTTGGCTGGAGGGCTTGGACATGCAACGCTGCCCCCCGGCCGCACCGGAAGGGGGCATCGTTTCCGGCCGATGCCATGCCGCTCTGCTCGGGGTTCTGACGCCCCGGAACGGTGAACAGCACCGTTCGTATTGCATCTGAATGTATGGTTCTACGGGATGTCAAGGCTATTCACGCGAATAAAAATGGGAATGAAACTCGCCAAGCTTGTGCACGGGTGTGGGGGGCGCCATCATGCGGGTGGTGGGGCCAAGATCATGCGGGGCAATGGCAATGATCGTGTGGGTGAAACGCGCCTGGGACTGGCTGGGCCGGGAAGAGCCGAATTGGCAGCGGGTGCTGGTGGTGCTGGCGACCCTGCCGATCCTGGGGGGGATCTATGTTTATATTTTCCCGCCATCGACCAGTTCCGAACCCACCCCGACCGCCTCCGCACACGGGGGATCGGTGGCGGCGGGGCGTGATGTGATCAACAGCCCGGTCACGAACAACACCACGATCAACCAGATTTCCCCGGAGGTGGCCGCGATCCTCAAACGGCTGGACAAGCAGGGCATCAGCCAGGAAGCCATCCGCCGGTTCTTCGAAATCCTGAAGGAAAAGGATGTTTCCGACGACGCACTCCCCGCCAAGTTGGAGGAGATTGCCAAGCGCCATCTGGAACTGCTGGATCGTCTGAGCGCCCTTCACCCCGAGGTTCCCGAAAACGCCCAACGGCTGGCCGACGCCCGCACCGCCATCGAAAAGGTCAATTACGACCGCGCCGACGCCCTGCTGACCCTGGTCGAACAGGCCGAGGGCGAGGCCGCCGAGCGTGCCATCCGTCTGGCCGCCGAGGCCACCGAATCCGCCAGCCGCCACCGCCGCGCCCAAGCCGCCGCCCGCGCCGAACGCGGGCGCGTCAGCGCCGCCCGCTTCGATTATCCCGCCGCGATCAAACATTTCGAGGAAGCCGCGTCCCTCCTCCCCCCGGAAGACGAGGAATTGCGCCGCGGTTACCTGACCGATTCGGCGGACGCTCTTCAGGATTATGGTTATGAGAAGG
Source organism: uncultured Rhodospirillaceae bacterium (assembly GCA_937927415.1). GTDB lineage: Bacteria > Pseudomonadota > Alphaproteobacteria > Azospirillales > Azospirillaceae > Azospirillum. The sequence goes on from CALBDS010000004.1 coordinate 538,845, forward strand.
GAGACAACCGTGCTCTGATCCAAGCGATCGACCGCTACCGGCAGGATTTCCCTGCCCGTGACCGTTTTCCAGATCAATGGGCTCGCATTCGAAACAACCTAGCCACTGCTCTTTCAAGGCTTGGCGAACGGGAAAACGGGACGGAGCGGCTCAAGGAGGCGGTCAACGCCTACCGTAGCGCCTTGATGGAATGGACCCGCGAGCGCGTGCCGCTGGATTGGGCCATGACGCAGAACAACCTGGGCAATGTTCTTTGGACGCTTGGTGAACGGGAAAACGGGACGAAGAAGCTGGAGGAGGCGGTCGGCGCCTACCGCAATGCCTTGATGGAATACACACAGGAGCGCGTACCGCTCGAATGGGCAACGACGCAGAACAACCTTGGCAATGCTCTGCTGACGCTGGGCGAGCGGGAAAACGGGACGGACAGGCTCGTGGAGGCGGTCAGCGCCTACCGCAGCGCCTTGATGGAACGGACACGCGAGCGTGTGCCGCTCCAATGGGCCATGACACAGAACAACCTGGGTACTGCTCTGCGAGCACTGGGCGAGCGGGAAAACGGGACGGACAGGCTCGTGGAGGCGGTCGACGCCTACCGCAGCGCCTTGATGGAACAGACACGCGAGCGCGTGCCGCTCCAATGGGCCATGACGCAGAGCAACCTAGGTATTGCTCTGCTGGCGCTTGGTGAACGGGAAAACGGGACGGACAGGCTGGTGGAGGCGGTCAGCGCCTACCGCAACGCCTTGATGGAACAGACACGCGAGCGCGTGCCGCTGGATTGGGCCATGACACAGAACAACCTGGGTACTGCTCTGCGGGCACTGGGCGAGCGGGAAAACGGGACGGACAGGCTGGTGGAGGCGGTCGACGCCTACCGCAGCGCCTTGATGGAACGGACACGTGAGCGCGTGCCGCTCCAATGGGCCATGACACAGAACAACCTGGGAGGTACTCTGCAAAGGCTGGGCGAGCGGGAAAACGGGACGGAGAGGCTGGTGGAGGCGGTCAGCGCCTACCGTAGCGCCTTAATGGAACAGACACGCGAGCGCGTGCCGCTGGATTGGGCCATGACACAGAACAACCTGGGTACTGCTCTGCGAACACTGGGCGAGCGGGAAAACGGGACGGACAGGCTGGTGGAGGCGGTCAGCGCCTACCGCAGCGCCTTGATGGAATACACACGCGAGCGTGTGCCGCTCCAATGGGCCATGACGCAGAACAACCTGGGAGGTGCTCTGCAAAGGCTGGGCGAGCGGGAAAACGGGACGGACAGGCTGGTGGAGGCGGTCGGCGCCTACCGCAGCGCTTTGATGGAACGGACACGCGAGCGCGTGCCGTTTAAGTGGGCCATGACGCAGAACAACTTGGGCGCCGCTCTGCGGGTACTTGCAGAGAAAAAGCGGGATGTGGTGCTGATATTGGATGCCGTCAGCGCCTATGAACAGGCGCTTGCGGTGTTCACCGAGGCCAAGGCCCCCTATTACATCGATGGAATCACCCAAAACCTCACCCGCGCCCGCGAGCTGCTTGCCACCCTCACCGCGGAAAAAGAGGGGATGCAAGGGCCGCCGGCCCTTGCTGGGGGTGTCGGGGGCGAACGCCCCTGACAAACATGCCCCCTCACCGATACGGATCCGCCGCGTCCCTCAGCCCATCGCCCAGAAAGTTGAAGGCCAGCACCGTCACGATCACCGGGATCACCGGCAGCATCAGCCAGGGGTAGAGCGCCACCACGTTGATGTTCTGGGCCTCGGTCAGCAGCACGCCCCAGCTTGTGATGGGGGGGCGCAGGCCCAGCCCCAGGAACGACAGCGCGGTTTCGCCCAGGATCATCCCCGGAATCGACAGGGTGGCCGAGGCGATCAGGTGGCTCATGAAGCTGGGCAGCAGGTGGCGGCGGATGATGCGGGCGGGTCTGGCCCCCATCAGCTGGGCGGCGGTGCAGAAATCCTCCTCCCGCAGGGCCAGCAGCTTGGAGCGCACGGCGCGGGCCAGCCCGGTCCAGTCCAGCAGGCCCAGGATCACCGTGATGCCGAAATAGACGAAGATCGGGTTCCAGTTGGCCGGCAGGGCCGCCGACAGCGCCATCCACAGGGGCAGTTCGGGGAAGGAGCGGATGATCTCGATCAGCCGCTGGATCAGGTTGTCGATCCACCCACCGTAATAGCCGGCGATGCCGCCGATGGTGATGCCCAACAGGAAGCTGATGGCGATGCCGAACAGCCCCACGGTCAGGGAAATGCGCGTGCCGTAGAGGATGCGCGACAGCATGTCCCGCCCCAGCCGGTCGGTGCCCAGCAGGAACAGCGTCCCCCCCGGTGCGGCACAGGCCAGATGCACGTCGGTTTCCACCAGCCCCCAGAAGGAATAGGCATCGCCGCGGCAGAAGAAGCGGATGGGCTGCACCGCCGTGGTGTCCGGCTCGTACTCCCGCTTCAGCGTGTCCATGTTGAGCTGGTAGCGGTGGCCATAGACGAAGGGACCGACGAAGGTTCCCTCGTGGAACAGGTGCACCGCCTGCGGGGGGGCGTGGATGAAACGGGTGTGGCGGGTATCGACGGCGTAGGGGGCCAGGAACTCCGCAATCAGGATCGAGGCGTAGAGCACCAGCAGGATCACGCCCGAGGCCACCGCCAGACGGTGGCGCTTCAGCTTGCGCCACATCATCCGCCATTGCGACGCCATGTAATAGCGTTCCTGCTCCGGCGTCAGCGATTCGGCGGCGTCCGGGTTCCAGGGGGCATCCGATACGGTGTGGGCCAAACGCTCGCTCATTTCGCCGCCCCTCCGGTCAGGCGGATGCGCGGGTCCAATGCGGCCAGCGCCAGATCGGACAGAAACACCCCCGCCACCGTCAGCACCGCCAGGAACATCAGGAACGATCCGGCAAGGTACATGTCCTGGCTTTTCAGCGCGTCCAGCAGCATCGGCCCGGTGGTGGGCAGCGACATCACCACCGACACCACCGCCGCCCCCGACACCACTTGCGGCAACAGGTTGCCGATGTCGGAAATGAACGGGTTGAGCGCCATGCGCAGCGGGTATTTCACCAGCGCCCGGCCCGGCGGCAGCCCCTTGGCCCGCGCGGTCACCACATAGGGCTTGTTCAACTCGTCCAGCAGGTTGGCGCGCAGGCGGCGGATCATGGCGGCGGTGCCGGCGGTGCCGATGACGATCACCGGGATCCACAGGTGCTCCAGAATGCTCCAGAGCTTCGGCACCGACCACGGCGCGCCCATGTATTGCGGATCCATCAGCCCGCCGATGGAGGTGCCGAACCACACGTTCGCCAGATACAGCAGGACCAGCGCCAGCAGGAAATTGGGCGTCGCCAGCCCCAGAAAGCCCAGCAGCGTCAGGGTGTAATCGCCGATGCTGTACTGGTGGGTGGCGGAATAGATGCCGATGGGAAACGACACCCCCCAGATGAACAGGATGGTGGCCCCCGACACCAGCGCCGTCAGCCACAGCCGGTCCCCCACCACGTCGCGCACCGGCATCTCGTATTCAAAGGAATAGCCGAAGTCGCCCCGCAGCATCCCGGCGACCCAGTACAGGTATTGCTGATACAGGGGGCGGTCGAGGCCATAGGTTTCCCGCAGCATGGCGAGACGACCCTGATCCACCGATTCGCCGCGGCTCTGCATCTCCATCACCAGGGTGGACAGGTAATCGCCGGGGGGAAGCTGGATGATGATGAAGGTGATCAGACTGATCGCCAGCAGGGTGGGGATCATGATGAGAAGGCGGCGGATCACGTACCCCAGCATGATCGTCTCTCTCTATCCGGATGGGCGGGTGACAGGGAGTGAATGGTGTTTTCGACCCTGAGCCTTGCACGGCCAGCCTGTCAACGCTGCCTCGCGCCAAAGATCACGCGAAAGCGGTTGCATCACGGCGGCGGATGCCCCACTTCCACCCGTGCCGCCCCGTGACGGCGTTCCGTTCGGTGGCGTTCCCGTCCGATGGCTTTCAGTTCAAGGATCGATGACCGTGCCAGCCCGTCCGACCGCCGCCGTTCTCGCCCTGCTCGGGGCCTTCCTTGCCGCCGGAGCCGTCCCGGCCTGGGCGGCTTCGGCCCGGGCACCCGTCGCCGCCGCGCTGAACGCCGACGACCGCGCCGAAATCGGCCGGGTCGAGCAGTATATGAACGGCATCCAGACCATGCAGTCCAAGTTCATCCAGGTGAACCCCAACGGGCAGCAGATCTTCGGCACCTTCTCTCTGTCGCGGCCGGGCAAGATGCGGCTGGACTATGATCCGCCCATCAAGGACTTCATCGTCGCCGACGGGCTGTTCCTGTTCTATTGGGACGGCGAGATGCGCCAGCAGTCCAGCACCCCCATCGGCGCCACCCTGGCCGATTTCATCCTGCGGCCCGACATCCGCCTGTCGGGGGATGTGACGGTGACCGACGTGACCCGCGGGTCCGGGGTCATCGAAATCACCGTGGTGGAAACCAAGGAACCGGCCAAGGGATCGCTGACCCTGGTGTTCGAGGACAAGCCTCTCCAGCTTCGCAAATGGCGGGTGCTGGACGCACAGGGGCAGGTGACCGAGGTCGGGCTGCTCAACCCGCGGGTCGGGCTGTCGCTGGACCGGGACATGTTCTATTTCAAGGAACCGGCGCGGGAACGGTTCAATCATCAGAATTGAGGACGGGGAGCGAAGGGGAGCAACGACTTCGGGTTCGCTGTCCCTCTCCCCACCGGGGAGAGGGGCGGGGTGAGGGCCGGATTTCGCGCGGATAAGCCCGAAATCCGTTGCGAAGCAACCCCAAATCTGAGGTTTGGAGAGCCTTGCGGCTCGATTTTCGGGCTACCGCGCGAAAATCGGCCCTCACCCTACCCTCTCCCGGGGCGGGAGAGGGGATTCTGCCGGTTTGTTGCCCTGATGAGGCCGGAACCCATCTGAGTCGATCAGGGGGCGCGGCCGCCGTTCATCTGCATCAGCACATAGCGGACGCGGGCCAGGTCTTCCGGTGACAGGTCGTCCTTGGATGGGGCGGGTTTCGGCTTGGATGCCGCGGGCGGCTTGGGCGGGGACGACACCCGCACCACCGGCGACGAGGACGAGGACGACGACGGGGGCGGGGTTGGGATGCGCGCCACCGCGCCGGTGCCGGCCGGCGGCGGGGTGGGTGCCCGCGCCTCCACCAGCGGGGCGTCGTCGTCGGGGCGGCGGAAACCGGGCGGCACCTTCACCGCCCAGGTGCGGTACGGGCCGGTGTCCACATGCACGTGCCCGGTATGGGGATAGGCGGCATAACCGCCCAGACGCAGGCTCTTGGCCGCCTCGGCCACCTGCTTGGCGGAATAGCCGGAAATGACGAAATCCGCCGCCTGCCCGCGCAGGTGATAGCTGTTGTCGGCCACGTTGGCGTTGGCGCGGGCCAGGGTGGCGTTGGTGGACGGCGAACGGTAGCCGGAAGTCAGCTTGATGTCCGTATCCTCCGGCGCGCCCAGCGCCCGGCGCACCGCCACCAGATAATCGATCAGCGCCGGATCGACGGCCGTTTCCTCGCCGGTGCGGCGGTCACGGAACAGTTCCTCCAGCCGGGCCATCACCGCCGGATCATAGCGCCCGTCGCGCCAATAGGTGGCGGCAACCCGCTCGCCGCTGCCATAATGGGTGATGGCGATGAAGCGGGGGCCGGTGTCCGTCACCGACGGACCGGATGCGCAGCCGCTGACGCCACAGCCCAGCAGAAGTGCCCACGCCCAGGTACGCACGACAGCCCGCATTTCGCCCCCCCGATTCGCCGATCGGTTGCATGTCATTTTCCATAGCACAGGAGGGACAGGGGCTTACAGGTCGTCCTTGAAGCGGAATATCAGAATTCCCGCCGCTGTGACGCTTCTGTCACGAACCTGGACCATTGTTTTGCCCTCGCCGGGCGGGCGCATCCGCGCCCTTGGCCGCGGCCGAGGGCGGCCGCCAAGAGCGGCGAGCCTCAGGAAACACGCCGCTCTAAAGCAGGGCGGGGGCGGTCTTGCGAAGCCACAGGCTCGATTCGCGCGCTCCGGCGGGCAGCGGCAGGGTGCCGGCGATGCCGGCCGCCACCTCCGCCGCCATGCGGGTGGCGACGAAGGCGCTGGACCACAGAACCTCGAACCCGCCGGACAGCAGCAGCGCCATCACCGCCTGCTGTTCGTTGTAGCCGCGCCACGTCCAATCGGCGGGGTAAGGGTCGGGGAGAAAGATATCATGGACATGAACCAGCACCCCCGCCGGCAGCCGCGGCAGGATGCGGCCGATCACCACATCCACATCGGTGCCGGGCATCAGGATGTGGCTGGAATCCACAAACAGCACGTCCCCGGCCTGCAGATCCGCAAAGGGTGCCTCCCCCGCCGCGTGCAGGGTGGCGGGGATGTGGCGGACCGGCAGCCCGTCCAGCCGCGCCCGCGGGGCCGGGTCGATGCAGGTCACCTCCCCCGCCCCGCCGCCGTCCCGCAGCGCGCGGGCCAGGAAACGGGTGGAATGGCCGCAACCGATCTCCACGATCCGCCGCGGCGCTTCCCGGCGCACCAGCGCATAGGCCGCCGCCCCGTCCAGCCGGGGGAACCAGTCCTGTTGCCAGCGCGGCGCCGGCGGTTCGGCCCCGTCGAAAGCGCGCAGGGCATCGGCCATGTCCGTCATGTCCGCCAGCAGGGCGGTGAAGCGCGGGCGGGCGCGCTCGAACAGCGCCGCGAACGCCGGATAGGGCGGCAGGGTTCCGGGGTCCGGCAGGGTGTCGGCATAGCCGTAGGGAATGAAGAAGCCCTGCCGCGCCGTTCCGTTCACGGTGGCGAGGCCCTGGCTCAGGGCGCGGGGGGGCAGGGTCACAGGCTCAGCTCCATCCCTTCGGCGGCCACCAGCGTTCCGGGGCGCACGCCCTGCGCCGCCGCCTGGATGGCGTCCAGTTCGTCATCGGTGCGGGCGGGGTCGTGGTGGAAGATCACCGCCCGCCCCACCCCGGCGGCATCGGCGACTCGCAGGCATTCCTCCCACGTCGAATGCCCCCACCCCACACGGGCGGGGAATTCCGCGTCGGTGTAGGTGGCGTCATACACCATCACGTCGGCCCCGCGCACCAGATCCACCACCGCGGCATCGCGGCCCGGCCCGGCATGTTCCGTATCGGTGACGATGCACAGGCAGCGCCCGCCCCATTCCACCCGATAGCCCACCGCCCCGCCGGGGTGGTTCAGCGGGCCGGTGCGCACGGTCACACCGGCGCACGGGGACAGCACCGCCCCGGTGTCGAATTCGCGGAACACGCAACCGGCGCCGAAAGCCGCCGGGCGGGGGTGCAGGGGGGAGGCGATCATGGCCTGCAACACCGTCTCCAGGCAGTCGCCCGACTCCAGATGCCCGGCCCACACCCGCACCCGCGCGGCGGGATCGAAGGCCGGGGCGAAGAACGGCAGGCCGCAGATGTGATCCAGATGGGTGTGGGTCAGAAACAGGTCGAGATCCGCCGGCCCGCCCCCCGCCTGCTGCTCGGCCCGCAGCACGCCATCCAGCCCGCGCAGGCCGGTGCCGGCGTCGAACACCAGACGCGCCCCGCCACAGCGCACCTCAAGACACGCGGTGTTGCCGCCGTAACGGCAGGTATCGGATCCGGGCGACGCGATGCTGCCCCGCACCCCCCAGAAACGGACGGTGAAAGGGGGGCCGCCGCCGGGGTCGGGGCAGGTTGTCATGGGCCGGCATGTTGACCACACCACCGCCGCAAGTCGAGTGAAAATCAAATGCGGGACAATTGCCCGCAACCCAAACGTTTCCTTGGCGAAAGACAACTTGTGCGGCTGTTCTGGGCGCCGATCTGTGTTAACGTCCGGCACGATTCAGGATACCCCCGCTTATCGCACTGCCGCGCAGGATTCCCCCCACGGATGGACCCCGACAAGCTTGCCAAAGTTCTCGCCATGGCCGAGTCGGAGCATCAGGGCGAGGCTCTCTCCGCCCTGCGTGCCGCCCGGATCATGCTGTCGCGGGCCGGGCTGACCTTCCGCGATCTGGCGCTCGCCACCCGGCAGCCCGCCGATCCCCCCTCCCAGGCCCCCATCACCCCGCCGCCGCCCGCCGCCACCCCGGCCAAGCCGCCGCCACCCGACCAGATGCTGCTGGCCCTGCGCCGGCAGGTGAGTGATCTGGAGCGGGAAACCTCCGTGCTGAAGCGCCAGTTGGACAAGGCCATCACCGAAGCGGAAAAGCAGCGGGAGGAAGCCGACCGCTGGCGCACGCTGGCCCGCGAAACCGCCGAAAAGCTGTGGGATCTGGGCAAGGCGCTGGAACGGCGCAACATCCGCTACACCGCCGTCCAGAAACGCCGCGCCGTGCTGGACCTGCTGCAGGATCCCGGCAGCGCCCTTTTGTCGGACCACGAGATTGCCCGGCGGGTGGGCAGTTCACCGCAGATGGTGTCCCACTGGCGCCGCCGGCTGGCCATCGTCGCCCGCAAGCTGCGTCTGCTGCCGGTGCAGCAGCGCGGCCGCGGCCTGTGGCTGTCCAGCGGGCTGCTGCAACGGCGCACCCCCGACGACGGGCGCCGCCGCTGGATCGGCTTTACCCCCGATGTCACCATCGCCGGCGGGCGGCAGGACAATGCCGGCAGGCGTCAGGATAAAATCGCCAGCCTTCAGGGCACCAGGCGGTAACCGCCCGGCTCGGTCACCAGGATGGTGGCGTTGGCCGGGTCCGTTTCGATCTTCTGGCGCAGGCGGTAGATGTGGGTTTCCAGCGTGTGGGTGGTGACCCCGGCGCTGTAGCCCCACACCTCCCCCAACAGCTCTTCCCGCCCGACCACGCCGGAGCCGGAGCCGCTGCGGGCACGGTGCAGATAGTCCAGGATGGCCGCTTCCTTTTCGGTCAGCCGCACCCGCCGCCCATCCTCCGGCATCTCCAGCAGCTTGGCGGCGGGACGGAAGCGGTAAGGGCCGATGGACAGGGGTGCGCCCCCGTGGGCCGAGGCCCGGCGGGCCGCCGCCTCCTGCAAGGCGCGCAGACGGGACACCAGGGTGCCCAGGCGGAACGGGCGGGCCAGGGTTTCGCTGGCCCCGGCCTCCAGCCCGGCCACCGCCCCCGCCTCGTCGCCGGCACGGGTCAGCAGGATCACCGGCCCCTCCATCCCCGCATCGCGCAGGCGGCGGCACAGGCCCGGCCCGTCCAGATCCGGCAGGCTGGATCCCACCACCGCCGCCGCCGGCATCCCATCGAGCACTGCGGCCAGAGCATCGGCGGCGGTCCCCGCCTCCACGATCTCCACCTCGTCCAGAAGCGGAAGCTGTTCGGCCACCGACTGGCGCAGGGCCACGTCGTCATCGGCCAGAAGAATGCGGGAAAGGGAGGTCATGGGAGGAAACACCCGTCGTCACAGCGGCAAACCCTAACACGGGCGCCCGGTCTTTGTCCTTCGCGCCGCGCGGGAAAGCCCGATGATGAACCGCCGCCTTTTTCCTAGAGAAAATATAGACTATTGTGGAGTCATAACGAAATTCCGACCAGCACCGCCTATCAATCCGGTATCGAAACGATATAGTCGCCATCCATTGTTGCAGCCCAGGCAACGGTGCGGCGCAGCCAACGGCATGCATGCGGTTTTGCATTTCCGCTCCATCGGGGCTAGGGTTTTGGCTTGCTTTGCTTCGCCCCTGCATCATCGCCCCATACCGCCATGCCCGCCGACATCCGCACCCCGACCGCCCTTCCCCTTGACGATGCCGTTCTCCGGGCGGTGGACCGGGCGCTTGCCGCCCTGCGCCGGGGGGAGCCGGTGGCGATTCTGTCCGCCGACGGCACCCCGGCGCTGGCCCTGGGCATGGAATCGGTCACGCCGGATTCGGTGGAAACGCTGAAACGGCTGGCCGGCGGCGGGGCGCCGGTGCTGGCGCTGACCCGCCGCCGCGCCCTGGTGCTGGGTCTGCCCGCGGCGGACAGCGGGGCGGTGGTTCTGTCGCAGACGGGCGGCATCGCGGTGGAAACCGCGCTGGCCCTGGCCGACCCGGAAATGGGCAACGGCCCCACCCTGCCCCCCGGCCTGTCGGCGGTCCCGGCCCCGGTGGGCTGTGCCGCGGCGGCGGCGGTGGATCTGGCCAAGCTGGCGCGCCTGCTGCCGGCGGCGGTGCTGGTGCCCGTCGCCCTGCCCCCCGGCGGTGACATGGCGGCGTGGTGTGAGCGCCACGACGTGCTGACCGTCACCGCCCGCCATGTGGAGGATTACCGCGTCCATGTGGTGCGCAGCCTGCGGCGGGTGGCCGACGCGCGGGTGCCGCTGGACGGGGCGGAGGACACACGGGTGGTCGCCTTCCGCCCGGCCGACGGCGGGCCGGAGTATCTGGCCATCGTCATCGGCGAACCGGACCCGGCGCAGCCGGTGCTGGCGCGCCTGCATTCGGAATGCTTCACCGGCGACCTGCTGGGCAGCCTGCGCTGCGATTGCGGCGAGCAGTTGCGCGGGGCCATCCGCGAAATCTCCACCGCCGGCAGCGGCGTGCTGCTCTATCTGGCGCAGGAGGGGCGCGGGATCGGTCTGGTGAACAAGCTGCGCGCCTACCGCCTGCAGGACCGCGGGTTCGACACGGTGGACGCCAACGAACTGCTGGGGTTCGAGGCGGACGAGCGCGTCTATCTGCCGGCGGCGGAAATGCTGCGGCAACTGGGGTACGGCCGGGTGCGGCTGATGACCAACAACCCGGAAAAGCTGCGCCAGCTTGCCCGCTGCGGGATCGAGGTGGTGGAGCGGGTGCCGCACATCTTCCCCTCCAACGGCCACAACGCCGCCTATCTGCGCACCAAGGCCGAACGCAGCGGGCACATGTTCTGATACCGAACCGACCTTTGATACTGAAAAGGCGGGGGCCGTTCCGGGTGCGGAACGGTCAGCGTGACAGCACCTGCACCGCATCCTTGGTCTTGGACACCGCGGTGTGGACCTGCTGGACGGCGGCGCTGATGTCGGCGATGCCGCTGGAGATGGTGGTGACCGCGCGGGATGCGCTCTGCATCGACGACGACATGCTGCTGGTGACGGCACTTTGCTCCTCCACCGCGCCGGCGGTGGTGGTCACATATTCCTTCACCATGCCGATGGATTGGCGGATACCGTCCAGCGACGACACCACGGTGCCGGCAACCCCCTGCACCGCTTCGATCTCGCGGGAAATCTGCTCGGTGGCGTTCGCCGCCTGATTGGCGAGGTTCTTCACCTCGTTGGCGACCACGGCAAAGCCGCGCCCGGCCTCGCCGGCACGGGCGGATTCGATGGTGGCGTTGAGCGCCAGCAGGTTGATCTGTCCGGCGATGCTCTGGATCAGCCCGACGATGCCGCTCATGGCCTGGGCCGCGTCGGCCAGCCGCTGCGTGGCGTCCCCCGCCGACTGGACCTGATTGAAAGCCTGATCCGACGCCATCCGCGACCGGCCCATGCTTTCGGATATGGAATTGATGGACGCGGCCAGTTCTTCGGCCGCCGACGCCACCATCTGCACATTGCCCGAGGTGTCCTGAACCGCATCGGCGGTCCCGCCGGCCTGCCGGGAGGACAGGGCGATGGCGCTGTCGATGTCGGCGAAGTTGGTGTCGAGCAGATTTTTCAGATTGTTCAGCAGTTCGATGTTGCGGGTGATGTCGGTGGCGTACTTCACCACCTTGTACGGCTTGCCGTAGGCATCGAGGATGGGGTTGTAGGAGGCTTCGATCCAGACCTCCCGCCCGCCCTTGCCGATCCGCTTGTACTGGCCCGCCTGATACTGTCCCCGGCGCAACGACGCCCAGAAATTCTGATACTCCGCCGAGGAGGCATAGGCCGGTTCGACGAACAGACTGTGCTTACGGCCCTTGATCTCCGCCAGGGTATAGCCAAGCGTTGCCAGGAAATTATCGTTGGCGGTCAGAACCGTGCCATCCAGATCGAATTCGATCACCGCCTGAGATTTCTGGATCGCGTTCACCTGTCCCTGCAGGTCGGCGTATTCCTGTTTGTTGCGGGTGATGTCGGTGGCGTACTTGACGATTTTGTACGGCCTGCCGTGTCCGTCGAGGATCGGGTTGTACGAACCTTCGATCCAGACTTCCCGCCCGCCCTTGGCGATTCGCTTGTACTGGGCCGCCTGATAATCCCCCCGGCGCAGTGTGGCCCAGAAGTTCTGATACTCCTGTGATGCGGCATAGGCCGGTTCGACGAACAGGCTGTGCTTGCGGCCCTTCACCTCTTCCAGAGTGTACCCCATCAGGGTCAGGAAATTGCGGTTCGCGGCCAGCACAGTACCATCGAGGTCAAATTCGATGATGGCTTGCGACTTGTCCAGTGCGGCAAGTTTTGCGCTCTGGTCCCGCTGTTCCTGGGAGGAGGAGAAAGGCCACATGATAGGCGGACTCCTTGATCGGGCATAATGGAACATGCAAAGACAAGCATCGGCGCGCCATCAACGACGGCGCGGCACATTCAAAGCGGTATCTGCATCCTAGAGTATGATCTCAAATTTTCGCATAATTTTTCAAGATGAAATCCGCCGAATACAAGGGAAAAACTACCTACGTATCTCGCATGAAGATTGAAAAATTTTGTTATCTCATTTTTTTGTTGCCGGTTTGGTTTTAAAAACCAACCACTATAGCGGAGTCTTTAGTTTGCGGCCTGGAAAAAGAAAGCCCCTTTCCGCAGGGGCGAAAAGGGGCAGCCAGGTTTGATCGGCTGAAACGTCCAGGATCACACACGGAACTTTGTACGAATCCGGTTTCCGTCTGGATCACGCCCGCCGAAAAAAATTTCATCCCTTATGTAACGAAACGCCGGAGGGTCAGGAATCCCGCCGGACGGAGCAGGTCTTGATCCCGAACGGCAGATAGGCCGGGCAGAAGCCGATCACCGCCGTCAGCAGCGGGATAAGCCCGATCCAGCCCCACGGGGTTTGCGGGCCGACAAAGACCAGGGCGATAAGCACAAGACCGATCACCGCGCGCAACGCGCGATCCACGCCGCCGACATTCTGCATCATGGCATTCCTTTTCTGATGTCCGGTGTTCCGGTCCGTGTTCCCGCGGCCCGGCGGCCGGCACCCCCGCCGGACCATGGTGCCGGTATAAGGGGTGCGGCACTGCCTGTCTGTGACCAAGTCACGCAACAGCCCCGCCGGGACCAGGGGTGGCGCACAATGACGCGGGGTGCCCCTGGACACCCGACGCCCCAAGGTTTACCTTACAGTGTGTGACAATCTGCTTTTGCCGAGGGATCCCATGTACCGCGACAATTCGCTGATGCCGAAAGAGGCTGTGCGCCTTGCCGTGCTGGGCACGCTGATCCAGGGCGGCGCCATGCGCTATGCCGATCTCGCCTCGTCGGTGCGCCATTTCCTCGACCGCATCATGGGGCCGTCGCTGGACCTGATGGGCACCTCGCTGGAGATGCTGCGCTATGAGGGGCTGATCGCGGCCCTGGACGGCACCGGCATGGAGGACAACGCCCTGTTGGGCGCCACCGACGCCGGCCGGGCGGAATTCGACACGCTGATGCGCGCCAACGTGCGTCTGCCGTCCACCGACGGGCTGAACAAGCTGGTGGTGGCGCTGAAGATGCGCTTTCTGCATCTGCTGGACGATGACGAGGTGCGGCGGGAACAGGTGGACCAGCTGGTCATGCTGCACGAAACCGAACTGGCCCGGCTGGCCGACCTGAAGCGCCACCATGCCGGCGACGGCGGCTATCTGTCCGCGTGGCTGGATCATGATGTCGCCCAGGCCGAAGCGCGGCTGGCGTGGTTCAACGACCTTCTCGAACGCCTGTAAACCCGAACGGCTGTAAACCCGAACGGCGGGGGCGGACGTTTCTTCGTCCGCTTATTTTTTTACCCGTTGCGACATGGCGTCGTTTGTTTCGCTTCCGGTATCTGGTGTAACGTTCTGCCCCGTTGCATTCACCTGTACCGGAAATGGCGTCCATGGCCCGCTCTGCCTCCCCCGAAGATCTTGAAGACCGCCTGCGCGTCGAGTTCGTCGATGACGCCCGTGACCGTCTGCAGGTGATGTACGACGCCCTGGACGCGCTGGCCAAGGGAACCCGGAGCGAGGCCGACGTGATCGGCGTCATCCGGCTGGAAACCCATAACTTCAAGGGCATGGGCACGTCGTTCGGCTATCCCACCGTCAGCCTGATCGCCCACCGCCTAGAAGATTACCTGAGCGGCCTGACCCGGCTCGGCGAACGCGAAGTCAGCGACATTCAGATCTTCCTGGACCGCACGTCGGAGGTGGTGGACCGCGCCGAGCAGCCGGCGCTGGCGGAAACCAACCGCATCATCCGCGCCCTGCCCGCCCGCTACCGGTTCGAGATCACCGACGTCGAAATCCGCGACGTGGAAATCATGCTGGTCACCCCGTCCAAGGTGGTGGCGAAGAAGGTCGGCGGCGAACTGGCGGCCTGCGGCTTCCGCACGGTGACGGTCAGCGACCCCATCGAATCCATCAGCATCGCCGTGCGGGTGCCGCCCGACATGCTGATCGCGTCGCTGGTGATGGACGGGCTGTCGGGGCTGGACCTGATCCGCGGCCTGCGGGCCATGAGCATCACCAAGAACGTGCCGATGGCGCTGCTGACCTCCATGAGCCTGGACAACCCGGCGCTGAAGGAAATCCCGCAAGGGGTGGCGGTGATCCGGGTGGGTGAGCATTTCGGCGACGATTTCGCCGGCGCCGTCACCCGCTTCAACCTCGGCTGATCCCCGGACGGGCGCCCGCCCCGGTGCCGGGGGCGGGCGTTGTCCCGGTCAGAACAGGTGCTGGCCGCCGGTGATGAACACCTCGGTCCCGGTGACATAGGTGGTGTCGGGACCGCACAGGGTATAGATGACCGCCGCCACCTCCTCCGGTGTGCCCATGCGTTTCAGGGGGATGCGGGGGATCAGCACATCGTATTCCGGGCCGGTCATGGCGGTTTCGATCTCGCCCGGTGCGACCGCGTTGACCCGCACGCCGATTTCGGCGAACTCCACCGCCATTTCCCGCGTCAGCCCCGACAGGGCGGCCTTGGACGTGGAATAAGCCGATCCGGCAAAGGCGTGGACCGCGTGCCCGGCGATGGAGGTCACGTTGACGATGGCCCCCTTGCCGCGGGCCAGCGGAGCGGCGAAGCCGCGGGCCAGCACCAGCGGCGCGAAGAAATTCAGCTCGAACACCCGGTACCAGCCGGCGATGTCGCCGTTCAGGCAGCCCAGCCGCTCCTTGATCGGGGTCTTGGGCGATACCCCGGCGTTGTTGACCAGGGCGTGCAGCGGGGTGCCGTCCAGCACCCGGTTCGCCTCCTCGATGAAGGCGCTGCGGCTGGCCGGGTCCGACAGGTCTGTGGCGATGTGGTGGGTCCAGTTGGGATCGCGGCGGCAATGGGCCGGCACGTCCTCACGCGAGCAGGAGATCACCCGCCAGCCTTCGGCGCTGAACCGCGCGACGGTGGCGTGTCCGATACCCCGGCTGGCGCCGGTCAGGATGACGGTCTTGCGATGCGGCATGGTGGCGTCCATGCTATCCTGGACGCGGGCAATACTCCAGCAGGCTCTTTGCCTTTTCCCCCCTCCCCGGCCTATGGTGCAGGGGGCCGGCGTTCGGAGAAAAACAATGATCGAGGCGCTGCTGGCCGCTCCGCTGGTCCAGGGGATCGGGCTGCTGGGCACGCTGGGGGGAATGCTGTGGCCGCTGTTTCCCGGACGCCGGGGGATGCTGGCGGCCCAGACCATCACCAGCGTGTTCTTCACCATCCATTATGCCCTGCTGGGGGCGCAGACGGGGGCGGTGATGAACAGCCTGTCGGCGGTGCAGGCGGCGGCGGCGATCCCGCTGGGCACCCGCCCCGGCTTCCGCCTGGTCTATCTGGCCACCACCGTTCCCATCGCGGCCGGGCTGGCGCTGACGTGGAACGGGTGGCCGTCGCTGTTCGCGGCGGCGGGCACCCTGCTCATCACGCTGGCCCGCTATCAGGTGAGTGTGGTGTGGTTCCGCGTGCTGATGGCGGTGGGGCTGCCGTGCTGGTTCGGCCATAACCTGATGGTGGTGTCGGTGCCGGGGATGATATCCGACGTGGTGGGGATGACGGTGAACGGGGTGATGCTGGTCCGCCTGCTGGCCGTGCGCGCCCCTGTCCGCGAGGGAGTTGTGGGAGAGAACGCATGAGCACGACACCCGGCATTGCCGGACTGCGGCCTCAGGATGCCGCCCTGCTGCGGGACAACGCCCTGTTCCAGCGGCTGAGCGACCGCGCGCTCTCCACGCTGGTGGCGACGGCGCAGGTGCGCACCGTCGCCCGCGGGACCACCCTGTTCGTGCAGGACGAGGCGGCGGACCGTTTCTTCGTGCTGCTGGAAGGGTGGGTGAAGCTGTACCGCCTGACCCCCGACGGGACGGAGGCGGTGGTCAACATCGTCGCCCCCGGCGAAACCTTTGCCGAAGCCGCGATGTTCGCCAGCGGCCAGTTTCCCGTCTGCGCCGAGGCAGTGGCCGAATCCCGCCTGCTGACCATCACCGCCGAGGGCTTCGCCCGCAGCCTGCATCAGGACGACGGCATCGCCTTTGCCATGCTGGGGTCGCTGTCGGTGCGGCTGCGTCATCTGGTGCAGCAGATCGAACAGCTTCAGGTGCAGCCCACCGCCCAGCGCGTGGGATCGTTCCTGCTGCGCTTCTGCCCGCCCGGCACCGGGTCGGCCATGTTCGCCCTGCCCTTCGACAAGGCGCTGATCGCCCGGCGGCTGGGGATGCAGCCGGAAACCTTTTCCCGCGCCCTGTCCAAGCTGCGCGGGATCGGGGTGGAAACCCAGGGCGGCACCGTGTCGGTGGCTGATCTGGACGAATTGCGCCGTTTCTGCCAGGGCGACGGCGGAAACTGATTCCCATGCTTCGCATGGTCGAGGGGCCAGCCCCTCGACACTCCCCGGCAGGGGCGTGACCGCCCCTGCACCCCATCGATGGGATGCAAGGGCCCCCGCCCTTGCCGGGGGGTGTCGGGGGCAGCGCCCCCGACGAAAGGTACCCCATGCCCCCTTCCCTTCACCCCGTCATCGTCATCGGCGGCCCCACGGCCAGCGGCAAGTCGGCTTTTGCCCTGGATGTGGCAGAACGTTTCAACGGCACCGTCATCAACGCCGACAGCATGCAGCTTTACGCGGACCTCGACGTGCTGACCGCCCGCCCGCCGGCTGAAGACTTGGCCCGCGTCCCTCACCGGCTCTACGGCGTGCTGCCCGCGTCGGAACGGGGGTCGGCGGCCAAGTGGCGCGCCCTGGCGCTGGACGAGATTGCCGCGGCCCATCAGGCCGGTCGTCTGCCGGTGGTGGTGGGTGGCACCGGCCTTTACCTGCGCGCCCTGATGCAGGGCCTGTGCGACGTTCCCCCCATCCCCGATGCCATCCGCCGCACCGCCCACGAACGCCTGACCGCTCTGGGCGGGGAGGCGTTCCGCGCCGAGCTGGTGGCCCGCGACCCGGACTCGGCGCGGCTGAACCCCGGCGACACCACCCGCCTAACCCGCGCGTGGGAGGTGCTGGAGGCAACGGGCCGTCCCCTGACCGCATGGCAGCGTGATGCCGCCGACGGCGCACCGCCGGGGCTGGCCTTTCTGGTGGCGGTGATCGACCCGCCGCGTTCCGACCTTTACGCCGCCGGCGACGGACGGTTCCTGACCATGGTGAAGCGCGGCGCGCTGGAGGAGGTGCGGCGGCTGGACGCCCTGGCGCTCGACCCCGACCTGCCGGCGATGAAGGCGCTGGGGGTGCCGGAGTTGCGCGCCCACCTGTCCGGGGCGCTGCCCCTGGACGCGGCGATCACCCAGGCGCAGCAGGCCACCCGCCATTACGCCAAGCGTCAGGTGACATGGTTCCGCCACCAATTGGCGAGCCGCCCCCCGGCGGCGGCGGTGCATGGCTGCTATACCTTAACTTCCCTCTATGCGCCGGAACGTTCCGATGCGATTGTCGGAGTTATTGATAGGATCGTGCGCGATCACGGCATCAAGGAGTAATGAAAGTGACGGTGGAGTGGGAGAAGCTGTTCGCCGGCCGCGTGGGCGGCATGAGCGCGTCGGAAATCCGTGAACTGCTGAAGCTGATTGCCAAGCCGGAAATCATCTCGTTCGCCGGCGGCATTCCCGACCCGGATCTGTTCCCTGCCCCCGCCCTGTCGCGCGCCTATCAGAAGGTATTCGAATCCAACGGCAGCCCTGGTGCCGCCGAAGCCCTGCAGTACACCATTTCCGAAGGCTACACGCCCTTGCGGGAATGGATCTGCTCCTACATGGAATCCAAGGGTGCCAGCATCGGCATGGACGAGGTGCTGGTGACCAGCGGCTCGCAGCAGGCGCTGGATTTCCTGGGCAAGCTGTTCATCGGGCCGGGCGATCTGGTGGCGGTGACCAAGCCCACCTATCTGGGGGCCTTGCAGGCGTTCTCGCCCTATGAACCCACCTATGTTTCCATCGCCATGGACGGCGAAGGGCCGGTGCTGGACGAATTGGACGCGGCCCTGGCCCGCAAGCCCAAGTTCCTCTACCTCGTGCCCGACTTCCAGAACCCCAACGGCATCACCGTGTCGCTGGAACGCCGCATCGCCATCATCGAACGCTGCACCGCCGCCGGCGTGGCGGTGATCGAGGACGCGGCCTATGCCGAGTTGCGCTACGACGGCACCTCCATCCCCTCGATGATCGCGCTGGACGCCGAGCGCAACGGCGGCAAGCCGGCCACGGTGATCCACTGCGGTTCCTTCTCCAAGACCATGGTGCCGGCGCTGCGGGTGGGCTGGGTGTGCGGCGCCAGGGACGCCGTGCAGCGCATGGTGCTGATGAAGCAGGCCGCCGACCTGCACACCTCCACCATCAATCAGGTGGTGATGCACGACGTGGTGTCGGAGATCTTCCACGGCCATGTGCGCCGCCTGCGCGACGCCTACAAGGAACGGCGCGATGCCCTGCTGACGGCGCTGGCGGACTTCGCCCCCCCCGGCGTCACCTGGACCAAGCCCGAAGGCGGCATGTTCGTGTGGCTGGAACTGCCGGAAGGCACCGACGGGGTGGAACTGCTGGAACGCGCCATCAAAGAGGCCAACGTGGCCTTCGTGCCCGGTGCGGCCTTCTACGCCGACCGTTCGGGCAAGAACACGCTGCGGCTGGCCTTCTCGGTCAACAAGCCGGACCGCATCCGCGAGGGCATCCGCCGTCTGTGCGGCCTTCTTGGCCAGGGTGCGGTATGACCGCGGGCCTTAGCCCCGACATGCCGGTTTTGCGGCCCGCCACGTGCCAACGTGGCGGGAACGCCCTTTTGTGTGCAACGCAGCAGTAATAAAGCTTCATCTGCAACGAAAAATCTTTGTGATAATTCGCAAAAATCGTTGACCCGTTTTCCGTACTCTGTCTAGTTTGCCGAGCGCGGCCTTCTGCGGCATCGCCCCTTTGCACGTTCTGCGCGTGCCATGATGGGGCGGTTCGCCCGGACGGCCCGCGGGACACAGAGCGAACAGGGCCGCCCGCGCCGCAAGACGCGGGGGCCGGCAAACGAAGGTCGAATACGATGCCCGAACAGAAGCTGACCGGCGCGCAGATCATCATCAAGGCCCTGAAGGATCAGGGCGTGGATGTCATCTTCGGCTATCCCGGCGGGGCGGTACTTCCCATCTACGACGCGCTGTTCCAGCAGAACGACCTTCGCCACATCCTGGTGCGCCACGAACAGGCGGCGGTGCATGCGGCCGAGGGTTACGCCCGTTCCACCGGCAAGGTGGGCTGCGTGCTGGTGACCTCCGGCCCCGGCGCCACCAACGCGGTGACCGGCCTGCTGGACGCGCTGTGCGATTCCATTCCGATCGTGTGCCTGTCGGGCCAGGTGCCCACCCACCTGATCGGCAACGACGCCTTCCAGGAAGCCGACACCACCGGCATCACCCGTCCCTGCACCAAGCACAACTATCTGGTGAAGGACGTCAACAATCTGGCCCGCACGCTGCACGAGGCGTTCTATGTGGCCAAGACCGGCCGCCCCGGCCCGGTGGTGGTGGACCTGCCCAAGGACGTGCAGTTCGCCGAGGGAACCTATGTGCCGCCCATCGAGGTGAAGCACAAGACCTACCGCCCGCAGGTGAAGCCCGACATGGCCCGCATCGAAGAGGCCGTGGAACTGATCGCGTCCGCCAAGCGCCCGATCTTCTACACCGGCGGCGGCGTGGTGAACTCCGGCACGATGGCGTCGAAGCTGCTGACGCAGTTCGTCAAGATGACCGGCTTCCCCATCACCAGCACGCTGATGGGCCTGGGCGCCTTCCCGGCGTCGGACCCGCAGTGGCTGGGCATGCTGGGCATGCACGGCACGTACGAAGCCAATCTGGCGATGTACAACTGTGACGTGATGATCAACATCGGTGCGCGCTTCGACGACCGGGTCACGGGCAAGATCTCCGCCTTCGCCCCCAACTCGAAGAAGATCCATGTGGACATCGACCCGTCGTCCATCAACAAGAACGTGGTGGTCGATATCCCGGTGATCGGCGACTGCGCCCATGTGCTGGAAGACATGATCCGCATCTGGAAGGCCCGCCAGAAGCGCCCCGACCCGGCGGCGCTGAAGGAATGGTGGACCGAGATCAAGGGGTGGCAGGCGCGCAACTGCCTGAACTACAACCACACCGAAACGGTCATCAAGCCGCAGTACGCGCTGGAACGCCTGCGGGACGCGCTGAAGGGCAAGGACTTCTACATCACCACCGAGGTGGGCCAGCATCAGATGTGGGCCGCCCAGTTCATGCCGTTCGACCAGCCGAACCGCTGGATGACCTCGGGCGGTCTGGGGACCATGGGTTATGGCCTGCCGGCGGCCATCGGCTGCCAGATCGCCCACCCCGACTCGATCGTCGTGGACATCTCGGGCGAAGCCTCGTTCCTGATGAACATGCAGGAGATCGGCACCGCGGTGCAGTTCCGCGCCCCGGTGAAGATCTTCATCCTCAACAACCAGTACATGGGCATGGTGCGCCAGTGGCAGGAGCTGCTGCACGGGTCGCGCTATTCCCAGAGCTATTCCGAGGCGCTGCCGGACTTCGTGAAGCTGGCGGAGGCGTGGGGCTGCGCCGGCCTGCGCGCCACCACCGTGGCCGAGGTGGACGCGGTGATCGAAAAGATGCTGTCCATCAACGACCGCCCGGTCATCGTCGATATCGCCGTCGATCCCAAGGAAAACTGCTTCCCCATGATCCCCGGCGGCAAGGCGCACAACGAAATCCTGCTCGGCCCGGCGGACAACCCGTCGAACGCCACGCCGGAAGACGGGATGGTGCTGGTCTGATCCGGACCACCCCGTTTTCTTGAGCAAACCAACGACAGCAGGACAAAGGCCCCCGGTTGGCCGGCAGGTTTCCGCCGGGGGCCGCTTCGGGAGTTCCGACCGTGGAAGAGAAGATCGAAAAGCACACCATCGCCGTGCTGGTGGACAACGAACCGGGCGTGCTGGCCCGCGTGATCGGCCTGTTCTCCGGCCGCGGCTACAACATCGAAAGCCTGACGGTGGCCGAGGTGGACGGCGGCGCGCACCTGTCGCGCATCACCCTGGTCACGTCGGGCACCCGCCAGATCGTCGAACAGATCAAGGCGCAGCTCAGCCGTCTGGTGCCGGTGCACAAGGTCCGCGACCTGACCGACAACGGCCCCCGCGTCGAACGCGAACTGGCGCTCATCAAGGTGGCCGGCACCGGCGAGAAGCGCATCGAGGCGCTGCGTCTGGCCGACATCTACAAGGCCGAGGTGGTGGACGCCACGCTCACCTCCTTCATCTTCGAGTTGACCGGCGCCACCGAGCATGTGGACGAGTTCATCGCGCTGATGAGCCAGCTTGGCATGGTGGAAACCAGCCGCACCGGCGTGCTCGCCATGGCCAAGGGGCCGGTGGGCTTCTGATCCCCTCCTCCGCCCGTTCGCCCAAGCCGGCCCCACTCTGCTAGACTGGGGCCGGTGGCAACGCCGGAACAGGAGCGCCGTCATGAAGATGCTGTCCGTGGAAGAAGCCTCCACCCAACTGGCCGCCCTGGTGGAAGACGCCCGCCGGGGGGAAGAGGTGGTGCTGACCAGCGGCGGGCTGCCGGTGGCGCGGCTGACACCTGCGGCTGAGACGACATCCGCGGTCATGCCTTCCGTTGCCGAGCGGGAAAAGGCGTGGCAGGAACTGACATCCCTGATGGACCGGGGATTGCCGTTCGGCGGAGTCCGCTGGACGCGGGACGAACTGTACGATGATCCCGCTACCGATGAACGGGCCGATGACCATTGCGGTTGATACGAACATCCTGGTCTATGCCCTCGATCCGCAGGCGCAACCGCCGGGCCGTCACGAAGCCGCCGTCAGCCTGCTCAAACGCTTGCACCGTGCTGATTGCGTCATTCCGGGGCAGGTCTTGGGAGAGTTCATCGCCGTGGCCGTCAGAAAATGCGGGATGGAACGCGAAAAGGCGGTGTCTTCAGCCCGTACGCTCAGCACAGCCTTTCCAGTGGTGTTTGCCGATCATGGATGTTTCAAACGCGCTGTGGAGCTGTTTCAGGAACACAAGCTGCAATTCTGGGACAGCCTGATCTACACGACCGCCGAACGCCACGGCTGCACGCTGTTGCTGAGCGAGGACTTTCAGGACGGGCGGCGGCTGGGTGCAACCCTCATCATCAATCCGTTCAACGCCGGAAACCGTGTTGTGCTTGACGCGGCCTTGCCGGCGGTGGAGTAATCGGGCCGCCCGCTCCGGCACGAAAACCGATATTACCGAAACCCAAGGAACCATCACCATGCGCGTTTATTACGATCGCGATGCCGACGTCAACCTGATCAAGGGCAAAAAGGTCGTCATCGTCGGCTACGGCAGCCAGGGCCACGCCCACGCTCAGAACCTGCGTGACAGCGGCGTGAAGGACGTGCGCATCGCCCTGCGTCCCGGCTCCGCGACCGTCAAGAAGGCCGAAGCCGCCGGCTTCACCGTCATGGCGCCGGCCGAAGCCGCCGCCTGGGCCGATGTGGTGATGATCCTCACCCCCGACGAGCTGCAGGCCGACCTGTACCGCGACTCGCTGGCCGCCAACCTGAAGCAGGGTGCGGCCCTGGCCTTCGCCCACGGCCTGAACATCCACTTCAACCTGATCGAGCCGCGCGCCGATCTGGACGTGTTCATGATCGCGCCCAAGGGTCCCGGCCACACCGTGCGCGGCGAATACCAGCGCGGCGGCGGCGTGCCCTGCCTGGTGGCGGTGCATCAGAACGCCTCGGGCAACGCGCTGGACATCGCCCTGTCCTATGCGTCGGCCGTCGGTGGCGGCCGTGCGGGCATCATCGAGACCAGCTTCAAGGAAGAGTGCGAAACCGACCTGTTCGGCGAGCAGGCCGTGCTGTGCGGCGGTCTGACCGAACTCATCAAGGCCGGCTTCGAAACCCTGACCGAGGCCGGTTACGCCCCGGAAATGGCCTACTTCGAATGCCTGCACGAAGTGAAGCTGATCGTCGATCTGATGTACGAGGGCGGCATGGCCAACATGCGCTACTCGATCTCCAACACCGCGGAATACGGTGACTACAAGACCGGCCCGCGCATCGTGACCCCGGAAACCAAGGCCGAGATGAAGCGCGTGCTGGAAGACATCCAGTCGGGCCGCTTCGTCCGCGACTGGATGCTGGAATGCAAGGCCGGTCAGCCGTCGTTCAAGGCCATCCGCCGCATCAACGCCGAGCACCCGATCGAACAGGTCGGCGAAAAGCTGCGCGCCATGATGCCCTGGATCGCCGAGCGCCGTCTGGTGGACAAGGCCAAGAACTGATCCGCATCCGCGGTTCAGCCACGTCGGAACGGTCGCAGCGGGCGTCCCGGTCGGAAGACCGGGGCGCCCGTTGTGTTTTTGCCAAGCCTGCCTGAAATATAATCATTGATAGAATACTATTATATGCCCACAGTTACATTGTAAGAATGCGAAATGCATTCTCTTGTATGTTTTAAAGGAAAACAAAAATGGCAAGTAAAGAATCTTATCTTGAAATCAAAAATAGCACCAAGCAGAACTTCTCTATTTCTGTTAGCGAAGTTGACAACTATGATTGGGATGGAAATTCCCGCCCCGACCATAATTTTCAGGGCGTGACGATACAGCCTGAAACATCGAACAAGCAGCGGGAGGAACTGAACAAATATGCCAAGTCCGCCTGGTTCCGCATGACGCTGAACTTTGCCGGCGGCCAGACGGCGACGTTCCGCAACGACCAGTACGATGCCATCAACGGCATCAGCCCCAATCCCCGCTCCTACACCCTGGAGGGGAAGGACAAGTCCCTGTTTTCCATGCAGCAGCAGGTATCCAGTTCCGGCCCGACCAGCACGTTCACCCTTTCCTATGCGTCGTCATCCGTCTCACAAAAGAACTGGATGAAGGGGATCACCGGATCCCGGTCGCTCACCAGCTTTACCCTGCCCGGCACCTACCAGAGCGCGGCCTCGGTGCCTGCCGCCGGGCCGCAAAAGACCCAGACCTTGACCATTACCGAGCAATTGAATCTCGGCATTCGCTACTTCGACCTGAATGTCGTGAATCATTACGGGAAAATCGTCTTCGTTTACGGGAACGTCATTGAAAAGGGCGACCGCATCAAAGACATTTTCACTGAATTCTCCACCTTCCTCAGTGAAAATCCGACCGAAGCCATTCTGGTTTCCATCAACGACGTTGCGAACGACCCCAAGGATTTCGCGTCGATCGCCATCAATTTCCTAAAGGATTTCAGCAGCCAGGTCTACAGCGGCAACGTGATCCCCACCCTGGATCAGGCCCGCGGCAAGATGGTCATCGTCCGCCGCTTCGTCTCCGACGGTGTTTATGGTCTGGACATGGAAAACGGCTGGCCCGCCGACGGCACCGCAATCCTGAAATACACCGCCTCCGACGGCGTTCGCCAGACCATTCAGGTGCAAAACCACAACACGGCTGCCTCTCTGGAGCACAAATTCGAAGATGTCCGCTATCTGCTGGATCTGGCGGCGGATTACAGCGGCCCGTTGTATGTCAATCGCACCAATGTGCAGTTGGGCTTTACCCCATCCGGTTTGCAGGCTTATGCCGAGCAGATGAACGCCCTGCTCCTGGATTACGTTACGAAAAGGCAGACCAACACCAACTGCGGTGCCGTTCTTCTGAGCTTCCCGACCGCGGATCTTGTAAACGCGATGCTGAAAGGCGTGCTGACCGCCTGACGCTTTCCCATGACGTGGTGAGAGATCGCTCTTCGCACCACGTCATGGATCACTCTTTTACCGAAGAAAATCAAAATACAAAAGCATCGATAAAAGTAATGATGTCGTATATCCATTCATAAAAGGGTAAAAAGCATGTCTGTAAAAAAGACCTATCTTTCAATCACCAATGAAACGACCCAAAGATTCACGATCTCCGTAAGCCAGGTAGACAGCTACGACTGGGAGGGTAAAAACCGCCCCGACAGGAATTTCGAAGGAAAGACCGTTGCACCCGGCGAGACGCTGAAGGAACAGGAAGACCTGAACAGCCACGCCAAATCCGCATGGTTCCGCTTGACGCTGACATTTTCCAGCGGACAGACGATTTCTTTCCGAAGCGACCAGTACAATGCCTTGGAAAAAAACATCAATGACGACCAGAAGGAAATAGAAGAAAGCACAAAGTATGTCTACTTCGTCGCCCAGACAACAAAAAAATCAGACTCACTAAACAGTTTCCGCGTCAATTATATTCCATATCGACTGAATTCAGAGCAATGGATGAAGGCGATAAATGGGAGTTCCTTTATATGCAATTTTGGAATACCTGGAACAAATCTGAGTGTTTCATGCAGTCAAAAATCAGGTATTTATCGCACTCAAGACATATGCCAAGATACCCAGCTTTCACGCGGAATACGTTATTTTGACCTATACGCCACCGTCCGCAATAAAAATCTTTATCTTTCGCTCAGTCCCCACAGTAATGTTATTGGAAAAGGAGAGCTTTTCAATTATATTATGAAATCATTCTTAAATTTTCTGGATCGGAACCCCACAGAAACGATTCTCGTATCGCTTTGTGAAGTCGGTACCCCTTCCCCCCTCTTCGCCGAAACCGTTATTACATACCTCAAACAATACGGCGACCGCATTTACAGAGCGGATAGTATCCCCATACTGGATGATGTCCGTAATAAGGTGGTGTTTTTCCGCCGGTTTCCCTACAACGGCGTTTATGGATTGAATCTCTATAATGGATGGCCTGCCAATGGAGGCGGAAAGATCGAATACAAAGCAACAAACAGAACAACCACAAAATTTCTCGTTCAAAACATAGTAATACCAGAATACCCCGATCAAAAATCCAACAATATCGAGAATTTTCTAAGATTTGCCGACCACAACAACGGTGCCTTTGTCATTAATTGTAGCTATGTGGAGCCTATGACCGTTGATTTTGACTTAATGCAATACGCAAAACATCTGAATTCAAGAATTTTTAATTACATTCAAGAGATTTCCCCACAAGTTAATACGGGAACATTGCTTATGATGTACCCGAATGAAGCCGGTCCTCTGTTAAGCACCCTGCTGCAAAAGATCACCGGGAAGAAATAACCCCGATCAGCCCATGGAGGGGAGCCGGCGGTCCGCCGGCTCCCCCGATCCCATCCACACCGTCCGGCCGCTTGCCGTCGCACGGCCCCGGCCTTGCGGTCCCTGACCGCCGGGGATCACTCCGGCAGGGTTTCCGAGGTGTGATCGGCCTTGGGCCGGTCTTCCGACAGCGGCTCGCCGGTGGTCAGGAAATAGACCACCTCGGCGATGTTGGTGGCGTGGTCGCCGATGCGCTCCAGGTTCTTGGCGATGAACAGCAGGTGCATGTGGATGGCGAAGCGTTCCGGCTGGCTGCCGGCTTCGTGGACCACGCCTTCGCACAGGCTGGTGTAGAGGGTATCCACCTCGTCGTCGTGGCGCCACACGTCCAGCGCGGTGGCGGCGTCGCCATCCACATAGGCGTTGATGACGGTGGCCAGCCGTTCGCGCACCAGACGGCCCAGCTTGGCCAGCCCCAGGGCCACCGCCGCGTCGCCCTGGGATCCCAGCGCACCGGCGCGTTTGGCGATGTTGGCGGCATAGTCGCCCACCCGCTCCAGGTTGCCGGCGATCTTCAGGGCCGCCATCACCTCGCGCAGGTCGTCGGCCACGGGGCCGCGCAGGCACAGCAGGCGCATGGCGTCGGCTTCGATGCGCTGCTCGGCCCGGTCCAGCGACCCGTCGTCGCGGACCACCGCCCCGGCCAGGGCCGGGTCACGCTGGGCCAGGCAATCGACCGCCCGGTCGATCTGGATTTCCGCCACGCCGGCCATTTCCACGACACCGGCGCGCAGCTTGGCCAGCGCCTCCTCAAAGGACGACACGATGTGAGGGGTAGGGTGCTTCATATCGCCGTTCTCCAGCCGGGGACGACGCCCCGTCACATGATGATGCCGAAAGACAAATGCAGGATAAGGAGGTCCGCCGGCCCGAAGCCGGGACGCCCACCCCATCCCATGTACTCCGGCACCGGGGCCGGGTGAAATGAAATGAATGTTACAGCCGGTGCCGGCCGTGGCGCCGGGCATCTTGATTTTGCATGTGCGAAGGGCCAAACCTGTGCCGGGCCTGCCCACCGTCAGGCCCCCGCCACCCTACCCGCAACCCGGACGCATACCGATGATCGAACGCCGTTTTGAACAGGTCATTTTCGCCAGCCGCTGGCTTCTGGCGCCCTTTTATCTGGGCCTGGTGCTCTCGCTGGGCATGCTGCTGGTGAAATTCGCCCAGGAGCTGATCCACATCGCCCCCCATGTGCTGGACATGGCGGAAAAGGACGTGCTGCTGGCGGTGCTGACGCTGATCGACCTGTCGCTGGCCGGCAACCTGCTGCTGATGGTGATCTTTTCCGGCTATGAGAACTTCGTTTCCAAGATCGACGTCGGCAACCACGAGGACCGGCCGGAATGGATGGGCAAGGTCGATTTCAGCGGGCTGAAGCTGAAGCTGATCGCCTCCATCGTCGCCATCTCAGGCATTCACCTGCTGAAGGCGTTCATGAACCTGAAGGACATTTCGCGCGATGACCTGATGTGGCTGGTCATCATTCATATGACCTTCGTTGTGTCGGGGGTGCTGCTGGCGCTGATGGACCGTCTGGTCGAAGGGGCACACGCCGGCCACGGGACGTCGGAAAAGAACCACTGATCCGCCCGGACGACCACGAAAGAATCCGGCCATACCCCGGCGGTGGAGGTTTATCAGCCCCGCGTCATCAACTCTGCGCTTGAGTGCGGCGGGACGTTCGTCTATGGAACGGATGACGGCGAGCGTCACCCGCGCCCCGCCCCGCACCGCCCGGATCTTTGCAACCTCATAAAGAGACAATCGGGTCTATGCTTTCCAAACTCCTCGGCATCCTTTCGGCCGACATGGCGATCGATCTGGGCACGGCGAACACGCTCGTGTACGTGAAGGGCCGCGGCATCGTCCTCAACGAACCCTCGGTCGTCGCCATCGCCAACGTGCGCGGCAAGAAGCAGGTGCTGGCCGTCGGCGACGAGGCCAAGATGATGCTGGGCCGCACGCCCGGCAACATCCAGGCCATCCGCCCCTTGCGCGACGGCGTCATCGCCGACTTCGAGGTGGCGGAGGAGATGATCAAGCATTTCATCCGCAAGGTTCACAACCGCCGCAGCTTCGCCAGCCCCCAGGTCATCATCTGCGTGCCCTCCGGCTCCACCGCCGTCGAGCGCCGGGCGATCCAGGAATCGGCGGAGGCCGCGGGCGCCCGCCGGGTCTTCCTGATCGAGGAACCCATGGCGGCCGCCATCGGCGCCGGCCTGCCGGTGACCGAACCCACCGGCTCCATGGTGGTTGACATCGGCGGCGGCACCACCGAGGTGGCGGTGCTGTCGCTGGGCGGCATCGTTTATTCCCGTTCGGTGCGGGTCGGCGGCGACAAGATGGACGAGGCCATCATCGGCTACATCCGCCGCACCCACAATCTGCTGGTGGGCGAAGGCTCGGCCGAGCGGATCAAGAAGGAAATCGGTTCCGCCTGCCCGCCGGAAGACGGCGAGGGCCGCATCCTGGAGATCAAGGGCCGCGACCTGATGAACGGCGTGCCCAAGGAACTCATCATCTCCGAGCGCCAGATTGCCGAGTCCCTGGCCGAACCCGTCTCCGCCATCGTCGAGGCGGTGAAGGTGGCGCTGGAACACACCGCGCCGGAACTGGCCGCCGACATCGTGGACAAGGGCATCGTGCTGACCGGCGGCGGCGCGCTGCTGGGCAATCTTGATTTCGTCCTACGGCACGCCACCGGCCTGCCGGTGTCCATCGCCGACGATCCGCTGTCGTGCGTGGCGCTGGGGACCGGCCGGGCGCTGGAAGAGATGAAGACCCTGCGCAACGTTCTGGTCAGCGCCTATTAATCTGGTATAAACAGTATCGGAATCGTGTTCCTACTTTTCCTTCCTGAGCCGCAAGGCGAAGGACCGCTGGTGTTCCTGCACGGGATGTTCCTGTGAAGTCACGAACCTCCGGATCTGTCGTTCGCCTGGCCGCCCCCCTGCGCGCCTTGGCCCAGCGTTTCACGTTCCTGCTGCTGGCCCTGGCGTCCGTGGCCCTGATGATGGTGGGCAAGGTCGAAGCCCCGGTCGTGGACGACGTGCGGGCGCGGGTCACCGACGCCTTCGCCCCCATCCTGGACGCGCTGTCACGCCCGGCGGCCACCGCCGCCCGCGTGGTGGAGGCCGTGGCCGACATCCAGAACGTCTATGACGAAAACCAGCGGCTGAAGACGGAAAACGCCCGTCTGATGCAATGGTATCAGACCGCCCTGCGGCTGGAGGCCGAGAACGCCAGCCTGCACACCCTGCTGCGCTTCAGCCCGGAACCGCCGACCTCGGCCATCACCGCCCGCGTCATCGCCGCCCCCGGCGGCTCGTTCTACCGCACCGTGGTGGTCACGGCGGGACGGCGCGACGGGGTGAAGAAGGGACAGGCGGCGGTGGCCGGCAACGGCATGGTGGGCCGGGTGGTCGAAGTGGGCGAGTGGTCGTCGCGCGTGCTGCTCATCACCGACCTCAACGCCCGCATCCCGGTGACGCTGGAACAGTCGCGCCAGCGCGCGGTGCTGGCCGGGGACAACTCCGACCAGCCCAAGCTGTTGTATCTGCCGCCGGAAGCGCCGGTGACGGTGGGCGAGCGGGTGGTGACGTCCGGCCATGGGGGCATCTTTCCCGCCGGCATTCCCATCGGGGTGGTGGCATCCTCCGGTGAACGGGGGGTGAAGGTGCAGCCGTTGGCCGATCTGGCGCGGGTGGAACATCTGCGGCTGATCGATTACGGCGCCGGTTCCCCGCTTGGCGAGGCCGAGACGGCCCCGCGCGAGACGAAATGACCCTGAGCTTCTGGCAGCGACTCGATAAGGCCGGCCGGAACCTCACCCCCTTCGCCATCACCGTCATGCTGGGGCTTTTGGGGATGATGCCGCTGCGGCTGCCGGCCTTTGCCGAGGTGGCGCCGTCCCTGACGCTGATGTCGGTTTATTACTGGTCGATCCACCGCCCCGACCTGCTGCGGCCCAGTGCGGTGTTTGCCATCGGCGTTCTGATGGATCTGCTGTCGGGGGCGCCCTTGGGGCTGCACGGCCTGATCCTGGTGCTGGTGCAAGGAACGGTGCTGAGCCAGCGCCGCTTCTTCCTGGCCAGCACCTTCCTGCTGATGTGGGTGGGATTCGGCATGG
This sequence comes from uncultured Rhodospirillaceae bacterium, assembly GCA_937927415.1. Classification (GTDB taxonomy): domain Bacteria; phylum Pseudomonadota; class Alphaproteobacteria; order Azospirillales; family Azospirillaceae; genus Azospirillum. The sequence goes on from CALBDS010000004.1 coordinate 569,617, forward strand.
TGATGTTCGGGGCCGCGTTCACCGAATGGCTGGTGTTCTGCGCGCTCAACGCCACGCTGGTACCGTTTCGGGCATTGTTCTTTCAGGCGCTGCTGACGCTGGCGCTGTTTCCGCTGTTCGCCTGGGCGTTCATCCGCATCCACCGGGCGTTTCTGCAAGGGTAGGGAACATCCATGACTTCCGGCGACCGCGACACGGACCGTTACCGTCTGCTCACCCGCCGGATGCTGGTCCTGGGGGGGATGAAGCTGGGGCTGCTGTCCACGCTGGTGGGGCGGCTCTATTACCTTCAGGTGGTCGATTCTCAGAAATACACCATGCTGGCGGAAGAGAACCGCATCAGCCTGCGGCTGGTGGCGCCGTCGCGCGGCCCCATCGTGGACCGTTTCGGGGTGCCGCTGGCGGTCAACCAGCAGAATTACCGCGTGGTGCTGGTGGCCGAACGGTCGCGCAACCTGAACGAGACGCTGGACAAGATCTCCCAGATCGTGCCGCTGACCGAAGGCGACCGCCGGCGCGTGGTGCGTGAGATCCACCGCAAGCGCCGCTTCGTCCCCGTCACGGTGCGCGAAAACCTGACCTGGGAGCAGGTCGCCACCATCGAGATCAACACCCCCGACCTGCCCGGTGTCGCCATCGAGGTGGGCGAAAGCCGCCTGTACCCCGAGGCCGACGCCACCGCCCACATTCTGGGCTATGTCGGTGCGGTGTCGGAAGCGGAACTGGCCCACGGCGACCCGGTTCTGTCGCTGCCGGGGTTCCGCATCGGCAAGAGCGGCATCGAGAAGTACCACGAAAAGGCCCTGCGCGGTGTGGCCGGCACCAGCCAACTGGAGGTCAACGCCGTCGGCCGGGTGATCCGCGAGCTGTCCCGCGACGAGGGGCAGCCGGGCCGCGAGGTGCAGTTGACGCTGGACATCGGGCTGCAGCGTTTCGTGCAGAACCGGCTGTCGCAGGAGCAGAGTGCGGCGTGCGTGGTGATGGATGTCAACACCGGCGGCATCTATGCCCTGTGCTCCCACCCCTCCTACGACCCCAACCAGTTCGCCACCGGCATCAGCGCCGAGTTGTGGGAGGATCTGCTGTCCAACCCCACCACGCCCCTGTCCAACAAGGCGGTGGCGGGGCAATACGCGCCGGGGTCCACCTACAAGATGGTGGTGGCGCTGGCAGCACTGGAATCCGGCATCATCAGCAACCGCCACACCGTGTTCTGTCCCGGTTACATGGACCTGGGCGACCACCGCTTCCATTGCTGGAAGAAGGGGGGGCACGGCACGCTGGATATGGTGGGGGCGCTGCGCCATTCCTGCGACACCTATTTCTACGATCTGGCCCGCCGCCTGGGCCCCGACCGCATCGCCGAGATGGCCAACCGCTTCGGCCTGGGCAAGTCGCTGGGGCTGGACCTGCCCCACGAGCGTCCCGGCCTGATCCCCACCCGCGAATGGAAACAGGCGGCCCTGGGCGCGCCCTGGCAGCAGGGGGAAACGCTGGTGGCATCCATCGGCCAGGGCTATGTGCTGACCACGCCGCTGCAATTGGCGGTGATGACGGCGCGGCTGGCCAACGGCGGCTACAGCGTCAAGCCGCACCTGACCAAACAGATCAAGGGGGTGGCCACCGAACAGACGAGCTGGCCCCCGGTGGGGGTGAAGAAGGAGAACCTGGACACCGTGCTGCGGGGGATGATCGAGGTGGTCAACAACCCCATCGGCACCGCCTATAAGGCGCGCATCACCGAGCCGGGGTTGGAGATGGCCGGCAAAACCGGCACCGCCCAGGTCCGCCGCATCACCATGGCCGAGCGCAGCACCGGCGTGAAGAAAGACAAGGACCTGCCGTGGCGGGAACGCGACCACGCGCTGTTCGTCGCCTTCGCCCCTGTGCATGCCCCCCGCTACGCCTGCGCGGTTCTGGTGGAGCACGGCGGCGGCGGTTCGGCGGTGGCGGCCCCCATCGTCCGCGACGTGCTGCTGGAATGCCAGAAGCGCGACCCCGGCCGCGCCACCGTCGCCGACGCCCCGCCATCTGGGAGTGTGTCGCGCGGCGGGTAATCCCGCATTGGTAGCAAATTGGGGCGAAAACCGGGGTTCACCGAAAAAAATTCACCGCCTCGTCATTTTCCTATCGACAGCCCTGTCTACCTCGGCTATACACCGGCCCACCGAACGGGACGGCAAACGAAGCCGAAACGAACGGTAAGAAAAGTGGGTGCATAGCTCAGTTGGTAGAGCAGCTGACTCTTAATCAGCGGGCCCAAGGTTCGAGTCCTTGTGCACCCACCACTTTAAGCCCCTGAAACCGAAAGGTTTTGGGGGCTTTCCATTTCCAGCCGCCGTTTCCTTTTCTTCTGCCCCCTGGGGCACCCGTGAAGCCCGGCCAACAAAAAGCCGGCGATCCGGCGCCGGCTTTCCCTGTCTCAAGCCTTTCCGCTTTGGCTGGGGCCACCCTTGCCCTAGCAATGGCCAACCCCGGCGACCAGCGCGCGCAACTGCCCTGCCCGCGGATCATGGGCCAGGGCCGCTTCCTCTGCCGCCAGGGCGGCAAGACTGATGAAGCGGGCCAGATCACCCAGATCACTGCGCTCCGCATCGCCTTGCAAGCTGTCCAGGCAGGATTTGATGGCTAAAGCCACGTCGCGCCGGTCTTCCCTCATGCTCGTCATCCCCAAATGCTGACGGTCATCTCTGAAACCGGCATCGTAACGCCGGTGATTCTCGACATGCACAAATCCTATAACACCAAAATCACAATATAAAGCACAAAAAGTCTTTGATAACCCAATAACGGTAGCTTTGTGTCGCTACACCCTCCTCGACACCACCATCTTTTTTGCTTAACCAACAGTTAACAGGAGCAAGTCATCTCACGTACTTCTACGTTGCGATTTCGACTTTGGCGAGTGCCATCGGCCACGACATGAATACTGGAGTATATCGATAACATATACTTGTATGTTTTCGTCCTTTACCGAACACCTCCAGGCTCCCACCCCGATCACAGCCGCCGCCCCGCCCGGACGGGCCGCAGTGGCGGAATCTGCGCCGTTTTGCCACAATCCTTCCCCAATTCGTGCGAGAGGCCGTTGCAGGCTTTGGCGGACCTGCCTATATCTCCGGCGAACCGTCGCACACGCGCCGACTGAACCGTTCAACGACCGCAAGGGGACCGCAGACGGTGCCGACCCGAAACGACAGGGCCGCCGCGGATCTGCCGAACAACAGAGGTTAGACATGAGCAAAGTGATTGGCATCGACCTTGGCACCACCAACTCGTGCGTCGCCGTGATGGAAGGCAGCGCGGCCAAGGTGATCGAGAACGCCGAAGGCGCTCGGACCACGCCGTCGATGGTGGCCTTCGCCCAGAACGGTGAACGTCTGGTGGGCCAGCCCGCCAAGCGTCAGGCGGTGACCAACCCGGAAAACACCTTCTTCGCCATCAAGCGCCTGATCGGCCGCCGCTACGAAGATCCGCTGACCAAGAAGGACCAGGGCCTGGTGCCCTATTCCATCGTGTCGGGCGACAACGGCGACGCGTGGGTGCAGTCCTTCGACAAGAAGTTCAGCCCCAGCCAGATTTCCGCCTTCATCCTGACCAAGATGAAGGAAACCGCCGAGAACTATCTGGGCGAAAAGGTCACGCAGGCGGTCATCACCGTGCCCGCGTACTTCAACGATGCCCAGCGTCAGGCCACCAAGGACGCCGGCAAGATCGCCGGCCTGGAAGTGCTGCGCATCATCAACGAGCCGACCGCCGCCGCGCTGGCGTACGGCATGGAGAAGAAGGGTGCCGGCGTCGTCGCGGTCTATGACCTGGGCGGCGGCACCTTCGACGTGTCGGTGCTGGAAATCGGCGACGGCGTGTTCGAGGTGAAGTCCACCAACGGCGACACCTTCTTGGGCGGTGAAGACTTCGACGCGCGGATCATCGAGTACCTCGCCGACGAGTTCAAGAAGGAGCAGGGCATCGACCTGCGCAAGGACCGTCTGGCCCTGCAGCGCCTGAAGGAAGCGGCGGAAAAGGCGAAGATCGAGCTGTCCTCGTCCATGCAGACCGAGGTCAACCTGCCCTTCATCACCGCCGACCAGTCCGGCCCGAAGCACCTGAACATCAAGCTGACCCGCGCCAAGCTGGAAGCCCTGGTGGACGACCTGATCCAGCGCACCATCGAGCCGTGCAAGGCGGCCCTGAAGGACGCCGGGCTGAAGGCCAGCGAGATCGACGAGGTGATCCTGGTCGGCGGCATGACCCGCATGCCCAAGGTCATCGAAGCGGTGAAGCAGTTCTTCGGCCGTGAACCGCACCGCGGCGTGAACCCGGACGAAGTGGTCGCCATCGGCGCCGCCATCCAGGGCGGCGTGCTGAAGGGCGAGGTGAAGGACGTTCTGCTGCTCGACGTGACCCCGCTCAGCCTGGGCATCGAGACCCTGGGCGGCGTGTTCACCCGCCTGATCGACCGCAACACCACGATCCCGACCAAGAAGAGCCAGGTCTTCTCCACCGCCGACGACAACCAGACCGCGGTCACCATCCGGGTGTTCCAGGGTGAACGCGAAATGGCCGCCGACAACAAGATGCTGGGCCAGTTCGATCTGGTCGGCATCCCCTCGGCCCCGCGCGGCGTGCCGCAGATCGAGGTGACCTTCGACATCGACGCCAACGGCATCGTCAGCGTCACCGCCAAGGACAAGGCGACGGCCAAGGAGCAGCAGATCCGCATCCAGGCCTCGGGCGGCCTGTCGGACAGCGACATCCAGAAGATGGTCAAGGACGCCGAAGCCCACGCCGCCGAGGACAAGAAGCGGCGCGAGCTGGTGGACGCCCGCAACCACGCCGACGCCCTGATCCACACCACCGAGCGCACCATCAAGGACGCCGGCGACAAGCTGCCGGCGGGTGACAAGGCGGCGGCGGAAAAGGCCATGGCCGATCTGAAGGCCGTGCTGGACACCAGCGATCTGGCCGACCTGAAGGCCAAGACCGACGCCCTGGCCCAGGCCTCCATGAAGCTGGGCGAAGCCATGTACAAGGCCGGGGAGGCCGGGGAAGGCGACGCCGCCGGCGGTGCCAAGGCCCAGGCCGAGCCGGGCGTGGTGGATGCCGATTTCGAGGAAGTGGACGACGGCAAGAAGAAGTCGTCGTAAGATCATCCCCGATCGGCCGTAAGCATGGTATAGCGTCCGTTCCGCCGGTCCCTTCATCGGGACCGGCGGGGCGGTACGATTGAGAGGCGCTCGGGACACATGGCCAAACAGGATTATTACGAACTGCTGGGTGTCGCGAAGACCGCCAGCGCCGATGAGCTGAAAAAGGCCTACCGCAAGCTTGCCATGGCGTATCACCCGGACCGCAATCCGGGCGATGCCGAGGCGGAGCAGAAGTTCAAGGAAATCAACGAAGCCTATGACGTCCTGAAGGACGAGCAGAAGCGCGCGGCCTATGACCGTTTCGGCCATGGGGCTTTCGAGAACGGCCGGGGGCCGGGCGGGGCCGGTGGCGGCTTCGGCGGCTTCGATTTCGGCGGCGGCGGGTTCGCCGACATCTTCGACGAGATGTTCGGGGAATTCATGGGCGGCGGACGCCGGGGCGGCGGGGCCGCGTCGGGCCGGGGCCAGGATCTCCGCTTCAACCTGGAAATCTCGCTGGAAGACGCCTTCAAGGGCACGCAATCCACCATCAAGGTTCCCACCTCGGTGGCCTGCGACACCTGCAACGGCAGCGGGGCCGCGGCGGGAACCCAGCCCGTGACCTGCCCCACCTGCGCCGGCCATGGCAAGGTGCGCAGCCAGCAGGGCTTCTTCACCATTGAACGCACCTGCCCCGCCTGTCACGGTGCGGGCAAGGTCATCAAGGACGCCTGCAAAAGCTGCGGCGGGGCCGGACGGCTGCGCAAGGAAAAGACCTTGCAGGTCAACATCCCCGCCGGTGTCGAGGACGGCACCCGCATCCGTCTGGCCGGCGAGGGCGAGGCGGGCTTGCGCGGGGCGCCTCCGGGTGACCTGTACATCTTCCTGGCGGTGGCGCCGCATCCGCTGTTCCAGCGGGAGGGGCCGAACATCCACTGCCGGGTGCCGATCCCCATGGTCACCGCCGCCCTGGGCGGCACGGTGGAGGTTCCCACCATCGACGGCAGCCGAGCCAAGATCACCGTGCCCCCCGGCACGCAGTCGGGCCATCAGTTCCGTCTGAAATCCAAGGGCATGAGCGTGCTGCGCAGCCCGCAGCGCGGCGACATGTACATTCAGGCGGTGGTGGAAACCCCGGTCAACCTGAACAAGCGCCAGCAGGAGCTGCTGCGCGAATTCGAGAAGGCCGGCGAAAAAGGCTCCCACCCCCAAAGCGAAGGCTTCTTCGCCAAGGTGAAGGAGCTGTGGGAAGACCTGAAAGAGTAGGCGCCGACGGTGCCGTTGGTGCGAAGGAGCGTTTCCGCTAAGGAACGCTCCTTTTTCTTATGCCCAACGGCACGGCATGAAACCCTGCCGGATTCCCCCTGTTGCTGCTGCGTAGGCCGTGTGCCGCTCTGACCCGGTTTGTGGGGTGGGCCGCGGGACGCTCCCAGCACACCCGGAGGATTCCATGAAAGCTCTTGTCTGGCACGGCACCGCCGACATCCGCTGTAACAGCGTGCCCGATCCGGTGATCGAGCATCCCCGTGACGCCATCGTCACGGTGTCGTGCTGCGCCATCTGCGGCTCCGACCTATAAGACCTTCCGGGACAAGGAGGACGGCTGCATCAAGACCATTCTGAAACCCTGACCGGGGGATGCGTCGGACGGTGCCGGATCAGATCCGTTTTGCCAGGGCCAGCAGCCCTCCGGCGCCGATCATCAGGCCACCGCTCAGCCGGTTCAGGCTGCGCATCGCGGCGGTGCTGGACAGGCGCGCGGCGATGGTGTGGCCCCCGGCGGCATAGGTGAGGATCCACCCGAATTCGATCAGCGCCATCAGCGAAACCAGCCCGGTGAACTGCGGCAGCAACGGCTGTTCCGGTTCGATGAACTGGGGAAACAGGGCCGTCATGAACACCAGGGCCTTGGGATTACTGAAGGCGACCAGCACGCCGCGCACGAACAGCCGCACCGCCGAACCGGCCTCGTTGTCCACAGCCGGGGCAGCACCGGACGGCAAAGGCTCCACCGGCGCCCGCCAGGTTTGCCAGCCGATCCAGGTCAGATACACCACACCCGCCCATTTCACCGTCAGGAACGCCGGTTCCGACGCCGAGAGCAGGGCACCCAGCCCCAGCACCGACAGACCGGCCAGAACCATCAACCCGGCCACCATGCCAAACCCGCCCCATGCCGCCCGGCGGACGCCGAAGCGCAGGCCAAGACTCATGGCCAGCAGCATGTTCGGCCCCGGGGTCGCCGATATGAAGAAGAAGGTCACCAGAAACAGACCCAGGGTGTTCCAGCTCATGCGCTCCTCCGCTCAAGGGGACGCCAGGGAAACACGCTTCGGATGCCCAGACAAACACCGGGGACGCAGGGCAGATAACCAAAAGCCCGCCGGGCAGGGTGCCGAGCAGGCTTGGTGTTGGTTGCTCTGGTGTTTGGTTGCGGGGGGCACGCAATGGCCGAGACCGGTATTTGTCGATTGTTCCTGTGTGATGCTTCATCAACGGCTTCTTCAAAGCTTCTGTTGGTTTAGAGAGACGTGCCTCACATCTGAGGCACGTCTCTCCTGGCGGCCATTGAGGCCGCGGCCAAGGGCGCGGACGCGCCCGCCCGGCGAGGGCAAAACAAAGGCTGGACCAGCGTCATGCAGCACCCATTTGCCTTTTCATGGCATCGCCGAGCTGGCGCGGCGTCACCGGCTTGTAAAGCATGGCCAGATTAAGGGTCTCCGCCTTCTGTGCGCACTCCGGGCCAGTTTCGCCGGTCAGCAGGATGCCGGGAATGTCGGCGCCAAGCAGACGACGGATCTCCACGATGCCTTCGGTCCCGAACCGCTGCTCGCGCAGCCGGTAGTCGGTGATCACGATGTCCGGGCGCCGGCCGTCCGCGTGAAGACGTTCCAGAACCTCCTCGATGGACCCTGCCACCAGAACCTCGTAGCCCCAGGACTGGAGGATGGACTGCAGGCCCATCAGCACGATGGCGTCGTCGTCCACCACGACGGCGAACCGGCCACCGCCGCTTCCCGTCATGGTGCCTACGGACGGGCGCGCCAGGGCTGCCCCGCCCAGCGGCACCGTGATGGTGAACGTAGACCCTTCGCTCAGGGTCGAGCGCACCTCGACGGGATGGTCCAACAGCATGGACAGGCGCTGAACAATCGCCAAGCCCAGGCCCAAGCCCTGGTTGCGGTCGCGCTCGATGTTGCCAACCTGATGAAACTCTTCCCAGATCTGATCCAGATGGTCGGGCGGGATACCGATGCCGGTGTCGCGGATCAGGATCCGCAGGGTCATCCCCTCGCGGTGGCACTCCAGCGCGATTTCGCCGGACTCGGTGTAGCGAACGGCGTTTTCGAGCAGATTGCGGATCATGCGGCCGAGCAGCGTCGGGTCGCTGCGCACCGTCCCGTTGCACGGCAAAACCCGCAGCTTCAAATCCTTGACCGCCGCAACCGGAGCATAGGACGTCGCGAGTTGATCGACCAGGGGCTGGATTGAAAAGTCCTCGAAAGCCGGTGCGACCGCGCCCGCATCCAGGCGGGAAATGTCCAGCAGGCCGTCCAGCAGATCCTTCATCGCGTCCAGCCCGCGGCCGAGATGGGTGAGCATCGTCTTTCCCGCCGTGTCCTTGACGTGCGGCCTCAGGGCTTCCAGGAACAGCAGCAGCGATTGCAGGGGCTGGCGCAGGTCGTGGCTGGCCGTCGCCAGGAAGCGGGACTTGGCGGCGTTGGCACGCTCGGCCTCTTCCTTGGCCAGCCGCAGCGCCTCCTCAGCCTGCCGTTCCTGCGTCCGGTCGCGCAGGATCTTGAGAAAGCCCTGCACCTCGCCGTCGCGCAACGGCATCATCATGCCCATCGCCCAGAAGCGGCTGCCGTCCTTGCGCACGTGCCAGCGTTCGTCCGTCGCCCGCCCCTCGGTCAGAGCCTTGCGCATTTCCTCCCATGCCCATCCATCGGCACGGTCCTCGGGGGTGAAGAAGACCTCTGCCGATCGCCCGAGGATCTCCTCCTCCTCCCAGCCCAGGATGTTGCGAGCGCCGGTGTTCCACACCGTGATCCGGCCTTCCAGGTCGGTGGTGACGATGGCGTAGTTGGTGGCGCTCTCCAGGATCATGCGCAGCCGCTGCTCGCTGGCCAGGATATGATTGTGGGCGACGCGCAGCCGTTCGGCCGCCTCGGCCCGTTCCACCGCATAGGCGCGGGCCTGATACTGCCGCCGCCGTGCCCGCAACGCGCCGCGCACCGCCCCGACCAGCGTCGTCGGATGGAAAGGCCGTTCCAGAAAGGCGATGTTGCCGAGGATCTCCATCAGGCGTCTTGCCGCCGGGTTCCGTTCCAGCCCACCGGCGCGCCCGGTCAGCAGCACGAAGGGAAAGTCCGACCAGGGGGGCTGCGCCGCGATCCAGGTGGACAGCGGGCGCAGGTCGGCCGTGACCAGCGCCTCTTCGACCAGTACCGCCACACCGGCGCCGCGTCTCAACTCGTGCGTCAGCGCGTCGAGATCCGGACAGACGGCTGCCTCGATCCCCCCATCGCCGAGGAGTTTCTGCGCCAGCACCGCGTCACGCCCGTTGGGCGCCAGAACCAGCGCACGCTCCTCCATTGAGAGCGCAGCCTTTTCCACCGTCATGCCTGACCGTTCCCGAACAGGTTGTCCTGCCCGCCCGTGTAGACCGGCAGCCCTCTCATCACCCCCTGGAACTGTTCGAGCGGCGCCCCGATCTGGAATCCGTTCGGGGTGATGCAGAACTCGCGGATGGTATTCTCATGGAAACCGGCGCGCTTCTTGACCGCCGAGAAAGCGCGCCGCACCCGCCCTTCCGCTTCGAAGTAGCGCAGCAGGACAACAGTGTCGCTGAGATAGGTCAGGTCAACCGGCGTCTTCATTTCCCCGATCAACCCATGCTGAGCCATGGTGAGCAGCGTCACCACCCCCTGCCGATTGAGATAGGTCAGCAGTTCATGCATGTGAAGGATAAGGAATTGCTCTTGCGGCATCGCCGCCTGATAGCCGTTGAGGCTGTCGATCAGGATGGTGCGTACGCCGTCCCGTTCGACATGGGACCGCACCTTGTGGGCGAATTCGCCGGGGCTAAGCTCGGCGGCGTCCACCGGCTCCAGCAGGAGAAGGCCCTGGTCGCGGTAGGCGGCGAGATCGAAGCCCAGCCCGACCGTGCGGTCGAGCAGAAGGCCGATCTCCTCGTCGAAGATGTAGACCGCCGCCTTCTCGCCCCGCTTGACCGCCGCCACGGCGACGCTCAGGGCCACCAGGCTCTTGCCCACACCCGAAGGGCCGACCAGCAGAGTGCTCGATCCCTGCTCCAGGCCGCCGCCGAGCACGGCATCCATTTCAGGATTACCGGTCGCCGCGAGGCGGCGGACGAAACCGTGGTGGTGTTCGGCGGCGATCAGGCGCGGGAACACCGTGACCCCCCCGGTCATGATCGTGAAATCGTGATAGCCGCCGCGGTACTTGGTGCCGCGGTACTTGACGATCCGCAGGCGGCGGCGCTCGGCCCCGTATTCCGGGGCCAGCTCGTCCAGATGGATGACACCGTGCGCGACGCTGTGCAATGTCCGATCCTGCACCTCGGCAGTCAGGTCATCCAGCAGCAGCACCGTCGCTCCATGCCGGGCGAAATAATGCTTGAGCGCCAGGATCTGCCGACGGAAGCGCAGCGAACCCTGGGCCAGCAGACGTATCTCGGACAGGCTGTCGAGAACGACGCGGGTCGGGTTGACGCGCTCGACCTGTTCGAAGATCAGCTTGGTGGTCTCGCCCAGTTCAAGATCCGAGGAATAGAGCAGGCTTTGCTGCTGCTCGGTGTCCAGCAAGCTTTCGGGCGGCACCAGTTCGAAGACGTCGATGGCATCGAGCGACCAGCCGTGCGAGGCCGCTCCGCCCCGCAGTTCCTCGGCCGTCTCACTCAGGGTAATATAAAGCCCGGTTTCACCGTTCCGGGCACCGGCGAGCAGGAACTGAAGCGCCAGCGTCGTCTTGCCGGTGCCGGGGCTGCCTTCGATCAGGTACACACGGTCCCGCACCAGACCACCGCCAAGCACGTCGTCGAGACCGGCAATGTCAGTGAGGGCTTTGCTGGTCGGGGGGGCCGGTGCCAAGGTCATGGAAGGCTCCTGAGGTATCGGATGGGCGGTGCCGGCATTTCACAAGCCGGGGCGTCTACCACCATGAGCCTGGGTTTTTGCCTGGCCTGGGAAAGAGCGCAGCACAGGTCCGTTTACAGGTGCGCCGCCATCGGCTTGCCCATTGCCCCGCCCGAAACGGGCTGGGAACGATGAGTCGCCGGGATAAGGGACGGCTCGGCTCACCGGTTCGCCGAAGGGAGAAAACATCCGGTCGCGCAACAGGGTTTTTCTGATGCAACGGCGGGGAAACGGGCAGGGAGGGCAAACCTCTGGACATTGGCTTCCTACTCAAATCATTAGCAATTCCAAAAAGGATAGGCATTCACATGTGCAAAACAAGGCAAAATACATCCATCAATAGCCGAAGCCACCCTGTTTTGGTGGGGCATAAGACGAAAGGACAGTGAACGCACTGAAGTCCGTTTGATTGTGATGATGAATTTATTTCTTGGAGGCATATTCCCGTAGATGGCACGGGTGCCCAAGGAGCGCGCGGAAGACGCTCTCGACACGATGGCATTCCACCAGCCGACGGCGGTGCTTTCAGGGAGGGCGTTTGGAGGCGGAATGCGGACAGCAAAAAGCCGCTGATTTCTTTTGGAAATCAGCGGCTTAGATTTGGTTGCGGGGGCCGGATTTGAACCGACGACCTTCAGGTTATGAGTTCGTTTTTAGGCCCCCGCGCACGCGTTTCCGGCACCACGACAAAGTATCCGATTGCACTATAATACCTTGTTTCCATTGATATTTTCCGGTGACCAAACTACGCTTTAGTTTCATCGGAAGCGCGCTCATTTCCTCCCAAGTGATTCCGATTTGATTCCGGAGATTCCGGCGCTCGTGGGGTGCTCCATGGCCAAGATCACGAAACGGTCCGTCGATGCCGCCGTCCCCGGCCAGGAAGAGTTCTTCCTCTGGGATGAGGAACTGAAGGGCTTCGGACTGCGCGTCTATCCCTCCGGCCGGAAAATGTATCTGGCCCAGTTCCGGGCCGGCGGCCGCCTTCGTCGGGTCAACATCGGCCCCCATGGCGTCCTGACGCCCGACGTCGCCCGGACCGAGGCCATGAAGCATCTGTCCGATGTCCGGCGCGGCAGCGACCCGGCGTCCGAACGCGACCGGCGCAAGGCATCCCCCACTATGAAGGAGTTCGGCAAACGCTTCCTGGAGGACTACGTCGCCTCGCACTGCAAGCCGACCACCCGGGCCGAATACAAGCGCTCCATCGAACTGTTCATCAACCCCAAGCTCGGCAGCCACCGCATCATCGACGTCAGCCGCGCCGAGGTGGTCGAGCTTCACCAGTCCCTGAAAGCGACCCCCTATCAGGCCAACCGCACCCTGGGTGTCCTCTCCGTCATGTTCACCGTCGCCCACACCTGGGGCGTCCGGACCGACGGCGTCAATCCATGCTGGAAGGTGAAGCGGTACAAGGAGGTCAAGCGCGAACGCTACCTCACGCCCGACGAACTCGCCCGCCTCGGCAAGGTGCTGCGCGACTCCACCTCCGAACCGGAAGCGGTCACCTGCATCCGCCTCCTCCTGCTGACGGGCTGCCGCCTCAGCGAGATCCAGAAGCTCAAATGGGAGCACGTCGATCTCAGGGCCGGCGTGCTTCGGCTGCCAGATTCCAAGACCGGGGCGAAGTTGGTGACGATCGGGAAGGCCGCCGTTACGGTGTTCAAGGGCATCACCAGGGTGACGGACAACCCTTATGTCATCACCGGCCAAATCGAAGGCCAGCACCTGACCGACATGCAGCGTCCTTGGCGTCGGCTGCGCAAGCGCGCCGGGCTGGACGACCTGCGCATCCACGACCTGCGGCATTCCTTCGCCTCCGACGCGCTCCAACTCGGCGAGGATCTGCCGATGATCGGCCGCCTACTCGGGCACACCCAGGTCCAGACAACCGCCCGGTACGCTCACCTCAAGACCGATCCGATCAGGGCCGCCGCCGACAAGGTGGCGGACGCCATCGCAGTCGCCCTCACCCGCCCACCCAAAAAGGACGGTGCATCGAAAGCGACAGCCGGAACTCAGGACGAACAGCCAGACGAAGACGCTCGCCTTCACCAGGAACGTATTGGCGTTTCTTGATATTCTTCCTTTTGTGTCGTTTTTTGAGAGGCGCATGGAGGTTTCGATGTCAGCCCGTCCGAAGCGCAACCCGGTCAAGCTGGTGCCGCTGGCCACCCGTATGGAACGTCGGATCGACAACCTGGACGGCAACGTCGTGCTGCGCCAGGACTTCAAGGGCATGGCCAACGACGATCAGATCGGCCGCGGCATGCGGACGCTCGTCCGGAAGGGAAAGATCGTCCGGATCGGCCAGGGCATCTATGCCAAGGCGACCGTCGGCCCCTTGAGCGGCAAGATCCTTCCCCGGAAGGATATCACCGACTTGGCCCGCGAGGCGATGGGCCGGCTCGGCTACGAGGTGGTGCCGACCCGGTGGGAACGAGATTACGCGCAGCGCAAGACCGAGCAGGTTCCTCTCGGCCGGGTGGTTGCCCTGTCCGCAAGGCGTCCTTAGAGACGCAGATGTGTCTAACAAGCCAGACAGACGAACGTACTGTTAGACCACCGATTGGTGGCATTCTTCATCTCGGCAACGTCAATGTCGTTCGTGCTCTACTCGGGACACCAGCTTTCCCATAGGCGTCACGCCCGACCACCACCGTGCGCATGTTGTCGTACAGGACCGTCCGCGGCACTCCATGTCAGACCTCGCGCAGAATACCTGCCCACCCCAGCCCATGTGCCGCACCCTGCGGGAACGCATCTCACGGAAAGCAGCTGCGTATGTACCATCGGCATCATTATGCAATACGGATGGCAACTAAAAAGCCTTCAACATGCCGACGCAAGGCCTCCGCTTGCCGCGACAGTTGGCCCGAAGCGTCAAGAACTCGATCGGCGGCGGCACCGGTTTGGACCGCCGCTCCTTTGACCAGCTCGACATTTTGACTAACCTCGCCAGTCCCGTGAGCCGCTTCCTGGGCGTTGTTGGCGATATCGCCGGTTGTTGCGTCTTGGGCCTCCACCGCGAACGCAATGGCCGAGGCAATCCTGTTGATGGTGGTGATGGTGTCGCCGAACCCTTCAATCGCCAAAACCGTTCTCTGGGTGGCCGCCTGGACCGCGGTGATCTGCGCGGAGATGTCTTCGGTCGCTTTGGCTGTCTGATTGGCCAATGCCTTGACTTCGGAAGCAACGACGGCGAAGCCCTTGCCGGCCTCGCCCGCCCGCGCCGCCTCGATGGTGGCGTTCAGCGCCAGGAGATTGGTTTGCGAGGCGATGTCTTGAATCAGCTTGACCACCTCGCCGATCCGGTTGGCGGCGTCGGCCAGGCTGCGCACCGAGTTGGTCGTGTCCAACGCCTGCCTTGCCGCCTTCGACGCGATCGTGTTGGCCGTGGCGACTTGTTGAGCGATCTCCCGGATTGAGCCGCCCATCGCTTCGGCTGCGGACGCCACGGCCTGCACGTTCGATGCCGTGTGTTCGGCGACTACCGCCGTGGCGGCGGCCTGTTCGCGGGTCTGGGCTGCGGTAGCCGACATGCCGTTGGCCGTAGCGTCCAATTCTTCCGCCGCCGCCATCACCGTCGAAAGCACGTTTCCAATGTCCCGGTCAAAATCCTTGAGCAACCGCTCGACATCGGCAGCCTGACGCGCCTTCGCGACGATTTGCTCGGCGCTTTCAGTCTCCAGCCGAATGCGCTCGGCCACATTATCGTTGAAGACTTGCACGGCGCGCGCCATACGGCCGATTTCGTCCTGGCGATCCTGGCCCTGGATCACCACCCCTACCGCCCCGGATGAAATGGACGTCATAACATCCGTCAACGTGTTGATCGGGGCCGTCAGGGTCCGCTGGACCAGCATCACGGCGATCACGAAGCAGAGGACGAGTCCTGTGGTGCCGCCCCCGACCGCGACCAGCCGCCACTTTTTATAGGCTTCCGCGACATTGGCAATGGCTTCGGCCATCTTGGCGTCCCCGACACGGATCAGGTCCCGGATTCGCAGGCGCGCGTCGGCATAGGAGGCTTCGTAGGAGCCGGACATGAGACGCATGGCCGCCTGACTGTCTTCAGCCAGGGCCAGACGTTCCACGTCGCGGCCGGTGACGATGAGCGCGTTGTAGGATTGGCGCAAGGCCTGCAATTCGGCGACAGCCGAAGGCAGCGCCTTTTCCGTGGCATCGACACGCTCTCCAAAGGACTTAATGTCCTGATCCAGGTCACTGATGATCTTTTGTATTTTGTCTTTATCGGTTTCCGCGATCATCCGGTAAAAGAATCGACTTGTGCCGTTAAGGCTGGTTCCGGCGCGCGCGATCCATGTGGATGCCTGCCCTTCATGTTGGATCAGGCTCGCGAACTGTTCATTGAGCCGGTGCATTGCCAACAGCGCCAGCACCATTACGCCAACAGACAGAAAAACCATTATTGCAAGCGGCACCATAATCTTGATGACTATCTTGGTATTGCGCATCATCACCCACAAACCTCCTTACATTTTTTATTATGATTCTCTGCGCGCCAGAAAGCGCGACAAAAAATAGACCCGGCTTCCTTGGGAAAAATGGCAAAGAGGTCGAGCGATGCTGCCATCACTCGACCCAAGTTACCGATTCCTACGGGGGACGTAGGTCGGCGGACGCACTTAAGGGAACCATCAACCAAAGACATCGTCGCAAACATCCTCAAAGCTAGGCAAAGCATCCAGCAAAGCTGCCTGCTCTAGAATGGGCAGAAACGAGGTATCAGCGATAAAACTGGCCACATCACGTTCGCTCATCCCGTCATTTTTGAAAATCTTCATCGCGGCGTCCAGCATTCTGGCCGCCGCGGGACGCAGTTCCGGCGGCACTGCCTCGAATATTCTTTCGACTTCAGCACCGGCCATTAATAATATCCTTTGGCGAAACGACGGCCGGCTTCAATTCGCCATCAGGACAGGAACCGTGGCATGGGCCAAGATGAAGCTGGTACCGCTGCCGCGGTGGAGATAGGGAAAGCCGTAATGGGCGTGCGCCCCCATAACCAAGAGGTCGGCGCCGTTGTTCGCCACCGCGTTGAGCAGCATATCCATCACGCCGACCTGATCGACGAGCACGCATTCGGCCCTTGCCGGAATTCCGTGATTGGCGAGATGACACAGGCAATCTTTCACGCTCTCGTGTTCCTTTTCGGATTGATCGGTAAAAGTCACGACCAACGCTTCTTCGCAGCCCGCAATCAAGGGGATGGCGTCGTGCAGCGCCCTTGCCGATTCCCGGCTGTTGTTCCAGGCAATCACCGGCCGACGGCCGACGGTTTTGAAATGTCCAGCCGAAGGAACGACGAGGCCCGGCCGCCCGGAGTTGAGGATCACCTGCTCCGCCATCCCGTTCGGAACCGGCACCTGGACGGTGCCAGTGTCCTGACCGAGCACGACCAAATCAAAGCAGTGCGCAATTTCCGAGGTCACTTGCATGACCTCCACGTCGCTGCCCCGGTCGCCGTCGCGCCACGCCGCGCCGGTCAATCCGGCGGTGGCCTGCTCGAAACTCTCCCGGCTTGCCGCCGCAGCTTCCCGGTAGGCGTTGCTGGGCCAAGTGCTGACGACGCCGACGGTGTGGGCCTTTCCCCGCTCGGCGAACACCCCAACCAGTCCCGCCTTGTGCCGGCGCGCGAGGTCGACGGCCAACCCCAGCCGTTCCTGACTGCGTTCGCTGTGGTCCAGATGAACGAGCACGTCCTTCAAGGGCATGGTAAACCTCCGTAGGAAGTCGGGCGTCGGCACACCACCGTCAAATCCGGTGGGCTTCCAAGGTGGCGGGATGGAACAGCTCCTCCGGCGCGACGAGACGGGAGGAAAGCCCCTGGGCGTGGTGCTGACGCAGAAACGCTTCCAGGACGTGCCGGTTCGCCTCCAGGCCATAGGACCAGAAATCCGCGCCCATCAGCGCGCGCGCGGCGTGCAGTTGTTCCTCGACGAAGGGCAGCGTCACCTTCGTTGCCGACGTGTCGGCCAGCTTGGCGAGGCCGCACGCCTTTGCCTGCTCGAACGCCTTTACGACCGTTGCGGGAAGCCAGGGATGCCGGTCGACCAAAGTCCTGCGAATCCCGAGCAGGTGCATGATGGGAAAGATGCGGCGGCGCCGGAACCAAGCGGAGGCTTCGGCAATGGGGTCGGCAAACAGCCAACCGATATGAGGATGCCCTTGATCGAAGCACGACGGCGCCCGGGGTCCGATCACCGCGTCAAGTTCACCGGCGGCAAGCATGGCCGAAATCGTGGCTCCTTCGGCAGCATTCTCCAGCCGGATGTCGGGCGGAAGCGACAGGGTGATTTTTTCCACCCGGCCGGCCTGCTCATAACCACCGCGCACCCAGGTCACGTCCGCCGGTGCCACGCCGTATTCCTCCTGCAGGATGGCTCGGGCCCAGACGTTGGCCGTGAGCTGATATTCCGGTACGCCGACGCGCTTGCCCTTGAGATCGGCCGGCGTGTCGATGCCGCGGTCTTTGCGCACGTAGATGGAGGTGTGGCGAAAGGCGCGCGATGGAAACACCGGCACGCCGACGTAGGGACACTCGCCATTGGCCGTCTTCACCGTGAAGCTGCTGAGCGACAGCTCGCAGATGTCGAAATCAGCGTGGCGGAAGGCGCGGAAGAAGATCTCCTCTGGCTCGAGCAGCATGAAGGTCGGATCGACACCATCGATCTGCACCGCGCCATCGACGAGCGGGCGCGTCCGGTCATAGTCGCCGACGGCGACGGAGAGGTTGAGCTTTCCCATGGTCATTCCTTTGTCGGAGGGGCATCACGCCTGCATGGCTTGTTGCAGGCGGTGGGCAAGGCGGGCACTTTCGGCTTGCGACACCACGGTGGCGGTGCCGACGCCGAGGTAGCGGGCGGCGATCTCAGGTGAGTGCAGCAGATCCGCCGCCAAGCCGGACAGGGTGACCCGCCCGTTCTCGATGACGTAACCGCGGTCGGCCACGGCGAGCGCCGAACGCGCGTTCTGTTCCGCCAGCAGGATGGCGATGCCCTGGTCGCGCAGCCGCTGCACAAGCTGGAAGATCTCCGCGACCATCAGCGGCGACAGACCGAGCGACGGCTCGTCCAGGATCAACAAGCGCGGTCCGGACATCAGGCCGCGCCCAATGGCGAGCATCTGCTGCTGGCCGCCCGAAAAGTTGCCGACGACGCCGTCCATGCGCTGCTGAAGCACCGGAAACAGTGCACACACTTCCTGCGTGCGGCGCGCCTGGTTGGCGATGGCGGCGGGGCCATCATCGGCGTAGGCGCCGAGCGTCAGGTTCTCCCGGACAGTCATGCCGGCGAACACCTGTCGCCCTTCGGGCACCAACGCCAGCCCCATGCGCAGGCGCTCGGCCGGCGGCAGCGCCTCGATTCGCCGGCCATCGAACGTCACCGTTCCGCTCATGGGCGGCAGCAGACCGGCCAATGCCTTGACGAGCGTCGATTTGCCGGCGCCGTTGGCACCGACCAGGGTGACGATCTCGCCCGCTTCCACCGTAAGGTCGATGCCTTGCAACACCGCGTTCCGGCTGTAACCGACGCACAGATTGCGAACGTCGAGCATCATGGGCGAGCCTCCTCGGCATCGGAATCCTGGGCATCGAAATCCTGGGTTGTGGCGTCGGAGCCGAGATAGGCTTCGATGACGCGGGGGTTGCGCTGCACCTCGTCCGGGCGACCGCGAGCAATCACCGCACCGGCCTCCAGCACCACGACCTGATCGGCGACGTTCATCACCAGCGACATGTTGTGCTCGACCACCAGCACCGTGATGCCGGTCTCGCGGATGGCGCGCAGCAGTGCGGCCAATTCCTCCGTCTCACTGTCGTTGAGGCCCGCCGCCGGTTCGTCGAGCAGCAGCAGGCGCGGCTTGGCCATCAACGCGCGGATGACCTCCAGCAGCTTCTGCGCTCCCATCGGCAGGTCGACCGCGTGCGTGTCGCGATAGGATGCCAACCCGACGGCATCGAGCAGCGCTTCGGCCTGCGCCGCCAAGTTCCGCTCCTCGCGGCGGGTGTGCGGTAGCCACAGCATCTGCGCCAGTGTGCCGGCGTGCAGCAGCCGGTGACGGCCAACCAGTACGTTCTCCAACACCGTCATGCCGGGGAACACCCGCGCCGTCTGGAAAGTGCGCACCAGACCCATGGCGGCGATGCGTGCCGGTGTCACGCCGGTGATGTTGTGGCCATGGAACAGCACCTTCCCCGCGTTGGGGCGGATGATGTTGGTGATCAGGTTGAACAGTGTCGTCTTGCCAGCACCGTTCGGTCCGATCAACGCCGTGATCGTCCCTTCGGCGACATCGAAGGATACGTCGGATGTCGCCCTCAATCCGCCAAAGGATCGATCAAGGTTGGCAACGCTCAGCGCCGCCGTCGCAGTTGTCCCGTTCATGGCGCCATCCCTTCTCCCACGAGAGCTGGCGGCGCTTGCCGGGAGCGGAAAAGCCGTCCGAGCCCAGCGACGGCACCGCCGAACAGTCCCTCCGGCAGGCGCAGGAAGCACAGCACCAGCAGCGCGCCGCTGAAGAATGTTTTGTAAGAGGCGAGCGGTTGGAATACTGCCGGCATCATGGTCAGCAGGATGCCGCCCAACAGCGGCCCGACCAGCGTGCCCTCGCCGCCGATTACCAGCATCGCCACCAACTCCAGCGAGCGGGCGGTGCCGACCATCTCCGGTGACAGGAAGTGGAAGAAGAAGGCGTACAGGCTGCCTGACAACGACGCCAGCATGGCGCTGATCGCGAAGGCAGTGAGCTTGCATTTCACCACGTCCACGCCAAGCGCAGCCGCCGCCATCTGGTCGGTTCGGATGGCCTGCAGAGCCCGCCCGAAGCTGGCGCGGATGGCCCCCGCGAACAGCAGCACCAGCACCGCGTCGAGGACGAGGACGAGGTAGTACATGGACAGCGGCGTATCGAACTCGAACCCGCCGACGGCGAAGGAGGGAATGCCCACCAGCCCCGACGGCCCGCCGGTGATGTCGGAGAAGCCGATGGCGAAAGAGTCGACGAGCAGCCCGAAGGCCAGCGTTGCCAGCGCCAGATACAGCCCGCGCAGGCGCAACGTCACCACCGACAGCACCAGGGCGCAGACCAGCGACAGCGCCATGCCGGCCAGCACGCCGAGCAGCGGCGCCACGTCGTGCTCCACCGCCAGCCACGCCGCGGTGTAGCCTCCGATCGCCATGAAGCCGGCTTGGCCCAGGCTGACCTGCCCGGCGTAGCCCATCAGGATGTCAAGGCCAAGAAGCGCTATGAACAGGATACCCGCGATCACCAGACTGCTGAGGATCGCCCCCTCAGGCAACACCGTCGGCAACAGCGCTGCTCCTACCAGGGCTATCCCGGCGGTGATCCAAGCGACGGGAGGCTTGAGGCGGACGACATGCTTCCACACCCGAGCCTCCTCGCGGACGTCCTGGCGGCGTGTCACGCCGGCCCCGACAAGGCCGCTGGGGCGCCACACCAGCACGACGAGCAAGAGGCCCAGCGCGATGGCGTTACTGAACAGCGACGAGACGTAGGCGGTGGCGAAATGGTTGACCAGCCCCAGCAGCAGACCGCCAAGGATGGAACCGGGAAAAGACGCGATGCCACCAATGGCGACGGCGACGAAGCCCGAGATGGTGAAGAGCCGGCCGGTATCGAACTGCAAGGACGTGGCTGGAGCGATCACGACCCCGGCGACGGCGCCGATGAAGGCGGCCAGCGTGAAGGCGAGAAGCGTCATGCGCGGCACGTCGATGCCCATCAGCCGGGCTGCCGCCGGATTCTCAGCGCAGGCGCGCAGCGCCCGTCCCAGCCGCGTGCGCGCCAGCAGGTACCAGAGGCAGGCGATGGTCAGCAGCGTCGTGCCGACCACCCAGAGTCCCTGCGTCGGCACCAGGATGCCGGCGATCTCCACCGGCCGGTTGCCGGAGAATGGTGGCAGCGCGTAGGGCTGGCTGCCCCACAGGACAAGAATGCCGCCCTCTGCCATGGTCAGCAGCCCGGCCGCCATCATCAGCATGTTGGCGTTGGACAACCGTGAAAGGCCGGGCACGAAGGTCAGCGCACCGGTGATCGCACCGGCCGCCACTGTCATCGCGATGCCGCCGAGCGATGCCGCCCATACCGGCCAGCCCAGCTCGGCTTGGAGACTGTGGCAGGTCAGGGCGGCCAGGATGCAGAAGGCTCCCTGAGCCAGGTTGATCACACCGGTCACCCTATAAACCAGGGAAAAGCCCAGTGCGATCAGCGCGTAGATGCTGCCGGTCAGAACGCCGCCGACCAGAAGCTGGATGAAGTCAGTCATGGTTTCCCTCCACGGAGCCCCAGGGGCGGCGACGCTCAGTGGTCGAGCGGAATACCGCGCGGCTTGCTGACCACCGACCACTCGGACGCATCGGGATTCCAGCGGGTGATGAGGACGCTGCTGTCGTCCAACCCGCGCTGCGGCGTCTTGACGAAGTCGAAAGTACCGCTGATGCCGGCGAAGCTGTGGAGACCGGCAATGAAGGCACGCACCTGTTCCGCATTCGCACCAGCCGGCAGCGAACGCAGGGCGTGCAGAACGATCATCGTGGGATCCCAGGACAGTGCGGCGGCGATGTCCGGTCTGACGCCAGCGATGTCGAACGCCGCGAAGAATGCCTGCTGCGCCGCCTCGACCGCGGGTTCCAGGGTACGGCCCTCGTGCCTGGGCCATTGCGGCGATGGAATGTACAGTTCCTTGGGCAGGATCGCGGCGTACTGCGTCATCTGCGCATAGGTCATGTTGCCGTCCGTCGTGGCGACCGGGACGTCCAGCCCCGCCTCGACGATGCCCTTGAAGACGGTACCAATGGAGGCGCCGGTTGACCACGCGATCAGCGCCTGCGGTTCCTTGGTCTTGATGCTCTGGATCTGGGCGGACACGCTGACGTCGCCGGGGTTGAAGCGCACTTCGGCGACGAGTTGCACGTCCTTGTTCTCGGGCGCGGCAATGATGGTCTTGATGTTGTTCAGTGCATCCTGGCCGGAGGCGTCGGTGCTGGTGATGAGCCCCAGCTTGGTGACGCCGCGCATCCGCCAATAGCGGATCTGCGCCGCCGCCAAATCCCGCGTGGACGAACTGCTGGTGAACATGTAGGCGCCGGCCGCCGGGTAGGTTCCGGGTGAAAAGCAGTACAGCACCGGGCCGCGCTTCATGAGCGGTGCCATGGCATTGCAGGTGGCGACCACGGCCGAGCCGAGCACCACCGCGGGCTTGCTGGCGACGATTTGTGTGGCGATCTGGACGGCGACCTGCGGACTCGACTGGTCATCGTGGAACACGAACTTCACCGGCGCGCCATGAACGCCACCGGTGTCGGCGATCAGCTTTTCCGCAACCTGCAACGCCTGCTGCTCGGCCTTGCCCAGGAAGGAAGCGCCGCCGGTCAGCGGTAGCACGACGTTAATTTCCATCGGACTGGCGGCATGCACCTCAACCGCCGTGACGAGGGATAGGACGGCCAGAACGATGGCCAAACGCTTGAGTGAGGTTTTGGGCGACATGGTTCCTCCCAGAATGCTCTCGACGGGCTATTATTGTTCGTTGCGTGGGGCAGGCTCGCGACTAGCCCGCCCCACGGGATCAGGGAGCAGGCTTTACTCGGCTGCCTGCACCGCCACGGTCAGCGCCAGTTCCTCTTCCGAGGCGCCGAGAGTGCGCCAGTCATAGCCCTTCGGCACGACCCCTTCGAAGGAGCGCAGCTTGGACTGCGGAACCCGCGGTTCGGTACGGCCGATGACCGTCCCATCGGCCTGGAAGGCGAGCGCAGCATCGACCATCTGTCGGCGGAACTCGACGATGGCGAGGTCGCCCGCCGCCAGCTTGTCCAGGCTGCGGTCGGCGATCGGCCCCATGGTCTCCCACATGGCGATGTCCTGGTTGGGGATGCCCTTGATGCCGGTGAAGTTCCCCAGCTTCATGAGCGTGCGATCCTGGAGGTAGTTGTTGTCGCGGTTGCGGATCTTGCGGAACCGCTGGTCGAGATCGGTGCCGACCTGGGCGCCCAGGAACTTCCGCCAGAACTCGGTTTCCGGCACGTTGTCCTCGCCGTCGCCCCAGGCGATAAAGTGAAAGGCGGTGTGGGTGTCGTCCATCGGGATGTGCAGGATGGCAACATTGTACTGATCGTTGCGCGGGATCTGCACGGTGTAGGGGGCGACGAACAACGTCGTGCGCACATAATCGTGGGTCTCGGCGTTGAAGATCGGCCGGCGGATGGCGGCGTAGCGGAAGCCGAAGCCGGTGCGGTTGACCAGCAGGCGCGGCGCCTTGTCGGTGGACGGGCGCAGCCAGTTCTGGCTGGTCGCCTTGGCCCCGTCGACGCGCGCCGGCACCATGTCGGAGGAATGCAGGTTCGAGGAATGCGAAGAGTCGATCGCTCCTTCCAGGATCTGTGCCCAGTTGCAGTCGATGACGATCTTGGCGATGGCGGTGCGGGTCTCGGGAGAGCGCTTGAAGATGGGCGCCTCGAACTCCGGCTTTTCGGCGGCGGGACCCATGTAGACCCAGATGAAGCCGGCCTCCTCGTGCACCGGGTAGGCCTTGTGCTTCAGCTTGGCGGCGAAACCGGACTCCGAGGGCTCCGACGGCATGTCGACGGTGTTCCCATCCACGTCGAACTTCCAGCCGTGGTACAGACAGCGCAACCCGCACTCCTCGTTGCGGCCGAAGACCAGTGACGCGCGCCGGTGCGGACAGTATTCGTCAAGCACACCAACCTTGCCGTTGCTGTCACGAAAGACGACGAGATCTTCACCCAGCAGGCGGATCTTCAGGGGGGCGCCGTCGGCCTCCGGCACCTCCTCGGACATGCAGGCAGGCAACCAGTGGCGGCGGAAGATCTGTCCCATGGGGGCATCGCCTTCAACATGGCAGAGCAGATCGTTCTCATCAGCGGTGAGCATTAGGCTTTCCTCCTTTTTTGCGATCGAACCGATTCAGAGCTGGCGGTGGTTCAGAGCTGGCGGCGGCGGATCATGTTTTTAGGCCGGTAATACCGCAATCCGACGCGACTTAGGTCTCTAAGTTGATAAAACGCAAATGCCCTGTCCAGAGTTTTCCGCGATGTCTGCGAAAAATCAATTTCGCAGTGCACAAAATTTATTTCGCGGCGCAAAATGTGAGAAATATGAACGCTTCTGCTGAGTTGATTTGATTCGTTACAGGTGAAACTAATTATGCGCGATTTTCTGTTTTCTGTTGACGGGGCATCTGTCATGTTAGAGATCTAAGTTGCCCCGTACGGTGCGGGGCGCTGTTGGAGGGTTTACCGTGGAAGCCATCAACCAGGAGGCGATGCAGCCGCTACGCGTTCGGCGCGCGGAGCTGATCGCCACCGATATCCACCTCTTCGAATTGGCACGCGACGATGGTGCCGATCTGCCAGACTTCACGGCCGGAGCCCATATCCGGGTGCGTGTGCCGAATGGCCAAGTGCGCCGTTACTCGCTGTGCAATCCGCCGGAGGAGCGTGGCCTCTACCGGCTGGCGGTGAAACGCGAAGCGAACGGACGGGGCGGCTCGATCAGCCTCGTGGACGACACGCGTGTCGGCGACACGCTGGATGTCTCGGCGCCGCGCAACGACTTTGCCCTGAGCGGCGCTCCCGCCTCCTACATTTTCATTGCTGGCGGTATCGGCATCACGCCGTTCCTGTCGATGGCGCGGCATCTCCTGGCGACCGGCGGCAAGCCGTTCCGGCTCTACTACCTGACCCGCTCGCCCGAGGCGACGGCCTTCCTCACCGAGCTCTCGGCTCCGGCCTTCGCTGGCAAAGTCACCATCCACCACGACCAGGGCGATCCAGCGCACGCCTTCGATCTGTGGCCGGTGCTGGAGCAGCCGCGCGGTGCCCATGTCTATTGCTGCGGCCCACGCAGGCTGATGGAGGCGGTGCGCGACATGACCGGACACTGGTCGTCGGCCGCCGTGCATTTCGAGGATTTCGGTGGTGCCCTCGCCACCCGGGGCTGGGAAAACCATCCCTTTACGGTGCGGCTGGCGCGCAGCGGCCGGACCATTGCGGTGCCTGCCGAAGCGACCTTGCTGGAAGCGCTGGCCGCCAACGGCGTGGCGGTGCGCAGTTCGTGCGAGAGTGGCAGTTGCGGTTCGTGCCGGGTTACTGTGCAGGCTGGTGAGGTGGAGCATCGCGATCTCGTCCTCACCGAACAGGATCGGCGAACCAGCATGATGGTTTGCGTATCACGCGCGCGCGGCGACGCGCTGGTGCTGGATCTCTGATATGGGAGCGCAGACCATGGGCGAACCACCGCTGCGCTTGGGCGTCATCGGGCTTGGCCGCGCGTTCATGCTGATGCGGCCGACGCTGGCCAACCATCCCCGCGTACGTCTTGTCGCAGCCTGCGACCCGCGGCCGGAGGCGCGCGAACGCTTCGCCACCGAGTTCGGCGGGCGTAGCTATTCCTGTGTCGAAGATCTCTGCGCCGACGTTGGGCTGGACGCCGTCTACATTGCGTCCCCCCATCAGTTCCACGTTGCTCACGTCGTCTGTGCGGCGGCACACGGCCGGCATGCGCTGGTGGAAAAGCCGATGGCACTGACGTTGGACGATTGTGCGACGATGACGGCGGCGGCCCGCCGGGCCGGCGTGCATCTGATCGTCGGCCACAGCCACAGCTTCGACTCGCCGGTACTGCGCGCCCGCGCGTTGATCGCCAGCGGCGTCTATGGGCAGGTGCGTATGATCACCGCCCTGAACTACACCGACTTTCTCTACCGCCCTCGCCGACCGGAGGAACTGGACACCGCGCAGGGCGGGGGAGTGGTGTTCAGCCAAGCTGCGCATCAGGTGGACATCGTGCGCCTGCTCGGCGGCGGTTTGGTGCGCAGCGTGCGTGCGGCGACCGCCAATTGGGATCCCGAGCGCCCAACCGAGGGGGCCTACACAGCCTTTCTCTCTTTCGCGGATGGCGCCTGCGCTTCGCTCACCTACAGCGGCTATGGCCATTTCGACACTGACGAGTTCTGTGGCTGGGTCGGCGAGTTGGGCCAGCCGCGTGATCCAAAGCGCTATGGTGAGGCGCGCGCCGGCCTGCGCCGTGTTACCACGCCGGAGGCGGAGGCGGCGCTCAAGAACGCGCGCGCCTATGGGGCAGATGCCTTCTCCGTGCCCCAGGGGCACAGCAACGAGATGCGCCACCATAACCATTTTGGTCTTGTGATTGCTTCCTGTGAAAAGGCAGACTTGCGCCCCACCACAGATGGGGTTTTGGTGTATGCGGACGAGGCGCGCCGCTTCGAGGCGCTTCCTCCGCCAGCGGTGCCGCGGTTCGAAGTCATCGACGAACTATACGACGCGGTGGTGCTCGGCCGCACACCCCTGCACGATGGAGAATGGGGAATGGCGACACTGGAAGTGTGTCTGGCGATCCTGTCGTCGGCGAAGGAAGGGCGGGAAATTGCTTTGTGCCATCAGGTCGCGGCAGTGTCCCACGTATGAGCAAGCACAAGAGGCCCAACGACACCGATGCCGCTACCGCCCAGGCGGTGCTGCGTCATTGGCTGGAGGATGTGCCGGACGATCGTCTGGCGCACCTCGTCAAGGATGCTATGCGCGGCCTGACGCGGGGGTTGCAGCGGCGACTCAATGAATACTCGGTGTCCTTCGGCCACTGGAGCTTCCTGCGCATCCTCTGGGATACCGACGGCCTGACCCAACGCGAACTGAGTGAACGGGCGGGCGTGATGGAGCCAACCACCTTCTCCGCGCTGGCCGCCATGGAAAAGCTTGGATACGTGCGCCGTGTGGCAGCGGCGGAGGGTGGGCGGAAGGTGCATATCTACCTGACGTCGGCTGGGCGTGCGCTGAAGGACAAGCTGGTGCCCATGGCCGTGGAGGTGAACAAGATTGCCGTCGGCAGCGTGTCCGAGGCGGATATCGCGGTAACTCGCCGTACATTGCTGGCGATCATCCGTAATCTTGCCGAGGACGAGATAGAGGCCGCGCGGGATGACCGGCGCATCCTCTCCACCCGCGAGGTCTCGCGCCGCATCGGTGAAGCTGGCCAAGTGCGAAAATCCCGCAAGGTCCGGACATCCATGCCCTGAGGGCCATCTGATCATGCACCACAACCGTCACCATGGCTGACCAGCCCCGACCGGAGCGGTTCATCCGATGGTTGTGGTTGGTGTCTGCATGGGTGGGTATTCCGTGTGAGGTCTGACATGGAGTTACGCCATCTACGCCATCTGGAGGTGTTGGCCGAAGCTGGCAGCTTTCATCGGGCTGCGCGCCGGCTCGGCTTGCGCCAACCCGCGTTGAGTTTATCAATTCGGACGCTCGAAGCAGAAGTTGGCGTTCCACTTGTGGCGCGCACCAATTCTGGCAGCTGCTTGACGCAAGCGGGAAAGGCTTTCTTGGAGGAGACCCGGCATGTTTTCGCTGCTCTCGACACGGCCACTCTTATCGCCCAAGGCATAGCGAGCGAGGGAACCGGACTCTTACGCCTTGGCATCGCCGCCGGCGCGGCAACTGGTCAAATGATGAGGACGCTGACGGAGTTCGTCGCCTTACAGCACCGCAGGGTGGTCGTCAGCGACGGAGCGACGTCGCGTCTGTTGGCGATGCTTCAGGACGGGATGCTGGATATTTGCATGTTGCCGGTTTCCGCCGATCAGGACAACCCAAGATTCGAACCGCTGTGGCATGAGGAGGTGCATCTTGCGCTGTCCACCGCCCACCCGTTGGCGGTGAAAGCTGCTGTTGACATCGACTGCCTCGCTAACGAGTTGCTTGTCATCGGATCAGACGGCGACGAAAGGGGAGCAACTGCTTCGTTATTAACGGCTTGTCGAAACGCCGGTATCAAGCTTCGCACGAGTGCGACGTTGCTCCAGCCGGAGGTCCGGCTAGGCCGTGTCGGCAAAGTTCAGAGCCATAGAAGGATTGCTGCGATGGTGATCATAGCGAGATAGTTGGCGGCTCGCTTCTCATACCGGGTGGCGATCCGGCGGAACTGTTTCAACCGATTGATCAGGCGCTCGACGCGATTGCGTTCCCGATAGGCATCGCGGTCGAAAGCCGGGTCGGGCCGTTCGTTGCTCTTGGTCGGGATCACCGGCGTGATGCTCCGCCGTCGCAGGGCGGAGCGGATGACGCCGCTGCTGTAGGCCTTGTCGGCGGCCAGCCGGTCGGGCTTGAGGCGCGGTCGCCCGCGGCCCAACCGCCTGATCCAGCCAGTCCCCATCAGCGTGGCGAATGCCTTGCTGTCGTGGACTTCGCCACCGGTCAAAGTGAAGGTTACCGGCTTGCCGAGACCCTCGGCGCGGATGTGGATCTTGGTCGAGAAGCCACCGCGCGAGCGGCCCAGCGCCTCACCGTTGATCCCCCTTTTTCGCCGCTGGCCTTCCGGGCGCCAGCCGCGTGCTGATGAGCGCGGACCACGGTGCTGTCCACGAAGTGCAGGCTCCAGTCCACCCGACCCTGACGGTCGGCACGGGCCTGCAAGGCTTCCAGGATGCGCTGCCAGATGCCGGCGCGGCGCCAGCGGTAGAACCGGCTCGACACCGTGCCGAACGTCCCATAGCGCTCCGGCAAATCCCGCCATGGCGCTCCGCTGCGGACGATCCACAGCATGCCGTTGATCATCCGCCGGTGAGAGTGGTTTGGCCGTCCAGTGCGAGGTTTTTCGGGAGGAAGGTGCGGCTCCAGCCGCTCCCATTGTGCATCAGTCAGATCGTAACGTCCCATCCAGCACAAATGGGGAACGTTCCTTCAACCTGCTACCCCTTTGCCAACACGGCCTAGCGTTGGTAGCGGCGGGTATTGGGGTTGCTGCACAGCCGGCCTCAATCCAGTCACTTTGGGCTGTCGCCAGCATTACATCAAGGCCTTTCATACCATCGTTGAGCATGAGCGTTGCTGTCGCATGCCCGGATGTCGGCCTTAAGCCGATCGCACGTGAATTCATCGAAATTGCCCGCTTGCCGGAAAGAACGGCCGTTGCCGATGGCCTTGCACCGCCGTGAGCGGAGGCTGGCCGCAATTCACTGCGAGGTGACAGGTCACGGGCGAGTAGCTCAGCCATTCGGCTTTCGCCCTCACAGATCCAGGCTTGCGGCTTTCCCGCACCCGGTTCTTCCCGAAGGTGACCCGCATCATGCCGGGCCGCTGTGGCATGCCGCCCGCCGCCCCCCGGCCATCTCAGGCGTCCTCCGCCGTCAGGCACCGCTCCAGCCGGTCCAGCGTCTCCATGGCGGGCAGGCACCGGGCGACGCTCGCTTCGGGCTCACGGCCGTCCCTGATGGCGCTGAAGAACTCGCGGTCGATCAGTTCGATGCCATTGTTGGATACGGCGACGCCGCTGAGGTCGATGCGGTTGCCTTCCCCGTCCTCGAGGTCGTCGTAGCGGGCGATGTAGGTGCCGTTGTCGCAAATGTAGCGGGAGAAGGTGCCGAGCGGCCCCTTGTTGTTGAAGGACAGCGACAGCGTGCAGATGGCGCCCGACGGCACCTTCAGGCCGATGCTCATGTCCATGGCGATGCCGAGTTGCGGGTGCATCGGCCCTTGCAGCGCGAAGATCTGCGAAGCGGTCTGGCCAGTTTGATATTGGAACAGATCGACCGTATGGCAGGCGTGGTGCCACAGCAGATGGTCGGTCCAGGTGCGCGGCTTGCCCAGCGCGTTCATGTTGCTGCGCCGGAAGAAATAGGTCTGGACGTCCATCTGCTGGATCGTCAGCTCCCCGGCCTCGATCCGGTTGTGGATCCACTGGTGGCTGGGATTGAAGCGGCGGGTGTGGCCGGCCATGGCCACCAGCCCGGTCGCCTTCTGCAAGGCAACCAGCCGACGGGCGTCGGCGACGGTGTCCGCCATCGGGATCTCGACCAGCACGTGCTTGCCGGCCTCCAGGCACTGGATGGCCTGGGCGGCGTGCACCGGCGTCGGGGTGGCCAGGATGACCGCCTCCACGTCGGTGCGCGCCAAGCTCTCGGCCAGATCCTTAGTGGCGTGCGGAATGCCGCGCTCCCCGGCGAAGCCTTCAATATCGTCCGGGCCGCCGCCGACTACGGACACCACCTCGATTCCGTCGATGGCGGCGACGGCATCCAGGTGTTTTATCCCGAAGGCGCCGGCGGCACCGGCAACGCAGATCTTCATGGTGTGATGCTCCTGCTCAGCCGCGTTCGCATTCAAGGACGAGGTGTCCGACGGCCGTGTTGGACGCCGGGACGTGGTAGTGGCGGTGGAACGGCCGCACCGGGCCGCCCAGCGCGCCGCGCATGACCAGCCACATGACCAGCTCGATGCCCTCCGACCCCGCTTCGCGCAGGTACTCGACGTGCGGGATGGCCGCGGCGGCTTCCGGATCGGACACCAGAAGGTCGAGGAAGCGGTTGTCGAACTCCGGGTTGATCAGCCCGGCCCGCTCGGACTGGAGTTGGTGCGACATGCCGCCGGTGCCGAAAACGACCACCTTCAGGTCGCGCGGGAAGCTGTGGACCGCGCGCCGGATGGCGCGGCCGAAGTTCAGGCACCGGTTGCCGGTCGGGGGCGGGTACTGGACGACGTTGACGGCCAACGGGATGACCGGGCACGGCCACGCCTCCGGCTGGCCGAACAGGAGCGACAGCGGCACGGTCAGTCCGTGATCGACCTCCATCCGGTTGACGATGGTCAGGTCGAATTCCTCCAGTATGACCGACTGGGCGATGTGCCAGGCCAGTTCCGGATGCCCCTTGACCGCCGGCACGGGCCGCGCGCCCCACCCTTCGTCGGCGGGCATGTACTCGGCCGCGCAGCCCAACGCGAAGGTCGGGATGACGTCCAGCGAGAAGGCCGTGGCGTGGTCGTTGTAGACAACGATGGCGACGTCAGGTTTCAGTGCCTCGATCCACCGGCGCGACGGCTCGAACCCGGCGAAGAGCGGCTTCCAATAGGGCTCCTCGGTCCGGCCCTGATCGATGGCGACGCCGATGGCCGGCACGTGGGAGGTGGCGACCCCCGCGACGATCTCAGCCATTCCCCCACTCCTTCCTGCTGCGGTTCCCGGTGATGGGCCGCCCGCCCGCCAGCATCATCGCGCGATAGTCGTCCTCACTGACGCCGGTCATCCTGGCGGCGAGCTGCTGGAAATTGATGCCGTCGGTCGCCGCCAGCTTCGACGTGTAGTAGATGTTCCCACCCAGCCGCAGCATCCCGTTCCAGTCACGCGCCAGCACGGCGCGCCGCTGCGCCTCGCTCATCGGGAAGCGGTTCAGGTAATCCTCCTCGTCGGCCTTGAACGCCTCACGGTTGGTGGCGTGGCGCAGCGACATGCAGAACATGTTGAGGTGGTAGCCCTGGCGCGACCGGTCGGCGTCGAACACGAAGGTGCCGGGAATGTCGTCGTAGTCCAGTGCCGCAGCCGCGGTCTCGTGGCCCAGCCGCGCCAGCACCATGTCGGCGCGGTCACGGTGGTCGCCGTCGCCGGCGTCCAGCGCCAAGTCGCCCAGGCGCTGCTGCCATTCCACGGTCGCCAGAGCCATGTCGTTCGGTAGGCCCAACTCGGCGATGGTGGCAGACGCCTCGCGCATCTCAGCGGCGCGGCGGACGCCGTGGGTCATCGCCCGTTCCAGCATGTAGGCCGCCTTAGCCTTGAAGTCGAAGCTGGGAAACGTGACGTCGAGGGAGGCCAGCACCACCTCGTCCACCCCCGCCTTGCGGCCGGCCAGGACGCACTCGGCGAACAGCGCCTCCATCCCCTTCATCATGATGGAGCGGATCATCTTGATCGACGAGGCCGTGCCGACCGGCCCTTCGGCGACCTTCGCTTCCATCGCCAGGACACGCAGACGCTCCGCCGCCACCCCGGCGTGTTCACCGCTGACCAGCAACGGCGTCTTGTGCCGCCCGGGATACACGGGCGCCATCACCGCGAGATCGACGTAGCACCCACGGCCGGCCGCCGCAACAACCTGCGCCGACCGCCTCTTGGTTCCCGGCGCGCAGGAATTGCCGTCGAGGAACAGCGCGCCCTCTGCCAGCAGCGGAGCGGCGGCCATGGCCGCCCTGGCGGCTTGGTCGGCAGTCACCAATGAGAAGACCAGACCGGCACCCTCCAGCGCCTCGGCCGGGGTGGCGCAGCCGGTCACGCCGGCGCGCTCGTAATCGGCTGCCTTGGCGGCGCGCACAGCTTCGTCAGGGTGGTCGGTCTTGATATCGTAGGCCCTGACGGCGGCGGCGTGCTCCGCGCTCCATCCGCCAACGATGGCGGCAGCCGCTTCGCCGAAGCCAATGCAGGCTATTCGCAAACTGTCGGGCATGAGCTTCCGGTGTCCCGTTCCGTGACCGTGGGCGCGTCTCCGCGCCCTGCTTTCCTCCCTGCCGGTTTACCATCGGACTGCTGGCAATCCTTATTGATTGCTAAACACACTTATTCATTTTTTGGATAGAATGGCACCACATCAGATGGCGTCGATTACCCTTCCCGCCTCCTGGAGCAGGGCGATCAGGCGCGCCTGGGCGGCAGTCGGCCGCCAGTCGCGGCGGACTGTCAGGCCGATGGGACGGGCGGTATGGGGGAGCTTGAGCGGCAGGGGCGCCAGCACTCCCCATTGCATCTCGTGACGGATCTGGTGCTGCGAGATAAGGGTCAGCCGGTCGCTCGCCATCAGCAGCCCGCGGATGAGGTTGATGGCACCGGTTTCGACAAGGCTGTTCGGCAGGGACAGACCGGCGTCGGCGAAAAGCTGCTCGAAGTGGGCGCGCGTCGGTGTTCCGCGCCGCGGCACGACCCAGCCGCAGCCAACGATGTCGGCGATGTTGATGCGGGCCTTCTGCGAGAGAGGATGCCCGGTCCGCGCAACCACCATCAGGGAATCGTTGAACAGGCTTTGCTGCACCACGTCGTCGATGGGAACGGGGTTGCGCAGCGCCCCCACCAGCAGGTCGAGGTCGCCTTGACGCAGGCCGTGGAGCAAGTCCTCGTAGGGCCCGTCAACCACCTCCACCCGCGCTTCCGGCCGCTCGCGCAGCAGTGCGGTGATGGCTGTGGGTAGGAGGAAGGTGCGCGCCAGCGGCATGGCGCCGATCATCAGCCGGCCGGAATCGGCCGTCCGCCAGTCGCTCAGCTCCTCCACTCCCTTGTCATACTCGACCAGCGCCAGCTTCGCCTGCAGGGCCAGCGCCTGCGCCGAACGGGTCAGGATGATTCCATGGCTGACCTTCTCGAACAGCGGCACCTCGGCCAGATGCTCCAGTTCCCGCGCCGCGCGGTGCAGCGCCGGCTGGGAGATCCCCACCGCGCGCGCCGCCAAACTGAAGTTCCGGGCGTCGGCAATGGCGATCAATGCGCGAAGCTGCACGCCGGTCAGCATCTGGTCCAGGTTCTGTGCGGAGCGCGCGCTACGCCGCCCGGCCACACGCAGGATCTCCCCCACCCCGGCCTGGAGGTGGCGCAGCATGCGCTCCACCCGGTCATGGAAGAGGCGCCCCGGCCCGGTCAGGAACGTCCCGTCCGAGCGCCGGTCGAAGAGGGCGACACCGAGCGTCCTCTCCATCTTGGTGATGGCCTGGGTGATGGCCGGCTGCGAAATGAACACCTGCCGCGACGCAGCGCAGATGCTCTGGCTCTGGGCCACGGCCTGGAACGCCCGAAGGTGCCGGAGATTGGGAATCTCTCTATTCATTCGATGCCCTTGCTGCGCCGCACGGTACAGATCTATAGCGAAATCTTATATAGATCACGGGAGTCTGAAATAGGAATCGACAGGAGGAATGCGGAATGCTGGCGTGGACGACGGTTCCGTCGCCAGATGCATTCTCTACGGCGGCAGCAGACCGTACGCGCCATTCCGGTCGCGACCGGCGGCCGAACCAAGGGGGTATTCGAGACCCATGAGTGAGAAGAAAACGGTCCTGGTGATCAGCGCCCATGCCGCCGACTTCGTGTAACGCTGCGGCGGCGCCATCGCCCTGCACCAGAAGAAGGGATATGCGGTCACCATCGTCTGCCTGTCCTACGGGGAGCGCGGCGAGTCTGCCAAGCTGTGGAAGCAAGGCGCCACTCTCCTCGACGTGAAGCGGCCCGCCGTGGCGAGGCGGAGCGGGCGGCCGCGGCGGCGGTCACGACTCCGCTTCATGGACTTGGGCGACGACCCACTCAACGTCGATAGAGAGGCCAAGTTCAAGCTGGTCGACATCATCCGCACGGTGCAGCCCACGTTCATGATGAGCCATTCGCTCTGGGACCCTACAACACCGACCACATGGGGGCGACCAAGATCGCGTTGGAATGCCGCATGGTCGCCCAGGACTGGGGCCACAACCCCGGCCAGACGGTGCTGGGTGCGCCGCAGTTCTACCTCTTCGAGCCGCACCAGACCGAGCAGATGGGCTGGAAGCCCGACATCTTCCTCGATATCAGCGAGGTGTGGGAGCAGAAGCGCGCCGCCATAGAGTGCATGGAGGGGCAGCAGCACCTCTGGGACTGGTGCGCCCAGGATACCGTGAAGGAGACGTTGGGGTCGGTTAACATCTCTGTGGTCTGCGCCAACCAACTCGTCAACCCCGGCGACGTCGTCGTCGACGACGACGGGGTGTGCGTGGTGCGCCGCGAGGAAGCCGCGGAGGTTCTAGAGAAAGCGCGCGCCCGCATGGCGGCGAAGGAGTCCAAGCGCGAGCGCTTGGCCACCGGCGAACTCGGGCTCGACATCTATGGCATGCGCGGCCGGCTGAAGGACAAGGGCCTGACCTATGTCTGAGGCACGCTGCATGTGGATGCGCGGCGGCATGTCGAAGGGCGGGTACTTCCTGGCCGTCGATTTTCCCGCCGAACGCGCGGCCCGCGACGCCTTTCTGCTGCGCGTCATGGGGTCGCCCGACCCGCGCCAGATCGACGGGCTGGGCGGCGCCGACCCGCTGACCTCCAAGGTGGCCGTGGTCCGGCGGTCGGTATGCGCGGGCGACCACCCGGACCGAATACAAAAGCTCCATCGAACTGTTCATCAACCCCAAGCTCGGCAGCCACCGCATCATCGACGTGAGCCGTGCCGAGGTGGTCGGGCTGCGTAAGCGCGCCGGGCTGGACGACGTCCGCATCCACGACCTGCGGCATTCCTTCGCCTCCGACGCGCTCCAACTCGGCGAGGACCTGCCGATGATCGGCCGCCTGCTGGGACACACCCAGGTCCAGACCACCGCCCGCTACGCCCACCTCAAGACCGATCCGATCAGGGCGGCGGCCGACAAGGTGGCGGAGGCCATTGCAGTCGCCCTTACCCGCCTACCCAAGAAAGATAGGCTTTCTGGAAACTCGGATGATGCCCAAAAATAAACTGCAATATTTGTTTGTAAAATCTGGCTGGAATTTAGCCTACACGCATTCTCGACACTGGCGGAGAAACGTGTAGGTCAAGTGGATCAGTATCCAAAGCCAGTCACAGAGGAGAGAACACCGCCGGTCGCATAAGATCACAATGCTCACCCTCGCCAAAGACGATGGATTCAGGCTGATCAAATCGGTGCAACACGATATGCCGGCCGAGGTTGCGACCGGCCACGATCCGCCATATTGCCACCAATTCAGTTATCTCCTCCGTCACGCGTGTCTCCGAGACGGTCAGGGTAGCATAGCTCTCTGCCAGCACCGAGGCCTCGGCCGCACGTGCGTTATGGTGCTGATCCGCCTGCCCCACCGCCTGTTTCAGGGGGGCGGAGCCGTAGACCAGCTGCAGGAGTCGACTCCGCTGTGTCTTCACCAAAGGCAGGATCGCGCAAGGGGTGAACTCCATGGTCCAGGCGCGGTCGGCGGCGAGCCGCGCGCGCCTGGACGCCCGGTCGGCAAAATCCGAGTAAACCCATAGGTGATGCAGCACGTTCAGATCACCCGCCTCTGTCAGCCAGTAGCCCAGCAACGGCAGGTGCGCAGTGACCAACGGCAACCCCTGGGACTGGAAGCGCGCGAGATAGGCAGCGGCATGGCCAGGGGCGAAGCTGTAGGAGCGCAACTCGTAGATCATCGCTTAATCCCCCCTTCGTGCATCCGTCATTCCAGAGCGTCCAGATGGACGTTGCGCACGGTCAGACTCCCCTGAACTCCCTGGTCAGGCCGCTGCCCGACCGGATGACGCCCAGCAATGGCGGCGGCGCGGTCATGGCCCCTCCCCCTCCCCGGTCCAAGCATCGCCCGCGGCACCGAACGCCAGCCAGCCACCGTCAACCGCCAGCGCCGTGCCGGTGACGTAGCGAGCAGCATCGGAGGCAAGAAAGTACACCGCTTCGGCGATGTCGCCCGGCTGGGCCAACCGGCCCATCGGGACGCGCCGACGGATTGCCTCGACATCGAGGCGACCGCTGTCGGCCAGCGCGCGCACCAACTCTGTCGCCACGTAGCCCGGCGCCACCGCGTTGACGCGTACCCCTAGGGCCGCCCACTCGCAGGCCATGGAACGCGTCATCGCGACGATGCCGGCCTTGGCCGCTCCATAGGCGTTCCGTCGCGGCAGGCCGGCAAAAGACGCGATGGAGGCGATGTTGACGATGCTCCCCCGTCCGGCGCTGATCATGTGGCGGGCCGCCTCCCGCGATACCAGGAAGGTGCCCGCAAGGTGAACGTCAAGGATGCGGCGGAAGCGCTCCGAATCCTGCTCCAGAGTTGGGACCATGGTGTCGGCAATGCCAGCGTTGTTCACCAACACATCGATGCGGCCAGCCGCTGCGACGAAGGTGGCGACGGCCTCCGCCACCCCTTCCCCATCGGTCACATCGGCGGCCAGCGGCACATGGCCGGGGCCCAGTTCGGTGGCGCGGACGGTCGCCCGGTTGCCGTCGAGGTCGAGCAGGCCGACGCGGTAACCGTGCCCGGCGAACAGGCGCGCTACAGCCCAGCCGATGCCATCGGCCGCCCCCGTAATCAGAGCGGTGAGCGGCAGGGATGATTCATCAGGCGTCGTCATGGTCATACCCCGGCCGCGGAATGTGGCTCATCAAGGTCTGGGAGAAACCGCCATCCACCGTCAGGTCCTGCCCGGTGACGTAGCCGGCCTTCGGGCTGCACAGGAAGGCAACGACGGTGGCAATGTCCTCGGGACGACCGATGGCGCGGGTCGGGACGACGGCCCGGCGCCGCTCCTCGATGCCGGGTGCTCGGTAAAAGGATTCGCTGAGCGGGGTGCGGATCAAGCCGGGGCTGACGGCGTTGCATCGCACCCCGAACGGCCCCCATTCGAAGGCGATCTGGCGGGTCAGCATGACCACCGCCGCCTTGGCCGAACTATAGGCGCCGCTGTAGGCCTGGGGATGGGCAGCGGCGATGGAAGCGACGTTGACGATGGAGCCATGCCCCTGCTGGCGCATGCTATGCCCGAAAGCCTGGGCGCAGGAGAGATAGCCGGTGAGGTTGATGTCGAGCACCGCGCTCCAGTCCGCCGGATCGAGGGTGTCGAGGTGGCCCGGCCGCAGCACCCCGGCGTTGTTGACCAGCACGGTGCAGGGGCCAAAGGCGGTTTCGGTGGCCCGCACCATGGCGGCGACGGCGGCCCGGTCGCCAACATCGCAGCCGAGGCCGACCGCTTCGCCTCCTGTCGCGGTGATCTCCGCAGCAACCATATTGGCGGCCCCGTCATCGCGGTCGATGACAGCGACGCGACAGCCTGCTGCGGCAAGTTCGAGGGCGATGGCGCGGCCAATTCCGCCCCCGCCCCCAGTGACGGCGGCAACGCCGCCGGCCAGACCCAGCCAAGTGGTGTTCATGGATGTTCGTTTCCGGAAGATGCAGGCACAAGGAAAGGGCGTGGGACAGCGTTAGGCCTTGACGAAGGGACAGGCGCCTTCGCTCAGGGGACGGAACGCCTCCTCGGCCGGGATGGTCTGGACCAGTTCGTAGACATCGCCGGGTCCGGTGCTGGCGGCGGGCGCCTTCACCCGGAACAGATAGGCAGGGTGGATCTTGCGCCCATCGGCGCGGATGTGTCCCTGCCCGAAGGCGTCGTCATCGGTCGGCATGGCCTTCATCGCCTCGACCACCGCCAGCCCCGAGGCCTTGGCCTTTTCCACCCCCACTGCCTTCACGGCCTTGAGGTAGTGCAGCACCACGGCATAGTCGCCGGCTTGGCTCATGTTGGGAAACACACCCCGGCCGAGCCGGGGCGCCACCCGCTTCATGAAGGCCCGCGTCCGGTCGTTGAGGTCCCAATAGAAGGTTTCTGTCTGTTGCAGCCCCTGGGCCACCTCCAGCCCCATGCCCTGGACATCGGTGATGTAGCCGACCAGCGCCGCCATGCGCATGCCGCCCTGGGAAACGCCGAACTCCTGGGCCTGCTTCAAACAGTTGATCAGTTCCGCGCCGGAGTTGGCGAAGCCCAGGGTGTTGGCCCCGCTGGCCTGGGCCTGCAACAGGAAGGAGGAGAAGTCGGCGGTACTGCCGTAGGGATAGGCGACGGAGCCCACCACCTTGCCACCCGCAGCTTCGATGAACTTGGTAGCGTCGCGTTGGGAGGCGTGGCCGAAAGCGTAGTCGGCGGTGATGAAGAACCAGCGGTCGCCCCCGGTGCGCACGGACGCGGTGGTGGTGGAATGGGCGAGGCACCAGCTGTCCCAACTCCAGTGCACCCAGCGCTCGGAGCACTGCTCGCCGGTGATAACGGAACTGCCGGCAGTGGTGACGAGCGCGACCTTGTCCTTGGCGGCGAGCAACTCGCGGGCGCCGAGCACAATGGCGCTGTTACCGACGTTGCTGATGGCGTCCACCCCCTCCTCGTCAAACCACTGGCGAATCTTGGTCAGGCCGATGTCGGGCTTGTTCTGGTGGTCGGCCACCAGCACTTCCACGGCGATGCCGGGATTGGCGGCGGTGAACTCGGCCACGGCCTGTTCGGTGCAGGCGACGGTGACCGGGCCGGAGACGTCGCGGTAGATGCCCGACATGTCGGTGATGATCCCGATGCGGATCGGCTTCGTGGCGGCGCGGGCCCTGCCGCGACCGAAAGGCATGGCGGTCAGCCCGGCGGCCACCGCGGTCCCGCCCAGGAACGTCCTGCGCGACAGCAGCATGTTTTTCCTCCCTTTGGTTCGTTGTCGTCAGGCCACCGGCCCGACACCGGCGAGATGGCGGCCGGTGACATAGCCGAAGGTCATGATGGGACCCAGGGTGATCCCGGCTCCGGGATAGGCGCCGCCCATGATCGAGGCGCGGTCGTTGCCCACGGCGTAGAGCCCGCCGATGGCGTTGCCCCCAGGGTCCAGCACCCGCCCGGCCACGTCGGTGCGCAAACCGTCGAAGGTTCCAAGGTCGCCCATCACCATCTTCACGGCGTAGAAGGGCGCCTTGCGCAGCGGCGCCACGCACGGGTTGGGGTGATGGTCGGGATCGCCGAGATAGCGGTTGAAGGCCGTGCTCCCCCGCCCGAAGGCG
Source organism: uncultured Rhodospirillaceae bacterium (assembly GCA_937927415.1). Lineage (GTDB taxonomy): Bacteria > Pseudomonadota > Alphaproteobacteria > Azospirillales > Azospirillaceae > Azospirillum. The sequence continues at coordinate 609,287 of CALBDS010000004.1, forward strand.
GGATCGAGCCCGCTTTCCGCCGGTCCGTTGTAGTCGCGGACGGTCGCCTCCAAGGCATCGGGATCGACCCCGATGCGCGCCGCCAGGTCCCGCACGGTCTCCCCACGGACGAGATAGCCGGACCGCAGGTGCCGCCCCATGGGGACCGGCGCCGGCTTGACGTAGCCGAGGCCGTATTTGCGGATCGCCGCGTGGTCGCAGATCAGCCACGCCGCGGTCTCCCCACCCAGCTCGCTGGCGGCGATCATGCCTTCACCCACGTCGTGATAGGAGTTGGACTCGTTGACGAAGCGGCGGCCATCGAGGGCCACGGCGATCACGCCCGGCTTGTAACGGTCCACCAGATGGGGAAAGACCAGCGGCGGCGCCCCGGGGCGAAGAATGCGCGACACCGGCATCCACGCCGCGGCATGGGGATAGCGCGCCTCCATCCGGGCGCCAGCCGCTTCCGCCAGACGCAGGCCGTCGCCGGTGTTGCCGGCGGGCACCGGGGACAGATGTTCGCCGCCGCGGCGCCGATGCGGATAGATGGCGCCGATGCGCTCCAGGTCGTGCGAGAAGCCGCCGCAGGCGAGCACCACGCCCTTGCGCGCCAGGATCGTTCGGCCGGCGCCAAGGTCGACCCCACTCACCACCGCGCCGTCGCGCAGCAGCCCCTTGGCCGGCGTGCCGGTGAGAATGGGAATGCCGAGGTCGATGGCCGACTTGGCCAGCCGCGCCGCCAGGGCGTTGCCGCTGGTCACCTGCACGCCGCGCCCGTGGCGCAGCACCTCACGGGCATGGGCAAACAGGCGCCGCGCCACATAAAGGGCGGACGCCGGCGACCGGGTGGCGTTGAAGAAGTGCTTCAATTCGGCGTTTGACGAATTGAACATCATCCCCATGAAGGTGATGCTTTCCAGCGGCGGCCGCAGACGGGCCAGATCGGCGCCGAGCCGGCTGGAATCGTAGGGCACCGCCGTCACCGAGCGCCCGATGGGTACGCCACCGTCGGCATCGGGATGATAGTCCGGATAGGCGGACAGGACGAACTTCACCTCGGTTTCCCGTTCGAGGAACGCCAGCATCTCCGGGCCGTGATCGAGGAAGGCCTCGATGGCAGTGCTGTCATAGAAATTTCCGGCCTCGTGTTTCAGATAGGCGCGCGCCGCATCCCGGCCGTCGGCATGACCCGCCGCCTTGGCAAGGTGGTTGCCGGGGATCCAGAGAACCCCGCCGGAAAAGGCGGTGGTGCCGCCGAACACCGGTTCCTTCTCGATCACCACCACGTCCAGCCCGTGCTTCTTCGCGGTGATGGCGGTGGTCAACCCGCCGGCACCGGAGCCGACGACCACCACATCGCAAGCGCGCGCCACGCGCCCAACTCCAGACATGTCTCCTCCCTTTCGCCCGCGACCGGCGACCCCATGCGCTGCGATCCGCCGGGCGTTCGCGGCATGCAATTTTGTTGTCTTTGGAAATGATTGCCTGGAGAAGCATTTAAGAGGAATGGACGATCGGGGGAATTTCTTGCACAATCCTCCGGAACATCCGGGCGCCCCGGGGTGGCGTCAGCAACACGTCGCAAAGCGGCCCATGACGACAATCCCGCAAATTTTAAGATTTTTCCTCTATGAAGAGGCTCCCTCGGATGTGGAGTTGGATTTTTTGAACGTGGAGGCGATTCCGCTGCGCAGCGGCGCCCACAATTGGATGATTCGCCCACACTCCCACCCCAACCATGTACAGATCCTGATGGTGACGCACGGCGGCGGTGCCATCACCATGGACGGCGTGCTGTGGGAAATCACTCCTCCCGGCCTAGTGATCGTCCCGGCCGGTACCGTCCACGAGATTTCGTTCCGCCCCAACACAGACGGCATCGTCATCACCGTCGCCTCGGCCTACGTCGCGACGACGGTGGAGGAGGACCGGCGCCTCCTGGACGCCACCCTCACCCCGATGGCGCTCACCCCGGCGCCGGATGTTCTGACGGCTCACGGGTTGCTGGAGGTGTTCGAAGCGCTGTTGCGGGAGTTCACCTGGTCGGGACCGGCGCGACGGATGGCGATCAAGAGCCACTTTCTGCGCCTGCTCGTGATCTTCCTGCGTCTGGATAACGCGCGCAAGCAGACCTCAAGCGGCCCTGGACGCCGCCATGCCGCCATCGTCGAGCGGTTCCGCGCGGAAATTGAAGAGGGGTTCCGGGTGCACAAGCGCCTTGATCACTATTTGCGCCGGCTTGGCGTGTCCGCGTCGCGACTGCACGAATCCTGTCAGATCGTCGCCGGGACCAGCCCCGCCGCGCTGCTCCACGACCGGGTGGTCATCGAGGCCAAACGACTCTTGGTCTATTCTGGCGTTTCTGTTGCTGAGATCGCCCATCGCCTGGGATTTGAGGATCCTGCCTATTTCAGTCGCTTCTTCAGCCAGCGGGCGGGATGTTCGCCGCGCGCCTACCGTGTGGAGGCGCTGGCCCACATCCGCTGACCAATCGGCCAGCGGTAGCGATGGGGCCGGGCGTCCTCGCCGTATGAAAGCCGTGTTCAGACCCTCGCGATCCGTAAGCCGCCGATGATTGCTTCGCCGGTCACATAGGGGAAGGTGCCGGCGGCGAACGCGGCGGCACCGAAACCAAAGAGACGGAAGCCAGCCCACATGACCTCGCTGCTTATGGGATTTGTCCAGGACAGGCCAGAAACTCAGGGGCTTGGAACCGTTACCAAGCGCATGGCTTCGATGAAGCGTCGGGCCGGCAATGTCAGACCGGCTGTCGGGCACGCCGCCACGATACGAAGGGTGAGCCGTGGCACCAATGGCCGCGTGACGATGCCGGCCAAAGGCATAAAAATATTCGAGACTGGCTGCACAGCAACACCAAGACCGGCCGACACCAATGCCAACCGGACCTCCTGACTGGGCAACGGCGCGGTCACGTGCAACTTAAGACCAAGCGCATGGCCGGCAGCAAGAAGCAAAGCGTCTGCAGTACCAGCATGACCAGGCGACCCAACGACAAGAAGCTCTTTGGACAATTGGCGGATATCAATATTTTCTTCGACAGATAGAGGGTGATTTTCCGCCAATGCAATATTAATATCCTCCACCCATAGAGGCTCAGCAATAACATTGTCGCGGACCGCCTCCAATGGCAACAACACAATGTCCAACATCTCCCTGTCGAGCATCGCAAGCAAGTTTGACGAAGAATTAGAGCTTACGAACACGTCAAAATCGGATCCCTCCATGAAGGCATGCAATCTATTCGAAAAATAACTTGTTGCGGAATCGCTTGTAATCCCAAGCCGCATCGGGACAGCACCCCCATCTGCAACAGCTCGAGCGATACGCGTAGCGCGCTCAAGAACAGCAAGAGCACATCGGATCTCACTTAGAAACACAGTACCGGCAGGTGTAAGGCTGCTGCCCCAAGCGTTGCGCGCCACCAATTGCACGCCTACGTCCGCTTCCAGTGCCCGGATGGATTGGCTGAGTGCCGGTTGACGCAAACCAAGCTGACGGGCAGCCCGATGAATGCTGCCAGTTTCAGCCAACATTGTCAGATGGTGGAGATGGCGCAATTCCATCGCAGGCATCACCTTCACAACATCATGCCACACGGGCGTCGCCCACGGCGCCAAGGCACCACATGTCATGCCGCCCGGATATCGACCAGAAGGCCCTCGACCTCACGTTGCAGTTGCTCGGCTTGGCGCGTGAGATCCTGTGAGGAGCCGAGCACGTCGCCGGCCGCACCCCGCGTCTCATCGGCGGCCCTGGCGACACCGCCGATGATCGTGGTTACCGCCTGCGTGGCCTGCGCCGCCAGTTGCGCATTGCCGGCGATGCGGACCGTCGCCCCCTCCTGTTCCTCAACGGCATGGGCGACGGTGCAGGAGATCCGTCCCATTTCGTCGATCACGCGGATGATTTCGCCGATTGCGGCGGCGGCGCCTTCGGTGACATCCTGCATGGACTCGATCTGCGCCGTGATCTCACCGGTCGCCCTGGAGGTCTGGCCGGCGAGGTTCTTGACCTCATTCGCAACCACGGCGAAGCCTTTGCCCGCATCGCCGGCGCGGGCCGCCTCGATGGTGGCGTTCAGCGCCAACAGATTGGTCTGCGCGGCCACATTGTGGATCAGCTGAATCACGGCGCCGATGCGCGCTCCTGTTTCGACGAGCATACGCACGGTCCCTTCCGCTTGGCTGGCAGCACCCACCGCCGCCTTGGTGATGCGACTGGACTCGGCGATATGACGGCCGATGTCGCCAATGGACAGGCGAAGCTGACCGGCGGCGCTGGCCACCGTACCGACATTCGCCGCCGTCTGGTCACCGGCCGCGGCGACCTCCGTCGCCTGGTGCAGCAACCGTTCGGCCCCGTTCGTCATGGCCCGTGCGGTGCCTTCAAGGCCGCTGGCCGCGGTTGCCACAGCGCGCACAATGCCGCCAAGTTTGGCGTCGAAGTCCTGGGCGAGCTGTTCCAGCTTGCGCGCCCGCTCCTCGCGGGTGGCGCGGGTGCGCTCCTGCTCCATCCGCAACGCATCGGCCCGGATCAGTTCCTCCTTGAAGACCTGCATGGCCCGCGCCATGTCGCCGACCTCGTCGCGGCGACCGAGATCGGGAACGATGAGGTCACGCTCGCCCGACGCCAGGCGCTGCATGGAGCCGCTGAGCGCTGCCATGGGGCGTGTGATGCCCCGCGCGAACAGGATGCCGCCGGCACTCAACGCCAGCACCAGAACGGCACCGACCGCAATCATGTGGTCGCGCATCGAGGCGACCGGAGCGAGGATCTCGCCGAGCGCCGCTTCAGCCACGATCGACCAGTCGAGTTCGCTGCGTCGCAAAGGACGCACGGCGGCCAGGACCGGCGCCGGGCCGGAGGCGGCGACCGCGTTCCCAATTCCCGGACGCGCAATGCCGGCGCCCCCCTCATAGCGGCGCAGAACCGCCGGCCCATCCGCAAAGCGCGGTGTGCTGCGAAACAACCCGTCGCCGCCGACGATGAACGTATCGCCCGTATTCCCCATGCCCTCCGTCGTCCGCATGATGCGGTCGAGCCCGTCCGGGCGCAGCCGGAACACAAGCACGGAGAGCAGTTGCCCACCACCGTTCGGCTCCGGCAGCAACACCGGAGTGGCGATGAATGCCGACGGGCGTCCTTCGTCGTCTCCGTAAGCGAGGAAATCGACGACGCGCACGTCCCCGGCTTGAGGGGCGTGACGAAACGTCTCCAGCAGAGCCGCCAGCGGGCCTGAACCGACCGGAGCGGCAAAGTCGTTGCCCTTCGCGGCGCTGAAGACGATGTTCCCTTCCGGCGAGAGCAACAACACGTCGGCCAAGCCGCGTCGCCGCACCAGGTCGCTCATCCAACCGGCGATTCGCTGGTGCGCACCGTCATACAGGCTCCCGCCGGTGCTCTCCAGCCTCCAGCGCTCGGCCGGCGGGTAGGGATTCTCCTCGACGTACCGCTTCCGAAGCGCCGCTGCGGCGTCACCGGAGCGCTCCGCCTCGACGCGCCAGCCATTGCCCAGCGCCACGACCGCGTCGCGTAGCGAGCGCGTGCCGGCGGTGAGAACGGCGTCGCCCTCCAGCCCCGCGAGGTAGGCCCGCACACTGGCTTCGCGAGCGTCGGCAAGGGCAACCAGCTTGTGTTCCGCAGCCTCGTGCAGACGGTCGCTGGCCGCCAGATAGCCGAACGAGCCCAGAGAAACGCCGGCCAGCACCGCCGAGGCCGCCAGAGCCAACGGAATCCTGTGCCGCAACTTCAGGCGGTTCATTCGGGTTTCCTCCGGCCCAACACCTGCTGGATCTCGCCAACGATGCCGCGGCGGAACAGGAGGACACAGGCGACGAAGATGGCGCCGGTCACCACGGTGACCGGGAACCGCGTGGCGGCCAGATAGCTCTCCAGCGTGACCACGATGCCGGCGCCGACGACGGGTCCGAACAGCGTGCCCATGCCGCCCAGCAACGTCATCAGCACCACCTCGCCCGACATCTGCCACGTCACGTCGGTCAGCGAGGCGAGTTGGAACACCAGTGCCTTGGTGCCGCCGGCCAAGCCGGCCAGCGCCGCGGACAGCACGAAGGCGACGAGCTTGTACTGGTCGGTGCGGTAGCCCAGCGAGATAGCGCGCGGCTCGTTCTCGCGGATCGCCTTCAAGACCTGCCCGAAGGGCGAGTGCACGGTACGCCAGATCAGCGCGAAACCGAAGACGAACACCGCCAGCACGAAGTAGTACATCGCCAGCGGTTGGTGGAGATCAATGAACCCGAACAGATGCCCGCGCGGCACCGCCTGGATGCCGTCCTCGCCGCCGGTGAACTTCAGCTGCAAGGCCAGGAAGAACACCATCTGCGAGAGCGCCAGCGTGATCATGGCGAAGTAGATGCCCTGGCGGCGGATCGCCACCCAGCCGAACAGCAGGCCCAGAACGGCCGCCGCCGCGGTGCCCGCCAGGATCGCCAGCTCCGGCGGCCAGCCCCAGACCTTGGCGGCGTGGGCGCTCACGTAGGCGGCCCCGCCGAAGAACGCCGCGTGGCCAAAGCTCAACAGACCGGCGAAGCCGATCAGCAGGTTGAAGGCGCAGGCGAACAGCGCGAAACACAGAACCTTCATCAGGAACACGGGGTACAGGACGAACGGCGCCACCCCGGCCAGCAGCAGACCCAGGCCGACCAGCAACGGCCATCGGCCGGTGGCATTCGCAGCGAAGGAGCGGCCTTTCACGACGGTCACAGCGGTATCGGCGGTCATGGCTCAGCGCTCCCGTCCAAAGAGGCCCGCGGGCTTGATGAGGAGGACGATCGCCATCACCACGAAGATGACGATGTTGGAGGCTTCCGGGTAGAAGACCTTGGTCAGCCCTTCGAGCAGCCCGAGGCCCAGCCCGGTGACAATGGCACCGAAGATCGAGCCCATGCCGCCGATCACCACCACCGCGAAGACGATGATGATCAGGTTGGAACCCATCAGCGGGTTGACCTGATAGATGGGCGCCGCCAGCACCCCGGCGAGGCCGGCCAGCGCCACGCCGAAGCCATAGGTCAGCGTGATCATAACCGGCACGTTGATGCCGAACGCCTGCACCAGCACCGGGTTCTCGGTGGCGGCGCGCAGGTAGGCACCCAGCCGGGTCTTCTCGATAGCGAACCATGTGCTCAGGCAGACCACCACCGAGGCCGCCACCACCCAGGTGCGGTAGTTCGGCAGGAACATGAATCCGAGGTTCTGCCCGCCCTTCAGCGCGTCGGGGATCGGGTAGGGCATCCCTGAAGAGCCGAACTGGTGACGGAACGCGCCCTCCAGCATCAACGCCAATCCGAAGGTCAGCAGCAGGCCGTAGAGGTGGTCCAGCTTGTACAGCCGGCTCAGCATGGCCTTCTCGAGCACCATGCCGAACAGGCCGACCAGGGCGGGGGTGAGGAACAGCGCCCACCAGTAGCCGACGCCCGCCCATTGCAGCAGCATCCAGGCGACGAAAGCGCCAACCATGTATTGGGCGCCATGGGCAAAGTTGATAACGTTCAGCATGCCGAAAATCACGGCAAGCCCGAGACTCAAAAGCGCATAGAACGATCCGTTTATCAGGCCCAGCAACAACTGCCCGAACAGTATTTGAGGAGCCACCCCAAGCAATTCGACCATGGCTCTTGCTCCTGTTGACCGTATTTAATTTTAATGGCGATGATCATACGCCGAGGTATTCGTGAACCTTGTTCATGTTTTGCTCAATTTCGTCATTTGGGATCATGTCAACGATGTGGCCTTCCTCCATGACGTAATGGCGATCGGCGATGGTGGCGGCGAAGCGGAAGTTCTGCTCGACCAGCAGGATGGTGAAGCCCCGCTGTTTCAAGGCGCGCACCGCCACGCCGATCTGCTCGATGATGACCGGGGCGAGGCCCTCGGTCGGTTCGTCCAGCAGGATCAGGGTGGCCCCGGTGCGCAGGATGCGGGCGATCGCCAGCATCTGCTGCTCGCCGCCCGACAGCCGCGTGCCCTGCGTGCTCCCGCGTCCCTTCAGGTTGGGGAACAGCGTGTGGATCTGCTCCACGGTCATCCCGCCCGGCTTGACCACCGGCGGCAGCATCAGGTTCTCGTCCACGCTGAGCGAGGCGAAGATGCCGCGCTCCTCCGGCACGTAGCCGATGCCGAGCCGCGGCACCTTGTGCTGCGCCATGCCGATCAGTTCCCGGCCTGTGAAGCGGATGGATCCGGTGCGCTTCGACACCACGCCCATGATCGAGCGCATGGTGGTGGTCTTGCCGGCACCGTTGCGGCCCAGCAGCGTCACCACCTCTCCCTGCCGGACTTTGAGCGACACCCCGTGCAGCACGTGGGATTCGCCGTAGCAGGCGTGCAGGTCCTCGATCTCCAGCATGGCGGTGGTGGTGAAGGCGCCGTCAGGCATGTCCGGTCCCCATATAGGCTTCCATGACCTGCGGGTTGCGCGAGACCTCGGCGTACGGCCCTTCGGCCAGGATCTCGCCGCGCCGCAGCACGGTGATGGTGTCGGAAAGGTCGGCGACGACCGAGAGGTTGTGCTCGACCATCAGGATGGTTCGGTCGGCCGACACGCGCTTGATGAGCTGCGCAGTACGGCCGATGTCCTCGTGACCCATGCCGGCCATCGGCTCATCGAGCAGCAGCACCTCCGGATCGAGCGCCAGCGTCGTGGCGATTTCCAACGCCCGCTTGCGCCCGTACGGCAGTTCGACGGCCGGATGATTGGCGTATTCGGTGAGGTTCACCGCCTCAAGCAACTCGTGCACCCGGTCGTGCAGCCGGTGCAGCGAGGATTCCGGCCGCCAGAAGTGGAAGGAGGTGCCGAGCGGCTGTTGCAGCGCCACGCGCACGTTCTCCAGGACGGTGAGGTGCGGAAACACGGCGGAGATCTGGAAGGAGCGCACCAGCCCCATGCGGGCGATGTCGGCCGGCTTGGTGCCGGTGATGTCGCGGCCCTTGTAGAGGATGGCACCGCCCGTCGGCACCAGGAACTTGGTGAGCAGGTTGAACACCGTGCTCTTGCCCGCACCGTTCGGCCCGATCAGGGCGTGGATGGTGCCGCGGCGGACCTTCAGGTTCACGTTCCTGACGGCGACGAAGCCCTTGAATTCCTTGGTCAGACCACGCGCTTCGAGAATAGTGTCCGTCATGGTAAAGACTTTCTCAGCAGGCCGGAATTGAGCAGGACATCACTCCACGCATCGCGCGACCCGCTCTTCCACGGAGTTGACCGGAGCAATTATTCGGCGGATTTGGATGAAGCCTTGTGCAGAGGCTCAAGCTGGCTTCTTTCGATCCTCTTGCGGTCTGGTTCCACCTCGGCACGTGGCTCAGCCGGCTTGAGACTCCGCTGACACCGTTGGGTAAGATGCTGGTAGGCGGCCGTCGCTTGCGACTTCCAGGCAATTTCACCATCGGTCACTTCACGAAGGACACGTGCGGGAATTCCCGCAACCAGGCTCTTTTCAGGGAGCTTCGTGTTGGTTTTGATGAAGGACATCGCCGCAACAATACTGTTATCGCCGACATCAGCACTGTCCATGACAACGGCGTTCATGCCGATCAGTACGTTTCTCCCGATGTGGCAGCCATGAAGCACCGCTCCATGGCCGATATGTCCATTCTCCTCGACGATGGTGTCGGAATCAGGAAAGCCATGCATGATGCATCCGTCCTGAATGTTGGCCCCTTCCCGCAAGATCAATCGGCCAAAGTCACCACGCAATGATGCCAATGGCCCGACATAACAGAGCGGCCCAATGATCACGTCACCGATAAGAACTGCATCGGGATGAACATATGCACTTTGGTGCACCACGGGAACAATTCCGTCGATTTCATATATTTTCGCCATTTGACCTCCCTTTGTTGCGGATATCGCCAACTGATGCCGCCGAGAGCGGTACGGCGATGCGGCAAGCTCACATGCCCGGATAGTTCGGCCCACCGCCGCCTTCGGGTACGGTCCAGTCGATGTTCTGCGTGGGGTCCTTGATGTCGCAGGTCTTGCAGTGCACGCAGTTCTGCGCGTTGATCTGCAGCCGCGGTCCCTCCACCGCCTCGACGATCTCGTAGACGCCGGCCGGGCAGTAGCGCGTCTCCGGCGCGGCGAACACCGCGAGGTTCACGCGGATCGCCGCGGTTTCGTCCCTCAGGCGCAGGTGGACGGGCTGGTTTTCCTCGTGGTTGGTGTTCGACAGGTAGACCGACGACAGCCGATCGAAGGTCAACACCCCGTCCGGCTTCGGATAAGCGATGGGCTTTGCCTCGGCGGCCGGCTTCAGTGCCGTGTGGTCCTCGTGGTGCCTGAGCGTCCACGGCGCCTTGCCGCGGAACAGGTAGGTGTCCACCGCGCCGTTGACGATGCCGGCCGGCAGCCCCCAGCGGAAGCCGGGGCGGATGTTGCGCGCCCGGTACAGTTCCTCCCACACCCAGCTCACCTTGAGCTTTTCCGGGTAGGCGGTGACCTCGTCGCCGTTGGCGCCGCCCGACAGATGCTCGAACACCGCCTCGGCCGCGACCATGCCGGACTTCATGGCGGTGTGGCTGCCCTTGATCTTCGGGGCGTTGAGGAAACCCGCCGCGTCGCCGACGATCACCCCGCCGGGAACGCTGAGCTTGGGGATCGACTGGAACCCGCCCTCGGAGATGGCGCGGGCGCCGTAGGAGATGCGCCGTCCGCCTTCCAGATGGCGCCGGATCGCCGGATGCGTCTTGTAGCGCTGGAACTCCTCGAACGGGCTGAGGTGCGGGTTGCCGTAGTCCAGCCCGACGACGAAGCCCACCGACACGATGTTGTCGTCCAGGTGATAAAGGAACGAGCCGCCATAGGTTTTGTGGTCCAAGGGCCAGCCCACCGTGTGCTCGATCAGGCCGGGCTTAGACTTGGCGGGGTCGATCTCCCACAGTTCCTTGATGCCGATGCCGTAGGTCTGTGGCTGTGCATCCTTGCGCAGGTCGAAACGCTCGAACAGCGTCTTGGTCAGCGAGCCGCGGCAACCCTCGGCGAAGATGGTCTGACGGGCGATCAGTTCGACGCCCGGCGTATGACTGGCAGTCGGCGCACCGTCCTTGCCGACGCCCATGTCGCCGGTGGCGATGCCGCGCACCCGGCCGGTCTCGTCGTACAGCACGTCCGAGCCGGCGAAGCCGGGGAACACCTCAACGCCGAGCTCGGCCGCTTGTTCGCCCAGCCAGCGGCACAGGTTGCCGAGGCTGATGATGACGTTGCCTTCGTTGTGCATCTGCGGCGGGGTGGGAAGCCGGATCGCCCTGCTCCTGGTGAGGAACAGGAAGCGGTCCTCCCGCGCCGGCGTGCCCAGCGGGGCTCCCCGCTCGCGCCAGTCGGGAATCAGCTCATTGAGCGCACGCGGTTCGAAGACGGCGCCGGAGAGGATGTGCGCCCCGACCTCCGCCCCCTTCTCGACGAGGCAGACCGACAGCTCGGCCGAGAGCTGCTTGAGGCGGATCGCCGCGGCCAGCCCGGCCGGGCCGCCACCGACGATCACCACATCGAACTTCAGGCTCTCGCGCTCCGTGGTCATGCTCGTTGTCCTCTGGAAGAAAAGAAGGCCGGGCGCCGTCACCTCCGCCACCCGGCCCTTGAGTTCCGCACCCCGCGGGGGACGCTTGGTGCGGCGGACGCCTCAGAGCGCCTGCGCGAGTTCGGGCAGCGCCTTGAAGAGGTCGGCGACGAGACCGTAATCGGCGATCTGGAAGATCGGCGCCTCCTCGTCCTTGTTGATGGCGACGATCACCTTGGAATCCTTCATGCCGGCGAGATGCTGGATGGCGCCGGAGATGCCAACCGCGATGTACAGTTCGGGCGCCACGATCTTGCCGGTCTGGCCGACCTGATAGTCGTTGGGCACGTAGCCGGCATCCACCGCCGCGCGGCTCGCGCCGACGGCGGCGCCCAGCTTGTCGGCGACCGCCTCCAGCAGGTGGAAGTTCTCGCCCGACTGCATGCCGCGCCCGCCGGAGATGACGACGCGCGCTGCGGTCAGTTCCGGCCGCTCCGATGTTGACAGTTCGGCCGAGACGAATGTCGACACGCCCGGATCGCCGGCCGCCGCCAACGTCTCGACCGGTGCCGGACTGCCCTCCCCCGCCGCACCGAAGGCGGTGGTGCGCACCGTGATGACCTTCACCGGATCGGCGGACCGCACGGTGGCGATGGCGTTGCCCGCGTAAATCGGCCGCTCGAAGGTGTCCGGCGTCACCACGGCGGTGATTTCGGAGATTTGCGCCACGTCGAGCAAGGCCGCCACCCGCGGCAGCACGTTCTTGCCCGTGGACGTGGCGGCGGCCAGCACGTGGCTGTAGCCGGGAGCCAGCGCCACCAGCAGCGCCGCCAGAGGTTCGGCAAGACCGTGCGCGTAAGCGGCGTCATCCGCCAGCAGCACCTTGCCGATGCCGGCCACCCTGGCCGCCTGTTCGGCAACGGCACCGGCGCTGTGGCCGGCGACCAGCACGTGAACCTCACCGCCGATCGTCGAGGCCGCCGTCACCACGCTCAGCGTGGCCGGCTTGAGCTGGACATTGTCGTGCTCCGCGAGAACGAGTGTTTGCATAACTGGTCACCTTCCTGGTCATCAGGCCGAAGCAAGGGCAAGGCTGTTAAGCCGCGCCTCATCCTCGAGCACCGATCGGAATGAGGGAGCGGCGATCACCGACGCGATGTCGCGCGACGTCAGGCCGCCCAGGTCATAGGTCTTGTTCAGGTCGTGCAGCATCCGAAGCGCCACGTCCCGCAGCGGGGGCGGCAGCGCGTCGAACTCCACCGAAAAATCCTCGATCATTGCGGCCTCCTCGACCGGCCTCGTTGCCGGCGCTCAGATCACCCGCGCTTCGTTCTTCAGCTTGTCCACCAGCGCAGCCACGTCGGCCACCTTGATGCCGGCCTTGCGCCTGGGAGGCTCGGCGACCTTGAGCGTCGTCAGGCGTGGCGCCACATCGATGCCGAGGCTGTCCGGCGTCACGGTGTCGAGCGGCTTCTTCTTCGCCTTCATGATGTTCGGCAGCGAGGCGTAGCGCGGCTCGTTGAGGCGCAGGTCGGCGGTGACCACCGCCGGAAGCCGGAGTTCGAGGGTTTCCAGGCCGCCGTCGATCTCGCGGGTGACGGTCAGCACGTCCTCGCCGGGCGCCACCTTCGATGCGAAGGTGCCCTGCGGCCAGCCCAGCAGGGCGGCCAGCATCTGGCCGGTCTGGTTGCAGTCGTCGTCGATCGCCTGCTTGCCGAGCAGCACGATCCGCGGCTGCTCCTTGTCGACCAACGCCTTCAGCACCTTGGCGACGGCCAGGGGCTGCACCTCGGCATCGGTCTGCACCAGGATGGCGCGGTCGGCACCCATGGCGAGCGCGGTGCGCAACGTCTCCTGCGCGGCGGCCGGACCGAGCGACACGACGATGATCTCCGTCGCCCTGCCCGCCTCCTTCAAACGAACCGCCTCTTCGACGGCGATCTCGTCGAAGGGGTTCATGGAGAACTTGACGTTGGCGGTCTCCACACCCGAGCCGTCCACCTTGACGCGGACCTTCACGTTGTAATCGACCACCCGCTTCACCGGGACGAGAATCTTCATAACCGACACCCTCTTGAAGGTCAGTGAGCCATGAGAATGGGCACCGTCATGTGCCGCAGGATGAACCGCGTTCCCACGCTGCGGCGGGCGAACAGAGAGTCATGCTCGCCGTGCGCCCCCATCACGATGAGGTCGCTGCCGTGGTCGGCGGCCTGGGAAAGAAGCAGGTCCATGACGCCGATGTCGTCGGCCGCCAGGTCCGCCTTCGAGGCGTTGACGCCATGGCATTGCAGGTGCTCGACAATCCCCGGCCAATGGTCCACGTGCCCGACCGCCCCGTCCACCGGCCGTTGCGAGATGACCACAACGTTCCGGCTGTCGCGCAGCAAAGGAAGTGCCGCCTCCAGAACGCGCGCGGCCTCCCGGCTGGCGTTCCAGGCGACCAGCACCTGCGTGGCCAGCGTTCCCCTCCAGCCGACGCCGGGCACGATCAGCACCGGCCGGCCGGAATAACGGACGAGATCCTCGACCAGGCTGTTCGGAACGGGACTCAGCCCGTGCTCGGAATCGGGCTGGGAGACGACCGCCACGTCGGAAAAGCGGGTGGCGACAACCATTTCGCGAACGAGATCGTCCGGATGGCCACTCGACGTCTCCAGCCACACGGTTTCCAGTTTTTCCGCCGCGGCACGTGCGGTGACGAGTTCTTTCGCCACCTTTGCCGCGTGCTGCAGGGTGTCGCTGCGCCGCCGGGCCACGATGCTGGCGTTGTCATGGTCCTGCTGTGCAAACACGGCCTTCAGGCTGCCGCCAAAGCGGTGCGCCAACGCCACGGCCACATCGAGCCGGTGGATGCACTGGGGAGACGCGTCGATGTGAACCAGGATATCCTTGTACACGGCGCGGCCCCTCAGCCCGTGAAGGCCTGAAGGCCGGTGATCGCCCGGCCGAGGATCAGCGCGTGCACGTCGTGGGTGCCCTCGTAGGTGTTGACCGCCTCCAGGTTCATGGAATGGCGGATGACGTGGAACTCGTCGGAGATGCCGTTGCCGCCGTGCATGTCGCGGGCGATGCGGGCGATGTCCAGCGCCTTGCCGCAGTTGTTGCGCTTGATGAGCGAGATCATCTCCGGCGCCGCCCGGCCCTCGTCCATCAGGCGGCCGACGCGCAGCGCGGCCTGGAGGCCCAGCGCAATCTCCGTCTCCATGTTGGCGAGCTTGAGCTGCGGGATCTGGTTCGCCGCCAGCGGCCGGCCGAACTGCCTGCGGTCCAGCGTGTACTGGCGGGCGGCGGCGAGGCAGAACTCGGCGGCCCCCATGGCGCCCCAGGCGATGCCGTAGCGCGCCCGGTTCAGGCAGCCGAACGGGCCGCTGAGGCCGTTGGCGTTGGGCAGCAGCGCGTCGTCCGGCACGTGCACCTCGTCCATGACGATCTCGCCGGTGATCGAGGCGCGCAAGGAGAACTTGCCCTCGATCTTCGGGGCCGACAGGCCCTTCATGCCCTTCTCCAGCACGAAGCCACGGATGTCGCCGGCGTCGTCCTTGGCCCACACGACGAACACGTCGGCGATGGGGGAGTTGGTGATCCACGTCTTGGAGCCGGTCAGCACGTAGCCGTCCGCCACCTTCCGCGCGCGCGTCTTCATCGAGGCGGGGTCGGAGCCGGCGTCCGGCTCGGTCAGGCCGAAGCAGCCGATCCACGCGCCGGTGGCAAGCTTCGGCAGGTACTTCATGCGCTGCTCTTCCGAGCCGTAGGCGTGGATCGGGTGCATGACCAGCGACGACTGCACGCTCATCATCGAGCGGTAGCCGCTGTCGACGCGCTCCACCTCGCGGGCGATCAGGCCGTAGCAGACGTAGTTGACGTTCGGGCAGCCGTATGTCTCCGGCAGCGTGGCGCCGAGGAAGCCCAGCTCGCCCATCTCGGCGAAGATCGCCGGATCGGTGTGCTCGTGCCGGTTGGCCTCCAGCACGCGGGGCATCAGCTTGTCCCGGCAATAGGCGCGGGCGCTGTCGCGCACCATGCGTTCGTCCCCGGAAAGCAGGTCGTCCAGCAGGAGTGGGTCTTCCCAATTGAAAGGTCCGAGCTTGGCCGAGGCGGTCACGGTCTTGGCTTCCATGATGCGGTTTCCCTTTTTCAAACCCGCTCGATGACGGTGGCGATGCCCTGGCCGATGCCGATGCACAGGCTGACCAGCGCGTAGCGGCCCCCCGAGCGTTCCAGCTGGCGCAGCGCGGTGAGCACCAGCCGGGCGCCCGATGCCCCCAGCGGATGGCCGATGGCGATGGCGCCGCCATTGGGATTGAGGCGCGCGTCGCCGCCATCCAGGCCGAGCAGCGTGCAGCAGCCCAGCACCTGGGTGGCGAACGCCTCGTTGATCTCGATGACGTCCATGTCCTGGAGGGTCAGCCCGGCGCGCTCCAGTGCCTTGCGGCAGGCCGGCACCGGGCCGAGGCCCATGACGCGCGGCTCGACGCCGGCAACGGCGCCGGAGACGATGCGGCCGCGCGGCTTGACGCCCGCCGCCTCGCCCGCCGCGCGGCTGCCGACGATCAGCACCGCCGCTCCGTCGTTGAGGCCCGAGGCGTTGCCCGCCGTCACCACGCCGTCCGCCGCCAGCGGGCGCAGCATCGTCAACCCCTCCAGGGTGGTCTCCGGACGCGGGTGCTCGTCCTCCGTCACCGTAGTCGGCGGCGCCTTGCCGCGCGCGGGCGGGGTGATGGGCGTGATCTCATCCTCGAAGAAGCCGGCGGCCTTGGCGGCGGCGTACTTCCGCTGCGAGGCATGCGCGAAGCGGTCGCTCGCCTCCCGGCCGATGCCGAGGTCGCAGGCGATGTTGTCGGCGGTCTGCGGCATGGTGTCGGCGCCGAAGGCCCTGGTGATCGCCGGGTTGGGGAAGCGCGCGCCCATGGTGGTGTCGAAGAGCGCCGTGTCGCGGGCGAACGCGCTCTCCGCCTTGGCGATGACGAAGGGCGCGCGGGTCATGCTCTCCACCCCGCCGGCAACGAGCAACGCGCCCTCGCCGGCGCGCACCGCCCGCGCCGCGTCCAGCACCGCGGCCAGTCCGCTGCCGCACAGCCGGTTCACCGTCTGTCCGGCCACCTCGACCGGCAGGCCGGACAGCAGGACGGCGTGGCGGGCGACGTTGCGCGCGTCCTCGCCGGCCTGGCAGGTACAGCCGGCGATCACGTCCTCGAACGCGGACGGGTCGAAGGCGGTGCGCCGCACGACCGCGGCGACGACGGCCGCCAGCAGGTCGTCCGGGCGGACCCCGGACAGCGCGCCGGCATGCCGGCCGAAGGGGGAACGCAGGCCGTCGTAGATGAAAGCGTCCGTCATGGGATCAGGCCTCGGGCGTGGTCAGGGATACGTCGAGCCGGGCGCGGCGCGTCAGCCACGGGCTCGGGCGGTAGCGGGGATCGCCGGTGGCGGCGTGCAGCGCCTCCAGCACGGCGAGGATGCGGCGCGGCCCGAGCCGGTCGCCGAAGGCCAGCGGCCCGTGCGGGTAGCCCAGGCCGAGCGGTACCGCGCGGTCGATGTCCTCAGGGGTTGCGATCCGCTGCTGGGCGATGTCGCAGCCGATGGCGACGATCATCGCCACCACCCGCTGCGCCACGAAGCCCGGGCTGTCGCGGATCACCGTCACCGGGGCGCTGCGGCCCAGCGCCGCGTGCACCGCGTCGCGCACCGCCGGGTCGGTGGCCGGGTTGGTCATCAGCGTGCGCCGGCCGTCCAGGCCGAACAGCGTGTCCACCGCCACCGTGCGCGCCGGGTCCAGCCCCTCGGCCAGCGCCGCCGTGGTGCAGTCCTCGCCGAGCGGCGCCACCACGCAGGCCGACCCCCTGGCCGGCCGCTCACCGGCGTCGATCACCACACCATCCAGCGCCCGCGCCAGCAGCGCCGCCCCCTCGGGGTTGCGCCGGCCGAGCCACAGGGGCATGACCGCAGCCTCGGGCGCCGGAGCTTCGACGAGCCGTCCCGGCCTGTCCCCTTCATAGGTATAGAAGCCCCGGCCGGTCTTGCGGCCGAGCAGGTTGGCGGCCACCAGCTGGCGCGGCAGCATCGAGGGGCGGAAGCGCGGTTCCTGGTGGAACTGGCCGTAGAGCGAGTCCATGACGGCGTGGCTGACGTCGAGACCGATGAGGTCCATCAGTTCGAACGGCCCCATGCGGAAGCCCGGTGCGCCGGTGAGGATGCGGTCGATGGCGGTGCAGTCCGCCACCCCCTCGCCAAGGATGCGCAGCGCCTCGGTGCCGTAGCCGCGGCCGGCGTGGTTGACCAGGAAGCCCGGCGTGTCGCGGGTGACCACCGCGGCGTGGCCCATGCGCGTGCCAAGCCCCACCAGGGCGTCGGTGACCGCCGGGTCGGTCAGCACGCCCGGCACCACCTCGACGATCCGCATCAGCGGCACCGGGTTGAAGAAGTGGAAGCCGGCGACGCGCTCCGGGTGCCGGCAGCCGGCGGCGATGGCGGTGACCGGCAGCGAGGAGGTGTTGGTGGCGAGCACGCAGTCCCCGGAGACCACGGCCTCCAGCCCGGCGAACAGGGCGCGCTTGGCCTCCAGGTCCTCGACGATCGCCTCGACGACGGCGTGGCAGTCCCGGAAGGCCGGCGCGCCCGCCGGCACGGCCTCGAGGCATACCCTGGCACGGTCGGCCGCCTCGGCCGTCAGCCGCCCCTTGGCGGCCAGCCGGTCGAAAGCCGCCCCGACCGCGGCCACCGCGGCGGCGGCGGCCCCGGGGCGGGCATCGGCGAGCAGCACCCGGACACCCGCGGCGGCGGCGATCTGCGCGATGCCCTGGCCCATGGTCCCGGCACCGACGATGCCCAGACACACGGGTGAAGCGTGAGGATCGAAAGACACGGGCGCCGTCCTTCTGCAGTTGGGGATCTGAAGTCGATGTCTGACAGGGGGCGCGGCTCAGGCCAGCCGGTCGGCCGGAAGCCACTGCCCCTTGAACATGCCGGCGGCGACGACCCCGCCGGCTTCATCGGAAAGGGAGACCTGGAACAGGCCGCTCCGTCCGGTTCGCGAGACCAGGAAGGCGGTAGCCCGGACAACGCCGCCGCACCGTCCGGGCCGGAGGAAGTGCATGTCCGAACCGACCGTCACGACGACGGTCCCGTCCTGGAGCGCCGCCGCGCCGAAGGCCACGTCGGCCAGCGTGAACAGGGCACCGCCATGGCAGATCCCCTTGTCGTTCGTCAGCCCTGCGGTGATGTCCATCTCCAGCACCGCCCGCCCTTCCCCGCTCGATACCAGGCGGATGTTCAGGGCCTTCGTGAACGGTTCGCCACAAAGCAGGCGTTCGATCCGCTTCACCGCCGCCTCGTCCCGGTTCCGGCCGTCCTCATCCGCTGCGGTCATGGATCAGCCGAAGCTCCTGGCCGTGTCGCGCAGCTTGAACTTCTGGATCTTGCCGCTGGGGGTGCGGGGAAGGTCCTCGATGATTTCAAGCCGCTCCGGGAAGTACTGCCTGGCGACCTGGAGCTGTTCGAGATAGCTTTTCATCCCCTCGAAGCTGAGGGAGCCTCCGGGCTTGAGCGACACGAACGCGCACACCCGTTCTCCCAGCCGGGCGTCCGGGTAGCCGACGACGGCGACCGAGGCGACCGCGGGGTGCCGGAAGAGCAGATTTTCGATCTCCACCACCGGAATGTTCTCCCCGCCGCGGATGACGACGTCCTTGGTGCGCCCGGTGATGCGGACGTATCCCTCGGCGTCGATGACGGCGAGATCGCCGGTATCCAGCCAGCCGTCCTCGGAGACGTTGTTGAGGTGCGGGCGTTTCAGGTAGCCGGCGAAGACCGACGCCCCGCGAACCAGCAGCGACCCGGCTTCCCCCGCCGGCAGCGTGGCGCCGTCGACGTCCACCACCTTGGCCTCCATTCCCGCCACCGGCCGGCCGTCGGAGGTGCCGGACTTCTCCAGCGCGCGCGCCGGCTCGGTGACGGTCACGGCGCCGATCTCCGTCATCCCCCAGGCCGAGCAGACCCGCATCCCCATCAGCCGGTGGGCGCGCTCGATGAGGACCGGCGGAATCGGCGCGCCGGCGCAGTTGAAGGTGATGAACTTTTCGGCCGGCGCCTCGCCGTTCTCCACCGCCGTGCACAGGTCGGCCACGAAGGGAGACGACGCCATGCTGAAGGTCACCCCTTCCTGCCGCGCGATCCGCAAGGCCCGCCCGGGATCCCAGATCTCCTGGAGAACGGTGGTGGAGTTCAGGATCAGCGGGATCATCGCCAGATAGCCGAAGCCCGTGAGATGGGCCATCGGCGAGGCGCCGAGGACGACGTCGTCCCCCGTCAGTTCCATGACCGCGATGTAGGCGTGCAGGTTGGAGAACAGGGTGTTCGACGTGTGCATCACCCCCTTGGGTTCGCCCGTGGTGCCGGAGGTGTACATCAGCAGGAGCACGTCGTCGGGGCCGAGCCCCGGTCCGGTCAGGGGTGGTGTGTCGTCGCGCAGCAGCTTCGCTTCGAAGCCGTCCTCGCCCTCGCCGTCCACGACCACGAGGTGCCGCAGATGGGGAAGGTTGGGCAGCATGCCGCGGGCCATCGCCTCGTGGTCGAAGCGGCGGAAGGTCTTCGGGACGACGAACACCTTCGATTCGCCGAAATTCAGCATGAAGGTCAGTTCATGCTGGCGGAAGATCGGCATGACCGGGTTGGCCACGGCCCCGATGCGGACGCAGGCCAGCGCCAGGGCGATGAACTCCCAGCGGTTGGGCAACTGGAAGGTGACGACGTCGCCCCGCACCACCCCCAGTGCCGCCAGGGACCGGGCGATGCGGTCCACCCGCCCGTCAAGGTCCCGGTAGGTGAGGCGGACCGGCTCCCCCTCACCCTGGCCGTAGGCGATCACCGCGGGCTTGTCCGGACACCGCTCCAGCGCCCGGCGGATGTAGACGTCGATGGTCTCGTCACGCCAGTGCCCCTGTTCCTTCATCGGCCCCATGCGCGACGCCAGCAAAACCGGATCGAACTCCATGCCTTCCCCCTTCTGCCTGATGCGACATCGTTTCCGTACCGGGTCTGCGGCGTCAGCGCTGGACCAGCTTGCACTTGGATTTCGCCAGGGGGAGTGCTGCGTCCTCCGCCGGGATGACCGCCTTGACGTGGTAGTAGTCCCACGGCTCCTTGGATTCGGCGGGCTTCTTCACCTCCAGCAGCAGCATCTCGTGGGCGAACTTGCCGTCGGCGCGGATGCGCCCCTTGAACAGGCCGTCGTCGATCTCGACCGACTTGAGGCGCTTCATGACCGTCGCGGCCTCGTCGGTTCCGGTGCTCTCCACCGCCGTGAGGTAATTGAGGACGGACGAATAGACGCCGGCATGCACCATGCTGGGCATCTTCCGGGCGCGCTCGAAGAAGCGCCGGGACCAGGCCCGCGTCCTCTCGTCCCGATTCCAGTAGAACCCCTCGGTCAGGGTCAGCCCTTGCGCCGCCGTCAGGCCGAGGGAGTGGACGTCGTTGAGGAACATCACCATGGGCAGGACGGTCTGCCGCGAGCCGATGATGCCGAACTCGGCCGCCTGCTTGACCGAGTTGATGGTGTCCTGGCCGCCGTTGGCGAGCGCGATGACGTCCGCCTTGGACGCCTGGGCCTGCAACAGGAAGGACGAGAAGTCGAGGCTGGGGAACGGGTGTTTCGACACGCCGACCACCCGGCCGCCGTTGGCGGCGATGACCTCGCTGGCGTCGTTCACCATGGTGGCGCCGAACACGTAATCCGCGGCGATGAAGTACCAGTCCTTCTTGCCGGCGCCGACCACGTACTTGGCCGTGCCGGATGACAGGGCGTAGGTGTCGTAGACCCAGTGGACGGTGTTGGCGTTGCACTGCTCGTTGGTGATCGGCAGCGAGGCGGATCCCGACACCAGCGCCAGCTTGTTCTTCTGCTCGGCCACCTTCATCACGGCCAGCGCGACGTTCGTCGACACCAGCTCGACGATCACGTCCACCTTGTCGCGGTCGAACCAGTAGCTCGCGCGCTCGGCCCCGATGTCCGTTTTGTTCTGGTGGTCGGCATCGACGACCTCGATCGTCCTTGCCAGCGGTCCGCCTTGCCTGGCGAAGTCTTCGGCCGCCATCTGCGCGGCGATCACCGCACCCCTTCCTGTGAAATCGGAGTAGATCCCCCCCATGTCGGTGAGAACGCCGATCTTCACCACGCCGTCGCTGAGCGCCGGTTCGCCCGCCGCGGCCGTCGCCACCGCCGGGACCGCCAGACCGACGGCCAGACAAGCCGCCGCGGCTTTCCCGCCACGGCAACGCCTCATCGTCCCCATCGGCTTGATGGGCTTGCGCGCTTCTCCCCTGAACATGCCGACCTCTCCGTGTCGCTGGTCGTTGTCGTTCCTGCCGGGCACGTCCCCGCACCCTGAGCACACGGTAGGCGCTGGCCTGCTCGTTGTCAATATATTGTCCTAATATCCGCAATGGATCAGATGCTATTTTGTGCGCCGCAGCATTTGCATTTTATTATGTCATTGTTTTTACGTGTTAAAATCGCCAGCTTCTTGGCATGTCCGTTCGCAAGCGCAAAATCCGCCGTCGCCGTTTAGTCAATGTATTGACATATCGCCCCTGCCATCGCTAGCATCCGGACACGCTCGACGAACGAGGAACTCCCATGGATTTCAGCCTCACCCCGGAGCAGCAGGCGCTGACGGACGCCGCTGCCCGCTTTGCGAAGAACCGTCTGGCGCCCGGCTACCGGCATCGCGAGAAAGCGCTTTGCATCGAGCGGGACGTCGTTCTCGAAATGGGGGAACTGGGGTTTCTCGGACCGGAGCTGCCGGAGGCCTACGGCGGTCTGGGCGTCGATTGCGTGACCAGCGGCCTGCTGCTGGAGCAGATCGCCCACGGCGACTTCAACGTGTCCTACGTCAATCTTCTGGTGTCGCTGTGCGGCCAGATCGTCGCCCGCTACGCCCGCCCGGAGATCGCGGCCGAGTGGCTTCCGGCCGTCCTCGGCGGCCGGAAGCTGATCGCCATCGCCCTGACCGAGCCCGGTGCCGGCTCGGACGCCGCCCGCCTGAAGCTGCGCGCCGTCCGTGACGGGAGCGACTTTCTCCTGACCGGCGAGAAGACGTCGATTTCCATGGCGACCCAGGCCGACGTGGCGGTGGTGTTCGCCCGCACCGGACAGGACGCCGACGGGGCGCGCGGCATCGGCGCCTTCCTCGTGCCCATGGACCTGCCCGGGATCACGCGCACCGCCTTCGACGACCTCGGCACCCGCCCGGTCGGTCGCGGCTCGATCTTCTTCGACGGCGTCCGCGTGCCGGAATCGATGATGCTGGGCGAGGACGGCCAGGGCTTCGTCCAGGTCATGCAGGGCTTCGACTACAGCCGGGCGCTGATCGGCCTGCAATGCATGGCCGTCGCCCGCGCCTCCCTCGACGAGACATGGGCCTACGCCCAGCAGCGGGAAGCCTTCGGCCGGCCGATCGGCGACTTCCAGGGCGTCAGCTTTCCCCTTGCCGAGGCGGAAACCTTCTACCAGGGGTGCCGCGCGCTGTGCCTGCGGACCCTGTGGCTGAAGGACCAGGGCTTGCCGCACACGGCCGAGGCGGCGATGTGCAAGTGGTGGGGGCCGAAACTCGGATGCGAGATCATCCAGCAGTGCCTGCTGACGCACGGTCATGGCGGCTATGGCGGCGACTACCCGTTCGGCCAGCGCTACCGGGATGTTCTGGGGTTGCAGATCGGCGACGGAACCGCGCAGATCATGAAAATGGTCATCGCCCGGCAGATGTCTGCCGGGCATCGGTCCTGACCCGGCGCTCCTACAGCTCGGACATGTTCCGTTGCAGGCGGCTGACGTAGTGGATGAAGGTCAGCCGGTCGTCGAACGAAAAGTCCTTCAGCGCCCGGTCATAGAAGCTGTTGATCGGAGCGGCCAGCGCCGCCCACAGCTCGGCCCCCTTGCCGCTCAGCCTCACCTTGCGGGAACGGCGGTCTTCCTCGGCGGTCACGCGCTCGATCAGCCCGTCGCGTTCCAGGCGCCCGAGCAGGCCGGCAAGGTTCTGGCGGCTGACCAGCAGGTAGCGGGACATCTCGCCGACGGTCATGCCCTGCGCGGCTTGCGGCCGGGACAGAGCGCCCAGCACCGACCATTGCTGCGTGGTGATTCCGAAGTCATCCAGAGCTTGAGTGCCCTTGGTATGAAGAGTATTCGCCGCCTGGAAAAAGCGAAAGAACAGCCGGTTGTTGATTTCTTCAAGTGCAGCCGACTTGCCGGGGGAGACATCTTCCATGAACAACAGTCCTTATTGACACCGCGCTATTGGACCACAGCCCAGGTTTGAAGGCAAGAGGCCGCAAACCACCGTTCTTTTTACGCAGGAGGAACCGACATGCAAGGATTGAAGGGCAAGGTCGCCGTCGTCACCGGCGGTGCCGGCGGCATCGGCGCCGCCATCTGCCGGCGCTTTGGCGAGGAAGGCGCCGGCGTCGCCGTTTTCGACATCAACCAGGACGCCGCCGAGGGCGTGGCGGCCACCATCCGGGAGAACGGCGGCACGGCCGGCGCCTTCGCGGTCGACCTGACCAGCCAGGAGTCGGTGGTGGCCGCCGTTGCCGCCGCGGAAAAGGAACTCGGCCCGATCGGCATCCTGGTGAACAACGCCGGCTGGGACCGTGCCGGCAACTTTCTCGACACCGACAAGGCGCTGTGGGAGCGGATCGTCGCCGTCAACCTGTACGGCCCGCTCCACATGCATCACGCGGTGCTGAAGGGCATGGTCGAGCGGGGCGAGGGACGGGTCGTCAACATCGCGTCCGACGCCGCGCGCGTCGGCTCCTCGGGTGAGGCGGTCTACGCCTATTGCAAGGGCGGCCTCGTCGCCTTCTCGAAGACGATGGCGCGGGAACTGGCCAAACAGCGGATCAGCGTCAACGTCGTCTGCCCCGGCCCGACCGACACGCCGCTGTTCCGTGACTTCTGCGGCGAGGGCGACTACGGCGAGAAGCTGCGCGCCGGCCTGATCCGCTCCATTCCCTTCGGCCGCCTGGGCCGGCCGGAAGACCTGCCGGGCATCGTCGCCTTCCTGTCCAGCGACGACGCCGCCTTCATCACCGGCCAGGTCATCAGCGTTTCCGGCGGCCTGACCATGGCCGGCTGACGCCGCCTTCCCGCAGGACCGATCACCGACCTCAGAAAAGGACCGCATCCGTGGACTACCAGGACATTCTGTACGTCAAGGACGATGGCATCGCCACCATCACCATCAATCGCCCGGATTCCTACAACGCCTTTCGCGCGCAGACCTGCGAAGAGCTGATCCACGCCTTCAAGGACGCCGACTTCGACCGGAGCGTCGGCGTCGTGGTGCTGACGGGCGCCGGCGACAAAGCCTTCTGCACCGGCGGCGACCAGAGCTCGCAGGACGGCGGCTATGGCGGGCGCGGCACCATCGGGCTGCCCATCGAGGAGCTGCAAAGCGCCATCCGCGACATTCCCAAGCCGGTCATCGCCCGCGTCAACGGCTTCGCCATCGGCGGCGGCAACGTGCTGGTGACGCTGTGCGACCTCGCCATCGCCTCGGAAAAGGCGCAGCTCGGCCAGGTCGGGCCGAAGGTCGGCTCGGTCGATCCGGGCTTCGGCACGGCCTACCTCGCCCGCGTCGTCGGCGAGAAGAAGGCCCGCGAGATCTGGTACCTGTGCCGCCGTTACACGGCGCAGCAGGCGCTGGACATGGGCATGGTGAACGCCGTCGTCCCGCACGACCAGCTCGATGCCGAAGTGCGCGCCTGGTGCAGGGAGATCCTCGAAAAGAGCCCGACCGCCATCGCCTTCGCCAAGCGCTCGTTCAACGTGGACTCGGAAATGATCCGCGGCCTGTCGGCCATGGCGATGCAGGGGCTGAAGCTCTACTACGAATCCGCGGAATCCGCCGAAGGCGGCAACGCCTTCCGGGAGAAGCGCAAGCCCGATTTCCGCAAGTACGTCAAGTAGGTCGGCCACCGCGCGTGATCCGCTCCCCGGCGTCGGGAGCGGATCGCCGCCCTGCCGTTTTCCCAGAAGGAGCCGAGCCATGATCCGGGATCAAGAAACACTGAACATTCTTCTCAGCTCCCTGTCCCGCTTCGTCCGGGAACGCCTCGTCCCGAACGAGGCCCAGGTCGCCGAGAGCGACCGGATTCCCGACGATCTGATCGGGGAGATGAAGGCGCTCGGCCTGTTCGGCCTGGCGATCCCGGAGGAGCACGGCGGGATGGGGATGACCATGGAAGAGGAGGTCCTGGCCACCTTCGAGATCGCCTGGGCGTCGCCGGCCTTCCGCTCCTTCTTCGCCACCAACAACGGCATCGGCGCCCAGGGCATCGTCATCGACGGCACGCCGGAACAGAAGGAGCGCTATCTGCCACGGCTGGCGTCGGGCGAGATCATCGGCTCCTTCGCGCTCACCGAACCCGACAGCGGCTCCGACGCGGCCAGCCTGCGGACCACGGCGGTGAAGGACGGCGATCACTATGTGCTGAACGGCACCAAGCGCTACATCACCAACGCCCCGGAGGCCGGCATCTTCACCGTCATGGCCCGCACCGCACCCGGTCCGGGCGGCATTTCCGCCTTCATCGTCGAGCGTGGCACCCCCGGCCTGGCGCTGGGCGCCATCGACCGGAAGATGGGTCAGAAGGGGGCGCACATCTGCGACGTCATCTTCGAGGACTGCCGCGTTCCGGCGGGGAACCTGATCGGCGGCCGCGAGGGCGTCGGCTTCAAGACGGCGATGAAGGTGCTGGACAAGGGCCGCATCACCATCGCGGCGGTGTGCGTCGGCGTGGCGGAGCGCATGCTGGACGAGGCGCTGCGCTACGCCTGCGAGCGCGTGCAGTTCGGCAAGCCGATCGCCGAATTCCAGCTGATCCAGGCCATGCTGGCCGACAGCAAGGCGGAGATCTACGCCGCCCGCTCGATGGTCCTCGACGCCGCGCGCCGCCGCGACCTGGGGCAGGACGTCGGCACCGAGGCGTCCTGCGCCAAGCTGTTCGCCTCGGAGATGTGCGGGCGCGTCGCCGACCGGGCCGTGCAGATCTTCGGCGGCGCCGGGTATCTGGCCGAGTACGGCATCGAGCGCTTCTACCGCGATGTCCGGCTGTTCCGCATCTTCGAGGGAACCACCCAGATCCAGCAGCTGGTCATCGCCCGCAACCTGATCCGCAACCGCTGACCACCCGTCAGGCAGGAACAAGCATGGGGATCCCGATGAACGACGTGGTGATCGAACGGCCGCACCCGCAGGTGGCCCTGGTGCGGATCGACCGGCCGGAGGCGAAGAACGCGCTGAACACCCATGTGCGGACGCGGCTGGCCGAGGCGTTCACCGACCTGGGCCGGGATGACGGCGTGCGGGCGGTCGTGCTGACCGGCACCGGAGAGGTCTTCGCCGCCGGAGCCGACATCAGGGAGATGGCCGACAGCGGGGCCGTCGAGATGATGCTGCGCCGGACGCATCGGCTGTGGGCGGCCATCGCCGGCTGCCCGAAACCGGTGATCGCGGCGGTGAACGGCTACGCGCTTGGCGGCGGATGCGAGCTTGCCATGCACGCGGACATCATCGTCGCCGGGGAAAGCGCACGGTTCGGCCAGCCGGAGATCCGTGTCGGCGTCATGCCGGGTGCCGGCGGCACCCAGCGGCTGGTCCGCGCCGTCGGCAAGCACAAGGCCATGATGATGCTGCTCACCGGCAAACCGGTGTCCGCGCGGGAGGCTGACGCCATGGGCCTGGCCAGCGTCGTCGTGCCCGACGCGGAGGTTCTGGAAACGGCGCTGACCATGGCCGAGACGATTGCCGGCATGCCGCCGCTCGCCGCCCAGCAGATCAAGGAAGTTCTGCTGGCCGGCATGGACGCGCCCTTGGAGACCGCGCTCATGCTGGAGCGCAAGGCTTTTCAATTGCTCTTCGACTCGCGTGACCAGAAGGAAGGCATGCGGGCGTTCCTCGAGAAACGGCGGGCGACCTACGAGGGACGATGACGCTGGCACATCGTACCATCCGCGAGGATTGCTGCACCCGCGCCATTCCACCGGCAACCATCCCTGCCGTACATGCCCTTCCGAACCGCCTGCGTGTCATCGCCTTCATGGTCCTGGTTCCCGACGTCGCTCCAATGCGGATTGCGTCACCCCGTCCGGACGGCGGGCCGCACCCTGCGGGCCGTCAGAGCCGCCAGCAGGGTGGCAACGAGCAGCAGGGCCGCGCTGATGCCGAAGGTCGCCTGATATCCGCGCGTGTCGAACAGCACCCCCCCGACGACCGCGCCGACGGTGATCGCGAGTTGGACGACCGCGACCATCAGGCCGCCGCCGGCCTCGGCATCGTCCTTGCCAACCAGGTCCACCAGCCGACCGGCGCCAACGTCGCGAGCAGCCCCCAGAGTCCCAGCAACACGGCGGTTGCCGCCATACCGCCGCCGAACAGGATGAGAGCCGATGCGATGAGCGCCATCTGCACCGGGATGGTGATCAGTGTCCGGTAGAGGCGATCCTTCACGAACCTGCCGATGAGCGCGGTGCCGATGAAGCCCGTCACGCCCATCGTCAGCAGCATGAGCGACAGCGTGGAGACGTCGGCTGCGCCACCGCACCTCGCTGGTCTTCGGCCGCAACGAGGAGTGCGGCCTGCACTGTCTGTACCACGGCTGGAAGTTCGACGTGGACGGCAACACCACCGACATGCCGTCGGAGCCGACGGAGTCCGGCTTCGCCACCAAGCTGAAGCATAAGGCCTACCCGGTGCACGAGGAGGCCGGCTTCGTCTGGGTCTACATGGGTCCCGCCGCCGAGAAGCCGGAATTCGAGGCGCCCATCTTCAAGCGCTCGGCGGAGACCCGCTTCACCATCGCCAAGATCGTCATCGACTGCAACTGGGCGCAGATCCTGGAAGGGGCGATCGACTCCTCGCACTCCTCCAACCTGCACTCGTCGGACATGGTACCGGCGCGCGTCGACGGGGCGAAGGCACGCTCATGAAGCTGCACATCAGCACCGAAGGGTGCGCATCCGGGAGGAAACATGCTGACGAAGACTGCACCGAAACTGCTCGCTGCGGCGCTGGGTGGTGGAGCGCAGCTTCGGGTGGATGGTGTGCTAGCGGCGCCTCGTCCGCGACTATGAGACGCGCATCAATGTCTCCGAAGGCATGATCTACGTCGCCGCGGGCTCTGTCATGCTCCGACGCCTCACAACCTGAACGCGTCCGTAACCTCCTCGAATGGCTCTCAGGAGTGTGTAAACTACTTCCGTGCCGCAGGATATGCACATTCAATGTGAAAATATTCTAGAGTTTTGCCAAAACGTGGTCAGTCCGGCTCAGGGTCGGCACTGTCGCGGCTATGAAAATCCCCCAAATGCGCGAAAGCTCATAAGGGCCTCCAAGGCGAAGCGGACAGAACAAGATACCGGCGGCTCGTGGTTTCGAGCCGCCGGTATTGTCGTCAGGCGGACTGCAACGCGTCTTCACCGCCGCGCATGCGCGCATAGGCCTCGCGGGACATCGCCTCGTCGAATTCGCCGCACAGCTTGGCCGTGACCACTGTGGCGACGCTGTTGCCAATGACGTTGGTCGTGGCGATGGCGATCGACATGAAGCGGTAAACGCCGAACAGCACGGCCAAGCCTTCGAGCGGCAGAATGCCCGTCGCCGCCACCGTCGCTGCAAAGACCACGAAGCTGCCGCCGGAAACCGTCGCCGCCCCCTTGGACGTCAGCAGCATGAGAGCGAGGATGCCAAGCTGCTGGCTGAAATCGAGGGGCACGTTGTAGGCGTTCGCGAGGAAGAGCACGCCCATCGACATGTAGATCGACGTGCCGTCCAGGTTGAAGGCATAGCCGGTGGGCAGTACCAAGCCGACGCTCTGCTTCGAGCAGCCAAAGAGCGGCAGCTTTTCCAGAAGGCGCGGCAGCACGCTTTCCGACGATGCCGTGCCGAGCACGATGAAGATCTCGTCCTTGATGTAGGCGAGGAAGTGGAACAGGTTGATCTTGAACAGCGCACAGACGGCGCCGAGGACCACGACGATGAAGATCGTGACGACCGCGTAGAAGCTGAGCACGAGGTAGATCAGCGACAGCAGCACCGCCGTTCCGCTCGACCCCACCGCGAAGGCGACCGCGCCGAAGGTGCCGATGGGCGCGAACCACATGATGATGTGGATGAACTCGAAGAAGGCGTCGGAGATGGTGTTCAGGCCGCGCTCGATGGGAGCGCGCTTTTCCGCCTTGAGATGCAACAGCGCGGCACCGAAGATGATGGCGATCACCAGCACCTGCAGCAGTTCCCCCCTGGCGAAGGCCGCGACGAAGTTGTCCGGGAAGATGTTCAGGATGAAGTCCATCGTCGAGTGCGGCTGGCTCGGCACCGCCGGTGGCTTCACGCCGGCCGCGGTGGCTGCCGCCGCGATGCCCTTGCCAATCCCGAGGAGGTTCCCGGCGACAAGGCCGAACGCGAGCGCGATCGTCGAGACGATCTCGAAATAGAGCATCGCCACGAAGCCAACCTTGCCGACCCGCTTGAAGTCGCCGGCCGACACGATGCCGATCGCCACGCAGAAGAAGACCAGGGGGGCCACCGCCGTCTTGATGAGGCGCAGGAAGATGTCGCCCAGGATCTTCAGATTGGTCGCAAAGGACGGAAACAGAAAACCGACCGCCGCGCCGAGCACCATGGCGACGACGATCTGAAAGCCCAGGTTCTTCCACAGCGCCTTCTTGCGGGGCGTGGCGGATGCGGTGGGCGGTGAGGCGGTGGAGGCTGAAGCAGTCACGGGAGTTCCTCCTGAACGTTGGCGGGGTGCGCTTCTTCTCCTCCGGAGGCTGGGCCTCCGGGCGGCGGCGCTGGATTGCGCGGGTCGGGCTGCGGCGAGGCGGCGGGGCCGCCGGTGTCGTCGATGGGGGCGCGGGTCAGGCGGTCCGCGGTGCCGAGGCGATCACCCGGTCAACCATCTGCGGCGCTTGGCCGAGATAGTTGTTGGGGTCGGTCAGGCGGTCGATCGTCGCCCGGTCGATGCGCTCCGCGATCACCGGATCGGCGGCAAGGGCATCGGCGAGCGAACCGCCCTTCTCGTTGACCCGCCGGCAGGCGTCGTAGACCACGTCATGCGCCTGCTGGCGGCCGATCTGCGGGGCGAGCCCCATCATCACCGCTTCAGCGACGATCAACCCCCGGCTGAGACCGAGGTTCTTCGCCATCTGCGCCTCGTCGACGATCAGGCCGCCGAGGGCGAACTTGGCTTGGTTGAGCGCCCCCGCCGTGAGCACGAAGCTTTCCGGGATGGCGATCCATTCCGCGTGCCAGGGCCCCGTCGCCCGCTCGAAATCCTGGATCATGGCGTCGAGCATCAGGCCGGCGTGCTGGCGCACGCCCTTCGAGGCGGCGAGCATCAGTTCGGACGAGATCGGATTGCGCTTCTGCGGCATGGTCGAGGACGCGCCGCGGCCCTTCACGAACGGCTCGTACAATTCGGCGAACTCGGTCGAGGCCATGATCATGACGTCGAGCGCGATCTTGCCGAGCGAACCGGTGATCAGCGCCAGCAGGTTGACGGTCTCCGCGAGGCCGTCGCGGGCGACGTGCCAGGTCGAGACCGGGACGCCCAAGCCCAACTCCTCGCAGAAGGCCGTCTGGACCTCCAGGCCCTTGTCGCCGAGCGACGCCAGCGTGCCGGCGGCCCCCGCGAACTCACCGACGAGGACACGCGGCTTGAGCTGCTCCAGACGCTCGGCGTGGCGATCGAACATGGCGAGCCAGATGGCGGCCTTGTAACCGAAGGTCACGGGCAGCGCCTGCTGCAGGTGGGTGCGACCGGCCATCGGCGTGTCGCGATGACGCGTGGCCAGATCGGCCAGGATGCGGCGCAGTTCGCCGATGTCGTCCTCGACGATCCTCAGGCCTTCCCGCACCTGAAGGACGACGGCGGTGTCCATGATGTCCTGGGTGGTGGCCCCCCAATGCACGTAACGCCCCGCCTCGCCGCACTGCTCCACGAGCTGATGCACGAGCGGCAGGATCGGATAGCCGACGATGTCGGTCTCCTGGCGCAGGCGGCCGAAATCGAGGGTGGCGACGGTGGAGCGTGCCGCGATCGCCTCGGCCGCTTCGGCGGGGATGACGCCGCAACGCGCCTCAGCGCGCGCCAGCGCGACCTCGACCTCGACGTAGCGCGAAATCAAGGCGTGGTCGGAGAAGACCTCGCGCATGCGCGGGGTCCCAAAGGCATCGCGGAAGAGGATGGAGTCGAGGACGGTGGTGGCCGACGGTACGGTCGGGGCCGGCATGGGGTTCCTCCGTTTGCTGTTTTATGTCCGGCCATCATGTTATGTCCGGACATAAAGATGTGTATCTTATGTCCGGACATAAAGTCAACAATCTGTTATGCTGACAAAGCGGGGTATCTGGAAGTGCGACCTTTGATTGATGGACTGGGCAATGACTGAAACCCGTTACGCGCAGGTGGCGCGCGATCTCGCCGAAGGAATCCGGACTGGGCGCTTTCCGGTCGGCTCTCTGCTGCCGACCGAGCTTGAGTTGTGCGCGCATTACGGGGCGAGCCGGCACACCGTGCGTGCTGCCTTGAAGGAAATGCAGGAGCTTGGCCTCGTGTCGCGCCGCAAGAAGGCTGGAACACGCGTGGAGGCCGTCGGCACACCGAGCGGCTATCGGCAGTCGCTGGCTTCGGTCGAGGACCTCGTCCAGTTCGGGGCGACGCACGCCCGCGCCGTGCGCGAGGTGGAGAGCGTCGTCGTCGACCGGGCTCTCGCCAAGGAGTTGGGCTGCGCGCCCGGAACGCGCTGGCTGCGCGTGTCGAGCCTGCGCCTGGAAGGCGGAACCAACACGCTTCCGGTTGGATGGACCGACGTCTATGTGGATGAGGCCTATGCCGACCTGCAGGACGTCGTGCGGGAGTTTCCGGGAGTGCTGATCAGCTCTCTCATCGAGTCACGGTACGGGCGCCGGATCGCGGAGATCCGCCAGGATGTGAAGGGAGCGCTGATCCCCGAAAACCTCGCCGGGGAACTGAAGGCCGAGGCGGGATCGCCGGCCCTGATGGTCATACGCCATTATCTTGATCCCGCCGGAGAGGTCTTTGAAATCACGCGGACCATCCATCCTGCCGACCGCTTCACGTTTTCGCTTCGCCTGAAACGCGAGCGCGACCAAGGCCCTGGTCAGACCGAAACAGCATCCTAATGGCATTGTCACCCTGACGCTAAGTACCGGTAACGGCATGCCCTCCGGCGCGAAGGCGCCGACCTTGCTGACCCCGCCGGTCACGTCGGTCTCGCCCGACTGGTACTTCTTGCGTCAGCCCGAAGTGCGCTCCCACCGCCTTGGACGAGGTGAACTGCCCCTGACCGTCAATGGCCGTCTTGAAGGAGAGCGCCATCAGCGCACCAACACCCGGCACCGTCATCAGCTGCCGGCACACGTCATCGCCGCGCAGGATCGCCGGCATACGCCGATGCAGATGCATGAACTCGCTGTGCAATCCGGCGCGGGCCGTCAGCATGGCGCCGATGACGGTCTGCAGCATCTCCTGCCCGGCGATCAGTTCCTGCACACGCGCGGCAAAGACCGGGCGAGTGCGGTTTCCCGGAGGGGCGGCGGCAGGGCCGTCGCCTCCGGCAACGTTGCCGCGAGGGCGTCGATCGCCAGCCGGACGCGCATCGGGAGGTGGGGCGCCTGCGGCCACAGGAGATGGCTGTCGAAGGCATGGGATGGCAGATGGTTGAGCACGATGGCAAGCCGTCCCGCCGCCAGGTCGTCGCGGATCAGCCAGCACGGCAGCCAGGCAAGACCATGCCCGTCGACCACCGCGTCCCGGATTGTGCCAAGATCGTCGAAAACCAGCCGGCTTGGCGGCATCATCTCGCTCATGGCACCGCCATGGAGCGGGAAGAGCCATGGTTTGATACGGCCAGGACGGCCGTAGAGCACCGCCCGGTGTCCCGACAGCGCGTGCAGGTCCCCCGGAACACCATGCTTTTCGAGATAGCGCGGCGCGGCGCAGACCCGCATGTGCTGGTAGGCGACACGCCGCCCCGCAAGGCCCGGCCAGTCCTGCAAGGGGGGCCGTTGCGCACGGCGAGATCAAAACCGTCCTCCACCACATCGACGAGCCGATCGCTGAAGTTGATGTCGAGCTCCAGCTTGGGGTGGTCCTCGGTCAGCCGGATCAGCACCGGCGCGACGCATTGCCGGCCAAACAGCACCGGAACCGAGACGCGAAGACGCCCCGCGGCCTCGCGCCGCCCGGAATCGAGCATCGTGCGCGCCGCCTGCACCTCGTTCAAGGCGCGCCGGCAATGCTCGAAGAACGCCTGCCCGTCCTCCGTCAAGGTCAGCGACCGCGTCGTGCGGTGAAAAAGACGGACGCCGAGCCGCCCTTCAAGGCGCGCGATGGTCTTGCCGACCGCGGAGCGGGAGAGGTTCAGCCGCGCCGCCGCAGCCGAAAAGCCTCCCGCCTCCACCGCCGCGACGAAGACCGGCAGATCCGGCATGATGTCGCTGTCCAGCATTGTCGCTCCTTAGGCGCCAATTGGGAGAAAATCCATCGCCACCCGGGACGGATCATCAACGCCAAACTGGGGCCTTTCGCAATCCCAAACGGAACCGATGATCATGAAGCGCTGGGAAATGGACGCGTTCGGGCGTGCAAGTCTGCGGTTGAGAGAGGTGGCGGTGCCTGAGCCGGGCCCGGGCGAGGTTCTGGTGAAGGTGGCGGCGGTCTCGTTGAACTACCGCGACAAGATGATGATCGAGAACGGCATGGGCGGGACGGTGGGTTTCCCCTTCACGCCGGCCTCGGATCTCGCTGGCACCATCGCCGCTGTCGGCGCGGGTGCGACACGCTTCCGGACGGGGGACCGCGTCATCTCGACCTTCACCCCCGGTTGGATCGATGGTAGGCCGGCCGGCAATGCCAGGGTGCTGCCCGGCCGCGCCCTCGGCGGCGCCCTTCCGGGCGTCCTGGCGGAGTATGTCGCCTTTCCCGAATCGTGGTTCGCCGCTGCACCGAAGAGCCTCGATTCCGCCGGGGCCAGCACGCTGCCCTGCGCCGGTCTCACGGCCTGGTTCGCGCTCGTCGAGCGTGGCGGCCTCAGGGCCGGCGAGAGCGTGCTGGTCCAGGGCACGGGCGGCGTCGCCCTGTTCGGCCTCCAGATCGCCAAGGCCCAGGGCGCGGAGGTCTTCGTCACCTCGGGCAGTGGCGAGAAGCGGGAACGCGCCAGGGCGCTCGGTGCCGACCATGCGATCGACCGCAAGGATTGGGTCGGGGCCGTCCACCGCCTCACCGGCGACCGCGGCATCGACCATATCCTGGAGATCGTCGGCGGCGCCCATCTCGCCCGGTCGCTGGAGGCGGTGGCGGTCCATGGCCGCATCTCGGTGATCGGCGTGCTGGACGGCTTCGAGGTTTCCGGACCGGTGCTGAACCTCCTGGTGAAATCGCCGGTCGTGCAGGGGATCGGCGTCGGCCATCGCCGCGCCTTGGAGGATCTCGTCAGGGCCGTGGACGCGACGGGCCTTTCCCCGGTGATCGACCGGCGCTACGCCATGGACGCGCTGCCGGAGGCGCTCGACCATCTCGACCGCGGCCCCTTCGGCAAGATCGTCGTCGAGGTCGGCTGACGGCCCGGCGGACTCGGGCTGCTGAGAAAGCCGGCCACAGAGGAAACCGGCGGCGATCCCGCTGCCGGTTTCCCGACCATGGCTGGCCTTCGAGTGGCATTGATGAATGCAGCTCATAACACCATGCGGTCGATGGCGTCTAATCGGGCCTGCCGACGCCCGCTACACTCACCAGACTGGTGTTCTGCCTTGGCGCCTTGAGAGCGGCACAAGGATGAAGGAGCGTTTCGATGACCGTCAAAGCCTATGGCACCTACGCCGGCGACAAGCCCCTTGAACCGATGGAGATCACGCGGCGGGCTCCCGGCCCGCACGACGTCCAGATCGAGATCGCCTATTGCGGCATCTGCCATTCGGACCTGCATCAGGCGCGCGCGGAATGGGCCGGCACGCAGTGGCCCTGCGTGCCCGGCCACGAGATCGTCGGGCGCGTCTCGGCGGTCGGCGCGCATGTGGCGGGCTTCCGCGCGGGCGATCTCGTCGGCGTCGGCTGCATCGTCGACAGTTGTCGGCACTGCGAGGATTGCGGCGACGGGCTGGAGAACTACTGCGACGGCATGGTCGGCACCTACAATTTCCCGACCCCCGACGCGCCCGGCCACACGCTCGGCGGCTATTCGCAGCGGATCGTGGTGCACGAGCGCTACGTGCTGCGGATCAGACATCCGGAGGAGCAACTCGCCGCAGTGGCGCCGCTGCTGTGCGCCGGCATCACCACCTACTCGCCGCTGAAGCACTGGAAGGCCGGTCCGGGCAAGAAGGTCGGCGTGGTCGGCATCGGCGGGCTCGGCCACATGGGCATCAAGATTGCCCACGCGATGGGCGCGCATGTCGTCGCCTTCACCACCTCGGAATCCAAGCGCGCGGACGCAAAGGCACTGGGCGCCGACGATGTCGTGGTGTCACGCAACCCCGACGAGATGGCGGCGCACGCCAAGAGCTTCGACCTGATCGTCAACACGGTGGCCGCCCCGCACGATCTCGACGTCTTCACAACGCTGTTGAAGCGGGACGGGACGATGGTGCTGGTGGGTGCGCCGGCCTCGCCGCACCCCTCGCCCGAGGTGTTCACCCTGATCACCAAGCGCCGCTCAATCGCCGGCTCGATGATCGGCGGCATCCCGGAGACCCAGGAGATGCTCGACTTCTGCGCCGAGCACGGCATCGTCTCCGACATCGAGACGATCCGCGCCGAGCAGATCAACGGGGCCTACGAGCGCATGCTGAAGGGCGACGTGAAGTACCGCTTCGTGATCGACACCGCCTCCCTGGCCTTCTGACGGCACGGGCGGCCCGGTCACCCGTGCGCCGGGCGAGGGCTCATTGATGAGCCGGCTCGATAAGGGCTATCGCCCGGCGCCCTCTAATAAGGCCGCCCCCTCCGCGCAATCTGACAGCGGCCGCGGAAGGCGCGCCTGCGCTTCCGCACGTTGGAACCGTGACCGAACGGAGATCAAACATGAAAGCGCTCGCCGCGACGATTGCGTCGCTCACGTTGTTCGCCTCGTCCTTGGCCCATGCGGGGCAGGCGTCGTCCTCACCAGCTTCCAACTCCGTGACGCTCGACGATGTGCGGTCGGTATCCCCGGCACTGGAAAGGTTCGCGCAAGGCACCATCCAGGGGGATCTGTGGAAGCGCCCCGGCCTCTCCCCGCGCGACCGCAGCATCGTCACGGTGGCAGCACTCATCGCGCGCAACCAGACGGTCGAGATGCCGCGTCATGTCACCCTGGCGCTCGACAACGGCGTCAAGCCCGGTGAGCTGTCCGAGATCGTCACCCATCTCGCCTTCTATTCCGGCTGGGCGAACGCCATGGCGGCGGTGGCGGTCACCAAGGACGTGTTCGCCCAGCGCCGCATCGCCACCGACCAGCTTCCGCCGGCCTCGCCCACGCCGCTTCCCCTCGACGAGGCCACCGAGGCGCGCCGCGCCACGGGCGTGGCGCAGAATTTCGGCGCGGTGGCGCCGGGCATGGTGCAGTACACGACCGACGTGCTGTTCCGCGACCTCTGGCTGCGTCCGGACCTCGCGCCGCGCGACCGCAGCCTGGTCACCGTCAGCGCCCTGGTCGCCTCGGGGCAGGTCGCGCAGATCCCCTACCACCTCAACCGGGCGATGGACAACGGCCTGACCCGCGAGCAGGCGGCCGAGGCGCTCACCCACCTCGCCTTCTACGCCGGCTGGCCCAACGCCTTTTCGGCGCTGCCCGTCTTCAAGGAGGTCTTCGAGAAGCGCCCCGGCTGACGCTCACCCCCGGTGGCGCAGCACGTCGACCAGCAGCGCGAAGGCCGGCGAGGACTGGCGGCGGCTCGGGTAGTAGAGGTGGTATCCCACCCAGGCCGGGCACCAGTCCTCCAGCACCCGCCGCAGTCGCCCCGCCGCAATGTGCGGCTGCGCCAGATCCTCCGGCACATGGGCCAGCCCGAAGCCGGCCACCGCCGCGTCGAGAATATGGAAGATGCTGTTGAAGACGAGCTGGCCGTCCACGCGCACGCGCAGCTCACGGCCGTCCTTCTCGAACTCCCAGGCATAGATCCCCCCGTGGGTGGGGAGCCGCAGGGTGACGCAGCGGTGGCCGACCAAGTCCTGCGGAACCTCCGGCGACGGATAACGGTCGAAATAGGACGGCGCCCCGACCACCGCGAAGCGGACGTCCGGCCCGATCCGCACCGCGATCATGTCCTTGGCGACCTGCTCGCCGAAGCGCACCCCGGCGTCATAGCGCTCGGCGACGATGTCGGACAGGCCGTAGTCGTTGGCGAGTTCCACCTTGATGTCCGGATAGTCGCGCAGAAAGGCCTCCAGCTTCGGCCAGAGCAGGCTACTGATCGCATAATCGGTGGTGGTGATCCGGATGGTGCCGGCCGGCTTCTCCCGGAACGCGCTGAGCGCGTCGAGTTCGGCCTCGATCTCGTCGAAGCGGGGGCCGACGGTGTGAAGCAGGCGCTCTCCGGCGGCGGTCGGGGACACGCTGCGCGTGGTGCGGGTCAGCAGCCGCAGGCCGAGCCGTGTCTCCAGTTGGCGGACGGTGTGGCTCAGCGCCGATTGCGACACCCCGAGCTTGGCCGCCGCCTTGGTGAAGCTGCGTTCCCGCGCGACGGCCAGGAAGGCGAGGAGGTCGTTGACGCTTTCGCGCGGCATTGATGAGCGCTTTTCATGGGATCGGGCGAATTGCACCATCCTACCGCAAATCGAGCCGTCGCGTTACCGCCTTCCCGCACCGCATTCATGAGCTGTATCGATAAGCCCATGCGAAACGTGCCGCCTAGTCGCGTACCGGCGCCACGGCAAAGATCGCCATCCAGACCGGGTCCTTCACGGCCCGGTGGCGATCCAGGGCCTTCGATGGAGGGCCGGGCGGGACGCCTCTCCACCAAGAGGACCATGGTGATGACAGTGAAATCGATCCCGGCCGTTGCGACGGTGCTGGCATTGGGCGTAGCCGCCCCCCTCGCCGGCCCGGCCAGGGCCGGCGGCGACCTCGTCGCGTTCCCCGAGACCTATGCCGAGGGCGTGCGCTACGCGGTCGTGAGCCGCGGCAGCATCCGGGAGGAGATCTTCACCAGCCGTGCTGTCATCGACGCGGTGAAAGCGGGCCGGCCACTGCCGAACGGCACGGTGATCACCCTGGTGGACTATCGGGACGGCGCGCTCTTCCGTTACGTCGTGATGGAGAAGCGCACGGGCTGGGGCGCCGGCTACCCGCCCGAAAAGCGCAACGGGGAGTGGGAATATCAGGCCTTCAACGCCGACAGGTCAGTGAACCAGGACGAAAACCTCGACCGCTGCTTTTCCTGCCACAAGCCCAGGGAGGGGCAGGACTTCGTGCACACGTTCGACCGGATGAAGGCCGTGCCGTAATGCCCGCCGCTCCCTCGCCGGTATCAGCCGCCCGGGGCGTCGTGGTGACGCTGCTGCCGATCATGGCGGTGGTGTTGCTGTCCTTCCTGGTCATCGGGCTTGCCCTGCCGGTGCTTCCGCTTCATGTGCACCAGGGGCTTGGCCTCGACACCGTCGTGGTCGGTCTCGTCGCCGGCAGCCAGTTCATGGCGTCCCTCCTGTCGCGGGTGTGGGCCGGCCATCACGCCGACAGCCGGGGAGCCAAGCGCGCCGTCGTCACCGGTCTGGCCGGTGCTGCAGGGGCCGGGCTGCTCTACCTGCTGTCGCTCCGCTTCGCCGACACGCCTACGACGTCCGTCATCATCCTGCTGCTGGGCCGGGCGCTGCTGGGTGCCGCGGAGAGCTTCATCATCACCGGGGCGCTGAGCTGGGGGCTGGCGCTCGTCGATGCACGCAACGCCGGCACGGTCATGGCCTGGGTTGGAACGGCGATGTACGCCGCCTTCGCGCTTGGCGCACCGGCTGGCACCGCCCTGTACGCACGTTTCGGCTTCGGGGCGATCGCGCTGGCGACGGTGCTGGTCCCGCTGGCGGCGCTGCTGCTCGTCGCGCCGCTGCGTCCCGTCGCACCACAGCCACGCAGCCGCCCCGCCTTCACCAAGGTGGCCGGCGCCGTGTGGATGCCGGGGCTCGGCCTGGCATTGAGCAGCATCGGCTTCGGAGCGACCACCGCCTTCGTCGCGCTGCTCTTCGTGGACCGTGGCTGGAGTCCGGCTTGGCTCGCTTTCAGCGCGTTCGCGGCGGCCTTCATCCTGGCCCGTGTCCTCTTCGGTCATCTGCCGGATCGGTTCGGCGGCGCCAGGGTGGCGTTGATCAGCGTGCTGATCGAGGCGGCCGGCCAAGCGTTTATTTGGCTGTCGCCGCGGCCGGGGCTGGCGTTGATGGGGGCGGTGCTCAGCGGCTTCGGCTATTCGCTCGTCTATCCCGGTCTGGGCGTCGAGGCGGTCCATCGCGTACCGCCGGAAAGCCGCGGCCTTGCCATGGGGGCCTACACCGCCTTTCTCGATCTGGCGCTGGGGATCGCCAGTCCGGCGCTGGGACTGGTCGCGAGCGGGGCCGGCCTGGGCACGGTGTTCCTCGTCAGCGCGGTGAGCGTGCTCTGCGCCGCGGCCGTCGCGCTGCGACTCCTCAGGGCACCGGTGGCCATTCGATGACGATGGGATGCCCCGCACTCATGAGCGTGATCGATAGGTTCATGCGCAGTCCGACCACTAATCGCGCCTGCGGACGCGGATTACATGTTCAGCCAGCAGCCCGCAGCCCCCAGGGGCGAAGACCGGAGATCGACACCATGAACATCACGCGCGTCGGCTCGCAGCCATCCGCCAAGGGACCGGCCGAGTGGTTCACCGGCACGGTCCGCATCGACCCGCTGTTTCAGGCGAACGCCCCGGCGCGAGCCACCTCGGCCAGCGTCACCTTCGAGCCTGGCGCCCGCACGGCATGGCACACCCACCCGCTGGGGCAGACGCTGATCGTCACCGCCGGCTGCGGCCGGGTGCAGCGCGAGGGCGGCCCGATCGAGGAGATCCGTCCCGGCGACGTGGTCTGGTTCCCGCCGGGCGAGAAGCACTGGCACGGCGCCGCCCCCACCACGTCGATGACGCACATCGCGATCCAGGAACAGCTCGACGGCAAGGCCGTGGACTGGATGGAAAAGGTGACGGACGAGCAATACGGCGGGTGAGGCATCGCCAAACGCCAGGGGCCGGGCTGCGGATTCCCGCGCCAAGCGCGGCCGGCATGCTTCGGAACCATAAGAAAACCCAGGAAAGGACAGTGATGAAAACGCTTGTCGCGACGGCCTTCTCCCTCGCTCTCGTCGGTGCGGCACCGGCCTTTGCCGAAAGCATGGTGGTCTCCCCGAACGGCTCGCGGCCTTCGGCCAAGGGGTCGGCTCAGACCTTCACGGGAGCCGTCGTGGTGGATCCCCTCTATGCGGCCAACGAGCAC
This sequence comes from uncultured Rhodospirillaceae bacterium, assembly GCA_937927415.1. Taxonomy (GTDB): domain Bacteria; phylum Pseudomonadota; class Alphaproteobacteria; order Azospirillales; family Azospirillaceae; genus Azospirillum. The sequence goes on from CALBDS010000004.1 coordinate 650,302, forward strand.
ACATCGTCGTCGGGCGGCCTCGTCACCTTCGAGCCGGGCGCGCGGTCCGCGTGGCATACCCATCCGGCCGGCCAGACACTCATCGTCACTGCCGGGACGGGATGGGTGCAGGAGGAGGGCGGCGCCAAGCGGGAGATCAAGCCGGGCGACGTCATCTGGACGCCGCCGGGCGTGAAGCACTGGCATGGCGCCACCGCCACCAACGGCATGAGCCACATCGCCATCACCAACGTGGTCGGCGGAAGGAACGTCGATTGGATGGAAAAGGTGACGGACGAGCAATACGGCAGGTGACTGCAAGCTACGAGAAGCAGCCTCCTCGGCGCAGCGCCCTTTCAGAAAAGAGCCAAATCACTCAGGATGTCGAAAACGAAGCCATCGTCATCACCGACACCAGCAGTCGGTGATGACGGCCGCTGTGCCCTGGGCAGCGGGGAACAGTGCCCCTCTCAAAACCTGAGCACGGGACACCCGCGCATTCCACCGGCCAGCAGCGAACGCTGTGCAGCCGTGACGTGCTCAGGCCCATAAACGCCTCCTTCCGAATGGCCACTCAGCGATCTCGTCCAAAGTCATCAGCCCATAATCCGCCGCGCAACAGCAGCAGCACAGGCTCCCCGGCGTCGAGGGTGATGACGGGCGCCCGGTCGAGCAGATCCTTGGCCGCCTTGTCGAGCGGACGGTCGATGCTGTGTCCGAAGATGCCGCCGATCAGGCTGCCGCCCCCGGTCAGCGCTGCGGCCGCAACATCCACCGCCGTGCTGGCGGCGATCAGCAAGCCGGTCTGGAGCCACGGCACCTCCACCGACCCGGCCAGCCCCGCCGCACCGGTGGCGTCCGCTCCGACAGCGGCGACACGCACCATGTCATTGCGCGGCCAAGGCCGGGTGATCACCGGGTTGGCCACCTCGATGCGCTTCTGCCCCTTGGTCACGCCGCTGCCCACGTCCAGCGTCACCACCGAGCCGGCCGGCACCGCCAGGCAGGAGAAGCCGGCGTCCCAGACGTCCTGCGTCACCCGCGCGGTGACGATGCCGCCGCGCTCGGTCACCACGCGGTTCACCGTCAGCAAGGGGATCGGCGTGCCCGGCGGCACGAAGCAGTCGGAACCGGCGGCGGCGAAGTCCGACGTTCCGACCTGGGCCGCGGTCACGGCACCGGTGTCCTCCTTGCGGCTCCAGCCACCGACGCCGGCCTCCATCGCCTTCTTGCGCAGGTCGTCCTCCTTCGGCGGCGCCTTGGCCTGCGGCCGAGGCGTTGGAGGCGGTTCCTTCTTCTCGATGCGGGGTGCCGGTGGCGGCGCCGGTTTGGGCGCCATGTCCTCGTAGCTGGGCAGCCGCGGCTCCGGCTGCGTCGGGCCGAGAGCGACCGACAGCTTCGGCAAGCCTCCCGCTCCCTGGCTGCGGCCCAGCATGTAGGCGGCCAGCCCCAGTCCGATCACGACGGCCGCCACCAGCAGGATGCGGACGACGTGCGGACCGGAGGTGATCACCCGGTGGCGGGCCAGCGGATCGGGCGGCAGCGGCGGCTGGGTGTCGTTGGTCGCGGTCACGGGCGGGTCCTCCGGATGTGGACTTCCTGCGCGCCGATGGCCAGCAGCAGGTGGTCGTGGATGCCGGCGACGCGGTAGGTGGCGTTCATCCGGCCGTACTGGACGGGGATGCGGGTGCCGTCGGCGCCGATGCGCCAGAGGATCGGCGCGCCGTAGGCGCCGAGCGCGCCGGGGGTGAAGTTGATGACTGTCACCTCGCCGTCGTCGCACACCGGCGGCTGGCCGTCGGGGGTCGGCACCGGCCGCCACTCCGGCGTGTCGCCGTCGAGCGTGTAGGTGCAGCGGCGGTCCCGGTAAGCCAGCTCGGTGGTGCGGTCGCGCCGGTCGCCGCCGACTGCGGCCGAGATGGCGGACGCCTGGCCGTTCAGCGTCGCCAGATAGTCCTCGGGGTAGCGCCAGCGCACCTCGACGTGGTGGACCCGCTTGTGGGTCTCGACGTTGATGTCGTATTTCCGCTCGCTGGTGAAGAGGGAGATCTGCTGGTTGAGGCCGGCCCGGCGCGGCATGAAGGCGATGCACTCGGTGCGCTGCGCGCCCTTGCCGAAGCTGTAGGGCTGGTGCGGGATCCACACCTGGGCGCCGGGGGCGACGATGTCGCGCACCACCTCGCCCGGCTTCAGGCAGACCAGCGTCTGGTTCCCCTCGGCCATGTAGACGAGATACTGCAGGTCGGGCTGGTACCAGTACTCGCAGCTCTTGCCCTTGAAGCAGGTGAGCGTCGGCAGGTCGAGGGCGGCCTCGTTGGCCTGCCCGACCCAGCTGCGCGTCTGCGCCCGCGACGGCCGCGGCCCCGCCTTCTCCTTCGGCTCCCGCTCCATCGCCGTCGGCGGGATGTGCAGGTCGGCCAGGGTGTAGGTCCGTGGTGCCGCCGATCCCGCCATAGAGGCGGGCGGCGGTGCGTCGGTGGCACAAGCGGCCAGCAGCGGCAGCGCCAGCAGGGAAACCGGGAGTCTCATGGCTGGGGCTC
>CALBDS010000005.1 GCA_937927415.1 uncultured Rhodospirillaceae bacterium
GTGGCGTTTTCCACCACCGCCGGCGCCCCATCGGACAGCCCTGTTACGCCGGCCCCGGTTTTTCCAGGCTGGCTTCCCCCCGGTGATGCCCCGCCTCTTTCCCCTCCACCGGTCATCACCGGCAACGGGATCACCGTGGGGCTGGGCCATGGGATCACCGACGATCTGCGAGCCTTGGTGGCCCCAGCCCTGCCCGGCGCCCGCTGGACTGACGAGCGCACTTTCCCTACCAGCCGAGGAGAGCGCCTGATGGAATATGCGCGTATGGATCTCCGCTTGGACCTGGAGGAGCGGCATCCCGGCGATACCGCCGATGCTGCCTGGATGGGAGTTCCGACCATCGCCATCGGCGGCGGAAGCGGCGCCCCTCTGGCCCAAAGCGTGGCCTGGCTCAACGGCGTGCTGGGGCTGGGAGAGCTGAGCCGCGTCACCCCGGCGAATGCAGGGGTGGAAGCCGCCACGCTGGCCGGCGACCACCCTCGACTGGCCCGCCTACGCGCCAGCCTGCGCCAACGGCTGCAGGGCAACGCCCAAGCTTTGGGCATCCCGGCACCCCGGACCGGGGCCGAACCAGCTCCTTGACGTTGGAGTCTTGTCGCGCCTGCCCGCCGGAATAATGCCTGCGGGCAGGCAGGCATTGGAGCTTTGTCGCGCTTGTCCGGCGAAAGTGGAAGCGCGACGACAGGCCGGATTCCCCCTAAATCAAGGCTGGCGGCGGGCAAGAAGGCTTCTTAGCCCGATTCGGCTGAGATAAAATCTTATCCCCAGGAGTCTTGTCGCACCTCCGCCGGGATTCGCAAACATGAAAGAATTAAAGCCTGGAGTGTTGTCGCGTCCAATCTGGAATCTTGTCGCGCGACTCGCGATTCTCCACTGGAGTCTTGTCGCACAAACAAATAATAGAAACTAATAGCCAGCAAATAGTTTGGGCGACAAGACTCCAAGTTGCCCTCCCGGTGGGGAGCATGGTACACAACCGGCGAAAGGAAACCGGCAAGGCCTAGGCCCATGGGAAAGATACACCAACTCATTACCCAAGTCGGGCGGGAGCAAGCCAAGTCTCTTCAGAGCACCCCCAACGAACGCTCGATAGTCGAGGTTGCCGCCGCCATCATGGAGGAGGAGCGGCAAGATCTTGGCATCACCTATTCCGGCTTTGCACTGACCGCTCTTCCTCACCGCCGTCTCCCCGATGAACAGGCATGGGAACGGCGCGGTCATCGCATCCGTCTGTTGATCGAGCCGGGACGTCTGCCGTTGCGGGGCGGCGGATTTCGTCTGTACGGCGTACCATATGGCAGCCGGGCACGAATGATTTTGCTTTATTTGCAGACCCGCGCCATCCAGACCGACAGCCGCGAGGTAGAGTTGGGCCGTAGTATGCACGAATGGCTCGACCGCATGGGCCTGTCCATCGGTGGACAGACCTACCGTGACATCCGCGAGCAATCGTGCCGGATCGCAGCCTGCAACCTGACCTTTGCCTGGGACGAAGAAAACGGTGTCGGCTTTGAAAAGGACTCGATCGTCAAAGGTGGTATTCACCTGTACTCAGGATCCGATCCGCAACAGGGAACTCTGTGGGAAGACCGGGTGCTTCTCTCCGAAGCCTTCTTCCGGGAGTTAAAGGCCCATCCTGTCCCAATCTGGGAACCGGCCCTCCGGCACATTCAGAACAACAGCTCCAGTATCGACATCTACATCTGGTTGGCCTACCGACTGCACAGCCTGACCCGGACCACGACGGTCACTTGGAACGCCGTCTTCGAACAATTCGGCGCGGGTTACAGCCGTCTGCGAGATTTCCGCAAACGCTTCATCGAAGCATTGCAACTTTCCCTAGCCGTCTATCCCGAAGCACGGGTGGCAGTGGAAGAGCATGGGCTGATCCTGCACCCGTCCCCCCCACCGATCCCCGAGCGAAAATTCGCCGAACTCTGCCGGTAAGACAGCCGCCGGCTTTCGGAATAAGACAAGACTCCAAAAAAACGCCGTAACCAAGTCAATAGGTTACGGCGTTTTTTTCATCCGGCTTCACCATTCGGACCGGCAGGGAGGGGGAGCGACAAGAGTCCAAATTTTCCCCTTCCTCCGCCCCCATGACATGAAAGACGCGCCGACATCACAAACAGCGGGCTGCCTCGTCACGGAAAAGCGAAACAGCGGCCAGTTCATCGGGCGTCATGCTGCCAGTATGATCGGGACCATACATGGCCTTGTCGATGGTGAAGTGCTTTTCCAGGATCCTGGCCCCTCGGACACAGGCTACCTGAGCCGCGGTGATTCCCAGCGTATGATCGCTGAAACCGGCATAGCGGGTGAAATCCACCGACGCGAGGTGCAGATCCTCCAGCGGTGTGGGGTATTTGGAAACACAATAGAGGAATTCCACTCCACCCATGGCCTCAATGACCGGGAATTCCGGGCCATCCCACATGCCCAGCGATACCAGAAGCGGCTTGCCGGTAGCCGACAATGCGTCGATCAGCGCGCGGTCCTTCACCGAGCGCGACGCGACCTTATAGCGGCGCACGCCTATGGCCTCCAACCACGCCACCCGCTCCACATCAAAGACCGAGGCCATGAACTCGATGCCGACGTCGGCACAATGGCGGGCCAATTCCTCCACTTGGGTACGGCTCAACTCGGTCTTACAATTGTAGTCGTACCAAGGGTTGCCTTCCCGCGGGAACAGAGCAACGGCGTCATAGACCTGGAACTTGGCCACCTCGGCGCCACCGGCCTTGGCCGCGTCGATGAGCGCGCGGGCCAAGCCCATGTCGCCATTATGATTCTGGCCGATTTCAGCGATGATTTCCATGAGGGTTCAAGTCCAGCCAAAGGTTGAGCATGATGAAGCAGAACAGGGTATGTCCGTTCAGGCGGCGGGGATCGTGCAGCAGGCGCCGTGCCGTGTCCATGGCCCCCGGCGCCAGCATCCCGGCCTGGTCCAAAGCCGAGCCGGGAGTGAAGGTGCGGTCCAGCAGATCGGACCATTCGCCCTTCAGCCAATGATCGATGGGCACGTTGAACCCGTGCTTGGGCCGGGTGGTGATGTCCGTCGGCAGACGGTCGGCGAAGGCCCGGCGCAACGCCCATTTCAAGGTATCGCCGCGCACCATCTGGTCATAGCGCAGCTTAGCCGCGTGGGACAGCACCGCCGGGGCGACGAAGGGCGCACGCCCCTCCACCGAACAGGCCATGGTCATGCGGTCCAGCTTGCGCATCATCTCGTACGGCAGATAGAAGGCCCGGTCCTGGCGGATGTAATCCTCTGCCGTCCAATCCGCCCCGCCCACGGGCTGATAGGCCGCGAAATGGCGCAGCGAAGTGTTTGCTTCCGCCGCCAGATCGGAGGCGAACAGGGCCTCTTTTTCCGCCTCCGCCGCATAATAGTGCCAGGCCCAGGCCCGTTCTGCCGGTCCGTAACCGGCCAGCACCGACAGGCGGCGATCAAGACCGTCTCCGAAGTTCTGGAACGACAGCGGGTCTTGCGGGGCCGGGGCCGGGGCCACCCCGTCGAGCGGCAGATAGGGATACCAGGAATAGCCGCCGAACAGTTCATCGGCGCCATCCCCCGACAAAAGCACCGTAATACCCCGTTCCCGTGCGGCCCGCGCAATGGTCAGGATGCCCAGGCCGGAGGACACGGCGAACGGCTCGCCCCCATGGCGGCAGAAGGTTTCCAGATCCGCGCGGAAGCTGTCGGCGGTGACGCGGATTTCATGGTGGACCGTGCCCAGGGTGCGGGCATAGGCCGCGGCTTCCGCGGATTCGTCGGCTCGCCCGTGATAGGGATCGGCCGCGTCCTCAAACCCGATGCTGAAGGTCGTGAGCGTCCGCCCCCCGTCCCGCGCCAGAGCCTCGGCGGCCAATGTGGCGACGATGGAGCTGTCCAGGCCGCTGGATAGGAACGCCCCGACCGGGACATCGGACAGCAGCCGGCTGCGCACCGCCTCGCTCACCACGCGGCGGGTCTCGGCCACCACCTCCTCGTCACTCTCGCCGATAGGGCCGGTGTTGAAGCGGTTGGCATAGGCGCGCACCCGCACACCGTTGGCGTCGGCGATCAACAGATGGCCGCGGGGCAAGGCGCGGATGCCGCGGTAGATGGTATCCGGCTCCGGCACCCACAGGAAGGAGGGGAAATCCCACACCGCCTGCGGATTCAACGACATGTCGATGCCGGGATACGGGGCCAGCCCCGCCAGCTCCGACGCGAACACCAGCTCCCCCGGAGCCGGTTCAGCGTAATAGAGCGGCTTTTCCCCCGGCAGGTCACGGGCCAGAATCAGGCGGCGTTCGTTCTCGATCCACAAGGCGGCGCCGAACATACCGTCCAGCCGCTCGAACAGATCCGCGCCCATTTCGTCGTAGAGATGACAGATCACCTCCCCGTCGCTGTGGGTGGCGAAACGGTGACCGCGGCTTTCCAGTTCCCGGCGGAGTTCGGGATAGTTGTAGATCTCGCCGTTGTAGAACAGCGCCACCGACCGGCTGGCGTTGAACAGCGGCTGACCACCGTGCTCCAGATCGTTGATGCTCAGCCGGCGCATACCCCCGGCGAACGGTCCCGACCGGTGAAAGCCCACCCCGTCCGGGCCACGGTGGAGCAGCGCCCCGACCATCCGGCCGAGCACGCCATCATCCACCGCCCGTCCGCTTCTGTATCCGGCGATGCCGCACATTATGAATAAGGCTCCCTTATGAAAACGGTAGGGGCGCTGATGGGGCGCACATCCCCGTCAGCGCCATGCCTCGGCGTAAAGGGTGATGTCGGGGCGGTTGTCGAACGCCGCGTCCCGCAGCAACGGCGCGCGCGACTGGCGGTAAAGCGAGCGTTCGGCGAACCGGAAACCCGTGTCGGTCAGAAGCTTTTCCAGCCGCGGCCAGGAGTACCAGTTGACATGCTCTCGCAGCACCCGTTCAGGGGCTGCGGGTGGGATCAGGCTGACGGCCCATTGGCCAAAACTGTCGATATCCCCATCCAAGGCCCGGCGGCGGACTTCCTCCCGCCCGGCGGCCGGGGGAACGGCGAGCCATCTGCCGGGAACATGCTGCACATTGTAAAGGGCAAAGACGAACAGCAGCTTGCTTTCCAGGTTCGGTTCGATCCCCAGTTCGGGCCAGAAGACCGTGTTGTCGGGGTCCACCCAGAAACGGAACCACCCCTCGTCTCCGGCGCGGTAGCGGCGCATCGCTTCTTCCACGTCGGGAACCGCGACGCGCAGAATGCCGCCCGGTTTCAGCGTCCGATGGGCTTCTCGCAGCAGGTGGGCGGCGGTGTCGAGGTCCACATGCTCCAAAAAATGGGACGTGAAGACATATTCCAGCGCGCCGTCGCCCAACGGCAGGCGGGTGTTGCCGTCCAGGGTGATCTTGCCCCGTCCTTCCCCCCACAGGTTGTCCACGTTCAAAAAGAAGGGGAAGGACCAATTTCCCCCTCCCAGATTGAGGCCGGCGGGCGGATAGACCCGGTTCAGATACTCCATCAGGTGCCGCTGTGCGTTTTCCAGCAGCGCACCGGGCAGGGCGTTCATCCGGTCCATAATCCACGTCTGGGTGATGGAGGATGGTGCCGGGGCGATACCGGCACGGATGGCGGTCCCTGTCGCGATATCCGGTGCCTGGACGGCGGGGGCGATGGCCATGATCTCGGCCAGAAGAACCGGATCGCCGGGGGTCAGACCGCGTGCCCTTTCCAGACAGTCCAGGGCTTCACGCGGGGATCCCAGCCCCAGGCGCGCGCGGGCCAGAAGGCGCCATCCCTCGGCCTGATTGGGGAATTGGCGGACGATAAGCTGACAAAGGGAATCGGCTGTGGCGTAAGCGCCGCTTTCAATATCGCAGAAGGCGCGCTCCAACGCTTCGATCAGTGTCATCATGGGGGTCGAAGCCGATGGCTCCCTCGTGTCGCCGTGCGGGTCTGTCACGTGCGGGCATGATGCACATTTTGACCAGAGGGGGAAACCCATCCTGACGCCGCCCGGACCGGGCTTGCGTATGCCCGTGCGTTGACCTTCCGCGATCTTTGGTGTTTGGTTTTCCCGCCGGCATCCAGGCCCGGCGTGTGTCCAGATGCGGGTCAAGCCATATGTCGCAGCCGTTGGCCATCGCGGGGGGAAAGCCCGCCGTCAGCCGTCCCCTCCAGCCCTTCAACGGCATCGCCGCCGGTGAACGGGATGCCGCCGTGCGGGTGATCGAGCGGGGAACGCTGTCCGGTTTCTACGGCAGCCCCCAGCCCCGCTTCTTCGGCGGTCCCGAGGTTCAGGCGTTCGAGCAGGAATGGGCTGCCCGTTTCGGCATGACCCACGCCGTCAGCGTCAACTCCGCCACCTCGGGCCTGATCGCGGCCATGGGGGCCGTGGGCATCGGGCCGGGGGATGAGGTGATCGTTCCGCCCTACACCATGTCGGCCACTGCGGTGGCGCCGCTGTTCTATGGGGGCATCCCGGTCTTCGCCGACATCGAGCCGGACCAGTTCTGTATCGACCCCGACGCGGTGGAGCGTGCGATCACCCCGCGCACCCGCGCCATCATTGCCGTCAACCTGTTTGGCCACTCCGCCCGGCTGGACCGGCTGCGGACGCTGGCCGACCGCCACGGCCTGTACCTGATCGAAGACAACGCCCAGAGCGCCCTGGCGGTGGAGGACGGTGGCCGTCTGGCCGGCACCGTCGGCCACATTGGGGTCTTCAGCCTGAACGTCCACAAGCACATCCAGACCGGTGAGGGCGGGGTGTGCGTCACCGCCGACGATACCCTGGCGGCCCGGCTCAAGCTGATCCGCAACCATGGGGAAAACGCCGTCGAATGGGTGGGGGTGGAGGATCTGTCGAACATCGTCGGTCAGAACTACCGCATGCCGGAAATCGCCGCAGCCATGGCGCGGGTGCAGCTTTCCCGCCTGGATGGGCTGGTGGAGCGGTGCGAGCGCATGGCCTCGCGGCTCAGCGCCGGGCTGGCGGGGCTGGCGGGGATCACGCCGCCGGCGGTGCGTCCGGGATGCCGCCACGTCTATTTCATGTGGACCGCGGCCTATGACGCCGAACGGGTGGGGGCGCCACGCGCCGCCTTCGCCCGCGCGCTGGCCGCCGAGGGGGTGCCGGTGGCCGAGGGCTACGTCCGCCCGCTCTACTGGCTGCCGCTGTTCCAGAAGCGCATTGCCCTGGGGCGCGAGGGGTTCCCCTTCACCCTGACCGACCGCACCTATCCCCCCGGTCTGTGCCCGGTGGTGGAGGACATGCACATCAACCGGGTGATCCAATTCCAGCCCGTGTCGTGGGACGCCGACGACGCGCAGATCGATATGGTGATCGACGCCTTCCACAAGGTCCACCGGGCCGTCGCTACCCTTTCCGCGGTCTGAAGGCGCCTTATGGACATCCGCTATTCCAAGCCGTCGGGCGACCTGTCCGGCGAAAGCCGCGGTCTGGCGGACGAAAACGCCCGCCTGCTGACCGACCAGACCCGCACCGCCGCCGCCCTGGCCGGACGGCCGGAGCGCACGGCCTGCCTGCTGTGCGGGACGGGGTTGGTCGATGCACCGTGGTTCGGCCACCGAGGGGTGAACTACTGCCGCTGCGGGGCATGCGGGCATGTGCAGACCCGCGTTCAGCCGCCGCCGGGCTATCCCGCCGCCGTGGGCCAGCCCTTTGCGCAGATCTACCCCCGGCTCGACCGGGACGCCTATGACGGGCGCAGCCGGCGCATTTATGCGCCCAAACTGGAGTGGATCCTGTCCTGTGCCCCGGCTCTGGGGGCCAGCCGTGCCGGCCTGCTGGCGCGGCGCTGGATGGAGCTGGGTTGCGGCGCCGGCTATTTCCTTCATGCGCTTCAGCAGGCGGGGGCGGAGGCCGTGGCGGGGCTGGACGCCAGCGAGGCGCTGATCCAGGCCGGCAATGCCATGCTGGCCCGCCCGGCAGCCCGCCATTCCGCTGCCGATCTGGCCGACGCGGTGGCGGACAACCCGGCCGACATCTATGCCGCGTGGTTCGTGTTGGAACACGCCGACGATCCGCGGCCCTTCTGGTCGGCGCTGGCGGCTAAGCCGGCGGGAACGCTGTTCTGCTTTTCCGTTCCCACGTTTGGTTTCGCCACTCTGCTGGAGGGGGCCTTGCCGGGGCTGTACGCCCGCAACCTGGACAGTGTTCTGCACTGCCAGCTCTACACAGACCGTTCCATCGCCCACGCGCTGGCGGGGGCGGGGTACGATATTGCGGCGCAATGGGTGTTCGGCCAGGATTCCCTGGATCTGCGCCGGCTGCTGGCGGTGGATCTGGAACGCCGCTGCGCGCCCGAACTTCTGGCCGAGCTGTCTCCGATGCTGGATGCCCTGACCGATCCGGTTCAGGCGGCCATCGACCGGGCCGGGCTGGCCGACGCCCGCCACGTCATCGCGGTCAAACGATAACGGTATAGGTTCAAGAAAAAACCAAGCCCCTTTTTCAGTACACCGCCCAGGGGGCAATTCACTTGAGACGTGAGAAAAGCGGGACTACCTTGCGCCCGCGCGCAAGGGCGGGGTGCTGTTTGGCCCGACGCCCGTTTTTCTGTCAGGTGGGTCGATGACCGTTACTCGCACGTCCGCTCCCAAAGTTTCCGTTTATGTCGTCAGCCGCAATCATCGGCGCTATGTGGAACAGGCCATTGAAAGCGTGCTGCGCCAGTCGTTCGACGACTGGGAGTTGCTGATTTTCGATGACGGTTCCACTGACGGCTCGTGGGATGTGGTGTCGCTTTACGCCGGCGATCCGCGGGTGCGGACCTTCGCCGCCGGGGGCATCGGCCTGCCGGCGGTGTGCAATCAGGCTCTGCGCGAAGCGCGCGGGCAATACATCATCCGCCTGGATGGTGACGACCACTTCGATGAAAACATCCTTTTGGTGCTGAGCAACCATCTCGACCGCCATCCCGACATGGCGCTGGTGTTTCCCGACTATTATCTGACCGATGAGTTCGGCAACATCACCAGCCGCGAATGGCGGGCCAAGCTGTACGAAAGCAACCACACGCTGGATTCGCCCCCCAACGGTGCCTGCACCATGATCCGCCGGGCGGTGCTGGAGGAACTGGGCGGCTACCGCGAAGATCTGGGCGCCCAGGACGGGTTGGACCTGTGGGTCAAGGTGCGCGACCGTTACAAGTCGGGCAACGTCAACCTGCCGCTGTTCTATTACCGCCGGCATGAAGCCAATCTGACCGGCAACGTTCACCGCATCGCCAACGCCCGCCGCCGGATCAAGCGCGACGCCATCGCCGACCGGGTGGACAGTTACGGCCCGATCACCGCGGTGATTCCCTGCCGCCGCCATTATGATTTCGCCCCCGACCTGTGGCGGACCGAGGTGGGGGGGCGCCGGCTGCTGCGCCGGTCGCTGGAGATCTTTGCCGCCTGCGATCTGGTAGACCGCATCGTCGTTGCCTGCGACAACGGGGAAGCCGCGGACGAGGTGGCGGCGTTCGGCGATCCGCGCTGTTCCTTTCTTTTGCGCGAACCGGCGTCCACACTGCGCACCCACAGCCTTGTTCCCACCATCGCCCGCATCGCACAGGACACCGGCACCCCCGGACAGGGAATGACGGTCATCCATTACCTGCAGGCCCCCTTCGTCAGCGCCGCCACGGTGACGGAGGCGATTTCGACCTTGATCCTCAATGATGCCGATTGCTGCTTCGGTGTGGAGGAAATCGGCGGGCAGGTCTACCGCCGCACCTCCCACGGGCTGCAGGTCATCAACCAGGCTGGCGGCATCGCATCCGATCTCAGCACCATCTACCGGGACGCCCAAACGGTGGTGGCGCTGCACAACCGCAATCTTTCCTATGGTGCCCTGACCGGGCCGCGGATGGTGCATTTCGTCGCCACGCCCGAGGAAACCTTCTTCATCGACAGCGCGCCCAAGCTGAAGACGGCGGAGATGATGGCGGAAACCTTCAACTGGGGTGGCACGCCGTGACCGGAGCCGTCCCGCGCACCGGCGTCATCGTTGCCGCCCGCATGGGGTCGTCGCGGCTGCCGGGCAAGGCGCTGAAACCGATCCTGGGCGTGCCCAGCCTTGCCTTCCTGTTGCGGCGCCTGCGTCCGTCGCGGCTGGCGGCGGGGATCGTGCTGGCCACCACCGACCGGTCTGCCGACGATGCCCTGGCCGCCTTGGCGGCGGATGAAGGGGTGCCGGTGTTCCGCGGATCGGAAACCGATCTGGTGGAACGCTACGTTGGTGCCGCCGCGGCCCATGGCTTCGACCGGGTGGTGCGGGTGACGGCGGATTGTCCCTTCACCGATGGGGCCAGCCTGGATTTTTGTCTGTCCCAGGTGGCGGGGCTGGAGCCGTTCGACATCGCCAGCACCAAGACGGTGTTTCCGGTGGGGATCGATTACGAGCTGTATGATGCCGCCTGCATGGCCGGGCTTCACCGCTCCGCTCCCTTGCGTGCCGACGACCGCGAGCATCTGACCTTGTATCTCTACAACAACCCGGCCCGCTTCACGGTGCGCCGCTTCGCCCGTCCGGCGGGCTGGGCGCAACCGTCCATTCCCTTGACCCTGGACACGGCGGAGGATTACGCGGTCCTGTCGCGCATCGCCGAGACGGCAGGGACCATCGACGCGCCGGTGGAAGCCATTCTAGCCGCCGCCGCCGCGGTGGCGGGCTGACGGGCAGAGGCATTGTGCTTCAATCGCCGGCGGGGCCACGATCACGGCCGCTGGTATCAGGGTGCGAAGCGGGCGGCCATCACCATATCCACCGGCTCGCCGTTCAGCAGGAACTGGGCGCGGCGGCGGCCTTCTTCGCTCATGCCACTGCCGGCCATCACCCCCAGCATGGGGCGGTTGGCGGCCATGGTGCCGGCGGTCACCTTTCGCTGTCCACCCGCGGGGCCGAGCAGATGGTCCAGGGCGGCGCACCATGCCTCCAGCCCCAGCCCATGGCCGCGGGCTTCGGGGGCGCCGATCATGATCGCCAGATCCGCCACCCGGTTGGGCCGGTCGCAATAAGCGGTCAGGTTGCCGATATGCGCCCCGTTCCATTCCACCGCCCAGAACGGATGCCCGCCGGTCTTCATGCCGTCGGCGTAGCGCGCGCAGCTTTCCAGCGTGTGGCGGCGGTGGCGGTTCTCGCTGTACCGGACCACCGCCGGATCGTTCAGCCATGCCACATAGCGTTCGGTCAGGTGCTGCGGCCCGAACGGGACCAGCCGCAGGCGGGCCGTGACCAGGGTTGGCGTGTTGTCCGGGGCGGGCGGCTGGCTCATGCCTCCTCCCGCCAGGCAAAGACGGTGATGATGTATTGCCGGGTTGACAGGGCGGTGAACGGCGGCGGGTTGCCGGTGCCCAGCCAGTCGGCCAAGTGCAGGTCATGCATCACGGTGCGGAAGCCGTTGCGTTCCAGCACCGACAGGAAGCCGCTCAGGGTGCCGTCGGCGTGGTCCATGCAGTGAACCTCGGCGATGATGCGGCGGACATTGCCGAGCGCACCGTCGCAATCGGCGGCAACCGTGAATTCCGCCCCTTCGATGTCCAATTTCAGCAGGTCCACAGGGCGTTCCAGCCCGGCCAGGAAATCCCGAAGCCGGAAGGATGCCACCCGCACTCCGTTCCCGCCCGCCGTCACATGGCCGGAATCATCGTGGGTGTCGGCAAAGGTGATGCCGTCGCCGTGAACCCAGACCGCTTTGGCATGGGGGATCACATGGGCGAAGCCCTGGGCCTGCAGATTGGCGGCCATCACGGCGGCGATGGCCGGGTCGGCTTCAAACGCATGGATGGTGGCCTGAGGGAAGCGGGAGGCGAAGAACAGCGACGCCAGCCCGATATGGGCGCCGCAATCCAGGATCAGCGGTGCCGTCGCGTCGGTGCGGATGTCGTAGAGACGGCTGTGGAAGATCTGCAGGGCCTGCCAATAGAAGCTGTGCAGGTCCACGTAATGCAGTTCCCGCCCGTCGATCACCAGCCGTCCGGGCACCCGGCGGGGGAAGTTCTTCAGATTTTGCGACAAATATCCCAAAATCTGGCCCAGAGTGCCCTGAATGGCGGGGATGGCGGCGGGGGCTGTCTCGGTCACGAGGGCTTCTCCTGGCTGCCGGCGGGTCTTGGTGCCGGGGGTCTGGCCGGTGTATCACTGCGACGGTTCCCCCCGCAACCGGGCTGCCCCGTTGCGGGGGGGCCGTCGTGTCCGCTGTCCGGGGCCTGTTGTCCATGCCGTCGCCGCCTTCTCCCGTCATCGCCACCATCGAGGCGCGGATGGCCTCCACCCGTCTGCCGGGCAAGGTGATGCTGCCCGCCGCCGGGCTGCCGTTGCTCCAGCACCTGATCGAGCGGGTGCGCCGCTGCCGCCGGGTGGATGCGGTGGTGGTGGCCACCACCGTCCGGCCCGAAGATGCGGTGATCGCCGGCTTGTGCGAACGCATCGGCTGCCCCGTCCACCGTGGCCCGGTGGACGACATCACCGAACGCCTGCTGGGAGCCGCCCGCGGGCAGGAGGCGGGGGCGCTGGTGCAGTTGACCGGCGACAACCCGCTGGTGGACCCGGTCCACATCGATGCCACGGTCGATCTTTTCCGCTCCGGCGCGTGGGATTATGCCGGGAACAACCTCACCGCCAGCTTTCCCATCGGTTTCGACGTGCGGATGGTATCGGTGGCGGCTCTGGAACGATCCGCCGCCCTGTCGAACGACCCCACCGACCGGGTTCACGGCACCTATCACATCCACCGCCACCCCGATCTGTTCCCCCGCACCGGGTGGGAGGCGCCGGAGGATCTCCGCTGGCCCGGTCTGCGGCTGACGGTGGACGAACCGGCGGATTACGAGCTGGTCCGCCGCATCATTGAGACGCTGCACCCGCAAAACCCGGCTTTCACCGCTGCCGACGTGGTGACGCTGCTGCGCGCCCGGCCCGATTGGGTGGCGCTGAACGGCGGTGTGCGCCAGAAGCAGGCGGAGGAGGGATGAGCACCCCCGCATCCCCCCGCACCCCGCTTCGCGCCGCGGTGATCGGGGCCGGCGGCATCGGCAGCCGGCTGGACCGTCCGGGCGATTGGGGAACCGACGGCGCCCCCATCACCCATGCCGGCGGCTATTGGGCCTCGCCCGCGTTCGAGCTTGCGGCCCTGGCCGACACCGCCGCCGATCTGGGGGATGAGGCTGCCCGCTGGGGCTGTGCAGCCTATGCCGACGTTGCGGCCATGCTGGCCGCCGAACGCCCGGATGTGGTCAGCCTGTGCCTGCCCACCGCGGCCCAGGTGGCGTGGCTGCCGCGGTTGCTGGATTTCGGGGTCCGGGCGGTGGTGGCGGAAAAGCCCCTGGTCCGCCACGTGGCGGAGGGGGAGGCGATCCTGGACGCCTACCGCCGGGCCGGGGTGCCGCTGCTGGTCAACTACACCCGCCGTTTCGTCGGGCTGTACCGCGCCATGGCCACCCGCTTTGCCGGCGGCGGCGTGCTGACCGCCACCATCCGCTACGCCAAGGGGGTGCGCCACAACGGCACCCACGCCATCGACCTTGCCCGCCTGCTGTTCGGGGAGGTGCGGTCGGCCCGCGCCCTGGCCGCCCGTTACGATCATTGGGGCGACGATCCGACGGTCACCGCCTTCCTTACCCTGGACCATTGCCCGGAACTGGTGCTGCAGAGCCTGGACGAGCGTTGCTTCACCCTGTTCGAGGTGGATGTGGTGACCTGTGACGGGCGGTGGATCATCGACGGCGACCATCGCCGCCTGCGTCGCTGGACGGTGGCGGACGGGCAGGGCATTCCCCCCGGTCTGCGGCTGGTGCTGGCGGAGGAAACCGGGACCGGCCATGAACAGGCCATCCCCACCCTGATGGACAATCTGCGCGCCGTGGTGTGGGACGGGGCCGATCCGCTGTGCCGTGGCGACGACGCTCTGGCCGCCCAGCGGGTCGCCGCGGCCCTGGCGGATCAGGCCCGTGGTCTGGATGGGGTGTCCCGGTGACCCCGGAAACCCGGCGACGGCTGTTGGACCTGCTGGTCCCGTTTTCCCCCGTACTGGTCTATGTGGCTGATCCGGGGGCGGTGATGGTGATGGAGACGGTGGCCGCCGCCGTGCCCGCGGTAACCGGCCCATGGTTTGCCGACGGCTGGGCCGCGGCCAACCTGAAACGCCCCTTCCATCCGGCCGACACTCTGCCCGCGTTCCTGGACGGGGTGCGCGGAGGGGCCGTGCTTTTGGGGTCGCAGGTGGCTTTCGCCCGCACCCGCGGAATTTTGCGGGACTGCAGGGCGCGAGGGGTGCCCACCATCTTTCTGTTCGACCATTGGAAGAACTTTGCCGCCCATTTCGTGCCGACGGCGGACGAACCGGGGGGGCCGGTGCTGCCCGACATCATCGGCGTGCCCGACGCGGCAGCGGCGGAGCTGCTGCGCGCCGATTTCGCCCGCCACGGCCTGACACCCGACCAGACGCCGCCGCTGGCGGTCACCGGCCACCCGGCGGTGGAAGCTGCCTGCGCCCGCATCCGCGCCATTCCCGCGGCCGACACCGCCGCCCTGCGCCGGTCCTGGGGGGCGGAGGGAAAACCGCTGGTTCTCCTGCTGCTGGACCCGGTGGAGCGGGGCGGGGCCAACGACCCCGGCTATGGCTGGGAAGATATCATGAATTGGCTGGAGCCGCGGGCGGGGGCGCTCAGTCCCGACGCCCGCATCCTGGTCAAGCCCCATCCGCGCCAGCCGCCGGAACGGGTGGCGGCGGCCCTGGACCGCTGGCGCCGTGCCGGCCTCGACGCCGCGTTGGTGACCGGTGGCGACACCGAGGCCCTGATTGCCGCCGCCGATGCGGTGTGGGGCATCACCACCGTGGCCCTGGTCACCGCGCTTGGGGTGGGGAAGCGGGTGTGCAGCTTTCAGATCGGGCGCAACGCCGTGGGCGTGCTGGACAGCAACCCCCACATCGAACCCTTCACCGTTACGGGGGCGCCATCACCCCGTTGATCGGCGGGTTGCTATGGTCGGCGGTACCGGAACGGTGCATCATGTGTTGGTGTTGAACCAGGTGCCCGGCTCGCTGGCCGCCAGCGTGTGGATGGCGGCGTGAAAGCCGGAAATCTCAAGATCCGCGTCGATCTCCGCCGGGTTGGCGGCGGTGTGGAAAGCGTAGGGGCGCACGGCTTCGCCCGCCTGTTGCAGACGGTCGCCCAGGGGGCTGGGCCGCATCCCGTTGGTCAGGAACGGCGCCAACCACAGATCGTCGGGCACATGGGCGGAAAAACTGCCCAGCCCGTGATCCTCGGTGAACAGAAGCTCCTCGTAGGTCAGGCCACGGCAGCGGGCGGCGGCGACCTCTACCGTCTGGGGCGTGCGCGGCTGCATTCCGACGCGGAAGTAGTGCGACACCAGATGGGCATAGCTCATGACCATGCGGGCGTAGGTGTCGTTTTTCAGGGACGCCGCCAGCAGCCGCCGGCGCAGGTCCGCGCTGTGGGTCATGCCCAGCGGAATGCGGAAATAGGATTGGAAGATGGGGAAACGGTCAATGAAGGGATGGGCGAAGTACCATTGTTCCGGCGCCATGCTGCGAAACCGTTCGAAGAAGCGGGCGTCCATGTTCGCCAGCGTCAGCAGATCCTCACGCCGCCCGAAAAACGTGATGTCGTTCATGCAGAATAGGTTGGCGAAGTTGCCGAAGCTGGTCACCGCCACTCGTTCGCTGAAAATGGTGGGATAAGCGGGGTCGCCCCCCGCCCCACCCCCGATTTCCCGGTCCAGACCGCCGCCGAGCGCGTTGCGGAACCCCTCCCATACCGCCGGCAGCATGGGTACCTTGTCCGTGCGCAGCTTCAGTACCCGTGAACCGGGCGGGCAAGCGTTCAGCCCGGCCATGAACGCCTTCATCTGGTGGATGATGTGCCCGGCCAGCGTGATGCGCGGCTCGGGGCTTTCGATCCACAAGACGCGGTGTTTTTCCAACTCCCGCGCGATGCCGGGATTGCCGCTGAACTGCCCGGTCCAGGTGGACAGGAGGATCTCGTCCGCCAGCCCCTCGGCGCGCAGGGCGAGGGCGCCGTTCAGCACGGCGGTGAATTCCGGCAGGTTGCGGGGAACGCCGGGAATGAGAATCCAGTTCCGTGCCTGCCCGGCACTCATCAAGGCGCGCATCAGCGTGTAGGCTTGGGCGGCGGGGATCGATGCGGGATCGTCGCGCAGCACGGCGGCCACCGTTTCCGCCGCCGCGTCCGTCTGTCCCCGGCGCCGGTGGATATGGGCCAGCAGCAGCAGCGCCGCCGCCCGGTCCCCACCGTCCGTTTCCGCACCGGCGGCGCGGCACAGGGCTTCGGCCGTGTCCAGGCGATTAGCTTGATAAGCGATGCGGGCTTGATCGAGAAGGATGGGGGCGGTCATGATCCGGGCGGGTTGACGGCGGGGGCGGCGAAAACCGCTGACGCTGGCAAGATGCCGGTATCGCGTTTCTCCGTGCAAGGGGGTTTACCCTTCCGTCGGGTGGGTGCTAATGGGATGGAGCGTGCCGGGACCGCTGACGCCGATGTTTTTGGGAGCCGATGTTCCCAGGGGATAATGGATCATGACCAGCTTGCCGTTTGATCTGGATGCCGCGGTGGCGCGGATCAAGTATTTCGAGACTATCGCCCATCCCCCCGAGCAATGCTGGTACGGCCTGGATCTGGCGCTGAAGCAATGGGCCGGGCTTCCGCCGGCCATTCCGGTTCTGCTGACCACCCATCACGGCATCGAGCTGATGGTCGAGGAGATGCCAACCTACATCGGCAACAAGAACCCGATCATTGTGGCGCGTGAGGACTACCGGAAGCTCTATCAGGAAAAATACGGCAAGCAGGCGTTCCGGGCCGGAAACTCCTATGTTCTGTACCGCCGGACCAACAACATCGGCTTGGCGCCCGATGCGCGCGGCACCCTGGCGTTTCCCGCCCATTCCACCCACCACATCACGGCGGAATTCGATGTGGACGGGTATATCGGCCAGCTTCTGGCTTTGCCGGAAGCGTTCCAGCCGGTCAGCGTTTGTTTGTACTGGAAGGATATCCTTCTGGGGCGGGACAAGCTGTTCCGCAACCGCGACATTCCCGTCTATACCGCCGGGCACATGTTTGATCCGCTGTTCCACAAGACGCTCTACACCATCCTGCGGAATTTCCGCTACACAACGTCGAACAACATTCTAGTGTCCAATGCGGTGCTGTCGCTGGAGATGGGGCAGACCTCGTTCTATCTGGGTGAACGGCTCATCTACACCACCGAGGGCGCCGACCCCAACCGCCAGGTGCGGGAACAGGATGAGATGAGTATCTTTCTGGCATCCAAGGATCCCTTGGCCCAGGAATATTATGAGTTGTTCCCCCGCTACCGTCCCGGCATGGGACCAGAAGATCTGGCCCCATGCCCCCGCCTACGCGAAATCATATCGATCATGCACGGTGCCGATGAAAACCACGATCCGGCCATGATTCGCAGCGTGATCTTCCAGGCGTTCACCCGTTTTCACCCCAAGGGAAAGGCGATGCTGGCCATTGTGCTGGAGAATATCCGCCTGCTTCAGACCGGCCAGTATGAGGCGGTGTTTGCCGACCAGCCCGAGATGCTGGACTTCTGCCGCGCCATTTGCCGCCATCCCCAAATGGTGTTCCCGTCCTGAACGGTCGATCGCCCGTGGATTTCCCTGCCCCCGACAGGCCGATCAGCCATACGATCATGCGGAAACCGGGGCTTCGGCGGGGGTGAACACCGGCACCGTGCCGGGGAACAGGATTTCCGCCAGTTCCAGCAGGGTATAGTCGCCGTAGCGCGGCGCCACGAGCTGCGCCCCGAAGGGCAGCCCCTGCGGCCCGGTGAACAGCGGCAGGTTCATGCTGGGCGCCCCGCACAGGGTCCAGATCAGGCAGGAATCCGCCGGTTCGCCCCGTTCGTCGTCCCAGCGGGGCGGCTCGCCGCACACCGACAGGGTTATCAGCACGTCCACATCGGCCATCACCGCGTCCAGCCGGTGTTCCAGGGCCGTCTGCCGCTTCAGGGCCGCCAGATACTCCTCGGTGGTGATGCTGTTGCCGTCGTCGGTGACGGCGCGGAAGATGGGGCTGACCGTGTCGGGCTTTGCCAGTTCCTTCTTGAAATAATAGGCGAGCTGCTTGTGATAAATGATCCGGTGCAGGTCGTGTGCTTCGGCAAACGGCGCGCGCACGTCCATTTCCACCACCTCGATCCCGTTGTGCCGGCGGGTCAGGTCGTTGGCATAGGCCGTCAGTGCTTCGCGGGCATAGGGGGCGGCGTGGTCCCAGGTGGGCGGCAGGGCCAGCCCCACCCGCCAGGGGCGGTTGCCGTTCCGTTTGGCGGCGATACGCGACAGGCCGCGCTCCACGTTGGGATAGTTCTTACCGTGGACCCGCAGGGCGTCCAGCAGCAGCCGGGCGTCGGCCACGCTGCGGGTTATCCAGCCGATGGTATCCAGGGTGTCGGCGGTCTTCAGCACGCCGGTGCGCGGCACCGTCCCGAAGGACGGCTTGAAACCGACCACCCCCAAATAGCTTGATGGACGGATGATTGAGCCGGCGGTCTGGGTCCCCAGGGCCGCCGGCGCCATGCCGCACAGAACCGCCGCCGCCGACCCGGTGGAAGATGTGCCGGCGATGTGATCGGCGCTGTGGGGGTTGGTGGTCAGGCCGGGAGCATGGGTGGCAAATTCGGCGGTCACCGTCTTGCCCATCATCAGCGCGCCCAGCAGCCGGGCGCGCGACACCACACGGGCGTCATTGCCGGGGGTGAAGCCGTGCCAGAGGTCGCTGCCCATGGCGGTGGGCATGTCCTCGGTGTTGAACACATCCTTGACGCCGAGCGGCAGGCCGGCCAGCAGCGGTTCTGGTGTCCAGCCCGCCCAGTCGCGGCGGTCGAGCGTGCGGGCGCCGGCGCGGGCCTGCTCCTCGTCCAGATACTGCCAGGCATGGACCGGGCCGTTGACGGCACGGGTGCGGGCCAGGCAATCGTCCAGCCACTCCAGTGCGGACATCTTTCCCGCACGCACCAGGGCCGTGCCCTCGGTGGCGGTCAGGGTGTGGGGGGCAGCACTCATCGCCGTCGTCTCCGTCCGCATACCGTCAGGCATCGTTTCCCGCCTCGCGCGCCAGCCGTTCGGCTTTGCGGCGGGCCGCGTCGGTCAGGGCGTCCTGAATTTCCTCGCGGGTCAGGGCGCCGACCTTCTCGCGCTGTTCATCCATGATCCGGTAGAATTCCTCACGCGTGTAGCCGGTGGACTTCAGGTAATATTCCAGAATGTCCGGCTCCACCGGGTCGTTTTCCCGCGCGATGATGTTGCCTTCCTCCAGCGTCATCAGGCCGGCCCGGATGTCCTGCGAGGTGAAATCGGTGCCCCGGCCATAGCCGCGCTTGAGGAACTTGGTGAAGTCGTGAACGCCGGGCATCCGGCATTCCACGCTCTTGTAGCACTTGTACGTGCCTTCCACCTTGTCTTCCTGCCAGCCGTAGTGGTCGCGCAGGAACTCGGTCTGGCGTTCGCCGTCCCAGAAAATGAAGTTGCCCAGGTGGATGCCGTAAAAGCCCAGCTTGCGCAGCTCTTCCCCTGGCGGCAGCTTGAACGGGCTGAGATCGCGTACCGATAGGTAATCGGTGGCGAATTCCTCCGGGTAATAGAAGGCGGAGATCTTGGTGAAATAATGTTCGTCGTATTCCAGCAGATTGTCGTAATCGGCGTGGGACGATTTTTCCGCCGCCGATTCACCATAGACGATCAGCGGGATCTTGTATTGCACCGCCACCTGCACCGGATACGATCCAACGCCCGAATGGCAATGCCAGCAGGCGTCCCCAATCATTTCCAGCGACCGGCGGGCGCAGCGGTTCACCAGCCCGCGGCTGGGGGTGAACATCACATGATCGACGTCGAAGGTTTCCAGACACCAGCGCAGATTCCGCATTCCGGTTTCGGAAAACCAGTTGTGGCTGAAAGTGCAGGCCAGCGGCTTCAGCTTATAGACGTTCTTGATCAGGTGGAGCTGATAGGCGCTGTCCTTGCCGCCGCTGATGGGGACGATGCAGTCGTACCCCGACGTGCTTTTGCCGCGGAACTGTTCCAGGATCTCGGCCAGGCGGCGCTCGCGGGCCTGCCAGTCGATGTGCATCTTCTGCTCCGACGCCCGGCAGGCGACGCACACGCCGAGTTCGTCGAAGTCCGCCTTCGGCTCGGTGCTGGGCATGCCGCAGCGCGAGCAGTAATGCAGGTTCGTGAACATTGGCGCACGGGGATCGGGATTGTACGCCATGGGCAGATACTCCGTTTATCCAGGCTGTCGGCGGATACGCTAGCGCAAAACCGCACCGGCGCGGAAGGATGGCCGGATGGGATCAGGTGTCAACCGATAAATCCGGGGTCGGCAGCTTCGCGGGCTTGGGCAGACTCGATCAAGAGGCTTGCTGTTTTGGGAGGGTGGATATAGTAACATTTGCCATGAAGCGTTCCGATCAAGGAAGGATGGCGTCCACCGTTCTCCTATCTTTGCAGGACCTTTCGGATTTTTTAGGATCTCAGGAAAAATTCCATGACATTTTTGCTGGATAGCTACATCGATTCCCTCTCGAATCTTCCTGAGAGTGCTTTCGACGATATGATCCGAAGCACGGTCATGGTGACCATTGTTTTGGGAGATATCTATGAAGATCTGGAGGCCGATCCTGAACCGGCGCTTGACGATTGTCTGCGCCGGCAATTGACTGTTCTGGACGATGTGCGCCGCCTGGCCGTTCACCGCGTGCCCCGTCAAGTCGGTTCGGCGTCGGTGGATACCGCCGAACTGTTCGAAAGTGCTTGGACTGCCTTCAGTCCCGCCACCTATGACCATTCGGTCAGCCTGGTGGAAGCGCGGTTGCGGGCCAGCGGCATCAATGAAACCTATCTGGCGGGCAAACGCTGCTTCGACGGCGGGTGCGGCATCGGGCGCCTGTCCGTGGCGTTGGCCAGGATGGGAGCGGGCGAGGTGGTGGCAGGCGACATCGGCGCCGCATCGCTGTCCTATCTCAAGGATACCTGCGCGCGTCTGGGCATTTCCACCATCACGCCGGTGGAGCAGGATGTGACGAACCTGAGCAATTGGGCCGACGGCACGTTCGATTTCGTGGCCTCTTATGGCGTGCTGCACCATACGCCCGATTGCCTGGGCGGTCTGCGCGAGCATTTCCGCGTGCTGAAGCCGGGCGGGGAACTGTGGCTCTATCTCTACGGCGACGGCGGCATGTATTGGCCGGTGTACGACCGGCTGCGCGACGTGGTGGGCCGCTATCCGCTGGCTGCGGTCAAGAAGGCGCTGGCCGGGCTGAACCTGCGCGAAGGGCTGTATTACACCTATCTCGACAATGTTCTGGCTCCGCGCACGTACCATCTGGAAAGCGATATCGTCGCTCTGCTGCGGGAAATCGACCCGAGCCTGACGTGGCGCCGGGCCCAGGGCACCTCGCCCGTCGATGACAACGACCTGTGTCTTGCCACCGGCTACGGCGCCGCCGTCGTCGGCCCCGAGGGCGAGGTCCGCATCATCGTCCGTAAGTCGATCTGATACCGGCGCGACCGCAGCGGCACGCCATATGGCGCAGAAAAGCCGGCACAGTGCTTGAGCGCAATACGACACGTCAATTCATTGGCGTGTCCATCTGATAAGGGGAAAGGGGGGACGTTCGCGTACCCCCTTCACCGTTTCTGCTCCAGTATCGGGGCTTTTCAGACCGCTCCGCTCTGGACCACAACCTTATCGGTTGTGCCAGCGCCACGCCGACCCGATCAGCGTGTCCAGGTCCGACCGCTGCGGGCGCCAGCCCAGGATCTGCCCGGCGCGGGAGCTGTCGGCCACCAGCCGCGGCGGATCGCCGGGGCGGCGGGGATGCAGTTCCACCGGCACCGTGCGCCCCGATACCCGTTCCACCGCCCGCACCAGATCCAGGACCGAGGTTCCGACCCCGGTGCCCAGGTTGAACGCCTCCACCCCCTGGTGGCGGGACAGGTGATCCATGGCCGCGGTGTGGGCGTCGGCCAGATCGCAGACATGAACGTAATCGCGCACCGCCGACCCGTCGGGGGTATCATAATTGGTGCCCAGCACCCGGAACGCCGGCACCCGCCCCTGCGCGGCGTAGATGGCCTGGGGGATCACATGGGGTTCGGGATCGTGGCATTCGCCGGTTTCAAGATCGGGGTCGGCGCCGGCGGCGTTGAAATAGCGCAGGATCACCGCGTTCAGCCCATAGCCCACGCCATGATCGCGCAGAATGCGTTCGATCATCAGCTTGCTGGCGCCATAGGGGTTGATCGGCGTTTGCGGGTCGCATTCCTCGATGGGCTGCTTGGGCGAAATGCCATAGGTGGCGCAGGTGCTGGAAAACACCAGCCGGCCCACCCCCGCGGCCCGCATGGCGTCCAGCAGCGTCAGCGTGCCGACCACGTTGTTGCGGTAGTAGAGGGCCGGATCGGCGATGGATTCCGCGACATAGGCGAAGGCGGCGAAATGCAGCACGCCATCGGGCTTCCATCGGTCCAGCACCGCGTCCAGCCGGGCGCGGTCGTGCAAGTCCCCTTCCTCCAGCGGCCCCCAGCGTACGGCCCAGCGGTGGCCGCGTGACAGGTTGTCGTAGGTGACGGGGGTATGTCCCTGGCGGGCCAGCGTCTTGCAGACGTGGCTTCCGACATAGCCGGCACCGCCGGTAACGAGGAAGGTGGCCATGGATCGGTCAGGACAGCAGCGAGTGATAAAGATCGCGGTAGCGGGACGCCTGGACCTCCAGCGTGTGCTCCCGCTCGATGCGGGCGCGGGCCATGCGGCCCATGGCCGCCAGATGGGCCGGATCGCCGAGTGCGGTGGCCAGAGCGGCGGACAGCGCCTCGCCGTCGGCAGGCGGGGCGAGCCAGCCGGTTTCGCCGGGAATCACCAGATCGGGAACGCCGCCGATGTCGAAGCCGATCACCGGCGTACCGGCGGCCATGGCCTCCAGCATGGTGTTGGGAAGGTTGTCTTCCAGGCTGGGCACGGCAACGATGTCGGCGGCGCTGTAGAGCCGCCCGACCGTGGCGTCGTCCGACACCAGCCCGGTGCGCAGGTGATGCACCTGGGATTTGAGCGTCACGTTGCCGCCGCCCACCAGAAGCAGCGCCACGTCGGGCCGTGGCCCCAGCCGGCTCAGCGCCTCGTCCAGATAGGACAGGCCCTTGCGCGGATCATCCACCATGTGGGCGATGAACAGGATGATCTTCAGATCGGGGGGCAGCTTGAACGCCTGGCGCATGGCCTGCCGATCATGGACGACGAAGGTGTCGGTTTCCAGCCCGTAGGGGATGACGCTGACCGGGATATCGCGGAACAGGGCGCTGCGTGCCGCTTCCCGCCCCAGCCAGCGGCTGGGGGTGACGATGTGCATCCGGTTGTTGCGCCGGGCCAGGGCGGCGATCTTGCGTTCCAGGATGCGGGCCGACAGGTCGGCCGGGTCGTCCGAGGACAGGAAGGGGCAGGCACCGCAGCCTTGCGTGAACCGTTCGCACCCGCCGGCGTAATGACAGCCGCCGGTGAAGGCGTGCATGTCGTGCAGCGTCCACACCACCGGCTGATCCGGGGAGCGGCTGGCGAAGAAGGAGGGGTAGTCGATCAGTCCCCGCACCCAATGCAGGTTGATGACGTCGGCGGGGGGAAGCTGGCTGACCAGGATTTCCCCCGGTGCGGCGCGTTCGCTGTGGAAACTGACGAAACCCGGCGCGGTCAGCACGGGATAAGGGGCGGCTTCCGCCTGGATCTCCGCCTGAATGGCCTGGGCGCGGGCCATCTGCTCGGGCGAAACCGGCCCCAGCGTGGCGGCGTCGGGATCGTTGCCGGTCTTTTGCAGGACCAGCATCCGGCTCTCCTCCCCGATGACGCGCAGCCCCTTGAACAGCCGGAAGGCCGCACGGGCGGCGCCGCCGTGGATGTCGAAGGTGTTGATGTGCAGGATCTTCATCGGAGATGCACCGGATAGCGGGAGTGGATGCGAAAATAACCATCCCCCTGTTCCGGCGATAGAGCTATTTGCCCGCCCCGTCTTCCCAAGGGTCAGCGCCGGGGGCTGGCGCAGACGGCAAACAGGTAATGGGCCATGGGGGCGTAGCCGGTGTGGACCACCTCGTCGTTCATGGAGAACAGAAAGACGGTATGGAAATACCGTTCCATCAGCGCCTTGAAATCACGGCCCGTCTTGCAGTTTACATGCCCCTCCCGGCTGGGGGGGGAGGCGTGGGCCTGGGATTCCAGCGACGGGATGCCGGCGATCAACACCCCATGCCCGGTCAGGGAGGCGGCGATGTTGGACAAATACGCCCCCTCCCGCTCCACGGGGATGTGCTCCAGTACGTCCAGCGAATAGGCGGCGTCGAAGGGCGGCCCGTCCAGCGGACCGTCCAGGATGTCATGGACGCGGGCTTCCATGGGCCAGCGGTCCACGGCGCGTTCCTGGATGTCGCGGATGAACAGGGGATCGAAATCGGTAACGGTCAGCGCCCCCACTTCCTGCGCCACGATGCGGGCGCCGAACCCGTCGCCGCACCCCACCTCCAGCACCCGCGCCCGTCCGCTCAGCATCTTGGCGACGAACTTGTAGCGGGACAGGGTGAACACCAGCCGCTTGGGGTCGTCGTACCAGACCTGATTGTTCATCAGCCCCAGCCGCTGGAAGCCGATGCGCTCGTGCACCTCCAGCAGGTTCATGTTCACCGGGTCGCGGGTGACGTCGGTCACGGATGCCGGTTCCTTATTCGAAGGTGATGTAGGAATAGTCGCCGGTGTAACCGGTGCGGGCGAACAGCCACTCCCATTCTTCGGGCGTGTGGAAGGCACGGCAGGTGAGCTGCCAGTACATCAGGTTCACCTTTTCCCGCTCGTTGCGGTACGCCTCGATTACGATGTGCTTGGCGCTGCTTTTGCCCACCCGCTCAATCTCCTCCAGCGACGACCACAGGTCGGGCAGGTGGAGGTTGTGCAGCGCGTTGATGCTGACCACGAAATCGAAGGAGTCCGTGTCAAAGGGCAGGGATTTGGCGTCGGCCACCTGCAGGAAGGGGCGCACCTCTTCCTTGGCGTTTTCGATGGCGTAGGACGAGATGTCGATCCCCACCACCTCGCAGCCGGGCACCACCTGGGTGAATTCATAGAGCAGGAAAGCCTTGCCGCAGCCCACGTCCAGGATACGGTCGCCGGGCTTGATGCCGTAATGGCGGGCCATGTCCTCGGCCACCACCCGCCAGCGCCCATCATAGCGGTAGCCGCCGTAGCCGGTGTGCCGCTCCCCGTCCCAATAATCCTTGTCGAAGCGGCAGGCGATTTCGGCGCAGGCGGCCTTGTCGTGTTCAACCACCCGCTGGACATAATCGCGCTTGGTGGATTTGTGGACCTTGGAGATGAAATCGACGTACGCCATGGATCAGGCCTTGTGCTGGTATTCGTGGGGAAGGGTGCGGATCGTGTCCCAATGGGCATCGATCCACGACACCACCTCGCCCAGCCCCTCGTCCAGCGTGACACGGGGCGCCCAGCCGAAGCTCTGGCGGGCCTTGGTGGAATCAATGACATAGGCGGCGTCCTGCCCCGGCCGTTCGTCCACGGTTTCGGTGCAATCCTCGAACCGCCGGCCCATGCGCTCGCAGATGATGCGGACCACGTCGCGCACGGCGATGCCGCCATCGGGGGACAGGTGGTACACCTCCCCCGGCGCGCCATGGTGCAGGATGGCCCGTTCGCCCTCCGACACGTCGCGGATGTGGATGTAGGATTTGACCGCCGTGCCGCCACCGTGGAGTTGGATCTTACGGCCCAGCTTCAGATAGATCGCCGTCCGGCAGATGATCTTGAACAGCTGCTGGCGGGCGCCATAGACGTTGGTCGCCCGCACCGTCACCACCGGAAAGCCGAACTGTTTGTGGAACACGCCCAGAAGCTGGTCGGCCGCCGCCTTGGACGCGGCATAGGGGGTGCTGGGGTTGAGCGGCGCCTCTTCCGTCACCCGGCCCACGCAGGTGCCGTAGGCTTCGGGCGAGGACACATGCAGGTAGCGCGACAGGTAATCGCGCCGGCGCAGGTGGTTGACCATCCGCGCCAGGGCCACGGTGTTGGTCTGGTACCAGTGTTCCGGGTGGTCCCAGCTCGGCGCCACCTCGCTTTGGGCGGCGAAATTGACGATGTGTTCCGGCTGTTCCGCATCCAGCTCCGCCAACAGCGCGTCCATGTCCCGGTTCAGGTCGGCCTGGACGAAGCGCACCGCCCCGGCGTTGGGGTGGCCGCGGTAGCGCAGGAACAGGTCGGGGCGTTCGGGGGAACGGCTGACGGCCAGCACCCGCACCCCCGGCTCGTCGAGCAGGCGGGCGATGAAATCCTGGCCGGAAAAGGCATTGCTGCCGATCACGCAATAGGTGGTCATGCCGGTCCTTATGCCTAGAAAGCGGGGAGGGTGGCAAGCCGGGCCAGCATGGCGCGGGCCTTGTCCAACTGGCGGTGCAGGCGGACGTCGGTCTCGGCTGCGGCTTCATGCCCGGCGGAAAAGGCGCGGCGGCTGCCGCCCGTGGGCAGGAAGTCATTGAGCAGGATCGCCACCCATTTCAGCGCGTAGAGTGGGAACAGGGCGTCGCAGCGCCGGGCCACGCGCTCCGGCTCGGGGAACAGGGCGGCAATGCGGTCGCGGAAGGCGGGGTAGAGATCCAAGGGCACCGGCACCGCCGGCTGGTGGAAGAAATCCCCCACCAGCTTGGCCGGATCGTCCCAGCCGGCGTATTCGAAATCGATGAACACGGCCCGCCCGCCGGTGTCCACCAGCGCGTTGTGGAAGCCGAAATCCGATGGCGACAGGCAGCGGCACTCGAAAGGCAGCGGGCCACCGGTGTCCGGCAAAACCGCGGCGGCGAGAAAGCGGGGCATGGCTTCGTCCCGGACCAGACGGGATGCTTCGGCGTGCCGCGGAGTCCGGGGGGGCAGGGCGGTCAGCCGGGTCAAGCGGCGTTCCACCGTCGCCCGGTGGGCCGCCGGGGTGAAGCACGCCTCCGACCCCGGCGGCAGGTGGACCGCATCGGCCCGCAAGGTCTGCAGGGCTTCGACGAAGCCTGCGGCCTGATCCACCAGTGCCCGATCGGCTGCCGCCGGGCGGGTGCCGGGAGCCAAATCATAAAGCGCCATATGCCGGGCGTGATCGGCGGCCAGGGGCCGGGGCACGCAGCGGATACCGCCGCTCCACACGATGGTGAGAAAGCCGTACTCGGTCCCCAACCGGTCGCGGGGATCGTCGGGGTGGTGAAAATAGACCTTCAGCACCGCCGGGCCGCTGGCGGTGACGGCACGGAACACCCGGTTGTTGGCTCCGCCGGCCAGGGGGATCAGCGTTTCCAGCCGGCCCAGCCCCGCCTGTTCCGTCAGCCGGGCGGCGTCGGCATGAGGAACCCCGGCGGTCATGCCCGCGCGCCGGACGGGGGCGGCAGGACCAGGGCCGCCATTTCCCCCCAATGGCCCGCGCGTTCGCAGCCCGCGGGTGTATCGCCGGTGGCGTGGGGGTCGAAATGGATGCGCCGGACGCCCGCCGGAAAGCCGGGTTCGCCAAGGAATTCCGGTAGATCGTCGATGAAGACCGAACAGGACAGGGCGCCGATGCGGGCCAGCTTGCCGGTCTTGGCCGGTTCGAAGAACACCCGCGCCGGGTCCAGCCCGATATCGGGATCGTCGAAAACCCCCAACCGTTCCAGCCAGCCGCGGGCAGCGGCGTGAAGATCATAAGCCGGCCCGGCGAAAGGATGGCGGGTCTTGTGGCTGACCACCGCCACCGGCACGCCCGCCGACCGGCACAGGCGCAGGAAATCCAGCAATCCGGGAAAGGCCGGGGCCAGATGAATGCGGGCGCCGTACACCAGCCCTTGCAGGGCGGTCCAGTCGTCCTCGCGCCCCGCCGCGCGCAGCCAGTCGCGCACCGCCCCCTTGCTCCGCCCCGTCGTGGGAGGAATCATCCCCTCGGCGACGGCGATCCGATGAAACACGTTGTCGTAACAGGCGATGGTGTTGTCGAAATCGATGCCGATCATCACAGTCCCGCTTCGCCCTGGGCCGCTGGTTTCGCCCGCCGGACAGCCGTCAGAGCCGCCAGATGTCGATGGCGTCGGGTCGGCCCCGCCGGTCCAGGCAGGAACGGACGTCCACCACCAGTCCGGCCCCGCCGGTCAGCAGCGCGCTCAGGCCGCTCCACGGCAAGGTGCGGTAATCGCGGTGGGCCACCGCCAGGATCACCGCGTCCGCCGGTTCCAGCGCGTCGAACGGCACCAGATCCAGCCCGTGTTCGTGGCGGGTCTGTTCGGGATCGGCCAGGGGATCGCTGACCTGTACCCGCACGCCGAAGCTTTCCAGCTCATGCACGATGTCGATGACGCGGGTGTTGCGGATGTCGGGCACATCCTCCTTGAAGGTCAGGCCCAGGACCGTCACCGTCTGCGGGCGGGTGCCGTGGCGCAGCAGATGCTTGACCGTTTCCCGCGCGATCAGCAGGCCCATGCCGTCGTTGATCCGCCGCCCGGCCAGGATCACCTCCGGGTGATAGCCGAACTGCTCGGCCCGGTGGGTCAGGTAATAGGGATCGACCCCGATGCAGTGGCCCCCCACCAGCCCCGGCGTAAAGGGCAGGAAGTTCCATTTGGTGCCGGCGGCGGCCAGCACGTCGTGGGTGTCGATGCCCAGCCGCTGAAAGATGATCGACAGCTCGTTCATCAGTGCGATGTTCAGATCCCGCTGGGTGTTCTCGATCACCTTGGCGGCTTCGGCGACGGCGATGGACGGGGCGCGGTGGATGCCGGCCTTGACCACGCTGCCATAGACCGCGGCCACCACGTCCAGCGTGGCGTCGTCGGACCCGGACACCACCTTGGTGATGGTTTCGAAACGGTGCAGGCGGTCGCCGGGGTTGATGCGTTCGGGGGAATAGCCGACGCCGAAATCCCGGCCCAGGCGCAGACCGGATTCCGCCTCCAGGATCGGGACGCAATCCTCTTCGGTGGCGCCGGGATAGACCGTGGATTCATAAACCACGATGGAGCCGGGTTTCATGTGCCGGCCCACCGTTTTCGACGCCGCCAGCAGCGGCCCCAGATCGGGGCGCTTGGTGGCGGTGATGGGGGTGGGGACAGTGACGATGTAAAAATCGGCATCGCCCAGCCGGGCGGGGTCGCTGGTCAGGTCCAGGGTGACGGCGGCCAGTTCATCGGCACCGATTTCGCCGGTGCGGTCATGGCCGCCCGCCAGTTCCCGGATGCGTTCGGGATCGATGTCGAAGGCGATGACGGAACCGTGGTGCGCGGCCATCGCCACGGCGACGGGCAAACCCACGTAACCCAGGCCGATGACGGCGACGCGGCGGGGCGACTTCATGCTGGAAACGACCGTTTCTCTGTCTCTTCGTGCCGGTTTTCACCCCGGTCAGGCAGACATACCGTCACCCCTTCCGCTTGGCAACATTTCCCTGGGAAAGCATGGCCCCCCGTTCCGCCGTCACCCGTGTCCCGGCGGGCTTGACAGGCTTTGCCCGCGATGATGATGGTGACGCGCCCACCCGTTCCGGGAACAGGACCGCTTCCGACGACGGAGAGGGTGTCCATGAGCGAAATGACGGTGGCCGTAGCGTTTCAGGTGGCGACGGACCATCATCGGGCTGGCCGCATCGAAGAGGCGCGGGCGCTTTATAACCGCATTCTCGACGTGGCGCCGAACGAGGCCGGCGTGCTGGGCGCGCTGGCCGTGCTGGAACGTGCGGCGGGTTGGTCCGCCGTGGCGTTGGAACTGCTGGTCCGGGCCGCCACGGCCCATCCGGACATGCCCCAGGTTCACGGGCTGATCGGTGACGTCGCCCTGTCGCTGGGCAAGACGGATATGGCGGCGGATGCCTTCCGCGAGGCCGTGCGGCGGGAACCGGGGAACGCTTCCCTTCATCTGCGTCTGGGCGATGCGCTGCGCACGCTCAAACGCTGGAACGAGGCGTCGGCGGCCTATACCGCCGCGTCCGCCGCCGGGGCCGATCTGGAAGGGCGTGTCCCTTATCTGATGCTTCAGCAGGTGTCGGATACCAATGCCCATCTGTGCCGCGAAGTGATGCCGTCCGCCCCGTCGGTTCTGGCCTACCGCCCCATGCGCGAGGCGCGCCGGACGGCGGCCATGAACAAGCTCAAGCGATTCATGGGTCGCAAGGACGGCAAGATCCGGGTGTTGCTGGTCCTGTACGACACCGTGACCGACGCACTGCAGGATGCCTTCGATCCCGAGCGTTTCGAGATCGACGTGATGCCGCGCTTCTTCGAGGATTCCCTGACCCTGCCGCCGGGGGTGCGGTATGATCTGCTGATCTCCACCCACCATTACATCGGCAAGGATCATTCCTTCCAGGCCTACCGCCGTTTCATCGCCGCCTATCCCGACACGTTGACCGTGGGGTGGCTGACCGACAACCATCATTGGTTCGACCGCACCTTGCTGATGGCGCAGATGTTCGACGTGGTGGTGCCGGGGCACGAAAACAATGTGGAGTATCTGCGCACCGCCAACGATCTGGTTCTGACCTCTGCGCCGCTGTCCTGTTACCAGTGGTCACGGGGCGACGTGCAGCGTTGGTATCGGGCGCACCAGGGGCATCCCCGGTCCGATGCGCTGTACGGCGGTTTCATGTTCTATCCGGGGTACGAGCGCAACGCGGTGATCGAGGGGTGCATGGCCCGCATCCACCCCAACACCCTGACCCTGCGTCCTCACGGGACGCCGGAAAACGAAGACCCCTATTTCCGCATGACTCCGGAAGAGCGGTTCGTGAACTGGATGGAGCACAAGGTCTGCCTGCAGGCCCCGATCTTCAACGACGTTACCTCGCGCCTGTTCGACGCGCTGGCCGCCGGGCAGATCCCCATCGTGTCCAGCGACCTTGCCGCCTTCGACCATCTGATTCCGCTGGATGTGCAGAAGAGCCTGCCCATCATCAAGTTCACGGCCACCACCGTGGATGGGATCGAGGAAGCGTTCCGAACCGCCCTGCGTGCCTTCGATGCCGGGGGGGATGAGGGGGCGTTGCGCCGCCATCGTTATGCCGTGGAGCGGCACATGCTGATCAACACGGTACGCCAGATTTGGGGCGCGCTGGAAATGCTGGTGCCCACCGCCTGGGTGCCCTGACGCACCGGGCGTTCCGTGCGTTTATGATGAAACGCACGGAGCGCCCGGGTCTTGGTTCGGCGGGGGGTATCCCGTGTCCGGTCAGGACAGG
The DNA here is from genome assembly GCA_937927415.1 of uncultured Rhodospirillaceae bacterium. Classification (GTDB taxonomy): domain Bacteria; phylum Pseudomonadota; class Alphaproteobacteria; order Azospirillales; family Azospirillaceae; genus Azospirillum. The sequence goes on from CALBDS010000005.1 coordinate 31,269, forward strand.
GTGAAGAAGCCGTTCCCCCTGGGCCAAGCCTTGGTCCAGTTTTCCTTCACCCCCTTGAAGGTGTAGGAAAAGCTGTCCACCCGCCAGCCGCACCGCTCGAACAACGCCGCCCACCATTGCGGTGTGCGGGCGGTGATGTGGGTGACGTCGCGGTCGTAGTCGGGAATCACATATCGGTCGGAATCGTCGCTGATCCCCAGGGGGATGGCTGCGAACACCCGCTTGACCCGCGGGCGGGCCTGGGTCATCAGCACGGCCAGGTCGGATTCGGCGATGTGCTTGAACACATCCTTCGAGATCATCCAGTCGTAATCCTGCTGGAAACAGCCGGGGTCGCCGCAGCTGGTGATCCGGGTGCAATGCTTGTGCACCTCGGTCGGGGCCTGATCGACGGCGTATTCCGACACGTCCACCCCATAGGCTTCCACCTCCAGGATGCGCAGCGCCTTGACCAGGAAACCCTTGGCGCAGCCGAAATCCAACACCCGCTCCCCTGCCTGGATGGGAAGCTGCTGGATGATGAAATGGGCCATGCGCAACGTCTGTTCCGGCATCCAGGAGTAATTCATATAGCCGGAAATGCCGGTGATGGCACCGCGCTCAAAATATTCCTCGTCGTAGAACGAGGGAGCGAAGCCGGTGACGGCGTCTGACGATGGCGCGGCGCTCATGGTGTCCTTGATATGGGTCGGGTTGGGATATGGGGCGGGTCAGGGAAAATTGACGTGTTCGATGCCGGGCGGCAACGGCAGGGAATCATACTCGTCCAGGGCGGCGATTTCCTTGACCGAGCGGTTGTTGCGCATGAACAGGCACGAGGTGCAGGTCTGGCGCGGGTCGAAGAACGGCCGCACGGGTTCGGTGAAAAGCCGCGACACGTCGGTGTTGCGCACCGTGCCCCATTTGTTGGGATTGAATTTGCGTTCGGAGATGGCGACGCTGCCGTCGGTCTCCTCCTCCGCCAGCACGGTGACGGAATCGCAGGGGTAGCAATAGGAATAACCCTGCTCCTCGTGCCCGGTGGTGTCCCAGAACACGTTATAGGTTTGCAGGTAGCACTGCCCCAGATCCCACAGCTCCGCCGCCTCTTCCGGGGTGCCGTGGTACTTGAGCTGCTGGAAGATGCGGCCGGTGGGGTTGCCCTTGTCGTCGATGTGGCCCAGGCGGAACAGCCGTTCGGCCAGTTCCCGATGGGCCAGAAGCTGGGAATCCCGCGTCAGGTTGCAGTCGGTCAGCATCCGGCAATAGTTGAAGCCGTTTTCGTCCAGGGACGTGGCGATGCGCTGGATGATGTCGTCGGTGGTCCAGGGACCGGCGACATAGGAATAACCCACCGTGATGCCGGGATTGTGCCGGATGGTCTGGGGCAGGTATTGGCGGTCGAACCGCCCGCCGGGGTAGAAGGGCGATGCGTCTTCCGGTGTGACCGAAATGCGGATCCATTTGAAATGCCGGTACACATCTTCCGGCACTTTGGGCGGGAAACCGTTGGTGATCAGGCCCAGATCGATGTCCAGCCCCGACAGCCATTCCACGAACTCGGCAAAGGGGGGCCACAGGTTGGGCTGGCCGCCGCCCGACAGGATCAGCCCGCGCAACCGGATGTCGGTCCCGGTCAGTGCACGGTAGGCGTCGTTGTATTCGGGATGATGGGTGCGGTTGTAGGCCGCCTGATCCTCGTACAGCGCGGTGACGAAGGCCTTGGCCTCGTCCAGCGTCACGCTGTCGCGTTTGTTACGGGAAATGGTCGAACAGAACTGGCAGCGTGACGAACAAACCTGATGGTTGGTCAAGGTGGCGCGGATGATGCTGCCCATCCCGGTGTCGCGGTACTTCTTGAAGATGGGCCAGTGGGCGGCCAGTTTGGCGCCTGTGGCGGTGAAGGCTCTTTTCCGTGACGGTCAGGGTGTGGCGCACGTCCTCGGGCCGGATGCGGTTGTCCCGCCGGCTGGACAGGGCGCCCTGGACCAGATCGGATTCATAGATATTGAAGGATACCGTATCCCCGCGCTGCTCGAAATGGCGCAGGATGAAATCCGCCGCGTCCGGGGTGATCGGGCGCTTGTCGATGATCCGGCCCGCGTCGTCCAGAACGTTGAAATGGGTGTGAATGGCCCGGTGCCGTCCCTCCGCCTTGCTGGACAGCACCAGTTCCATCCGGGAGGCCCGCTCGTTATAGGAATAAACGAGGTGGTAGCGGTCGGTTTCCCGTGACAGGAGGGCGGAATGCGCCATGGATAAAGCCTCCATTCTGGCTGCACTCTCCCTGTGAAATAATTTACAAATCATTAACGATGTGCTGGCGTCATCTGATACCGGCCCGTCACGGAAGCGACAGCCGGTATCATACCATATTCAAAAGGTCCTGATTTGATGTCAGGATTTTTCGATGCTCTCAATCGACGGCCGCGGCCGATACCGGGTGTAGGCGTCAAGACGTTCTGAACCCGGAATCAATCCAGCGGCGGAACCGCGAACCCCTGCGGCGGCCGGCCGGCCCGGCAACGTTCCATCATCATGGTAAAGGCCCGTTCCAGATGGACGGCGAAACGGGCGCCGTTGCACAAGGGGGATGCCGCCATCCGTCCGCGCAAATGTGTCCTCATCTCCCGCAGCCGCGGTCGGTCGGCCGCCAGGGCCGCCGCTGCCGCCACATAGCCAGCCTCGTCCGCCGCCGCCAGACCGGACAACCCCAGCAGGGTTAGGAATCCCAGCGTCTGCCGCGAAACCGGGCGGGCACCGGCCAGGGTGATCACCGGCACCCCCATCCACAACGCCTCGCAACTGGTCAGGCCACCGTTGTAAGGGAAGGGGTCCAGGGCGATGTCGATCTCGCCATATTCGGCCAGCATCGCGGAATGAGGCGACTGCCCCCGCAAGATCACCCGGCTGGGGGGGATGCCATGGGCGGCGAACCGGCGGCGCATCTCCACCTGGATTGGAAGGTCGGCCAAGCTGCTCCATTTCAGGATCAGCCGGGCATCGGGTACGGCGTGCAACACCCGCGCCCAGACGGCGGTCACCGCCGGCGTCAGCTTCTCCACCTTGTTGAAACAGCCGAAGGTGATGGGGCCGCCGTGTCCTGCCGGCGCCGGGGTTACCGCCGGGGCATAATCCGGCGGTGCGTAACAGAAACGGCTGTCCGGGAGGCGCACCACCTGTTCGGTGAAGAACGCTTCCTGCCCCGTCGGTACGCTGATCCCGTCGAAAATGGCATAATCCATGGCGGGAACGGCGGTGGTGGTGAAGTAATCCAGCCACGAAACCTGGATCGGTGCCACGCGCCGGGCCAGAACCGGCAGCCGGTTGCCCCCGGCGTGGCCGCTCAGATCCACCAGAATATCCAGGCCGTCGCGGTTCATCATGTCGGCAAGGTCGCTGTCCGGCAACCCGGCGGTGCTGCGCCAGCCGTCGGCCATGGTCCGCAGCCGCTGCCCCAGGTCGTCCGCCATGCGGGCACCATCGTAAAGGATGGCGGCGGACGCCCGGCGGTTGGCCAGAAACGGTTCCAGGAAATAGCCGACCGGGTGCCGCCCGATCTTGGCTCCCATGAACCCTACCCGCAGCTGCGGGTCGTCCTGCCGCGGCAGCGCCGGGGGCCGCGGGGTGGGCGCCGGCAGTCCGGCGGCCCATTCCCGGTGCAGCCGCAGCAGGCCGGCGTTGTCGATGCGCGGATCGAAGTTCAGGGAATAGAGCGCGATGGAACCGGCGCACAGCGGATCGGGGTCGATGGGTACGAGGCTGCGGTACAGGGCCAGCCCGTCATCGAATCGGCCGGTTTCAAAGCGCAGGGCCATCAGCCACCGTTGCGCCTCGAAGCGGCCGGGGTCGAGGGCCACCGCCTTTCCCAAGGCCTGCCCTGCCGCAGTGGTCAGTCCGGCGGCGGTCAGAGCCTGCCCCAGCAGCCATTGGGCCTCTGCCGCCCATGCCGGCGGCAGGTCGCCCAGAAGCTGGGCCAGAGCGACGAAGCTGTCTTGTAGCCGACCCTGTTCCAACCGCAGCTCCGCCAGCCGCAGCAGCGCCGGAGGGTACAGCGGGGCTTGCAGCATCAGGCTCAAAAGCTCGTTTTCCGCATCCGCCATCCGGCCCAGCCGCAACAGCGCCCGCATCCGTGTCAGCAGCGCATCGGCCATGCCGGGCAGCAGCCGCAGTGCCCGTTCGGCTTGCGCCAGCCCGCTGGCGGCATCGCCGGTACGGATGGACCACACCGCCCATTCGTTCCAGGCCACCGGATTGCCCGGATCATGGATGACGGCATGAAGGAGGGGACCGGCGCACCGGCCGGAAGAGGGGGGAAAAGCCATGGGCTATTATTGACACCGCCCCTTTCAGCCGGGTCAAGGCCCGAAGGCGCCGGACGCGCCGTACCCAGCCGGCCGGCGCGGGGGGTGTGGGCGGTGCTCATCCAACATCAGCTATGCGTCCGATTGCTGCCGCGCTCTCCCCAATGCCGTTCCGTTACGATGAAAAAGGCGGCAACGGGCCAGAGATCGGGCTGTCTGGCGATTTTGCTGCCCCTGACTGTGATGGGGATCACTTCTTTCCCGATATCAATGCGGTAAAAGAATTGTAGTGGCAGGAAGCGGAACTATTAAAATCGGCTTTAAACATGAGGGTGTTTCCCAATTTATTATGTCAGGCAATGAGTCCTATTCGGGAAGGTGGAATAATTTTTTCGTCTAGACGTTCTGTACTCCTGATTTAGTGTGCGATATGCCGTTTTTGATAGGATAATAACGAAATGAAAATATTTAATTTCTAATGAATGGTGCACTGGATGACGGGTACCTTCCTATGGCATAGCAAGGAGCAAGGACGGATGATGCACGAACACCTACTCCCCGCCCGCCGCCGCCGTCCCGGACGGTAGTACGGTGGCACCATATCTGCACAGCTTGTTATGCGAATGAATCGTAAGCATCCGAAAACAGCCGCGAAAGCGGCGGAGCACGGGGGTGTTTCTCCCCTGGCGGTCCATACGGCCAAGGCGGGGACGCCCCCGTTTCAGGTCGAGGATACGTTTGCTCAGGCTGTCCGCCATCATCAGGCCGGGCGGCTGGCCGATGCGGAAAGCCTTTATTGGACGGTTCTCAAGCTGCGCCCCAACCATGCGGGCGCACTGCAGTATCTTGGGGTGATTGCCCGGCAGACGGGCCATCTGGAAGCGGCGGTCAATCTGCTGAGCAAGGCGGTGGAAGCCGCCCCGAAGGTAGCGGAAATCCGTCTCAGCCTGGGCAACGCCCTGGCCGACCTCGGGCATCTGGAGGCCGCGGCCACGGTCTATGAGGAGGCCATCGGCCAGCGTCCGGATTTCGCCGAGGCCTATTTCGCCCTGGGCAACGTGCAATCGCGCCAGGGGCAGTACGAGAACGCCCTGTACAGCTATCACGCCGCTCTCAGCCTGCGCCCGTCCTATATGGAGGCGTTCATCAACCTGGGGAACGCCCAGCGGGGGCGCCGGCATTTCGCCGAAGCTGCCGCCGTCTACCGCCGAGTGATCGCCCTCGCCCCCGGCTTTGCCGAGATCTATGCCAATCTGGGCAGTGTGTTGCGCGCGATGGCGGATCTGGACGGGGCGCAGAGGGTGTGCCTGTACGCGCTGATGCTGCAACCGGACTCTGCCCAGGCGTGCAACAATCTGGGCATCGCCGAGGGCGAGCGGGGAAACGCCGCCGCCGCCGCCGCCGCCTTCCGCGCCGCCTTGCAGCGCAAAGCTGATTTCGTCGAAGCCCGGGTCAATCTCGGCAATCTCCACCAGGGGCTGGGTCAGTTGGCGGGGGCTGCCGCCCAGTACGAACGCGCCGTGGCCATCGATCCCGCCTGTGCCAGCGGGTACGGCAATCTGGGGGTGGTCCGGCAGCGGCAGAGCCGGCTTGACACAGCGGTAACCGCCTATCGCCGCAGCCTGTGCCTGGCTCCCGACAATGCTGAGGTGCATTCCAACCTGATCTTCGCCCTGGATTTCGATCCCCGCTGCGGCGTGGCCGAGCATCAGGCCGAACGCCGGCTGTGGAACGAACGCCACGCTTGGCCGCTGGCGGCGCAGGTGGAACCTCACACCAACAGCCGCCAGGTTGGCCGGCGCCTGCGGGTGGGCTATGTCTCGGCCGACTTCCGGCGTCATTCGGCGGCCTATGCCTTCACGCCCATCCTGCTGAACCATGACCCCCGGTTTTTCGAGGTGGCCTGCTATTCCCAAGGCGCGGCGGAGGATGAGGTCACCCGGAAGCTGCGCGATGCGGCGACGCTGTGGCGGCCGATCCGCGGGATGCCGGATGACGCCGTCGCCGAACGGATTCGGGCCGACGGCATCGACATCCTGGTGGATCTGTCGGGCCATTCGGCGGGCAACCGGCTGTTGGTGTTCGCCCGCAAGCCGGCGCCGGTTCAGGTGTCGGCGTGGGGGCATGTGACCGGAACCGGCATGAACGCCATCGACTATCTTCTGGCTGGACCGTCGCTGATCCCGGCGTGCGAGCGCGAGCTGTTCAGCGAGATGGTGGTGGATCTGCCCAGCCTGTTCGTCTATCAGCCCCCTGGCCCCCTGCCGCCGGTTGCGCCGCCGCCGCTGCTGGCCCGGCGTGGCGGCGTCACCTTCGGGTGTCTGAACCGGCTGGCCAAGGTGTCGTCGGATGTCCTGGCCCTGTGGGCCGAGCTTTTGAAGGCGGTGCCGGGCGCGCGGCTGCTGCTGAAGGATACCGATCTCGACGACCCGCGGGAGCAGCAGAGGATCTTGTCCACCCTGGCCCGGTACGGCATCGGGGCTGAACGGGTCGTGTTGCTGGGAGGATCGTCCCATTACGACCATTTGGCCACTTATGGGCAGGTGGACATTGCGTTGGACCCCTTCCCCCAGAACGGCGGCATCAGCACGGCGGAAGCCTTGTGGATGGGGGTTCCGGTTCTGGCGCTGCGGGGCAACAGCTTGCCGGGTCGGGTATCGGCCAGTCTTCTGGAAGCCGCGGGGCTGGGCCATTGGGTGGCCGACACACCTCAGGATTATCTGCGCCTGCCCATGACCCTGCTGCGCAGCCTGCCGGATTTGGTGCGCTTGCGGGCGGAACAACGCGGGCGCGTCGCCGCCTCGCCCCTGGGGGATGCCAAGTCCTATACCGCCATGGTGGAACGGGTGTACCGCGCCATGTGGCGGTGCTGGTGCGAGGGGATGTGATTGCGCGTCTGGCCGGGGTAGGGGAAGGAGCCGGCGGTCACGGCCCCCACAGGTTGACGGGGCGGAAGTCCCCTGTGGCCGGGTCCGGCTCCACCACCAGCTTTGCCCGTGTTCCCAGGGCGGCGGCCACGCGGGCGAAGCCGCCGACGCTCAAGGCGACCACATCGGCGTTCATCAGCAAATAGAAATCCTGGAGATGCTCCAGCCGGTGCCAGGGTTCGACCAGGCTGTGCAGCGTGTGGGGGGCGAAGGGGGCGAATTCCGGCAGCACCGACGGGTCGTCGGTGGCCACCAGCAGCACCGGGCGCGGCAGGCTGTCCCACATCCGTCCCAGCCAGGCGCGGTAGGCGTCGAAGTTCAGCGCCCCTTCACAACTGCGGTCGGTGCGGCGGATATGGACCGCGACGATGGTTTCCCCGGCGGCCTCCAGCCGGTCCAGGGCCGGGCGCAGCCGTGGCATCCACAGGGAGCGGGGCTGCATCCACCGTTGCACCGTCTGGCGGTGGGCGGCGATTTCCGGCAGTTCCACCAGCGTCCAGCCCAAAAAGACATCCACATCCTGAACCGGCTCGGCTTCCTCGCCCAGAAGCCCTTTGCGGAAACGCTCGCGAAAGCCGGCATGGTGGCGCAGGATGTTGCGCCGGGGCGCGCCCATGAGCGGATCGTCGAGATCGAAGAACATCCCCCCTGCCCATGTGGGGGTTTCCAGCTCCAGCCCGTGCTTTTCGGCGTAAAGCCGGACGGTGATGTAATCATAAACGGTGTGGGCGAGCCGCCCGAAACGGCTCAGCGACGATATGGACAGTGCGGGCTTGTCCGCCGCCCGGCGGCGGGGAAAACGGGTGTTCGGCGGCGCCGAGCGAACAAGGAGCAGGCAACTGAGGGCGGAGCTGACGGCGCTGATGTGGCTTTTCAGCCGTTGCGACCGCTCCAGCAACGGTTGGGCCTGTTCATGCTCGCCGGCGGCGTAGCGGATCAGACCGATCCCGCCGATCGCCTCCGCCAGTGTAGGATCAAGGGCCGCGGCCTGGCGGTAGGCGGTCTCCGCCTCCGCCATCCGCCCGGCTTCGCGCAGGGCGTCGCCCTTGTACGAGAACCCCAGGGCAAAGCCCGGGTCGAGCCGTGTGGCCTCGCTCAAGGTGGCGGCGGCTTCGTCCAGCCGGTCCAGCCGCATCAGGGTCAGGCCGAGGACGATATGGGCGTTGCGGGTTTGGGGCAGGAGGTTCAGCACCGTCCGGCAGGCGTTCTCCGCCTCATCGAGATGGAAGGCGTTGTATTCGCTCAGGGCAAGGCTGGTAAGGGTGCTGTAGCAGTTGACGGCGGCGGTGACGTCGTCTTGCTGCAGCAAGACGCTGGCGAGGTTGGTCAGAATGGTGACGTCGCGGGGATTGATGGCGTGGGCGCGCTGAAGAACCGCGACGGCATCGTCGGGATAGCCGCGGCGGCGGCGGATGACGGCATAGAGGTTGAGCAGGCTGATGTCGTCCGGCCGGATATGAAGCAGGGGCACGATCATCTGTTCGGCGGTGGCGAGGTCGCCGGTGCTGAACAGAGTGAAGGCCATCCTCTGCCATTCCCGGATCAGATGGGTTCGCAGGGCGTCGAGGTCGGGATTGGCGGGGGCCAGTTCCCGCAGTCGGACCAGCATGATGCATTCTCGGATGCAGGCATCGGGGCTGGCCGTGGCGGGGACCTGCTCCTCCCGTGCTGCGGGGGATTGCTGTATGATCGCGTGCATCAGTCTGACGGCGGAACCCGGCATCTGCGGTTGATTGGGAGATGCGCGGTGGCTGCGGTCCAGGCAGTCGATTCCATAGGGCAGCCGGCTCTCCGTTCCCTCGGCCAGAGCCAGCAGACGCAGCACGCCGGCATGGTCCGGCACCACCGCCAGCAATTGCCGGTAAAGCCGGATGGCCAACTCGGTCTGGCCGTTCCGGTGCGCATCCATGGCGCGGGTGAGTTGGGCGGAAAGCTGCGCCGCCAGATCGTCGCTCATGCTCATACCGTTACAAACCCGCCGTGGCCATATGGTCCGCCCCGTCCATCAGGCCGGCGAATTTTTCCAGGAAATGTTGTGACACCCGGCTGTCGCTGATCCGGGCGCAGCCGATGGGATCCATGGCGTTGAACCGCTGTTGCAGGGGGGACGGGGGCGGCAGTTCTTCCCCCGACAGGCTGAGCGCCTCGCGGGTGGCAGCCAGGATCTCGCTGGCCGAGGCGGGGCGCGCGGCCAGCGTCTCGTGGGGGAAGTTCCAGAAGCTGAACTCGGGAAACCGCTGCAACAGGCCGTAATGTTGGGAAAAGGGCAGCGTCGCCCCGGTATCACGCACGGACAGGATCGACGGCAGCGCCACCGCGCGCCGGGCGAAGGGCGGGAAGCACAAATGCCAATAGTTGGCATAGACGAAGGGAACGTCGAAATTTTCCGCCAGATAGGAAATACCCGAACCGGCCAGCAGAGCGAAGCGGGCATGGCGGAACAGAATCAGATCATTTTCGAAGGAAGCCAGCGGGTCGCCGCCGTAATGGTAGATGGGAAAACGGCGGAACGCTTCGGGCATCGGCTCCCGCCCGGCCATCACCAGCCGGAAACCATTGTCGTGCAGATACGCCAGCGCGTCCAGATAGGTGTCGGGGTCGGTCGCCTGGGCCGTGGCGTTGATCGAGTGGACCTTCAGATGGATCAGGGCGTATTTGCCCGGCTGCCCGATCCGCTCGGCCACAGGGGCCGGCAGCGGACGGTCGTGCCACAGGGGCCGATAGGCGCGGCTTTGGGCGCGGCGGCGGTAGAGCGCGGTGGTCAGCCCGATCGCCTCGTCTCGCGGCAGCATGTGCCAGAATTGGTTGTTGAATTCCCGGATGCGGGTCCGCCGCCCCGGCGGCACGGTGGCCTTGAAATGGGAAACGCCCACGTCCACCGTCAACTCGGGATGATAAAGCGCCACCTCCCGCACCAGGCTGTTCCACTGGTCGTTCACCGCCACCACCAGGAACTGGCTGGCATAGGTGCGGGCCATGGCGAAGGCGAAATCGGTCTGGGGCAGAATCAGCAGATAGGGGACGTCGGGGCGAATCTCGCCCAGGAACCGCATCCGTAGGAAATTTTCCGTTTCCGCAATGACGTGACCGGTGGCCTGGAACATGTTCACCGGCAGCCGAGACCCCGTGCGTTGCAGAAAATCCACCAGTTCCTGCAGGCTTTTGATCGGACCCAGGGGCGGGGGGGCGGTCGACATGGGCGTTTCTCCAGGAAACCGGGCGTATTGGAAACGGCGGCCCGGGTCAGGGACGCCACCAGGGGGGCCGTTCGGCGGTTCATCCCGGGGGCCGGCCGATGCCGAAAGCAATGATGTGAAGGCGTATGGGGGCGGAGACGCGGGCGGGATGGGGGACTGCCACGACGGTAACGGGAAGGCCAACGGAACCCTGGCCAGTCATACTGATGCGGCAGAGGGAGTGCATTCCACGAAACAGCCGTTTTTTTTGTCTTTGCTTTCCGGTATTTCAACCGCTGACCGGAGAAATAACCGCTCCCCGAGGGGCTTGGCAACATTTCCCTGGGAGGAAACCGCGCCCGCAGCGGGGGGCGGGCATTGCTGGGGGGCGGCTGTGTGGATAATATCCGCGCCGTCTTTCCACCGCTCCGCATCCTCTGCCCCCTTGCCTGCTAAGGATACGTTATGCCTGTTTCCGAGACTGCCGGAACCACCTGTCTGGTTGTGTGCGCCGACAGCAACATCTTCGACCTTCTGGTGGGGCTTTTGCTGTCGTTGCAGGGGCGCGACCGGTCCCGCTATGCGGTGGGGCTGATCGACATCGGCCTGACGCCGGCGCAGCGGGAGTATCTGGGCGGTCTGTGCGATGCCATCGAGCCCGTGCGTGACACGCTGCTGGTGGTGCTGCCCGACGAGGTGCGTTTGAAGATCGAAGGGCAAAGCCCGTTCTGGCGGGCGCAGGGCTGCCGGCCCTTCCTGCCCGACTATTTCCCCGGCCACCGCTATTATGTGCATCTGGATGCCGACATGTGGGTCCAGAGCTTCGGTTTCCTGGAAGCCGCGCGGGACATGATGGACGCTGGCAAGGCGGTGATCGTGCCGGAATCGGACGCGCTGTACCGTCATCTCTATTCCTGGACCGATAGCCAACGCTACTTCACCGACAAGGCGTCGCTGACCGCCCAGATCCTGGGTGACACGGTGGCGCGCCAGACCGGATCGATGCCGTATCTCAACACCGGCTTCTTCGCCCTGCACCGCGACGCCCCCCATTGGGCGGTGTTCAAGGACTGGCTGGGCCGGGCGTTTGCCCGCGGCTATCATCACCTCAGCGAGCAGATCACCCTGAACGCGGTCATCTATCATCTGGTGGGCCAGGTGCAGACCATGCCGGCGGTGTGCAACTGGCTGTGCAGTTACGCCACCCCAGTGCGCGGCCCCGATGGGGTGTGGTGCACGCCGGGATATCCCTCCCGTCCGATCGAGTTGCTGCACCTGACCGGCACCGACAAGGTGGCGCGCTATCGTCCCCTGGGCCTGCTGTACGGTGGGGGGGAGTATCTCAAGGACATTGCCCATCTTTGCCCTGCCGGCTAGAGTCCTTAACAAGGGCTTATTGAGGCACCTGAAGGACTCTAAGCTTTTGGTTTTTCCGTGTGATTCACGCTTCAAATGATTCCGTTTGAAGCGTGAATCACACTCTAATGGACTGGGGTTCCGCCCGTTCCGGGGCTTCAGGTAAGGACCGTCGTCATGGCACTGCGCCCTTTTGAGTTTCTGTCGGCGGAGCGTCTGTGCCCCCCGGTGGCGTCCGCCGCACAGCTCGATCCGGCGGTGCCGGGCCGTCTGGAGGTGTATCCCGCCGGGTCGGTGGCGCACCCGCCGCCCCGCTATGCCTTTGAGGATGACGATCTGATGGCACCGGGGCAGGTGTCGGATGCGCTGATCGACCTGCGCGCCCACACTGCCCACCACAGCAGCACCTTCCTGGCGACCCTGCAGGGGGCGGTGGTGGAGAAATTCACCACGGCGCCAACGCCGGCCAACACCTTCAACGTCTTCGTGGATGATGGGGTGGCGCTGGCGGAATCCTTCCACAACCGTACCAGCAACGATTACGTCACCCGGCTGATGCAGGAATGCCTGACTGCGCCTTATCAGGGGAGCGCATCCGTCCCGGTGAAGGTGGTGGATTGGGAACCGCCGGGGTTGACCGTGACCGACCCGTGCCTGCTGATGTCCAGCCGGTTCATCCACCACAATTATTATCACTGGATCTTCGAAGGGCTGACCCGATTCTGGTGCCGGGATCATCTGCCCGGTTTCGACGGGTTGACCCTGGTGTTCCCGTCGGCTGAACTGCGCCCGTTTCACACCGGGGTGCTGGAGCGCATGGGGCTGCGCAACCGCATCATGGTTCTGAACCATCGTTTCGTGCGGTTTGAAACCCTATGGTTCCCCTCCTTCCTCGATCCCGGCACGGTGACGGCGCGGCAGGTGGAGTGGCTGCGCCGGTTGATGTTCGGTGTCTTCCCCGCCGCCGCCCGTCCGGTGCGCCGGCGGCGGCTGTACGTGTCCCGCTGCGACGCCAAGGCCCGCATCGTCAGCAACGAAGCGGAGGTCATGGCCCGGCTGGAGCCGTTGGGGTTCGAGATGATTGTGCCTGGACGCATGAGTCTGGAAGAACAGGTCACCGCCTTTGCCGGTGCGGCGATGGTGGTGGCGCCCCATGGGGCGGCCAACGCCAGCATCGCCTTTTGCCCGCCGGGCACGCCGTTCCTGGAGCTGGTGCCGGCGGGCAATCGGTCGGCGCTCTATTGGATGCAGGCCAATGTCGGTGGTCTGCCCTATGGCCGGCTGGTCTGTGCCGAGGACCGGCCGGGCGTGTCCATGACCGCCGATCCGGCCCGGCTGGCCCATATGGTGATGTTGGCGGCGAAGGACTGCTGATCCCGGTGGGCCACCCACCACTTCCGGCCCACCCGGAGGTCAGTTGGGAAGAAAGAAGGGCAG
>CALBDS010000006.1 GCA_937927415.1 uncultured Rhodospirillaceae bacterium
GAGTTCGCCGCGCTGGGCGTCGGTCATCGGCTGGTCCCAGCCGCTGCCGCGCGGAACCGAGGCCCGGGACCCGCCGAAGCGGCCGGCCGGGTAGCGGCGCCCGGCCGAGGCGCCAGCGGACCCACCGCCGGTTCCGCCACCAGCACCGCCGCCGGTGCTGCCGATGGACGATGTCGCGCCGCCCATGGCATGGCGCAGGCCGCCCCACACCGCCGAGGCGCCCATGGCGAGGCTGCCGGGTGCCCCGGTGGTGGCGGCTGCCGCGCCGGCCATGGTGCGCATGCCGAGCCAGCCGGCCGTCCACAGGGCAGCCAGCGCCGTCATGCCGTCCATCACCGGGCCGCCGTTGACCAGGCCGGCGGCGGCACGCGGCGCCTTGATCGCCAGCACGAAGATCGCCGCCGCCAGCACCGCCACGCCGAAGGCCTGGGCCAGCGTCGGCGTGCCCTGGAAGGTCAGCGCCAACAGGGTGGCGCTGCACATGGCGATGACGCAGCCGAGCACCAGCAGCTTGAGCGCGGTGGCGGCGATGTAGCCGATGGCGCGCTCGGCCACGAAGCTGGTCGGTCCCAGCACGGCGAAGGGGATGGCGAGGTAGGCGGCCAGCGACAGCAGCCGGTATTCCAGGAAGGCGAGGAACACCTGGATGGCCAGGATGCAGAAGCTGACGATCACCACCAGGGCGGCCAGCAGGAAGATGACGATCTCGACGAAGTTCAGGAAGAAATCGACCGGCCCCAGCATCTCCTTGACGCGCTGCATCAGCGGGATCACCGCCTGGATGCCGAGGTGGGCGATGTAGCCGGGGTCGTCGAGGGCGAAGCCGCCGCCAGGGCCGAGGTTGAGTCCCTGCTGGGCGGCGGCCTGCATCAGCGCGGCGGAGCCGGCGGGAAACCACTCGACCAACGCGCCGATGGCGGCGAACTTCAGCAGCATGCGCAGGAAGGGGCCGTGCACCGCCGCCTTGCCCTCGAACAGCCAGAGCAGCAGCGCCAGCGTGTAGGACAGCATCATCAGCAGGCGCAGAGCGGTCTGCACGTCCGGCCCGAGCAGACCGAGGCCAGTGACCACGGCGGCGGTGAGCTGATGCAGGACGACCGAGAGGGCGCTGACGTCCATGGCCGCTCACTCCCGCACGGGGCGGGCCGGCACCGGCCACTCATACCGGCCGATGCCCTCCCAGACCGGGTTGCTGCGCTCCAGCCGCTCCAGGGCGGACGCCCCGTCGTCGGACCGGACGTAGAGCACCAGGGCCACGGCGCCGATGACGCTGACGACCAGCATCGCGCCGAGGGCGAGGAGAATGTGCCGGAGTCCCATGGCTCAGCTCCCCGGTGCGCCGTAGGTGTCGAGGCCCTGCCAGTTGATGCGGGTGTGCTGGCGGGCACGCTCGACGGCGGCCTGCTCGTAGTCGAGCTGGGCTTCCGCCGCCCGGTGGTGGGCCGCCTGCATCATCAGGAGCTGGCCGGCGACCTCGGCGTTGAGCAGCGTCGCCTGGGTGCCGGCGTCGATGGCGCAGGTCTGGCCGTCGCAGTCCTTCAGCGCCGCCATCAGCGCCTGGGCGCGGGCCGGGTAACCCTCGATCCCGGTCATGACGTCGGCCGAGACCAGCTTGCTCGCCCGGCTGGCGTCACGGGCGAGCCGAGCCTGCTCGGCCTGGTGCTCCGCCAGGGCCGCGGCGCTCATCCCCTCCGGCAAGGCGTCGGGGTAGAGGTCGGCGAACTGCTGGCCGACCCCGTCCAGGCTCCACAGCACCCGGTCCACCAGACCGGCCGCCCGGCGGGCGTCGCCGAGCCGGACGGCCACCGCGACGCGGGTGTCGAGATCGGCCAGGGCGCGCATGCGGATCATGTTGTCGATCTGGGTGAGCATGTGCGCGGTCTGGGCGATGATCTCGACCTCCTGGCGCTGCACCATCTCCTCGACGACGCGCGGCCGGCTCTCCACGATCGGGCAGCCGGGCGCCTGGGAGCCGCCGCTCCCCGTCACGCCGGATGCGGCCCCCATGGCGGCGCCGGCGGCTCCGCCGGTGACATAACCGGCAACGACGGACAGCGCTGTGCCGAACAGCCCGTCGCCCTCCTCGGAAAAGCAGCCGCCTCCGCCACCACCGCCGAAGAAGCTGTTGAGCAGCCCGCCCAGGAAAGCGTGGGCCGGAGGCGGGCCGGCGGTCAGGCCGACCGTAAGGGCGAGCGCCGCGGTGGCGGCGCGCAGGGTGCGGGTCCTCATGGGGTATCTCCTTCATGAAGCGTCTCCAGGGTGTCGGCGGCCTCGGCCAAGCCGTTGCGGCGCAGCCATTCCGCGGCGAAGCGCCGCGGCCCAACCTCGGTCCTCAGCTCGAAGGCCCGGCGCTTGTGGGCAGCCCCGCCGCAGCCGCAGACGGCGAGTGCTGACGGATCGAGGGTGAGCTGGCCGAGCCGGCTGCCCTCGGGGGTCTTGAAGAAGAGGTCGCGGCGCGGCATGGCGCGGGCGACCTGGCCGGCCTGGGTGGCGTTCAGCCCCCAGTCGCGCAGGATGGAACGCTTGGCGGCGTTGGGGTCGGCGAGCAGCACCAGGACCTGGATGGTCTTCAGCATCGCCGCGATGGCCGAGCCCTCGATGTCGTCGAGCTGGTGGGTGGCGAGCACGAGCGCGACGTTCTTCTTCGGTCCGCGCCGGCGCAGCTCGTCCAGCTCGGCCGGCTGGTGCTTCAGCGCCTTGAACGCCTCGTCCACCAGGAACAGGGTCGGCCGGCCGTCCTCGAACAGCCGGTAGAAGCGGCGGAACAGCGCCTTGATCACCGGGGCGGCGCCGGGGCCGCGGTCGATCAGCGCGCCGATGTCCACCGTGGTCCAGGCGGAGCCGAGAAAGCGATCCTCCGCCGCATCGACGAGGTCGCCGTAGGGGCCGCCGCGGCAGTAGGGTTCCAGCGCCACGCGGATGGCGTTGTCCTGCACCAGATGGGCGAGGTGCGACAGCGTGCGCTCGGACGGCGGCGAGACGGTCAGCAGGTGCAGCGCCACGTCCACCGCGTCGCCGGCCTCGGCGGCCGACAGGTTGCCCGGCGCCAGCACACCTTGCAGGCGCAGCAGGTCCATGACGAAGCCATGGCCCCAGGCGAAGCCGTTGGGGGTGTCGACGTCGGCCAGCGGCTGCAAGGCGAGATCGCCGAGCGCGCCGTCGCCCGAGCCCATGGACAGGAACTCGCCGCCGGCCGCCCAGGTCGCCACCAGCGACGTGCTCTCCGTGGCGTCCACGTCGATCCACACCACGCGCCCGTTCGGCACCCGAGCGAGGAACTGGTGGCCCATGAAGGCGAGCACGGTGGACTTGCCGGTGCGCGGCGGGCCGATCACCAGCGCCGCCCCGTCCTGGCCCTGGTGGATATCGAGCATGAGCGGCGTGCCACCCTCGGCCTCCAACTGCATCAGCGGATCGCATTTGAGGTGCGGGTTGCGCTCCGGCCCGCCCCAGGCCGACGACAGGATGAGGAAGTCGGCGAGCTGGACCTGGGTCAGCGGCACCTTGCGCGGGTTCGGCCGCACATGGCCGGGCAGCGTGCCGTACCACGCGCGCTCCGCCCCCCAGGTCTCCTCGATGACGGTGAAGCCCAGCGTGCGCAGCGCCTTGACCAGCTCGTCCCGGCGTTCCTCCACCTCCTCGACACTGCGGCCCCACAGCACGGCGGTCGGCGTCATCCAGCCCGAGCTGGTGCCGGCCTGCTCGGCCTCCAGCCGGGCGGCCTCGGCCTCCAGCGCCTCCATGACGCCGACCGGGTCGTGGCGCAGGGCGGCGTAGCCGCCGACCGCGCGCAGCAGCACCGAGCGCCAGTCGTAGGAGGTGTCGTCGTGCTTGCGCCACAGAGCGGCGAAGACGCCGCGCGCCTGGACGTGGTCCATCGCCTCGAAGCGCACCGACCAGCGGAACTCAAACGGCAGCTTGTCGAGCACGTTGAGCAGACCGGGGTGGCTGACCTTGGGGTAGCCGCCGATGCCGATCAGGCGGACGGGCCATTCCGCCCCGCCGTTGCTCCAGGCCGGGAACGAGCCGGGCTTGAAGCCAACGTCCACGAGGTTGGCCTTGATCGGGAAGCCGGGGATGTCGGGGGCGGTGACGTGGCGCTGGTACAGGGGCGAGACGCAGTTGTGCAGCAGGGTCTGCACGCCGTCGTCGTCCAGCATCCTGGCCCACCCCACGGCGCGGCCGAGCAGGGAGGCGAACTGGAGCACCAATTGCCGGAAGGGCTCGACGTGATCGCGCATGACATCCGGCCGGGCGCGTTCCGGCGGGTTGCGGGTGAACCAGGACGCCACGGTGCGGGTGGTCGGCCGGGACGGCGTGTAGGTGATCGCCACGAAGGTGCGGGTGCGCAGTTGGCACCCGGTCGCGTCCA
>CALBDS010000007.1 GCA_937927415.1 uncultured Rhodospirillaceae bacterium
TGAATCACACCGAGATTCCTCTCGTCCACCCTTATCCTAGCGCATATGGGGCGGCTGCCCCGACCCCGCTTGGAGGCTGGCGCCTCCAAACCTTTCCTTTTTTTATCACTCGGCCGGGGCTGGTTGAGGGACGGCCACCTCGTCGGGGCGGTGGGGGAAGGCGAAGGCGGCGACGGCCACCGACGCGCCCAACAGGGCCAGCACCTGATACACCAGGGTGAAGCCGCCGCCCCCGTCGTGGAGCGCCCCCACCATCGGCACCGCCGCCGCACTGGCGGCGAAGGACATCAGGTAACGCACGGCATAGGCCCGTGCCCGCCATGCCTCGTCCGTGTATTTGGCGACCATGGTGTCGTTGATGGTCACCTGCCCGAACACGGCGAACATCATCACCGAGGCCACCGCCACCAGCGCCCACCCGCCGGTCAGTGCTGCCGCCAGGAAGGCCGGTCCCTGGAGCAGGGCCAGCGGAATGAACACCCGGCGCAGCGTGTGCCGGTCCAGCAGCCGCCCCACCAGCCATTGCGAGGTCGCCCCCAGCACATAGACCGCCGAGGCAATGATCCCCACCCCCATGGGCGTTCCCGCCACCATGGCCAGCCGCTCGTCGAACAGCTTGGGCAGCGAAATCACCGTGGCGTTGAAGCCCAGGCTGCCGGCCACCGTGGTAACGGCCAGCACGGCGAAAGCCTGCACCACCACCCGGCGGGGCAGCGACGACACCGGCCGCGCGGCGGACCGCTTGGGTGCGGGAACGTCGGGCACCAGCAGCCAATAGGCCACCCCGCACAGCATGGTCACCGCCCCCGGCACGATGAACGCCGTCTGCCAGCCGAACGTCTGGGTCAGGACGCCGGTGAGCAGGGCCGCAAAGGCGATGCCCAGATTGCCCCACACCCCGTTGACGCCGATGGCCTGCCCCAGCTTGTCCGCGTGCGCGGTCAGCAGCGCCGTCCCGACCGGGTGATAGATCGAGCCGAACACCCCCATGGCGGTGATGCCGGCGGCAAGCTGCCACGGCGTGGCGGCAAAGCCGGTGAGCAGGGTGGCGGCCCCCATGCCGATGAAGAACAGGATCATCATGCGGTGGCGGCTCCAATGGTCGCCCAGCCAGCCGGATGGCAGCGACCCCGCCCCGAAGGCGATGAAGCCCCCCAGCGACAGCGCCAGAAGCTCGCCATAGCTGAGGCCGAAACTGTCCCCCATCCCCAGAACGGCGGTGGGATAGATCAGCATGAGGAGGTGGTCCGCCACATGCCCGATGTTGACGAAGGCAATGACCCGTCGCGCGGCGGCGGTCATGGGATCGCTCCTTTGGTGTTTTTGGCGATAGGGAAACCCTCTCCGGGTCGGATGAGGGGGGGGCGGGAACGGCGCCGTTTCTGCCGGTACAGAAAAATAGCTCTGTCTGCTATGCTGCGTCCTGACAATGATCGTCGCAAAACGGACAATAGGCGGGGTGACCGGGGACGGCCCCATTGGAAATCCCGCCGCCGTCTTTGGTTTTGCGCAGATGGACCGGCCCGATGCGGATCGAGGATGCCGACGACGACCCCGGCCTGCCGGTGGTGGCGCTGGCGAAGGAATATGCCCACGGCACCCGCGTGCCGCCCCACGCCCACCGCCGGGCGCAGCTTCTCTACGCCATCACCGGCACCTTGCGGGTGACGACGGAGGCGGGGGCGTGGATCGTGCCGTCGCTGCGGGCGGTGTGGATTCCCCCCGGCGTGGAGCATGGCTTCCTCATCGCCGGGGATGTCTCCATGCGCACGCTCTATGTGGATTCACGCAAGGCGATGGTCCCCGACGCCGGGCGGTGCCGGGTGGTGGCGGTGTCGGACCTGCTGCGCGCCCTGATCCTGGCGGCGTGCGACGAGCGGGGGGATGGGGATGGCGGGCGGGTGGCGCTGATGTCGGGGCTGATCCTGTCGGAACTGGCCCGTGCGCCGGAGGTGCCGCTCAGCCTGCCCATGCCGCGCGACCGGCGGCTGGCGGCCCTGTGCCGCGCCCTGCTGGACGAGCCGGGGCGGGACGACACGCTGGAGGGATGGGCGGAGCGGTGCGGGGCCAGCGCCCGCACGCTGGCGCGGTTGTTCCGGCGGGAAACCGGCCTCAGCTTCGGGGTGTGGCGGCAACAGGCGCGTCTGGCCGAGGCGCTGGCGCGTCTGGCGCAGGGGGGTGGTGTGGCGACAGCGGCGCGGGCCGCCGGTTACGGCAGCCCCAGCGCCTTTTCAGCCATGTTCCGCCGCGCCCTGGGTGAAACGCCCCTGCGCTACGCCGAGGGCGCGGCCGGTGGTCCCGGTCTTACAGCCCGGCCTTCTCCGCCAGGGGGGGAAGGGTTTCCTCCTCGCGGTTCAGGTGGGCGGACAGGCGGCCGGTGACGGTGCGCGCCTCGGCGGCGAAGGTGGGGAAACGCACGGTCATCAGCGGCACACTGGCCCAAGCGGCGACGAAACGGTCGAAATCCTTGCGGACCGCGCCCATTTCCCGCCGCATGTGGCGGGCGGTGTCCCGGACCTGGGTGTCGGTGTGATAGAGGAGGCGGGTATACACCCCCTCCTCCTGGCGGGTCAGGTGTGCGTTCAGCTTGTGGGCCAGCGCCTCCACGTCGGCACGCACCCGTGCCGCCGCCGTGCGGGCTTCCGGCGCGTTCAGAAGCGTGTCGATGTGCTGGATGATGGCGGACAACTCGGCGTGTTGCTGTCGGTAGTGGGCGGTAAGACGGCTGGACATGGACGATCTTCCTCCGTATCGGACGGCGGCGGATGATGCCGGTGCGTCGTTGTTACGCAGGTGTCCGCTTGGGGCAGCGGTTCGCCTTTTGCAATAATCCTGTCATCGGAGTGTCAATAAGGCTGACAGTCATAAACAGGATAGGCGAATCGGTCCGGCGGTATCCTGCTTTTTTATTAGCAGATCCTATCAGATGGGGCACCGCCGTCAATCACGATATTCGATGAGATGGTTCAAAGAAGATGCCTCTTTCGCCCTATACTTTTGGGTGCAAAACAAAGGGGGGCATAAACCATGCCCCCCTTTCACCGCTGGAATCGATCAGCTGTCGCCACGCAGGGCGTCTTTGACATGGCCGGTGGCTTTGTCGATCTTGCCCTCGACCTTGTGGCGTTCGCCCTTGGCTTCCATGTCGCGGTTGCCGGTCAGCTTGCCGGTTTCTTTTTCCACCTGTCCGGCGACATCCTTGGCGGCGCCCTTGATGCGGTCCTTGTCCATGGTCTTGGCTCTCCTGTGGAAGGATCGGTGACTACGATGCCTCCCTCAACAGCCGCCGGGTGGGGACGTTGCGGTTTCAACCGGGGTACTCCAGCCCCGCCCGGACCGCGGCGATGAGGGCCGCCGCCGTGTCCGCATCATACGGTGCGGCGTGACCGGATCCCCACACCGGGCCGGGCCACGCCGGATCGCCGGTGCGGCGGGCGATGACGTGGATGTGAAGCTGCGGCACCATGTTGCCCAGCATGCCCACGTTGATCTTGTCCGCCGGCACCAGCCGGGCCAGCAGGGCGGAAAGTGCCGCGATCTCGTCCATCAGCACCGTGCGGGCGGCGGTGTCCAGATCGTGGATTTCGCGCAGCCCGGCCCGCCGCGGCACCAGGATCAGCCACGGCCACACCCGGTTGTTCATCAGCACAAGACGGCTCAGCCCCAGATCGGCCACCGGCAGGGTATCGGCGGCCAGCCGTTCGTGCAGGTCGAACGGAATGTCGGCAGCCGGGGCGGCGGCGGGATCCGTATGCGGTGCGGGCATGGGTGGCTCCTTCATCGGGTGGTGGGGAATAATCCCGCCGGCCCCCTGTTCGTTCTGGCAGCGACGGTTGCGGCGTGGGTGAATCTGTATAGAATACGCCGGATGATCTAGGGTATTCGTTCGGTATGGCCGACCCGGTGGCGGGCGGCGGTGACCATCCGTACAGAACCATTTTCAGAAGGTTGTTCGTACCGATAAGGCCACGGACGAGGCCACCCAGACATCAGCAGCAACCAGAAACAGTGCCGGGTTCGGGTCGGAACGTTGGCAGGGGGGCGGCCGGTGCCGCATCTTCCCGTGCGCGGCGGGCCGAAGGGCGCGGAAACGGATGCCGGGGCAACCGAGCGGTCCCGGAGGAAAAGGTGCGGGAAAGCAGATATCCATGCGCAAATCAGCGATTGCGGTTCTGATACTGGTCATACTCGGCAATATCGGGGCCTGGGCGCTGTGGAACCGCCCCGTTGCCGAACGGCCGTGGGCCGGCGTGATCGCCGGTGTGGGGTATACCCCCTTCCACCCCGACAAAAGCCCGACCCGGCGTGACCGCCCGTCACAGGCGGACATCGAAAAGGATCTGGCCGCCATCGAGGGCGCCGTCCGCGGCATTCGTATCTATTCCACCACCGACGGGTCGGAACAGGTCCCGGCGGCGGCGCGCCGTCTGGGCATTCCGGTCACCGCCGGCGCCTGGGTGCAGGGCAAGCCCGACATCGACGAGCCGGAAATCGCCGGCCTCATCAAGCTGGCCCGCACATACCCCAACGTGCGCCGCGTGCTGGTGGGCAACGAAGCGATCCTGCGCGCCGACATCACGGTGCCGCAGGCCGTCGAGTACATCAAGCGCGTGAAGAAGATGGTCAGCGTGCCGGTGTCCACCGCGGAACCGTGGCACGTGTGGCTCCAGCACCCCGAACTGGTGGAAGCCGTGGATTTCATGGCCGTCCACCTGCTGCCCTATTGGGAAGGGGTGCCGGTGGATCAGGCGGTCGATTACGCCCTGTTCCGCTACAACGAGCTGAAGACCAAATACCCCAACAAGCACATCGTCATTTCCGAAATCGGCTGGCCGTCGGACGGCCCGTGGCGCCGCGGGGCGGAAGCCAGCCAGGTCAACCAGGCCAAGTTCATCCGCAACTTCCTGAACGTCGCCGCCCAGAACCGGCTCGACTACTTCATCATGGAAGCCTTCGATCAGCCGTGGAAGCGCGAGATCGAAGGGACCGCCGGCACCTCCTGGGGCCTGTGGGATGCGTGGCGGGTGCCGAAGTTCCCCATGACCGGCTCGGTCCTGGAAACCAAGAACTGGCCGGTGATGTGCGCCACCTCCATCGCACTGGGCTTCCTGCCGATGGTGTTCTTCCTGTGGCGGCGTGACGACCTGAAGATCGGCGGGCAGCTCTTCTACGGCGGGCTGATCCAGGCGGTGGCCTCGGTGCTGGTGTTCACGGTGACGGCGGCCTCGGCCGCGGGGCTGGCGACCACCACGGAAATCGCCTGGGGCGTGCTGATCTTCTGCCAGCTGGTGCTGCTGGCGGTGATGCTGATCGACGGGCTGGAATTGACCGAAGTGGTGTGGCAGGCCAAGTTCCGCCGCCGCTTCCACCCGTGCCAGGCGGCCCCGGCCCCCGACGCGCCCAAGGTGTCGATCCACGTTCCCTGCTACAACGAGCCGCCGCACATGGTCATGCAGACCCTGGATGCGCTGGCCAAGCTCGACTATCCCAATTACGAAGTGCTGCTGCTGGACAACAACACCAAGGATCCCGAGGTGTGGAAGCCGGTGGAAGCCTATTGCCGGATGCTGGGCGACAAGTTCCGCTTCTTCCACCTGGACAACTGGCCGGGCTACAAGGCGGGTGCGCTCAACTTCGGCCTGTCGGTGACCGCCCCCGACGCCGATTTCATCGCGGTGATCGACAGCGACTATCAGGTCCATCCCGATTGGCTGAAGGCGACCATCCCCCACTTCGCCCGGCCGGAGGTCGGCTTCGTCCAGTCGCCGCAGGATTACCGCGAATGGGCCGGCAACCTGTTCCAGCGCATGATTAACTGGGAATACGCCGGCTTCTTCCACATCGGCATGATCCAGCGCAACGAGCGCAACGCGATCATCCAACACGGCACCATGACCATCATCCGCAAGACCGCCCTGAAGGACGAGGGCCGGTGGGGCGAATGGTGCATCACCGAGGACGCCGAACTGGGCCTGCGCCTGTTCGAAGCGGGGTACGAGGCGGTCTATATGCCGGAGAGCTACGGCAAGGGTCTGGTGCCCGACAGCTTCTCCGCCTACAAGACGCAGCGTTTCCGCTGGGCCTATGGCGCGGTGCAGATCCTGAAGAACCATTGGCGTGAACTGGCGCCGGGCGCCAAGAAGCTGACCATCGGGCAGAAGTACCACTTCATCACCGGCTGGCTGCCGTGGTTCGCTGATGCCGCCCATATGGTGTTCGGCATCGCCGGCATCGTGTGGTCGCTGGGGCTGCTGCTGTTCCCGAAATACTTCGAGTTCCCGCCCAACGCCTTCATGATCCCCACGCTCAGCGTCTTCGCCTTCAAGGTCGGCGCCAGCCTGTGGCTCTATGAGGCGCGCGTGCGCTGCGGCTTCTGGGACAAGGTGGGTGCGGCTGTGGCCGGCATGGCCCTGACGCATACGGTGGGCCGGGCCATGTGGCTGGGCATGTTCACCTCGGGCCGTCCGTTCGTCCGCACGCCCAAGTGCGAGAACCAGCCGGCGCTGATGCAGGCGTTCCTGATGGCGCGGGAAGAAATCGCGCTGCTGACCTGCCTGTGGCTGGCGGCTCTGGCCATCGTGCTGGTGTTCGGCCGCGAGAACCGCGACGCCTTCATGTGGGCGGGCCTGCTGGTGGTGCAGTCGCTGCCCTATATGGCGGCCCTCATCACCTCGATGATCAATGTGTTCCCGGAAATCCACTGGGGCCGTCCCAACCGCCGGGCGGTGACCGCCACCGAAGCCGCCGACTGATCCCGCGGCCAACGGTTCCGAACCGGAAAGCCGGGCCTCCTGCATGGGAGGCCCGGCTTTTTCTTTGCCGTTTCGGGGGGTGGTCATAGGTCCGGCGGGGCGGGCCTGCGGCTTTCGTCGTGCATGGCCGCGGTGGCGGTTTGCTCTATTTTTGGTATGATTGTGTTATTGGACATCCTTTCGTGCGAAAGGAGCCGCCGCCATGCCCGAGTCCTCCATCGGCCGCTCCGAACGGCTTGTCAGGCCCTCCGTGGGCGTGGAGCGGGCGGGATCGGCCACCGACCATTCCCACCGGGACCGCCGCCACGAGCGCGAGCACCCGCCGCAGGACCATGAGCCGTCCGAACGGCGTGATCCCAAGCCGCCCAACCCGTTGCGGCGTCGGCTGTACGATCTGCTGTTCGAAGAGATCGACGACATCGACGCCCTGTCGCCGCATCAGAAGACCCGGATCAAGGACAACATCCGCGCCAACCTGACGACGCCACCGGCCCCCCCTCCTCCCGCCCCGCGTCCGGCTCCCCCGTATGCGCATTCCCCGCGCAGCCCCCGGCTGCTGCCGCGGGCCGAACCGCCGACGGTGATCCCCACCACCGACGAGGAAGACGAGTCGCTGGCCCGCGACCTGCTGGCCGACCCGCGTCTGGAGGTGAACCACGACGGCATCGTCGGTCTGGCGGTGCCCGAGGCCCCCCACCAGAGCGCCGACGAGGCACTGGAGAACGCCCGCCTCGCCCGGCAGGTGCGCGAATGCCTGTCGCTGCACACCGAACGCGCGCGCAAGGTGGGGGTGTATCTGCACCTGCTGCTCAGCCTGCACCCGGATCCGCGGCCGCATGTGGTGGTGATGGATGTGTGAGGGGAGCGGGGCTACCGCCCCATAGGCGCTAGGATAAGGGTGGACGAGAGGAATCTCGGTG
>CALBDS010000008.1 GCA_937927415.1 uncultured Rhodospirillaceae bacterium
GCTGGCTGTACCGGCTGGTGCGCAAGATGGGCGGCCGGCAGCGCGGCGGCGGCGCTATCGGGTTGCACCGCCTGCACGCCCGCAGCGCCAGCGTCGTGCGCTACGCCGAGTTCGCCCCCCGCATCCGGCGGATCGCCACGTCCGGCCTGCCGGGCTACCGGCTGTTTATCGAGCGGGGCGGCGGCGAGGAGCGCCTGCTCTTCACGAGGGAGCGAACCGCCGCGAACCTGTCCACAAGCTCTTGTGGACAGCCGTTGAATGCGGTCGGGACATCGTGCCCGGACGGGGGCGGGAGATCACCATGCCGACCCGCGGGAGAACGCTCACCCGACTCGGAGTCAAGTCCTTGGCCCGCCTCACCGATTCGCCCCTATAACTTATATAACTTAAACAATAACAGACTCTTGGCGGCTGACTCCTCGACTCCTCCGCCTGTGGATAAGTCCTCCGGAGCGGGGAGGGCGCCGCGATGATCGTGGCCTTCCTCAACCAGAAGGGCGGCGTCGGCAAGACGACGCTCGCCCTCCACCTCGCCGGCGAGCTGACCCGGCGTGGCCATCGCGTGCTGCTGATCGACGCCGACCCCCAGGGCTCGGCGCTCGACTGGGCCGAGCAGCGCAACCGCGAGGGGCTGCCCCGGCTGTTCGCCATGGTCGGGCTGGCCCGCGAGACGCTGCACCGCGAGGTGCCCGACCTGGCCTCCGGGGTCGAGCACGTGGTGATCGACGGGCCGCCGCGGGTGACGGCGCTGGCGCGCTCGGCGATCCTGACCGCCGAGCGGGTGCTGATCCCGGTGCAGCCCAGCCCGTTCGACGCCTGGGCCTCGGCCGAGCTGCTGCGCCTGCTCGACGAGGCGCGCGGCTGGCGGCCCGGCCTGACCGCCCGCTTCCTGCTCAACCGCTGCATCGCCCGCACCCGGCTGCTCCGTGACGCCCGCCGTGAGCTGGCCGGGGTGGTGCCGCCGGCGCTGGCGGCGTCGGTTGGCCAGCGCGTCGTCTTCGCCCGCTGTGTCCGCTCCGGCCGGCTGGCCTTCGAGAGCGAACCGGGCTCCACGGCGGCGCAGGAGATTGCGGCGCTGGCCGCCGAGCTGCTGGGGACCGGGCCATGACCGGCGGGCGGATCGGCTTCGGCGCCCGGCCCGGCGCACCCGACGCCTGGGTGCGCCGGGGCGAGGGCGGGCCGGCCAGGGCAGAGGTCTACACCGCGCGGCTGACGGTGGATATCACGCCGGAGCTGCGCGGGCGGATCAGGATCGCCGCCTTCCGCCGCGGCGTCACCATGGCGGCGCTGCTGCGCGAGGTGCTGGAAGCCCGCTTCGCCGGGGAGGAGGGGGCATGATCGCCGCCCTGGTCAACCTGGCGCCGGGGGTGGGCCGCACCACGCTGGCGGTCAACCTGGCCGGCGAGCTGGCCCTGCAAGGCAAGCGGGTGGCGCTGCTCGACGTCGATGGCGTCTCCGGAGTGCGGGAGTGGGCGGGGATGCGGCGGCGCAACGACCTGCCGGCCCTGTTCGACACCGTCACGATCACCAGCGCCCAGCTGCGCTGCGGGTTGTGGGGGCTGGGCACCAGCTTCGATCACGTGGTCATCGACACCCCGGCCCGTTCGCCGGCAGCGGTGCGGGCGGCCCTGCTGGCGGCGGAGACCGTGCTGGTGCCGACCCTGCCGGACCGGGAGGCGGTGGGGCGCTGTGCCGCCACCATGCAGCTGGTCGTCGAGGCGCTGGCGGCCGAGCCGATGCTCACTGCGTCCCTGGTGCTGACCCGGGCGCCGGAAGGGATGCTGGTCGAACCGGGTACCGAGGCGGGGGTGCTGGGCCTGCGCCTGCCGGTGGCGGCGGCGGTGGTGCGGCAGCGGCTGGCCTTCGCGACGAGCCGGAGCACCGGGCTGCTGGTGCCGGAGCTGGAGATGGCCGGGCGGGCCGAGGCCGACGTCCGCGGCCTCGTCTCGGAGGTCTTCGGCCTGGGATCGGTCTCGGCGGCAGGCTGATCGGGCAGGGCGGCGGCCTGCTTTGCCCTGGAGCGAAGCTGATCGCACAACAGCGCGCAAAGACAGGAAATCGGACAGGGCTTCCAAGCTTCGGCGGGCTTCCGTGAGGGTGTTATGAAGAAGAAAAATCGACGGTCAGCAAGATAAAGGCGCGGTTCGCCGTCGTTCGTGGCCGTTGAATTCCTTAGAGTTTTCCTGTGTACGCGCTTTCCTGGGCGAACATTGGCGAATCTGTCCTTTGAAATCCCGTCATACCTTTGAGTTCTGGTCAAGACATGGCCTTCGACGCATCGTCGATCCGGTTTTGTCTTCCGGCCGGCCCTGGAGCCGGTCGTGGTTCGCGGAGGAGTACCGGCATGCGGTGGCGCGGGTCGATCTTCGACGGCCTCTCGGCCGACGACGGCTTCAAGGCCCGGATGAAGGCGCTGGCCGACCGCGGCCGGGCCCTGGCCCGCGGCTATGTCCGCCGCTCAGAGCGCCGGGTCCGGGTGCGGGCCGCGCCGGCCAGTCCGAACGCTTACGCCCGTCCGGTCAACGTCAAGCTGCTCTACCACGACCGCGCCCGCGGCGCCTTCCCCAACTCGGTCGCCGTGCTGGCCAACTACCTCGCCAAGGACGGCCCGCTG
The DNA here is from genome assembly GCA_937927415.1 of uncultured Rhodospirillaceae bacterium. Classification (GTDB taxonomy): domain Bacteria; phylum Pseudomonadota; class Alphaproteobacteria; order Azospirillales; family Azospirillaceae; genus Azospirillum. Next base: position 2,615 of record CALBDS010000008.1, read on the forward strand.
TTCGACCGCGACCGCCTCGGCATCGACAAGGGCGAGGTGGCAGCATCCTGGTCGGACGACCGCCGGGTCTTCCACGTCATCGTCAGCCCCAACGACGGCCACCGCATCGACGACATGGTGGCCTACGGCCGGGAGGTCATGACCGCCTGGGAGCGCCGGGTCGGTGAACTGGAATGGGTGGCGGCGGTCGAGCGCAAGCCCGACATGGCGCACGCGCAAGGCAACCAGCACCTGCACGTGATGATCCGTGGCGTCCAGGACGACCGCGACCTCTACTTCGAGCGCGACGTCGTCACCCACTGGTTCCGCCACGACGCGGTGGAGGTCACCACCCGGACGCTGGGCTGGATGGACGAGCGCGAGCGGCAGGCCTACGAGCGCCAGCTCGCCCTGATGCAGCGCCTGCGCGAGGAGCGCGGCCGCGAGATCGGGCGCGACGGCTTGGACAATCTCGGAGGGCGTGAGCTGTGACGCGGCCCCTCCTCATCCTGCTCGGTTGCTGTGTTGCGTGGCTGCTGACGGTGGCGACCGTCACCGAGCTGGTCGGCTGGCTGTTCGGCTGGCCGGCCGTCTTCGGTGGGTTGCGCGTTGGCACCGTCGCGCTCTACTGGCCCGGCCAGTTCCTGACCTGGCGTGATCTGCTGGCCCCTGGCCACCGCTGGATGGTCACCGTCGCCGTTCTGGTCTGCACCGCCACCGCCGTGGCGCTGGTGGTGCGCGCCGGCCTCCCCCTGCGCGGCGACCGCTCTCCCCGCTTCGGCGCCGGCCGTTGGGCCGGGGACGCCGACGTCCGCCGCAGCGGTCTGCTGTGAGGGAGGCGGCGATGACGGACTCCTGCATCGTCCTCGGCGCCTGGAACGGCCGGCCCCTGCGCCAGCGTACCCTGCAGCCGGTGCTGGTGATCGGCCCCACCGGCTCGGGCAAGACCACCACCACGGTGCTGCCCACCCTGTTCGCCGGCTGGCGCGAGAGCGCCGTCGTCTGGGACTTCAAGGGCGCCATGGCCGGCGACAGCGGGGCGGCGCGCGAGCGCTTCGGCGACGTCATCGTGCTCGACCTCGCCCGGCCCGGCGGTCCCCGCTACAACCCGCTGATGGCGGTGCGGCCCGGCCCGCATCTGGTGCCGGACTGCCAGCACGCCGCCCGCATCCTCACCGAGGGCGAGAAGGAGGGGCACTGGCGCAACGCCGCCTTCTCCTACCTCACCGGCGTCTTCGTCTACCTGCTCACCGCGGCGGCCGATTCCGAGAAGTCGCTGGCCGGGGCGCGGCGGCACATCCTGCTCGGCGACGACGGGCTGACGCTGATGCTGGCCGAGGGCGTCCATCCGACCGCCCAGCGCGCTGCCCAGGAACTGTGGGACAAGAGCGTCGCCGCCGACGCCGAGCCGGACGAGGACGGCAAGAAGGACGGCCCGGCCCGTAAGGGCGGGCGGGGCGGTGCGGTCGACAAGAGCCTGCATTACCGCAAGTCGGTCTACGTCACCGCCTCGGTGC
>CALBDS010000009.1 GCA_937927415.1 uncultured Rhodospirillaceae bacterium
CATCATGTTAGCGCCTATGGGGCATCGCCCCGAACGGGTTTGGGCGGTAGCCCAATCGATCAGGGGATCAGCACCGTCGATCCGGTCGTCCCGCGGCTCTGCAACGCGCGGTGTGCCTGCTCGGTATCCTTCAGCGCGAAGGTCTGTCCCACGGTGACGGTGACCCCACCCGCGTGGACCACCTCGAACAGTTCGGCGGCGGACGCCATCATGTCGTCGCGCTTGGCGATGTAGGTGAACAGGGTGGGCCGGGTGACGTACAGCGACCCCTTGGCCGCCAGCACCTGCAGGTCCAGCGGATCGGGGGCACCCGATGCCGCTCCGAACAGCACCATCAGCCCGCGGGGCTTCAGGCAGTCCAGACCGGGCAGGAAGGTGGTGCGCCCCACCCCGTCATAGACCACCGGCACCCCAGCCCCGTCGGTCAGCCGCTTCACCTCGGCCACGAAGTCGGTCTTGGTGTAGAGGATCGGGTGGTCGCAGCCGTGGGCACGGGCCAGTTCGGCCTTTTCCTCGGTGCTGACGGTGCCGATGACGGTGGCGCCCAGATGCTTGGCCCATTGGCAGAGCAGCAGCCCCACCCCGCCGGCCGCGGCCTGCACCAGGATGGTGTCGCCCGGCTTCACCACATAGGCGGAGCGCAGGAGGAATTGCGCCGTCATGCCCTGCAGCATCATGGCGGCGGCCTGCCGGTCGTCGATCCAGCTTGGCAGGGGGATCATGCGGTCGGCGGGGGCGATGCGGGCTTCGGAATAGGCACCCATGGGACCGGCGTAGGCCACGCGGTCGCCGGGGCGCAGGGACACGCCCTCGCCCACCGCCTCCACCACCCCGGCGGCTTCGACGCCGATGGTGCAGGGAAGCTGCGGCAGCTTGTAGGCGCCGGAGCGGTGATAAGTGTCGATGTAGTTCAGGCCAACGGCGGTGTGGCGCAGGCGGACCTCGCCGGGGCCGGGATCGCCGACGCTGACCTCTTCCCACCGCAGAACCTCGGGGCCGCCGTATTCGTGGATGCGGACCGCGTGAACCATGTGTCTCGTCCCTTTCCGTGTCGTGTGCCGGGTTTACCCGGCGGGCTGCAGCGCGTGGCGCCGTTCCAGATCGAGAAGATGGGCCTTGGTGGCCAGACCGCCCTGGCCGGAATAGCCGCCGGGGCTGTTGCCGCCGCCGACCACCCGATGGCAGGGAATGATGATGGGAATGGGGTTGCGCCCGCACGCACCCCCCACCGCCCGCGCCGCCGACCCCAGATGATGGGCCATGGTGCCATAGGTCCAGGTCCGGCCGTAGGGGATGGTCAGCATCAGATCCCACACCCGCCGCTGAAAGGCGGTGCCGGCGGGCTGCAGCGGCAGGTCGAACCGCTGCAGGCGTCCCGTGAAATAGGCGGCCACCTGCGCCGCCGCCTCGGTCAGCAGCGGGTCTGCAGGGGTGACATCATTCACCCGGCCCCAGTCGAGAACGGTCAGGGCGCCGCCTTCGGCGGTGAGGGTCAGCGGACCCAGGGGGCTGTCGATGGTCAGCCGGCGGATCATGCTTCGGTGTCCGTGCTGGTGGCGTCCAGGGCGGACGCCAGGGCTTGCGGGTCGGTGACCGGGGCGGCGCAGGTCATGCCGCGGCAGACATAGGCCGCAGCCCGTCCGCCGATCATCGCCTTGCCCGCCGCCGGGTGGCCGGGCGACAGATTCTGCCCCGGCGGGACGATGGTCAGGATGCGGCCGGGCAGCGAGCGGTCGAGCACCACGCGGACCAGGGCACGGGTGTCCGGCTCCTCGGGGTTCCCGGCGATCACGATCTGCAGCGGGTCGGCCAGCATCTCCAGCCCGTTGAGGAAGGTGGCCAGGGGGAAGAAGTTCCGCCCCAACTCCCCGGCAAAGGCGGTGACCAGCTCCTCGGCCCGGCGGCGGTAGCGGTCATCCCCGGTCAGGGCGTAGAGACGGGCCAGCACCTCCACCATGGTGCCGTTGCCGCTGGGGGTGGCGGAATCATGGACGGTCTTGATGCGGACGATCAGCCCCTCGGCATCGTCGGCGGTGAAGAAATAGCCGCCACGCTCCGCGTCCCAATAATGGCGGTCGAGCACCGCGGTCCAGGCGGCGGCCTGCGCGACGTCGCTCTGCTGTCCGGTGGCTTCGGCCAGGATCAGGGCGGCGCGGGCCATGTGGGCATAATCGTCCACGCTGGCGCTGCCTCGCCCCTGCCCGTTCCGCCAGGCGTGGATCAGCCGCCCGTCCGCCCCCATCATGCGGGTGGTGACGAAGGCGAAGGCGGTGCGCGCCGCGGCGATCCACTCGGGCCGGTCGGACACCTGCCCGGCGTTGGCCAGGGCGGCGATCATCATCCCGTTCCAATCGGCCAGCACCTTGTCGTCCCAGCCGGGGCGCACCCGCCCGGCCCGTTCGGCCAGAAGCACGGCACGGGCGCGGGCCAGCGTTTCCTCCTCCGCGGCCGACAGCGGGTCGGGGTGCTCGATGCGGTTGGGGATGTTGGCCCCTTCGAAATTGCCGGCGGGGGTGATGTCGTAGATGCGCTTGAACAGGGCCGCGTCGTCGCCCAGCAGGCGGTCGATCTCCTCGGCGTTCCAGATGTAGAAGAGGCCCTCCTCCCCCTCGCTGTCGGCATCGAGCGTGCTGGCGAAGCCGCCGCCCTCGGCCACCATCTCGCGCAGCACCCAGCCGGCGATGCCGTGCACCCGGTCGGCGAACAGCGGGCCGCGGCTGTCCTGCCACACCAGGGTCAGCAGGTCCATCAGCTGGGCGTTGTCGTAGAGCATCTTTTCGAAGTGCGGCACCAGCCAGCGGTCATCCACCGAATAGCGGGCGAAGCCGCCGCCCAGATGGTCATAGATGCCGCCCTGGCTCATGCCGGTCAGCGTGCGGGTCACGGCGTCGTACAGGTCGGGGCGCCCGGTGCGCAGTGCCGACCGCCACAGCAGGCCGAAGATGGGCACCTGCGGGAACTTGGGCGCCTGCCCGATGCCGCCGTGGATGGGGTCCACCTCGCGCACCAGACGGTCGGCGATGCGGTCGAGGATCGCCGGTTCGATCGCCGGGTCGCCGGGGCGGTTCTCCGCCATCGTGGACAGGGCGTCCTTCAGGGCGTCCACGTTGCGGGTGATCTTCCCCGGTTCCTGGCGGTAGGTGTCCGCCACCCCCTGCAGCACCTCGACGAAGCCGGGGCGGCCATAGCGGGGGGCCGGCGGGAAATAGGTGCCGCCCCAGAACGGTTCCCCCGCCGGGGTCAGGAACATGGTCAGCGGCCATCCCCCCGGCTGGCCCAGCAGGCCGAGCGCGTTCTGGTAGATGTGATCCACGTCGGGCCGTTCCTCCCGGTCCACCTTGATGCAGACGAACAGGTCGTTCATCACCGCGGCGATGGCCGGATTCTCGAACGACTCATGGGCCATCACGTGGCACCAGTGGCAGGCGGCGTATCCCACCGACAGCAGCACCGGCCGGTTCAGGGTGCGGGCGCGGGCAAAGGCGGCCTCCCCCCACGGCATCCAGTGGACCGGGTTGTCCCGGTGCTGAAGCAGGTAGGGGCTGGTTTCCTGGCCCAGCAGGTTCCGGCCCTGAGAGGTGTCGGTCATCGGCGTACCCATCCGGTGGTGACGGTGTCGCGCCCGGCGTGGTGGCGCGGGGGCCGGATCGCTCCTATACTGGGTGAGTGACGGCGGCGTGGCGCCCCGCCCCCCGAGAGTGATCCGGACCCCTTGAGTATGGGGTTCTTTCCCCCCGCTGGAAACATCCGCGCGCTGAGGAAATTGCCCAGATGAAAATTTCCGTCGATATCGATTGCACCCCGGCGGAGGCACGGGCCTTCTTCGGCCTCCCCGATGTGAAACCCATGCAGGACGCGCTGATGCGCGAAATGCAGGACCGCATGATGGCGAACATGAACGCCATGGACCCCGAGACCATGTTCAAGACTTGGCTGCCCGCCGGCATCCAGGGGGTGGAGCAGATCCAGAAGGCCTTCTGGTCACAGATGGCCTCGGCGCTCGGCAGCAGCAGCAAGGAACCGCGTAAGTGACCGATCCCAAACCCTACTTCCACGCCCATGTGTTCATCTGCACCAACCGCCGCCCCGATGGGCACAAGCGGGGAAGCTGTGCCGCCCACGGGTCGGAAAAGCTGCGCGACTATATGAAGGCCCGGTCCAAGGAACTGGGGCTGGAGGGGCGCATCCGCATCAACGCCGCCGGCTGCCTGGACCGCTGCGAGCTGGGGCCGGCGATGGTCATCTACCCGGAGGGCATCTGGTACACCTTCCACAGTGTGGAGGATGTGGAAGAGATCCTGTCCGTTCACCTGACCGACAACGGCCGGGTCGAACGGCTGATGCTCCAGCCCGACCAGACGGCGCTGCGGCCCGACCAGATGGGCTGACCTTTTCACCACAACGGCATGTTTATGGACGCGACCATCTTCGCGCTCGCCACCGCCCCCGGCCGATCCGGTGTGGCGGTGGTTCGCGTTTCAGGGCCCGGCGCCGGTGCGGCGCTGGCGGCTCTGACCACCCGGCCTCTGCCCCCGCCCCGCATGGCCACCCTGGCCCGCCTGCGCGACCCCGCCGACGGCGCGGTGCTGGACGATGCGCTGGTGCTGTGGTTCCCCGCCCCCCGCAGCTTCACCGGCGAGGATGTGGTGGAACTGCATCTGCACGGGGGCCGCGCCGTGGTGGCGGCGGTGACCCAGGCGCTGGCCGCCCTGCCCAGCTTGCGCGTTGCCGAACCCGGCGAGTTCACCCGCCGCGGTTTCGAGAACGGCAAGTTCGACCTGACCGCGGCCGAAGCGGTGGCCGACCTGATCGACGCCGAAACCGCCGCCCAACGGCGCCAGGCCCTGCGGCAGATGGAGGGGGAGCTTGGCCGCCTCTACGACCGTTGGCGGGAACGGCTGACCCGCGCCCTGGCCCACCTGGAAGCCGACATCGATTTCCCCGACGAGGATCTGCCGGGCGGCGTGTCCGACGCCGTGCGCCCGGTGCTGACCGGGCTGGCCGCTGAGATCACCGCCCACCTCGACGACGGCGGCCGGGGCGAGCGGCTGCGCGAGGGGCTGCACATCGCCATCATCGGCGCCCCCAACGCCGGCAAGTCGAGCCTGCTGAACGCGCTGGCCCGGCGGGACGCGGCCATCGTCTCCGCCCACGCCGGCACCACCCGCGACGTGGTGGAGGTCCACCTCGACCTCGGCGGCTATCCGGTGATCCTGGCCGACACCGCCGGCCTGCGCGACACCGCCGACGAGGTGGAGGCGGAGGGGGTGCGCCGTGCCCGCCGCCGTGCCGAACAGGCTGACGTGAAGGTGGCGGTGTTCGACGGAATCCTGTGGCCGGAGCTGGACGCCGACACCCGGGCGCTGTTGGACGCGGACACGGTGGTGGTTCTCAACAAGGCCGACGTGGCTGCCCTGCCCGCCGATGCCATGGTGGACGGTCACCCGGCCCTGCCCCTGTCGGCCCGTTCGGGTGACGGCATTGTCGCGCTGGAGTCCCGTTTAACCGCGTTGAGCGCCGACCGGCTGGCGGCCACCGGGGCACCGGCCCTGACACGGGCACGGCACCGGGGGGCGTTGGAGGAATGCGTGGCCGCGCTGCAGCGGGCGCTGTCCGCCCCCCTGCCCGAACTGGCGGCGGAGGATGTGCGGCTGGCCAGCCGGGCGCTGGGCCGGATCACCGGGCGGGTCGATGTGGAAGACCTGCTGGACGTGATCTTCCGGGACTTCTGCATCGGCAAGTGAGCCGCGTCATGGCGTGTTTCACGTGAAACATGGCGTGACACGCGGTTTCCCAAGGGGGCACATGCACCAAAGAGGCATGTGCCCCCTTGGCGTTTTGGGCGATTCCGCCTAGAGTACGCCCATGCGCACATTCGATATCATCGTGGTTGGCGGCGGTCACGCCGGATGCGAAGCGGCTGCAGCCGCGGCCCGCATGGGAGCCGCCACCCTGCTCCTCACCCACAAGGTGGACACCATCGGCGAGATGTCCTGTAACCCGGCCATCGGTGGTCTGGGCAAGGGGCATCTGGTCCGGGAGATCGACGCCCTCGACGGTTTGATGGGGCGGGTGATCGACCGCGGCGGCATCCAGTTCCGCATCCTCAACCGCAGCAAGGGACCGGCGGTGCGCGGGCCGCGCGCCCAGGCCGACCGGCGTCTGTACCGCGAGGCGATGCAGGCAGCCCTGGCGGAACAGGAAAACCTGACCATCGAGGGTCAGGCGGTGGAGGATCTGCTGACCGACGGCGGGCGCATCACCGGCGTCGTCACCGCCAACGGTGAGGCGATCCGCGCCGGTGCGGTGGTGCTGACCACCGGCACCTTCCTGCGTGGCCTGATCCATTTGGGCGAGGAAAAGACCCCGGCGGGCCGCATCGGTGAGCCGCCCTCGCTGGGGCTGTCGGTGGCGCTGGCGCGTCTGGGCTTCCCGCTCGGGCGGCTGAAGACCGGCACCCCGCCGCGGTTGGATGGGCGCACCATCGACTGGGCGGCGCTGGAATCCCAGCCGGGCGACGAGCCGCCGCCGCCCTTCTCCACCCTGACTGAAAAAATCACCACGCCGCAGGTGGCGTGTGCGGTGACCTGGACGACGCCGGAAGCCCACGCGCTGATCCGCGCCAACCTGCACCGGGCGCCGATGTACTCCGGCCAGATCCAGGGGACCGGTCCGCGTTACTGCCCCTCCATCGAGGATAAGGTGGTGCGCTTCGCCGACAAGGACCGGCACCAGATCTTCCTGGAGCCGGAGGGGTTGGACGACCCCACCGTCTACCCCAACGGCATTTCCACCTCCCTGCCGCGCGACGTGCAGCTTGGCATCCTGGCGTCCATGCCGGGGCTGGAAAAGGTGGTGATGCTGCGCCCCGGCTACGCCATCGAATACGACTTCGTTGACCCCCGCGAATTGAAGGCGACCCTGGAAACCAAGCGGGTACCGGGCCTGTTCTTCGCCGGGCAGATCAACGGCACCACGGGGTACGAGGAAGCGGCGGCGCAGGGGCTGATGGCCGGCATCAACGCCGCCCTGTCGGTCGGTGGTTCTGACGAGGGCTTCGTGCTCGACCGCGCCGACGCCTACATCGGCGTGATGATCGACGACCTCATCACCCGCGGCACCAACGAACCCTATCGCATGTTCACCTCGCGGGCGGAATACCGGCTGCTGCTGCGGGCCGACAACGCCGACCAGCGGCTGACGCCCAAGGGGATCGCCGTCGGCTGTGTCGGCTCCGTCCGTGCCGAGGCGTTCGAGCGCAAGGCGCTGGCGCTCGACGCCGGCCGCGCCCTGGTCCGCACCCTGTCGGCCACGCCCTCGGACCTGCAGCGCCAGGGATTGAACGTCAATCAGGACGGTGTGCGCCGCACCGCTGCGGACCTGTTGCGCTATCCCGATCTCGACATGGCGGCGCTGGCTCGTGTGTGGCCGGAACTGGGCGCCATCACGGCGGACGTGGTGGAGCAGTTGGAAATCGACGGCAAATACGCCGGTTACCTCGAACGCCAGGACGCCGATATCCGTGCCTTCCGCAAGGATGAGGCGTTGGCCCTGCCCGCCGATCTCGACGTTGCCGCCATCGGCAGCCTGTCGGCGGAAATCCGCCAGAAGCTGCTGCAGGTCCGTCCGGAAACCCTGGGGGCCGCCGCCCGCATTCCGGGGATGACCCCGGCCGCCCTGGTCGCCCTCCTCCGTCATGTGAAGCGCCGTGATGTCCGTGCTGCCGGTTGACGCCGCCGATTTCCAAAAGCACACCCGTGTTTCACGTGAAACACTGGAGCGTTTGACGGTCTATCACGGGCTGCTGCGCAAGTGGCAGCCCTCCATCAACCTCGTCGGGCCGAAAACCCTCGATGAGGCGTGGAGCCGTCACTTCTTCGATTCGGCCCAGCTCTGGCCCCATCTGCCGCCGGACACCCGCACCCTGGTCGATCTGGGCAGCGGCGCCGGATTCCCCGGTCTGGTGCTGGCGGTGATGGGCGTGCCCGATGTGCACCTCATCGAATCTGACGCCCGCAAGTGCGCCTTCCTGCGGGAAGTGGCGCGGGCCACGGACACCAAGGTCACCATCCATAACCGCCGGATCGAGGCGGTTGCCCCCTTTGCCGCCGACGTGGTGACGGCGCGGGCGTTGGCCCCGCTGTCCGCGCTGCTGGCGTGGGCAGCCCCCTTCCTGTCCGGCGGCGGCACCGCCCTGTTCCTCAAGGGCCAGGCGGCGGACGACGAATTGACCGAGGCCGGCAAAAGCTGGACAATGGGCGTCGAGCGGTTTCCCAGCCTGACCGAGCCGTCCGCGGCCATCCTGCGCCTGAGCGCCATCACTCACTGATGATCCATGACCGAAGCCGAGATGAGCGGGAGCAACATGACAGGGGCTGAGATGAACGGGGCGGCGAACACGCCGCCCGCCCGTGTGATCGCCATCGCCAACCAAAAGGGCGGCGTCGGCAAAACCACCACCACCATCAACCTGGCCACCGCCCTTGCCGCCATCGGTAAGCGGGTGCTGGTCATCGACCTCGACCCCCAAGGGAATGCCTCCACCGGGCTGGGCATCCCGCGGGCCAAGCGTGCGCTCGGCAGCTACAACGTGCTGTTCGACGGGATGCCGCTGGAAAAGGCCGCGGTGGTCACCGGGGTTCCCAACCTGTGGCTCATCACGGCGTCGGTGGATCTGTCGGGTGCGGAAATCGAGCTGGTCGGGCTGCAGCGCCGCGAATACCGCCTGCGCGAGTCGGTGGCCCGCAGCGCGCTGGAATACGATTACGTGCTCATCGACTGTCCCCCCGCCCTGGGGCTGTTGACGCTCAACGCGCTGGTCGCCGCCCATGCGGTGATGGTGCCGCTGCAGTGCGAGTTCTACGCGCTGGAAGGGCTTAGCCATCTGGTCCGCACCATCGAGCGGGTGAAGCGGTCCTTCAACCCCGAACTGGACATCCACGGGGTGGTGCTGACCATGTTCGACAAGCGCAACAACCTGTCGGACATGGTGGCCGCCGACGTCCGCGGCTTCTTCGGGGAAAAGGTCTATGAGACGGTCATCCCCCGCAATGTGAAGGTGTCGGAAGCGCCCTCCCACGGGAAGCCGGTGCTGATCTACGACATGCGCAGCACCGGGGCACAGGCCTACATCAATCTGGCGGGCGAAGTTCTGCGACGTGAAAAGAGGCTGGTGGCGTGATCGACGAACCAAAGCGCGGGGAAACCGCCCGCCGCACCAACCTGGGCCGTGGCCTGTCGGCGTTGTTTGGTGATGACACCGACGAATATTCCTCCGCTCTCGACCGGGTGCGGCAGTCCAAGCAGGTGCCTATCGAGTATCTGCAGCCGGGCCGTTTCCAGCCCCGCCGGGTGTTCGATGAGGACGCGCTGAAGGGGCTGGTCGAGTCGATCCGCGAAAACGGCGTGCTGCAGCCGCTGCTGGTCCGCCGCCTGCCCGACTCCCCCAACGCCTACGAGATCATCGCCGGTGAACGCCGCTGGCGGGCGTCGCAGCTTGCCGGGCTGTACGAGGTTCCGGTCGTCATCCGCGACCTGACCGACCGGGAAGCCCTGGAAATCGCGCTGGTGGAAAACATCCAGCGCGAAGACCTGACCCCGCTGGAAGAGGCCGAAGGCTACCGCCGCCTGATGGAGGAGTTCAGCCACACCCAGGAAGACCTGTCCCGTGTGGTGGGCAAGAGCCGCAGCCATGTCGCCAACATGATGCGTCTGCTGGCCCTGCCCGATCCGGTCAAGAACATGGTGCAGGACGGCGCGCTGTCCGCCGGTCACGCCCGCGCGCTGCTGTCCATGGATGACCCGGTGACGGCGGCGCAGGAGGTGGTCAAGCGCGGCCTGAACGTGCGCCAGACCGAAGACCTTGTGCGCAACAGCGACAACAGCCGCACCACCCGCCGCCGCGACCCGGCGCTGAAGGATGTGGATCTGATGAATCTGGAGGCGGAGATTTCCGCCCGCATCGGTCTGAAGGTGACGGTCAATCCCCAGGGCAAGCGGGGCACGGTCACCATTCACTATCAGAACCTCGACCAGCTCGACGATCTGCTGCGGCGGCTGGGGGGCAATGACTGAAATGGGGAGAGGCGTGTTTCACGGGAAACACGCCTTGGGCTACCGCCCAAACCCGTTCGGGGCGATGCCCCGAACCCCCTTTTCTTTTATCGATTAAAAAGAGTGGAGGTTTGGAGGCGCCAGCCTCCAAGCGGGGTCGGGGCGGCAGCCCCGCTCACCCTTCCCTTACTGCGGCGCCATACGAATAGCACCATCCAGGCGGATCACGTCGCCGTTCAGCATTTCGTTCTCGACGATGTGCTGAACCAGACGGGCGTATTCCTCGGGCTTGCCGAAACGCTTGGGGAACGGGACGGTGGCGGCGAGGCTGTCCTGAACCTCCTGCGGCATGTTCAGCAGCATGGGCGTGCCGATCAGCCCCGGCGCGATGGTCATCACCCGCACGCCATGGCGGGCGAGATCACGGGCGGCGCAGATGGTCAGGGCCACCACCCCGCCCTTCGACGCGGCATAGGCCGCCTGCCCGATCTGGCCTTCGTAGGCGGCGACGGAGGCGGTGTTGACGATCACCCCGCGTTCGCCGCTGTCCAGCGGATCCAGCGTCGCCATCCCGGCCGCGGCCAGCCGCAGCAGGTTGAAGGTGCCGATCAGGTTGATGTCGATCACCCGGCGGAAATCATCCAGCGCCATCGGCCCGTCGCGGCCGACGATGCGCTTGGCCGGGGCGACACCGGCGCAATTGACCAGAATGCGCGCCGGCCCATGGGCTTCGGCGGCCTTGGCCACCGCCTCTTCCGCCGACGCGGCACTGGACACGTCGCAGGCCAGCCCCAGCCCGCCGATTTCCGCCGCCACCGCCTCCACGGCGTCCTTGTTGACATCCAGCACGGTGACCTTGGCGCCCAGCCCGGCCAGATGGCGGGCGGTGGCCGCCCCCATGCCCGATCCGCCGCCGGTCACCAGAGCACTCAAACCCGCGATGTTCATAACCACTCCTCCCGGATGATCTGTTTTGGGTGTCGAAACACCCCATCTGTGTACCAGAGCGTGAGGAGGCTGGAAATGGCCCGAATACGGTGGGGTATGGTACGGCGCGGCGGTGCCAACGATGAAGACGCCGTGCGGCGGGGATTCTGGGCGAAGCTGCGGGCCAACCTGCACCGCGTGCCCTTTGCCGAGGATGCGGTGGCCGCCTATTACAGCATGATCGACCCGGCGACCCCGGCCCGGACCAAGGCGATCCTGGCCGGGGCGCTGGCTTACTTCATCATGCCGGCGGACCTGATTCCCGATGCGCTGGTGGCGCTGGGGTTCACCGACGACGTGGCGGTGCTGATGACGGCGCTGAACAGCGTGCGCGGCAGCCTGATGCCGGGCCATTACGAGCGCGCCCGCGCGGCGTTGCAGGCTCAGCGGGAGGAAACGGCGGTCGATGCCGGTGCCGCGGCTCACCCCTCGCCATAAGCCAGCCCGCTTTCCCACGCCAGCAGCGCCCGCTTGCGTGGCACGCGGTAGCGGTAATTGTGGATAACGCCCGATTTCTGAATGACCCGGTGACAGGGGATCAGCACGCACACCGGGTTGCGCCCCACCGCCGCCCCGACGGCGCGCAGGGCGGTGGGCTGGCCGATGGATTGGGCGATGTCCTCGTAACTGACCACCGTGCCCAGGGGGATGCGCATCAGCGCCTCCCACACCTTGATCTGGAAATTGGTGCCCTTGAGCAGCAGCCGCAGCGGCTCCTCCCCCGCCACCGACCCGCCGAAGCGGAAGGCGCGGGCGGCGATGGCGGCGGTGGCGTCGGGATCATGGGCCAGCCGGGCGGCGGGCCAGGCGGCGGCGAATTCGTCCAGGGCATCGCTGCCGTCCGTGGTGTCGGCGAAGGTCAGCCAGCACACCCCCCGTTCGGTCGTGCCCACCAGCGCCCCGCCGAACGGCGTGTCGTGCAGCCCCCAGCGGATGGTCAGCCCGCCGCCGAGCGCCTTGAACTCCCCCGGTGTCATCGCTTCGCAGGCCACGAACAGGTCATGCAGCCGTGACGGTCCCGACAGCCCCACGTCCAGCGCGGTGTCCAGCACGCTGCGGTTTTCCGCCAGCAGCCGCTTGGCGTGGTCGAGGGTGAGGAACTGCAGGAACCGCTTGGGGCTGATGCCGGTCCAGCGGGTGAACAGCCGCTGGAAATGGAAGGGGCTGAGGCCCGCCACCTCGGCCAGTTCGTCCAGCCCCGGCTGGTCCTGCCAGTGCTCGACCATGTGGGCGATGGCGGCGGCGATGGCGCGGTACTGGCGGGCATCGCCGGCGGTGTCGGTCAGGGTATCGGTCATGGCATGAATGAGGATGTGGGGGAGCGGGGATGGGGGAACGGTCCCCTGAGGATGGGGCCGGATCCCGCCTTCGCCAACCCGGTTCTTGCGCCGCCGCCTTCGGGAAAAACGTGCCGGCTCCTTTTTTCCCACCCGGCAGAAAGGTTCCGGAGGATGTGATGAAAGGCTGTTTTGGCCCCTCTCCATACGCGCAAAAGAGGCATGGGGATTGCTTTTTCTCTGGACCGAAAGCCAGACGGAAGGGGGAAGTCCTATGGTCGCCATCAGTGCATCGCCGTTTTCCACCGCGCAGGTTCACAGCCGGGGCCGGTCCACAGCAGCCCAGATGGTCGCCGACGGGCCGCCCCCGTCCGGCAGCACCAATGAGGAAAAGGAAAAGACCGCCGCCTCCTCCCCCACCGTGCAGATCGCCCCGCGTCATTCGGTCGGTTCTTTTGTCGCCCTGTGCCAGGATTTCATCGGCCAGGCCAACGGTGGTGCCGAGTGGAACGACGCCCCCAAGGCGGAGCCGCCGGCCTTCAATCCCGACGGATCGGCCCACGGTGTGGGCATGGGCTATTACCTGAGCACCGGCGACCGGAAAATGGTCGAGGCGGTTACCGGCTATCACTTCAACGAGCGGGATATGCTGGTGGACGATGCGGGGCAGCCGGTATCGGGGGATTTCAACGTGGTCATCGGCCAGATGGCGCTGGACCGGCATTCCGGCGCCGAGTTGCGGGGCGCCCTGACCCCGGCTTACATGGAAAAGCTTGCCGGCCGTTTCGCCGCCCACGGTGAAACCGTTGACCGCAGCTTCATCGACAAGGCCATCCGATACCTGAGCTAATCGCCGGGGTACAGGGGCCATCCGGCCCCTGTCGGGGAGCGTCGAGGGGAAGATCCCCTCGACACGGTGCCTCCCCCGATCACGCCCCCCAACGCGCCAGGATCTCCTCAACACCGGCATCGGTGACCGGCGTGCGGGCCGGCGGCGGGCCGCCATCCACCCGCAGGCCCAGCAGGGTTTCCACCAGCGGTTCGGGGCCGGGGTGCTGCACCACCTGCCCACGGGCCTTGACGTGGGGGTGCTCCGCCACCTCGGCGAACTCCGGCACCGCTTCGAAGCAGCAGTCCGCCGGGTCCAGCCGAGCCTGCCATTCGGCGAGCGTGCGGCTGGCGAACAGGGCGGCGATGTCCGCCATCAGGGCTGTCTGGGGCAGCGGTTCGGTCTGCCGGGCCAGCCAGTCGGGGCGTTCCACGGCGGCGCAGAAGGCGGACCAGAATTTCGGCTCGATGGCCGACAGGGTGACGAAGCGCCCGTCGCGGGTGGTGTAGAGGGCATAGAACGCCGCCCCGCCGGACAGAAGCCCCTGCCCCCGCACCGGCACATCGCCGCGGGCGGCGGCGGTCAGGTTCAGCCCCTGCCAGCCCAGCACGCTTTCCATGATCGACAGGTCGAGGAAGGCGCCCTGTCCCGTCCGTTCGCGCCCGAACAGGGCGCCCACCACCGCCAGCGCCGTCTGCTGGGCGGAGGCGTAATCGGCAACCGGGGGAAAGGCGAAGACGGGCCGTTCCGTCGTGCCCGACCCGATCAACCCGCCGCCGACGGCCATATAGTTCATGTCGTGCCCGGCGCGTGCGGCATAGGGGCCGGTGTAGCCCCACCCCGACAGGCTGGCGTGAACCAACCGGGGGTTGATGCCGCGCAGCGTCTCCGGCGCCAGCCCCAGCTTGGCGAGCGCGCCGGGGCGGAAACTTTCCACCAGGGCGTCGGCCCGCGCGATCAGCCGGGTGAAGGCCGCCTGCCCCTCTTCGCTCTTCAGGTCCAGGCGGATCACGGTCTTGCCGGCGTTCAGCAGCTTGTACGCGGCGGTGCTGCCGTCGGAATCCACCGGCCCGATCAGCCGGCGCAGGGGGTCGCCCTCCCTCGGTTCGACCTTGACCACCTCCGCCCCCAGATCGGCCAGGATCTGGGCGGCGTGGGGGCCGGGCAGATATTGGCCCAGGTCGATCACGCGGATGCCGGACAGAAAGGACAAGGCCATGACGATTCGCTCCCGTATGGATTTTCTCCGAGAGTAGCAAATCCCCGGCCTCGGGAAAAACGGAAGGGCGAAAGCGTGTGTTGAAAAACCAGCCAGAAAAACAAGGCGCCCGGTCTGGGGGGGACCGGGCGCCGGAAGCTTTCCCCCAACGGGGAAAGCCCGGATACGGCAGGGGAAACCGCATCACGGGCGGGCAATGCCTGAAGAACGATTGGCCCGCTTCTTAATTGACTCACATGGTTGGTGATTGGGGACGGGACCAATGCGGCAAAGGAATATGTGGTATGCGAACCGCTGGGCGAACGTTCTTTTTGCTGACAGATTCGGCAAGTGCCTGCATTTTATACGCGTAATTGCCCAAGCATGAGCCGTTCGCTCATCCGATCATTCACCCAACGAGCCAAGGCTTATCTCCCTTGACTGACCAAGAGTCCATCCTCCCCACCGAACGCCGGCCCCGCCCGCGTTCGGCCAAAATCGCCGCCATGGCCCTGGGGCCGTTGCCCGATCTGATCGGCTACAACCTGCGCAAGGCGCAGGTGGCGCTGTTCCAGAGCTTTCAGAACGCGGTGGCCCCGCACGACATCACGCCGGGCCAGTTCGGCGTTCTCATCATGATCCGTGAGAACGAAGGGCTGAGCCAGTCCGACCTGGGGTCGGCGGTGGGCATCGACCGTTCCACCATGGTGGCGGTGATCGACCGCCTGGAATCCCGCGGTCTGGTGGTGCGCGCGCCGTCGCCCCATGACCGCCGCTCCTACGCCCTGCGCCTGAGTGCCGAGGGCGAACGCCTGCTGGACGAGCTGGTTCCGCGCATAAAGGCTCACGACCAGGGCATGGTGAAGGACCTGACCCCGGAGGAGCAGCAGCAGTTCATCACCCTGCTGCGTAAGGTTGCCGCCAACCGCTGAGCGGCGGCGGCGTCATTGCTCCAACAATCTCCTTGGCCTTCGGCGAATGCCTGGGCCATGCTGGCGGACCACGACGGTCCGCCGGCAGCGGCGGGCCAGAGGTGACGGCCCCCCTGATGACCCTGCCCGACACTGCCGACTGGACCGCTCTTGGTGACGAACTCGCCCGCTGGCACGCCGCGGGGCGGGTCGCGGACCTGTGGTGGCGGGACGACGATGCCGTGACCGCCACACCGGCCCTGGACCGCATGCTGGCCCTGGCCGCGGCGCACGGGGTCTTTCCGGTGCTGGCGGTGATCCCGGCACGGGCCGATGACCGTCTTTTCCACTCCCTGGATCCCTGGCCGCGGGTGATGGTGGCTCAGCACGGCTGGGCGCATACCAACCATGCCGTCCCTCCGGCCAAGAAATGCGAATTGGGGGCCGACCGGCCCACGGCCGTCGTGCTGGACGAGCTTGCCCGCGGGCGCGACCGGCTGGCGGCGCTGTTCGGTGCCCGTTTCCGTCCGGTGCTGGTGCCGCCGTGGAACCGCATCGCCGACCCTGTGGCGGCGGCGCTGGGCGGGGCGGGCTTCACCGGCCTGTCCACCTTCGCCCCCCGCAAGGCGGCCCCGCCGGGGCTGGTGCCGGTCAACACCCACAGCGACCCCATCGCCTGGCGCCACGGCGGCGGGCTGGACGCCGGGGCCGCCCTGGCGGCGGCGGTGGCCCATCTGGCGGCCCGGCGCGAGGGCCGCGCCGATCCCGGTGAACCGACCGGCCTGCTCACCCACCATCTAGTGCAGGACGAGGGCACGTGGGCCTTCGTTGACCGTTTCATCCATGTGACCGCCGCGCATCCGGCGGTGCGCTGGCTGGATGGTGATGCCGTGTTCGGGAGCCATGCATGAGCGAGGGGGAGGAGGTGCCGACCCAGACGCTGGCCTATCCCCCGGCGGCGGTGTGGGGGGATTACGCCCGCGCCGGCGCCGGTCTGGCGTTGACCGCCGGGCCGCTGGCGGTTTTGCCGGTGGCGGTGTGGGCGGCGGTGCCGCTGGCGGCGGCGGCGGCACTGTTCGCCGCGTTCGCGGTGCGCACGGTGGCGCTTCACCGGCTGCGGCTGACGGCGGATGGCGACGGGCTGACCGCCCATGGGGTGGGCGGCACGGTGGCGCTGCGCTGGGCGGAGGTGACGGGGCTGCGGGTGCGGTTCTACAGCACCCGGCGCGACCGCCGCGACGGCTGGTTCCAGGCGGTGCTGAGCGGGCCGGGCGGGCGCATCCGCGTCGATTCCCGCCTGGACGGCTTCGACGATCTGATGGAAGACGCGGTGTGGGCCGCGCGGCGCAACGGCGTGGCCCTGGACCGGGCGACGCGGGACAATCTGGACGCGCTGGGCATCTGTGCCGACGATGACGGCCCGACGGTGCCAGGGGAGGAGCGATGACGCGCGAGCTGCTGCGGGTCGAGGATCTCAAGGTCGATTTCCATGTGCCCGAGGGGGTGGTCCCCGCCGTGCGCGGCGTCTCCTTCCGCATCCGTCCGGGATCGGTGGTGGCGCTGGTGGGGGAATCCGGGTCGGGCAAGTCGGTGGTGGCGCAATCCATCCTGCGCATCCTCCCCGACAGCGCCCACATCGGCGGTGGGCGCATCCTGTTCGACGATCCCAGCCACGGCCCGCCGGTGGACATCGCCGCCCAGCGGGCGGACGGGCGGACGATGCGGTCGCTGCGCGGCGGCAGTATCTCCATCATCTTTCAGGAGCCGATGACCTCCCTGTCGCCGCTCCACACCATCGGCGACCAGATCGTCGAGGCGGTGCGGCTGCACCGGGAAGCGGACAAGGCCGAGGCCCGCGCCATCGCCTGCGATATGCTGGCGCGGGTGCATTTCCCCGACCCTGCGCGGGCGCTCGACACCTATCCGTTCGAGCTGTCGGGGGGCCTGCGGCAGCGGGCGATGATCGCCATGGCGCTGGTGTGCCGCCCGGCCCTGCTGATCGCCGACGAACCCACCACCGCCCTGGACGTGACCATCCAGGCGCAGATCCTGAAACTCATCAAGGAGCTTCAGGCCGATCTGGGCATGGCGGTGCTGCTCATCACCCACGACCTGGGGGTGGTCGCCAATCTGGCCGACGAGGTGGTGGTGATGCACCGCGGTGCGGTGATGGAGGCGGGCACCCGCGACGATCTGTTCGCCGACCCGCGCCATCCGTACCTGCGCGCTCTGCTGCGGGCGGTGCCGCGGTTCGGCATGGCGCCGGGCGAGCGGCTGCAGCCCATCCGCCCGGTGCAGGCGGGCGAGGCGCGGCTGCTGGAACGGGACGCCCGCGCCTGGCCGGCGGGGGCCGACGCCGCCGGCCCGCTGCTGGCGGTGGAGGGGGTGAGCAAGCGGTACGCCGCCCGCAAGGCCGGCTGGTTCGGCGCCCGGCCCGGCGGCGGCACGCTGGCGGTGGATGACGTCGGCTTCACCATCAGCCGCGGCGAATGCGTCGGGCTGGTGGGGGAATCCGGCTGCGGCAAGACCACCTTGTCCAAGATCCTGATGCGCGCCCTGACCCCCGACGCCGGCACGGTCCGTTTCAACGACCGCGGGCAAGTTCTGGACGTGGGCACCGCGGCGGGGGACGACCTGACCCGCTACCGCCGGGCGGTGCAGTTCATGTTCCAGGATCCGTTCGGGTCGCTGAACCCGCGGATGACGGTGTTCGACATCGTGGCCGAGCCGCTGGTGATCCACGGCATCGGCACCGCCGCCGAGCGGGTGGAGCGGGTGAAGGAACTGATGGGGCTGGTGGGGCTGGACGTGCGGTATCTGCGCCGCTACCCCCACAGCTTTTCCGGCGGCCAGCGCCAGCGCATCGGCATCGCCCGCGCCCTGGCGCTGGGGCCGGAGTTGCTGCTGCTGGACGAGCCGGTGTCGGCGCTGGACGTGTCGATCCAGGCGCAGGTGCTGAACCTGCTGAAGGATCTGAAGGAACGCCTGGGCCTGACCTATCTGTTCGTCAGCCACAATCTGGCGGTGGTGGATTACATGGCCGACCGCATCCTGGTGATGTGCCGGGGCCGCATCGTGGAGCAGGCGCCGCGCGCCACCCTGTTCCGCAACCCCATCCACCCCTACACCCGCGCCCTGCTGGCGGCGGTGCCGGAACCGGACCCCAGCCGCCCGCTGTCGCTCGACGATCTGGAGGAAGGGCGGGCGTCGGACCCGGCGGCGTGGCCCGCCCCCTTCACCATCGCCGGCCCGCACCAGCCGTCCCTGGTGGAGGTGGCGCCCGGTCACCGGGTGCGCATGGCCGCCGACTGGGCGGCGCAGGAGGTGGCATGATGGCCCTTTGTTTCAAGCGTTTAGCCGCGTTTAAACGGGCGCTGGTGCTGCTGTTGCCCCTGTCGCTGCTGTCGCTGCCCTGTGCGGCCCTGGACCTGTCGGAGGTGCCGATGCTGGCCCCGGCGGTGGCGGCGGGAACCCTGCCGCCGGTGGCGGAGCGGCTGCCGGAGCACCCCTTCGTGGATCCGATGGACCGGCCATGGCAGACGGTGGGCCGCCACGGCGGCACCCTGACCACCATCATGGGGCGGGCCAAGGATACCCGGCTGCTCTACGTTTACGGCTATGCCCGGCTGGTGGGGTACGACCCCGACCGCAATCTCGTCCCCGACATCCTGGAATCCTACGAGGTGGCGGAGGAACGCAGCTTCACCCTGCACCTGCGCCGCGGCCACCGCTGGTCCGACGGCGCGCCCTTCACGGCGGAGGATTTCCGCTATTGGTGGGAGGACATGGCCTCCAACCCCAAGCGTTACCCCCTCGGCCCGCCGATGGAACTGCTGGTGGAGGGCAAGCCGCCGCGGGTGGAGTTTCCCGACGCATGGACCGTCCGCTACACCTGGGACCGGCCCAACCCCTTCTTCCTGCCGCTGCTGGCCGGGGCCAAGCCGGTGGAGATCTACGCCCCGGCCCATTACCTCAAGCAGTTCCACCCCCGCTACACCGACCACGACACGCTGAGAAAGCGGGTGGAGGAGGCCAAACAGAAAGGCTGGGCGCAGCTTCATAACAAAAAGGACGACCTGACGGAGTTCAACAACCCGGATCTGCCGACGCTCCAGCCCTGGCGGCTGGTGACGCCGCCGCCGTCCGACCGCTTCGTCTTCGAACGCAACCCCTATTTCCACCGGGTGGACCGCGACGGGCGCCCCCTGCCCTACATCGACCGGCTGGTGATGAGCATCGCCGACGCCAAGATCATCCCCGCCAAGGTCGGGGCGGGGGAAAGCGACCTGCAGGCCCGCTATCTGCGGTTCGACAATTACACGTTTCTGAAAGGCGGCGAGAAGCGCAACCATTATCAGGTGCGCCTGTGGCGCAACGGTATGGGCGCGCAGATGGCGCTGTACCCCAACCTGAATTGCGCCGATGCGGTGTGGCGGGCGGTGAACCGCGACGTGCGGTTCCGCCGCGCCCTGTCGCTGGCCATCAACCGCGATGAAATCAATCAGGTGATCTATTACGGGCTGGCCGACCCGTCCCACAACGGCGTGCTGCCGGAATCCCCTTTGTGGGTCTTTGCCCGCCAGCACGATCAGCGCGACTGGATCCGCTTCGACATCCGGGAGGCCAACCGGCTGCTGGACTCCATGGGGCTGGACAAGCGCGACCTGAACGGCACCCGCCTGCTGCCCGACGGTCGTCCGATGGAGATCGTGGTGGAAACCGCCGGCGAAAGCACCGAGGAACTGGACACGCTGGAGCTGATCGCCGACAGCTGGCAACGGCTGGGGGTGCGCCTGTTCCCCCGCACCTCGCAACTGGACGTGTTCCGCAACCGCATCTTTGCCGGGCAGACGGTGATGTCCATCGCCCGCGGCCTGGACAACGGGGTTCCCAGCGCCTCCATGTCGCCGGCGGAATTCGTGCCGCTGGCCCAGGTGCAATACCAGTGGCCGCGCTGGGGCCAGTTCCACGAAACCCACGGCCGGGAGGGAGAGGCGCCGGACCTGCCGGAAGCCCGGGAGCTTCTGGACGCCTTCCGCGCCTGGCGCGACGCCACCGGCCTTGAGGGGCGGCGCGAGGCCTGGCACCGCATCCTGACCATCAGCGCCGACCAGATGTTCAGCATCGGCGTGGTCGCCGGAGTGCCGCAGCCGGTGGTGGTGCGCGACACCGTGCACAACGTGCCGGACAAGGCGCTGTTCAACTATGACCCCGGTGCCCATTTCGGCCTGTTCCACCCGGACAGCTTCTGGCTGGACCAGCCATAGGCCCGTCCCGTTCGGGACAACATAAGCTGTGCCTGTGCCTGCCCTTTCTCCGTGTCCCCGTGATCTTTCAAATTCCAAATGGTGTGTGTAGGGTGGTGATGCACAACCGGGCGGGCGGAAACGAACGTTGGCCTTCACAGAAAAGCTCCTTGATGCCGTTTTGGGCGTTCTGCCCCAAGCCGCCCTTGCGCTGATCCCGGAGTACCGCAAGAAACAGGCCCTGGCGCGGCTTGA
Organism: uncultured Rhodospirillaceae bacterium; assembly: GCA_937927415.1. Lineage (GTDB taxonomy): Bacteria > Pseudomonadota > Alphaproteobacteria > Azospirillales > Azospirillaceae > Azospirillum. The sequence goes on from CALBDS010000009.1 coordinate 20,757, forward strand.
GGACCACAACCCCTTCGCGGTCATTGCCGACAACCAGGATCTGGTGCGCGTCCTGCGCCTCGCCTGGATCGAAGCCGCCGAAGAGATCATCGACGCCGGCCGGAAAGCGGCCCGACCGCCGGAATGGACCGACGGCCAATGCGCCGACATCGGCCGGTTCTGCGATCTGGCCATCCGGGAACTGCGGGCCATCCGTGATGCCACCTTCGATCGCCGGGTGGCGGCCGGCGCCACCGCGATCGACGGCCATCTGCCGCTGGTGGTGCGGGGAGCCGCGGAGATCCTGTCTCCCCACAGAGAGGGCCGCGACCCGGAATCACGGTCGGTCACCGCGGGTTTTGCCGACACCCTCGCCGCCCTGGTCGCCGGGGGCGACACCGGAGACGTGCCGCGCATCCTCGTGCGCATCGCCACCGAGGGGGTGAGGCAGCCGGGCGGTGGTGCCCGGCGGTCCTTCGGCGATCTGGTCTTCGCCTCCTTCGCGGAGACGCTCAAGGATCCGAAGAAATACCCGCAGGCGACCGCGGCGTTCCACACCGCGACGCAGGCCCTGGCCCGCTCTCTCACCGAACAGACCCTGGAGGCGCTGAAGAGCCTTGATGATCACCTCGACGCGGCCCTCGCCCGCCTGGATGCCGCCAACCTTCTGCACGGCGAGACCCTGCGGCGCGTCGATGACCGGACGGAACGGATCGAGACGGCGCTGCATGAGCAGAGCGCCATGATGGCCAAGCTGCTGGCTTTGACCGGGAGCAAGGACTTTTTAGACCGCGCCCGTGCGGAAGGCATCCCGGAAGCGGCGGTCCGGGCGATCGTCGAGCGGCTCGGTGGCGAGGGCCTCAGCCCGGACGATCTGATCCCCTGGCTGGACAGTTGGATCGAGGCCGCCCGCCGGGAACTGGGACGGCGCAGCAATGAGGGCGAAGCCTTCGAGGCCGCCCGGCAAGAGGCGGAACGGCGTTTCCGCGCCGGCCGTCTGAAGGAGGCCTCCTCGGCCTTCATGGAGGAACTGGCCCGAGAGGAGCGGGAGGAGGTTGCACGGCAGGAGGAACGCCGGCGCCGGCAACTGCGGTTGCTGGAAGAGGCTGTGCGTTTCGATGAACTCGCCTTTGATGGCGAAGCCGCGGCGGCAAAGCTGCGGAAGATGGCAGAAATCGAAGGCGCCACCGACCCGGACGCGCTCGGCGCTTGGCTGGCCTGGAAGGCTTTTGAGTTTTATGAACGGGGAGAGCGCCGGGGCGAAAACGCGGCGTTGCTGGTCGCAATCGCTGTCTACCGCGCCGCCCTGGAGGAATACACCCGCGTTCGCACGCCGCTCCAATGGGCGGACACCCAGAACGACCTCGGCGCCGCGCTACAGACGCTCGGGGAGCGTGAGTCCGGTACCGTCCGTTTGGAGGAGGCCGTCGCCGCCTATCGCGCCGCCCTGGAAGAATGCACCCGCGAGCGCACGCCGCTCGACTGGGCGATGA
>CALBDS010000010.1 GCA_937927415.1 uncultured Rhodospirillaceae bacterium
CTCGTCAGGCTCATAACCTGAAGGTCGCAGGTTCAAATCCTGCCCCCGCAACCACCATTAAGCCGCTGATTTCATTGTGAAATCAGCGGCTTTTTGCTGTCCGCGTACTGCCTCCAAACGCCCTTCGTGGCAGCGTCGTGGAAGCACCGGAACGGAAACTCCCGGATAGATTCGGCGGCCGGGGCTGCGCCATTGCGATGGCTGGCACGTGTATAGCGCATACCGTGAGGGAGTGAAATCGCCCCTGGAAAGGGCGAGGCCGGTGGAGCGGGGGCTCTCGCCGAACCGTGACGGCGGGAGCTGCGTCAGCGATTCGCCAGCCAGTCGTGCAGCTTCGACCAACGACGCCCCTCGTCCGAGGCCCGCACCGCGAGCGCCCGCGCCCGCTTCCGGGCCGACCACGCGCCGGACTGGCCGATCATCCGAACCGGATGGGGAGCACGGCCCCGAGATCCATTGCTTTCCAGCAAAACCTCACCCGAATTGTCACGGAACCCCGGCTCCGATCATCAGTTGAACTCGCCATGACGGCCACGCCCGAGGATGACCGAGTGGACCCGTTTCTGGAGCGCGTGCTGCGCTACCAGGACATCCTGACCGACTACAGCCGCATTGCCGCCGAAGCGAAGGAACTCGGCCGCCTGATGCAGTTGACCTGCGTGCAGGCTGCCCGCGGCGTCGGCATCAGGCACACCAAGATCCTGCGTTATCGCCCCGCCATGGGCGACCTTTTGGTCGAGGCGGGGGTCGGCTGGAAACCGGGCGTCGTCGGGCAGGTCACGCTTGCCGCCGACATCGCCGAGCCACCGGGCCGCGCGCTTCAGACCCGTCTGCCCGTCGTCGTCGAGGATCTGCCGAATGCCCCCGGTTTCCGCTTCTCCGCCGTGCTCAAGGAGCATGGCATTGTCTCCTTGCTCAACGTTCCGGTTGTCGCCGACGGCGTGGTTTGGGGGGTGCTGGAGGTGGACAGCGAGGTGCCGCGACATTTCAGCCAGGCGGACACCAAGTTCTTGACCGCCATGGGCCAGATTCTGGGCATGGCCGTGCAGCGCAAGCTGCTGGAGCGCCGCACCGAGGACATGGCCAAAAAAGCCGCCGCCGAGGTCGAGCAGCAAAAGATGCTGATGCGCGAACTCGTTCACCGGGACAAGAACGACTTCCAGCTGATCATGGCGCTTCTGGTCATGCAGCAGGCCGGACAGCCGGACCCGAATGTGCAGCAGGCGTTCCGCCATGTCATGGACCGGGTGACGGCGATCAGCATGGCCCACGACCATCTGGCGATGCGGCCAGGCGCTGGCACCATCGACCTTGCCGATTACATGCAAGCCCTGTGCGGCAATCTCGACCGACGCAGCGATGGCGTTCGGATCGTGACCCGGTTCGAGCATGCCGACTTGGTGCGCGAGCGCGCAGTGCCGCTCGGCCTCATCGTCAACGAACTCGTGACGAACGCCATCAAGCACGCCTTCCCAGACGGCCGCGGCACGGTCCGGGTGGAGTTCACGCCCCACCGCGACACCGAGCAGGGCCATCTGATTGTCGCCGACGACGGGGCGGGCATGGGACCGCCGCGGCCGGGGAGCGCGGGGTTGCATCTGGTGGAGAACCTGGCCGGACAGATTGGCGGTTTGGTCGAGCGGAGCAGTCCCGGCCAGGGCACCATGTTCCGGATTTCCTTCCCCCTCGTGGTCTGAGGAGCGTTCCCGGCCGGACGACCTCACGGTTCAAGGCCACGGACCTGCCGCTCCCAGCGCAGGTGCTCGCATGCCAACGCGAGGGTCGTCTTCAGTTCCTCCAGCACCGCTCTGGCGTCTGTGGGGTCGAGGTTGACCGCCACCATGTGCTCGACGAGCGCGGCTTGGCGCGCAACACGCGCCTCCCCCTCCCGGACATGGCGTTCGGCCATTGCAAGCGGGTCTTCGGGCATTGTCTGGGCTCGTGGGGCTGGAGGAAGCCGCTTGGCGTACTATTACACACACCGCTGTCGGTATGTCGCACAACCATGACGCCCAGGAAGGCTGGTGACGAATAAACCGGCTGACGACTGTGACGGATGCGAGACAGTGCACCGGAGCACCCCCGGATTTCGCCGCGCCCGTTGGGGCGGCCGCAGCGCTGGCGGTTTCGCTGCACCAGATGGGCATTCCGCGTCGTCTGCCGGACCTGCCGTCGCGGCGTTCCGACACCACGCGATACCTCCGGCTACGCCGGCAGACGCCGGGGGCCTGCCGATGCTGGGACGCTACACAGTGACCGTCAGGCGTAAACGCTCTTGAAGAGAGCGATGCCAGCGGAGGAGAGCGAGAGGGCCGAAGCGATGTTCGCGACGGGCTTCGGGGCTGGGAGACAGGCTTCCGGCCGGCCCGTCGCGGAGATCCGTCATGCCCGACACCGCGCGAACCGTCCGCTCCGGCGCCGACCGGACCAGCCTCTACACCGAGATCACCGCCCGGATCATCGCCGAGCTGGAGGCCGGCCGGCTGCCCTGGGTACAGCCCTGGGGAACCCCGGCCGCCGCCGCCCCGCTCGGCCTGCCGCGCAACGCCGCCACCGGCCGCGCCTACACGGGCGTGAATGTGCTCATCCTGTGGGGCGCCGTCGTCGCCCGCGGCTTCTCCGGCCAGAGCTGGCTCACCTTCCGTCAGGCACTGGCTCTGGGCGGTCACGTCCGCAAAGGCGAACGCGGCACCACCGTCGTCTACGCCGACCGCTTCATTCCCGACGACGAGCGTCGGCGCGCACGGGATGCCGGGGACGAGCCTCAGGCGATCCCCTTCCTGAAGCGCTTCACGGTCTTTAATTGCGACCAATGCGAGGATCTGCCCAAGGGCATCGCCGTGGCGCCGCTGCCGATCCCGGTGGGGCTGATCCTGCCGCGAGCCGAGGCGCTGATCCGGGCCAGCGGCGTCGATGTCCGCATCGGTGGCACCCGGGCCTTCTACAGCCCCCAGCATGATTACGTGCAGGTGCCGCCTCCGCAGGCCTTCTTCGAGCCCGTCAACTGGCACAGAACCGCCCTCCACGAGCTGAGTCATAGCAGTGGGCACCCATCAAGGTTGAAAAGAGACCTGTCCGGGTCTTTCGGCTCCCGCAAGTACGCCTTCGAGGAGCTGGTGGCGGAAATTTCGGCCGCCTTTCTCTGCGCGGCGCTCGGCATCGTCCCCACCATCCGTCATGCCGACTATGTCGGCGCGTGGTTGGACGTGCTGCGCGGGGACAATCACGCCATTGTCCGTGCCGCCAGCCAGGCCAGCAAGGCGGCTGACTATTTGCTCGGCTTCCTGCCCGAAACCGCCCCTGCGGCCGGTAACGAGCGGGAGTCCGTGTGATGGACGCGCGCTCCTTATGGTGCCCGGTGCCCGAGCTGGCGGCGGGGACGATACGGTGTACGGGATCGAGACCTATGCGGTCGAGGCGACCGACCACGCCGAGGCGCGCGGAATCGCCCTGCGGCGATCGGAAGACAGCCCCTACGATGACGCCCGCATCCCCGATCGCCGGCGCACGGTGTGGGTGAAGCGGTCCGTCATGACGGCGCGGTGACGGACCGGGCGTTCAGGCGGGCGGCCGCTCGGACGCCTCCGGAGAGCGGCGCCACGAGGCGATGGTCCGCACCACCCGCAGGGCCTCGGCGTTGTCGTCGATGCACACGTGGCGCCGCAGTTCCGCCACCGCCGGCCATTCGCCCCGCTCATCGAAGGCCCGGCGCACCGCCGCAGCCATCGCCTCGTCCACCACGAACACCGGACACTCTCCCCGAACGCCTCTGCTGCCCCGGGCGGGATGATGCGCGTGGCGGGGCTCCCCGGCAAGCGGCCGTTCGGGCAGGAGAGGGAGCGCCGGCCACTTGCGGAACCGTGCCGCAGGAAGAGGGAGAGGAGGGCGGATACCGGGATGACGGATGAGGAGATCGGGAGAGAGGCTCCCGGCCGTCCGTCGCGGAGAACCCGACCATGGCCACGCCCAAGATCGTCCTCAACACCTCGCGCGACATCCCCTTCAACAAGCTGGTGCTGTCCCAGGCCAACGTCCGCAAGGTCAAGGCCGGCGTCTCCATCGAGGAGCTCGCCGAGGACATCGCCCGGCGCACCCTGCTGCACAGCCTCGCCGTCCGCCCGGTGCTCGACGCCGAGGGCGCCGAGACCGGCGTCTTCGAGGTGCCGGTCGGTGGCCGCCGCTTCCGGGCGCTGGAACTGCTGGTCAAGCAGAAGCGCATGAGCAAGACCCAGCCGGTGCCCTGCGTCGTCCGCGACGCTGGTTTGGCCGAGGAGGACTCGCTGGCCGAGAATGTGCAGCGCGCCCCGCTGCACCCGCTCGACCAGTTCCGCGCCTTCCAGACCCTGCGCGAGGCCGGGCTCGGCGAGGAGGAGATCGCCGCCCGCTTCTTCGTCGCCCCCGGCGTGGTGAAGCAGCGCCTCAAGCTGGCCGCCGCAGCGCCGGCGCTGCTCGACGCCTACGCCGAGGACCGCATGACGCTGGACCAGCTGATGGCCTTCACCGTCAGCGGCGACCACGCCCGCCAGGAGCAGGTGTGGGAGGCGCTGTCGCGCGCCTACAGCCGCGAGCCCTACCAGATCCGCCGGCTCCTCACCGAAGGCGCGGTGCGGGCGTCGGACAAGCGGGCGCTGTTCGTCGGCGTGGAGGCCTACGAGGCGGCCGGCGGGGCGGTGATGCGCGACCTGTTCCAGCACGACGACGGCGGCTGGCTGCAGGACCCGGCGCTGCTCGACCGGCTGGTCGCCGAGAAGCTGGAGGCCGAGGCCGCCACGGTGCGGGCGGAGGGCTGGACGTGGGTGGAGGTGGCGCTGGCCTTCCCCTACGGGCACAGCCGGGGGCTGCGTCGTCTGGCCGGCGAGCCGGTGCCGCTGAGCGAGGCGGAGCAGGCCACCTACGACGCGCTGCACGCCGAGTACGAGCGGCTGGAGGCGAGCGAGCCGGCGGAAGCGGAGGAGCTGGATCGGGTGGCACGGCGCTTCGCCGAGATCGACCTGGAACTGCGGGCGCTGGAGGAGCGGCCGCTGGTCTACGAGACGGCCGAAGTGGCGCGGGCCGGGGTGTTCATCAGCGTCGACGTCGAGGGCGGGCTCCAGGTCGACCGCGGCTACGTGCGGCCGGAGGACGAGGCACCGGTCGAACCGGTGGCTCCGGCTCTCCCGCCGGACGGTGAGGGCCCCGTCACTACCCCGGCGGGCGGGGCGGTGGCCGCCCAGCCGGCCGCCATCATCGGCGGTGCCAGCGTGTCGGCCCCGGTGCCGGTCACGGGGGTGGCCACCGCGGAGGAGGACGAGGGGCTGCGCCCGCTGCCCGAGCGGCTGCTGATCGAGCTGAGCGTGCACCGCACCCTGGCGCTGCGCGACGCGTTGGCCAACGACCCCGACACCGCCTTCCTGGCGGCGCTGCACGCGCTGTGCCTGCGCACCTTCACCCAGCGCCCCGGCGCCTCCTGCCTGGAGCTGGAGCTGAAGAGCGCCGGCTTCGGGGTGCAGCCGCCCGACCTCGCCGCCAGCGCCGCGGCCCGGGCGATCGACGCCCGCCAGCGCGCCTGGAGCACCCAGTTGCCGGGCGAACCGGCCGCCCTGTGGGAAACGCTGGTGGGGTTCGACGGCGACAGCCGGGCCGCCCTGTTCGCCCACTGCGTCTCCTTCGGTGTCAACGCGGTGCACGAGCCGTGGAACCGGGCGCCGCAGCGCGCCGCCCACGCCGACCTGCTGGCCGGGGCGGTCGGCCTCGACATGGCGGCGGCCGGCTGGACGGCGACGGTGGACAGCTACCTCGGCCGGGTGCCGAAGGCGCGCATCCTGGAGGCGGTGCGCGAGGCGCGAGGTCCGGAGGCGGCGCAGCTGATCGACCACCTGCGCAAGCCGGACATGGCCAAGGAGGCCGAGCGGCTGCTGGCCGGCAGCGGCTGGCTGCCCGAGCCGCTGCGCCGGCCGCTGGAGCCGGCGGCCGGTGCTGATGCCGGTGCGGACGGCGATGCGGAGGGCGGCGACGCCTCCCTGCCGGCCTTCCTGACCGGCGCCGGGGAGATCCCGGCCGCCGGGGACGACGCGGACCGCACCGAGGCGGCCGCTGCGTGACGTGACACTGCGGAGCGGCTCCGGCCGCTCCGCCTCCGTCTCCGTTGCTGGAGGTTCGTCATGACCGAGCCCTTCGTTACAGCCCTGGCCGCCGATGTCCCGGTCCTCGTGATCACCGCCGAGGCCATCGTCATCGTGATCCCGGCCGGCCAGGGAGCCGTTCTCCTCGACCCGGACATCCTGCGGGAGCACGTCCTGCTCCGCCTGGCCGAAGAGGAGGTCCGGGAGGAGATCCGCACCGTGATCGAGACCGACGGCACACTGACCCGGCTGGCGCCGGAGATGGTCGGCGATGCCGACATCCACGCCGCCTGCCGGGCCGTGGCTTTGAGCACCGACCTCGGCGAGGAGCGTGGCACCGCGCGGTTCCGGGCGGCGCTGGCCGCCATCCGCGCGGCGGAACGCCGCCTCGGCTCCTCCGCCTGATCCGTGCCCGCCATCCCATCCTTCGTCGAGCCCGGCCACCGCGCCGGGCTCCTGTCTTACAGGAGCCTCCCCATGTCGATTCCCGATTTCGTGAAGGCGAATTTCGCGACGCTGCTGCGCGCCGCGGCGGCCTGGCGCTGGTGCAGGGCACCGACGCCCACACCGGCGAGACCCGCTTCATTCTGTGCGCCGTCGCGCGACGCGGTGGCGAGGTGGTGCTCACCCCCTTCGGGCATCTGGCCGACGGGAACGCTTTTGAGCTTTACGACCCGCCGTTCGATCCCGGCGGCGGGTAGAGGGCGAGGAGGGCGGGGGCGGGGTGAGCCGGAGCGGATCGAGAGAGCGTCCGCCGGCCGCTGGTCTCCCCGCTCTCCCGGACCCTCCGCCATGACCCTGACCGCCGACCTCCGAACCGATGCTGCCGCCCCCTGTCCCCCGCCCCCGGTGGACACCGCGGCGGCCCTGCTCGCCGCCGCGGAGCGGCTGCTGCCCGGCCTCGAACGCGGCCGGGCCATCGACGCCGGCACGCTGCGCGCCGCGATGACCGCGGCGTTCGGCGGCTCCGACGCCGAGGGCGTGTGGAGCTGGAAGCTGGCATACGACGCCGGCGAAGCAGCGCAGGTGCTGTTCCTGCGCCGCTTCGGCCCGGCCATGCTAGCCCGTGCCGCCAGCCCGGCGGCGTTCCTGGCCATGCTGGAGCGGGTGGCGATGCTGCTGCCCAGCCAGACCCGCCGCTCCGAGGAGAGCCAGGCGCGGCAGCAGTTCTCCACCCCGCTGCCGCTGGCCGGCGTGGTGGCCGCCGCCGCCGCCCTCACTCCGGCCGACCGCGTGCTGGAGCCCTCCGCCGGCACCGGCCTGCTCGCCGTCTTCGCCGAATTGGCCGGCACGAACCTTGTCCTCAACGAACTGGCCGACACCCGCGCCGCCCTGCTGGAGCGCCTGTTTCCCGGCGTCCCGGTGGCCCGCTTCGATGCCGCCGCCATCCACGACCATCTCGATGCCGCGGTCCGGCCGACGGCGGTGCTGATGAACCCGCCCTTCTCGGCGCTGGCGGCGGTGGACGGCCGGGTGACCGACGCTGCCCTCCGTCACCTCGCCTCGGCCCTGGCGCGCCTAGCCGAGGGCGGGCGGCTCGTCGCCGTAACCGGCGCCGGGCTGGCGCCCGAGCATTCGGTGTGGCGCGATGCCTTCGTGCGCCTGCAGGAGCGGGGCCGCGTCGTGTTCTCCGCCGCCATCGACGGGACGGTTTACGCCCGCCACGGCACCACCGTCGACACCCGGCTGACGGTCATCGACCGTGTGCCGGCGGAGGACCCGACGGTCTTCCCGGCCTCGTTGGGCACGGCCCCCGATGCCGCCACGCTGCTGGACTGGGTCCGGCGCGACATGCCGCCGCGTGCTTCCGTTCCTGCATCGGCAGCGGCTCCCTTGCCGGTGCTGGCCCGCGCCATGGTGGCACGGCCCGTGCGCCGGGCGGCGGCTGTGCCGACGGTGTGCACGCCAGCGTCCGGCCCGGCGGTCGTCGAGTTGGAATACGAGCCGCGCGACTGGGCGCCGGAAACCGGTGCCCGCCTCACCGTCGCGCTCTACGAGCCCTACGCGCTCCAGTCCATCGCCATCCCCGGCGCCAAGCCACACCCGACGCCGCTGGTCCAGTCCGCCGCCATGGCCGCGGTCGCCCCGCCCAAGCCCCGCTACCGCCCGCACCTCCCCGCCGCCCTGGTCAGCGAGGGCGTGCTCTCCGACGCCCAACTGGAAAGCGTCATCCTGGCCGGAGAGGCGCATGCCGGTCATCTCGCCGGCACCTGGACCGTGGATGAGACCTTCGACGTCGTCTCGGCGGCGCCGGACGATGCCGAGGACGCGGTGCGCTTCCGCCGCGGCTGGTTCCTCGGCGACGGCACCGGCGCCGGCAAGGGCCGGCAGGTCGCCGGCATCCTGCTCGACAACTGGCTCAAGGGCCGCCAGCGGGCGCTGTGGATCTCCAAGTCCGACACCCTGATCGAGGACGCCCGGCGCGACTGGTCGGCGCTCGGCCAGGAGCCTCTGCTGGTCACCCCGCTGTCGCGCTTCCGCCCTGGAACCCCAGTCACCCTGGAGCGCGGCATCGTCTTCACCACCTACGCCACCCTGCGCGGCGACGGCGGCGAGGGCGCTGTGCCGCGCGTCCAGCAGATCGTCGACTGGCTGGGCCGGGAGTTCGACGGGGTGATCGTCTTCGACGAGTCCCACGCCCTGCGCAACGCCGGCGGCACCGCCGGCTTTGGCCGCGACGGCGGTCCCGTCACCCCCTCCCAGCAGGGCCGCGCCGGGCTGCGCCTCCAGCACGCCCTGCCGGACGCCCGCGTGCTGTACGTCTCGGCCACCGGCGCCACCACCGTGCACAACCTCGCCTACGCCCAGCGCCTCGGCCTGTGGGGCGGCGCGGACTTCCCCTTCGCCACCCGCGCCGAGTTCGTCCAGGCCATCGAGGCCGGCGGGGTCGCCGCCATGGAGGTGCTGGCCCGCGACCTCAAGGCCCTCGGCCTCTACGCCGCCCGCTCGCTGTCCTTCGAGGGGGTCCGCTACGAGATGGTCGAGCACCGTCTGACGCCGGGGCAGGTCGCCATCTACGACGCCTATGCCGCGGCCTTCCAGGTCATCCATGCCAACCTGACCGCCGCGCTGGAGGCGGCCAACGTCACCGGGGCCGGCGGGACCCTGAACCGTGCCGCCAAGGCCGCCGCCCGCTCCGCGTTCGAGGGCGCCAAGCAAAGATTTTTCAATCATCTGATCTCGGCGATGAAAACGCCGACCGTACTCAAGTCCATCGAACGCGATCTTGCCGCCGGCCACGCCGTGGTGGTGCAGCTCGTCTCCACCGGCGAGGCGCTGATGGAACGCCGTCTGTCCGACATCCCCACCGAGGAGTGGGGTGATTTGTCGATCGACGTCACGCCGCGCGAGCTCGTCCTCGAGTACCTCGCCCACTCCTTCCCGACCCAGCTGCACGAACCCTTCACCGACGCCGATGGCACCCTGTCCTCCCGGCCGGTGTGGCGGGACGGTCAGCCGGTGCCGTGCCGCGAGGCGGTGGAGCGGCGCGACCGCCTGATCGAGCGTCTGGCCGCGCTGGAGCCGGTGCCGGGGGCGCTCGACCAGATCGTCCAGCACTTCGGCGCCGCCATGGTGGCCGAGGTCACCGGCCGGAGCCGGCGCATCGTGCGCAAGACCGGTCCCGGCGGGGACGAGCGGCTGGCGGTGGAGAGCCGCCCCGGCTCGGCCAACCTCGCCGAGACCCAGGCCTTCCTCGACGACGAGAAGCGCATCCTGGTCTTCTCCGACGCCGGCGGCACCGGCCGCAGCTACCACGCCGATCTCGGGGCGAAGAACCAGCGGCTGCGGGTGCACTACCTGCTAGAAGCGGGCTGGAAGGCCGACGCCGCCATCCAGGGGCTGGGCCGCTCCAACCGCACCAACCAGGCGCAGCCGCCGCTGTTCCGCCCGGTCGCCACCGACGTGCGGGCGGAGAAGCGCTTCCTCTCCACCATCGCCCGCCGGCTCGACACGCTGGGCGCCATCACCCGCGGCCAGCGCCAGACCGGCGGGCAGGGGCTGTTCCGCGCCGACGACAACCTGGAATCCGTCTACGCCCACGCGGCGCTCCGTCAGCTCTACGGTCTGCTGCACGCCGGCAAGGTCGAGGGCTGTTCGCTGGGGGACTTCGAGGCGGCGACCGGCTTGGCGCTCTGTGATCGCGACGGCGGCCTGCGCGAGGAGTTGCCGCCGATCACCACCTTCCTCAACCGGCTGCTGGCCCTGACCATCGGCTTGCAGAACACGCTGTTCACCGTGTTCGAGCAGCTGCTCGCCGCGAAGATCGAAGGCGCCATCGCGTCCGGCACCTACGACCGCGGCGTCGAGACGGTGGTGGCCGACAGCTTCACGGTGACGAACCGGCGAACGCTTTACACCCACGCGGCGACCGGAGCGGAGACCCGGCTGTTCACGCTCGCCCGGCGCGACCGCAACCAGCCGCTGGGCCTGGAGGAGGCGCTGGAGAAAGGGGCCGGGCCGCAGGCACGGCTGCTGGTCAACGCCCGCTCGGGCCGGGCGGCGGTGGCGGTGCCCGCCGCCGGGCTGATGCTGGACGACGGCACGGTGGAGCGCCGGGTGCGGCTGCTGCGGCCGATGGAGCGCCTGACCGTGACGGTGGCTGAGTTGGCGCAGAGCCACTGGCGCCCGGCCGAGCCGGAGGCCTTCACCGCCGTCTGGGAGAAGGAGGCCGCCGCGGTGCCGGAGTTCGCCACCGGCACCCTGCATCTGGTGACCGGGCTGCTGCTGCCGGTGTGGCGGCATCTGCCGGACACGAACCTGCGGGTGGTGCGGTTGCAGACCGACGACGGCGAGCGGATCATCGGCCGGGTGGTGGCGCCGGACGCCCTGGCCGAGGTGGAACGCAACTTCGGCGGCGGTGACGCAGCGGTGCCGTCGGCGGAGCAGGCCTGGGCCTCGGTGTCGGAGGGGCGGGCGGTGCTGCATCTGGCCGACGGGCTGCGGCTGCGCCGGGTCACGGTGATGGGCACTCACCGGATCGAGCTGTCCGGCTTCAGCGAAGGGATGGTGGAGCGGTTGAAGGCGCTGGGGCTGATGTCCGAGATCATCGCCTGGACGTTGCGGCTGTTTGTGCCGGTGGGCGAGCGCGGACCGGCGGTGTTCGCCGCCCTGCTGGCCCGCCATCCGCTGCTCCGTGTTGTCGACCGGACGGGGCCGTGAGGGGCCGGCGCCATGTCCGCCGCGTCGGAGATGGCACACCGCCTCGCGCGGGAGGCCGAGGTGGTGTGCCGCCATTACCTGCCGCATGGGCGGCGGGAGGGGCGTTACTGGCGGGTCGGGGACGTCCACGGCACGCCGGGGGAGAGCCTCTACGTCCGGCTGCATGGGGGTGCTATCGGCAGATGGGCCGACGCTGCCACCGGCGAGCACGGTGACCTGCTCGACCTCATCGGGCTTAACCGCGGTCTCGATCGGCTGGCCGAAGTGCTCGACGAGGCGCGCGTCTTCCTCGGTTCGCCGCGGGCGCCGCCGGAGCTGCGGTGGGAGCCTCCAGCCCCTATCGGATCGCCGGAGGCCGCCCGCCGCCTGTTCGCCCGGTCCCGGCCGCTCGTCGGCACGCTGGCCGAAGCGTATCTGCGCAACCGCGGATTTACGGATGTCCGGAAAGACGGCTCCCTGCGCTTCCAGCCGCGCTGCTGGTACCGTGACGCCGATGACCGGCTCGCCGAAGGGGCGGCGCTGATCGCCGCCGTCACCGGCCTGGACGGCCGCGTCACCGGCGTGCAGCGCACCTGGCTCGACCCATCCGGCCGCGGCAAGGCGCCGATGCCGTCACCGCGCCGCGCGCTGGGCCACCTGCTCGGCAACGGCGTCCGCTTCGGCGTGGCCCGCGACGTCCTGGCGGCGGGGGAGGGCGTCGAGACCGTGCTGGCGCTGCGCACCGTCCTGCCAGCCCTGCCCATGGTCGCCGCGCTGTCGGCCGGCCACCTCGCCGCCCTGTGCCTGCCGCCGACGCTGCGCCGCCTCTACATCGCCCGCGACAACGACGCCGCCGGACGCCGGGCGGCGGAACGCCTGGGGAGCCGCGCCGAGGCCCTCGGCATCGAGGCGCTGGTCCTGGCACCGGTGCTGGGCGACCTCAACGACGACCTGCTGGCGCACGGCGTGGCGGCGCTGCGGGCGCATCTGCGGGCCCAGCTCGCCCCGGAGGATGTGGCGCGCTTCTGGATGAGTGGCGGCTGGCCGTGGGGAGCCTGAGCCTCGGCGGACGGGCGCCGGTCGGAGCGGGCGGACGCCGGTCCGGCCGGCGGGAGGCCGCGGCCCCGGCCTTCCAGCGGGCGATCGGGCGGCAGCCGGGCCGGCTCCGCAACGGCGGGGCGCAACTTTCTTCCCCGGCCGGCCAAGCCGGCCTTCCTCGCGGGACAAGAAAGCCGCCCCCCGCCGTCCTCCGCTGACGCTGCGGCCCAAGAGGGTGCGGACCCGCCCCGCCCGCCGCTGGGGGATCGCCACGAAGGCCGCGGTGGGCGCGGCCGATCCTCCAGCCGAAGGGCAGCCGCCATGATCACCGACACCGACGCCGCCGGGCTCCACCACGCCGCCTCCCCCACCGACCACGCCCTGATCGAACTCCAGCTCTACGGCCACCGGCCCTTCCAGGACGATCCCGATCCCCGGCCGCTGCCCGACGAGACCGCCATCCGCGCCGCCCTGGCCGACGTCTTCGACGCCCTGGTGGTCACGCTGAAGGACACCCGCCTGGAACCCGACCTGGCCGACCTGCTGTGGTCCACCGTCAACCTGTTCCACCGCGCCGCCGATCGGGTGCAGCGCGAACTCGACGACAACGAGGACGCCCAGAAGCGCAGCCAGCGCGAGCAGGATGGCTCGGAGGTCCGCTCGGTCGAGCTGGAGCGGCTGATGGCCGAGGGGCTGACGCTGATCGAGCGCCGCACCGCCATGGAGGCCTTCCGCGACCACGCCGCCGAGCTGTTCGAGGTCCACACCGGCTCCGGCTGGCGGCCGCGCGCCGGCTCGCTGGTCAGCCACCGCACCCTGACCGCCGCGCTGATCGACAGCCGCGACTTCCTCGCCGCCAAGCGGCGGGCCGAGACCGAGCCGCTGCTGCCGGCCGGCCCCCGCATCGCCTTCACCGGCGGGGTGGAGTGCAACGACCACCACCGCATCTGGGCGGTGCTCGACAAGGTGCGCGCCAAGCACCCGGACATGGTGCTGCTGCACGGCGGCAGCCCGAAGGGGGCCGAGCGCATCGCCGCCTGCTGGGCCGAGCACCGCAAGGTGGTGCAGGTGCTGTTCCGCCCCGACTGGGCGCGCCACGCCAAGGCGGCCCCGTTCAAGCGCAACGACCGCCTGCTGGAGGCGCTGCCGATCGGCATCGTTGCCTTCCCCGGCTCGGGCATCGCCGCCAACCTTGCCGACAAGGCCCGGCGCCTGGGCATCCCGGTCTGGCGCTTCGGCGACGGCGGCGCCTGAGCGCCGCCATTCCGGCGATCCGCCCCGGCGGATCGCCGGCTTTCCGTAAATCCGTTGCCCTGGACAGCTGGATCGGCGGCCATGCGCCAACAGCTGTCATCGGCTCGTTTCCAGAAAGCTGACATCCGATGGCGTTGGCGTTACGATCAGGTCGGAATGCAACGCCAACCATGTACCTGGGATTTGCCCAACCCTCATCGGGTTGCTTCATTGGATTGTTTTGCCACTATTTACTGCGGAAAAGCTTAAAAGAATGCTGAGATCCGGGAGGGCTGATGCCACGAGAAACAACCCTGATGGGTGGTAGGTGCGGATGACAGGGGGGGCACGGTCCCAATACTCAGCCGCAGAGCAAGGCCTCGGCTACATCTACCAAGCCCGTTTCGCGCTGATGAAAATCCTCGCGTTGCCGGAGGAAAGCTCGCTCCTGCTTGAGAAGGAAGACGACGTTGACTTCGACGATGCGTCCGGCCGAAAAAGCCTCGCGTCTTTGAAGCACAAGGCGGTCGGCGACACCGTCACCGACCTGTCAACTGATTTTTGGAAGTCGGTTCGCATTTGGCTCGCGCACTACACGGCCAACGGCAGGATCGGCAGCGACGCGCGGTTCATCCTCTTCACCACGGCGACGGTTTCAGAGGACTCAGTTCTTGCGAACTTCAAAATCGACGATATCGACGGCGAGGCTCGCGCCCTGGCGGTCGCAGGCCCTCTGGCGAAATCAAAAGGCCAACTGGTGTCCGCCGTGCGCGACGATTTGGGCGACCTGACGCCTAACGAACTCAGTGACTTCTATTCCCGTATTACCATTGCCGATGGCGCGCTCCGGATTACAGAGATCCCGGATACCATCATCAATCAGCACCTACGAACGATCCGGCGGGAGTCGCGGCCGCTTCTCTTCGAGCGGCTCGAAGGCTGGTGGATGGATCAGGCGATTCGGCTTCTGGCCGGAGAACGCACGACGCCGATCGTAGGCTACGAGGTCTCCGACAAGCTTTCGGCGATGGCGGAAGAATATCGGTCTGACAATCTGCCGATCACTTTCCGGCAGCGGATGCCGGATGAGATGGACGTTGCCAACGATCCTCGCCTATTCGTCGAACAGTTGCGCGCTCTGGAGTTGTCCACGGCGCGCCTGCAAAACGCTATTGTCGACTACTATCGGGCGTTCGAGCAACGTTCGAGCTGGGCGCGGGAAAATTTGCTCGTTTCGAATGAGATCGAAGAATATGAGGACCGACTCATTGACGAATGGACCCGTTACAAGGAAGCCGTCTTCGAGAATATTACCGACAAGAGCGAGGATGTCGCGTGTCTCGCCGCGGGGCGGGAACTCTATCGCTGGGCCGAACTTGAAACCAACTCTCTGCGAATCCGAGAGCGCGTAACCGAGCCTTACGTGGTGCGAGGAACATTCCATATTCTGGCCAATGCAAGACCTACCCCGTACATCCATTGGCACCCTCGCTTTCTCGAACAACTTGCTCGGATCTTGGGGAAAGCAGCATGAGAGCTTGGGACAAGCGCCCCATCGAAATTCGAAATCTCTTTAATCCAGCGTTCTGCGGCCTTGTGCTGTTCAGGGCTATGGCGGGTTACGAGGAAGAAGACGACCGAGGGCTGCCCTTTTCGCTCTCCCCTCTAATCTTGCCGATGTGCTTGCACAAGCAGTCCAGGGACATCTTCGCCCCGAGCACTCGGAGCTACTTCCTGAAGCTGGTGGCTAACAATCCCCAGCTTCTGGTAGATTTTGGCGACCGAGCCCAAAACATGTTCCCCTTCACGCTCGAGGCGTTTGGGCTGCTTCACCAACTTGGATCCGTTGAGGTTCGCTCAGACGGCAGGCTGAAGTCCAATCCGCAAGGTGTGCGCAAGACTATCAGCGGCTCAGACGAAACCCAGGCGATCCAGAAAGTCGCCAAGTATCTGGGCAAGGAGTTTGCCCGCATTGGCGATCGCGTTACAATCTACGCGACGATGGGCGTCAGACCATGAAGATCAAATCCATCCATATCTATAGCCACGACGGTCGACGACGCGACCTGGTGTTCCACCTCGACGGCTTGAACGTCATTACGGGCCGCTCCTCCACGGGCAAGTCCGCACTCTCGGATATCCTTGAATATCTGATGGGCCGCTCGAGCTTCAACATCCCCGAGGGCGTCATCCGAGATCGGGTTTCCTGGTTCGCGGCGATCTACCAGTTCGAGGGCGAGCAAGTTCTCGTGGCCAAACCAACGCCTGACGCGGGTCGGGCGAGTTGCAGTCTGGCGATGATCAGGCGAGGCGCGCAGGTTGCGCCGCCCTTGTTCGCAGAACTGTCGGTCAACGACGATGATAACGGCGTCGAGACCCTGCTATCGCAGCTCGTGGGCATCCCGGAAAATGTCACGGACGTTCCACTGAGCAGCAGCCGTGAAAGCTATCAAGCCAACATTAAGCACACACACTACTATCTTTTTCAGAAACAGGGCATCGTTGCCAACAAAGACCAGCTGTTCTACCGCCAGAACGAACAATTCCAGCCTCAGGCGATCAAGGACACGCTGCCTATCCTGCTTGGTGTGTCTTCCAGGGACAAATTCGAACTCGAATCCCGTCTTCGTGGCGTGCAGCGAGATATCCGGCTCAATGGAAAGCTGCTTGAGCAGGCGCGCAACGCCGTGGCGACATTGGATGAGAAAGCGCTCGGGCTGCTTTCCGAGGCCAGAGCCGTAGGTATTCCCCTTTCGGTTAGCGGAGAGGCCGGCTCGTTCATCGACACGCTCCGCAGCGTTCTGGTCTGGAGGCCAGAGCCGGTGCCTGAAGACGATGGCCTTCGCGTATCGGCCATCGAAAACGATCTAGTGTCGCTTCGTAACCAACGCCGCGACATCCAGCAGCGCATCGACGCCGCGGTCCAATACGCCAAGCGCTCGAAGGGCTTCGAAACCGAAGCCGGCGAGCAGAAGGATCGCCTGACCTCGATCAAACTGCTGCCGAAGAACCCGGCTACGGGCGAATGGCAATGGCCATTCGCCGAGGCCAACCTTGGCATGGACACGCCGTTAGCTGCCGCGTTGATCGCGGAGCTTGAGTCGCTTGAGCGCGAGATGCAAGCGGTTGTCGGCGAACGTCCCGCCCTGGACGAATACCTTGCCGGGCAGCGCCGGGACATCCAGGACATCGGCGACCAGATCCGCAACAAGGAAATCGAGCTGTCGGCTGCCATTGCCAGCAGTGAGATCATCACGCAAATAGGCAATAGGAACAACGCCGCTTCCCGGGTCGTCGGCCGCGTCAGTCTGTTCCTTGAAGGGCTTATTCCCGACTCGGAACTCGTGCGACTGGAACGCGAAGATCGCCGGCTCAAGGCCAAGGCCGATGACCTGGAGCGAAAGATCGGCGCGGACGATTCCAGGGAGCGCCTGGTTTCGACTCTCAACAGCATCTCGATGCACATGTCGGGCTACATCACAGCCCTGGGCGGCGAGTTCGGCCAGTATCCTGCGCGCCTAGACCTGCACAACCTGACGGTCGCGATCGACCGGCCGGGCCGCCCAATCTATATGCCCCGCACGGGCGGTGGCGAGAACCACCTTGCTTATCATCTTTCGGCCTTGCTCGCGCTGCATCGATATGCGGCCAACAACAACCAGCCTATCCCGCGCCTGCTCCTAATCGATCAACCCACCCAGGTCTACTTCCCGTCGGAGGCCGTCTACGAAGAGGCTGGCGGTTCGATCGAAAAGACGGAGACCGATGCCGACCTGGAGGCGGTTCGGCGGTTGTTCGAACTACTTCGCCGCTTTGCCGAAGAAGATGCTCCTGGCTTCCAAATCATCGTCACCGAGCACGCCAACTTGCGTGACGACTGGTTCCAAGCCGCCCTCGTTGAGCGGCCATGGACGAAGCCCCCCGCCCTTGTGCCCGACGACTGGCCTGACGAACCGGCGAAATAGTTAGCCCCCTAGTAGGCGGGCCAGTTGGAGGCGATGGCATGCTCGTAGCCCTACAGGCAGATCAGCGCGTGGCGGTGTGGGACACTCAGAAGGGGCCACTATTCGTTTTCCCCAAATGTCGCAATCACGTCATACTGAAGACGGGCCGGTTGGTTGCCCACCAATTTGGTCACAAACCACCGGTAACCTGTCCATGGGCTGCAGGCGAAACCCAGGGCCACCTGAGTGCGAAGGTGCCGCTGCTTGCGACCTTCACGGTCCGCAGGCTCAATTGCACCGTCGAACGAGAGGTGCTGCCGATCGACGGGTACAGCGGCGGTGACGACGAGTCGGCCGCTGGCTATCTTAAGCAATCCAAGCGCTGGCGCGAACTTTACCTTGAAGGAGCCTACCCGCCAGATCAGGTCTGGCTGAATCTCTTCAGTCGCAAGGCCTATTCAATTCGCGAGTACGCGATCCCGACCGGTCCCGCGGCTGGCATGACGAAGCTGAGTTGAAGACGCCCATGGAGACGCCCGAAGATCTCGACCGCCTCGTTCAGGAGGTCATTTCTGAACTGGGTCTCGATGCCGATCCGGCCAAGATCGCCCACAAGGTCAAGCTGCTGAACCTTGGCCTTCCCGCTGAGGATCAGTTTCAGGTCATCTGCGCGTGGCTGGGAAAGTGCAGCTTGATCCACAAGCTTGATCAGGTGCAGGCGCCGCTTTCCTCGCGCGAGACTTATCAGGTTCCCGACCTTCTCGCCCATTTCGAGACGCACGGCGCGTTCCTGATAGAGGTTAAAGCCTTCGGCAAGCGGACCTTGTCGTTCAAACCCGACTATTTGGCCAAACTGAAGGCCTACGCCGACCTGGTCGGCAAGCCCTTGCTGATCGCCTGGAAGTTCCACGGTCTTTGGACCCTGTTCGACGCGCGGCACCTGACCCTGGCCAGGACCAATTTCAACATTCAGCACGGCGAGGCCATGCGCCAGAACCTGTTGGGCGTGCTGGCCGGCGACTGCGTTTTCAAGCTTGCGCCCGGCGCGGGGGTCCATTTCGAGATGGCCAAGGATGCACTGGAGGCCATCGAAGAGACTGAGAACGGCAAGGTCGAAACTTGGCGCATGCGTATAGCCAAGATCACCTTCACCAAGGGCGGCGGCCTACCCGCAGCAGACCTGCACCCTGAAACCCAGCAACTCCTGGCGGCATGGGATCTGGAAAGCCAAGAGGTCCACTACCCCGACCGGGTCGACCAGAGCTTCGTCGCTGGCGAGGAAGGCATACAATTCGCACATATGGCGCTGGTCCATCTCCTGGCGTGGGAGCGCGGGGTGAACAATGCCCAGGACTGGCGCCAGATCCTACGGGCGCCCGAGATCACCAAGACGATCAAGAGCTTTGCTTTGGCTCTGGAACGCGCCTTGGAGGAAGGTGTGGTCTCCCATATCTTTCACCAGCGGCCGGTCGACCGGGGAGCTGTCTGAAGGTGGGCGCGATATGACCGAGGACCATCCAGCGTCCATCGAGGCGATCAAGGCGCGCTTGGCTTGGCGCGAACAATTCCCTAGTTCCAGCTAATCTTCTGCCAAAAGCGGAGTTTCTCAGAGTCCTAGAAGGGTCATGAGCTATCCTTGGGATGCGGCAACTCCTGAACCATTTCGGTCGCTCGTCTGCCCGGATAGGATTTCACATAGCGGACATGGTGTTCGGCCGCCTCAGTTGTGGATGCCCATCTTGGTGATATTCACTGCTCAGCGTTTCGCGCTCTTTATGGTAGCGTTCCGTCATACGGGAGGGCCTGGTGAGCGGCAGCAAAATTTTCTTGGTCAAGGCTAAGTCGGACTTCCTCGCCAAACAAGCGGGTGCGCCGCCTTTGATGGCGCTGGCGGAGTGCGTTTGGAATTCCCTCGACGCTGACGCGATGCGTGTCGACGTCGAATTTCAGAGCGGTCCTCTTGGCTTGGAGCGCATCATCGTTCGCGACGACGGCACCGGAATGACACATGAGGAAGCTCCCAATCTATTTGAAGGTCTTGGGGGTAGCTGGAAAAAGCTCGCGGCCCGAACCAAAGGCCGAGGGCGCTTTCTGCACGGGCGCGAGGGTAAAGGCCGCTTCAAGGCATTTGCCCTCGGGCGTGTCGCAGACTGGCGTGTGACTTTTTTGAACGGAGCTGACCTCAACAGCTTTCAGGTCAGCGTCATAGGAGACGATCTCGGTCGCGGTTCCATCTCCGACCCTGTCGCAGCTAAAGTGGCCGGAACAGGAGTGGAACTGACCATCTCTGAGCCACTCAAAGATTTCCGAAGCCTTGTGGGCGAAGATGGCCGTCAGGGGCTGACGGAGGTACTCGCGCCATATCTCCTTCTATACCCGGATGTGCGAGTGTCCGTAGATGGGATATTGCTCGACGCCGCCGCAGGTGTCGAGCATAGGAAGGCTTATGCTCTCTCGCCTATCGAAGACGGCGGCGCGATGCATCCGGTTACTTTGGAGGTGATCGAGTGGAAACGCGTCGGGGAGCGATACCTATATCTGTGCGGAGAGAACGGCTTTCCTCTGCTCACGCTTGGCGACCGTCTACCCATCGCCGATCGCGGCTATTGCGCGTACTTAAAGTCTCCTCTGATTCAGGTATTGCATGACAGGAACGAACTCGGATTAGGTGACCTCAGCGGCCCTGTGCGTGACCTGCTTGCCGAAGCTCGGCAGGCCATTCGGGAGCATCTTCGGCGCCGTGCCGCCGCCGACGCGCAAGACGTCGTTCAGGTTTGGAAAAACGAGGATGTCTACCCGTACCGGGAGCCGCCCTCCAACCCCGTCGAGGTAGCGAAGCGTGAAGTCTTCGATATCGTCGCTGTGACTGCCGCTCGGCACATCGAAGATTTCGATAAGACATCCAAAACCGCCCGTCGCTTGCAGCTTCGGACGCTTCGAACGGCTGTGGAGCGGGGTGATGAAGAAATTCAATTTGTCCTCGGGGAAGTGATCAAGTTGCCGAAGCGCGAGGTGATCCAGCTGGCGAGCTTACTGCGTGAAACGTCATTATCTGCAATTATAGGTGGAGCTCGTGTTGTCGCTGATCGCCTGAAGGTCATTGAGGGTCTGGAAGCGTTGGTGTTCGAGGAGAAACACAGCCGCGCGCTTAAAGAACGGACACAACTTCACCGCCTCGTGGCAGAAAACACGTGGCTGTTTGGCGATGAATTCCACCTTATGGTGGATGACGAAGGATTGAACCGCTGCTTGGCAGAACATGCCAAAGCTCGAAATATGGAAGTGCTTGGAACTGATCCTGTCCTGCACCCGACGAAAAAGAGGGGTATTCTGGATCTGATGTTCGGTCGTCAACGTCGCCCGCACGGTGCTGCAGAGCTCGAACACCTTGTCGTCGAACTGAAGGCTCCGAAGGTAACAATAAGACAAAAGGAGGTTGGTCAAGTCGAAGGCTACGCGCAGGCCGTTATAAAAGATACCCGCTTCGATAAAGCCAACACTCGATGGGTGTTTTGTGCACTGTCGAAGGCGATCGATGAGGATTACTGCCTGAGAGTGCGGCAGATAGAAGGTGAAGAACTTGGCACCGTGGCAAGAACGGGGAACCTAAAAATCATCGTTCGGACATGGGCTTCGGTGTTTAGTGAAAATCGTGCGCGTTTGAAGTTCTTCCAGGATGCACTTGCGCTGCGAGTGACGCGCGAGGATGCGTTGGACCATTTGCGTAAAAGGTACAGCCACTATCTAGAGGGTGTACTGGAACCTCATGTTGAGCCGGAGAAAGCAAGCGACAGCGAGTTGTATCAAGATGACATTGCGGCAACACAGGACGCATAAGCGGGGCGGGAGACTCCAAATCCTGAGTTAAGCGGTCCCATGACGCTTCGCCAATGCGCCTTACGAACCTTTCGAAGGCTGAACGACAGCGAGAGTCCGCTTCCCCAACCCTCACGCTTGATTGTAGCCAGACCGCTCTCGGTTTATCTCCGTCGTTCCGAGCTATTGGCGGTTGTGCTCCTGGCGCATAAGAAGGTCGCCGATCCGAATGTCGGAAACGAGGGCTTTTCCTCAAAAGAGATGTCAACGAACAGAGCGCGTCCAGACTTCAATCACCGGAAGCTCCCAGCTTTCAGTCCTGAGCTGATCACGCCAAGCCTCCGCGCAGTCTTTCCGATGCCGGCGAACCACGGCATGCACACGGACCTGTTCAACCGCGGAGATCAGATAGGACCAGTGCCGGCTGGCCGCCTCCGAAAGGCGCGCAATCACCGTGCCGTCAGCGCTGAGCACCGACACCCGGTCCGTCGCCGAGCGTGCCGCCCGCAAGCTCACCGCATCACCCGGCCGCAGGGCCGTCATCACCCGGTGAACGGCTGCCGTTGCCGGCTGGCGGCCGGCAAAGTCGATGTGCAGGTCGCCGAGCCCGAGCACGGTGTGCTGGCGGCGGAGCACTCTCTGGTCGGCGCGCCCGGTGTCGGCGCAGGCAACATAGTCGACGCCATCGAGCAGCGGCAGATGCGGATTCCTCACATCCGCACGGCGCATCAGGCACAACGTCTCACGCGCCCGCGTCATGCCGACGTAGAACAGCCGCCGCTCCTCCTCGCCGTCCGCGGCAGCCCTGTCCGATGACCGTCCGGCCCATCCCCCGTCGAGGAGGATGACGTGCCGGAACTCCAGCCCCTTTGCGCCGTGCAGCGTCCCGATGTGGATGCCGGCGCCGGTCGAGCGCTCGCGGCGCGTAAGCATCCGCTGAGTGCCGCGGTCAGGCAGCTTTTGTCTGCTCGCGGATTG
>CALBDS010000011.1 GCA_937927415.1 uncultured Rhodospirillaceae bacterium
CGCTGTCGCCGGCCATGGCGCCCTTGAAGTCCCAGACGACGGCGCTCTCGCGCCAACCGGCGAACAGGGTGGGCAGCACGGTGGTGGTGGTCTTGCCCGAGCCGGTGGGACCGATCACCAGAACCGGCTGCAGGGTGCGCTCGCGCAAGGGGCGACCGTTCCAGGCGCCGAGGACGATGCAGGAGTCCGTCATCGCCGCCTCCTCACAACAGGCCGCTGCGGCGGACGTCGGCGCCGTCGGCCCAACGGCCGGCGCCGAAGCGGGGAGAGCGGTCGCCTCGCAGGGCGAGGCCGGCGCGCACCGCCAGCGCCAGGGCGGTGGCGGTGCAGACCAGAACGGCGCCGGTGACCATCCAGCGGTGGCCAGGGGCCAGCAGATCACGCCAGGTCAGGAACTGGCCGGGCCAGTAGAGCGCGACGGTGCCAACGCGCAACCCACCGAAGGCGGCCGGCCAGCCGAACAGCCAGCCGACCAGCTCGGTGACGATCGCCACCGTCAGCAGCCACAGGACCCCGCCGCCGAGCAGGATGAGGAGGAGGGGTCGCGTCACAGCTCGCGCCCTCCGAGATCGTCCAGGCCGTCGCGCCCGATCTCACGGCCGCGCTCCTCGCGCAGGCGCTGCATCTCGACGAGCTGGCGCTCGTAGGCCTGCCGCTCGCGCTCGTCCATCCAGCCCAGCGTCCGGGTGGTGACCTCCACCGCGTCGTGGCGGAACCAGTGGGTGACGACGTCGCGCTCGAAGTAGAGGTCGCGGTCGTCCTGGACGCCACGGATCATCACGTGCAGGTGCTGGTTGCCTTGCGCGTGCGCCATGTCGGGCTTGCGCTCGACCGCCGCCACCCATTCCAGTTCACCGACCCGGCGCTCCCAGGCGGTCATGACCTCCCGGCCGTAGGCCACCATGTCGTCGATGCGGTGGCCGTCGTTGGGGCTGACGATGACGTGGAAGACCCGGCGGTCGTCCGACCAGGATGCTGCCACCTCGCCCTTGTCGATGCCGAGGCGGTCGCGGTCGAACAGCGGGCCGTCCTTGGCGAGGTAGTTGGCCAGCACGGCGACCGAGTTGGGGAAGGCGCCGCGGGCGCGGTCGTGGTAGAGCAGCTTGACGTTGACCGGACGGGCGTAAGCGTTCGGACTGGCCGGCGCGGCCCGCACCCGGACCCGGCGCTCTGAGCGGCGGACATAGCCGCGGGCCAGGGCCCGGCCGCGGTCGGCCAGCGCCTTCATCCGGGCCTTGAAGCCGTCGTCGGCCGAGAGGCCGTCGAAGATCGACCCGCGCCACCGCATGCCGGTACTCCTCCGCGAACCACGACCGGCTCCAGGGCCGGCCGGAAGACAAAACCGGATCGACGATGCGTCGAAGGCCATGTCTTGACCAGAACTCAAAGGTATGACGGGATTTCAAAGGACAGGTTCGCCAATGTTCGCCCAGTAAAGCGCGTACACAGGAAAACTATAAGGAAATCAACGACCACGAACGACGGCGAACCGCCCCTTTATCTTGCTGACCGTTGATTTCTCTTCTTCCGCATGCCCTCACGAAAGCCCGCCGAAGCTTGGACACACTGTCCGATTTCCTGTCTTTGCGCGCCGTTGTGCGAATGTCTTCGCTCCGGGGGCAAAGCAGGCCGCCGCCCTGCCCGATCAGCCCGCCACCGGGACCGATCCCAGGCCGAAGACCTCCGAGACGAGGCCGCGGACATCGGCCTCGGCCCGCCCGGCCATCTCCAGCTCCGGCACCAGCAGCCCGGTGCTCCGGCTCGTCGCGAAGGCCAGCCGCTGCCGCACCGCCGCCGCCGACACCGGCAGACGCAGCCCCAGCACCCTCGCCTCGGTGCCCGGTTCGACCAGCAGCCCCTCCGGCGCCCGGGTCAGCACCAGCGACGCACTGAGCATTGGCTCAGCCGCCAGCGCCTCGACGACCAGCTGCATCGTGGCGGCACAGCGCCCCACCGCCTCCCGGTCCGGCAGCGTCGGCACCAGCACGGTCTCCGCCGCCAGCAGGGCCGCCCGCACCGCTGCCGGCGAACGGGCCGGGGTGTCGATGACCACGTGATCGAAGCTGGTGCCCAGCCCCCACAACCCGCAGCGCAGCTGGGCGCTGGTGATCGTGACGGTGTCGAACAGGGCCGGCAGGTCGTTGCGCCGCCGCATCCCCGCCCACTCCCGCACTCCGGAGACGCCATCGACGTCGAGCAGCGCCACCCGCTTGCCTTGCAGGGCCAGCTCGCCGGCCAGGTTGACCGCCAGCGTGGTGCGGCCCACCCCCGGCGCCAGGTTGACCAGGGCGGCGATCATGCCCCCTCCTCCCCGGCGAAGCGGGCTTCCAGCACCTCGCGCAGCAGCGCCGCCATGGTGACGCCGCGGCGGAAGGCGGCGATCCTGATCCGCCCGCGCAGCTCCGGCGTGATGTCCACCGTCAGCCGCGCGGTGTAGACCTCCGCCTTGGCCGGCCCGCCCTCGCCCCGGCGCACCCAGGCATCGGGCGCACCGGGACGGGCGCCGAAGCCGATCCGCCCGCCGCTCATGGCCCGGTCTCCAGCAGTTCGGTCGCCAGCGCCGCGATCTCGCGGGCCGCCGTGGAGTCCGGCTCGCTCTCGAAGGCCAGCCGGCCGGAGCGCACGCAGCGAGCGAAGACGACGCGCTGGCCGACCGACGCCGCCATCGCCGGCGGCACCACCCCGGCCAGCTCGCGACGGGCATCGGCCAGCAGCCGGGTGCGGGCGATGCAGCGGTTCAGCAGAAAGCGCGCGGTCAGGTCCGATTTCCAGCCGCGCGCCTCGTCGAGCAGGCGCAGCAGCTCGGCCGAGGCCCAGGCGTCGAACGGGCTGGGCTGCACCGGGATCAGCACCCGCTCGGCGGTCAGGATCGCCGAGCGCGCCAGCGCCGTCACCCGCGGCGGCCCGTCGATCACCACGTGCTCGACCCCGGAGGCCAGGTCGGGCACCTCGCGGTGCAGCGTCTCGCGGGCCAGCCCGACCATGGCGAACAGCCGGGGCAGCCCCTCGCGGTTGCGCTGCTCGGCCCAGTCGAGCGCCGAGCCCTGGGGGTCGGCGTCGATCAGCAGCACGCGATGGCCACGCCGGGTCAGCTCGCCGGCGAGGTGGAGGGCGAGCGTCGTCTTGCCGACGCCGCCCTTCTGGTTGAGGAAGGCCACGATCATCGCGGCGCCCTCCCCGCTCCGGAGGACTTATCCACAGGCGGAGGAGTCGAGGAGTCAGCCGCCAAGAGTCTGTTATTGTTTAAGTTATATAAGTTATAGGGGCGAATCGGTGAAGCGGGCCAAGGACTTGACTCCGAGTCGGGGTGGTGTTCCCCCGCGAGTCGGCATGGTGATCTCCCGTTTTCCGATAAATACGATGTCCCGACATCATTCACAGGTTGTCCACAGGGGGCTGTGGACAGGTTCGCCAAGGGTCGCGCTCGGGAGAACAGCAGGCGCTCCTCGCCACCGCCCCGCTCGATGGACAGCCGATAGCCCGGCAGGCCGATGGACGCGATCCGCCGGATGTGGCGGGCGAACTCGGCCGGGCGCACCGGACTGCCGCTGCGGGCGTGCAGGCGGCGCACCCCGATGGCGCCGCCGCCGCGCTGCCGGCCGCCCATCTTGCGCACCAGCCGGTACAGCCAGCGCGCCACCCCGCCGGTGAGGTCGAAATAGCCGGGATCCAGCGTCAGCACGCGGCGCTCACACACCGCCGCGAACAGCCAGTCCGGCAGCGTCAGGCGGACGCCGGCCCCGGTCGGCTCCCACCCGTCGAGCCAGCGGAAGCGGGCCGGTCCCTCCGGCCCGGCGCGCAGCGTGGTCTCGACGCGGGTGGCCGCCAGACGGTCGAAGGCGGCGTGCAGCAACACGTAGTCGTGCCGGCCGACGCCGCGGCCGAGGAAGCGCAGAAGCGGATACGCCGGGGTTTCCAGATGCCGGGTGGGCGTCCGGCCGGCGTCGAGGGCCTCGGTCAGCTGGCTGGCCGCCCAGACCAGCACGTCGGCGTCCCAGAGGGTGGCGATGCCGAGGTCGCCGGCCGGCTCGACCCGGATGCGCACCGCCCCCTGTTCGAAGACAATGGGCGTGCGGCGTGGGGATTTGGCGAGGCTGAACCACGGCCAGACCATCAGGTCGGCCACGTCGCGCAATGCGATGTCGGTGCGGCGGGCGGGAAAGCGAGGGTCGTCCATACTCCCCTCCCCTCAGCGGCGGGCCGGCCGCACGGCGCTGGCGCCGGGGTCGGAGGTGGAGGTGCGCAGGCCGCGGTCGGCCCAGGCCTTCAGGTCGTCGAGCGCGTAGACCACGCGCCCGCCGATCTTGCGGTAGCGCGGGCCGGTGCCGTAGACGCGGTGCTTCTCCAGCGTCCGGCCGGACAGGCCGAGGAAGCGCCCGGCCTCGGCCGTGCGCAGGAAACGTTGCGGCAGGTCGTCGGTGCTGTCGTGCATGGTCGAGCCTCCGTGTTCCGGAGCGCGCCGCCGGGAGCGGCGGTGCGCGATGGCGGAAGGCTCGCGGAAACGGCGGGGCGCCGGGGAGGGGAAAGACCGGAGGGGCCGGAGTCCCCCGGCCCCTCCCTCCCCGGAGCGGTCTACCGCTGGCCGCGCCCGAGGCGGCCGGCCAGCAGCTCGCGGTAGCCGCCGGCCATCAGCCGCCGCCCCCGGCGGACCAGGTAGCGGACCTGGTCGCGCAGGGGGCTGGAGCGGAACCAGTCGGCCGCCACCCGCCGCTCGCCGAACACCGCCTCGGCGGTGTCGCGCAGGCTGGCGCCGGCCAGGGCGGCGTCGAGCGCCTGCAGGGCGTGGCGCAGCAGGCCGGTCTGGGTGGGCGTCAGCTCGGGCATCGGCGGCCGGCCCGCCATCAGCGCCGCCAGCCGCTCGATCCCGGCGACCTGTGGCGCCCGCGGCCGGTCGAACGCCACGGTGGCCCACAACGGCGTCCCCGGTGGCGGCAGGTCGGGCGCCAGGACCAGGAAGCGCCGCTCGCGGGCGCCGTCGGCGATCACCACGTGGAAACCGTCCGGCGTCGGCAACACGGCCCGCCGCCCCGGCCCGGCCAGCGGGTCAGCGTCCGGAGCCACGGGGATCGGCTGCATGGGAACCGGAATCAGCCGCACCAGGTCCGGCAGCAGGTCCGGCGTCCAGAAGATCGCCGTGTCGTGGGCGGTCCGGTCCGGGTCCTCGGCGAAAGGACAACCCCCAGCGCCGGCCCACGGCGGCGTGTTCCGCCGAGCGTGGCGCGGCGGACCGCGTCGCGGCCCTGTACTCGGGATTGCGGCGCAGGAACTCCCACGCCCAGCCCGCCACCGGCAGCGCTGCCGTGTCGGCGTAGGCGGCGGCGGACCGCCAGTCTCTCGTGCCTGTCATGAAACCGTCCTCGTCGTGGATGAAGGGACGGATGCGCATCCAAACGCTCAGGTTGCGAAGCGCCAAACGCACCGGTAGGCCGGTGCGGCGTATCGGGGGGTCGATGCAACCGGCACACCCCGATCGAAAGGGGTGG
This sequence comes from uncultured Rhodospirillaceae bacterium, assembly GCA_937927415.1. Lineage (GTDB taxonomy): Bacteria > Pseudomonadota > Alphaproteobacteria > Azospirillales > Azospirillaceae > Azospirillum. Next base: position 5,484 of record CALBDS010000011.1, read on the forward strand.
AAGCGCTTGATCGGACAGGAAAAGAGCCGCCCAGCCGGTGTTCAGCGATGCCGGACGGGTGGGATGGCGATGACGGCTTAATTCGAAACGAGCAGGTGGCGGTAGCCGCTTTCGGTCATCCAGCGGGCGCGGGCGAGATGGCTGGCGTGGGCACGCCGCGCGCGCTCGGGCTCCTCGTCCGGGTCGATGCGCAGCACGATCCGGGCGACCTCGTCGGGGTCGGCGCCGTCCGCCGCGGCGTCGAGCAGGCGCAGGTAGGTGACCAGATGCAGCCGGTCGTAGTCGGTCAGCGTTTCGCCGGTGGGCGCTACGTCGAACACCGGCGCGTCGATGCGCGGCTTCCTCATGCGCAGGCTCCTTTCCCTTCGGTGTTGGAGACCACCCGTCGGCCATGGGCCGGCGACCGAATGGTATATGTATCCCGTGGCGACTTTTCCCTCAATGGGGCTCCATCCTGGCGATGGAGGACCTTCCCGACATACTGGCCGCGAACATCCGGCGCCTGCGGCGTGAGCGCGCCATCACGCAGGAGGAGCTCGCGCACCTGTCGGGCATCGACCGCAGCTACGTCGGCCAGATCGAGCGGGCCGAGCACAAGGCGAGCGTGGTGACGCTCGGCCGGCTGGCGCGGGCGCTGAAGGTGCTCCCCGGCGATCTGCTGGCGCTGCCCCCCGATCACCCCTTCCTCTCCGAACTGGCCGGCCCCACCCGAGACGGTGACGGCGGTGCGTGACGACATACGTGGGTAGGACGCCCCATGTCCGCCACCATTGCTTTTGGGGCGAAAGAGTTGGCGATGCCAACGATTTCCGGGAGAGGTGCGAGACTTTTTAGGCGTATGCCAGTCAATCCGGGCAGTGGCCGGGAGTGCATTCCCGTGTTCACGGCGATCCGGAGTCCCGGATCGGCGGACAGCCGGACATCCGGATCGCCGGTTCTCCGTAAATCCGGGTAGGAAGGAGCTGCGCGCCCGATGGCGGCGACCGGTGGAGATGGAGGAGAATCACTGGCGCACCGCCGGACAGATGGATGGCCGATGTGTGCGACGGCAGGCCGGTCGAACTGGCCGTCGATGCGGCCGGCATCGTGCCGTGCACCCTCTGCGCATGGGTCCGACGCCACATCAGCGCGCCACGACGTCGAGCTGCTTATGCGCCAGTCGCAAAATAAAGGGCCACCAGTCGCACGGTTAGGGGCCATGTTCGCAGAATTATGGGGCCGACTGCTGATTTATCGGCCCCGCTCGCGTCTTTGGGAGCCGACGACACCAGCAGGCGGCCTCCGGCCGCGCAACGAGCCTCCTGGCCACGACGCACGACGCCGCCTCAGGCGGGCGGCGCCTGCTCGGTGGACACCAGCGCGTCGGTGGCGCGGTCCATCCTCGCCTGCCGGGCGAGGAGGCGGTCCAGTTCGGCCCGGGCCTGGGCGCGTTCGCGGCGGGTCAGGGCACAGGACGCCAGCTCGGCCCGCAGTTCCCGGACTTGGTCGTGGATGGTGAGCATCGGTCCCTCCTCTGGTTTTGAAGACGAGGGGGCGTCACGATGCCGGGGCGGTCCGGGTCGAGGATCGCCGCAGGCGACCGGCCTGCCGGCGAGCGGGGGAGCCAAAAGGCGCAGCCTTTTGGGGGGACCGCTCGTCCTCGAGGCGGGCCGCCCCGGCATGGTAGGCTGGGACGTCCGAAGAGACAGACGGACTTTCGGGAGCACAGGGGCCTCCCCGTCTCGCCCCGCCCCCCAGTCGCACGGCAATCACGGCCATCATGAGCCGCGGCGGTCGCTTGTCGCATTCCAGCACGTCCGTTGTGGCCCGGAGCCGGCCGCGGCGCTCGGATGGAGCGCCGCAACCGGTGGCCGGCCTCAGCGGGACCAGATCAGGGCGTAGCCGCCGTCGACCTCGACCAGGCTGGCGTAGATCGGAGCCGGGAAGCTGGGGTCGTCCAGCTTGACCGAGTGGTAGTCGCGGCCGGTCTCCTTGGCGGTCTTGCGCCAGCCGGCGCCGATCTCGATCCCGTTGCTCTGGGCGCGCAGGTCGGGAGCCTTGTCGCTGTCCTTCGCGGCCGGGACGAAGCGGGCCTTGATGTTGAGGGTGAGCGTCTTGATGGTGCCGGTGAAGGAGCCGTCGTCGTTGCGGGTGAAGGTGCCGATCTGAGCCATGATCCTCTCCTGCGGGGTTCGACCGCGACCACCGCGGCCTTGATGGCGATCACAAGGGCGCCGGGCGACCGGCCCGCACCCGCAAGGGCCGCAGCGCAGCGGAGGACGGCCAGGGGCCGGGCTTCTTGCCTCGCGAGGAAGCCGCGCACAGGCGCAGCCGAGCACGGCGGGGAAGAAGGCCGGCCCCCGGCCGTTGCGGGATCGAGGTCGGGCTGCTCCGCAGCCACACCCGGCGTCAGGGTCGCCAGCAGGAAAGGCCGCCGTGGTCGAGCCGCGAGCCGTTCAGCCGGAGACAACACCGCTCACGGCGCCGCAGCGCAACGCCGGATGCAACCGTGCCGGAAATAGCCGCGTTTCCCAGTCACATGGCCTCGGTCCGGGAGAAGGACCATCAACAGCTCCCACCCGCCGTGATAGCGTCGCCCGATGGAGCGGTTGGGCGGAGATGGATGCATGACCCCGGAGCGGTGCCGGCTCTTCCGGCGTGAGCTGGGATGGTCGCAGGAGGCTCTCGCCGAGAAAGCGACGCTGTCGGTGTCGGCGGTGCGCGCCTTCGAACTCGGCAGGGGCTCGTCGCGGGGCTACGTGCCGGGCAGCCTCCGGCGGGCCTTCGAAGCCGCGGGCGTCCGCATGGACAGCGACGAAGCCCCATGAACCACTGCGGCGATCAGGAGTTGAAACTTCCTGGCACGGGAGACGGCCGGCGGCGGATGATCGCCACGGGAAAGCGCCAAAGATTGACGGTGATGATCGTCGTCGGGGGCTCCTGACGTTCCCGCCGTGGTTGGAGTCGCCCTGCACCCGGAAGCGGCTCCTGCCGTCGCCAGCCTTGCAGGAGGAAGGCACGTCGCGGGAGATGCGCCAGGGATCGACGGTCGTCAGACTCGAGACTCCGCAGGAGGCTCGATTCACGAGAGCCCGGCGCGCGGGCTCGTCCGCGCGGGCGCCAGTTTCATTTGTAACGAAGGACCGCGGCACCCTTTGAGACAGCAGGAGCGGCAGCTGGGACACGATCAAGCGCGTTCTCGTGGGCCATCGCGGATGGCATCTCGAAGAACCATGAGCGGGTCAACCATGCTTTTGCCGCGACGGACTGGACACGTCCTGCTGCGCGGCCGGCATGCCTTCCGGCTGATCGACCAGCATGACGCCAAGCCCGCGGGCCGACGACAGGAAGATGACGCCGTGCTCCTCCAGCGCCTTGCGCACGGCATCACGGGTCGTGTCCCGCACATCAAGGCGGTCCGACTCCAGCCGCTTCAGGGCGGTCAAGGCGACCAGAGCCGTATCCGCCAGCGTCTCCTGGGTCCAGCCGAGGAGCGCCCGTGCCGCCCGTATTTGCCTGGGTGTGATCATTGCAGATCACATTCCCGATGCTCGCGCCCGCCGCTACAAAAACGACTATTCTAGTCGCATCAGAGGCCTGAAGGGGATACACTCTCCGGCTGCAGCGATCCGCCGCCTTTTCCCGGCCGCAGGGTGGCGAGGGAGGGGCCGCATCGCCGTCCCGCCTCGTCACCGGCCTTGTCCAGCCGCGCGCGGCGACAAACGCCTGGGAAAAGCCGACAACGGTGTGGAGGACAGGGCGATGCGGCGTGTCTGGGAATTGGCCGCCTTGGTGACGCGCTACGACCGGTGCATGAACGACGGCGACGCCTTGACGCCCACCGACCTGCCCGCCGCGGTGGAGAGCTATTGGCAGGCGGCGGCCATCAAGGAGCTGATCTACGACGAGACGGCGCGCTTCGGCGTGCCCCTGCCGTACACCGGCTGCTGGCAGGGCGATCTGCGGACCGTGCAGGCCTTCATTGCCGGAGGCGGCTGGCAGTAGATGGCCGAAACCTCTCATCACTTTCTTTTCCCAACGCCTCGCTCCATGCAGACCACGGCCCGGTCGAACCGACACCTCTGCCGGATGTATCGGCTCAAAACGATGGTGCGTTGCTCGCCGTCCTCCGGCGAGACCGCGGCGAGACGGTGTTCGGCGGTGTCCTGGCGGCGCTCAATGGTCGGCCCGAACGGGGGTGACGCGGTGACCGCCGGCGTGCGGCCGGCGTGCGGCCGGCGTGCAGCCGGCGTGCAGCCGGCGCGGAATATCATACGCGGATAAGCATGAGGACAACCACCATGGCCAGCGATACACCCGTCCATGTCCTCGTCGCCGACGACGAGGTGCTGGTCGCCTGGGCGCTGCGTTCCATCCTGGAAGAGGCCGGCTACCGGGTCACCGTCGCCCACGATGGCGAGCAAGCGCTCGCCCTTCAGGCCAGGGATCCCGCCGACGTGCTGCTGACCGATCTCCAGATGCCCCGCCTGGACGGGCAGGGATTGATCCGCGTGCTGCGGGCCGAGCACCCCATGTTGCCGGTGATCGTGATGACGGGCGCCCCCGACCCCAGCAGCTTCGCGGACCTGCGCGGCGCGGCGGCCGGCACCATTATCATGGTCAAGCCGGTCGGCTCCCAACCGGTTCTGACAGCCCTCCGAAACCTGCTTGGGGTGCGGTGACCGCATCGGGGGCCGGTGTGCCGGCAAGATGATCGAGAACCACACAGCCACTATGAAATTGTGGATTCTTGGCTGCCGGAACCGTTCCATACCGTCCCGTGCAACGCCAACGCGGAGCGTTCCGAACCATGACCGATGTGATCACACAGACTGCCAGGATCGTGGCCGCTTATGTCCGAAACCACCCTGTCGGCGTGGATGAGGTGCCGCTCCTGATCGCGACCGTACGCGGGATCCTGGAAACCCTTGGTACGCCCGAGGAACCGCGGCACTTTGAACGGAAGCCGGCGGTGCCGATCCGCCGCTCGGTGACGCCCGACTGCATCGTCTGCCTGGAAGACGGCAAGAGGCTGAAGATGCTGAAACGCCACCTGCGAACCGTCTACGGCATGACGCCGGAGGAGTACCGGGCGCGCTGGAACCTGCCGGACAACTATCCGATGACCGCTCCGAACTACGCGGCGTCCCGCTCCGCGCTCGCCAAGGCGCGGGGACTCGGCCGAACCGGACGGCGACCGAAGAACGCAAGGTGACAGGCGTCGCCGGAACAGGCGACGGGTCGGCGGCGGCTGATCAGGCCGCACCGCTGCCGCAAGCGGGATGTGAAGCATCCCCGCATCCCTGAAGCACCACCCGGTTCTTGCCGGTGCGCTTCGCCTCGTACAGCGCGACGTCCGCCTGCCGGATCGCCTCCTCGGGCTCCAGCGCGGCCGCCGCCCACACCGACACACCGGCCGAGCAGCCGACCCGCACGGGCCGGCCGGCGATGACCGCACTCTGCCCCACCGTCGCGACGATGCGCTCGGCCAGGGCCAGCGTGCCGCATGCCGTCCCGCAGGCCGACGGAACCAGCACGGCGAACTCGTCGCCGCCCAGCCGCGCCACGAAATCGCCGTCGCGCAGGCAACTCCGGAGCCGGCCGGCGACGATCCGCAGCAGCTCGTCGCCTGCGGGGTGCCCCAGCGTGTCGTTGACCGCCTTGAAGTCGTCGAGGTCGAGCAGCATCACTGCCTGCCGGGCGCCGTCCGCCGCCGCCCCGGTCAAAGCCGTCAGGCGCTCGGTCAGGTAGGCGCGGTTCGGCAACCCGGTCAGCGGGTCGTGGTTGGCGGCGTACCGGGCGCGGTCCTTCTCCGCCTCGGCCGCCCGGTGGGCGGCCTGCACCAGCAGTTCGCGCTCCCGGCGCTCGGTCACGTCGGTCATCATGCCGACCATGCGCAGCGGCTCCCCGTCGGCACCGAACTGCGCCCGGCCGCGGACGAACAGCCAGCGCCAGGAGCCGTCCTTGTGGCGCACGCGGCATTCCGCCTCAACCTGCTCGGAGCGCCGCTCCAGGTGCGCCTGCACGGCGGCCCGGAGGTCCGGGGCATCCGCCGGGTGCAGGAGGTCCCAGAACTCCCGCGAGTCGTCGCCCATCTCGTGGTCGGCCAAGCCGTACAGCGCCTTCATCCGGGTCGTCCGGCGGACCTTGTTGGTGCGGAGATCCCAATCCCAGATGCCGTCCGCCGTGGCGGCCACCGCCATATCGAAGCGCTCCTCGCTCTCGCGCACCGCTCGCAGCGCGTCGCGCAGGGCGTCGGCCTCGCGGCGCGCGGCGCGCAGGACGAGGACGCTGAGCGCCAGGCTGAGCGCCACGCCGCCGCCGCCCACCCCCCAGACCAGCAGGGTCCGCGACCACCAGGGGGCGAACAGCGCGTCCAGCGGCCGGCCGGCGATCACCACCAGCCCCTCCGGGTCGAGGCGGCGGAAGGCGTACAGGCGCGCGACCCCGTCGATCGGGGAAACGTGTTCATAGACCCCCGCCTCCTCGGTCAAGCGCTCATGAACATAAGAGCCCTCCGGCCAGCCCTTGGGCGGCTCGGCGGCGGGCAGCGGAGCACGCACGACGACATCGCCGTTCAGCTTCCGGATGGCGACCGAGGCGTTCTCATCGCCGGCGATGCGGCGGTAGAAGTCGGCGAACCGGTCGGCAGGCACCCCGGCCACCACGATGCCGCGGAAGGTGCCGGAGGGATCCTCCAGGCGCCGGGACACGACGAAGAAGAAGCCGCCGGTCACCCGCCCCCAGATGAGCGGGCTGAGGAACAGCCGCTCGCCGGCCCTGGCCGCCTGGAAATACTCCCGGTCCGCCACGCTGAGGCGGCCCAGCCTCTCCTCGGCGGTGGAGAACACCGCGTCGCCGCGCTCATCGTACACCCACAGGGAATCGACACCGTCGGCGTCCCGAAGCATCGCCCGTAGGGCCTCCCGGTCGGCATCCGCCGCTTCGGGGGTCGGCAGCGGCCGGCCGGCGAAATGGTCAGCGACCCGCCCGAGCAGCATGACGTCGGTCCGGATCACCGCCCGGACGTGCTCGGCCACCAGGATGGTGCGCTGGTCCAGCTCCCGCTCCGCGTGCAGGCGGGTGGTCCGGTGATCGATGATGATGGTGGCGCTCACGGCGATGATGGTGACGGCGACCGCCGATCCGACCAGCGCGGCAACGAGGCTTCGTATGTTGGCCGTCAAAGGATCCTGACTCTCGCGCCCGAACATGATTCCTATGGTTGCGGACCTTATCCGGTTTTCTCTTGGAGATCACTTGCCGAAGACGCGGAGGAGGCACGAAGCACGCTACGCTTCCTTTGCGGTCAGCGCGGTCAGGTCGGCGAGAACGCCGCGGATGAAGTCCCAGGGATAGCCGTCGGCGTCGGGTTCCAGCTCGCTCCATTCGGTGGCGATGGCGAGCTTGGCGATCACGCCGGGGATCGACCGTGCGGGCGTGCGGGACGCGGTCCGGAGCAACTCGTCCACCCGCCGGTCGGCGGCGGCCTCCCGCTCCATGGCACTGGTGAGACCGACCGCCACCGCCTCGGCGTCCCAGCGCGCCTGCGCGGCGGCAAGGTCGCGCTTCAGCCGTCGGCGCAGGGAGCGGGTGGCCGGTGCTGTCCCCAGCACCCGGTCGATCTGGCGGGCGTCCGTGGCGACGACCGAAGGGCGCCCCGGGCCATCGAGGGGGATCTCGACACGGGGAAAGCCGATCTTCTCGGCCAATTCCCGTTCCAAGCGCTGAGCCTCGTGGCACAGCCGCTGCGAGGAGGCAAAGGTTTCTCGCCAATCCTTCCAGAGCAGGATGAGTGGGTCGGTGTCCTGACTCTCTCTCAAAGTAGAGGTCAGTAGACGAGCAGCGGCAGCGATGCTCCCTCTCTGGGATGCGCGACTCATCTTCGGCGCTCGCGTCCTTGGAGACACGTCACCTCCTTTGCGGCTTTCGACGCAACTGATATGATGCAAAATGACATTGATAATGACACCACAAAAAATGACTGATGCCAAGAATAATGTTATTTCCCCCGCGCAATGTCGTGCTGGGCGGGCTTTGGTGCGGATGAACCAGCAGAGCCTTGCGCAGGCTGCGGAGGTTTCGACGAAGACCGTAGCCGACTTTGAGCGGGAGATTGAGCGCCAGCTCAATGTCCGGACCCTGCGCGCGATCCGTGCCGCGCTGGAGGCTGCCGGCGTGGAGTTCATCCCAGAGAACGGCAGCGGTGAAGGGGTTCGGTTCAAGAAGGATCGGCCGCAGGAGACGAACGTCATTTGACCACGCCCTCGACCGCGCCCACCGTCGCCTTGACCAAATCGAAGATCCCCCGGCGCACGCGCGTGTCCTTGATCCGGTAGTAGCATTTCACCAGTTCCAGCGTCTCCCGCCGCCCCATCGGTGGCGTTTCGAGATCGGGCGGCTCAGAGGCACGGGGCGCCGCATCCGGCATATCGTCGAAGAAGAAGCTGACCGGCACGTCGAGCACATCCGCCAACTGCCAGAGCCGTGACGCGGCGATGCCGTTGGCGCCGTGCTCGTACTTCTGGATTTGTTGGAAGGTCAGGCCGACCCTCCGGCCCAGTTCGGTCTGTGACAGGCCGAGCAGCGTGCGGCGCAGCCGCAGCCGTCCACCCACGTGGGTATCCACCGTGTCCAAGCCGGTCCCAGCCTTCGGCCTGCGACCACGCCCTTTGTGTCTCGCCTCTGATACGACGTCCATGAAGTCTACTCCTGCATCGCGCCTTCGGCTACGGGATGCGACCATGCCCTTTCTCGCGTGCCGGCTGTGCAGCATGGACCGTAGCGCGCATGCTCTCAAGAAAATGTTACTCATAGTCTGTAGACCAATAGGCTACACACTGGCTAGCTGCCCGGATGGATATCCGCAAGCAGGTCGGGCTCAACGTTCAGCGGATCAGGCGCACGCGCGGCTGGTCGCAGGAGGAGCTTGCCTTCGAGTCGGGGCTGCACCGCACCTACATCAGCGGCATCGAGCGCGGCGCCCGCAACCCGACGATCACAGTGCTGAAGGAATTGGCCGACGCGCTCGGTGTCCCACCGTCCATGTTGCTGGAGCCGGCAGCATAGAAGCACTCTGAACAGCCATAGTGCAATGCGCCCTGGAAAGTCTGGCAGTACGGCAATTTGTTTCTCAGACTGCGCGGCGGTACGCCCGACCTTCGTCACGATGGCGGTATTCCATTTTCATCCTGATTAACGCCGTGCTCATTGTGATTGTCGCGCCATGGTCGGCAACCGGCTCAGCCGGGCGGCGCTGGATTCTGGAGTTCCGCTGCCAGGGTAACGAGGTCGGACAGCACGCCGCGCAGAAACGGCCAGGGAAGATCGTCGCCCTCCGGTTCCCGCTCTCCCCATTGCTCGATGACGGCGAGCTTGGCGATCGCGCCCATCAGCGAGTGGGCCGGCGTCGCGGCGGCGATGCGCAGCAGTTCATCGACGCGGCGGTCGGCGGCAACCTCCGACCGGATGGCCTCCGTGAGCCCACAGGCAGCGGCTTCGGCGTTCCAACGGGCACGCGCCGCCCCCAGAGCGCGTTTCAGGCGGCGGCGTTGCGCCAATGTCGCCGGGGCCGTGCCCAGCACCCGGTCGATCTGGCGCGGATCCGTTGCCCGGACCATCGGCCGTCCAGGATCGTTCATCGGTATCTCGACGGCCGGCAAGCCGATGCGGTCGATCAGTTGACGTTCCAGCCGCTGCGACTCACGGCAGAGTCGCTCCGACAGAGGAAAGGCGGCCCGCCATTCCCTCCAGAGAACGAGGAGAGGCTCCGCGGCATTCCCATCCAGGGTAGCGTCCAGGACCTGGGTCGCCGCGGACAGGGTGGCGCGGCGGCCCGCCTTGCTCGTCCTTGCTCTTGGCGTGCGTGATTCCCGTGGCACGGTCGCTCCTCCCCATTCCGGCTGGGTCAGCCAGTGTCGCTTCGGCGCCCGACTCGCACAAAGGCTCGGGCCTACCGGCCAGGGCACCCGCGGCATGCCTAAGCGAAGCAAAGCTTCCGACATCTCCATTCAAGTGCGTATTTTGCGCACCTATGCGTATTACACGCAAGCGTATTTTTCGTTTCCTTGCGCTTTCTGCGCACCTGCTTACCATCCGGCACATGAACCTGACGCCCGCCCAATGCCGCGCCGCCCGCGGTCTGGTGAACATGACCCAGCAGCAACTTGCCGAGGCGAGCGGCGTGAGCTTGCGCACCATCACGCATTTCGAGAAAGGTGGACGCACACCCATACCGGCCATTCTGCGGGCGCTGAAGGACACGCTCGAGACGGCTGGCGTTATCTTCATCCCCAGCAATGGCGAAGGTGTCGGCGTCCGCCTGCGCAAAGGCGCCGAGCCGCCGGCGGGGCTGAACCATAGTGGGAATTGAGGCGCACCAAACGCGCGCCCATTCCCGCCGTCACCCCGCCGGACCTACCGGCCGGTCGGATCGCCCCGGTCGCCACCGGTGCCATTGCCCACACGGACCACGTCCTGAGGCATAATCCGGCAGTTCGTTTTCACAGGCCGCCGGTTTCCCGTAAATCCATCATTCCGGGTATCCGGATCGCCGCCGAAAAGACAAAGCGGAAAAACGTCGTTGTGGTTGTGCATCCGCACGCTGTAGAAGTTTTCGCGACGGTTGCATCGCCTTTGAAGTGAACTTCCTCCTTGCTGTCCCAAGCTCTCGACGCGCTCCTCAGGAAACGGCAATCCCGCGCCCCGCTGTCCGATGCGAGCGTGGACACCTATCTGGCAAAGACGCTGTTCATCGACGTCGAAGCCGACCGTGGCGGGCGCCCGAATGCGGTCGGCGCGGTGCTGGACGACCGGTTCTTCCGATGGGAGAAGCGGGGTTCCAGGCCCTTCGCCTCCGCTGGACTGGACGGATTCGTCCGCGGCGCCGAGCGCATCGCCGGTCACAACATCCTGGCGCACGACCTGCCGATCTTGCGCGACGCGTTGCCGGGACTGACCGCATGGACGTTGCCGGTGGTGGACACGCTGGTGCTGTCGCCCCTGGCCTTCCCGGCCAACCCCTACCACCGGCTGATCAAAGGCTACAAGCTCGCGAAGGATGCGGTGAACGATCCGGTCGCCGACGCCCGGCTGTGCCGGGCGGTGCTGCGCGACGAGATCGATGCCTTTGTCCGCTTGGTGCGGCAGACGCCGGACGCTGCCGCGTTCCACCGCTTCGCGCTGTCTGGCCCAGGCCATAGCGGCATGGCCGACCTGTTCGGCCTGTGCGGCGCCCCCCTGCCGCCGACGGCATTCGCGGCCTTCACGCTGTGGATGCAGTGCGCGACGGCACGCGTGTGCACGGCCGCGTCCGCCCGCCTCGCTGCGGCCGAGTTGGAACCGTCCGTGGCGCGCCTCGCCTTCGCCCACGCGCTGGCGTGGCTCGGCGTGGCAGGCGGCGCCTCGGTTTTGCCCGCCTGGGTGCGCCATCAGCACCCGGCGGTCAGGCCGCTGCTGCACGACCTGCGCGATACGCCGTGCGATGCCCCCTCGTGCGCGTGGTGCCGCACCGCCTTCAGCGCGACGCATTGGCTGCGGGAGACCTTCGGGTTCGACGTCTTCCGGCCCAAGCCGGCCGCGCCCGACGGCGGGAGCCTGCAACAACGCATCGTCGAGGCCGGCCTCGCCGGGCGGCCGGCGCTGGCGGTGCTGCCCACCGGCGGCGGCAAGTCGCTGTGCTTCCAGGTGCCGGCCCTGGCCCGCCACCAGCGCACCGGGGCCCTGACCGTGGTGGTGTCGCCGTTGCAGGCGCTGATGAAGGACCAAGTGGACAATTTCCGCAGCAAGACCGGCCGGCCGGCGGCGGCGGCCGCGCTCTACGGAGCGCTCACCTTACCGGAACGGGGGGCGGTGATGGACCGGGTGCGCCATGGCGACGTCGCGCTCCTTTATGTGTCCCCCGAACAGCTGCGCAACCCGTCGGTCGTCCGCACCATCGAGCATCGGGAGATCGGCGCCTGGGTGTTCGACGAGGCGCACTGCCTGTCCAAGTGGGGCCACGATTTCCGCCCCGACTATCTCTACACCGCACGTTTCATCGCCGAACTGGCCGAACGCCAGGGCACGCCGCCGCCGCCCGTCACCTGCCTGACCGCCACCGCCAAGCACGAGGTCGTCGAGGAGATCCGCGGCCACATCCGTGACCGGCTCGGGCAGGAACTCGACCTGTACGCCGGGGGCGCCGAGCGCTCCAACCTGACCTTCACCGTCGAGAGCATCACGCCGGCGGAGAAGGTCGAGCGCATCGCCGCCCTGCTCGAGCAGCATGTCCGGCAGGGCGGAGCGTCGGCCTGCGCCGTGGTCTACGCCGCCACCCGGCGCGGCACCCAGGAGTTGCGGGACGCGCTGACCGGATACGGCTGGCCGGCCGCCGCCTTCCATGCCGGCATGAAGGCCGCCGACAAGGCGGAGGTCCTGGCCGGCTTCATCGGCGGCTCCCTTCCCGTGGTGTGCGCCACCAACGCCTTCGGGATGGGCATCGACAAGGACAGCGTGCGGCTGGTGGTGCACGCCGATGTGCCCGGCTCCCTGGAAGCGTACACGCAGGAGGCCGGACGCGCGGGACGGGACGGGCTGCCGGCGACCTGCGTGCTGCTGTTCGATCCCGACGATCTGGAGGACCAGTTTCGCCTCGCCGCCCGGTCGGAGCTGCGGCGGCGCGACATCGGACAGATCCTGCGGGGCGTGCGGCGGCTGTCGCAGCGGCTGGGGAAGGACGAGGTGGTGGCCACCGCCGGCGAACTGGTGGCCGATCCGGAACTCGACCTCGGCTTCGCGGCCGACGATTCGGACGCCGACACCAAGGTGAAGACGGCGCTGTCCTGGCTGGAGCGCGCCGGGCTGGTCATCCGGTCCGAGAACCGGACCTCCGTCATCACCGCGCGGCCCAAGCCGCTGTCGCTGGAGCAGGCGCGCACCGCCATCGGGCGTCTGGGTCTGCCCGCGGCGACGGTGGCGCAGTGGATGGCCATCTTCCGCACGCTGGTGGCGGTCGCCGCCGATCCCAGCGAAGAGCACCCGCTGACCGTCGACACGCTGGCCGCTCTCGATCCCCTGGCGGCCGACACCGCCGGCCCGCCGCAGGAGGCGACCGCCAAGGTGCTGACGGTGCTGACCGCGATGGCCGGCCACGGCCTGATCGAGAGCGGGACCGTGCTGACCGCACAGGTGCGGCCGTCGGGCGTCAACGCCTCGCGCCGTGTCCTGGCGCAGTTCTCCGCGGCGGCCCGCACCCTGCTGGCGACGCTGCGGGAGGAGGCGCCGGATGGGGAGGAGCTGTGCCTGTCGCTGACGGCGGCCACCCAGCGGCTGCGTGACCGGGGCTGTGCCGAGTGCCAGCCCGAAGTGGTTCTGCGGCTGCTGAAAACCCTGTCCGACACCAACCGTGGGGGCAGCGCGCGCCTGCGTCTCGCCACGGTGGCACGCTGGCGGTACAGCCTGAAGCTGTCGGGAACGTGGCAGGGCCTGGAGGATAGCCTGCGCCGGCAGGAAGCGGTCGCCTCACTGGTGCTCGACCGTCTGCTGGCGACCGGCCGGGCCGCGGACGGCGCGGGCAAGACGGTGGTGCCCTTCGCCATCGAGGAGCTGGCCCAGGCGGTGACCGGCGACCTGACGCTGGCCGCCGCGGTGACCGATCCGGTCGCCGCGGTCCAGGCGGCCCTGCTGATGCTGCACGACTGGAAGGTGATCCTGCTGCAAGGCGGCCTGTCGGTGTTCCGCCAGGGGTTGAGCCTGCGGCTGCCGGAGGCGGCGCGGGGGCGGCGCTACACCAACGACGACCATGACCCGCTGGCCCGCCATTACGCCGGCCGCACCTTCCAGATCCACGCCATGGGCGAATACGCCCGTCTGGGGCTCACCAGCCCCGAACGGGCGGCGGCCTTCGCCGCCGATTACTTCGCCCTGCCGGAGGACCGGCTGCTCGCCCGCCACTTTCCGGGCCGGCGCGCCGAACTGGCCCGCCCGGTGTCGGCGGACAGCTACGCCCGCATCGTCACCGACCTCGCCAATCCGGCGCAGCAGGCGATCGTGACCGCCCCGGTCGGGCGCAACCTGCTGGTCCTGGCCGGGCCGGGGTCGGGGAAGACCCGCGTCATCGTCCACCGCTGCGCCTACCTGCTGCGGGTGCTGCGGGTGCCGGCGCAGGCGATCCTGGTGCTGTGCTACAACCACGCGGCCGCCCTGTCGATCCGCCGGCGGCTGCGCGCCCTGATCGGCGACGAGGCCGGGTGGATCGACGCCTACACCTATCACGCGCTGGCCATGCGTCTGGTCGGGGCGAGCATTGCCGAGCGCCTGGAGCACCGGCCGGACAGCGCGCCCGCCGATCCCTTCTCCGGGGTGATCGGCGATGCCACGGCACTTCTGCGCGGGGAAAGCGCCTTTCCGGGCCTCGACGCCGAGGACGTGCGGGAGCGGCTGCTGGCGCGCTACCGCTACATCCTGATCGATGAATACCAGGACATCGATGAGGAGCAGTACGACCTCGTCTCCGCCATCGCCGGCCGCCAGGAGAAGGATGCCGAAGCGCGGATCGCGCTGATGGCCGTCGGGGACGACGACCAGGCGGTGTATGGCTTCCGTCATGCCGACGTCGCGTTCATCCGCCGGTACCAGGCCGACTACGCGGCGGAGGTTCACCATCTGGTGGAGAACTACCGCTCCACCGCCGCCGTGATCGCCGCGTCGAACACCTTGATCCGGCACAACACCGACCGGATGAAGACCGATCACCCCATCCGCATCGACCGGGCGCGGGCCAAGGACCCGGCGGGCGAACCCGTGCGGGTCCTGGAGGTGGGGACCATCGCGCATCAGATCGGTACGGCGCTGGACGTCATCGAGCAGCGGCAGGCTCGACATTCCGGCACGTCGTGGAGCGACTTCGCCGTGCTGGCGCGTCAACGCCACGTTCTGGCGCCGTTCCACGCGTTGTGCGACCACGCCGGCATTCCCTGTGATCCCGCCTACGACACCACGTCCGACCGGTTTCCCCTGCACCGGCTGCGCGAGGTGGTAGCCTTCCTCGACCGGCTGAAGCGAGCGACCGCACGGGTCGACGGGACATGGCTGCAGGCGCAGATGGCCGACCTGCGCCAGGAGATGGGCGCCTCGCCCTGGTGGGGGCTGGTGGAGCAACTGCTCGGCGGCTGGGCGACGACGAGCGCCGGGCGGGCGGCGGAACCGGAAGCGGTGCGCGAGGCCCTGTATGAAGGGCTGTCCCAGCTGCGCCGCGGTACGCCTCCGGTGAGCGCCGCCTTGGCAAAGTAGGGTCCGGCGTCTGAGTTTTG
>CALBDS010000012.1 GCA_937927415.1 uncultured Rhodospirillaceae bacterium
GCTGAACGCCACCCAGGCCGGCCAAGTCGCCCGCGCCATGCCGCGCCGCGACCTCATTTTCAAGACCCCCGAGGGCAGCCGGCTCGGCCAGCTCACCCTTGATCCGGCGGCGCTCGCCGTGTGCGGCTGCGGCGGGGCCGCCCACAAGCGCCGGGCCTTCGAGCTGAGGACCGAGGTTGGGCCGCAGCGCTTCGCCGCGGAATGGCTGCGCCGCAACGGCCTGAAGGAGGCCGCCGATACCCTGGAGACATCCCATGAAGGAGACACCCCATGAGGACCCGCATCCTGCGCGCCGCGACCGCGGCGCTCGCCCTCACGGTCGGCCTGACCGCCGGCCCGCCCCCGGCCCACGCCTTCCTGGGCGGGCTCCTGAACAGCTTCTTCGGCGGTGGTGGCGGAGGCGGCTGCTTTTCCGAGAAGAGCGACGGGCTGTTCGGCACCGCGCTGTCCGCCGTCGCCGGCTACGTCACCGGCGGTCCGGTCGGCGCCGTCGTCGGGGCCGGGTCCAGTGTGATGGAGAACGGGACAAGCGCCAACAACAAGGCGCTCGGCTGCCCCATCGTGGAGAGCCGGCCGCGCATCGTCGAGGAGATGGTGCAGCGCCAGGAGGTCGAGATCATCGCCCAGACCGCGCACATGCTGACCCAGATCGACAACATGATCCGCATGCGTCGGCTGGCCGACCTCGACACCCGCGTCGCGGTGGCCGTCCGGCTCGGCGACGCCCGCCGTGCCGCCGGCCTGGTGGACCGGGTGCTGTGGAGCCTGGACGGGGTCGGGCGGCAGTTCGCCGACCTCTACCCCGACATGCTGCCTGACGGCATGACCGCCGCGGCCCTGGCGGAGCACCAGGCCGAGCAGGCTCGGCTGGCCCGCGACGCCAGCCGGGCCAGCAAGCTGGTCTCGGCCGACGTCATGACCGGCATCGAGGACTATCCGGTCCGCGCCCGGGCGCTGATGGCGGCGTTGAAGGCGTGCGACGGCCAGACCTGCGCCATCGACGCCGGCACCCAGGCGACGCTGCTCAACGCCGAGGTCGCCGGCCAGCTCCTGATGATGCAGGCGGCCCACCACCGGGCGGCGGAAGCCCAGCTCGACTACGAGCAGGCCGCCGTCGAGCGCGCCCGCCAGCACACGCGCATCAACTGGCAGGGCCTCGACACCTACGGCGCGCCTGGGAGTTGACCCATGAGTATCCGGCACATTCTCCTCGCCCTCGGCGCCATGCTGGTCGTCAGCATCATCGGCGCCGTGGCCCTGGTGCTTTACGTCCGCTCCGACACGGGGGCCTCGGCCCTGGAACGGCTGGAGCGCAGCAATCCGGCCTGGAAGGGCATCGGCACGTACACCACACCGGAAAGGTGACCGCCATGGACGTCAGCGCCCTGTCGGTCGTCCTGCACCAGCTCACCGCCGCCGTCGTCACCGGCCTCGGCCTGCTCGGGCCGGACGTGCGGACGGCGCTGCGCCTGCTGATGATGCTGTCCTACACGCTGGCGCTGCTGCTCTGGCTGTTCGAGGGCAAGGCGGCGGTGCACGGCCCCTTCCTGCGCATGCTGCTGAAGTTCGCCGCCATCGGCGCGTTGGTCGAGTGGTTTCCCGCCGGCTCCGCCGCGCTGATGCAGGCCGCCGCCCAGCAGGGACTCAACCTCGGCCCTGGCGGCGGCTTCGCCCTCGACGACCCCGGCTACATCGCCCACCTCGGCATCCAGGCGGTGATCCCGCTGATGCAGCGCGTCAAGGAGATGCTGGGGCCGGTCGATTTCTTCCTGAACTTCGTCGAGATCGTCATCTTCCTGCTGGCCGCCCTGGTGGTGATCGTCAGCTTCTGCATCCTGGCCATCCAGGTGTTCCTCGCCTTCCTGGAATACCGGCTGCTGTCGCTGGCCGCCTACCTCGCCATCCCCTTCGCCGTGCTGGGACCGACCAGCTTCGTGGCCGAGCGCGCCATCGGCTACATCGCCGCCACCGCGCTCAAGCTGCTGGTGCTCGGCTGCGTCATCGCCATGTGCAGCGCCACGCTGCTGGCGCTGACCTTCCAGGGCACGCCGACGCTGGCCCAGGCCTTCGGGGTGGCGGTGCTGGCGGCGGCCATCTTCGTGCTGGCGATCAAGGCGCCGCGCGCCGCCGCCGGCCTGGTCAACGGCGGTCCGGTGATGGACGGCATGACGGCGCTGGCCGCCCTGTGGACCGCCGGCTGGCTCGGCATGCGCAGCATGGCCGGCGCGGCGGCGGCTACCACCGGGGCGCCCGGCAGCCTTGCCGTCGGTGCCTCGGCGCTGTGGAGCGGCCTGCGCCATGCCGCGGGCGGCGCAACCGCGTCCGTCGGCAGCACCGGCAGTTCGAGCACCGGCGGCAACGGCAGTGATCCTGTCGGCGCCTCGGCCGGGCGCCGCTACCCGGCCGGCCGCTTCGGTGGCTCTCGTACCCCGCGCGGCAGCGGCTGGGACCAGCCGATGACCGACGCCCAGCGCGGCGAACTCGACCGCCTCGCCGCCGGCCGCACCGTCGATCCCACTCTCACCCGTGGGCAGGCCAGCCGGCTCATCGAACGCTGGGGCGGCGAAGAGTCGTGGCTGCGCCGCTCCGCTTCCAACGCCACCGAACGGCCGCAGGACCCGCCGGGCAGGACGCCCGGAACGGATCGCCGCGCCGACGACAAGGAGACCGACCCGTCATGAAGGAGCGCGTCGTCAACGTCTACGACCCGCCGCCGGCGGCCGTGCCCGACAGTGCGAAGTACCTCGCCGCCATGACCTACCGCGCCAGCCGCGAGGCCAAGGCGCTGCGGCTGAAGCGCTGGACCTTCGCCCTGGCCGTGCTCGGCCTGTCCTGGGGCTCGCTGATGACCTGGGACAACCTGCGCATCGCCGGCAAGCTGGTGGAGATCGCCCGGTACAAGCCGGTCTACCGCGTCGAGCAGGCGATGGACGGCCACCAGCGCCTCGTGCTGCTCGACAACACCATCACCGTGACCAAGGGCGTCCGGATCAACGCCGTCCAGTGGTTCGTCCGCTGGCAGCGGCAGATCGGCACCGACCCGGTGATGCTGGCCAGGGACCGCGCCGCCGCCCGCGCCCGGCTGACCGGCGGCGCCGAGCGCAAGTGGGACGCCCTGCTGGCGGCCGACCTCGCCCCGGCCGAGGGCTGGACCCGCGACGTCGCCGACGTCCGCGTCCAGGAGCGCGAGGCCGACCCGAAGACCGGCGCTACCGCCTTCTACGTGGTGTGGACGGAGACGGTGTACCGGGACTTCAAGCCGCGCGCGAAGGCGATGATGAGCGCCGCCGTGGTCACTGTGGACGGCCCGTCGCGCGAGGGCGCGCTCGACGGCGTGTCGATCTCCGGCTTCTCCGAGCCCAGCGGCACGCCGCTGAAGGCCGAGACGAAGGAGCCGGCCAAAGCCCACCCCATTTCCCCGTCCGAAACGATGGAGCCCCAGCCATGAGACTCCCGGTTTCCCTGCTGGCGCTGCCGCTGCTCGCCGCCTGCGCCACCGACGCACCGCCACCCGCCTCGGCGGCAGGACCGGTGGCGTCGCGGACCTACACGCTGGCCGACCTGCACATCCCGCCGACGGCGATGGAGCGGGAGCCGAAGGAGAAGGCGGGGCCGCGGCCTTCGCGGGCGCTGACGCGCAGTTGGGTCGGGCAGGCCAACGAGGCGGCGCTCGACCTGCCGACGCTGACCTGCTTCAAAGGCAAGAGCTGCGAATACTGGTACCAGCCCGACCTGCAGTACCTCGTCTATATGGCGGAAGGGAACCAGACGCTGGTCTGCCTGAAGCCGGGCGAGGTGGTGCGCGACATCGTCGCCCCCGGCGCCCAGGTGTGGATTCCCCATAACCCCTACAGCTTCGGCAAGGGGGCGCAGCGCACCGAGTGCATCGCCTTCATGCCGCGCCGCGCCGGCCTCAACCAGCAGATTTCCCTCTTCACCAGCGAGCGCAAGTACGACCTCAACGTCGAGACCCACAAGCGGGTCCACCACGTCGAGGTGCGCTGGCGCTACCCCGAGGACTACCTCGCCACCCTGAACGGTCAGGCGGCCGCCATCCCGGCCACAGCCGGCGACCGGCGCGACCGCACCACCGAGCTGGCCACCCGCGACCGCCGCTGCACCTACGCGCTGGACGGCGACACGCCGGAATGGCGGCCGGTGCCAACGGCGGACGGTCAGCCACCGGTGTGCGACGACGGCGAGGTGACGGTGATCAACTTCACCCCCGGCGCGCTCGGCGCCTACGGGGCGCCGATCCTCTGGCGCATCGGCGCCGACGGCACCCGCATCCCCGTCCAGTACGGCCGGATGAACGCCACCTACCGCGTCGCCGGCATCCACGACCACCTGCTGCTGGCCATCGGCGCGCAGGAAGTCCACATCCGGAGGACCCGCCCGTGACCGCGACCAACGACACCCAGCCGCCGCTGCCGCCCGATCCGCTGGCCCGCCACCGGGTGATCACCTCCGGTCCGCACGTCGTCCGCATCCTGCTGGTGGCGGCCGCCGTGATCGGGCTCGGGCTGGCGACCTACATGCTGGGCCGCAGCCAGGGGGGCGGCGGACTGCCGAAGCTGTCCGCCGCCCTCGGTCCGACCCAGCCGGAGCCGCGGCTGCCCAGCTACGAGGACATGGCGCCCAGGCCGGCGCCGGCCCCGCCGTCGGCCCCCCGCATCGAGAAGAAGGAAGCGCCGCCTCCGCCACCCCGCCCGCCGGCCAAGGCGGCCCCGAAGGAGGACGAACTGCGCAAGAAGGCGATGGAGGCCGGCGTCGGCGGCTGGAGCCGCAAGGAGGAGAGCACGACCGTCGCCTCCGCCCAGGCCGGGGCGTCGGACTTCGCCGCCGCTGGGTCCGACTGCCTCGTGCCGCCGGGCACGCCGATCCCCCTGTTGACGGTGAACCGGGTGGTGACCGAGCGCGGCGGCATCGTCACCGCGCGGGTGACGCAGGACGTCTGGGACGCCGGCTTCGCCTGCTTGGCGGTGCCCGCCGGCTCGGTGGTGACGCTGGACGTCGGTGCCGGCGTCAGCAAGGGACAGAAGCGCATCGAGGTGGCGAACCCGGTGATCACCCGCCCCTGGCCGCGCAACGACACGGTGCACGCCGCCGCGGTCGGAACGGATATCACCGGCGCGGCGGGGCTGGCCGGCTCGGTGCAGGTGCCGTGGGTCCAGACCGGCCTGCTGATCGCCGCCAGCACCGCGGTGGACGTCGCGACGGCGGCGCTGACCGGTGGCGGCAGCCTGATCGGTGGCATCCTCGGGCACACGATGGACCGTCCGCTCGACAAGGCCGCGAAGGATCTGCTCGACCGGGCGCCCGTCATCACCCTGGATGCTGGGGAACCGGTATTGCTGCTGTTGCGTGGCGGCCTGAAGGCTGACGATTTCCGAGGGCGCTAAGGGATACCGACGGCTCCTGTGATGGGTCTCATACGGCCGGCGCCTGAAGGCTTCCATTGAGGCGATGCCGTCCCAGCTGCTTGAGGATGGAAAGCAAGGTTTATCTGGTTCATCACCTTGAAGCCGAGAGTTGCATCGGCTGTACAAGGACGCGAAGGATGCGACGGAGCGGACGCACCTTCAGATCATCTGGTTGCTGACCAGCGGACGTTCGGCCCAGTTCGTGGCCGAGGTAATCGGGTGCACGCCGCGTTGGATCAGCGTGCTCGTCGTGCGGTACTCGCCGCTAACAAGAAGCAGCCGCTGGCTCAGGCGGCCAGAGGCTTGATGTCGACGGCAAATCCGAGCTGTTTGAGGCGAGCGACGAGGCGGCGCGTCTGGGCGTCCCTGGTCCGGCGGTCGAAGTGGTCGTGGCCGAGGTCATGATAGTCGGTCCCGTCGGTGAGCATGTGATAGATTGGCGGTGAGCATCCAGGCGGCGACGGCCATGATGGCCTTCTTGGTGCCGCGGCGGCTGCGCAGGCGATGAGGTTGCGCCTGGAGGTAGCTCGCCGGCGTGCGAACAGCGACCCAGGCGCATGGAACGAGGGTGTGCCGCCGTAGATCGACGCGCGACAACTTGCATCGTTGCACCCTGGGACGTTGAGGCAGACGCTGTTCGGAGTCAGTCGGCAATCACGGGAGGAGGAAATGTCTACTGTGACGAAGGCTTTGCTCGTGGCCGGGTTGGTCTCACTCCTCGTCGCCGGGGCGGTTCAGGCGCAGACCGGGCAGCAGGGCATGATGGGGAACATGGGTTCCGGCATGATGGGCCAGGGAATGCCCGGCATGATGGGTCAGGGTATGGGACCCGGCATGATGGGGAACATGGGACCTGGGATGATGGGCCAGATGCCATGCGGCATGATGGGCCAAGGCATGATGGGTCAGGGAATGGGCCCCGGCATGATGGGCCAAGGCGGTATGCCGTGGTGTCCGGGATGCGGAATGATGGGCGGCGGTATGATGATGATGGGGCAGCCGTCCACCCTGAACCTGTCGGTCGCCGACGTGAAGGCGAACCTGGAGCGGTGGCTCCCGTGGCAGGGCAACCCGCGCCTCAAGGTCGGAAACGTTGCGGAGAAGGACGGCGGAACGATTACCGCCGACATCGTGACCACGGACAATTCCCTAGTCCAGCGCCTCAGCGTGGACCGCAACAGCGGTGTCGTCCGGCCTGTCCAATGACGGCGGGTGGGAGGATGCCGGTTGGCGGCATCCTCCCGACACGACGTCCGCTGTCGCGTGGCGGACCACGCCGACGGCTGTCAGACGGCTCCCGACGCGCTTGCGGTTACGGTGACCTTGATGACCGACGCAACCGGCGGCACCTGGAACTCCTGCCCGACGGCTCGCACCGGCTTGTCCTCGGAAGGCCCGGTGTTCAGCTCGCCCTGCCGCGGCGTTTGGTTCGGGTCCTCGCCGGGTGGTTCGCTGATCTCGGTTCCGGCGCCGAACAGACCCACCCAGATTGTCACGTCGCCGAAGCCACAAGGGCGGTCATTCTAGCGGTGGCGCGGTTGAGCGTGGTCATCAGGGTCCTCCTGGGATGGGGTTGGTGGGCCTGATGGTCCGCTTCCCAAGCCCAGAAGTGAAATGCACGGTTGCTATGGTTTCGATGCCAACGCTGCTGGCATGCGGCATTCACCTGTGCGTCTGCTTGGTCATTTCGTTCGAACGCGATGACGTGTCAGGCGGCCGTTGATCTCCTCGGCCACCGACTGGGCTCCACAGAGGTCCTCGCTGTAGCGGCCGCACTCCCGAAGCCGGTGCGCGGCGCCGTCAAGCAACTCATCAGCCAGACGAAGCATCTGGGCGATGCGATCATCCCCGAGCCGGTAATAGACAAACCGTCCTTTCTGCTCAGCCTTCACCAGCCCACATTCGCCCAAGCACTTGAGGTGGTTCGACACATTCGGCTGTGTCAACCCTGTTGCCTTCGCGATCTCCCCGACCGGCAAGGGCCCACCCCGCAGAGCTTCGATGATGGACAGCCGTGACTGGTCCGAAAAGCCCCGGAACAGCTTGGCTTGATGTTGAAAGTTCTGAATGGATGCGCGCGTCACGGTCATGCCTTATCGTTGCACAGCACACATCTGTGGACAACGAGGCGTTTCCTCGCCATCGCGTTCCACGCCCCCACCAGGATGCCCGAATATCGAAGCAGCTACACCAAGACAGCTGATGTGAGCCTGTTCAGTTCGGCTGTGATGCCGGATTTGCCAAAAGCGTCGTCGCACACGTGAGGGTTTATTCACTCAGACACAGGCCGACGCACCGCAAGTCTTCCGGTCGTATCCTTGCGCCGCGTATTGCGCCGATCTCACAGCTTCGGCTTTGCTGCCGGGGTGGGCAGCGTCTCAATGGACAGGAAAATGCCTTGTCGTATCAGTGCTGGATGATACGTTGGCGTGGGTGCTATGTCGGCAACGAACTCAGGTCCCACGTTGGAAAGCGGAGAATGCCGTGATGCCAGTTGGGCGGACGATGCTCACCGCGGGGTTCATAGCTGCCGTGATCCCGGCGGCTGCCAAAGAACGGCCTATACTGCGGGGTGCTGAGTATGAGGGTTGGATATGGTGGCTGCTCCTGAACGGGTTGTTGGATTTGCTCCTGGCCGCTGTCTTGGTTATCGGCACTGTCTTGATCATCCGGCAGTTCCGGCGCGCCATTGCGCAACGCAGGATGCGGCACAGCAGCCAAGCGGCCGCGCGCCACGTTTCGGAAACACGTTCGGATCGGGGCCAAGTCAAGGGTGACAAGGCCCCTCGGCGAAACCGCAACTGAACGGACCATCAAGCGTGATTCCGCCATCACACAGCTAAAGCTGATACCCAGTGCCGGTCGTTTCATACATTGACCTTCGTCCGCGGAGTCCGTCATGAGCCGCCGCCCTTGGCGCTCTCGATCGCATCGATGACGGCTCCGACGGACAGGATCTCGGGCAGAACGATGCCGCGCGGCGCGCCCGGCCCGTAGACCGCATTGAACGGAATCCCATACCGGTCGTAACGGGCGAGGTAGTCGGAAATCCGGGGGTCGGGCCGGGTCCAATCGGCCTGCATCGGCACGACGCTGTCCGCGGTCAGCGCGGCCACGACCTCGCTCCGCTCGAGGACCAAGGACTTGTTGGCCTTGCAGGTGATGCACCAGTCCGCGGTGACGTCGACGAACACCGTGCGCCCTTGGGCCACCAGCCGCCCGATCTCGGCCTGATCGAACCGCACCCAGCCAGTCGCCGAAGATGGCCGGGAGTCGGCTCCCGTTCGCGCTCCGGTGTCCAGCACGGTTGGCGCGGCGAGCGCGCCGGAGAGCGCGACGACCGCGGTCAGCGCGGTGGCGGCGGCCCCAAGGTGCGACCGGAACAGGAGTGCGGCCCCGAGCAGGAGGAGCGCGACCGCGACCGTGACGGACGCCTGCCAGGAGGACTGGGCCGCCAACACGGCCAAGAGCCACGCCGCGGTCCCGAGCAGCGCCAGCGCCAGCAGGCGCCGCAAGGCCAGCATCCAGCGCCCGGGGCGCGGCAGGAGATCCGTGAGCCGGGGGAACGCCGCCACCAGGAGATACGGCGCGGCGAGACCAAAGCCGAGTGCGGCGAAGATCGACAGGATCTCGAGCCCGCCCCGGGCCAAGGCGAACGCCACGGCCGTGCCGACGAACGGCGCCGAGCACGGCGTGGCCAGTAGGGTCGCGAACGCCCCCGCCGCGAAGTTGCCCCCAAGACCGTCACCGCCCGTACGGCCGAGCACGGTGGCCAGGCGGGACGGCAGCGGGATCTCAGGGCCGCCCGCGAGACTCAGCGCGAACACGACGAGGACGGCGGCCATCAGCACCAGGAACGCGGGTTGCTGGAACTGGATGCCCCAACCCACGGCCAACCCGGCCGCCTTCAGCGCCACGAGGCCCCCCGCAAGAGCGAGCATGGAGACGACGATGCCCGCCGCGGACGCCAGGAAACCGAGGCGGACACGCCGCCGCGCCCTGTCGCGCTGATCGATCACCGACAACAGCTTCAGGCTGAGGACCGGCAAGACGCAGGGCATCAGGTTGAGCACCAAGCCGCCGAGCACGGCGATGCCGAGCACCGCGGTGAATTCTCCGAGTCCAGGACCAGAACCCGCCGCCGCAGCAACCGCGAGGCGGAATTCCGCGGCGCGCGGGCCGTCCGTCACGGTCGCGGTGAGGGTCATGCCGGGCATGGTGACGGAGTCGGGACCGGAGCCGATGGGCAGCCTGGCGACCGCCCTCTTGCGATCCAGCCCAAAGGAAATCTCCGGCTTGCCGAAGGTCCAGTCACGGCTTTCGACCAGGATGTCTGGCTCCAGAAGCGGGCGATCCGAAGTGATGCTCACGGCGAGCATCCCCGGCCTGCCGGGTTCGACAGTCGCGCCCTCGACCCGCAGGCCGGAGAGGGAGCCGTCGTCGGGCAACGCAGCCTGGAAGCGCGCGATCAGATTGGCCGTCCCGGGGTCCGCGGCGGCGGTTCCCGAGGGCACATCGAGGGCGAGGTCCAGGACGACTGGCACGCAGATGTTGCTGCACACCAGGATGTCCGCCTTTCCGCGCAGCGCGACCGGCTCGCCGGGCCGCTCCACCTCCACGTCAAGCGGGAACACTACCTCCCCGGAATAGCCGAAGGTCTCCAGGCCGAAGAGCGTGAACCGGTGCGGCGCGGGCCAGCGGAAGCCTACCCCGGCAACGTTCTTCGAGCCGGACCAGTCTACCGTCGGCGGCGCCCCTGCGTCCCCCGGTGAGCGCCAGTAGGCCTTCCAGCCGTCGGCCAGGACGACATGCAGGCCAGCTGGAAGCGTCTTACGGTCGCCGACGGCGTCTACCGCCGCGATCAGGCGGGCGCGGGCGGTGTCGTGGGAAGCCCATGGCCCGTCTGCCGCTCCGGCGGGCTCGGCCGACAAGCCTATGGCCAGCAGGCACACGGCCGCCGCCAATGGGCTGATGCCTCGCAAACGTGTGCCCAGCGCCAGAAGTCCGCGCATAAGTCCGCTCATCCCTGAGGCCCTTTCTCACATCTGTAGAGTATTAACGGAAAACAACGGCGCCAATAATCGCCAAAACCAGAGCCGCAGCCAAGGCAATAAAATATGCCGCAATGGGAGATTTATTGAAATCGCAGTAAGGCGCCCCTCGAACCGGGCAGCCCTCACACGATTTCGGGCAAGTCTTTATTGGGCATTGAGATTTTTTGCTCATGATGACAGCAATCGAAAGGCAGGCATCTGGATGATTATGATGCGGCCCGGAGGTGGGAGATTTGGAATCGTCCTATAGCGAGCCACGGCCGCGCTGATGGCTGTGCCGGGCATGGTCACGGCGTCGGGACCGGAGCCAATGGGCAGCTTGGCGGTGGCATTCTTGCGATCCGCTGCGCAGGAGATTACCGGCTTGCCGAAGATCCGGTCACGACTCTCGCCCAGTGTCCTTGCCGTACCATGAGAGCATCAGCAGCACCCCGACGCCGCAAACGATGGCAACGTCGGCCAGGTTGAAGGCGGGCCAGTGCCAAGCGAAGGCGTGCAGGTCGAGGAAGTCGGTCACCGCCCCCTGGCGGACGCGATCGACGACGTTGCCGATGGCGCCGCCCATGATGGCGCCGATGCCACCGGCCTCGATCCGGCTGTCGGTGCGCCGCACCCACAGGGCCAAGCCGATGACGATCACCAGCGCCAGACCGCTGAGCAGCCAGGGCCCTGCGGTCCCGTCGCCGAGCAACCCGAAGGTGACGCCGCGGTTGAAGCCAAGCGTCAGGTTGAAGAACGGTGTCACCTCGATGAGACGCGGGGGATTCATGACGTGTTCGAGGATCGCCCACTTGGACACCTGGTCGACGGCCGCTGCGAGGATGGCCGTGAGGAGTGCGGCGCCGAGTGTTCGCTGGCGCGTGGGCGCTTTGTGGTGGTGGCCAGCAGCTTGCGTTGTCATCGCGGTATTCTCATTCAACGTCAAAGGTGTGAGATGACCAGGGCTGGCAGCCGGTTCCGACTGGAAAGCCACAAGCGCGTGCGGAACGCGCGGTCGCGGGTGAAGACGGTGTGAGGCTTCGCTGGAGCACACCCGGTCACCGCGCGGCGAGGAACGCCAGCATGGTCATACCCACGGCGATGCGGTACCAGGCGAAGGGCGTGAAGCCATGGCGGCCGACGAACGCCACGACGGCGCGCACGACGACAAGAGCCGCCAGGAACGCCGCGCCGAAGCCGACGGCGATCACGAGCGCGTCTCCGGAGTTGAGCACACCCGGATTCTTGTAGAAGTCGACGGCGGTTGCGCCGAGCATGGTCGGGATTGCCAGGAAGAACGAGAACTCGGCTGCTGTCTTGCGGTCGACGCGCAGCAGCAACGCCCCCATGATGGTCGCGCCCGAACGGGAGACGCCCGGGACCATCGCCAGGGTTTGGCAAGCGCCGATCATGAGCGCCGTCCTGTGGCCGATCCCATCAATGTCGCGCACCCGCGGCACTGGGATGGCGCGCTCGATCGCGATGATCGCAAGGCCACCCAGAATCAGGCTCGCCGAAACAACGTAGGGGGAAAACAGCACGCTCTTGATGAAGCCGTGTGCCAGGGCGCCGACCAGCGCCGCCGGGAGGAACGCCACCAGGACGACGATGGCGAAGTGCCGGGCGGACGAGTCACGTGGCAGGCCCGCGGCCACATGAAGGAGCTTGGCCCGATAGACCCAGCATACGGCGAGGATCGCCCCGAGCTGGATGACGATCTCGAACACCTTGCCGGGCGGCCCGCGGAAACCGATGAGGTCGACGAGCAGGATGAGATGGCCCGTGGAGGAAACAGGGATGAACTCGGTCAAGCCTTCGACAACGCCCAGCAGCGCCGCCAGCATGTAGGTTTCACTCACGATCTGCTCCGTTGTGATGGCCGGTGAGGGTCCGGCGTGATCAGGACGTGCCGACGGTTGCTTGGCCTCTCAGGGGCGGGGATCGCTGCCGGGCCCCGGCCGGTTTCATGTCCGCCGTACCCGCTCTCCGTTGGCTTGGCGGGCACGGCGACGCATGCAACACTATGCGGCCGATGCCTGCGCTTTCAGCAGCCGCAGCCCGTTCAGAACCACGAGCAGCGAAGCACCCACATCAGCGGCGATCGCACCCCAGAGCGAGGCCATCCCAACGAAGGTCAGGACCACGAACACGAGCTTCACGACGATCGAGAAGCCGATGTTCTGGCGGATGACCCCGAGCGTCCCCCGCGAGTGCCGGACCAGCCAGGGCAGCTTGGACAGGTCGTCCGACATCAGGGCGATGTCCGCCGTCTCAATCGCCGCGTCGGTGCCGACCGCGCCCATGGCGATGCCGAGGTTGGCCCGGGCCATGGCCGGGGCGTCGTTGACGCCGTCGCCGACCATGGCGACCGCCCCGTGCTTCGCGACGAGGTCCTCGACCGCAGCGACCTTGTCGGCCGGGAGGAGCTCGGCGCGCACCTCATCGACGCCGGTCTCGCGGGCGATCGCCTCGGCGGTAGCGCGGTTGTCGCCGGTCAGCATGACCACGCGCTCAATGCCCGCCGCGTGCAGCGCCGCCACCACGGCCCGGGCGGCGGGCCGCACGGTGTCGGCGACGGCGACCAGCCCCCACACGCCACCCTCGTCGCCAACGGCGACCAGGGTGCGTCCCGCCGCCGCCAACTCGTCGGCGCGCCGCAGCGACTCCGGGGTGGCGAGACCGCGCTCCTCCATGTAGCGACGCGAGCCCAGCCACACCGCGCGCCCGTCCACCCGGCCGGTCACGCCCTTGCCGGGCACAGCCTGGACGTCCTCGGCGGGAACCGGCGATACGTCACGTTCCTTCGCGCTCTCCAGGATGGCTCGGGCGAGCGGATGCTCACTGCGCGCCTCGAGCGCTGCCGCCAGGGTGATGAGCTCGGCCTCGGACCGTCCGGTGAGTGGGACGACGTCGGCGACCCGCGGGCGCCCCTCGGTCAGCGTGCCGGTCTTGTCCATGGCGACGGCCTTGAGGTGGGCGGGCGCCTCGAGATAGACGCCGCCCTTGACCAGCACGCCCATCCGGGCGGCCCCCGTCAGCGCGGCGACGATGCTGACCGGCGTCGAGATGACCAGGGCGCACGGACAGGCGATGACCAGCAGCACCAAGGCGCGGTAGAACCACGGCCCCCAATCACTCCCGAGCAGGAGCGGCGGCAGCAGGAAGACGGCGATCGCCAGCGCCATGACCGTCGGCGTGTAGATGCGGGCGAACCGCTCGACCCACGCCTCGGTCGGCGCGCGG
This sequence comes from uncultured Rhodospirillaceae bacterium, assembly GCA_937927415.1. Classification (GTDB taxonomy): domain Bacteria; phylum Pseudomonadota; class Alphaproteobacteria; order Azospirillales; family Azospirillaceae; genus Azospirillum. Next base: position 13,700 of record CALBDS010000012.1, read on the forward strand.
CGGCTCTGCGCCGAGCCGACCATGCGGATGATCTGGGCGAGCGTAGTGTCCTGGGCGGCCTTGGTCGTCTCGATCTCGAGCGCGCCCGCGCCGTTGATGGTCCCGGCGAAAACCTCGGAGCCCGGCGCCACCGCCACCGGCGCGCTCTCGCCGGTGATGGGGGCCTGGTTGATGTCGCTGGTGCCCGCCACGACGCGGCCGTCGAGCGGCAGCTTGTCGCCGGGGCGGACGACGATATGCGCCCCGACCGCGACCTCGCCCGCGGGCACCTCGCGTTCGGTGCCGTCCGGGAAGCGCACGCGAGCCGTGGGCGGCGCGAGCTCCATGAGGGCGGCGACGGCGCGGCGCGCCCGTCCCAGGCTCCACGCCTCGAGCGCCAGGGCGAGGGCGAAGAAGAACGAGACGGTGGCCGCCTCGAACCACTCGCCGATCAGGACGGCGCCGGTGACGGCGACGACCATCAGCAGGTTCATGTCCGGTCGCAGCCGCCGGGCCGCGAGCCACGCCTTGGGAGCGACGTAGCGGACCGCGCAGAGGATCGAGACGGCGTAGGCGAGGATCGAGATCCAGGGCGCCTGGGCTTCGCCCATGAAGGCGGCCGCGGCGCCGCCACCCAGCCAGGCGTGCAGTCCGAAGCCGACTGCCGCAAGGACGCCGCTGGCCGTCGTGAGCGCGGTTTGCAGGCGGCGTCGGCGCTCGTCCGCCTCGGTCGCCTCCGTCGTCGCGCCCTCCTGCCAGAGCTCCGCCTGCATGCCCGTCCGGGCCACGGCCTTGGTGACCCGCTCCAGCGTGGCGGCGTCCGGATCGCCGGAGATCGACATGCGCCCGTTGATGAGGTCGAAGGCGAGCTTGTCCTCGCCGCCGACCACGGGGCCGACCTCGCGCTTCAGCGCCGCCACCTCCTCGCCGCAGTCCATGCCGTGGATGCGCAGCACCGTCTGACCCGGCAACTGGACCGGGACGGGCGTGGTCAGTGCCGCTGCCCCGCAGGCCATGCCGCAGGCGTCGCCGGTCGGCGCCGTCGGCGGTACGTCACCCTCGGCCCAGAGCTCGGCCTGCATGCCGGTGGTCGCCACGGCCCGGCGGATCGCCTCGGCGGGCACGGGGGCCGAGACGGTCATCGTCCCCGCTTTGGTGTCGAAGGCGAGCCTGTCCTCGCCACCGGCGACCGGACCAACGGCAGCCTTCAGGGCGCGGACCTCGCCTTGGCAGTCGAGCCCGCGGACCTTGAAGCGAAGGGTGCTGGGGACCTCGCTGCGGAGGCTTGCCCGCATGCCGGTCGTGTTGACCGCCCGCTCGATATCCTCCACCGAGGCGGTGTTCCCGGGCGCCACCGTCATGGTACCGGCCTTGGTATCGAAGGACAGCCTGTCCTCGCCGACCAACGGGCCGACGGCGCCCTTCAGAGCGCGGACCTCGTTCTGGCAGTCTAAGCCCTGGACGCTGAAGACGAAGGGTACAAGCAGACGGTCGGAGGCGCCGCAGCAGGAGTCGTTGCTTGGGGCCGAGGTCCCGGGCGCTACGATCTCGCCTTCGGGCCAGGGCTCGGCCTGCATACCGGTGGTCGCGACGGCGCTGCGAATCTCGTCCGTGGACACAGGCGCGGGGGCCTTCACGATCATCTTTCCTGCCTTGGTGTCGAAGCCCAACCGCTCCTCCCCACCCACGACAGGGCCGACGGCTGCCTTGAGCGCGTGGATCTCATTCTGGCAGTCCAGGCCGTGAACCTTGAAGGCGAGTTCGACGGGCTCATCACGCCACAGGCTGGCACGCATGCCAGTAGCGGCGACGGCTCGCTCGATGTCCTCCGGGGCGGCTCGGTCCTGGGGCGCCACGGCCATCATCCCGGCCTTGGTGTCGAAGGTGAGCTTGTCCTCGCCGCCGACGAGCGGTCCGACCGCGGCCTTCAAGGCGCGGATCTCGTTCTGGCAATCCAGCCCCTGGACCTTGAAGTGCAGCGGCTCGGGTCCGGGCAGGCGGGTGGTGGGTTCACGATAATTGTCCATTGCTCTTCTCCGCCGTGTCTTCGCGGCATCCGGCAACACGGCCGGTTAGGGGGGTGGCGCAGGTCAGGGTGAGACGGGGGCCTTGGCCTGATGCAGGTCCGAGCGCGCGTGTCGGACGATGGAAACCGAGGATTGCAGGAACAGCCCCGCGACGACGACCGCGACGGCGAGGTCCGGCCAGCGCGTGCCCGTCCAGGCAACGAGGCCCGCGGCGGCGATGACGGCGACGTTGCCTACGGCATCGTTCCGCGAGAACAGCCAGACCGCGCGCACGTTGGCGTCGCCCTTGCGGTGGGGCAGGAGGATCATTGCCGAGACGACGTTGATGACGAGCGCGATCCCGCCGAACAGACCCATGGTCCCGGCCTCGGGCTGGTACAGCACGAACACCCGGTAGATCGAGGACGCCACCACGCCAACGCCGAGGGCGCCGAGGAAGAGGCCCTGGAGGAGCGCCGCCCGCGCGCGCCACGCCAGGCTCCAGGCGATCGCCAGCAGCCCGAGCAGCGTGATGGTACCGTCGCCGAGGAAGTCGAGGGAGTCCGCCATGAGCGCCTGGGAGCCGGACAGGAGACCGGCCGCGATCTCGGCGAGGCCATAGCCGACGTTGAGCAGCACGACAGTCCACAGCGCCCGGCGGTAGCCCGAGGTGACATGGCTGTAGTCCTGGATGCGGTCGTCATCGTCGTCATCGGCACCACTGGTGACCTCCTGGCGGTCATCCATTGTTCTCCTCCTCCGGGTCCGCGGGGGGTTCGACGACGTGCTCCACCATGTCCGTGATGATGCAGCGCACGCGGTCATCGGTGGCGACGTAGAAGACCTGCTTGCCGCGCTTGCGAGCCACCAGGAAGCGGGCGGCACGGAGCACGCGCAGGTGGTGGCTGACCAGCGCGCTCGACAGGCCCACGCGCTCCGCAACCTCGCCGACGCACAGCGGCTCACCCAGGCAAGCCACCGCGATGCGCAGGCGGTTCGGGTCGCCCAGCATCCGAAAAATCTCGGCGAGCTCGATCGCCCGTTCCTCGTCCAGTCTCAGATCCGCCATCACGCACCATCAAATGCTCTAACAATCATTTGAGTATTTGGTTGTTCGGCGTTTGTCAACTATCCTGGGTCGACCTGGGCAGGGGCGCGGCATGGGCATGAGGGGGATGGTCGTGGGGTACGGGGCTTGGTTGGCGGTGACCGCAGGCGTGGGGATCGTACTGACCGCAGCGGGCGCGGCCGGTGCTCAAGGGCTCGATGCCCGCGCGCTGGCTGCGGCCTGCGCCAGCCCGGCTCCAACTGCCGAGGACGACTACCGATGCGGCCTCGCGCACTATCTCGGAAAGGGCGCTCGCGCCGACGACGCCGAGGCGTTCCGACGATTCATGCGCGCGGCTGAGGGCGGCCACGTCGAGTCCCTGAACAACCTCGGTCAGATGCACCTCGACCGGGCGAGCCGGTTTCATGACGAGCGAAAGGGTTTCGCGCTCCTCCTCCAGGCGGCGGAGAAGGGCAACGCCAAGGCCCAGTACAGCATGGCGCTGCTGCTCGAGGAAGGGCACGCGGCGCGCCAGGACCTCGCGCTGGCGCGCTCCTGGTACCGGAAGGCCGCGGAGCAGGACCATCCGTTCGCCCAAAACAACTTGGCGAACCTGCTGCGGTGGGGCATGGGGGGTGGCCGGGACGTTCCAGAGGCAGCCCGGCTGTACCGGCGGGCGGCGGAGCGTGGAGTCCCTTCGGCCGCCGTCAACTTGGCCGAACTGTATCTGGACGGCGAGGGCGTGCCGCGGGACACCGTGGAAGCGCATCTGTGGTTCACCCGGGCGGCGGCCCGAGGCGACAAGGCGCTCAAGGCCAGGATCTTCGACATCCTGAGCGCGCTCGAGGAGCGGATGACCGGCGAGGAGCGCAAGGCGGTGGCCGACCGGAACGCCCAATGGCGCGCCGAGCGTCCCGTTCAAGACAAGTGAAGCGCGACGCGGGATGGAGCGCTTCTTTGTCAGCGACTTCACGGAGAACGCGCGATGCAGAGCCAAGCTGTCGGATCCGCGGCCGATATAGACCTGCTTCTGGAGCAGCGCAAAATCATTCGAAGGTCTGCTGCGGCTGCGCTCTTCTGCGGCATCGTCCTGGGCGGCGGCTATGTTCTGATGCCCCGCTTTGTCACGTTCCCCAGCGATCCGGTGGGCCGCTTGGCGTTCGCCTTCCAAGCGGACGTGTTCATCCTGCTCTGGATCGCCGTTGGCGGGCAGATGGTCGCTCGTGGACGCTTCCGTTACAAGGCCGACAACCGCGGCTCCGCCTTCGGGCCGCCGAGCCCAAGCATCGCCATCCCGGTGGCCTTCCTTCAGAACACGTTGGAGCAGGCCGTCATGGCCGTGGGCGCCCATCTCGCCCTCGCCACGCTGCTGAGCGGGCCCGCATTGTCCCTGCTGGCTTCCTCAGTAGTGCTCTTCGCTGTCGGCCGAGTGACGTTCCTCATCGGCTATCCCAAGGGCGCCGGGGGACGGGCCTTCGGCATGGCGACAACAGCGCTGCCAACGTTGTGCGCCTACCTGTTGGCCATCGTGCTGATCGTCGACCAGATGGTTGGCTGATGCTTGGTGCCGTTCTGCGTCGTCCAAACCAACCGACCGGGTGGAACTCGGAACCGCCAGCGCCGAGGTGGCGTGGCGGCCGCCATTGCCCGCGCGTTGCTGTATCGTTGAAGGAGGCCATCCACTGAGGCCCCCGTACGGCGCAGTCTCGATGCGGTGGCCGATCGAAACACCCGGCGGCGCGCCGAGCGTCCGGTTTACGGCAAGGGACAGTGGCGTGGATGGTCGCCGTTGCTCAGCGGTAATGGCATTCTCGCTTGCGTGCCCACCCGAACAGCTGTTGCATGGATGTCTCCAGCATCCGGAGGCACCTGCCGACGATCGCGCCCCGCTGCCCATAGCATTGCTCGTTGGCGACCTTCTCTTGCATAAGGTAAGCGTTCAGGTAGTCCTGCCCGCACGTGTCCAGGATGAAACGGTGCTCCCGCTCCCGGGCAAGGGCATTTTGGAACCCTAGGCCGAAAGACCTTAACTCTTGACGGGTCAAGCGACGAATGGCATTGCGGGGTGTGTCCTGCATGAGTTTTAACAAGCGATGCTCGACACCATTTTTCGTCAAGTAGGCGCGCATGGCTTCATGAGCATTTCCTGCCATGCCAGCCAAGTCCTTCTCTGTCAGTCGATGAACACCGATCTCGCCTTGGGCGAACCGATATTGACCAGCGGCGAAGATGAAGGTGCAGGCACCCGAGCACCGCGCTCCTTTCGGAACGTTGGCTTTTACGGTTTCCAGCACGGAGAAAGCCTCTCCAACCCTCATCGCCTGCGCAATCGAGCCGCCGCTGCTGTTGAGCACCAGTTCCACGGAGCGTGGTGGCGGCGCCGTGCGGGCGATGTAATCCGCCACCTCGGCCAAGGCATCGGCATCATTCCTGGTCACCTTGCCGGTGATCGTGATCTCCGGCCAGACAGCGGGCGACAAACAGGATGCGGTATAGGCCGCCATGTCGGCCTTGTTGCGCAACGGCAGGCGCACCTCGCCGCTTCGCCCCACAGGGCGCCCGTCGTCGCGTGGAGTGCACGCGACGGTGACGGCAGCGAGGACCGGGCACGGTGCCGCCAGTACCGCAACCAACACCATACCGAGAAGCGGAAGGTGTGGCTGCACTGCTTTGTGCTTCCTGAAAACCTTGGCAGATCGCTGAGCGGTAGCGGATGCCAAGCGTCTAGGACAGGTAGAGCGAGCCATCGAGCAGACGGGCGAAGCTGACCAGACCGGTCCAGGTGTCGCGCTTGGCGCCGAGATCCAGGACCCCCTCGACCTCGACCACCGCGCCGGTGGGCAGGGCCGCGTCCTCGCGCAGGTACATCACGACCGCGTCGGGCGGCAACGGCAAATCCGGGAAGCAGTGCGGGCAGGTCACCAGCGGGGAGCTGGCGAGAACATTGTATCCCGCGCCCGCCTTGGAATGAGGAATCAGGTAGCCTGAGGCGATGACCCGTTGGCCCGCAAGGGCGCGCGTAGCGGTCCCGAAGCCCAGGTCGCCTTCGGCGCGCAGCTGCTCCAAATCCAGCCGAGGCAAGGACCGCCCGAAGGCCGGGCGGATGGCCGAGGAGGCGGCAGCAACACCGCATATGGAAAGAAAGGTTCGACGCAGCATCCTGAACTCCCCGTTCGATAGCGCACGTTACCATGCGTTGGCGTTGCGGTTCACCCCGAGCTCGCGTCGGGATCGCTCAAAGTCACGCGGTGTTGCCCGCCGACATCGCCACCGGATGGTCAGGGGGCTCCAGGGGGCACGGGTCCAACTGATACTTGGTCGCGCGCACCGCGACGAAACCTAGCTCGCTCCGGCGGCTGCTCCGCTCAACAGTTTCATTCCCGGTGGGGCCGCCCCGCCGATGCGTATGTTACGTGTTCTGGTCGGGGATTGCGCACTGATCGCCCGCTTGACGAAGCGCGCGGCAGCGGCACTCAGTGTGGCGGAAGGGGCAGAGCTGTGGATGCAAGTGAAACCTGTTGCGCTTCTGGAGAGAGGGCATTCGATTGCACGCTCCTCAAGAATCCGTAGTTGTGAAGCGGCTCCTGTTGCTGCATTCAGCCGTACTGGGAGGTCAAACGTGCTTAGGGCAACATTGAGTCCTGAATGGCAAGACGATGGAATTCCCGACGCCACTTGGTTGTTGCGGCATGTGATAGAGAAAAATTACCGTTGATCTAAATTGAGGTGATGAAATGGAAAATAACAAAAAAGGTTGTTGGTTTTTTTGAATATTGGCGCGAGAGAGGGCTCGAACCAACATACATTATGGCGGTCGATTTTGAGTATATTATTTATACTGATTCCGTTATTCTTGCACCCCAAAGACTTTGCGAGGCTGCTTCGGCTCCTATGCTGCTCCTAGCCTCTTCGGCCGGTTCAGCGTGCGCCCTTGCTGCCTTCGTTCAAGCCCTTATGACGTAACCTTTTTCCCTTCCCTGCAACAAACTGCCGCACCGTAGACAAACCTGTTTTTGAGGAGTCGCGCCTACCACAGGACAAAGGTGCGCTACTGCTTCCTGCCCACGCGGCTTCTCCAGCAGTGTCCATTGACTCCCAATCTGCACCTGCCGACAAGGCGGAACCCGCCTATGTGTACGCTATAGTCAGATATTGCCGCACTACTTGCCGAAGGGGCTTCCAATATCGGCACCTATCGTTCTCAATCGCTTCCAGCAGTCGTGAGGGGATTGAGCATGGCCCAGACCGAAAAACTGGTCATCCGGAAGACCATCAGACGGCACCAACTGCGTGAGATGGTGCCGCTCGCTGACAGCACGATCTATGAGATGGAGCAGCGCGGCGAATTTCCCCGGCGCTTCGCGCTATCCCCACGCTGCGTCGTCTGGGACCTAGCCGAGGTTGAGGCTTGGTTGATGGCGCGCCGGGCCGCGCCGATCCACCGTGCTCAACCCCCGGACGTCACGAAACGCAAATCACGTCCGGTCAGAGGGCGGGATTAAGCTCAACGAGGGGCATAGCGGGCGGCAAGAGCGTCGGGACGTGCTTCCGCCCTTCCACCCACGCGTCCACGATGTCGGCCCATTCCTGCATCATATGCCGGCGCTGAGCTTCATACTCAGCCTTGTTGTAGACGCCTCGCGATGAGCGCCCGTCTTCATGCGCTAGGCACTTCTCGATCCAGTCGCTGTTGAAGCCCAGCTCGTTCAGCAGCGTCGAGCCCGTCCGCCGTAGGTCATGGACAGTGAACGGCTCGAGCGGCAGCCCCTCCCTCTTCGCCTGCTCTACGACGGCGTAGGTGACCCGATTGAAGGTCGCACGCGACATCGGAGCGTCCGCATCATACCGTGAGGGAAGCAGGTATCGCGAGTTGCCCGCACAAGTCTTGAGCGCGATCATGATGTCGAGGGTCTGCCGGCATAGGTAGACGTTGTGCGCCTTCGATCGCTTCATGCGTTCTTTCGGGATCGTCCAGACCGCGTTCTCGAAATCGACTTCGTCCCAGACCGCATCCTGCAGCTCGCTCTTCCGGACCATCGTAAGGAGATAGAGCTTCATGCCAAGGCGGATCGTAGGTAGCGTCGCGACATGCTCAAGCTGCTTGAGCATGATGCGGATCTCGGTGGGGGAAAGAGCGCGATCCTTCGGCGCGAACGTGGCGATCGAGGAAGGGCCTACGTCATCGGCCGGATTGTGCACCTTCTCGCCGTGGAGAATCGCGAAGCTGTAGATCTGCTTCAGAATATCGCGCACATGGATTGCCGTTGCCGGGGCGCCCCGTTCGACGATCTTGCCGCACTGGGCGCGAAGATCATCGGGCGTGATCTCGGTCAGCAGGCGGTTCCGCCAGACAGGCAGAAGCTCGCGCTCGAAAATGGATCGGCGCATGGACCGTGTGCTGTCGGCCATCGGCGCATTGGTGAGCCACTTCTCCCCGAACTCGCCGAAGCTCTTGGCTTCCTTGAGGCGGCGCTTCTCCCGCTGCTTTTCGATGGCGGGTGAGCGGCCGTCGTTGACCGCCCGCCGCGCGTCCAGGCAGAGCTCGCGAGCCCGAGCGAGCGAGATCCCGTCCCGACCATACTTGCCGAGATAGACCGTTTCGCGCCGACCGTTCAGCCGATAATCGAGCCTGAACGACACCGTGCCCGACGGGTCCACGCGCACATACATGCCGTCCCTGTCGGTGACCTTGTAGATTTTCTCTTTGGGTTTCAGTGCCTTGATCGCCGCATCGGTCAGCATCCCGTGTCACCTCTCAAAAAGTACCGTCAGGCGGTTTTTGGGGGCTCTCATCGGGAAAAGCGGCGCACAATCAGAAGCTTACGCCAAAAAAAGTACCGTCAGGAGCCGTGTTGCTCATGACGGTACTTTTGATTTTCGCGATCGTCAATATGGGCAAAGGCCGTCAACCGGGCCGTCAGACGCGATCGCTGCGCACCGATAATCACCGATAGGTGATGACAGAAAGTTTTTTCTTTATCAGTGGGTTGCGGTGTATTTCAGCGTAGTTCCGGATACCCTCGGATCGGCGTGAATCATTCCCACTCGATGGTCCCCGGCGGCTTCGACGTGATGTCGTAGACCACCCGGTTCACACCGCGCACCTCGTTGACGATGCGGTTGGACACGCGGGCGAGGAAGTCGTGGGGGAAGTGGTACCAGTCGGCGGTCATGCCGTCGGTGGAGGTCACCGCCCGCAGCGCCAGCACATGGTCATAGGTGCGGCCGTCGCCCATCACCCCCACCGTGCGCACCGGCAGCAGCACGGCGAACGCCTGCCAGATGGCATCGTACAGACCGGCGTTGCGGATCTCTTCCAGATAAACGCTGTCCGCCTTGCGCAGGATCTCCAGCTTCTCGCCCGTGATCTCGCCGGGAACGCGGATGGCAAGCCCCGGACCGGGGAAGGGATGGCGCCGCACAAAGGCCTCGGGCAGGCCCAGTTCGCGGCCCAACGCCCGTACCTCGTCCTTGAACAACTCGCGCAGCGGCTCCACCAGCTTCAGGTTCATCCGCTCCGGCAGGCCGCCCACATTATGGTGCGACTTGATGGTGACCGACGGACCGCCGGTGAACGACACGCTTTCGATCACGTCGGGGTACAGCGTGCCCTGGGCCAGGAACTGCGCACCGCCAATCTTGTGGGCCTCTTCGTCGAACACGTCGATGAAGGTGGCGCCGATGATCTTGCGCTTGCGTTCCGGGTCGCTCACCCCGTCCAGCTTGCCCAGAAACAGATCGGCCGCGTTCCGGTGCACCAGCGGAATGTTGTAATGGTCGCGGAACAGGGTGACCACCTCGTCCGCCTCACCCGCGCGCATCAGGCCGGTATCGACGAAGATGCAGGTGAGCTGGTCGCCGATGGCCTCGTGGATCAGCACGGCCGCCACCGAGCTGTCAACGCCGCCCGACAGGCCGCAGATGACCTTGCCGTCACCGACCTGGGCGCGGATCTGGGCAACGGCCTGCTGGCGGAACGCCGCCATGGTCCAGTCGCCGCGGCAGCCCGCCACCTTCAGCACGAAATTCGCCAGCAGCTTGGCCCCGTCGGGGGTGTGCACCACCTCGGGGTGGAACTGCACGCCGTAGAAATGGCGGCTGTCGTCGGCAATGGCGGCAAAGGGCGCGCCGTCGCTGACCGCCACCACGCGGAAGCCGGGGGGAATGGCGGTCACGCGGTCGCCGTGGCTCATCCACACCTGTTCGCGGCCACCCACCGACCACACGCCGTCAAACAGGGCGCACGGCTCCTTCACCTCGATGAAGGCGCGGCCGAACTCGCGGTGGTCGCTGCCGGTGACCGCCCCGCCCAATTGGGCGCACATGGTCTGCTGACCGTAGCAGATGCCCAGCACCGGCACGCCCAGCGTGAACACCGCCTCCGGCGCGCGGGGGCCGTTCTCGTCGTTCACCGACGCCGGGCTGCCCGACAGGATGACGGCCTTGGGTGCAAACGCCCGGATGCGGGCGGCATCGACGGAAAAGGGATGGATTTCGCAGTAGACCCCGGCCTCGCGGACGCGGCGGGCGATCAACTGGGTCACCTGCGACCCGAAATCGAGGATGAGAACACGGTCGGCGGTCATGGCGGACTCATGCGTGGCTGTCAAAGCGGGTTGATGAACCGACGCGCATCCGCGGTCAAGAATTTTCCGGAATCAAGCGGCTCCCTACCACGACATGCAGCTTTGCATCCGCCGCTTGTTCCACCCGAACAGTTCCCGGCAACCGTCGCGCAGAGCCTTGTCGCTGCCGCGCTCACCGTCCACGCACTGCCAATAGCGGTGGGAACCGGAGCCGTAGCGGGTGGCGCAGCCCCGTTCCAAACCGGCCCGCCCCTTGTGGTTCAGATCCCGCACGCTGCGGTCCTGCTGCCAACCGCCACCGCCGTAGGAATAAGACCGCGACGGTGCGCCATAACCGTAGGACGACCCATAACCATAGGGCGAACCATAATACCCCGACCCGCCGGAATAGCTCCATCCGCTGTGCACCGGCATGCAGGCCGGCAGCCACAAGGCACCGGCCAGCACCAGAATCAGCCCGATTTTGCCAAAGGGATCGACGCCCGCCGCACCAGCCATGACCCCCGCTCCCTGGGTTTGAGGACAATCATGGCTATGAACACGTGCGGGCGTCTTTCATTCCCGTAAAAAGGTAGCTGTCGGAATTGTGTTACTTCGTAATCATCGTAGAGAAATAATGTTACAATGAAGAAAATAAGATGGCGATCTATTCATTTATCAATGAGAATAATATAATAAATTCATAAATCCTTTCCAAGGACGCATGGGCGGTCCGCATTTTGCGCTGGAAATCACAAAAAGGGCATCAATATTCTTTTAATGCATTTGCGCGACGCTTGATCGTATGCCAAGCAAGAATCGTGGATTTCTTGACGAGCTTGAGTTTCCTGACAGTGTGAAACGGAACCGCAGAATGGAAGATGCCTTTCCCCCGGCCGAATCAGCGGAACGGCTGCTGCGCGTCTCATATTTCGATGCCCTGACCGGGGCCTACAACCGCACTCTGTTCACCAGCATTCTGGAGGAAACGGTCAACCGCAGCCACCAGAAGAAGGAAAGCTTTGTTCTCCTGGATCTCGACATCGATCGTTTCCGGATGATGAACGAGGCTTTTGGGCAGCATTTCGGCGACGGTGTGCTGTGCGAGGTGGTCAACCGCATCGGCCGCTGGCTCGCCCCGCAGGAGGTGCAGGCCCGCATCGGAAGCGATGAATTCGCCATCCTTCTGCCGCGCACCATCATGGGGGCGGCGCTGGAATGGCGGCTGGACGGGCTGTTGCGGGAACTGGCGCTTCCCTTGCCGGGGGATGACACCGGCATCGCCCTGTCGGTCAGCATCGGCATTGCCAGTTTTCCCAGCGACGGGGCGACGGCCAGCGAGCTGCTGCACCATGCCGGGGCGGCGCTGGGAGCCGCCAAGCGGCAGGCGCAACAGCGTTTCGTTCATTATTCCCCCATGGAAGGGGAACGGTCGCGCAACCGGCTGCTGCTGGAAAGCCGGCTGCGGCGGGCCATCGACAGCGGCGTGATCCAGGTGCGGCTGCAGCCCCAGGCCGATCTGTCCTCCGGCCATCTGCACGGGGCCGAGGCGCTGGCCCGGTGGACCGACACCGATCTGGGCGCCGTGCCCCCCGACGTCTTCATCCGTCTGGCCGAGGAAACCGGGCTGGTCCGGATCATCGACGAACAGGTCCTGCGCCAGACGATGCGCCACGCCGTCCGCTGGCAACGGATGGGGATTGCCCCCTTCCCCATCGGCGTCAACCTGTCGGCTTTGCATTTCACCGACGACCGGCTGGAACATCTGATGGGCGCCCTGCTGGACCAGTATGGGCTGAACCCGGCATGGCTGATGCTGGAGTTGACGGAAACCGCCCTGCTTGCCGATGCCGAGCGCACGCGCACGGTGATGGAAAAGCTGTGCGCCCTGGGGCTGCGGTTCTCGCTGGATGATTTCGGCACCGGCTATTCCAGCCTGAGCCACCTGCACCAGTTCCCCATTGCGGAGATCAAGATCGACCGCAGCTTTGTCTGCCGCATCCCCGACAGCGAACCCCATCGGCGCATTATCCGCGCCGTCATCAATCTGGCCCACGACCTGGGCAAGAGCGTGGTGGCCGAGGGGGTGGAAACCGACGAGCAGATCGCGGCTCTCAACGCCATGGATTGCGGCATCGGCCAGGGGTATGCCTTCGACCGCCCGATGCCGCTGGAAAGCTTTGAAAAACGCTGGCTGCCCCGCCTACGGCTCCAGCCGGTACAAGACCAGCCCCATCCGCCGCCCATTGTTGTAGTTTAGCCCCTCGGCCGTGCCCAGAACCTGCAGCCGGGCGGCAGCGATGCCCGCCCCCGCCAGCCCGGTGCGCAAGGCATCCTCCTGTCGGCTTTCCACCAGGGCCAGGGCACAGGCCGGATCGGCGGCCAGATGGGCCGCCGCCTTGTCGCCCGTGACCAGACGGGTGGATGTGCCCACCAGAAACACCAGACTGGGTTCGGAATAGCCGGCCGCGGCCACCACGGTTCCGGGGCAAGGCCGGTTGGCCGCCACCAGCGCCGCCGCCGACCGGCTGACCCACAGCCCGTCCACCGACGGCAGGGTGGCGCCATAGGCCACGGCGTACAGCCCCGCGGCAGCGGCCAGACCCGCCGCCAGCCCCTGGACCTGCCGGCCCTGGAAAAGCCACAGCACCATGCCGGCGAACAGGACCAGAGCCACCGGCACCACGGCGACCGCCGCCGGGTTGATGCGCCGGTCGATCACCCACGGCAGCGCCGCCACCGCCACCGTCAGGGCGGCAAAACCGACCCCGCCCAGCACCAGGGCCAGGATGACGGGCCAGCGCCCACGCAGCCGGCCGACCCCATCGTGCAGCATGGCCGCCGCCAGCAGCGCCACCGCCGGGAACACCGGCAGGGTGTAGTGCAGCAGCTTGGTCGGCACCGCTTCGAACACCAGCCAGGTGGGAATGATCCAGGCCAGGCAGAAGCGCACGGCCGGGCGGGCACGGTTGGCCCACACCCACGGCACCGCTGCCAGGGCCAGGAACGCCCACGGCTGAAAGGTGATGAGGAAGGTCAGCAGGTAATAGCCGGGGGGCAGGCCCTTGCCCTCCTGCCCGCCGGCGACCTTGCCCAGCATGTCGTGACCGACCGATTCGGCGAAGAAGGCGCCCTTGGTCTGCACCGCGATGGCGATCAGCCAGGGCAGCACGATGGCCGCCAGCACCAGCAGCCCCCGTTTCAGCCGCAGCGCGCGCAGCCAGCCGGCGGACCACCGCCCATCGCGCACCCGGTCGGCCAGCACCAGCCCCGCCGCCGTGCCGCCGGACACCAGAGCCACCAGCGGCCCCTTGACCAGCACGCTGATGCCGGCGGCCCCCCAGAACAGAAGCCACGTCCAGCGCGGTGCCGCCGCATCCTCCCCACCCGCACGGGCGCGGTAGGCCAGGGCCAGGGCGCCTTGCGCCGCCACCAGGGTGGCCAGCAACACGGCATCGGTCTTGGCCAGCCGTGCCTCCACCCCCAGAACCACGCAGCCGGCCAGCATGACCGCCGCGGTGATCCCCGCCGCCGTGCCGAACAGCCGCGCCCCGGCCCACGCCGTCAGCAGAACGGACAGCACCGCCCCGGCCAGCGACGGCAGGCGGTAGGTCCAGATCGCCTTGACCCCCGGCGTGCCCAGGGCCGCGTTGGCGGCGGCGGTGGCCGCACTTTGCAGCCAGTAGATGCCGACCGGCTTCTTGTGCCGCGCTTCGTCCTGGAAGCGGATGTCCACCGGATCGCCGCTTTCCAGCATCTGGTACGACGCTTGGGCGAAGCGGGATTCATCCCGGTCGAAGGGCGGCAGGGTGAAGAACCCCGGCAGGTACAGCACCAGACACAGCAGTGCCAGCAACCCATAGGCCAGGGGCGGAACGCGCCGGTCAGCCGCGGTCATCACGCCTCCGCCGCGCCGGAATCACCCTGTTTCTTATGGTTCCAGATGAAATAGATGTTGCGAAGGTAGATCAGCAGCCCCAGCCCCTGCCCGAACATGAAGACCGGATCGGCGCGGTGGATGGAATAGGCCAGGAGCAGCACGCCGCCGGCGATCGAAAAATACCAGAAGACTTCCGGCACGATGGAACGGCGCGCGCGCTCGCTGGCGATCCATTGCACCAGGAATCGGCCCATGAACAGGGCCTGGGCGAAAAAGCCGATGGCAATCCACGCCAGTTCGGCGGTGGTGCGTTCGGCATACCATGTCACAAGAGCGTTCAGCATCGTCGCGGCACCACAAACCCACGCACAGGGGAAAATCAGGGGCGGTGCGTCGCCCCGCGGCCCCGGAACAGGGCCGCGTGAATCAACAATGTTCCGATGCGGCGGTGACGCGGGTGCGGCGCTTCAGCCACCACACCCCCAAAAGGTCGCTCACCCCCACCAAGGCCCGCTGCCAGTTGGTGTATTTCGACACGCCCCGCGTGCGCGGCCGGTGATTGACCGGCAGATAGGCCACCGGATGACCATGGGCCGTGAACAGCGCCGGCAGGAAACGGTGCATGGCATTGAACGACGGAAGGTCGAGAAAGGCGTCGCGGGAAAACACCTTGATGCCACAGCCGCTGTCGGGGCAGCCGTCCTGCAGCATCCCCTGCCGGATGGCGTTGGCAAAGCGCGAGGCCAGACGTTTCGACACCGTGTCCCGCCGCTTGGCGCGGACACCGCCCACCAGCAGCGGATGCCCGGCATCCTGCGTGCGGGCGAACAGGGCGGGGATGTCGGCGGGGTCGTTCTGCCCGTCGCCGTCCAGGGTGGCGATCCACGGCGCGCGGGCGGCCTTGACGCCCGTGCGCACGGCAGTGCTCTGACCCGAACGGGTGTGGTGGCGCAGCAGACGCACCGGGCGGCCCGCGGTAACCGCCCCGACCACGCGGGCGGCGGTGTCGTCGGTGGAGCAGTCGTCCACGAACACCACTTCGAACGGACCGAGCGGTGTCAGGGCGCGTTCGATCTCATCCAGCAGGGGGATGACGTTTTCCGCCTCGTTGAACACGGGCACGACCACCGACAGCCGCGGTTCCCCCATCGCCGCCGCGGGCGCGGCGGACACGGTGGGGCTGGAAACGTCGAGAACTGTGGTCACAGCGGCAACACCCTATCGGACCCGGACAGCGCCGCAAAATACCGCCGACTCCACGGGAACGATAGGGGAAAAGGAAGGGCCGGCCCGGAAGGCCAGCCCTGCGCGGCGGCCGGCACCGGCCGCCGGTCTATCCGGCCGACGCCGGCACGGCCACGTAACGCATATCGCCCTGGCGGCTGATGAGCAGGGGCAGGCTGTGGCGGCCCCGCTCGCGGGCATCGTGCAGGCGGGACATCACATCTTCCGGCCGGCTGACCGGGTGCTGGCCGGCTTCGATGATGACGTCGCCGACCTCGATGCCCTGGGCATCGGCGGAGCCGCCGTCGCGCACCTCGGTCACCACCACCCCGTCCACCGAACGGTCGATGCCATAGGCCACCCGCAGCCGTGGGCTGATGGGGGCCATGATCAGCCCCAGGGGCGGTTCGGCGGGCGGGTCCGAGGCGCCGCTCGGCTGCTGGCTCGGCCCGGAGGATCCCTGCGCCACGGCCGTCACCTCCGGCAGGGTGCCGACGGTGACCCGGATGGTCTGCGCCTTGCCCCGGCGCAGCAGGCGGATATCGATGGTGGAGCCGATGCCGGTCTGCGACACCGCCTTGGGCAGGGCGCGCATGGAGCCGATGGCGGTGGTGCCGAACGCGGTGACGACGTCGCCGCGGCGCAAGCCCCCCCGCTCGGCCGGGCCGCCGGGGGTGACCGCCGCCACCAGCGCGCCGTTGGCGTCGGCGATGCCCATCCCTTCCGCCAGTTCAGGCGTCAGGTCCTGCACCTGCACCCCCAGCCAGCCGCGGCGGACGGCGCCATGGGTGCGCAACTGCTCGACCACCGGGCGGGCCACGTTGGACGGAATGGCGAACGCGATGCCCACCGACCCGCCGGTGGGGGAGTAGATGGCGGCGTTGATGCCGATCACCCGGCCGTCCAGGGTGAACAGCGGGCCGCCGGAATTGCCGCGGTTGATGGGGGCGTCGGTCTGCAGATACTCGTCGTACGGCCCCTGCTGGATATCGCGGGCACGGGCCGACAGGATACCCGCCGTCACCGTCCCCCCCAGCCCGAACGGGTTGCCGATGGCCAGCACCCAATCGCCCACCGACGCGGCGTCGCTGTCGCCCCACTCCACCATGGGCAGCGGCTGGTCGGCGTCCACCTTCAGCACGGCAAGGTCGGTGGCGGGGTCTGCCCCGGCCAGCCGGGCGGGCCGGCGGCTGCCGTCCTGAAACACCACGGCGATGCCCGTGGCCTCGGCCACCACATGGTAATTGGTCACCACCCAGCCGCCGGCATCGATGATGAAGCCGCTGCCCAGCACCGCCCCCGGACGCTCGCCCTCGGGCGGAACGTTGCGCTGCCGGTCGCGGAGGAAATCGTTGAACGGCGAACCGTGGGGAAAGGGCAACGGCCCATCACCCCCTGTCTGCGCCGCCGCCCGCCCTTCGGTCATCACGCTGACCACCGCCGGAAGTTGCGACCGCACCACCGTGGCAAAAGACCGGGTGGGGGCAAAAGACGGAACGGGTGTGGTGGCCGACGAAGGGGCCGGCGGGGCTGGCGCTGGCGGGGATGAGGTGGCCGGCTGGTCGGCACGGATGGGCGACGCCGACAGGAAACCCGCCAGCATCAAGGTCAGAATTGGTCCGGATCGGCGCATCAGGAACGGAAGGGGGAACGGCATCGGCATCTCCCGCACGCTTCGCATCGTCGGTGAAACGCCGGGAATCCCGGATTGTTCAAAGAGGATGGTTCAAAAAGCTGATTTTCTCCACACGCGAGCATCCGGCCCCGCTTGCGCGTTTTTTAAAAGCGGTCGTTTTCAAACCCGCAAGGCCACGCTTTGAAACAGGCCCCGGCATCACCGCCGCCAACCGGGAAGCGGAGAAAATTCCCGATTCCGGCACCGCAAAGTTCCAAAAGGGCTTTCCGCCACAAAGTAATGCTGGTATTTTGCCAGACAGTCGCCGATATTGATTGACGACTGACAGTGACCGTTCCGCAAGCGCAAGCCCGCAAAAGCCCGCCGACTCCGCCGGCGCGGTGCGTGTTGGTCTCCCCGCGCCTGAGTACGTTGACAAATGACGCAAAATTCTTCGTGGCAGCCGAGTGACATTATGACTTCAGAAACCGGCAACGAGGCGGAATCCCCGCGGCGGCGCGGACGTATCCCGCAATCGGCATGGCCCCAGATACTTGAACGTCATCGCGCTGGCATGACCCTGTCGGCCATCGCGCGCGAGTTCGAATGCACGCCAAGCGCGATTTCCTACATCGTGCGCAAGGCCGAGGCATCGGGCGGCAAGGATGAAGGGGATGTTCCGTTCCTCGAACCCTCTCTGCCTCTCGATCCTCCGCCGGTTTCCAAGGCTGAGACGATGAGGAAAGACGCAGCACCGGCCCGTGCGGACGCGGTGAAGCCCGAAAACACCCCGCCCGACACCGCAAAAGCCGAGCCGGCGGACACGCCCGCAGCGGCCCAGCCCGCCCCGGCGGTGGAAGCGTCCCCCGCACCGGCCCCCCACAGCCCTCATGGGGAAACCCTGAAGCTGTCGCGACCGGAATCCGGCCCGCCGGTCAGTCAGGCGGCGTCGGCTCCGCCCCCCGCCCCCACCGCCGACGCCCCGGCGGCGGCCAAGGGTCCCGCCGGCTCCCGCCCTGCGGAACAGCAGACGCCGGTGGACACGGTGGAAGCGCGGCTGCGCGAAACCGCCAAGGCGTGCCTGGGCGCCTATCGCACCTGGCGGCAGCAGCCGGGCGAAGGCAGCATCCAATCGTTGTCCGACGCGGTGCATGAACTGCGCAAGGCGCTGGCCCGCATTGAAATCGACATGTCGGCCAGCCGGAAGGAGGAGCAGGCGATCCGCCCGATCCCCATTCCCGCCCACCGCGCGGCCCGGCGCCATCAGTAAAAGCCGTTCTTCGCATTTGCAAAAACCCCTTCTCCATCCGGAGAAGGGGTTTTTGTTTGAAAGACGGCGTTTCTGTTTGCCGCTGCCGCCGATTTGCTTGCCGGTGTCTGTTTCCCGATCAGAGCAGGGCGTTTTTCAAAAACACCACGGTGCGGTCCCACGCCAGATCCGCCGCCGCCTTGTCATAGCGTTCCGCCGACGTGTCGTTGTGAAAGGCGTGATTGACGCCTTCATAGACAAAGATCTGGTGTTTGACCCCGGCCTTTTTCAAAGCCTCGTCATAAGCGGGAATACCGGCGTTGATGCGCTGGTCCAGCCCGGCGTAATGCAGCAGCATCGGCGCTTTGATCGCCGCCGCCTGGGCCGGATCGGGGGTGGGGCCGTAAAAGGCGACACCGGCGTTCAGGTCGGGGGCCGCTACCGCCAGTTGATTGACCATCCCCCCGCCCCAGCAGAACCCCACCGCCCCCACCTTGCCGGTGACGGCACCATCGGCGCGCAGCGCGGTCATGGCCGCCTGCAGATCCTTCACCACCGCCGCACGGTCCAGCTTGGCGATCATGTCGCGGGCCTGATCGGGATCGGCGGGGGTGCCGCCCAGGGGCGACAGAAGGTCGGGGGCCAAGGCCACGAATCCGGCCTTGGCCACCCGCCGGGTCACATCCTCGACGTACGGGTTGAGGCCGCGGTTCTCATGGATGACGATCACCGCCGGCGCCTTGCCCAGTCCCTTGGGTGCGGCGCGGTAGGCCTTGACCGTGCCGGCGGGGCCGGGATAGGCGGTGGGGCCGGCGTCCAGGCCCGGATCGTTTTCCGGCACCAGGGCGGCATGGGCGTAATTGGGTTCGATCTGGGACAGGATGGCGGGAATGGCTGCCGCCCCGCCCGTCAGCACTGCCAGCCGTTCGAGGAAATCCCGCCGCGGCAGCGGCGCGTGGGTGTATTCGTCGTAAAGATCGATGATGCGCTGGTCCATGGCGCCCTTTCCTCCCGTTCCGGTGACCGGGCGCCATGGTGGCAAAGGCTGTGCGTTCCGCCAACCGCGACAAAAGTCAAACGCCGGCGGCCTGGCCCCGGTTCACTCCACCGTCAGCACGATCTTGCCGATGTGGGTGCTGGATTCCATCAGCCGGTGCGCCTCCGCCGCCTGCTCCAGGGGGAAGGTGGCGTGCAGGACCGGGCGCACCGCCCCCTGCTCCACCAGCGGCCACACCCTGTCCCGCAGAGCGGCGGCGATGCGGCCCTTTTCCGCCACCGAACGGGCGCGCAGGGTCGATCCGGTCAGGATCAGCCGCTTGGTCATCACCGGGAACAGGTTGAGCGTCACCTTCGGCCCCTTGAGGAAGGCGATGGACACATGGCGCCCGTCGGGGGCCATGATGTCGATGTCGCGGGCCACATAGTCACCCCCCACCATGTCCAGCACCACGTCCACGCCGCGCCCGCCGGTGGCCTCGCGGATCACGGCCGGGTAATCCTCGGTCTTGTAGTTGATGGCGCGGGTGGCCCCCAGCGATTCACAGGCCGCGCATTTGTCGTCGCTGCCGGCGGTGGCGTACACGGGCGAGCCGAGGGCGCGGGCAAGCTGGATCGCCGTGGTGCCGATACCGCTGGAACCGCCGTGAACCAGCAGAGTTTCGCCCGGCCGCAGCGCGCCGCGTTCGAACACGTTGGTCCAGACGGTGAAGATTGTTTCCGGCAGGGCCGCCGCCTCGGCCATGGACAGGCCGGCGGGAATCGGCAGAACCTGCTGCACCGGAGCGGTGCAGAACGCGGCATAACCGCCGCCGGCCACCAGGGCGCACACCGGATCGCCCACGGCCCAGCCCTCGACCCCCTCGCCCACCGCGGCGATGCGGCCCGCCACCTCCAGCCCCGGCAGGTCGGAGGCACCGGGGGGTGGGTCGTAACGGCCCTGGCGCTGGAGCACGTCGGGGCGGTTGACCCCCGCCGCCTCCACCGCAATCAGCACCTCGCCCGCCGCCGGCTGGGGGCGCTGGCGGGTGACGGGGCGCAGCACCTCCGGCCCGCCGGCCTCGGCGATTTCGACACACCGCATCCCTTCGGTCATGGTATCCCTCGTCTTTACGGAACCGCGGGGCGACGGTAGCCCCCGGCGTCCGTGCTGGCAAACAGATATGCCGACAAACAGACAGGATGAAAGGGTGGACCGATGGCCCTCGACACCGACGATCTGGAACCCCGCCCCGTTCCCGCGGCCAAGGCGCCGCCCAAGGACCTCGGCGTTCTGTCCGTGGCCGAGCTGAACGACTACATCGCCGGTCTGGAAGCGGAGATCGAACGCGCCCGCGCCGCCATCGCCGCCAAGCAGGCCCACCGTTCGGCGGCGGAATCGCTCTTCAAGCGGTAAACCCAACGAAAAAGGCCGCATCCCGTCCCGGATGCGGCCTTTTCCACGCGACGGTGCGTCAGTCGCGGTGCTCCACCAGATCACGGTAGGCGTGCCACGACGCCATGCCGATCAGGGGGAAGGTGATGACCAGCCCGATGAAGCCCACGCTCATGCCGGCGGCGATGAACAGGGCGATCAGACCGGCCCACACCGCCATCGGCTGCAGGTTCTGGCGCACCGCTTCCACGCTGGTGCCCATGGCGGTGATGATGTCGGTGTCGCGGTCCAGCAGCATGGGCAAGGCGATGACGCTGATGGCGAACACCAGGGCGGCGATCACCCCACCGACGATGGTGCCGGTCAAAAGGAAGGGAATGGTTTCCGCCGAGAAGAAGATCCGGTCCACCAGCATGTCCAGCGGCGGCAGATCGGAGGAGAAGAAGATGGCGAAGATCAGGAACGCCACCCGGATCCACGCCAGCAACGCCAGCATCAGCACCAGCCCGATGCCGGCGATCTGCGCCCCGTTGGCGCCATAGGCGTTGAGAATGGCGGTCAGGGTCACGGGCTGCCCCCGTTCCAAAAGACGGCTGGTCTGGTACAGACCCACCGCCAGGATCGGCCCCAGCAGCATGAAGCCCGCCGCCATCGGCAGGATCAGATAGCCCAGTTCCGCCATCAGCAGCCCGGCGGTCAGCAGGAAGCTGGACACCACCGCCAGCAGCCCATAGGCCAGGCTGACCATGGGGGCGGCCCACATGTCGCGCCAGCCGGCGGCCAGCCACACCCAGGGGCGGTTGGTGTCGATGGTGCGGATGCGTGGGGTAACGGATTCGGCGGCCGCCGGGTGGGCGGCCGGTGCAGGCGTGCGGTGCGACGACAGATCCACCATGGTGCCAGTCTCCCTCAACAGCCCGGCTGATTGTCCGGTTCCGGGAAAACATAGCAACGCGCTTGGTTGTGTGCCAGATAGCTCGATGGGCGGAAAGTTCCGACTTGCGAAATATATAAAGAGGGGAAGCCATCGCCTTTCGGCGATTCACCCCCCGGCAGTCCGGCGGGCCGCCGCCCGTCATGGGTCGGCACGGACAGTTGCCACAACGCAACAAACCGGCGTCTAACCCCGACGAAATGAAGGGTATTTCCGATTCTTGCGCGACAGCATGGCCAAAATCCGGTATGAGGGCGCGTCTGCCCTTCCCGCTCATGGATATGACCAATGGAAGATTCCCGCGTTACCTTCTCCGCCCTCATCCTGCTCGTCGCCGTTCTGGGGGTTCTGATCGGCACCATCGTGGCCGCCCCGGCGGTGACGGTGATCCTGATGGTGCTGGCGTCGCTGTCGTACATCGCCGGCATGGTGTTCTTCACCGTTCGCGGCTGACGCCGGCTTCCGGTCCTTGAGCCGTTTCGAAAGGGGCGTGCCCACGGGCGCGCCCTTTTTGTGTTTTTGTTGCGGATTTGTCGAAAAAAAGCGTGGTTGCGCTGGACAAGAGCGGCGGCGCGGGCTATCGGAGCGCGCACCAGCACACTCCAGCGGAGCCGTTCTCATGAACAGCCTTCCCATCGTCCGCACCGTGGCCGATTTGCGCGCGCAGGTGGGCGCGTGGCGGGCCGAGGGGCTGACCGTCGCCCTGGTGCCCACCATGGGCGCCCTGCACGACGGCCATCTGGCCCTGGTGCGCCGGGCCGGGGAACTGGCGGATCGGGTGATCGCCAGCGTCTTCGTCAACCCGGCCCAGTTCGCCCCCCACGAGGATTTCGACCGCTATCCCCGTGACGAGGACGGCGACGCCGCCAAGCTGACATCCGCCGGCTGCCACCTGCTCTACACCCCCGCGGTGCGGGAGATGTACCCGGAGGGCTTCGCCACCGCCATGAGCGTCACCGGCCCGGCGGAAGGGCTGTGCGGCGCCTTCCGCCCGCAGATGTTCGGCGGGGTGGCGCTGGTGGTGTCCAAGCTGTTCATCCAGGCCCAGCCCGACGTGGCGGTGTTCGGGGAAAAGGATTACCAGCAGCTTCAGGTGGTGCGCCGCTTCACCCGCGACCTGGATCTTCCGGTCCATGTGGAAGGGCTGCCGACGGTACGGGAATCCGACGGCATGGCTTTGTCGTCGCGCAACGCCTATCTCAGCCCCGATGAACGCGCCCGCGCGGTGGAGCTGAGCCGCGCCCTGGCCGATGCCGCCGCCGCCATCGCCGCCGGGGGGGACTCCGGGGCGGCCCTGGAGTCGGTGCGCGCCCGGCTGACCGCGGCGGGTTTCGCCTCCATCGATTATGTGGAACTGCGCGATGCCGAGTCGCTGGTGCCGGTGACCAATGCCGCCCGTCCGGCCCGGCTGCTGGCCGCCGCCTGGATGGGCCGCACCCGGCTGATCGACAATACGCCGGTGGTGGCCGCCGCCTGACCGCGGCATTCCGTTCCACCACCCTTGCAAACGCCTCCCCTGCGCCGGACGCGCCTTGTCAACCGGCGGGGGGAGGCGTAACTTTTTTACATTATGCAATTCAACCCGGTCATATCGCCGATTCAGGCCAAACCCCAACCGCCCATGACGTCGGCGGCGCAGGTGGCCGTGACCCCGGCGGTGGCGGCGGCGCAGCAGACCGTTCCCCAGGTCCGCACCCAGACCGCCCAGGCGCCCCAGGCGACCGGCAAATCCGACCAGCCGCGCGACACCAAAAGCGGCACCGACACCGGACAATCGCGCGACACCATGGCCAACGCCATCCAGACGCGCACCAACGCCGGCGGCTACCGCGCGCAGGGCCGCGGCACCCGGCTGGATGTTTCCGTCTGAACAGTCTGGATTCCGGAGCGTTCCAGTGTCACATTTTCATGATGCTGAACCATCGGTGACGGTCCGGTGGCGGGAAGCCCCCGCCGGATCGGGGTAGGGGTGCCTTGACCATTATCCGTGAGGCCGTGCCCGGCGATGCCGACGCCATTGCCCGGGTGCATGTGACAAGCTGGCGGTCCACCTATCCGGGCCTGCTTCCCGATTCGTATCTGGTGGGCATGTCGGAGGATTCGTCCCGGCAACGCTGGCGCTCGATCCTGTCCTCCACCCACCTTGGCCGGCGCACGCTGGTGGCGGTGGAGCCGGGCGACGGGGTGGTCGGCTTCGGCCATTGCGGCCTGCGCCGGGCCTGTTCGCAACTGGACGGTTTCGACGGGGAGTTCTACGCCCTCTATCTGCTGGACGAGGCGCAGGGGCACGGCATCGGCCGGCGGCTGATGGGGGTGATGGCCGAACGGCTGTTGGATATCGGCTTGCAATCGGCCCTGGTCTGGTGTCTGGCCGGCAACCCGGCGCGGTGGTTCTATGAACGATTGGGGGGCCAGCGGGTTGCCGAACGCCCCATCCGCTTCGGCGGGTCGGAACTGAAGGAAGTGGCCTTCGTCTGGCGCGATCTGGTGCCGCTGCTGCTCGACGCCGATCCGAAAGTGGGCTGACCGCCCGAAAAACGTGCACTCCCCGCCCCGTTCGGCAGCAGGACGCGAAAAAGGACACCGGCCGGACCAATCGACGGGGAGCGGGCCGCAATACCGGGCAGCGGCTTGACGGATGTGGCTTTTCCGCGCGTAACGCCCCAGCTTCGTTCCGTTACATCCTTCCCGTTTTTGGCGGCGGGGAAAATGGTACGGGCTTTGCTCTCCGTTACAGGTGCCCAACACCTGTAAGGAGCCGGTTTCATGGCCTTGTCCCGTACGAAACTGCCCCGGATCTTGGCCCTGGCCGCCGGAACATTGCTGACGCTGCTGACCGCGGCCCAGGCGGGAACGTCGGTGAAGATCACCCTGGACTGGGCGTTCCAGGGGCCGCAGGCGCCGTTCCTGCTGGCCGCCGAGCGCGGCTATTTCAAGGACGAGGGGCTGGACGTCACCATCGACCGCGGCGAAGGGTCCGGCGCCGTGCCGCCGCGGGTGGCGTCGGGGGCCTATGACATGGGCTTCGGCGACATCAATCCCATGATCCGCTTCGTGGCGGAACGGGATGTGCCACTGCTGGCGGTGGCGGTGCTGTACGATGCCTCGCCCCTGTCGGTGATCGCACTCAAGAAATCGGGCATCACCGCGCCCAAGGATCTGCCGGGCAAGCTGCTGGCCGCACCGGAAACCGACTCGGGCCGCCAGATCTTCCCCGCCTTCGCCAAGGCCGCCGGCATCGACCCGGCCACGGTCAAATGGCAGACCGTTTCCCCGCAACTGCGCGAAACCATGCTGGTGCAGGGACAGGTGGACGCGATTTCCGGCTTCCTCACCACCGGCATCCTAACGCTGAAGGCCGCGGGCGTGAAAGAGCCGGACATGGTGGTTCTGCGTTACCGCGATTACGGGGTGTCGCTCTATTCCAACGCCCTCATCACCAGCAAGGCGTTTGCCGATGCCAAGCCCGACGCGGTGGCCGGCGTCGTCCGCGCCGTGCTCAAGGCCCATGTGGAGGCGGTCCGGGATCCCGACGCCGCCATCGCCGCCCTGAAGAAGCGCGACCCGCTGATCGACCCCGCCATCGAAAAGGAACGCATGCTGCTGGCCTTCAACGAGCTGATGCTCAGCCCGGCGGCCAGGGCCGACGGCCTGGGCGGCATCGACCCGGCGCGGATGCAGGCATCCATCGACATTCTGAAAAACACCTACGGCTTCACCCGGCCGTTGACTCCGGCCGACGTGTTCACCGACCGTTTCCTGCCGCCCAAGGGCGCCCGCACCCTGCCGTAAAAGGGGGAGATCGATCCATGCAGCCCCCCATGCACCCTTTTGTGGAACTGGACCGGGTGTCGCTGACCTACCCCGGCGGCACCCTGGCGGTGGACGGCCTGACCCTCAGCGTCGCTCCCGGTGAATTCGCCGCGGTGGTCGGCCCGTCGGGGTGTGGCAAATCCACCCTGATGAAGCTGGTGACCGGGCTGGCCCGCCCCAGCGGCGGCGGGGTGATCGTCGATGGGCACGAGGTGGCGGGACCGCTGAAAATCGCCGGCATGGCCTTTCAGAACCCCACCCTGCTGCCCTGGCGCACCACGCTGGACAATCTGCTGCTGCCGCTGGAAATCGTCGAGCCGCACCGCCGCCGTCTGCGCCGCGAGCGCGCGGCCTATGTGGACCGGGCCGAGCAGTTGCTGGCCCGTGTCGGGCTGGCCGGGTTCGGGCCGCGGCACCCGTGGCAATTGTCGGGGGGGATGCAGCAGCGCGCCTCCCTCTGCCGCGCGCTGATCCATGAGCCGAAACTGCTGATGCTGGACGAGCCGTTCGGCGCGCTCGACGCCTTCACCCGGGAGGAGCTGTGGGCGGTGCTGCAGGATGTGTGGATGGAGCGGCGCTTCACCGGCATCCTGGTCACCCACGACCTGCGCGAAGCGGTTTATCTGGCCGACCGGGTGTTCGTGCTGTCCAGCCGTCCGGGGCGGGTCATCGCCACCTATGACATCGACCTGCCCCGCCCGCGCACGCTGGACACCACCTTCACCCCCGCGTTCGGCGAACTGGTCCATGCGCTGCGCAACGACATCAGCCGCGCCCGCACCATGGCCGACAAAACGCAAGAGGAGGCATCGTGATGCGCCAGGCAACCCTGCAGCGGCTGATGCCGTGGTTCGTGGTCATCGGCCTGTTCATGGTGTGGGAAGTGGCATGCCGCGGCCTGTCGGTGCCGCAATACATCCTGCCGGCGCCGTCGGTGGTGTTCGACACCACGCTCCGCTACGCCGGTCCCCTGTGGGACCATTCCATCCACACGCTGCTGACCACGCTGGCCGGCTTTGCCGTGGCGGTGGTTGGGGGCGTGCTGCTGGGGATGGCGGTGGGGGCATCGCCGCTGGTCTATCACGGGCTGTACCCGGTGCTGATCGGCTTCAACGCCATACCGAAGGTGGCGGTGGTGCCGGTGCTGGTGGTGTGGTTCGGCATCGGCACGGTACCGGCCATCCTCACCGCCTTCATGATCAGTTTCTTTCCCATCGCGGTGAACGTCGCCACTGGCCTTGCCACCCTGGAACCGGAACTGGAAGACGTGCTCCGCTCGCTGGGGGCCAGCCGCTGGGACATTCTGGTCAAGGTGGGGCTGCCGCGGTCCCTGCCCTACTTCTTCGCCTCGCTGAAGGTGGCGGTGACGCTGGCCTTCGTCGGGTCGGTCATCGCCGAGACGGTGGCCTCGAACGAGGGCATCGGCTATCTGATGCTGCAGGCGTCGTCGCGGTTCGACATTCCGCTGGTGTTCGCCGGGCTGGTGGTCATCGCCGCCATGGGTGTCGTGATGTATTTCCTGTTCGCGGCGGTGGAAGGGCGGATGACCGGCTGGGCCACCCGGCGCGCGATGCCCATGGCGGATTGACGGAATCACAAGGCATGGAAGATCATTGCTTGGGCTTCACCATCATCCATTTCTCGCCGAAGATCTGCAGACAGATTTCGTTCTCATAGGCATAGCGGTTGACCGATGCGACCAGCCCCTTGAATTCGGGGGTGTAATCATCGCCGAACAGCACCCCGCCGGGCCGCAGCAGGGAGAAATAGCGGGTGATTTCCAGATAGCTTTCCTCACGTTCGTGGCTGGAATCCAGATAGACGCAATCCGGCAGGATCTGGCTCATCCGCAGCAGTTCCGCCGCCGACAGCGACGTCATGGGCAGCGGCAGGATGGTGCCTTGGCACCCGCTGTTCACCACATTGGCCAAGAACTGGTAATACATCTGCGGGAAGCCGTGTTTCAGGTCCAGATGGTTCCGGAAACTCGTCCACAAGATCGGGTGGGACCCAAGCCAGGTATCGATACACAGCAGCGTGGCATTCAGCCCCAGGTCCTGGCATTTGCGGGCCATGCGGATGGCCGATGCCCCCTTCCACGTGCCTACCTCGATGATGGTACGGGGGCGTAGCGTCTCCATCAACTGTTCGAAGATCGGGTGTTCCGACCCCCAGCTTTGCAGGTCCACCGTATAGGTCGAGGCATCGAACCCGTCGTAGGGGGAACCGCCGAGAATCTGGAGCATGAACTGACGGAGATCGTTTGCCATGGCACCTTCGCCCATAAGAGAAGCGGAAGGACTGTAACCCAGGGCCACCACCGACCGCACCTGAAACCTGTGTGGTCTTTTTCCGTCGGGAAAGAATGGACGGCGGCGGTGCCAGCGGGTAGGAAGGCGCCCGATCCGTGTTGGGAGTTTTCCGTCATGACCGATTGCCATTGCGGTTCCGGCCGCGCCTTTGACGACTGCTGCGGCCCCTACCTGTCGGGTGCCGCCCTGCCGCCCACGGCGGAGGTGCTGATGCGCTCGCGCTATTCCGCCTTCTGCACCCAGAATGTGGACTATCTGCACGACACGCTGCTGCCGTCCACCCGCCACGACTTCAACCGCGAGCATGTGGCCGAATGGGCGGCCAACAGCCAATGGACCGGGCTTGAGGTGCGCCGCACCGTCAAGGGTGGCGAGACCGACACCGAAGGCGATGTGGAATTCGTCGCCCGCTTCACGGTCAAGGGCGAGGGCTACGTCCACCACGAAACCGGCACCTTCGCCAAGGAGGATGGCCGCTGGTACTATGTGGACGGCATCATGGGCCAGAAGCCGCGCACCGCGGCCAAGATCGGCCGCAACGACCCCTGCCCCTGCGGATCGGGCAAGAAGTACAAGAAATGCTGCGGGGCGGCGGCCTGACCATCATGCCGGGTGGGCGGCTTCGGTGACGCCCGCCCGGTGATTCTCTCAGTTCAGCGTTTTCTCAATTCAACGTTTCCGGGGCACGGCGGGTCAACAGGCGGTCGATGGGCAGATGCACGCTGACCGCCGTCCCGCCGCCGGGGGCCGTGCCCAACGCCACCGACCCGCCGTGCAGTTCGGCGTACCGCTGGGCGATGGGCAGACCAAGGCCAATACCCTCGTGCCGGCGCACCCGCACCGCATCGCTGTGGGTGAAGGGGTTGAAAATGTGCCGCGTCAGGGCTTCGGGAATGCCCGGACCGTCGTCGGTGACGGTGATGGTGACCCATGCCTCGCTCAGGGTCGTCTCAAGGGTCACGGTCCCGCCGGGGTGGTTGAATTTCACCGCGTTGTCGAGAATGTTGAGGATGATGTCCCGCAGCCGCCGCTGATCGGCGCGCAGGCTGACCGGCGGGCAGCGATGGCTCACGAGTCGCACCTGCCGCCCTTCCGCTTTGGGATGGATCGCCGCTAGGCAGGCGTCGAGAAGCTGCGGCAGCCGCACTTCCGATTCCAGCAGTTCAAGGGCGCCGGTCGTCCCGCGGGTGTAGTCGAGGATTGAATTGACCATCGACAGCAGCGTCTTGCCGCTGTCCTCGATCATGGTGACATAATCACGGTAGTCCGGGTGGCCCAACGGCCCCAGCGACTGCGCGGCCATCACCTCGGCAAAACCGATGATGGAATTGAGGGGTGTGCGCAATTCGTGGCTCATCACCGCCAGAAAATCCAGCTTGGCCCGGTTGGCCTGACGCGCGTCGGCCAGGGCCTGGGTCAACTCCGCGGTGCGCTCCGACACCCGCTGTTCCAATTCCCGGTTCAAGGCGGCGGCGCGGCGGTAGAGCGTGCGGATCTCCAGCATGTTGCGCACGCGATGCAGGAGTTCCCAGGTGATGAAGGGCTTGGTCAGGAAATCGTTGGCCCCCATCTCCAGCGACCGGCGGCGGGTGTCCTGGTCGGTCTGGGCGGTCAGGACCAGGATCGGCACATGGTCGCCGGCGTAGATGGTCTTGATCTGCTCCATCAGCTCGAAACCGCTCAGGTGCGGCATGCGGATGTCCAGCAGGATCAGGTCGAACACCTCGGCCCGCAGCAGAGCGGCAACCTTGCGCGGATCGGTTTCCCCCCGCACGCGCTGATAGCCGGTGTGGATGAGTATTTCCTGGAGAAGCTCCACATTGGCCATGTTGTCGTCAACGACCAGGATGGAGGAATCCTGAAGAGCGCCGTCCGGTTCCCGGCCGAGATGTGTGGGTGTCATGCCGCCGCCATTCCTCTCGTCGTCCCCCACGCACAGTATAGATGGAATGGATCAATCAAAATTTCCTAATTAATCGTACCGCATGGAAAACCGGCGGTCAGGCTTTTTTCTCCCACGTGCCCCGCTCGTTTTCCTGCCAATAGGTCAGGGCGTGCCCCGCGGCCTTGCACGTCCGCCAACGGCTGCGGGCCGCGGCCACCGCCTCCTCGTCGCGCCCGTCGAACAGGTCGCAGACAAGATCGAAATCCCCCACCCGGCCGCACTCCACCCCATCCACCAGCATCAGGACGGTGGCGCCGTTGGGATTCTCGTCCGAATCGGTGAGCCACACCGGCTGGTCGGCGGCAAACCCGTCGCGGGCACTGCCGTGGGGCAGGAAACCGGCGGGATCATAGGTCCACAGATGTTGGGTCAGGGCTTCCACCCGTTCCGGCGATCCGGCCATGACCACCGCACGCCACCCGCGCTCCACCGTCTTTTCCAGGAGCTTGGGCAAAGCCATCTCCAGGGTCCGGCGCTGCAGGTGATAGAAACGCACGTCGGTCATGGCCGGGATACCGTCACTTGCTCTCGTAACAGTCGGCGACGAAGCGGTCGAGCAGCCGGACGCCGAAGGCGGTCGCCCCCTTGGGCACGGTGGCGCCGTCCTTCTTGGCCCAGGCAACACCGGCGATGTCCAGATGCGCCCACGGCACGTCACCGACGAAACGCTTCAGGAACTGCGACGCGGTGATGGAGCCGCCGTTGCGCCCCGACCCGGTGTTCTTCATGTCGGCGATGTCGGAATTGATTTCCTTGTCATAGGCCTCGCCCATGGGCATCCGCCACAGCGGCTCCCCAACCGCCTTGCCGGCCCCGGCCAGATGGGCGGCCAAGGTGTCGTCGCTGGCAAACAGACCGGCGTATTCACTGCCCAGAGCCACCACGATCGCCCCGGTCAGGGTGGCGAGATCGACCATCAGCCGCGGGTTGAAGGTTTCCTGCGCGTACCACAGGCAATCGGCCAGCACCAGCCGCCCTTCGGCGTCGGTGTTGATGACCTCGATGGTCTGGCCGGACAGGGAGGTCACCACGTCACCGGGGCGCTGGGCGGTGCCCGACGGCATGTTTTCCACCAGCCCGACGATGCCGACCGCGTTCACCTTGGCCTTGCGGGCGGCCAGCGCGCGCAAGGTGCCGATGACGGCGGCGGACCCGCCCATGTCCCACTTCATCTCCTCCATCCCGGCGGCGGGCTTGATGGAGATGCCGCCGGAATCGAAGGTCACGCCCTTGCCGATGAAGGCCAGCGGGCGCTTGTCCTCCGCGTCCGGGTCGCCGTCCCAGCGCAGGGTGACCACCCGCGGTTCCCGCGCGCTGCCCTGAGCCACCCCCAGCAGGGCGCCCATGCCCAGTTTCTTCAGCGCGGCCAGATCCAGCACCTGCACCGCCAGCCCGAATTCCGTCAGCCCCAGGCACGCCTGCGCCAGGGATTCGGGATAAAGGACGTTGGCCGGTTCCGACACCAGATCGCGGGCGAAGGACACCGCATCGGCCACCGCGGACAGGGGCGCGAACGCCGCCTCGGCCGCCTCCGGCGCATCGGTCAGCAGGGTGACATTGGTGAGGGAGGGCTTCTGATCCTTCCCTTCCTTGGTCCGGTACTTGTCGAAGCGGTAGCTGCGCAGGCGGATGCCGAACGCCGCTTCCGCGGCGGCGGCGGCCGGAGACAGAGCCAGCCCCGCCGGCAGGTCGAGGGCCAGTGCCGCTTCGGTGTCGCCGGTCTTGTCCAGGGCGGCCACGCTGGCCCCGCCCACCGCCTGAAGCGTCAGGGCGTCGATCTGGTCCGCCTTGCCCAGCCCCACCAGCAGCACCCGCGACAGTTCCAGCCCGTGGGGGGCGAGAATCATCAGGGTTTCTTCCCGCTTGCCGGTGAAACGGCTGGCCCCCATGGCGCGGGTCAGCGCGCCGCCGGTGGCTTCGTCGATGGCCTTGCCGGTGGCGCCCAGGGTGCGTTCGGCACCGACGGTCACGGCCAGGGCACCGGCCTTCGGCGTGGCGGGTTTAGCGAAGGACAACGTCATCCGACCCTCTTTCTTTCATCTGCTGCATGGCCTCCTGGACGGCCCAGCAAATGCTTTCCCGGCGCCCCTGTCAAGGCGGGCGCCGGAGCCGGCGGGGATTTGAGCCAGCAAGGGATTTGAGATGAAGCGATTACCGCAACAGGGCGGTACGGCGGCGGATGGTCGCCAGCGTCAGGGCGTGATGGCTGATCTGGGCGCGAAAGTCGCGGTCCACCTTGCTGAAGGCGGAATAGGCAAAACGGATGGACGCATCGGTTTTCAACCGCATGGCTTCGTCCAGCGCGTTGCGCAGGGTCCGCAGCTCAACCACCCCATGGACATAAACCATGTCCACGGCGGCGGCGAGAATCTCCACCGAACACAGTGTCGCGCGGTCGTCCAGGGTCAGCGGCACGGGTGGAGCACATGATGGTTGAAAGTCTGGAGCCATTCTAGCAGGCAGGCCGTTACACTTCCAGGGCGCGGGCCTGCTCCAGGTGTTCGCGGGCCGCGGCCAATTGCACACGGCAGCGGGCAAAGGCATCGGCAAAGCTGGGCGAGGAATCACAGACCCGGATATCCAGCAAGGTTGCGGAGGCTTGGTCCAGCAGGCTGAGGCGCCGAAACAGGATTTCGCGGGCGGGCATGTCGGTGTTTCCTCTCCATATTTCTAATGAAACGGTTATGCCTGTATTCACTTCATATTTGTTGCGCATTTTATACATATCCCGTGCGGCAAGCCATGCACGAGCCGGGGACAAAAAATCATTTTCCCATCCAAGGGTTGAGGCATAGGTCAGAATGCTTCCCAACCGCTGCCGCTAACAGGATGGCATACGTCAGTATGCGAGAAGAGGCTAAAGCGGGCGTGTGGTGTTCAGAATACCGCTCATGATGCGGTTGGCCTCGGCGGGACCGGCAATCAGTTCCACCATGCGGATGGCCTGGAAACCGACCGGCCCGGCCTGCATCGGCTCGCCCCCGCCGGCGGCGAAGGCGGTGCGGGCGGTATCGGCGAGGGAGGCAACGGTGCTGTCGGTCACCGCCCGCACCTCGGTGCGCATTCCCAGCCCGTCGGCGACGGCGCTGCATTTGCGCAAGGCCCGCGCGTGGTTTTCCGCTTCCAGCAGCCGTTCCCGGCCGGTATCGGTTTCGGTGGGAGGGGCCAGGGCGGCCAGGATCGACGGCCCCGCCCCGTCCAGCACCTGGGTGCGCACCAGATCGTGGAGCGCAGCCCGCACCCGTTGCAGCCGCGGTTCGAACGCCGGACGGGCGCTGGCCCCCAGGGCCTCGCGGGTCGCGGTCAGCCCGGCGGCCAGATGGACGGCAAGATCGGCGACCGCCAGCCGGTTGCCCGGCCCGGCCCCGTCCGCGGCCATACGGGCCGCCCGCTCCTCGATGGACGCGACGATGCTGTCGCTGATCGCCAGGAACAGCCCGGCACGGTCGGCCCCGCGCAGGCCGAAATCCATCCCCGACAACGCCGGCAGCAGGTGCGCCGGTTCCGCCAGCCGGGCCGCAGCCGCCAGGATGAACACGGTCAGCGCCGGCGGCCGTTCCCGCACCACCCGGCGGCCCAGGCGCTGGATGCCCTCCAGATGGTCGGGGTGCAGCTTGGGCAGCGGCTTGGGCGTCAGCAGCGCCTGAAGCTCGTGCAGTTCGGGGGCAATCGCCATCAGGTGGGCGATGTCGGTCACCGCCGCCACCCGGCCCGGATTGACGCGGGCGTCCAGTTCCTCCATCAGCCGGCCGATTTCCGCCTGCCGGGCGATGTGTTCGGTGGCTTCCGCCCCGATGGCCCACAACTCCTGCTGCACGGTGGCGCGCATCACCGGATCATCGGCACCGGCCTGCAGCCGGCCGTTGAGAGCGGCCATGCGCTCCGGTCCGGCGTGGCGTTCCACCAGCGGCCACAGGCGGTTGACCA
Source organism: uncultured Rhodospirillaceae bacterium (assembly GCA_937927415.1). GTDB lineage: Bacteria > Pseudomonadota > Alphaproteobacteria > Azospirillales > Azospirillaceae > Azospirillum. The sequence continues at coordinate 47,568 of CALBDS010000012.1, forward strand.
GATCCCGCTCGACCACCCGCGGCGGCTTGGGTGCTGCGGGGTCGAAGGGGACGAACAGATCCTCGAACGGCTGGCAGAACAGCCGTTTCAGCGCCGGGCGCCGCCGCGGGCGCACCACCGCCAGCCGCGAACGGATCAGGGAGAAGGTCTTGCGCACCTCCGGGTGGTCGGCCATGTGCTCCAGCAGCCCGACCACCTGACGGAAGCGGCCTTCGTCGATGTCCAGCAGCGTGCCGCCCAGGGCCAGCAGCGATGCGGCCTCCCCCGCGCTCATGCCGCGTGCGCCTTTACCGCCTCGATGCGGGCCACCAGATCGGCGTCGAGCTGGCCGGTGCGCCAATCCACATAGGCCCGGACCGACCGGCGGTTGGCCGCCATAATCCGGTCGGCGGCAAGGCTCATGTCCATGCGGTCCTCGTCCTTGGGCAACAGGGGCAGCACGCGGAAGATGTCGTTGACCGCCCTTTCCTGCTCGACCCGCCCCTGCCCGTGCGCCTGTTCCCAGGTGGCGATCAGAAAGTCCCAGCCGTCCAGCAGCCACGCCATGCGGATGCAGGCCCGCCGCAGATCGGCGCGCTGCTCCTCCCACCCGCGCAGCAACGTCTCGAAGCGTTCGATCCAACCGTCGATCCGCCCGGCAACCCCTTGGGCATGGGTGAGCGTGTGCTCCGCCACCTCGGCGCAGAATCCGGCGATGGGGGCCGCCTCGGACACGTTGCCGGTGGCCCAGGCGTCCATGCCGTCGCGCAAGCCGGCCAGCCCGCGCATCAGCCGCCGCAGCCGCGCCGGACGGGGGGAGGTCGCCAGCCCGATGGGTTCCATGAAGGCGGCAATCTCCGCCACCCGCAGATACAGCTCCTTCGCCTCGATCCCCAGACGCTGGGCGGCCCGCAGCATGTAGCCACGGGTCAGTTGCTGCCCCTCGGCCGAGGCAAGACCGGCGCGCAGGATGTCGGCGGACTCCAGCCCCACCGCCCGCAGCACCTCGGCAATCAACTGGAAATTGATGAGAAGCCGTTGCTCTTCCTCATCCGCCAGGGCGGCGGCGGCGGCTTCGGCGGCCAGCGGCCCGGCCAGCCCGGTGCGGGCGGTTTCCAGGGCGGCCTTGCGGATGTCTTCGGGCGAACAGCCGCCGGAACGGACGATCAGATCCTGTAAAAAGCTGTCGTGAACCGTCATGGGAAAGGCCAGCGGCAGCGACGACCACCCCACCACATACACCCCCCGCCCTTCGGACAGGTTGGGGATCAGCACCTCCAACCCGCCGCGCTCGTCCCGCCGCACCCGCGTCTGGGCCAGAGTCGGCGTGGTGAAGGGCACCGCGGCCCCCCGCTCCTCGAAGGTGGAGGGGGCATAGTTGGTCAGGGAACGCATCGCCACGGCCTTTCGCAAACGCCCGATCCGGGCGGCGCACGATGATTTCCCTTAAAAGAACATAAAATTTTACACGCTTCAACGGGTGTCCGCTCAGGCGCCGGTCTCAGCGGGCGTAGACCTTCGGCTCGGCGAAGTTCAGATGGTCGATCAGCGCCTGGCTGACGCAGCCGTCAACCGGCAGCTTCGCCTTTTTCTGATAGGCGGTGATGGCGGCACGGGTGCGCGATCCGGCCTTGCCGTCCGCGGGGCCGGGCCTGAAGCCGTGCTCGGTCAGGGCTTTCTGAACCCCTTCCGTGTAGCCGCGCAGCGTCTCGCTGCCCATGGCGTTCTCTTCCCCGCACCGCAGGGCGGCCTGCGCCTGCCCGGTGACAGCCAGCAACGCGACGGCCAGAACAAGCATACGTCCCATACCGACCCTCCCTTATCCCGGGTTCCAAGGGCCGCCGGCCCTTGGACTTTTAAGAAAACACGAAGGGAAGATCCCCTTCGTGCGTCCCGATTGCCTCTTTGCTTGAAGTTACGCCCCGTCCTGTTCGTCGCTCTGCCCCTTGATGCGGGCGGCGAGAGCGGCTTCCAGGAAGCGGTCGATATCGCCGTCCAACACGCCCTGGGTGTTGGAGGTTTCCACCGACGTGCGCAGATCCTTCACCATCTGGTAGGGATGCAGCACATAGCTGCGGATCTGGTGGCCCCAGCCGATATCGGTCTTCTGGGCTTCCAGTGCCGCGGCGGCGTCTTCGCGGATCTTCAATTCCCGCTCGTACATGCGGGCGCGCAGCATGTCCCACGCCTTGGCGCGGTTCTTGTGCTGGGAACGCTCCTGCTGGCAGCTCACCACGATGCCGGTGGGCAGGTGGGTGATGCGGACCGCGGAGTCGGTCTTGTTGATGTGCTGACCGCCGGCACCCGACGCGCGGTAGGTGTCGATGCGGCAGTCCTTTTCATTGACCTCGATGTTGATCTTGTCGTCGATCACCGGGCTGATCGAGACGGCGGCAAAGCTGGTCTGGCGCCGGGCCTGGCTGTCGAACGGGCTGATGCGGACCAGCCGGTGGACGCCGGCCTCCGTCTTCATCCAGCCATAGGCGTTGTGGCCCTTGACCTGAATGGTGGCGGATTTGATCCCGGCTTCTTCACCGGGGCTTTCTTCCAGCCATTCGGTCTTGTAGCCGTGCTGTTCGGCCCAGCGGACGTACATGCGCATGAGCATGAGCGCCCAGTCCTGCGCCTCGGTACCGCCGGCCCCGGCGTTGACTTCGACGAAGCAGTCGTTGGCGTCGGCTTCGCCCGACAGCAGGCTTTCGATCTGCAGCTTGCCCGCGCGGTCGCGCAGGGCGTAGAGCTGGGATTCGGCGTCGGCGACCACATGGGCGTCCCCTTCGGCCTCACCCATCTCGATCAGGTCGAGGGAATCGGAGAGATCCCGTTCCAGCGCGCGGTAGCCGTTGACCGAGGTTTCAAGCTGGGTGCGCTCGCGCATGATCTTTTGCGCGCGGTCGGGGTCGTCCCACAGCTTGGGGTCTTCGGACAGGGCATTCAGTTCGTCGAGACGGCGCAGTGCGTTGTCCCAGTCAAAGATGCCTCCTCAGCAGCGCCAGCGAGTCACGGATCTCGCCAGCGGCCGCTTCGATCTCGGCGCGCATGGGCGTGCCTCCTCGTCAGCCAGAGTGGATATGAAAGCGGGGAGTTATGTAGCGCCTTACGCCCGGCTTTGCACCCCCAAACTGGGTTTCCCCGATCGAAAGGACGGGGATGCGCCACCAACGGATAGACCAGCTTGCCCCTCATCGGCGCCCGTTTGCGGGCGGGCGGAGCAGAAATCACTGTGTCAGCATGGCGCCGGACCAACCCATGCGGTGTGTGCCGATGAACTTCTCCAGCCTTTCATTTCTGGTTTTCATCACCGTGTTCACGGCCCTGTTTCTCGCCCTTGCGCGAACGCGGGCGTTTACACCGATGCTTCTGGGGGCCAGCTATCTTTTCTATGGCTGGTGGGATTACCGTTTCTGCGCCCTGCTGGGGCTGACGACGGTGATCGATTTCTGGTGCGGGCTGCGGGTGGCCGATGCCCGCAATCGGGACGAGGCCCGGCTCTACCTGCTTCTCAGCGTCGGCAGCAATCTGGCGATCCTGTTCTTTTTCAAATACTTCAACTTCTTCATCGACAGCGCGGAAACCGCCCTGGCGGCGCTGGGGATCGATGCGGGGCACACCGCCCTGTCGATCATCCTGCCGGTGGGGATTTCCTTCTACACCTTTCAAAACCTCAGCTACACGCTCGATGTGTATCGCGGAGAGTTGAAGGAAGAACGGTCGCTGCTGAACTACGCCACCTTCGTGGCCTTTTTCCCCCAACTGGTGGCCGGTCCCATCGTGCGGGCGCGCGATTTGCTGCCCCAGATCGCCCAGCCGCCGGAAAAGGTGGATTTCGCCTTTCGCTTCAACGGGCTGGAAAAGATCGTCTGGGGCTATTTCCTAAAATTGGTGCTGGCCGACAACGCCGCCGCGGTCGTGGACGCCCGCTTTGCCCAGCCCGAATTCTACAACGCGCTGAACCACATCATCGGCATGGTGTGCTTCAGCCTGCAGATCTACGGCGATTTCGCCGGCTATTCGCTGATCGCCATCGGGCTGGCGCAGATCTATGGCTACCACCTGTGCCCCAATTTCGCCCGGCCGTACTTCGCCACCGGCTTCGGTGATTTCTGGCGGCGCTGGCACATCTCGCTGTCGTCGTGGTTCCGCGATTACCTGTACATCCCGCTGGGCGGCGGCCGCACCTATGCCCTGCGGGTGCGCAACGTGGTCATCACCATGCTGATATCGGGGCTGTGGCACGGGGCAAGCTGGACCTTCGTGCTGTGGGGTGCCATGCACGCCGGGCTGGTGCTGGCCGAGGATGCCGGCAAGCGGGCGGCCCGCGCCCTGGGCATCGGACTGCCCGGCTGGATGCAGCGGGCGCTGCGCCCGCTGGCGGTGATGGTGGTGTTCGCCGGGGTGACGCTGGCGTGGCTGCCGTTCCGTGCCGACGGCATGGACACCGTGCGCACCATCCTGGGCATCATCGCCGAGGGCGATTTCACCATGCCCCACGGGATGCAGCAGGCCACCGCCCTGCTGCGGGTCGCCATCGCGGCGCTGGTGGTGTTTTCCATCGATGCCCTGATCGAAGGCGGAGCGGGCCGCCGCTACGCCAATGCCCCGGTGGTGGTGCGGTCGTTCGCCTGTTCATCGCTGATCGTGCTGCTGCTGCTGGTGGGCAGCTTCGGCAGCCGGTCCTTCATCTATTTCCAATTCTGATGCAGAAGGAGGGCCTGCCGTCATGGGACGCCTGATTGCCTGCGTGTTTCTGATCCTGGGGATGGTGACGGCGATGGACCGGGCGCTGGCGACGGCCCTGGGTGCCCTGCTGCGGCACAGCCAGGACCGCTTCATCGCCCTCTACCGCCCCGACACCCCGTCGGCGGATGTGGTGATCCTAGGGAATTCCCGCGCCGACAACCATTTCCCCGCCGACACCGTGGGACGGCTGGCGTGCGGCGGTACCGCCGTCAACCTGGGCATGGGCGGCGCGCCCACCGTGGTGTCGGCGGCCCTGTGGGAGGATTATCTGGAACGCCACCCGGCGCCCAAGCTGCTGATCCTGGAACCCACCGCCATCGAAGATGACCCGGCGGTGCTGGCCGACGCGCCGATGCTGGCCCACTATTCCCCGCGGATCGATGCGCTGGTGCGGCAGGCCGACGCCACCCAATGGGCGTGGAACCAGGCGTTCCACCTGCTGACCTTCAACAGCAACCAGACCCTGCGCCTGCTGGCGGGCATGCTGTCGGACACCAGCCGCGACCGCACCCTGGACGGGGTGATGAGCGCGGCGCAGAAGACCCAGCTTTCCCGCGCCCCGGACGAGGATTGGGACATGTTCCCCGCCAACCTCGCGGCCCTGGACCGCATCATTGCCGCCGCCCAGGCGCGGGGCGTGGCGGTGGCGGTGGTCATCACCCCCCTCTATCAGCCGCTTGCCCGCAAGATCCGGAACTATGACGCCTTTTTCGCCACCATCGCCGCCCACACGCCCCCCGGCGTGACGGTGATCGACCGGCGCACGGCGGTGACGGACGAGGCGCTGTTCACCGACCCCCTGCACATCAACCGCACCGGGGTGGAGCGGCTGATGGCCGGGCTGGCCGAGCCGCTGCACCGGCTGGGCGGCTGCGGCGCGCCGGGCGAGGTCATCGCCGGGTTGCCCGGCGGGGTGTCCCCCGCCAGCGCCCCGGTTCAGTACAGCCCGCCGGTGCCCACCGTGGCGGCCGCCGGCGGCGGCGCCCCGTAACCCCCGCCTGAGGACGTTGGCGCCTGCAGCGTGCCGCCGCCGGCACCGGGCACGGGAAGGGCGGAATAGCTGCCGGAGGCGTCCTCGCCATAGCCGGCACCGGGAACCTCGCCGCTCCACGACCCGTTGCCGCCGGTCTGGCCCGACCCGTCGAGGACGGCGACGGCCTGATCGCCGGTCGGCTCGGTGCCGGGGACGAAGGCCTCCCAGATGGCCCGGCGGTCGCCCGGTTCGGCCAGACGACCGTTGTCGGGGTTGACCTTGACCAGACGCAGGCCCGGCGGCATGCGGAACGGCACCGCCGGCCGCTCGCGCAGCGTGGCCTCGATGGCTTCCTTGAAGATCGGCACCGCCGCCGAGCCGCCGGTTTCCTTCGGCCCCAGCGAGCGCGGCTTGTCGAAGCCGATGTAGGTGCCGATCACCAGATCGGGGGTGAAGCCGACGAACCACGCATCCACGGAATCGTTGGTGGTGCCGGTCTTGCCCGCCAGCGGCTTGCCCAACGCCGCCAGCTTGGCGGCGGTGCCGCGCTGCACCACCCCTTCCAGCATGGACACGATCTGATAGACGGTGCGTGGGTCGGCGATGCGCTCGCGGCTGTCGGACACCGCCGGCACCGGCAGCCCCGGCTTCCAGGCGATGTTGGCGCAGCCGTCGCACGCGCGGGTGTCGTGGCGGAAGATGGTCTTGCCGTTGCGGTCCTGCACCCGGTCGATGAAGGTGGGGGTGATGCGCTTGCCGCCGTTGTCCAACATGGCATAGGCGGTGGTCAGCCGCAGCACCGTGGTTTCACCGGCCCCCAGGGCCATGGGCAGATAGGGCTGCAGGGTATCGACGATGCCGAACCGTTCGACCAGCGCCTTCACCTTGTCCATGCCGATGTGCTGGGCCAGACGCACGGTCATGACGTTGCGCGACTTCTCGATGCCCACCCGCATGGGCGTGGGGCCGTAGAATTCGTGGCTGAAGTTCTCCGGCCGCCAGATCGGTTGACCGTGGCCGGGGTTGTATTCGAACGGCGCGTCCATCACCAGCGTGGCCGGGGTCAGCCCGGTTTCCAACGCCGCCAGATAGACGAAGGGTTTGAAGGTGGACCCCGGCTGGCGCATGGCCTGGGTCGCGCGGTTGAAGGCGCTGATGGCGTGGGAATAGCCGCCGACCATGGCCTGCACGCGGCCGGTGTGCGGGTCGATGGCGACCAGCCCGCCCTGCACCGCCGGAATCTGGCGCAAGCTGTAGGTGTTGGCCGGGTAATCCTTGCCCTTTTCATCCTTGGCGACCGCTTCCACCAGGATCACGTCGCCCAGCTTGGCCACGTCGGAGGGGCGGCGGATGTCCGGCCCCACCCGTTCCCCCTCCTTCCACGCCCGCGCCCACCGCAGTTCGGCCAGGGGCACGCGCCCGCGGGTGCCGTCGGCAAGGCCGACGTCCAGGCCGGCGGAATCGTCGTCCTTCAGCACCACCGCCATGTGCCAGGGATCGGCCCCCGGCGGCACCGGCAGGGCGGCCAGCTTCTTGGCCCAGCCGTCGAAATTCTCCATGCGGTTGACCGGCCCGCGGTAGCCGTGGCGGCGGTCGTACTGGATCAGCCCGTCGCGCAGCGCGCGGGTGGCCTGTTCCTGCAGCTTGGGATCGACCGAGGCGCGCACGGCCAGCCCGCCCTCGTACAGCGCCTGTTCGCCATAGAGCTTGGCGATTTCGCGGCGGATTTCCTCGGCGAAATAGTCGGCGGTGACCACCTCCCCCTCGCCGCGACGGCGGACGGTCAGGGGTTCGGCCTGGGCGGCGCGGGCTTCCTCCGCGGTGATGGCGCCGTCTTCGGCCATGCGGCTGATGACCCAGTTGCGGCGGGCCACCGCCGCTTCCTTCTGCCGTTCGGGGTGGTAGTTGGTGGGCGCCTTGGGCAGGGCCGCGAGATAGGCCACCTCGGCGACGGTCAGTTCATCCAGGGACTTGTTGAAGTAATTGAGCGCCGCCATGCCGACGCCATAGGAACGGAAGCCCAGGAATATCTCGTTCAGGTACAGCTCAAGAATGCGGTCCTTGGAGAAGGTCCGTTCGATGCGGACGGCCAGGATCGCTTCCTTGATCTTGCGGACGTAGGACACCTCGTTGGTCAGCAGCATGTTCTTGGCAACCTGCTGCGTGATGGTGGAGGCGCCGACGGGGCGGCGATCCGACCCCATGTTTTCCAGGTTGATGACAATGGCACGGATCACCCCCATGGGGTCGATGCCCTTGTGATCGTAGAAATTCTTGTCCTCCGCCGACAGAAAGGCGGAGGTCACCCGCTTCGGAATGTCACGGATGGGCACGAAGATGCGCTTTTCCGAGGCGAATTCCGCCATCAGCCGCCCGTCGCCGGCATAGACACGCGTGGTCACCGGCGGCTCGTAGTTGGCGAGCCTGGTGTAATCGGGCAGGTCCTGGTCGTAGTAATCGACCACATAGACCAGCGCCCCGGCGCCGGCCAGAACCAGCAACACCACGGCCATCAGCAGCGACAGAAGAAGGCGCATCGTACGATCCCAACATGACCGAAAGCCCGGCCCGGATCACGCCGGGCCGGGGGCCGGATTGCCAGCAAATTATGGCCTGCGCAAGGCCGCGGGGGGAAGGTCTGGCATGCACCCTTCCCCGGTTATCGTCCCGGCCAACGCCGGAACGTCCTCAGGATTTCCGTTCGCGGTGCAGCCAGCGGAAATAGGCGTCCACCGCACGGGTGACACCGCGGGCCATGCGCTCACGATGGTCGCCGCTGGTCAGCAGACTGACATCCTGCGGGCTGGACAGATAGCCCATTTCGATCAGCACCGCCGGAATATCCGGCCCGGTCAGCACCGCCAGCCCGGCCTGCCGGTGCGGCTTGGCCGGCAGCAGTTTGACTTCCTTGCCCAGATTTTCCAGCGCCAGACGGGCGAAGCGGCGGGAATGGTTCAGCGTGTCCCGCTGGGCCAGATCGATCAGAATGCCGGCCACCAGATCGTTTTCCGACGACAGATCCAGCCCGGCGATGGCGTCGGCGCGGTTTTCCTTGGCCGCCAGCATCTCCGCTTCACGGTCGGAGGCCTTTTCCGACAAAGTGTAGATGGACAGGCCGCGGATGGAGCCGTTGCCGATGCTGTCGGCGTGCAGCGACACGAACAGGTCGCCCCCGGCGTCCCGCGCAATCGCCACCCGGTCGCGCAGGCGCACGAACACGTCCTTGTCGCGGGTCAACTGCACCCGGTAACGCCCGGTGGCCAGCAATTGCCGCCGCACTTCACGGGCAGCCGCCAGGGTGATGTCCTTTTCATAGACCCCGCCCACGCCGATGGCGCCGGGATCGACGCCGCCGTGGCCGGGGTCCAGCACCACCAGCGGCTTTTCCACCACCGGCGCCGGACGGTTGGCCGAAGGGCGCGGGGGGGCGGACGGCAGGGCGGCGGGCACCACCTGGGCCGGGGGCTGGGCCGGTTTGGACGGCACCTCCGCCGGCGGGACCGGCAGGGCGGCCATCTGGGCTTCGGGCTTGCGGGATTCGGGCGGCGGGTCGGCCTTGGCGGGGGCCGCCTCGTCGGTTCTCGCCGCGGTCTTGGGCGGTGCGCCGTCGCTGCCCCAGCCCGGCTTCAGATCGACGACCAGCCGCGGCTGGTGACCGTCGCGGGCCGGAATGATGTAGCTGCTGGCCACATGGGCCGGGCCGGTGGTGTCCAGCACCAGCCGCAGCACCCCGTCGCCCGTCTCGTTGCGCACACGGCGGACCAGCCCGTTGGGCGGCACTGCCCCGCCGGACCAGCGCAGGCCGGTCAGTTCCACCACCACCCGCGCCGGATCGGCGGCGGTGAAGACGCGGTAGGACACCCGCTCGCTCATTTCGACAACGAAACGGGTCTTGTCGGGGTGCACGCCCAGCCGCATGCCGATCAGCGACGCCTGTTCCGGCACCATGGGCAGGGCGGCGGTCCGGGCGCGCATCGTCTCCGCCACGGCATCACCCGCCCCCGCCACCTGCAACGGCAGCAAAAGCACGAGCGCGGCCAGCGCGGCACGGATACGGCCCCCAAAGCTCATCAAGCGTTCCCAACAAAAGGCCGGCGATAACACCCGGCGCAACGGCGTGCCCGACTGTGGCACGGCCCCCGGCACGGGAAAAGCGCAGGAGCGGCAGCAGCGCCGTTTGCCCCCCGACCGTGGCATCCCGGCAACGGGTGGGTTGAAGACACCACGGCCGAGATTGAAGCGGGGATGGGAACCGGCACCGCTTTTTTGCACCTGTCCGCCCCTTGAACCGTTGTGAAAGCGGACCGGCTTGTTTATGTTACGGGAGCGACATACCGCGATTCGCCCGCTTCCGGCCCGTAAAGCAGCCCAAACTGCACACCGGGCGGAAGAGGCGCCGCACCTGGAACCGTCGTCCGGCCGTCAAGCGCGCCGGACGGATCTGACAGGCGGGGCGCTACGAATTGCCGGTGCAGCGGAAAACCGTCGAAGCCGGTTCCGGGTCTTTTCATGCCGGAACCCGGTGGGTCTTAGTCTGGTCCGTCCTGGCTGCTTTTCACAAAGCGCCGTTCGACGGAGAACGGGCGAAGCCGCCGTTGGCTTTCCACCTTTTTGATGACGCGCCGGGCGCCCGAGGGTCGCGCGGCCTGCCGGGGGCGTCATGAGGATCTTGAATGACCAAGCGTATGCTTGTTGACGCCACGCACCCGGAAGAAACACGGGTCGTCGTGGTCAATGGAAACCGGCTCGAAGAACTCGACTTCGAAATTGCCTCGCGCAAGCAGCTCAAGGGCAATATCTACCTCGCCAAGGTGACTCGCGTCGAACCGTCGCTTCAGGCGGCCTTCGTCGAATACGGCGGCAACCGCCACGGCTTTCTGGCCTTCTCCGAAATCCACCCCGATTATTACCGCATTCCGGTCGCCGACCGCGAAGCCCTGATGGCCGAACAGCGCCGCCGGGATGAGGAATACGGCCACGACGACGCCAATGGTGCTCCCAACGGCGAGGTGGAAGCCCCCCTTCCCGAGGCCGCGGCGGCCGACGCCAACGGTGATGCGGACGGCGAGAACGGCGACGACAACGGGGATGTTCCGGCCGGGCGCCACCCGTCGCCCATGCCCTCCCCCATTCCGGTGGAAACCCTGGCCGCTCCGGTGGTCGAAGCGGACAGCGACGGCGCCCCGGCCAACGGCGAGGATGAGACCGCCGCCGAGGCCGTCAACGGCGCCGATGCCGTCGGGATGGACACCGACGTGGTGGGCGGCGACGACACCGAGGATGTCGAGGAAAGCCAGCACCGCCGCCGCGCGCGCCCGCTGCGCAGCTACAAGATCCAGGAAGTCATCAAGCGCCGCCAGATCCTGCTGGTGCAGGTGACCAAGGAAGAGCGCGGCAACAAGGGTGCGGCGCTGACCACCTATCTGTCGCTGCCGGGCCGCTATTGCGTGCTGATGCCCAACACCGACCGGGGCGGCGGGATCAGCCGCAAGATCACCAACCCGGCGGACCGCAAGCGGCTGAAGGAAATCCTGTCGGATCTGGATGTTCCCGATGGTATGGCGGTCATTCTGCGCACCGCCGGGCTGGAACGGTCGAAGCCGGAAATCCGCCGCGACCTGGAATATTTGCTGCGCCTGTGGGACGACATCCGCGAACAGACGCTGAAGTCCACGGCCCCCTGCCTGATCTACGAAGAAGCCAACCTCATCAAGCGGACCATCCGCGACGTCTATTCCGCTGACATTGATGAAGTGTGGGTGGAGGGCGAGAGCGGTTTCCGCACCGCCCGCGACTTCATGTCCATGCTGATGCCCGATCACACCAAGCGGGTTCAGCTTTACCGTGACGACTCCATCCCGCTGTTCCACCGCTATCAGGTGGAAGCCCAGATCGACGCCATCCACAGCCCGGTGGTGCAGCTTCGTTCCGGCGGCTACATCGTCATCAATCCCACCGAAGCCCTGGTCGCCATCGACGTGAACTCCGGGAAATCCACCCGCGAGCGCAACATCGAGGAAACCGCCTTCAAGACCAACCTGGAAGCCGCCGAAGAGGTGGCCCGCCAGTTGCGCCTGCGCGACCTTGCCGGCCTGATCGTGATCGATTTCATCGACATGGAAGAGCCGCGCAACAACGCCGCCGTCGAGCGCAAGGTCAAGGAGGCGATGAAAAACGACCGGGCGCGGATCCAGTTGGGGCGGATTTCGCCGTTCGGCCTGCTGGAGCTGTCGCGCCAGCGGCTGCGCCCGTCGCTGCTGGAAACCAACTTCGAACGCTGCCCCCACTGCGCCGGCACCGGCGTGGTCCGGTCGGTGGAATCGGCGGCCCTGCACGTCCTGCGCGCCATCGAGGAAGAGGGCATCCGCAAGCGGTCCAGCGAAATCACCGTCGCGGTTCCGTCCAGCATCGCGCTCTACATTCTCAACCAGAAGCGCGGCGATCTGGCCCGCATCGAGGAGCGTTACGGCTTCGGTGTGATGATCCAGGCCGACGACACGCTGATCGCCCCCGATCTGCGGCTGGAGCGGGTGAAGGCCCGTCTGCCCGATGAGGGCGGTGCTCTGGTCAGCGCCGACCGCATCCTTCAGGAAACCGACCGCGACCTTGCCGCCGAAGCCGCGGAAGCCGAAGCCGCCGTCGAAGCGGAAGCCGAGGTGGAAACCGCCGAGGGCGACGCCGAACGCGTCGCAGCGCCGGAAGCCGAGGAGAACGGCGACCGCCGCCGCCGCCGTCGTCGTCGTCGTCGTGGCCGGGGTGACGGCCGTGAGGGCCTGGAAGCCCGCGATGGTGCGGAAAGCGCCGAGGGTGACGAGGACGAAGGTGAGGGTGAGGGCGAAGAATTGCCCCTGCCCGCCGCCGCGGAAGCCGTGCCCGCCGATGCCCTGTCGGACGAAGATGCCGATGGTGACGACGACGGCGAGGGTGAGTCCGCCGAAGGCGACGACGAAACCGCCGACGGGCTGCGCAAGAAGCGCCGTCGTGGCAAGCGCGGTGGCCGCCGCCGTTCCCGCCAGCGGGAGAATGTGACCGGCGAAGCCGAGGGAACGGTCGGAGAACCGGCCGAAGCCATGGAAGCCGCGCCGGAAGACGTGTCGGTGGCTGCCGAGGCCCCGGTGGTGGAGACCCCGGCGGTGCTGGCTGTCGAACCCGCCCCGGCGGTGACGGAGGAAGCCCCGGTTGCCGAGGCCGCGCCGGTGGAAACCCCGGCCGACGAGGCGCCGGCCAAACCGCCTCGCAAACGCGCCGCCACCCCGCGCAAGCGCAAGACCGCGGCGGATGCGGACACGGCCGCCCCGGCGGAAGCCGCTCCGACGGCGGAAACCGCCCCCGAGGCGGAAGAGGCTCCGGCGCCGAAGAAGCGGACCACCCGCAAGAAGCCGGTTGCCGAAGCCCCCCCCGTGGCGGAAGAGGTCCCGGCGCCGAAGAAGCGGACCACCCGCAAGAAGGCGGTTGCCGAGGCTGCCCCCGCTGAAGCCGCCCCCGTGGCGGACGAAGCCCCGGCGCCGAAGAAGCGGACCACCCGCAAGAAGGTGACCGCGGAAACCGCGCCGGTGGCCGAAGAAGCCCCGGCGCCGGCCATCCCGGCGGAGCCGCCGGTGGCGTCCGAACCGGCGCCGGCCGCGGAAACCGCCCCGGCTGCGGAAAGCACCGAAGCGCCGTCGTCGGCCAAGCCGCGCCGCGGCTGGTGGGCACGCTAACCACCCGGTCCTACCGATGGAAAAGGCGCCTTCGGGCGCCTTTTCCTTTTTCGCCCCCTCCCCTGCCCCCTTGCCAACCGGCGGACAGCGCCTAGTTTGGTGCCCTTGCCGGATTTGTGTGGACCGCTTCCCGATGCCTGTCATGCCCGCCGCCAAGGATATCTTCTCCTACCGCCCCTATTGGGCGCACCGCTTCGGACCGGCGCCCTTCCTGCCCATGTCGCGGGAGGAGATGGACCAGTTGGGCTGGGACAGTTGCGACATCATCGTCGTGACCGGCGATGCCTACATCGACCATCCCAGCTTCGGCATGGCGATCATCGGGCGGCTGTGGGAGGCCCAGGGCTTTCGTGTCGGCATCATCGCCCAACCGGCGTGGCACGACGCCGAGGCGTTCAAGGTGCTGGGCAAGCCCAACCTGTTCTTCGGGGTGACCAGCGGCAACATGGATTCCATGGTCAACCGCTACACTTCCGACCGCCGTATCCGTCACAACGACAGCTACACCCCCAACGACGAGGGCGGGCGCCGCCCCGACCGCGCCACCATCGTCTATGCCCAGCGGTGCCGCGAGGCCTACCGCGACACCCCCATCGTGCTGGGCGGCATTGAGGCGTCGCTGCGCCGCATCGCCCATTACGATTACTGGTCGGACAAGGTGCGCCGCTCGATCCTGGTGGACAGCAAGGCCGACCTGCTGGTCTACGGCAACGCCGAACGCGCCATCGTGGAGATTGCCCACCGCGCGGCCAAGGGCGAACACCCCCGCGCCATGACCGGCATCCGCGGCACCGCCCGGCTGATCGATGCGGTGCCGGAGGGGATGGCGGTCATCGACTACACCTCCATCGACGATGGGCAGGGGGCGGTCAAATCCCCGGCCCCGCCGGAACAGACGGTGGTGCGGCTGCCCGATTTCGACACGCTGGCCAATGATCAGGTGCTCTACGCCCACGCCTCGCGCGTGCTGCACCAGGAAGCCAACCCCGGCAACGCCCGCGCCCTGATCCAGCGCCACGGCGACAAGCTGGTGTGGCTGGAACCGCCGCCGGTGCCGCTGACCACGGCGGAACTGGACCGGGTGTTCGACCTGCCCTATGCCCGCACCCCGCACCCCGCCTATGGCGGCGCGCGGATCCCGGCGTGGGAGATGATCCGCTTTTCCATCAACATCATGCGCGGGTGCTTCGGCGGCTGTTCCTTCTGCTCCATCACCGAGCACGAGGGGCGGATCATCCAGAGCCGGTCGGAAAAATCCATCCTGCGCGAAATCGAGCAGATCCGCGACAAGACCGAAGGCTTCACCGGCGCCATCTCCGACCTGGGCGGGCCGACCGCCAACATGTACCGGCTGGCCTGCAAGGACGAGGAGACGCAGGCCATGTGCCGCCGCCCGTCCTGCGTCTATCCCGACATCTGCAAGAACCTGAACACCGACCACGGCCCGCTGATCCAGCTTTACCGCAAGGCCCGCGCCATCCCCGGCGTGAAGCGCATCTCCATCGCATCGGGGCTGCGCTATGATCTGGCGGTGAAAAGCCCGGCCTATGTCAAGGAACTGGTCACCCACCATGTGGGCGGCTATCTGAAGATCGCGCCGGAACACACCGAAACCGGGCCGCTGTCGAAGATGATGAAGCCCGGCATCGGCACCTATGACCGTTTCAAGGCCATGTTCGACCGGGCGGCGAAAGAGGCGGGCAAGGAACTCTACCTCATCCCCTATTTCATCGCCGCCCACCCGGGCACCACGGACGAGGATATGCTGAACCTCGCCCTGTGGCTGAAGCGGAACGGGTTCCGCGCCGATCAGGTGCAGACCTTCCTGCCCTCGCCCATGTCGCTGTCCACCGCCATGTACCACAGCGGCCGCAACCCGCTGCGCCCGGTGCGCCGTGTGGGTGGGGAGGAGGTGCTCACCGCCAAGGGGTTGAAACAGCGCCGCCTGCACAAGGCGTTCCTGCGCTACCACGACGCCGAGAACTGGCCGATCCTGCGCGACGCGCTGAAGGCCATGGGGCGGGAGGATCTGATCGGCCCCGGCAAGCGCCATCTGGTGCCGGCGTGGCAGCCCTTCGGCACCGGCGGCACCGGCGGCGAAGGCAGCCGCACCGGCCGCAAGCACGGCCAGCAGACCTTCCTGACCACACATGCCGGCGAAGGCCGGAGGCCGGAGCATCCCGGTAAAGGCCGGGGGCCGGAACGCACCCTGGCAAAGGGTGCCCGCCCCCCGGCCAAACGTAAGCCGTCCAAACCGTCCCGCTAGCCCCTCGTGCCTCAGATCTGAGGCCGCCGCCCTAAATCCGGCTTCCGCCCGCACCAGAAGCCGAAAAGCCCACGCTGAGCACCTTTGTGCTGCGCATCGGTAACAATACCTCAGGGGCTGGAAGAACAAGCAGCCACGCTCCCCCGGAAACCGGTCACGCGTCCGACGGACATGCGCTTGGCAGTTGATTTCACTGGTATCCGGGAACGCCAGGACGTGGCATCTCCTCGGCACGGTTGCCTCGATGCTCCCGCCCCTCACCCCTTGGCGGGCGTCGGGCACGGCGGCATGTCGGGGCGGGCGCACCCTTCCAGGGTGCCGGAGGCCGAACCGGGGACCAGCCCGATCCACGCCGCCACCGCGTCGGCGTCGAAACCGCAGCGCCGCTCCTCCCCCACCTGCATCAGCGGGCGGCGGATCAGCAGCGGCCGGGCCACCAGAAGGGCCAGAGCGGCGGCGGCGTCCAGGGTTTCCGGCACCACCTCCCCCGTCTTGACCGCCGGGGCGGAGCGGTTGAACCAGTCGCTCACCGGAGCATCGCCGAAAAAGGGGCGCAGAGTGTCGGGCGTCCACGGGGCCGACAGCAGATCGCGCACCTCCAGCCGGTGCCCGGCCTCCTCCAGCAAACGGCGCTGGCGGGCGTTGCCGGCGCAGCCGGGCTTTTCGTAGAAGATCACATCGGCCATGGAACCATCCTCAGTCACGGTGATGAAAACAGGGGTGCCCGCGCCAGCAGCGCATCGGTCTGCTGCTCGATTTCCGCCTTCACCTTGGGGTCCAGCTTCTTCAGCCAGCGCGAAGGGATGCTGTCCAGCCCATAGGTGGCGCCGGCCAGCATGCCGGCAAGCGCGCCGGTGGTGTCGGCGTCGCCGCCCTGGTTGACGGTTTCCACCACGCAGCTTTCCACCGAATCGGTCTGGAAATAATAGTGCATCACCGTCTGCATGGTATCGACGATGAAGGCGGTGGACAGGCCGCGGTACGGCTCGAACTTGAACGCGCGGTGTTTGGCGACCAGGGCGTTCACCTCCTCCCGCACATCGCGGACCCCGCCGCCCAGCACCAGCCGGCGGACCATGGACGCCATGGTCAGCAGGGCGGCGTCGGCCAGGGGGTTGTTGTGGGTGACGTGGGCCTGCTCCAGGCTCCAGGCCCGGCACGCCGCCTCGTCGCCCAGGGTGGCGAGCACCACCGGCAGGTTGCGCATGACCGCACCGTTGCCGCCCAGATGCTCGCCCGGCGGCTCCTCCAGCGAGCCGTTCATGATGAAGCGGCGGATGCCGCGGCGGGTGGTGTCGCCCACATCGACCGGCACGCTTTTCAGCCAGATGGCGAATTCCTCGGCGGCGTTGCGCACGTCCCACGCCGGGGCCTTCAGGATGGCGCGGCCCAGGTGGATCGACATTTCGGTGTCGTCGGTCACCTGCCCCGGCTGCAGCCGCAGCCAGCCGCCGCCCTTGATGTGCTTGTGAACCCCGTGCTGGTGGGCGATCTCGCCCTTGGTCAGGAATTCCACCGTGGCCCCCAGGGCATCGCCGCAGGCAAAGCCGAGATAGGCGCCGAGGGCTCGGGAACGGATGGACGGGTCGATCATGGTCACGGGGCGGAACTTTCCCTCAGGCGCGGTCACAGCAGCGACACCGACACGCGGTAATCGCCGCCGACCACCAGATACTCCCCCTCCCCCCGGAAGGGATAGCGGGGAAGGATGTCGCGGAAGAAAATGATCTTCACCACCGGCACCTGCGCTTCAAGGATATAGTCCCCGAACTGTCCCGCAATGTCGCGTTCGATGGTGAAGGAACACAGGTTGTTGAGCCGCAGCACCGCCGTGCGCTTGTCGGGCCGCTCGACGATGTGATGCTCGTCGAAATTGTTGACGCCGCGGTACAGGCGGATGTTCTGCGCCCGCGCCGGCATCGGCGCATCCGGCCAGCCGCGGCGGATCCACCATTGGCAATATTCGTACAGCAGGTCGAGCTGCAGGTGGATGTGGTTGTTGTGAAAGCGGGTGGAGTGCTTCTGCTCGGCGTAATGGCGCCAGGGATCGGACGCAAACCGCAGGAGCGGTTCCTTGTGGTAGGTGGGCAGCAGGCCGAACCGGCTTTCCACCCACCCTTTCAACACCGCCCCTTCGGCGTTGTTGGAATCGAACATCCAGCCCTTGAGCAGGCGCAGATAGCTGGCGCGGAACCGCCGCTTGCCGTCCGGCCCGTCGGACCCGGAAAAGTCGGGGCTGAGGCCGAACGTCTCCTCCATGTAGCTCATGAACAGGCCGGCGGCGAAATCGGCGTCGGGCACCGCGTCCAGCCCTTCGAACAGGGCGGCGTGGGTGAAGCGGGTGCCGTGGATGCGCAGCGTGCGCGGCCGGTCGTTGAAGTCTGTGGTGCTGAGGATCTGGGCCGGGATGCCGACCCGGTTGGTGCCGTGGCCGCGCAACGCCAGGGGCGAGTCCGGGTCCACCACCCGCCCGCGGGCATCCGTGGTTTCTCCGCCCCTGATCTCTGCGCCGTCGGCCATCACCGGGAACCTCTGCCGTCCTGGGGAAATACCCATAACGAAATTATGGCATTCCGCCAAGAGATTGCTGGCGATGCCAACAACCGCAGCACTTGCCTAAAACCGCGTCAGTTTTGGAAAACTGCGGGCTTTTGAAAAAAGATCGTGAAAAACAAGGGATATTCTTAGCCGCCAACCGAAGGCAGAGCCACAGTCGGCCGTCCGACCGGACGACTATAGATTTCCGCATATTGCATCGTTGCTTTGTCTGGTTACATAGTGGTGAGCGTTATGGTCCCCATATCGTCGGAATGGCGAACAAGCGACCTCCCCATCAGGCAGGGCATGACAGCATGTGGCAGGTTCTGCGCGACATGGCCGCCCCGCCCCCACCGCCCGCGGTTCCGGCAGGACCCGTGACGGACGGAACCGCGGCGGCTGTTCCGGAGCCTGGAACGGCGGCGAAGCCCCGCCCCACCGCCCCCCGCCGGCTGCGGGGGATGGTGGAATCGGCGGACGCGGTGCGGGCCGCCCGGCTTCTGCGCGGCACCTTGACGACGGAGCGGGCGGGCGACCTGCTGGTGCTGCTGCATCCCTATCGCCGGCGGGTGCTGCTGCCGGCGGTCACCGATCCGCGCCAGGGGCTGGCGGGGCAGGCTCCCGCCCGGCTTTATGACATCACGCTGCGGCAGTCGGCGCCGGTGCTGCTGGACGTGTTCATGCCTGCCTGCCGCGACCATGTGATCGACCGCCTGTCCAGCGTCGGTGCGGTGGAGGTGCCGGAGGGCGACGCCAGCCTGCCCAGCGTGATGGATGTGGTGGACGCCATGCGCACCATCGCCCGCACCCTGCGCGGGGCCGGGCGCCCGCATCTGCTGGCGGTGGCCACCGCGGTGGAGTTGGAAAGCCGGACCCTGGTGACCAACGCCCTGCGCCGGGTGGAGGCGGACCCCAGCCCCACCCATTATGTGAGCGTCCTGTCCCAGGCCCTGATGCGGCTGGAAGCCCTGCGGCTGGTGCTGGAAACCCTGGGCGCCAAACAGGGGGTGCTGGCCGGGGTGGCGTACGAATCCCGCCGGGTGGCGCGGCGGGCGTTGCGCCACGCCGCCGACACCATCAACGCCTATGTGGACAACCGCGACCTGATCCGCCTGCGCGACAGCCTGACGGTGCTGGCCGCCATCGACAATCTGCTGGTGCTGGCCCTGCGCATCCTCGACGCCCTGCAGGACCGGGAGGAGGAGCCGACCCCCTTCGTCAAGGTGTCGGACGAAGCGGTGCTGGATGATTACGTGGACGCCGCCGCGCGGCTGGCCCAGGCGCTGGTGGTGCTGGTGCGCGAAACCCTGACCTCCCCCGATTTCGACACGCTGCTGTTCGCCGCGTTGGTGCGCAAGATCAAGTGGCTGTATCGCTTCTGCACCCGTCTGGGCCACGCCCGCCGCCCGCCGGCCCTGGACGAGCTGGCGGATTTCCTGGTGCTGCAAAGCGCCATGCTGGCCCGGCGGGTGGGGGATGCTCTGGCCGATTCCCTGCTGTGCCACCCGCCGGACCGTGCGCTGGCGGGGGTGCTGGTGGACCGGGCGGCGGAAATCGCCGACCTGTTGCCGGACATGAACCGCGCCCATGTGCGCGAGGCGCTGGTGGTCCGGCTGCGGGCGGTGCAGGACACCCTGCTCGCCACACAACAGCCCCCCGCCCAACCCGCGGCCCTTCCCCCGCCGGGCACCCCCTGACGATCGCCCCCTGTTATCGTCCGGCGGCGAATTCCTGCTCGTGCAGCCAGGAGGCGCGGGTCGTCACCGTCTTGTCCCGGCTCCATTCCTCCAGCATCACCGGGGCCAGGGCTTTCAACTCGGCCATCTGCTCCGGGGTGCCGGTGAGGCAGGTCAATTCCAGCCGGTGGCCGTTGGGGTCGAAGAAATAGATGGAACGGATGATGCCGTGGTCGGTCGGGCCGACGACGGCGATGCCGTGGGATTCCACCTCCGCCTTCGCCGCCATCAGGGCCGCTTCGTCGGCGACGCGGAAGGCGATGTGCTGCACCCAGGCCGGGGTGTTCTCATCCCGCCCCATGGGTGGGGAATGGGGTACTTCGAAAAAGGCCAGGATGTTGCCGTTCCCGGCATCCAGGAACACGTGCATGTAAGGATCCGGTTCCTTGGTGGAGGGCACCCGATCCTCCGAAATCGCCACCAGGAAATCCATGTTCAGAACCCGGCGGTAGAACTCCACCGTTTCGCGGGCATCCTTGCAGCGATAGGCGACGTGGTGGATTTGTTCGATGTGCATGGGTGCTTCCTTCCCGGATGTTTTTGGTGTGGGGGCTTGCCTCTCTGTCCAGCGATGTGATTTCAAGTGAAACCATCGTCAAGGGGGCGGAGTTATGGTTTCATCAGGGGCTTTTCCGTCCGAGCCTGTGCCGATGACCGCCACCGCCGCGCTGCTGAAACTCGCCACCTTCCTGCCCTACCGCCTGTCGGTTCTGGCCAACACCGTCAGCCTGACCGTGGCCCGGCTCTACGAGACGCGGTTCGGCATCACCATCCCGGAATGGCGGGTGATCGCCGTGCTGGGCGGCGGCCGTACCCTCAGCGCCAGCGAGGTCGCCGCCGCCACCGCCATGGAACGGGTGCAGGTCAGCCGGGCCATCGGGCGGATGCTGGCCTCCGGCCTCATCCTGCGGCAGACCGGGGATCATGACCGCCGCCGCGCCGACCTGACGCTGACGGAAAAGGGCGACGCCATCTTCCGCGCGGTCGCCCCCCTGGCCATGGCCTATGAGGCGGAATTGACGGCGGCCCTGACGGCGGAGGAACAGGTGCAACTGGACCATCTGCTGACCAGGCTGCAGGCCCGTGCGGAGGAGCTGGCCGCCCGCACGCCCCAGCCGGACGCGGAATCCCCACCGTGAAGGGGGCCGGGCGGTTTCATCGCCCACCCCGGTGGAGACGAAAGCCACTGAGTTCGTCTTTGTCCAGACGCGCTATGTCGTCTCACGGGGGTGAAACACCATTGCGCGGCGTGGGTGGCGACCTGCAGAATTCATAAGTGGGCGTCCGTTCCGGCCAGCCCGGACAACAGCCCCGAAAAAGGGAGGTTCATCACCATGACCGCAGCCCCGGACCCGCACGGTCCCCGCCGTCGTTCCTTTGTCCCGGTGGGGGCGGACAGCCACTTTCCCATCCAGAACCTGCCGTTCGGCATCTTCTCCACGCCCGCCGATCCCGAACGCCGGGTGGGGGTCGCCATCGGCGATCATGTGCTGGATCTGAGTGTGGTGGCCGCCGCCGGGCTGATGCCGGCGGAAGCCGACGCCGACGCATTCACGCAAGGCACCCTCAACCCCTTCATCGCCCGCGGGCCGGCGGTGTGGCGGGCGGTGCGGGCCGCCTGCGCCCATCTGCTGGATGCCGACACGCCCACGCTGCGCGACGATGCCGCCCTGCGCGCCGCCAGCCTAGTGCCGATGGCCGGGGTGCGGATGCACCTGCCCATCGAGGTGGCGGGCTACACCGATTTCTATTCGTCGCGGGAACACGCCACCAACGTGGGCAGCCTGTTCCGCGATCCCAAGAACGCGCTGCTGCCCAACTGGCTGCACCTGCCGGTGGGCTACAACGGGCGGGCCAGTTCGGTGGTGGTCAGCGGCACCCCCATCACCCGCCCGCTGGGCCAGACCAAGGCGCCCGGCGAGGATACCCCCCGTTTCGGCCCCTGCGCCAAGCTGGATTTCGAGCTGGAAACCGCCTTCATCGTCGGGGTCGGCAACCCGCTGGGCGTGCCGGTGCCGGTGGACGAGGCGGAATCGCGCATCTTCGGCATGGTGCTGATGAACGATTGGAGTGCGCGCGACCTGCAGCAGTGGGAATATGTGCCGCTGGGGCCGTTCAACGCCAAGAGCTTCGGCACCTCCATTTCCCCCTGGGTGGTGACCCTGGATGCGCTGGCGCCGTTCCGCGTGCCGGGGCCGGTGCAGGAGCCGGACCCCCTGCCCTATCTGCGCGCCCCCGGCGCCCAGGCTTTCGACATCCGGCTGGAGGTGGCGTTGCGGCCGGCGGGCGACCGGCACGCCACCACCCTGTGCCGCAGCAACGCCCGGCATCTCTATTGGAGCATGGCCCAGCAACTGGCCCACCACACGGTATCGGGCTGCAACACGCGGGTGGGCGACCTGATGGGGTCGGGGACCATCAGCGGGCCGGAACCGGGATCCTTCGGCAGTCTTCTGGAACTGACCTGGAACGGACAGTCGCCGGTGGTGTTGGACGGGGGGCAGACCCGCGGCTTTCTGGCCGATGGCGACGAGGTTATCATCACCGGCTGGTGCCAGGGCGACGGCCACCGCATCGGTTTCGGCCACGTCAGCGGCCAGATCCTGCCGGCACCGCCGATACGGGGGTGACCATGGAGTTCTACGGCTATTTCCGCTCCTCCGCCGCGTTTCGCGTGCGCATCGCCCTGAACCTCAAGGGGCTGTCGCCGGAGCAGCGGTTCATCCACCTGCGCAAGGGCGACCAGAACGCCCCGGCCTATCGGGCCATCAACCCCCAGGGCCTGATCCCGGCGCTGGTGGACGAGGGGGTGCATCTGACGCAATCCCTGGCGATCATCGAATATCTGGACGAACGCCACCCGCACCCGCCGCTGTTGCCCACCGACCCGGCGGCCCGCGCGCGGGTGCGGGCGATTGCGCTGGCCATTGCCTGCGACATCCACCCGCTGAACAATCTGAAGGTGCTGAACCACCTCCGCGACGCCTTCGGCATCGATGAGGAGGGGCGGCAGCGGTGGTACGCCCATTGGATCGCCGAAGGCTTGACCGCTGTGGAATCGCTGCTGGCCGATTCCCCCGACACCGGGCCGTTCTGTCACGGCGCATCTCCCACCATCGCCGACATCTGTCTGGTGCCGCAGGTGTTCAACGCCCTGCGCATGAACTGCCCGCTGGACGCCTATCCCACCATCCGCGCCATTGTGGAGCACTGCCGCCCCCTGCCCGCCTTTCACAATGCGGAACCGGCGCTGCAGCCGGACGCCGAGCCGTAAATTTCCCTTTCATGACAGTCGCTTGAACTTTTCGCGACCGCCCCGCCGCCCCCTCCCCGGCGGGGGGACGGCGGGCTATGGTGCACGCCGAACGCTCCAGAAAAGGGGAGAGTGCACCATGATCGGCCTGATGACCCGGCTGGCCCGCCGCAACATGCTGCTGCTGTTGGCGGGGGCGGCGGTGTGGTTCACCGGCGCCACCCCGGCACAGTCCACCTCGGCACCGGCAGCAGACGATCCGCGGCTGAAGCAGCGGTGGCGCTGCGGCGGGGGGGATTGCCCCGGCTATGAATACGACCCCATCGCCGGCGACCCCGACCACAACGCCCCGGCCGGAACCGCGTTCGAGGATCTGGATCCCGATTGGTATTGCCCCCGCTGCGGTGCCGCCAAGGTGGAATTTCGCCGGCTGCCGCCCTCAGCAACCGCAAAATAAACTGTTACAGACAGAGATAGAAGTATATATTCCGGTCATGGACGAGATTGACCGGAAGATCCTGGCGCGCATCCAGAGCGATGGCCGCGCCTCGTACGCCGAGATCGGCACGGCGGTGGGCCTGTCGGTGTCGGCGGTGAACGACCGCATCCGCAAACTCACCGCCCAGGGCGCCATCACCGGCTGGGGGGCCAGGGTGGCGCCAAGGGCGGTGGGGCTGGACATCCTGGCTTTCGTGCAGGTGCTGCTGGAACGGCCGGAGCACGACACCGGCTTCCGCGCCGCCATCGCCGCCCTGCCCGCGGTGCAGGAATGCCACCACGTCACCGGGGAATGGTCGTATCTGCTGAAGCTGCGGGTGGCCGACACCGCGGCGCTGGAGCGGTTTCTGGGCGAATCCCTGAAGACCTTGCCGGGGATCGTGCGTTCCCACACCGTGATCGCCCTGTCCTCGCCCAAGGAAACCCCGCTTTTGCCGCTTGAGGGGGAGGGGTGCTGATGGATGGGGAATGGGGTGGAATCCTGCTGCGCGGGTTGGTGATCGGCGTGTCCATCGCCGCCCCGGTCGGGCCGATCGGGTTGTTGTGCATCCGCCGCACGCTGGCCGACGGCATGGGGGTGGGGCTGGCGACCGGCATCGGCGCGGCGGCGGCGGATGCGGTGTACGGCGCCATCGCCGGTTTCGGGCTGGCGGCGGTGTCGGCGCTGATTCTGGAGGCACAGGCGCCGTTGCGGCTGGTCGGGGGGCTGTTGCTGCTGTGGCTGGCCTGGGGGACGCTGACGGCCAAGCCGGCGCAGACGGCGGCACAGGCGGGGAGCGGCCGCGGGCTGGGCGGGGCCTTTGCCTCCACCTTCGCGCTGACGCTGGCGAACCCGGCGACCATCATCAGCTTTGCCGCGGTGTTCGGCGCGCTGGGAGTGGGGGGCGGGACCGGCGGTGGGGTGGCGGCGGCGGTTCTGGTGGCCGGGGTGTTCCTCGGCTCCGCCCTGTGGTGGCTGGTGCTGAGTGCCGGGGTGGGACTGGTCCGCGCCCGTGTGACACCGGCGCTGATGCGCTGGATCAACCGGGTGTCGGGAGCGGTGATCGGCGGTTTCGGTCTGGCGGCCCTGGCGTCTCTGGCCCTGTAGGATCCCTTGCGGGATCCGCAAACGACAAACCCCGCCACCAGGGCGGGGTCTGCCGACCGTCCAAGAATGGGGGAAAGCCCGTCCGGCCGAACCGCTTACGGCAGCGGGACCGGGGCGTCCGCCAGGGAGCGCAGATAGGCGATCACGTTGGCGCGTTCCTGATCGCTCTTGATCCCGGCAAAGCTCATCTTGGTGCCGGGGACAGCACCCTTGGGGTTGGCCAGGAACGTGTTCAGGGCTTCATAATCCCACACGCCCTTCTGGCCCTTCATGGCATCGGAATAGGCGAAACCTTCCATATGGGCGTGCGGCGCACCGACCACACCGTACAGGTTGGGGCCGACCTTGGCCGCACCGCCCTTGTCGAAGGTATGGCAGGCGGCGCAGGCCTTGGTCGCGGCCTTGCCGGCATCGACGCTGGCCGCGGCCAGCAGCGGCCCGATGGGCGCCGGGCCGGTCGGGGCGGCGGCTTCGGTCTTGGCCGCACCGCCCGCCGACGCCTGGACCACATAGCCCGGCTGTGCCGCCGGTTTCGGCGCGACCAGCACGCGCGCGGCAAAGCCCGACAGCAAGGCAACCAAAAGCGCCAGCAGCACCGCGCCGAACGCTTTGTTCAACTCCATAAACATAGGGTTCCGTCCCCTTGTGCGATCCATGGCCCGGTGGGTACCCCGGACATGTGAATAGATGCGGCCCGGCCGGACCGGGCGTTCGGCGCCAAGATAGTCCGCCCTGCGACAAATGTCACCGGCAGCCTTGCCGTCCTGGCGCTTGACGCGATGGGGTGGACGTGTTTCACCCCCGCCCCAGGGCCGCCCTTTCCGTTCACACGAGGACCGTCGCCATGACCGTTTCCCCGCCGTCCAACCCGATCGTGGTGATTCCCGCCCGCATGGCGTCCACCCGGCTGCCGGGCAAGCCGCTCGCCGACATCAACGGCCTGCCCATGATCGTGCAGGTGTGGCGCCGGGCGATGGAGGCCGGGATCGGCCCCGTGCTGGTCGCCGCCGCCGAGCCGGAGATCGTCCAGGCCGTCGAATCGGCGGGCGGCACCGCCGTGCTGACCCGCCCCGACCATCCCTCCGGCTCCGACCGCATCTTTGAAGCGGTGAACCTGATCGACCCCGGCCGCATCCATGACGCGGTGGTGAACGTGCAGGGCGACCTGCCGACCATCGAGCCGGCGGTGGTGCGCACCGCCTTTGCCACCCTGGCCGACCCGGCGGTGGACATCGCCACCCTGGCCGCCGTCATCACGCGGGCGGAGGAGGTCACCAACCCCAACGTGGTCAAGGCGGTGGTGGAACTGGACCCGCTTCTCAACCGTGGCCGGGCGCTCTATTTCACCCGCGCCACCGCCCCGACCGGCGACGGGCCGCTGCTGCACCACATCGGGCTGTACGCCTACCGCCGGGCGGCTTTGGAACGGTTCGTCGCCCTGCCCCCGTCGGTGCTGGAGCAGCGGGAAAAGCTGGAACAGCTTCGCGCACTCGCCCATGGGATGCGCATCGACGTGGCCGTCGTTGACGCGGTTCCGCTGGGGGTCGATACTCCCGACGATCTTGAACGGGCACGCGAATTGCTGGCCCGCCGCCCCTGACCCAGCCGACAGACAGACCCATGCCGACCTCTCCGACCCTCATCGCCTTCCAAGGGCTTCCCGGCGCTTATTCCGACCTGTCGTGCCGTTCGGTGTTTCCCGGCATGACCACCCTGCCCTGCCAGACGTTCGAGGATGCGTTCGCCGCCGTGCGCGAAGGGCGGGCCGAACTGGCGATGATCCCGGTGGAAAACTCCATCGCCGGGCGGGTGGCCGACAACCATTATCTGTTGCCCGAGGGTGGCCTGCACATCATCGGCGAGCATTTCCAGCCGGTGAACCACCAGCTTCTGGCCCCCAAGGGGGCGACGCTGGACACCATCCGCACGGTGCGCAGCCACATCCAGGCGCTGTCCCAGTGCCGCGCCACCATCCGCACCCTGGGGCTGGAGATCATCAACCACGCCGACACCGCCGGCTCCGCCGCCGAGATCGCCGCGCTGAACGATCCCCGGCACGCCGCCATCGCGTCGTGCCTGGCCGCCGAGATCTATGGGCTGGAGGTGCTGAAGGCCAACATCGAGGATGCGCGGCACAACACCACCCGCTTCCTCATCATGGCCCGCGAGCCGAAGGTGCCGCCGGTGGGCACCCCCACCATCACCACCTTCGTCTTCCGCGTCCGCAGCGTGCCGGCGGCGCTTTACAAGGCTCTGGGCGGGTTCGCCACCAACGGCGTCAACATGACCAAGCTGGAAAGCTACATGGTCGAGGGGAGCTTCACCGCCACCCAGTTCTATGCCGACGTCGAAGGGCACCCGGACGACCGTTCCCTGCGTCTGGCGCTGGAGGAACTGGATTTCTTCGCCCGCGAGGTGAAGATCCTCGGCGTCTATCCCGCCAACCCCTTCCGCTATCAGGAACGGCTGATGGCGGGAGAAGACTGATCGGGCGGTCATGCCAAGGGCCGATGGCTCTTGGCATCCCGTTTTTCAGTCGTCCAGCACCTGGAACAGGTTCCGCGTCCGGCGGGTGGTGCGGCACACCCGGCACAGCCCGTCATCGGTCTTTTCCCCACCCACCTTTTCACGGGTATGGGGCATGTGCCATTCGCCAACGCCGCAGGCCCGGCAGCGGACACGCTCCAGTGGCAGCAGGGATTGCCGCTGGGGGGCAAGCCGCTCCAGCAGGATGGCAGAGGCGTGGCACACGTCGGTGCACAGGCGGCAGCCGGTGCAGTCGGGGGGTGAGAGGCGGAAGGCCCCGGCCCCCTCGTCCAGCGTGATGGCGCCGGTGGGGCAGATGCGGGCACAGGCGACACACCCGTCGCACGCCGCCGAATCGATGGCGGGCGCCCAGGGCCACGGCACCCGCTCCGCCGCCACGCCGGGGACCGGCGGCGGCAGCATCCGCCCCGGTGGCCGGAATCCCTGGTCCGGCTTGGGCGACAGGGTGCTGGCGGCGGTGTCCACCACCTCGCTCACCCGCCGGGCGGCCATGCGGAACAGCGACCGCCGGCCCAGCGTGGGGCCGGCGTCCGGTTCGGTGTCGAAGGTCAGCAGAGCCTGCCACGGAACGCGGGAACGGTGGATCAGCCGCAACGGCTCCAGCCCCCGTCCGGCCAGCAGGTAATTCAGATCGGCAATGGTCTTTTCCAGCCGCGCCGGGGTGCTGCTACCGGTCGGACAGGTGGCGCACCCCTCCCGCGTCACATAAAACCGCCGCACCCCGGCACCGTAAAGGGTGAGCAGCTCCGGCAGGGTGATCGCCCCCAGACAGGGCAGCACCCCCTCCACCCCGTCCTGCCCGGTGCGCAGGCCGGTGCTGGCGCAGGCGGCAAAGGCCACCAGATCCCGGCCTTCCCGCCGTTTGGTGATGGTGTGGGCGTGGGAAATCACCCCTTGCGGACAGGCGGCGGCGCACAGGCCGCAGCCGTCACAGTCCTCAGGGGTCAGGCTGACCCCGCTCTCATCCACCTGCCATGCCCCACGCGGACAGGAGTCGGCACAGGCCCGGCACGACGCCACCGCCGCCGCCACATGCACGCACCGAACACCATCGATGCGCGGCAGCCGGTCCAGCCCCGGCGGAAAGGACGAAACGGAATCAGCGGATTCCGGCTTGGTGTCCACAGCCTGCTGCATCCCACCCCCTCATGAAGCACGGCACGCCGGGACGGTGTTACCCGCAACCGGCAGGGCGGGTGTCGGGGGCCGCCACCTCCTTGTCGTAAGAGGGCCGCGGCACGTCGAGATACGCGCCCAACAGATCCCGGAGCCGGTCGAGATACGCCCCGGTCAGCAACGCCAGACCGCCATAATAGGCTGTAGCGCACCGCCCCGCCACCCGTGAACAGAAGGCCGGCACCCACCGCATGGGGTGTGCGTCGAGAAACCGCAGGGCAAGGCGCAACCCTTCCTCGTCGCTCGCCCGGTCCAGCAGCAGGGCCAGGAAGTGCAGCTCCAGCACCAGATGGTCGGAATCGCGGTTGTCCCCCGGTGCCTGGACCACGTTGGCGGCGCTGTACCAGCGGCGGACGGCGAACATCGCTTCCTGCCGCACCAGCGGTTCATCATGAACCCACACCGATTCCAGCGGGGCCGCCCGGTAGGTGTGGTTGAGGTAGATGGCGGCGAAATCGGCCGCCAAAGTGTCGAGCGTGCCCGGGTCCACCGGCTGCGGCATGGTCCGCAGGAACTCTTCCATCAGGGCGAAGCCCTGGCGGGCGTCGTCCCGGTCCAGCGTGACGGCGAAAAAATCCTGGAGGGGCTGCCCGCGCAGCCCCTCCAGCAAGTCGGCAGCCGGCTCGCGGTCATGGAGGTCGGCCAGCCGATGGAGATCGGCCGCCGCCCCCTGCCCGAAAGCCGAAACCACCGGGGACGCGTGCGATCCGGAGGTGGCGGGGATGTGCTCCCCGCCGGTGTTGCTTCCGTCCACTTATTCCACCTTTCCCTTGGGATGGGCCACGAAGGCGATGGAAGGGTTGGTCAGTTCCGGGTTGGCCATGTTGCGCACCTGACGCACCGTGCGGTCGCCGGGACCGACGGCCTTGGTGGCATAGGTGCCGGCGCGGATCTGGTCGATGGGACCGATGTCCAGCACCCGCATCATGCAGCCCATGACGCAGTACGGCTTGCGCCCGGCGTCGATTTCATCGACGCACATGTTGCACTTCTTCACCGTGTTGGTGGTGACGTCGAACTGCGGCGCGCCGAAGGGACAGGCGGCCTCGCACCGGCGGCAGCCGATGCACAGCGTGCTGTCGATATCGACGATGCCGTCCTTCTGCCGCTTGAAGATTGCCCCCGTCGGGCAGGTCGGCAGACACGCCGGCTCCGCACAATGGTTGCACGACATGTTGACCTTATAGGCGAACACGTCGGGGAAATGCCCCCCCTCCACATACATCACCCGGCGGAAGCGCGGCCCCGGCGCCAGGCCGTTCTTGTCCTTGCAGGCGATTTCACAGGCGCGGCAACCGATGCAGTCCATGTTGTTGTGCACGAAGCCCAACTGCATGTCCGGCTGCACCGGGGTGTAGGTGGTGCGCTTGCGCTCGGCCACCGCCACCTTGATCCGTTCCTTGTCATAGGACGGACGGGCGGCGTCCCCCGCCTCCTCCGCCGCGGCGACACCGGCCAGACTCTCGGGTCCAGAATGATTGTCGGTCATAAGCTGCAATCTCCTGTCCGATCAGACGCCGCGGCGGAACACATGCGCGCGCGAGGTGGCGAGCTGGTCCCAGCCGGGCCGGTGGTTGAGGTCGGTCTTGCGCAGATTCACAAGAATGGTGTTGTAGGCGAAGCCGCCCGCCGGGCTGGGCTGGTCCAGGGTCAGGAAATCGGGGTTGCCGGAACGGTCGATGCCGTCCTTGTCCACATCCAGCCACGGCCCTTCGTGCACCACCACCACGCCCGGCATCACCCGTTCGGTGACATAGGCCGGCAGCACGATCTTGCCGCGTTCGTTCCACACCTCCAGCACGTCGCCGTTCTTGATGCCCAGGCCGGCGGCGTCGGTGGCGTTGATGGTGATTTCCTGGTCATAGGTTTCCCGCAGCCACGGGATGTTGTGGAAGATGGAATGGGTGCGCCACCGCGGATGCGGCGTAATCATATGGAACGGGTAATCCTTCACCTTGTCCGTGTGGTTCAGGCTTTCGAACGGCTCCGTCCACTTCGGGATGGAAGGGATGGGATAGCCCCAGGCGGTGCGGGTGAAATCCTGGGTCTGGGCCAGGGTGGTGGACAGGATTTCGATCTTGCCCGACGGCGTGTTGAAGGGGATGCCCTTCTCGATCTGGTCCTGGAAAGCCACGTGCAGACGGGGCAGCTTGAATTTGTAGGTGCCGCGCTTCTTGAACTCTTCCCAACTGATGTCAGCGCCCTGGTGGTGCTGCACCTTGTCCCACCACGCGGTCAGGTACGCTTCATCCACGGCGTCGTCATGGTGGAAATAGTCACGCGAGGCCCGCGGGTTGTACCGCTCACCAAAGCCCAGACGGTAGGCCAGTTCGGTGTAGATCTGGAAGTCCGTCTTGGATTCGCCCATCGGCTGGATGACCTTGGGGCGGTGGATGTAATAATGGCCCTTGTACCAGGGCAGCGCCACGTCATGGCGTTCGAAATGGGTGGCGACCGGGAACAGCACGTCGGCGAACAGGCCCGACGGGGTGATGGTGCTGTCGTTGCACACCACCAGATCCAGTTTCTTGATGGCCTGGATCTGCTTGTTGATGTTGGTGAGCTGGTTGAACCAGTTCGACCCCTGCCAGAAGATGCCGCGGATGTTGGGGACCACCCCGTCCAGCTCGTCCCCGCGCGGCCACAGCCCGATCTCTTCCCGCTTCAGGTTGGGATAGTTCAGGACCAGATGCGCCCAGCGGTCGGATTTGATCGAGGCATACCAGACGTTGGAGAATTCGTCATAGGGATAGGCCACACCCTCGGCGTGCCAGCCCTTGCCCACGCCCTCGGCGCAGCCGCCCAGCTTGCCGATGTTGCCGGTGATGGCCTGCAGCGCCGCGGCCATGCGGTTGTACTGCTCGCCGTTGGAATTGCGGCCCGGCGCCCACGACGCCTTCAGCGCCGCCGGCTTGGTGCGGGCGTAGAGGTCGGCCAGCTTCACGATGTCGGTGGCCGGCACGCCGCAGATGGCCGCTGCCCATTCCGGCGTCTTCGGCACGCCGTCGTAGGTGCCGAGGATATAGTCCTTGAAATTCTCCTTGCCCGCGGCCCAGCCCGGCATGGTGCCGGCGTCCACCCCCTGGGTGAAGCGGTTGATGAAATCCTGGTCCTGCAGATTGTTGGTGAAGATGTAATAGGCCATCCCCGCCATCATGGCGGCGTCGGTGGCCGGGCGGATGGGAATCCACCACGCATCATAGGCGCTGGCCGCGTCGGTGTACTGCGGGTCGATCAGCACGAAGCGGCACCCGCGCTGTTTGGCCATACGCATGTAATAGAAGGTGTTGCCGCCGTGGAAGGTGTAGGCGGGATTCCACCCCCACATGATGATGAGCTTGGAATGGGCGTAGGCGTCGTCCTCGTTCCCATCCTCGATGGTGCCGAAGGTCATGCGGCTGGAAAAGGTCGTCGCCTGATACGACGGCACCGACCACGACGAGGTGCGGCAGCCGAACATGCCGAGGAAACGGCCCAGTAGCCCTTCGATCTGGTCCGACTTGTGCAGAACGCCATAGGACGCACCGGCATAGGACTGGTCCAGCAGCGCCTGCGGCCCGTGCTTCTGCTTGATGTCGATCATCTTCTGGGCAACATAGTCCAGTGCGGCGTCCCACGACGCGCGCTTGAACTTGCCCTCGCCGCGCTCGCCCACCCGGATCATCGGGTAGAGCAGCCGTTCGGCGGAATAGAGGCGCGCGCGGTACGAGCGGCCGCGCAGGCACGCCCGCAATTGCGGCACCTGTTCGGTGTCGTAGCCGTATCCCCCTTCCGGCCCCTGAAAGCGGCCGTCGTCGGTGGACAGGCGGACGATCACGTCGCCCTTCTTGTGCGCCACCAGCATGTGACGCGACCCGCAGTTGTGGGCGCAACTGGTCGGCACGGTGACCAGTTCGTCGTCGCGGGGATAGGGTTCATAGGCGAAGGCTTCGGCTTTCTTCGGTTCCAGCGCGGTGAAGACGCCGGCCGCTGCACCGGCCGCCGCGGCGCCCTGCATGAAGCCGCGCCGGGAGACATTGAGCGCGGACCCGAGGATCGAGGTGCGGTCGTCGTGGCTCATGGTGGCACTCACTGGTTCGGGATGGCGTAGCGCGGATCGGACGCGGTGGGGCGCCCCTTGGCCCATTCCGGCGTTTCCTCGGGCATGCCCGGCCACGGATGGCGCGGATAGGCGTAGGAAATCCGGTACCAGGACCGCCCGCCGTGGCAGCCGAAGCAGGTGTCGGAATTGGTTTCCGCCGCCGCCTCGATCGCATCGGCCTTCAGGTACGTCACCTGATGGCGGTTGGTGCGGAAGCCGGCGTCCTTGTTGTGGCAGGACAGGCAGCCGTTGGCACCCGGCTCGGTCTCATAGGTTTCCCGTTCCGTGGGCCAGGCCGCGGTCAGCCCCTCCATGTTCTTCCACGGGAACTGACCGTGGCAGAGCAGACAGGTGGTTTCGGGATTGACCTGTTTGCGCAGGGTATAGCCGGCGTTGGTCAGGGTCGGGGGAACCGGCGCCTCGTCACGGGGGTTGGACCCCTGGTGACAGAAAGTGCATTGCAGGTTCATCAGATCCTTCGCCATCCCTTCGGTCAGGTGACGGCGGTGAAAGGTGTCCTGCGGCCCGGCGTAAGTGTCGAGCGTCTGATACCACGCCTGCACCGACGCGGCCTTCACCCCGGCCTGGGATTCCGCGCGCACGCTGTTCACCAGGATTTCACCATGGCAGGACAGGCATTGTTCGTTGGTGGCGGTGTCGATGGCCGGCTTGAAATGCAGCGGGCTGTATTGCGCCTTCAGGTAATCCGGTTCACCGCTGGCGCTGGTGACGGCGGCGATCGCCTCGGCCGACACAGGCGGCAGCGGGGCGGCGGACGCAACGGCCGCAAAAACCGCCGCGGGTTGCGGAGGTGCCGGTTGCGGGCTGGCCGGCGGGGCCGACGGCGCCGGTGCCGCGGCAGCGGCCTTGGGGGCTGCCTGTTCCGGTGCGGGAGCGGCCGGTTTTTCCGGCTCGGCCTTGGCCGTTGCGGCCGGTGCGGGGGCCGGCGGGGATGCCGCGGCCGTCTGCTGCGCAGCAGCCTTGTCCGTGGCCGGCGCTTTTTCCGCAGCCGCCTTTTCCGCCGTGGACTTGTTTGCCGCTGCGGCCTTGTCCGCAGCGGACGCGGGGGGCGCCGCCGTCGCTGGGGCTGCCGCAGAGGCCGGGGGCGGTTTGTCCGCCGGTTTTTCCGACGGCATCAGCAACTGAACCAACCCGAAGACCAGAAAGAAACCGAGGAAATAAACGATCGAAGGAATATTCTTGGGACTCTCAGACGTCATGGCAGCGGCCCTTGTGACGGTTCGGGCCCATGCCGTCGGTGCCGGCGCCAACAGCGGCGACAGCCGAACGTTTCCCGGCCATGACATAAGACCAGGTGCGAGCCCCGCGTTCCGGAGAGGGTCGAAAGACGGCGAAACAAAAAGGACGACGCCACAAGCCATCCGGCCGATGGCGCCGCCCTTTTCGTGATGCCTGTTACTGCTTGGGATACATGCCCGACATGCCACCCATACCGGACATGCCGCCCATACCACCCATGCCCGACATGCCACCCATACCGGACATGCCGCTCATGCCGCCCATGCCCGACATGCCGCCCATACCGGACATGCCGCTCATGCCGCCCATGCCCGACATGCCACCCATACCGGACATGCCGCTCATGCCGCCCATGCCCG
>CALBDS010000013.1 GCA_937927415.1 uncultured Rhodospirillaceae bacterium
CAAGTCTCAGATTGACGACCTGCTTGATATCTTATCCTAGCGCCTATGGGGATGCTGCCCCGCTCGCAAAAAAGCCGCCGGCCTTTCGACCGGCGGCAGTCAGCGGGTGGTACGGACGCGCGGCCCCGCTCAGAACGCCGTGATGAACTTGATCCAGAACTTGTCACCCTGGGGACGGTTTTCGCTGACCAGTTCGTGCTGCCACTTGCCGATCAGGGACATGCCGTTGAAATCGTACTTGACCGACGGGCCGAGGGCGAAGGCGCGGCCGCGGTTGCCGATGTCCACCCCGCCGCGGGTGTCGTCGGTGGTCTGCTCGAACCAATAGCCACCAACACCGGCGGTCCAGTCGCCGAATTTCTGCGCCACCATGTAATCCATGTGGAAGGCTTGACCCGAGCGGTAATCGGTGTCGTTGTTCTTGGTGTTGAAGGCATACATCAGCTTGGCCGACACCTCGAACCCGCCGTCGGACAGGTAGGTCGCCGCCACCAGCGGCTCGATGCCCCAGTAATTGGCGCCGATGTTCAGGGGCTTGGAACTGTCATAGCGCCCGGTCGGCAGAATGATGTCCAGGCCGGTGGCGAGGTGGAAGTTCTTCCAGTGCCAGGACAGGATGAACGGGTCGATGGTGATGTCGCCCAGCCCGAACTGGTGCACCGACAGCGGCCCCAGATCGTAATTCAGGTTCACCAGCGGCGTCAGGATGTGCATCCCCCAGTTGGCGCCCAGGATTTTCACATTGCTGACCCACAGCAGGCGGACCACCTCCGCCGTGCCGTTCAGGCGGAAGCTGACCGGCACCTTGTTGCCGGAATCGTCGTTCAGGCGGTCGGTGGTGTAATGGGTCAGGTAATTCAGCAGATAGGTGCCCGGCGGCGGCACCGCCCCGGCCATGAAACCTTCGGCCCCGTTGGGATATTGGGCGTCCGCCTCGGTTGCCTGCGCCGGGACAGCCAGGGCCAGCCCCGCCGTCAGCACGGCGGCGGTGAACAATGCTTTCAACGACATAAAGGTGTTTCCCCTTGATAATACCGCTCCCGTTCCGGCGCGCCAGGGTGCGCGCGCCGGCCGGGACGGCTTGTTTTTTTATGGATGGAACGCCGGGCGGATCAGCCCGGCGGGACCAGCGGCTTTTTCGGCACGCCGCCGACGGCGAAATGCTCCCCCGGGATTTCCCGCAGCATCACCCGCACGCTGTCGGCGGGAACGCCCAGACTGTCCACCGCGGCCTGTGTCAGCGCCTGCATCAGGGCCAGCCGCTTTTCCGGCGGGCGGCCTTCCAGAATGGTCACGTCGATGATCGGCATCGGTTCAGCCCTCCACCCGGAACGACACGGACCCCAAGGACTGCATTTCGGTGCGGACCGTCATGCCGGCGGCCAGGGGATGGGCGGCGGTGGCCCCGCCGGCCAGCACGATCCACCCGGCTTCCAGCCGCTCGCCCCACTGGGCCACCAGACGCGCCGCCGCCACCAGCGAGCGCAGCGGGTGGCCGAGGATGGCGGCGGTGGATCCCACCTGCACCGGACGCCCGTCCACCGACATCACCAGCCCCAGATTGCCCACATCGAGGTCGGGCTTGCTCCACGGCCCGACGATGAAGCCGGAGGATGAGGAATTGTCCGCCACCACGTCGGCCAGGACGAATTTGAAGTCCTTGTAACGGCTGTCGATGATCTCCATGGCCGGGGCCACCGCCTCCACCGCCGCCATCGCCTGGGTCATGGACACCCGGCCCGCCAGCGGCGCCTTCAGCAGAAAGGCCACTTCCGGTTCGACACGGGGGTGGACGTAGCGGGACAGGGCGATGCTGCCCCCCTCCTCCACCTGCATGGCGTCGGTCAGACGGCCCCAGACCATTTCATCCACGCCCACCTGGGCCATCTTGGCCCGGCTGGTCAGCCCCATCTTCATGCCGACCCGCCGTTCGCCGCGGGCGTAGCGGCGGGCCAGGGACAGCGCCTGGATGGCGTAGGCGTCATCGACGCTGAGATCCTGCAGCGTCGTCAGTTGCGGAATTTCCGTCGCCAGACGGGCGGCGTCATCGACGATTTCCGCCATCTTGCCGAGATCGCTCATGCCGCCACCTCTTTTTCGCTGCGTTGTTTGAGGATGTCGAGGGCGACATCGACGA
>CALBDS010000014.1 GCA_937927415.1 uncultured Rhodospirillaceae bacterium
TCGCTGCCGGGCCGTTCGGCGCCGCCGTCGCTGCGGTGGCCGGTTTATAGGCGCCGACGCCGACCCACGCAACACCTTTTTTGCGCCTCCATGACGATTTTTATGCGCGGCGATGAACATGGTCCCGACGAACCATGACGGGGGATGGGCACCCCCGTCATGGATCAGCCCCGGTTGGCCGCACCTTATCCCAACAGCGCCGTCGCCACGCGGAAGGTGATGAACGACGCGCCATAGGCCAGCACGGTCAGGTACACGAACATGACCAGCGGCCAGAAGGCGGAGTTGGTTTCACGCCGCACGGTGCTGAGCGTGGACACGCATTGGGGGGCGAAGACGAACCACACCAGCAGGGAAAGGGCTGTGGGCAGGCTCCAATCGGCGGCCAGCACCCCGGCCAGCGAGCTTTGCAGCGCATCGCCGGTTTCCGACAAGGCATAGACGGTGCCGAGTGCCGCCACCGCCACCTCCCGCGCCGCCATGCCGGGAACCAGCGCGATGGCGATCTGCCAGGTGAAACCGATGGGGGCCAGCAGCGGCGCCAGCCCATGGCCCAGCATGCCGGCAAAGCTGTAGTCGATGGCCGGTCCCGTCGCCCCTTCGGGGGCACCGGGAACGGTGGACAGGAACCACAGCACCACCATGATGGCGAAGATCACCGTGCCCGCCCGCACCAGGAACGCCTTGGCCCGCTCCATCAGACCCAGGAGCACATTGGACGGACGCGGCAGGCGGTAGGCCGGCAGTTCCATCAACAACGGTTCCCGCGCGCCGCGGAAAATGGTGCGCTTGAGCACGAAGGCCACCGCCAGCGCCGACAGGATGCCGGTGGCATAGAGGGCGAACATCACCAGCCCTTCCATGCCCACCAGACCGCCCAGAACGGTTTGATGAGGCACGAACGCCGCGATCAGCAGGGTATAGACCGGCAGGCGGGCCGAACAGGTCATCAGCGGCGCGATCATGATCGTCGCCAGCCGGTCGGCGCGGTTTTCGATGGTGCGCGCCGCCATGATCCCCGGCACGGCGCAGGCAAAGCTGGACAGCAGCGGAATGAACGCCCGCCCGTGCAGCCCCACGCCCCCCATCAGCCGGTCGAGCAGGAACGCCGCCCGCGCCATATAGCCGGAATCCTCCAGCAACTGAATGAAGAAGAACAGGATCACGATCTGCGGCAGGAAGATGACGACGCTGCCCACCCCCGCCAGGATGCCGTCCACCAAAAGGCTCTTCAACGCCCCCTCGGGCAACAGACCGCCGATGGCCCCCTGCAACGCCGTCACCCCGGCGTCGATCAGGTTCATCGGCGCCTCGGCCCAGGCGAACACCGCCTGGAACATCAAGAACAGCACCAGGAACAGAAAGGCCAGCCCCACCACCGGATGCAGCAGCACCGCGTCGATCCGCCGGGTCATCCGCGACGGATCGCCGTTGGTGTGGATCGCTTCGGCCAGGATCTCTTCCACCTGCCGGTGATAGGCGCGCAGATCGCGCGACGACGGTTCGCTCCACTCGCACCCGCCGACGGCGTTCAGCCCGCCGGTGGCGACGGTCTGGTCGATTTCGGACAGCAGCCCGGCAACCCCATCGCGCTTGACCGCCACCGTGGGCACCACCGGCACCCCCAGCGCCGCCGACAGGGCGGCGGGGTCGATGCGGAACCCCTGGCGCTCGGCCATGTCCATCATGTTGAGCGCCAGGATGATCGGGCGCCCCAGCTTGCGCAACTCCAGCACCAGCCGCAGGTTCAGCCGCAGGTTGGTGGCATCGGCCACGAAGATGATGACGTCCGGCGGGGCTTCGTGCGCGAAGCGGCCCAGCACCACGTCGCGGGTCACCTCTTCGTCCGGGCTGCGGGCGCGCAGGGAATAGGTGCCGGGCAGGTCGATCAGTTGCACCCGCGTGCCGGCGGGGCTGCGGAAGTATCCCAGCTTGCGTTCCACCGTGACGCCGGGATAGTTCGCCACCTTCTGGCGGCTGCCGGTCAGGGCGTTGAACAGGGCGGTCTTGCCGCAATTGGGATTGCCGACCAGAGCAATCCGGGGGAGGTCGGCGGCGGTTGCCGTAACGGACATGGCATGGCCTTTCGTCAAGAACTCAAAGCCGTCCCAGTCGGCCGCACACCGGGGTGTCCCAGGACGCACCGCCAATGCTTGTAAGAATTAGTCTCATTGTGCGATGCGTCACAGTGACGCAGGATTGATTACCGGGCGATTTCCGCCCTGCATCACAACAGAACAGACATACGGAAATGTCACGGCATCACTTGACCTCATCCCGCAGGATGAAGACAAGGGCCGGTTGATGAACCAAAGATTGCTTTGTCAGATGTGGTAATCGGGTTCCGGCAGGCTCTGGTCCATGGCCAGCCCCGGCACGCTGTCGCGGCACCAGCCGACGATGCGGGCCGGCACCCCCGCCACGGTAGCACACGGCGGCACATCGCGCAGGACCACGCTGCCCGCCCCCACCTTGGCCCGCGCGCCGATCTCGATGTTGCCCAGCACCTTGGACCCGGCGGCCAGCAGCACGCCGTCGCGCACCTTGGGGTGGCGGTCGCCGTGTTCCTTGCCGGTCCCGCCCAGGGTGACGTTCTGGAGAATCGAGACGTCGTTGCCCACGACGGCGGTTTCGCCGATCACCACGCCGGTGCCGTGGTCGATGAACACCCGCCGCCCCACCGGGACCGCCGGGTGGATGTCCACCGCGAACACCTCCGACACCCGGCTTTGCAGGAAATGGGCGAGCGGGTGGCGGCCATGGGTCCACAGCCAATGGGCCACCCGATGCCATTGCAGCGCGTGGAAGCCCTTGAAATACAAAAACGGCGTCAGAAGACCGTCCGACGCCGGGTCGCGGGCGACGATGGCCGCCAGATCCTCGGCCGCCGCTTCGGCAATGGTGGGATCGGCATCGACGGCGGCGTGAACCAGACCTTCCAGCTTGGCTTCGGTCATGGTGCCGTCCTCCAGCTTCACCGCCAGCAGGAAGGCCAAAGCCTCGGCAAAGCCGCCATGGCGCAGCACGCGGCATTCGATGTGGTCACGCAGCAGCGGCTCGTCCCCCGCCGCCTTCAGCGCCTCCGCGCACAGGGTTTCCCACAGGCCGCCGGTCCCCGACCGGGCCAGGGCGGCAAGGGCGTCTTCGGCGAAGGCGGTATCGTCCATGGCGTGCGTCTCCCGCAAGACACAGGTGGCGCTGTAGAATACGCGCTCACCTGTAAAACTCCGGGCAAGAATATAGGGCGCGCCGGGCGATGTGCTGCAAAAATCTGTGGGGCTGTCGCCCCGTCAGGGTTTGGCGGTGGACCCGGCGGGGGGGCGCAGGCCCCCGGCCACCACACTGCGGATGGCGAAATTGGATTGGATGCGCGCCACACCGGGCAGGCGCGACAGCAGCTCCGTATGGATTCGCTCGTAATCGCCGGCGTCGCGCGCCTCCACCCGCAGCAGATAATCGGCCATGCCGGTCATCAGATAGCATTCCTGCACCTCGGGGTGTTTGCGCA
Organism: uncultured Rhodospirillaceae bacterium; assembly: GCA_937927415.1. Classification (GTDB taxonomy): domain Bacteria; phylum Pseudomonadota; class Alphaproteobacteria; order Azospirillales; family Azospirillaceae; genus Azospirillum. The sequence continues at coordinate 3,509 of CALBDS010000014.1, forward strand.
CCTCCTGCTCGAATCGGCGCAGATACTCTTCGGTCTGGCGTTCCAGGGTGATTTGCACGATCACCACCGTGGGTTTTTCAACATCCGGCTGATCGATGATGGCGGTGTAGCCGCGAATGACGCCGCTGTGTTCCAGCAGATGCAACCGTCGCAGGCAGGCGGACGGGGACAGCCCCACCTCCTCGGCCAGTTTGGCGTTGCTCATCCGGCCATCCGCCCGCAGCAGGCGGATGATCTTGTCGTCGATACCATCGCGGGAGCGCATGAAAGGACCGATCTGTGCGGGGAATGTGTCGATCGTGCGATCGGGGAGCGGATTTTCGCTCAATCGGCAACGATTTGCAAAGATCCTCGGCAACGCTTGCGTTTATGGTGTGTGGTGAAAGGCATCCACGCCCCCCGTCGCCGGGGGGTTGCGCATGCATTTCCTTGTGGTCTGAAGCCCCCGGTTCCCCCGGGGCTTCGGGAGCGTCCTTTGAAACTGAAACGCCCCCGCGGCACAGGCAGCGGGGGCGCTTTTTTGACGACGCGGAAGATCACGCCTCAGGCGGCAGCACGGTAGCGGGATTCGTCCAGCCCCTGGGTTTCGGTCTGCGGTGCCCGTCCGCCCACCAGATCGGCCAGCAGCCGGCCCGATCCGCACGACATGGTCCAGCCCAGCGTGCCGTGGCCGGTGTTCAGGAACAGGTTGGCATAGGGCGTGTGGCCGATCACCGGGGTGCCGTCCGGCGTCATCGGGCGCAGGCCGGTCCAGAATTCCGCCTTTGACACGTCGCCGCCGCGGGGGAACAGGTCGGAGACCGAATGTTCCAGCGCCGCCCGCCGTTCGGCATGGAGCGTCAGGTCATAGCCGGCGATTTCCGCCGTGCCGCCGACGCGGATGCGGTCGCCCAGACGGGTGATGGCGATCTTGTACGTCTCGTCCATCACCGTGGATTCCGGGGCGGCGGAGGGGTCGGTGATGGGAACGGTGATGGAATAGCCCTTGACCGGATAGACCGGGATCGAGATGCCCACATCCTTCAGCAGCAGCGGCGAATAGCTGCCCAACGCCAGGACGAAAGTGTCGGCGGTCAACTCGCCCTTGTCGGTGGTGACATGGGTGATGCGGCGCCCATCGGTGTGCAGGCGGCGGATGGCGGTGTCGTACTGGAACTCCACCCCCAGACCGGCGGCCAGGGCGGCCAGACGCTGGGTGAACAGGTGGCAGTCGCCCGTCTCGTCCCCCGGCAGGCGCAGGCCGCCGGCGATCTTTTCCCGCACCGCGGCCAGAGCCGGTTCCGCCTGGATGCAGCCGGCGGGGTCCAGCACCTCGAACGGAACGTTGTACTGTTTCAGGACCGCGATGTCGTCGGCAGCGGCGTCCACCTGCTTGGCGGTGCGGAAGAGCTGCAGCGTGCCCTGGGTGCGGTCGTCATAGGTGATGCCAGTTTCGACCCGCAGGTCGCGCAGGCAGTCGCGGCTGTATTCGGCCAGACGCACCATGCGGCCCTTGTTGACGGCATAGCGGGCGGCGGTGCAGTTGCGCAGCATCTGCGCCAGCCACGTCCACATGCGCGGGTCCATGCGCGGACGGATGACCAGCGGGGAATGCTTCATCACCATCCACTTGATGGCCTTCAGCGGCACGCCCGGCCCGGCCCAGGGGGCGGAATAGCCCGGCGACACCTCGCCCGCGTTGGCGTAGCTGGTTTCCAGCGCCGCCCCCGGCTGACGGTCCACCACCGTCACCGCATGTCCGTCCTTGGCCAGATAATAGGCCGTGGTCACACCGATCACCCCACCACCCAGCACGACGACCTTCATGGCATCCCGTCCTTATATCCGACCAGAATGATACGCTAATAAAGTCAGGATAAGCGGAACGGCTCTCGCCGGTCTTTGCAAAGAGATGCAGGACACGCGGATTTTCCACCGATCCTTCGAACAAAAACCGCCTGTTTCGCACGATTCTGCGAATGGCTGGTTTTGCCGCCGGAAACGCACCACAGTAAGGACGGCGTTCAACCGGGAGGATTGGGCATGGAACGGCTGACGGGGCTGGTGTGCCGGCGGGTGCTGCTGCCGGACGGCTGGGCGGACGGCATGACCCTGCGCTTCGCCCCCGACGGGCGGATCGCGGCGGTGGAGCCGGGGGACGACCCTGCCCTGCCCCACGCCGCCGGGCCGGTCATTCCGGGGATGCCCAACCTGCACAGCCACGCCTTTCAGCGGGCCATGGCCGGGCTGGCGGAGCGGGCGGGACCGGCGGAGGACAGCTTCTGGACCTGGCGGGACACCATGTACGGCTTCGTCCGCCGCCTGACGCCCGAGGATGCGGAGGCCGTCGCCGCCCTTCTCTATATGGAGATGCTGACCCAGGGCTATACGGCGGTGGCGGAGTTCCATTACCTGCACCACGCCCCCGACGGCACCCCCTATGCCGACCGGGCGGAGATGGCCCGGCGCATCATCGCCGCCGCCGACACCACCGGCATCGGGCTGACGCTGCTGCCGGTGCTCTACGCCCACGGCGGTTTCGGCGGACAGCCGGCGGCCGAGGGCCAGCGGCGCTTCCTCAACACCCCCGACGGGGTGCGCACGATTCTAGACGCCGCCACCCGGGCCATGGCCGGGCGGGCGGGCGGACGCACCGGGCTGGCGCTGCATTCCCTGCGCGCGGTGACGGCGGCGGAGATGCGGGTAGCACTGGACGGCCTGCCCGCCGGCACCCCGGTCCACATCCACATCGCCGAACAGACGGCGGAGGTGGAGGGTTGCCGTGCCTGGAGCGGCCAGCGCCCGGTGGAATGGCTGCTGGACCACGCCCCGGTGTCGCCCGACTGGTGTCTGGTCCACGCCACCCACATGACGGCGGATGAAACGGCGGCGGTGGCCGCGTCCGGAGCGGTGGCCGGGCTGTGCCCGACGACGGAGGCCAATCTGGGCGACGGGCTGTTCCCCGCCCCCGCCTTCCTGGCCCATGGCGGACGGTTCGGCATCGGGTCGGACAGCCACATCACCGTGTCGCCCGCCGAGGATCTGCGGCTGCTCGAATACGGCCAGCGGCTGGTCACCCGGCAACGCAACGTCCTGCGGACGGGTGGCGACGGGTCCATCGGCGCCGGCCTTTACCGCGCGGCGCTGGCCGGGGGGGCGCAGGCGTTGGGCCGGGCCGGCACGGCCGGAATCGCCGTGGGCCAACCCGCCGATCTGGTGATCCTCGATCCCGACGACCCGAAGCTGATGGGGCGGGACGGCGATGCGCTGCTGGACGCCCACATCTTCGCCGGCAGCGGCCACGGGATCCGTGACGTGGTGGCCGGCGGGTGTCTGGTGGTGCGGGACGGGCGGCACGAGCGCCGCGACGCCATTGTCGCCGCCTACCGCCGGGCGCTGGACCGTCTGGCGGGTTGAGCGGCGGTGACTGGCCGCATGGCAGCCAGCGGTCGGCGCTTCCACCTTGTCCACAGCGCGCCGGGCCGGTTATACGGGGGCCATCCCCTGACCGCCGAGCACGCCGATGATCGTCCGCACGACCGGAAATTCCCTGTCCATGCTGCTGGCCATCCGTGGATCGGTGGTGCCGCAGATCTGGCCGCGCATCCTGGTGGTCGGGCTGGCGGCCGCCGTGGTGGTGACTGTTCCCCATGTGTGGACGCAGCCGTTGCCGTCCATCTCGCTGGCGCCGTTCAGCCTGATCGGGCTGGTGCTGTCCATCTTCCTCGGTTTCCGCAACAACGCCTGCTATGACCGCTGGTGGGAAGCGCGCAAGCAATGGGGCCATCTGATCGCCCAGACCCGCGCCCTGGGCCGGGAATTGCCGTTGCTGCTGCCGGGGACGGCGGGGGAACGGTCGGTGCGGCGGGTGATCGGTTTCTGCACCTGCTTAGGCGCGCGCCTGCGCAACCAGGACGAGCTGATCGCCACCGCCCGCTGGCTTGCCCCCGACGAGGCCGCCCGGCTGGCCGGCGTGCGCAACCGGCCGCAGGCGATCCTGCGCCACCTGTCCGGGGAGATCGTCGCCGCCCATCGCGCCGGTGCTTTCGGCGAGGTGAGCTTGCGCCTGCTGGAAGACCGGATCGAAGAGTTGAACGCGGTGCAGGCCGCGTGCGAGCGCATCCGCAGCACGCCCACCCCGTTTGCCTATTCCCTGCTGCTGCACCGGACCTCGTGGATCTTCTGCCTGCTGTCGCCCTTCGGGCTGTGGGAGACCTGCGGCATCGCCACCCCCCTGTTCAGTCTGGTGCTCGCCTACGCCTTTTTCGGCCTGGACGCTCTGGGCGACGAGTTGGAGGAGCCGTTCGGCCTGTTGCCCAACGATCTGCCCCTTGACGCCATGGTCCGCATCATCGAGATCGACCTGTTGGAAGCGGTCGGCGAAACCGACCTGCCGGAACCGCGCACGCCGGTGAAGTACCAGTTGACGTAAGGCCGGTGCGGTTCCCACGGCAAGGAAGGGGCATCATGGATGCGGCGATCCGCCGGGGACCGGCGGGGGATTTCTGTCTGGCGGTGTGGGAGGTTCCCTATCGTGATCCGGTGACGGCGTTCGCCCCGTTCGCCGGAACACCCTTTGCCGCCCTGCTGCACGGGGCCGCCGATGCCGGCGGGCGGGGACGCTTCAGCATCGTGGCGGCCGATCCCTTCCGCACCATCACCGCCCATGGGACCGCCGCAACCGTGGACGGGGAAACGGTGGTGGGCGACCCCTTCGCCGTGCTGGAACGGGAACTGGCAGCACACCCCCTGCCCCCCGGCATCGCACCGGTACCGTTCGGCGGCGGGGCCATCGGCTTTCTCGGCTACGAACTGGGGCGGGTTCTGGAACGGCTGCCCGCGCGCCACGGTGCCGGGGACGGCACCCCGGACATGCTGGTCGGGCTGTACGACACCGCCGCCGTGTTCGACGGGCGGGATCGGCGGGCCTGGGTGGTGTCCACCGGCTTTCCCGAACAGGATCCCACCATCCGTCAGGCCCGCGCCCTGGCCCGCGGGGCCGCCCTGGCCGCACAGGTGGCATCGGCGCCGGACATCCTGCCGCCGCCCGCCGCCGGCACCGCCCCGTGGGTGCCGGAGATGACACGGGACCGCTATCGGGCGCAGGTGGCGCGGGTGCTGGACTACATCCGCGCCGGCGACATCTTCCAGGCCAACTTCACCGGGCGGTTCCTGGCCGAACGGCCGGCGGGGGTGGGTGTTTTCGACCTCTACCGCCGCCTGCTGGCGCGCAGCCCCGCCCCCTTCGCCGCCTGCCTGACCGGGGATGGCGGCGGTTATGGCATCGCCAGCGCCTCGCCCGAGCGGTTCCTGAAGCTGTCCGCCGACGGGCATCTGGAAACCCGCCCGATCAAGGGCACCCGCCCCCGCGGACGCACGGGTGCGGAAGACGCGGCACTCGCCGCCGATCTGGCGGCCAGCGTCAAGGACCGGGCGGAAAACCTGATGATTACCGACCTGCTGCGCAACGACATCGGGCGGGTGGCGCGCATCGGGTCGGTGCGGGTGCCGAGCCTGTGCGCGGTGGAAACCTTCGCCTCAGTCCATCATCTGGTGTCGGTGGTGGAGGGGCGACTGCGCCCCGGCCTGGGGCCGGTCGATGCGCTGCGCGCCACCTTCCCCGGCGGGTCGATCACCGGGGCGCCGAAGATCCGCGCCATGGAAATCATCGACGAGCTGGAAGCCGCCCGCCGCGGCCCCTATTGCGGGTCGGCGGTGTGGATCGGTTTCGACGGCGCCATGGACAGCAGCATCCTGATCCGCACCCTCACCGTGACCCCGACCCACGTGATCGCGCAGGCGGGCGGCGGCATCGTCGCCGATTCCGATCCCGGTCTGGAGCATGATGAAATGATGACCAAGATCACCCCCCTGCTGCGGGCGGTGGACGGATAGGAACGGCCGGGCCGGCGGAAAAGAAAAATAGGGGTGCGGGGACCGGAAACACCGCTTGCGCGGCGGCGGTTCTCTTCCTACCCTCCCCCTTTCTAATCGGCATGACTTGACCCATGGCCCTCATCGCCCTGTTTTCGCGGGAAAAACGTCTGGCGTTCTTCGCTTTTTTCGCGTTTTCCGCCGCGATGACCCCAGCGCACGCCGCCCGGCTGACGCCCGAAGAGACGGCGTATCTGCGCGACAACCCCGTCGTGCCCTACTGCGCCGATCCCGATTGGGCACCGTACGAGGTCATCACCAGCCAGGGCCAGCACGAGGGGATCGCCGCCGACCTGCTGCGGCTGGCAGCGTCGCGGGTGGGGATGACGCTGTCGGTGGTGCCGACCCGGACGTGGGAGGAAAGCATCGCCACCGCCCAGGCCGGCACCTGCAAATTCCTCAGCTTCCTGAACCGCACGCCCAAACGGGACGCGTGGCTGAGCTTCACCGCTCCCCTGCTCATCGACCCCAACGTCATCGTCACGCGGGAAGAACACCCGCTGATCGACGATCTGGGCGGGCTGACGGGCGAGGTGATGGTCCTGCCCTCCGGCACCTCCATGGAGGAGCGGCTGATGAAGGACTATCCCAACCTGACCCTCATCACCGTCCCGGCGGAGGCGGACGCCTTCGCCATGGTGTCGGACAAGCGGGCATCCATGACCATGCGCTCCATGATCGTGGCCGTGCACGCCATCAAAAAGGGGGGATGGTTCAATCTGAAGGTGGCCGGTGCCGTGCCCGGCTATGAAAACCGCCTGCGCGTCGGCGTCATCAAAAGCGAGCCGCTGCTGCGCAGCATCCTGGACAAGGGCATTGCCCAGATCACCACGGAAGAGCGGGAGCAGATCGCCAACCGCCACGTGGCCATCACCGTGCAGAAGAACATCGATTTCGATGTGCTGTGGCGCATCCTGGCCGCCTGCGGGCTGGTGGTCGCCACCAGCCTGTTCTGGATCGTCAAGCTGCGCCGGATGAACGGGGCCTTGCGCCGCCAGTCCCGCACCGACGGCCTGACCGGCATCGGCAACCGGGATTACCTCAACGAACGGCTGGTTCAGGAAATCGACCGCACCCGCCGTCACGGCCACCCCTTCGCCCTGATCCTTCTGGACATCGACCATTTCAAGGCGATCAACGACATCCACGGCCATCTGGCCGGCGATGCGGTGCTGAAAGATTTCACGTCCGTGGTCCAGACGACGGTGCGGACCACCGACCTGTTCGGCCGTTGGGGAGGGGAGGAATTCCTGATCCTCTGTCCCGAAACCACCCGGGATCAGGCGCTGGATCTGGCCCGGCAGGTGTGCCAAGCGGTGCGCGCCCACGGCTTTCCCACCGGGCAGCTGCACACGGTCAGCGCCGGGGTGACGGCGCTGGTCCCCGGCGACACCGTTGACAGCGTGCTGCACCGCGCCGACGCGGCACTCTACGACGCCAAGTCCAAGGGCCGGGATCAGGCCATCGCCGCAGACACCCCCAAAACACGAGAACCGGCATGAGCACCCCCACCTCTCCCCTGACCGATCCCCGCGGCTTCCTGCGCGCCTGTTTCGACCGGGCGGTATCGGCCTGCCGGCCCGATGATATCCTGGCCGCCCATCTGCCGCCGCCGCCCGCCGGACGCACGGTGGTGATCGGAGCGGGCAAGGCCGCCGCATCCATGGCCGCCGCCCTGGAACAGCATTGGCCGGGGCCGCTCTCCGGCATGGTGGTCACCCGTCACGGCCACGGCACCCCATGCCGCTCCATCCGGGTGGTGGAAGCGGGGCACCCCAACCCCGATGCCGCCGGGGAACAGGCGGCGCGGGAGATGCTGGCCTTGCTGGACGGCCTGACCGACAGGGATCTGGTGCTGTGCCTGCTGTCGGGCGGCGGCTCGTCGCTGCTGATGCTGCCACCCCCCGGCGTCACGCTGGCGGAGGTGAAGGCGGTCAACACCGCGCTGCTGAAGAGCGGGGCAGCGATCGAGGACATCAACCGGGTGCGGGCGGTGCTGTCGCGGCTGGGCGGCGGACGGCTGTCGGTGGCGGCGTGGCCGGCGCCGGTGGTGACGCTCGCCATTTCCGACGTGCCGGGCGATGCCCCGGCGACCATCGCCTCCGGCCCCACGGTGGCCCCGGCCTCCGACGCCGCCACGGCGCGAATGGTGCTCAATCGCTACGGCATCGCCCCGCCCGCCTCCATCGCCGGCTTTCTGGCGTCGGCGGATGCGGCCATGCCCGACAGCGGCCACCCCGCCTTCGCCGCCGGTTCCTACCGCATGATGGCGACGGGGCTGTCGGCACTGGAAGCGGCGGCGGCCCACGCACGGGCCTGTGGGGTGGAACCGCTGATGCTGGGCGATGCCATCGAGGGCGAAGCGCGGGAGGTGGGAACGGTCATGGCCGGCATCGCCACCGCCGCCCGTCGTGGCGCCACCTCCCTCGCCCGCCCGTGCCTGATCCTGTCGGGTGGGGAAACCAGCGTCAGCGTGCACGGCGGCGGCAAGGGGGGACGGAACGCCGAATTCCTGCTGGGCTTCGCGCTGGGAATCGCCGGTGTGGACGGCATTGCCGCGATTGCCTGCGACACCGACGGCATCGACGGATCGGAAGACAACGCCGGTGCCGTGGCCGACGGTCAATCGGCGGCCCGCGCGCGCGCCGCCGGCCTGGACCCGCGGGACCGACTGGCCGACAACGACGCCTACACGGTCTTCGCCACCCTGGGCGATCTGGTCGTCACGGGACCGACCTTGACCAATGTGAACGATTTCCGCGCCATTCTGGTTCTGTGAGCGATTGGGCTACCGCCCAAACCCGTTCGGGGCGATGCCCCGAACCCCCTTTGTTTTTATCGATAAAAAAGAGGAAGGTTTGGAGGCGTCAGCCTCCAAGCGGGGTCGGGGCGGCAGCCCCGCTCATTCTATCAGGCGTGGTTCATGGCATCCCGCACCAGCCCATAGCCCACGCTGGTGAACACATCGGTGTGAACGATCCGCCCCGGATCGAACACCTCGGTAAAGCCCTGCTTCACCGCGCGCACCAGCGTCGTGCCGCCGGTCAGGAACACGCGATCCACCGCATCGGGGGCTGTGCCGGCCTGCCGCAGTGCTTCGTGCAGGGCATGGGTGATGCCGTTCACCAGCGGTTCGGCGTTGTCCTCGAACTCCGGACGGGGGATGGCAAGCTCGAAGGGATCCTCGAAGATGTCCATGTCCAGGACCGCGGTTTCTGCCGACGACAGCGCCTTCTTGGCACTTTCCACCAGACCGGAAAATTCGAAGAAAAGCTGGTTTTCCGCCAGTTCGATCAGCCGCCCAACCTTCTCCGGCTCCTCCGACACCCGCAGCAGCGAACGCAGCTCGTTCAGGTTCTTGCGTTCCAGCAGGTTGTTGAACAGATGCCAGCGGGCCAGCCATGTGAAGTAATGCACGGGGAACGGCAGCCGCTTGTCGAGGCTGCGGAACAGGGTGCCCTTGCCCATCTGCGGTGCGACGAAGGCGTCGATGATGGACGCGTCGAAGTTGTCGCCGCCGATATAGGTGCCGTGGTTGCCCAGGATGTCGCCGCGGCGGTCCTGCCCCTGGCGCCCCGGCCCCACGCGCACGATGCTGAAGTCCGAGGTGCCGCCGCCGATGTCGGCGACGACGATCAGTTCTTCGGCGTTCACCGTCGCCTCATAGGCCAGCGCCGCGGCGATGGGTTCGTACTGGAACGACACGCTGGTGAAGCCCGCCGCCCTGGCCGCCTTTTCCAGCCGGTCCTGCGCCCGGCGGTCGAGATCGTCGTCGTCGTCGTTGAAGCGCACGGGGCGGCCCATGACCACATGGTCCACCGCTTCCCCCGCCGCACCTTCCAGCGCGGTGCGAAAGGTGGACAGGATGACGGCGATCAGGTCTTCTAGCTCGTATTCCCGGCCACCCAGCCGGGTGACCACCCGGTCCTTGCGGCCCAGATAGGTCTTGAGCGACCGCATGTAACGCCCGGTCTGTCCGGCCCGCAAGGCCGCGTCGGCCCGGTGCCCGACCGCGAACTCCTTGGCATCGGCGTCAAAGAACAGAACCGTGGGGGTGGCGAGCGTCGCGTCACCCAGTTCCACCATGCTCACGGCCCCGCCGCGCACCACCCCGGCGGTGGAATTGGTGGTCCCGAAATCGATTCCCGCAACGGCCATGGCCCAGCCCTCCCGCATCCCGTCCGCCAAAGGGCGCGGAACCTACTCCTGCGACCCTGGCGGGGTCAAGGTGGCAGGGTCTGCAAAAAAGCGGGGGCGGCTGACAGCGCCGGAGGATGCTGATATCGTCCGCGCCGCTTTTTCCACCTGGCCGTTCACAAGGACCGCCCGTCGCAATGAAACTGTTGTTCCTGGTCAGCGATGCCTTCGGCGGGCATGGGGGGATTTCCCGTTTCAACCAGGATTTCGCCACCGCCCTGTCGTCGGCCCCCGGCGTGGACAGGCTGGTGATCCTGCCCCGCCGCGCCCCCAACCCGACGGGCACCCTGCCGCCGCGGGTCGAACAGCGTGCCGCACCGTCCGGGAAGCTGGGATTCGCCGCCGCCGCCCTGACGGAGGCGTGCCGCGGGTACGACGCGGTGATCTGCGGCCACATCAACCTGCTGCCCGCCGCCGCCCCGGCGGCCCGGCTGGCCGGGCGGGACACACGGCTGGGGCTGGTGATCCATGGGGTGGACGCCTGGGCGCCGGTGCGCGGGCGTTCGCTGGCGGGCATCGATCTTTTGAACCGGATCGATCTGACCATCGCGGTCAGCCGCTACACCCTGGACCGCTTCCGCGCATGGTCGGGGGTGGATCCGGCGCGGTGCGTGGTGCTGCCCAACACCGTCGATCCCACCGTCTTCACCCCCGCCCCGCCCCCGGCGGCCCTGGCGGCCCGCTATGGGCTGGACGGAGGCGGGCCGGTGGTGATGGGGCTGGCCCGGCTGGACCTCCTGGATCCCGACAAGGGGTTCGAGGAGATGTTCGCCGCCCTGCCCCGCCTGCTGACGGATTTTCCGGGGCTGCGCTATCTGGTGTGCGGCGACGGCAACGGCCGCGCCCGGCTGGAGGCGGAGGCCCGCCGCCGCGGCCTGGAACGGCAGGTGATCTTCACCGGCTTCGTGGATGAAACGGAAAAGGCCGACCATTACCGGCTGGCCGACGCCTTCGTCCTGTGCGGCCGGCAGGAAGGGTTCGGCATCGTCCTGCTGGAAGCCATGGCCTGCGGTGTGCCGGCGGTGGCATCGATCCGAGACGGCTCACGCGAAGCGGTGCTCGACGGGGCCATCGGCGGGCTGGCCGACCCCGACGATCCCGACGATCTGGCCCGCGCGGTCGCCGCGGCCCTGACCCAGCCCCGCGGGACGGTCCCGCCGGCCCTGGTTCCGGCCTTCGGCCCCGCCGCCTTCACCCGGCGGGTCCACGCGCTGGCGGAGGGATGCGTCGGTCAGCCGGTCCGGCGGAACAGCAGGTCGGCCTGAACACAGCCGCCGGCGGGGCCGAAGCTGGGGGTGTTGACTCCGGCCAGCCCGAAACCGTGACCGGCCAGATGAGCGATGATGGCGGGGGCCAGGGGCTGCCCCTCGTACAGCGGCACGAATGACACCTCGGCGTAAACATGATCGGCCAGGGACAGCAGCCGCCCGGCCCCCCGCAGGGCGTCCAGTTCCCCGCCCTGGATGTCCAGCTTCAGAAGGATGGGCCGCGGCAGGGAATCCAGGGGCAGAAGCCCGTCCAACGGCTCCACCGGCACCATGACGGTTCCCGCCGCCTCCGACCCCGGCGCGAAGGCCACCTGCCCGCCGCCGATGGGCAGCAGCGACGAACAGTCGGACCGGCGGGAAACATGCAGCGCCGCCATTCCCGGCTCCTTCCCCGCCGCCGCCCGGTGCAGGGTGACCCTGCTCCGCCCGACCGGCGCATCGGCGAACACGCGGTCATAGACCGTCGCCGCCGCCGGCAGCGGTTCCACCGCATGGATCCGGGCATCGGGAAACAGCCGGGCCGCCAGCAGCGAAAACTGGCCGGTGTGGGCGCCCACGTCGATCACCGTGCCCAGCCCCCGCAAGGGTTCGAGAATCCGGCGGTGCTCCACCGCCGCCGCCACCCCATGGCGCAGGCCGTGGCGGAACAGCGGATCGGGCAGCAGATGCGCCAGCTTGCGGGCCTTGCGCCACATCTGCCCCAGCCCGCGGATGATCGGACCGGTCATGAATGCCGTTCGTCGCTGTCGTGGTGTTCGACGGTGCTCCACGACTGGGCGTAGCCCAACCCCAGCAGCAGCGCCAGCGTGGCCGCCACCGCGGGGATCTGGGCGCTGAAATCCACCATCCCATGCGCTGCCAGCAGTGCCGCCACCGACAGGGCCACGGCGGGATAAATCTGGTCGCGCCGCCGCCGGACCACCCCCCTGATGCACACCCCGGCCACCACCGCAAGGCTGAGATAATAGAGCACCGCCGCGGGGATCCCCAGATCCAGCACCAGTTCCAGGGGAACGTTGTGGGCATAGTCCCACACCACCGGGCGGGACAGCGAAGTGTCACGGTACAGGTGAAAGGTCGGCTCGAACGCCCCCAGCCCGGTGCCGGTCAGCGGGGTGTCGCCGATGGCCCGCAGGATCAGGGCATAGGCGCTGGTGCGCTCCTCATCGGTCTGTTCCGCCAGCCGCTGCACCGTCACATCACCGCTGACGCTCAGCATCACCAGCCCAATGCCCAGAACCAGCAGGCCGAGCACCAGCGCCATCCGCAGACGGATGATCCGCCCCAGTGTCAGCATCACCATCAGAATGCCAAAGGCCACTCCGGTGCTGAGAAGCGCACCACGGGAATGGGACAGCAGCATCGCCGTGCCCAGCATCACGACCGCCAGCAGATACGGCAGGGCACGCACCAGCACAGTTTCGGCCAGTTCATAGGCCCGCGGCCCGCCATCCCGGCTGCCGTGGCGGCGCGGCTGCAGGGCGTGCATGAAAAGCGCCAGACAGCACATCATCCCGATCGCGGCATAGGCGCCATAAGCGTTGCGGTTGACGAAGGTGGCCGTCAGATCGTCGGTATAGGCCCATTTCTCCAGCCACAGGATGGTATGGTTGCCGGAAAAATAAACGATCAGGCCATAGAGCGCGTACACGGTGCCGGCCACTGCCACCGTCACCAGCCCTTCACGGGCGCGCACCCGCTCCCGCCCCAACTGAACCGCCAGCCAGAAGATGGCGCCATAGGTTGCCATCCGCAGGATGGCCGCCCGCGTCAACGCCGGGTCGGCGGACACCATACCCGACAGAGCGCCGCCCGAGGCCCCTTCCAGCACCGGCCCCGCCCCCTGCCACAGGGAATGCCACAGCGACGGCGGCAGCAGGCCCGATGTCTGCAAAAAGGCCCAGGCCAGAACCATCAGGAACGGAACCGCCACCGCCCACAGCCGGCGGAACGGCATCGGCGCCCGCGCCGCCCCCAACGGCACCAACACCGCCCAACTGCCACACAGAACGCCGGTCACAACGGCCAGCAGGCTCCAGGCCCAGGGACGGTTCGACGCCAGCGGCAAGGGTGCCAGGACAACAACCGCCAGGAGCAGACGGAAAAGAAGCATGTTCGCGGTCACGTTCGCCAGATCCCCCGTTGGCCCCCAGGCCGTCAGTATGGGTGAGCCATCCGTCTTGGAATGGAGCCGCAGTCTATCCGCAATCGCTGCGGTATGCCTACCGCAGCGATGAGGGCCGCGGCAATTGAGATCCACCACGGGGATTGCGCCCCCTGAAACCACTGCGCTCAGAGGACGGAGCGGACGGTTTGAACGGAGATATATGGCATTTTAATGAATTGTGTTATTTTTGGTACGGCACTCCCCTGCCTCGGACGCAGGGCACGCAACGCACGAATGGCTCTTGGCCCTGCTTTATTACCAGCGATAGAGTAGGTCCCCTTACCAATCTTCGCGGGAACAGGGCGGCGTGGCCAGCAAGGGAAATGTCCTTCATCCGATGGCGGGCGTGTTGGAATATCCGATCCATCTGGCACGTCTTGCCGTTGTCCGGCGGTCGGTGCTGATGGCCGCCGACGCGCTGGCGCTGCTGGCGGGCTTCATGGGGGCGGCGCTGTCGTCCCTGCTCATCAATGAAATGATCCTGAACCGGCCCTACCGGGACGTGTTCGCCGAGGATACGGCGTTGCGGCTGATCCAGTTCGGCGGTTTCGGCCTGATCCTGATTCTGGGGCTGCTGACCCAGGGGCACTACCGCCAGCGCCTGCCGTTCTGGACCGAAACCAAGCATATCATCGCCGGCTGCATCCTGATGCTGTTGGGCGACGGTTTCCTGATGTTCGCGCTGAAGGCGGATTTTTCCCGATTGTGGCTGATCCAGGCGTGGATCCTGACCGCCCTGTTCATCCCCCTGGCCCGCCGGCTGGCCCGCCACCTGCTCGACGAGGCCGGGTGCTGGCGCATTCCGGTGCTGATGATCGGCGAGGGGGAGCATGCGGAGGAAGCATCGCACGCCCTGTCGTCGGAACGGTCGCTGGGGTACGACGTCGTGGGCGTGGTGCCGCTGTCCTCGCTCAGCGACACGGTTGCCAGCCGGTCATGGGCGGGCGTCTATCAGATGTGGAACGCGCAATTGGCGGTCCTGGCCCTGTCGGGCAGCGATTTCGTCGAACGCGGCGGCATGATGGCCGATCTGGTGCGCGAAGGGCTGCCCTTTGCCGTGGTGCCGCCGTTGCGGGGATTGCCGGTGCTGGGGTTCGACCGGTTCTACTTCTTCAGCCACGACATCATGATTATGATGGCGCGGAACAACCTTGCCCAGCCGATGAGCCGGGCGGTGAAGTTCACCTTCGACTGTGTGGTGGCCGGGGTTCTGGCGGTGCTGCTGCTGCCGGTGTTTTTGCTGTTCGCCGCCCTGATCGCCCGGGACGGAGGGCCGGTGCTCTACCGCCACCGTCGTGTCGGGCGGGGTGGGCGGTCCTTTTCCTGCCTGAAATTCCGCACCATGGACACCGACAGCGACCGGGTGCTGAGCGATCTGCTGAGCCGCGACCCGGCGGCGGCGGCGGAATGGGCGGCAACCTACAAACTGCGCAACGACCCGCGGGTGACCCCCATCGGCCGTTTCCTGCGGGCTACCAGCCTGGACGAACTGCCCCAACTGCTGAACGTGCTGCGGGGGGACATGAGTCTGGTGGGACCGCGGCCGGTAACCGCCGGCGAACTGGGGAATTACGGGACGGACGTGGCCTTTTACCTGCAGGTGCGCCCCGGCATGACCGGGCTGTGGCAGGTCAGCGGGCGCAACGACAGTTCCTATGAACAACGGGTCAATTTCGACGTCTGGTACGTCAAGAACTGGTCGCTGTGGCACGACATGGCGATTTTGGCGAAGACCGTGCCGGTGGTGCTGCACCGGGTCGGAGCTTACTGAGCCGTTCCCAGCACCTTCCCCACCGACGCACAGGCCGTCTCCAGGACATCCACGAACCGGGGGCCGATCCGGGCGATGTCGAAAGCCTGCGCCGCATAGCGGGTCTGGTTGGCGGCACAGACTCTGCGCAAAGCGGCATCCTCATACAGCCGGTGCGCCGCCGCCAGGAACCCGGCCTCGTCACCGGGATCGACGCACAGACCCGCGGCTTCCCGTTCGATCGTCCGGCGGGCCAGATTGGCCGCCGGTACCGCCCCGACGATCGGGCGTCCGGCGCAGAAATAACTGTAGACTTTCGATGGGACCGACAGGGGACCGGCGTAATTCTCCAGCAGCACCGCCAGCACGTCGGCGGATGCCAGCACGTCCGGCAGCGCCTCATACGGCTGGAAATCCTCCAGAATCAGATTTTCCAACCCTTCCGCCGCCTTCACCTGCTCCAGCCAGCGGCGGCCCAGCCCTTCGCTCACCACCACCACCCGCACCTGCGGGTCGTGGCGCCACGCACGGGCCAGATTGGCAAGATGGCCGGGGTTGTGCTTCATCCCCAACGTACCGCTGAACAGAAAGACGAAGCGCCCGTCCAGCCCGCGGGCGCGCGCCCATGGGTTGTCGCGCGGGCGGGGTTCGATGTCACCATAGGGCGCCCAGTTCTCCACCACCACGCTATGGGGGTGACGGACGCCGCGGGCGGCCAGAACCGGCAGAAAATCGGGGGAAATCACCACCAGCCCCGCCGAATTCCGCATGACGCCGAATTCCGTGTGCTCCAGCAGCCGGCGGGCGGCCCAGCGAATGGGCGCCGGCTTGCGTTTCAGGATCTCCTCCACCCCGATGGTGAAGATATCCTGCACCCAGCACACCAGCGGGACACCCATGCGGTTCAGCCGTTTCAGCAACCGCTCCTGGGATGCCGGGGGCGTGTTGGCCGACAGCACCACGTCGGGGGCAAACGCCGCCACCCGCTCGGCCAGACATCCTCCATAGGCGCGGTCATGCAGCCAGCGCCGATGCAGCACATACTTGTCGAGCGGGCGCCCGGTGCTCACACCTTCCACGGCAAAACCGGGGGAATCGCCAGGGGTGTGGGTCAGGCACCCGTGGGGGGTCTGTGTTTCGGCGGCGTAAAGATGCAGCACCTGATGCCCTTGGGCCGCCAGCCAGCGGCTGAGCTGCACCTGGAACGTGTGGCCGGCATAATCATGCACCACAATGCGCCGCCCGGACGGCCGGCTCGCGGCGGTGCCCTGGAACGCCCCGTTCCGGGCGGGCACCTCCAAATCCGGGGCAAGGGTCATGCGTCAGCCATCCCACGGCCCACCAACCCGGCGATCCAGCGGTATGTCGGCTCCAGCCCGGCGCGCAACGGCTGCTGCGGTGCCCAGCCCAGCCGGGCACGGATCAGCGTATTGTCGGAACGGCGACCGCGAACCCCCTGCGGTCCGGGGACATGACGGATGGTCACCCGCTTGCCGGCGATCTCCCCCACCATCGCCACCAGGGCGTTGATGCTGACCATTTCTTCCGAGCCGATGTTGACCGGCACATCCACATCCGAGCGCATCAGGCGCAAGGTTCCGTCCAGGCATTCATCGATGTACAGAAAGCTGCGGGTCTGAAGGCCGTCCCCCCAGATCTCCACCTCGCCGCCATCTTCGGCGGTCGCCACCTTGCGGCAGACCGCCGCCGGGGCCTTTTCCCGCCCGTTGTTCCACGCCCCTTCGGGGCCGAAGATATTATGGTAGCGGGCGATACGGGCCGCGATGCCGTAATTGCGGGCGTAAGCCTGATACAGCCGTTCGCTGAACAGCTTTTCCCAACCGTAATCGCTGTCGGGATTGGCCGGATAGGCGGTATCCTCCCGGCAATTGGGATCGGCCGCGTCGGTCTGGTTTTCCTGGGGATAGATGCAGGCGGAAGAGGAATAGAACACCCGCCCGATCCGCTGCTGCCGGCAGTTGTCCAGCACATTGAGGTTGATCGAGGCGGAGTTGTGCATGATGTCCGCGTCGTTCATGCCGGTGAAGATATAGCCGGCCCCGCCCATGTCGGCGGCGAACTGATAAACCTCATCAAAGCGGGTGTCGATCACATCCCGGCAAAACCCGGGGTCACGCAGGTCGCCGACAACGAAATCATCCGCCGGCGATTCGTCATAAGGCGGGGATTTGAGATCGACGGCCCGCACCCAATGGCCATCACGCTTCAGCCGCTTCACCATATGCGCGCCGATAAACCCACCGGCACCAAGGACCAGTATTTTCGCCATTCGTTTTGCTGTCCACGGAAAACCGGCCCCGTGTTCCCAAGACAGGAACCGGAGTCGAAGGAACAAGGCATAGCGCCCGTTATCGGCCAGACGAAAAGATCGGTGGCAAAAGGGTTCGGGGTCGCCGTCAACAACCGCACACCATCCAACCACACCGGGGCCCCGCCAAGCGGCGGGGATCCCACGGATTACCAGAGCGCCACCCGGTCAGATAAGACGCGCCCGATCAGGTCGGGCTAGCCTGGGTGCTGGTGAAGGGTGGAATGACCGGCTGGTTGTCATTCCGGTTATTGTTGTTGGTCGTGGTCGTGGGCTGGGGGGTATTGTTGGTCGCGGCGGCCTGATTGTTGGTCGTGTTGGTGTTCTGCTGCACCGTGGTGTCGCGGGTGATGATCTGAGTCACCTGCGCGCTGTTGGTGGGGTTGCTTATGTTCAGGGCCGTGTTCTGCGATGCCTGGACAAGCTGCTGGGTGACGGCGGCGGTCACCGTCGGAGCGGCCGTGACAACAACCTGGCTGCTCGCCGCCTGATACGAGTTGCTCATCACCGTCAGGGCCGCCTGGGGGGCCGCCTGATAGACGGTGGGGTTGGTCGCCACCTGCACCGCCCCCACCGCAATGCTCGCCACTTCCCGCGGTGCGATGCGCTGGACTTCAGGATTGACGATGATTCGGGCCGCGGTGGTCACGGCCTGCAACGATTGCTGCGGGGCGCTTTGGGTGATCGGCTGCTGCTTGACCGTCTCCACGGTCAGGGAGGCGATCTGCACGGCCGCCGCCGGGGCCACGGGAAGCAGCTTTTCCGCGGTGCTGACCGCCTGATTGGCAACGGAGGCGGTCAGCGTGGGGTTGTTCGAACCTGCCACGGCCTGCACCGCGGCTGCGGCCAACTGGGCGGTGGCTTCGGGGGCGACACGCTGGGCCGCCGGCTGCACGAAGATACGGGCGGCCCCGGTCACCACGCTTTCCAACTGCTGCGGCGAGCTTTGCGCCACCGGGCTTTCGCGGACGACCTGCACCGCTGCGGTGGCGATCTGCACCGCCGCCTGGGGGTTGGTCTGCAAAATGCTTTCGGCGGCGGCAATGGCGCTGGCGGCCAACTGCGCCGCCTGCTGCGGATTGCCACCGCTGAGGGTGTTGATGACCTGAGTCACGGCGGCGGCGTTGCCGGAGCGGATCGCCGCCTGCAGCGCCGGGGGCATGGCCGCCTGAGCCGCCGGTCCCTGGGAAGCCGGCGGCCGCACGCCGCTCTGCTGTGCCAGAGCCGATGCAACGGGCAGTGTGCCGAGGAGGGCCGCGACGGCCACGGTCACGATACGGCCTTTGCTCATCATTCGCCTCTCCATTCCCTGCGCTCTTCCGTATCCTCTAAAGACGATCATCGGCAACCATCCGGCGGCGAGCCTTCGTCCCATCGGAACCGGCACGCCTTGTCCCCTAAAAAAACCGCTATCCACCCGGAGTAATCCGACGCGTCACCATAACACATTTTGCAACGATGCAAAATACAGTCGATCCGGGTCACCCCTGTACGCGCTGAGGCTGTGGTCAGATTCGCCGCTGCAAGACACGGACGATATCTCCGGGGAGAATTGGCGTCCTTTCGTTGGCCCGGTATTCCTTCTGCTCGCCGTCGATGGTGCGGACCACGACGACATCCCCTTCCCAGGCGCGGTAATCATACCCGCCGGCGCGGGCCACGGCACTCAGCACCGTCAGACCGGTCGTGTAGGGGAATTCACCCGGCTGCCGCACTTCGCCCAGAACATAGAAGGGGCGGAAGGTCTGCACCTCCACCGCGGCCTTGGGGTCTTGCAGATAGGCATCCTTCTTCAGATGGTCTTCGATCCGCTTGGACAGGACCTTCGCCGTGACGCCGCTGGCGGCCACGTTGCCGATCAGCGGCAGCGAGATGTTGCCGATGGGATCGATGGTGAAATCCCCCGACAGCCCGGTTTCACCGAAAACGATCAGGCGAATCCGATTCCCCGGCTCCAGAAGATAGCCCTCAGCCGGATTGCCCGGCTTCATCGGAGCCTGCTCGCTGGGAAAGCCCGGGGTTGTTGAGCATCCCGCGAGAAAGGCGCTGAAAAGGATGCCCGCGCACAGGAACCGGCAGGCGGCTTTCAGCTTTGCGAACGACAGCATGGACGACGAACTCTCTGATATGAGACAAGGAGCGAACGTTAGGGACACGAACGGATAACACACCATCCGCCCCGACGGGAGATGATCGTTTGGCAGCGGCCCGGGGAACAGGCGTCGTGGCCGGCTAGAATTATACGGCCTTTACCGTGTGATGCCTATGGACGTTTTATCATTTTTTTCATTCCTGCGCCGCGGCACGCACGCACGGGATGGCCAACCCGCGGCGAGCGCACCCTGCGTTCCCGACGGCATCTGCGTGTACGCCATCGGCGATATCCACGGCCAGCGCGCTGCACTTGATGCGATGCTGGCCCGGATCGACGACGACGCCCGCACCCGCCAGCAGGCGGGGCTGCGCCCTATCCTTGTCTTTCTGGGCGATTATGTGGACCGGGGGCTGGACAGTTGCGGCGTGCTGGACCGGCTGTGCGCCGGGCCGCTGCGGGGAATCGAATGCCGCTTCCTGCTGGGGAACCACGAAGCGGCGATGCTCGACTTCCTCAAGGACCCGGTGCGGGCGGCGGAATGGCTGAGCTATGGCGGGGCCGAGGCGCTCGGCAGCTACGGCATCCGCGCCTCGGTGGGGGTGCGCGACTCTGCACGCTGCCGGGGATTGCGCGACGCCCTGGCCGAACGGCTGCCCGATGAACATCTCCGGTTTCTTCAGGCCCTTGAACCGATGGTGGTGATCGGCGACTATGCGTTTGTCCATGCTGGGATTCGGCCACGCCGCGCCCTGGCCCGGCAGCGGACCGATGAGATCATCACCATCCGCGAGCCTTTCCTGTCCTGGCCTCACCGCCATGAAAAGGTCATCGTGCACGGTCACACCATCGTCGAACGGCCCGAGGTAACCCGGAACCGCATCGGCATCGACACGGGAGCCTACGCCACCGGCGTTCTGACGGCCTTGGTTCTGTGTGGAGATACTCAAAGTTTTATTCAGGTCCGCTCCTTGTGAATTCGGACGTGTGCAGACTGGATCTTTCATAAAAGATGCGACATGACGTTCGATGCCTATCATCTTGTGCTGGCATGCCGCGAAGCAGGTCTGGTATAGGCGGAATGATAGGGCTGATGGCATAATAAGACGTTTTATGACGTTGGGATAAGGGGTGGGGGCATATGGATAAGGTGTCGATTGCGCGTATCGGACGCCCGGTGGCCGCACCGGGAACGCCACGGGCGGGCGGCCGCGGAATTCAGTCAAAGGTTGTGATCCCGGCGCTGTTCGGGCTGTGCGCAGCCACGCTTCTGGCGGCCACAACCTGGAGTCCGGCCTGGGCGCAGGCCGCCGGGAATACCGCGCCGGGCGTGGATCCGCGGCGTGCCCAGTCGGGAGCCAAGGTCACCACCGAGCAATCGCCCGAGCTGGGGCCGAAGAACGATGACGACTCCGGCCGCATGCACGACTCCTATGAACCAAAAGGCATAGAGGTCGGAAGCTTCCTGCTGCTGCCCAAGATGGAGCTGGACACCTCTTTCAACAGCAACGTCTACGCCCAGAAAAGCAACCCCAAGTCAGACTTCCTGATGGTGGCGCGGCCGGAAATCAAGCTGCGCTCCCGCTTTGCCGAACATATGCTCAACCTGTCGGCGATGGTGGAAAAGTACCGCTACCGCCGGCTTCAGAGCGATAACCGCCTGGAAGCCCAGGCCGACGTGGATGGCCGCTACGACATCGGCGCCTCGACCGAAGCCAACGGCTATATGCAGGTCTATTCCCGTCACGAAGACCGCGGCAGCCCCGATGATGCCGGCGGTGAAAAGCCGACCCCGACCAAGGGGCTGGTGCTTCGCTCCAACGTCAAGCACCAGGCCGGTCGCTACACGTTCCTGGCCGGCGTCGATGCCGACCGCCGCACGTTTGAGGACGTCCGGACCTCGGCCGGCACGCTGATGCCCAACACCGACCGCGACCGCTGGGAAGTGACCGGCCGTCTGCGCGGCAGCTATGAACTGTTCCCCGGTTACGCTGCCGTGACCGAGGTGTCGGCCAACACCCGCAAATACGACACCCGGCTTGACCGCAACGGGCTGGAGCGCGACAGCCATGGCTACCGGGTCGAAGGCGGTATCGGCGTCGATCTCAGCCAGTTGCTGCGCGGCGATTTCTTGGTCGGCTATTTCAGCCAGAACTATTCCGACGCCCGCCTGAAGGACCCGTCGGGCCTGTCGGTCCGCGCCACCTTCAACTGGACCCCCGACAAGCTGCTCATCATCGTTCCCTCGCTGGAACGCACGGTTCAGGAAACCGTCACCACCGGCGCCTCGGCCATCGTCAACACCTCGGCGTCGGTGATGGCGCGCTATGAAATGCGCCGCAATCTGCTTCTGACCGGGATGCTGTCCGCAACCCGCGCCCAGATGGAGGGGATTTCCGGCCAGGACTACTGGCAGTATGAAGGCCGGGGGCGCGCCACCTATGCCTTCAACCCGCAACTCTTCGTCGCTGGCGAACTGGGGTACAAGCGTAAGAACTCCGAGTTGAGCACCGCTTCCTATCAGCAGTCGCTTATCATTTTCCGCGTGGGCGCCCAGCTTTGACGGGCGTCCTCCGATTGGGAGCATAATAGGGTGAGTCTGGAACGCCTGGACGCCGTGACCGAGCGTGAAGTCGCGGCGGTTTCGTCGATGAATTTTCAAGACGAGTTCCGCAAGCGGGTCCGGTGGGCATGGCGGGTTCTCTGGCGCGGCAAGCTTCTGATCCTTGCCGTGCTCATCGCCATCCTGGTACCGACCGTTCTGTATCTTCAGCAGGCCCGCCCCCTCTACACGGCGGAAACGCGGTTGATGATCCAGGCGCCCAACGCCCGCAACGCGCTCAGCGAAGTCATGGTCATGCCGGGCTGGATGAGCGAGGTGACCGTCCAGACCGAAGCCGACCTGATTGCGTCGCGGCTGCTGGCCCGCCGGGCGGTGGAACGGCTGCAATTGGCCAAGGATCCGGAATTCAACGCGAAACTGCGCACACCCCGCCCCCTCGACACCTTCCTGTCATCGCTGAACCCACTGGCATGGCTGATGCACAGCCTGCCCGCCAACGAGTCCGAGCCGGCCCTCAGCTCCGATTCGAAGGAAGAGATCGAGCAGGCCGCCCTGGTTCAGGCGTTCCTGAGCCGGTTGCAGGTCACCCCCCAGCGCCGTTCCTTCATCATCTCCATCCGCTACACCTCGGAGAATCCGGAGAAGGCGGCGCTGATCGCCAACACCGTCGCCGAACTCTATGTGCTGGACCGGCTGGAAGCCGGCTTCGAAGAGGCCCGCCGGGTCGCTTCCTGGCTGGGCGAGCGGCTGGAATCGCTGCGGCTGGATGTGGTGAACGCTGAGGCCGCGGTGGAACAGTACCGCGCCGAACACGGGCTGCGCCGCCGCGGCGACCAGCAGGCGACCATCACCGACCAGCAGCTCACGGAAATCAACTCCCGTCTGGTGATCGCACGCGCCGATCTGGCCCAGAAAAAGACCCGCTTGGATCAGGCGCGGGCGCAGTTGCGCACCCGCGGCAGCGCCGACGCCTCGTCGGAGGTGTTGCAATCCTCCCTTATCCAGCGGCTGCGTGAACAGGAAGCGACCACCCAGCGGGAAATCTCCGACGCGACCAAGGTGTACGGCGACCGCCATCCCCGCATCCTGGGCCTGCGCGCCGAACTGAACGAAATCCGCGGCAAGATCGGCAACGAAATCGACAAGATCGCCACGTCGCTTGCCTCCGACGTCGATGCCGCCGCCGCCAACGTCCATATGCTGGAAAGCCAACTGGCCAACGTGCAGCAGAAGTTCGATACAGCAGGAGAAGCGGAAATCCGCCTGCGCGAACTGGAACGGCAGGCGGAAGCCAGCCGCGGCCTGTACGAATCCTTCCTGACCCGCTTCAAGCGCGAAGACCAGCAGGAGCGGATGCAGCGCGCCAACGCCCGCGTCGTGTCCCCCGCCGACATCCCGGTCGGCCCCAGCTATCCCAAGAAGCTGCCCCTGGTGACGGCGGTGGCGATCCTGGCCCTGGTGGGCGGCATGCTGCTGGTGTTCGTGCTCGACCGGCTGGACAACGCCGTCCGCTCGGCGGACGAGGCGGAGGATCTGTCGGGGCGCCCCACCCTGGCGATGATTCCCTACCGCCGCGGCCGGTCGGTGACCCCGGTTGGGGAAATCCTGGAACGGCCACGCTCGGCGCTGGCCGATGCCGTGCGCAGCCTGCGCACCGCCCTGGAAATCACCGACGGCGATGCCTCCCCCATCATCATGGTGACATCCTCGGTGCCGAAGGAGGGGAAGACCTTCGTCTCCCTGTGTCTGGCCCTGATGTTCTCCAAGCTCGGGCATCGGGTGTTGCTGATCGACGCCGACGTCCACCGCCCGCGGCTGCACGCGGCGATCGGGGTGGACGGCGAACGCGGGCTGGCCCAGGCGCTGCTGGGCGACACCCCGCTGACCGAGCTGATCCAGCCCGCGGTGGCCGGCACGCTGGATTTCCTGCCCGCGGGCCGGGCCTCCGACCTGCCGGAACTCATCAAGGGGCCGGCGATGGGAGAGTTGCTCAAAGGGCTGCGGACGCAGTACGACCGCATCATCATCGACTCGCCGCCGGTGCTGGCCGTCGCCGATACCCGCATCCTTGCCCAGGTGGCCCATCGGGTCCTGTATCTGGTGCGGTGGAATTCCACACCCCGCGAAGCCGTGCGCAACGGTATAAAGCTCCTGCATTCCGCCGGCGTGTCCGTGCACGGCATCGTCCTGTCCCAGGTCGATCAGCGCAAGCATGCCCGCTACGGCTATGGCGACTATGGGCAGTATTATGGACGCTACCGCGACTATTACGCCGAGTGAGCCGGCGGAAACCGGCGATCGCCATGAGGGCCATCAGCACGGGCACCATCAGGACCATCGCCACGGCCTCCGTCCGTCGTCCCTGACGGCGGCCCTGCTGGCCGGGGTCCTGACGTGCGTGATGCTGGGCCTGGGCATCCCGCAATTGGTGGGGGCCGTGTCCGCCCTGGGTGCCGCGGCTGTGATCGAGGATCTGCAGCGGGGGCACACCCCGGACGCCAAGGCCCTGACCGCCGCCGCCGATTCGCTGGCTCACGCCGCTGCCTGGGACCGGAACGGCGTCCATGACACCCACCGCGGCACGGTGCTGAGCGCCCTGGCCGAAACGGCCCCCTCCGGCCCGGAGCAGCAGGCTCTTTACACCCAGGCCATCGCCGCGGTCCGGGCGGGGCTGAGCCGGGCGCCGGGGCAGCCGCACGCCTGGACGCATCTGGCCGCCCTGTTGGAGCGGACCGGCGACCGCATCGGGGCTGCCGATGCCCTGCGCCTGTCGATGCTGTCCGGGGCGGTGGAACCCGCGCTGATGCTGTGGCGGATCGACCAGGGGCTGCGGCTGCGGGCGCTGCTGGACCCGGACACGGTGTCGATGCTGCGCCGGCAGATCCGCCTGATGTGGGTCATCACGCCGGAAGAGGTGGCGGCCCTGAGCAAACGGCCGGACGCCGCGGCACTGGTCCAGGATTCCCTGGCGCTGCTGACCCAGGAAGAGGTGGATCATTACATCCGCCTGCACGGGAAGCGGTGATAACACCGCTCCTACCCGTATGAGCCTGCGATGAAGCTGCTGTATATTGGCGACTTGGAGGAGACGGGCACCAGCGCACACCGCATGCAGGCCCTTGAACGGCTGGGATTCACGGTGCGGGGGCTGGACACACAGCCATACGCCAGTGCCGGCGGGTGGCTGGGGGGGCGGATGCGCCTGCTGCTGCTGGCCGGGCCGACGATCGACCGCCTGAACCGTGCGGTCCTGGCCGCGGCGGCGGATTTCGATCCCGCCTTCGTGTGGTTCGACAAGCCGCTGTTCGTCCGCCCCGACACCCTGGACACCCTGAAGGCACAGGGGCGTGCGCTGGTCAATTACATCTGCGACAACCCATTCAGCCCCCTGCCCCATGAACACGGCTGGCGTCTGGCCCGGCGCACGATCCCGCTGTTCGATCTGTGCATCGTGCCGCGCGCTGTCAGTGTGGCGGATTTCCGCGCCGCCGGGGCGGCACGAGTGGCCCTGATGCCCTTTGCCTTCGAACCCTGGTGCCATTACCCGCCACCGCCGGACACGGTCCGGCAGGACACCGCCGTGTCGTTCATCGGCTCGCCTTATGGCGACCGGCCCGCTTTCATGGCCCGTCTGGCCGCCCTGGGCCATCCCGTGACGGTCCGCGGATCGCGATGGCAGACACACCACCGCATCGACGGCCCCTCCTTGTGGCTTGGCCCGCCGGTGCTTGGCGGGGCCTATCGGGAAGCCATCTGGCGGGCGCGGATCAATCTGGGGATGGTGACCCACGGCCATCGCGACCCTTGGGGGCATCGGGCGTTCGAGATCACCGCAGCGGCTGGTTTCCTGCTGGGCGAGCGGACCGAAGGGCATGTGGCCTGCTTCACCGAGGGGAAAGAGGCGGAGTTTTTCGATTCGGTGGAGGAGGCTTCCGACAAGGCCGCGTTCTATCTGGCCCACGACTCCGCCCGCGCCGCCATCGCCGCGGCGGGGTGCCGGCGGGCCTGGATGGATGGCTATGGCAACGACGATCGGCTGGCCGCGGCCATCGGCGTGCTGGATCCGTCCCTGGGTGGCCGGCTGATGGACACCGCCCGTACGATCATCGCCCGCCGCCGCGACGCCCTGGGAATCGTATGAGCGGGGCATGGGAGAAGCGATGACACCCCGCCCCCCGGTCCCACCATCCCACACCCCGGTGGGGTCCGCCGGTCTGCGCACCCGGCTGGCCGCCGGTGCGGGGACACTGGGGGGTGTGTTCGTGCTGTGGAGCGTGCTGCAGATCCTGTCGGTTCCCATTCTGATGAAACAGTGGGGGACGGGGCTGTACGGTGATTGGATCACCCTGAACGCGGTGACCGGGCTGCTGACGCTGCTGGATGCCGGGCTTCAGCTTCATCTGACCGGGCAGATGCGGACGGCCGCCGCCGCGGGGGACTGGCCGCGGGCAGAAGGGGTGCTGGCCGATGGCCTGGGCCTGTACACCGCCATACTCCTGGCCGGCGCCGGGGTGCTGGGCGTGGCCTATGGAGCGGTGGATCTGCCGGGGTTGCTGCATGTGAAAGCCGCCGACGCCGCGCTGACCGGCGTGCTTCTGGGCGTTACCACGCTGCTGGTGCTGCCGCGGGGGCTGGTGGGCTGTGTGCTGTCGGCACGGGGCCAGCTTTCGCGCGAAACCCTGCTGGGCGGTGCGCAGCAAATTCTGCCGCTGGTGGCGCAACTGACCGTGGCGGTGGCCGGCGGCGGGCTGGCGGCGGCGGCGGCGGCGGGGCTGATGGTGTCGCTGGTGGTGGGATGGGGAGTGTTGCTGGCGGCGGTGCGGCGGTGGCATCCCGACGTGGGGATGCGCATGCGCTGGCCCACGGCACCGGCCTTGCGCTCCTACACCCGCAAGGCGGGGCTGCACAGCCTGCCGCTGGTGAGCATGACCCTCCTGCTGCATGTCCCGGTGCTGCTGCTCCAAAGGTTTTTTCCCGCCGAAGCGGCGGGCGGAGCGGCGGTCATCATCTACACCACCATGCGGACGTTCGCCGGCACCCTGCGCCAGACCGCGACCCAGATTCTGATTGCCGTCGCCCTGGAAATGGTTCGGCAGCATGTGCAGAAGGACCGCCAGGGGCTGGCCCGGCTGTTTGCCGCGGCGACACGCTTCAGCGGCGGCGGCGCCGGATTTCTGAGCGCGTTGCTGGTCACCTTGGGAGATCCGCTGTTCGTCCTGTGGACCCATGGAACGGTGCGGTTCGATCCTCTTCTGGCCGCGGTGTTCATGGGGACGGTGCTGGTGATGATGCCGGCCCTCTACGCCATGACGCTGCTGCGCTATGCCGACCATGCCGAACCGCTGGCCATGGCCTACGCCGTGCAGACCGTGATCGGAATTGGGCTGTGCGCGGCCCTGATCCCAGCGTATCAGGCCATCGGGGGTGCGGTGGCGGTGGGGGTGGCGGAGATCGCCGCCGCCGGGCTGCCGTCGCTGCGCCACACCGCCCGTCTGTTCGGAATTGCCGCGTTCCGGCTGGCCGGCGAAAGCTGGCTCGTCACCGCCACCGGCTTTGTGGTCGGGTGGGGGGCGGCTTGGGCGCTGATGGCCGGCGGGCTGGCAACGGCGACCCTGGCCGACCTTGCCGCCTTTGCCGCCGTGTGGGGGATGGTGGTGCTGCCTGCCGCTTTCATCATCCTGCTGCCTGCGTCCGAGCGGCGGTGGCTGTGGCGGCAGGCTGGCGGCGGGTGGCGGAAGCGCCGATCCTGTGAAGAGGAGGAGCGGTGATTGTGCCACGCCCTTGATGTTGCTATGCCTTGCCCATCCGCATTCACCCCTTCTGACGTCGCCGCACCGGTCGGGCGGTCAGCGGCCGGGGGGCCGGACATCGTGCCCACAACGCTTTCCCGTTACAAACTTTCAGGTCCATAAAGGGGAACGGTCGTGCAACCGCAGAGATCAGGCAACGGACTCTCCTTGTGGATGATATCGTCGCTGGTGCTGTTCGTGCTTCAACTGGCGATGGGTACCGATCCGATCTATGCGATGGTCGCGCTGCTGATCTTCGCTCTGACGCCTTTGGTTTTCCGCTGCTATCAGCGGATTGACAATATGGGTGGTTTTGTTTTTCTCGCTACCTATGCCAAGCTCTTCCTCCTGTCGCAATGGTTGAAGATCGGCTTCTTCCAGGCCGCCGACAGCCATCTGCTGGCGCCGGTGGAAACCGTGGTGGTCCTGCTGATCGGGCTTGTGGCGTTCTGGGGGGCCGGACTGGCGCTGACCCCGCTGTTGACCGGGCGCCGAAGCCTGCTGACCATTTCCAACGATCCCGTTTTCCTGGCCCGCGTGGCCATCGGGGCCACCCTGATAACGCTGGCCTCCGTGGTCATGCGCTCGATCACCGGGCTTAGCAGCGTGGACGGCACCTCGTATGAAGAAGGCCGCGGCTTCGTCATCATTCTGTATTTGGGGCAGATGCTTCCCCTGGCGACGGCAGCCCTGACGGCACGGGCCTGTATCCTGTCCCAAGGGCGGCGGTTCATCGATGTGTATGTGGCGCTCACCCTTCTTGGAACCGTTCTGCAGGGCCTTCTGGAAAACCAGCGGACGGGCATGATGGCCGGGGCGATCGCATTCCTCGTCACGTACCTGACATACGGTGGACGAATCCGGGCATGGCACATCGGCGGCACCGTGGCCGCCGGGATTGTCATGCAAATCCTGGTGTTTCCCCTCATCGAAGTCCAGCGGGGGATCAGAGACACCACAAGCATCGGAGAGTTTATCAGCGAAACCCTGAAAGTCGCCAGTGATCTGGCCGATTCGGAAACCCGCGCACCCTATGAACAGCGGTTGAACGACATGTATCTGTGGTGGGATACGCGTCTTTATTATGGAAAACCACAGGGTTTCATCGACCGTTTTGCCCCAAACCCTTTGGACGAAACCGTCGATTACCTGAAATATCATGAGCCGTTCGACCTTCCCGAACTGTACGGGCAGGTCCTGTACGCTGTACCCAATGTTTTCCTGAACATTATCGGGTTGGAGCGCCCACCGCGCGGCGTCGAGGTTTTGGAGACATCGATCCTTCTGACCAACACGAGCATGAATTATGGCGTCTTTGCAGAGGTTTATATTCACTCGGGCCTATCGCTTTTCTTACCGATAGCATTTGTTGTTATTTTCTTTTACGCAGGCGGACTCCACCTTATTTATGGAAAAACCAAGAACAACTTTTTTGCCGCCTTTGGTTTTTCTACGCTTTATTTTACGTTCGCAACGTCGGATCTTGGCAGCATCCTTCCATCCCTGACGCTGCAGGGGTTGATCTATCTGACCTTTATGGTGGCGGTTTCGCTGCTTCCCCGGCGGGGCATGGCCAGCACCAAACCGGCATGACCCCGTAGCAGGGAGCAAAAAAACACCCTGCCGGGTGGCCTGAAACCTCCAGGCCACCCGGCAGGGCATGACGGCAAACAGCCGGCGCGGGTCTTACCACTTCAGCGTGGCGTGAACCAGGAAGGAGCGCCCGGCCTCCAGATAGCGGCGGCGGTCGGAGGCGGTTTCAGACACCCCCACCACGTTGATGTAATTGTAATATTCCTTGTTGAACAGGTTGTTGACCGACGCGCCGAGGGACAGGTTCTCGGTCGGGTTGACGTACGCTCCCAGATCCACCGTGGTGTAAGACGGGGCCTTCAGATAGGTGGAGGAACTGACGTCGTTGCCATCCTTGGCCATGGCGTGGGTGGCGCTGATCCGGGCACCCCACAGATCGTCCGGCGCGTCATAGGACAGGCCGGCGTTGAGGGTCAGAGGGGCCACCTCGTCGATGGCGGTGCCGCCGTCGATGTCGAAACCGCGGGCGAAGGCCGCCGCCCCCGACAGCGACCAACCGGGGTGGAAGCGCCATTCGCCCTTGCCCTCGAAACCAAAGATCTCGACGTTGGCGACGTTCTGCGACTGGTAGCGCAGCAGGCCGGTGCTGCTGGTCCCGACCGCCCGCTGGGCGATGAAGTTCTTGTAGCGGTTGTAATAGCCCGACACCTGGAAGCTGGAGCCGCCGCCGAACTTGCCGCGCAGGCCCGCTTCCACGCCGTTGCTGGTTTCCGGTTCCAGATTGGGGTTGGGCAGCACCTCGTACCCATAGGTGGGGTTGGAAAAGCCCAGGTTGGCGTCGTCATAGGGCGGGGCGCGGAAACCGTGGGCGTACTGCCCGAACAGCGCATATTCCCCGGTCAGGTCATAGGTGATGCCGAACTTGGGCGACAAGGCCACCTTGTCCAGCTTGGCCGGGGCGGACGAGGCGTTGGCCGCGAGATAGGCCGCGTCCACGTCCGGCTCCATCCGGTAATAATCCAGCCGCAGAGCCGGGATCAGGCGCAGCCGGCCCACGGCGATCTCGTCCTGCACATAGGCCCCCAGCATCAGCGTGTCGGTGTTGGGGAAGCTGCGGCTGGGGTAGGTGTCGCCGTTGTAGCTCTTGGACGTGGCGCCGGTGGCGCTGTTGCTCAGCGTCACGTCGCGCATGCGTTCGGTGTGGATGTGATCGGCGCTGAGACCGTAGGCGATGGTGTTGGGCACCCCGAACAGCGTGGCGTCGGAGCGCAGGTTGACCGCCGCGCCGAACAGGCGCTGTTCGGATTCGTTGTCGGTCCGCTCCCGCAGGGTGGCGCGGGCCGGGAACAGGGCGTTGGTGGAGGAAGAGACGGCGGCTGTCCGGGTGCGGGTTTCCTGCCGGTCATAGCCGGTGGCGTACAGCCGCCAATCGATGTGGTCGATGAAACCGATGGGGGCGTTGTGGGCGTGGTCGATGCTGATGCGCCAGCGGCGGGTTTCGTCGTCGCTGGTGGAATCGGTGATGGCGCCGCGGGTCATGCGCATCGGCGCCATGGAAAAGATGTAGCTGGCGCTGCCGCCCACATCGTTGCGCAGGGTGGTTTCGGTGTCGCGGTGGAAATACTCGCCGGTCACCGTCACCTTGTCGGGGCCGTGGTCCCAGACCAGTTTCGCCAGACCGTTGTTCCCCTCGTAATCCTGCGGGTTGCGGTAATCCTTGTCCTTGGAGCGGTATTCCTCGCCGTCGCGCCGGGTGAACAGGCCGAGGAGCGAGAAATCCCCCGACCGCATGGCCGCGGTCCCCGTCTCGGAAAAGGAGGAATCCACGCTGTCGTACGTGCCCTTGAGCGAGGCGAAGAAATCCTTGCCCGGACGCAGGTAGTCGGTCGGATCCTTCGTGACATAGCTGACCACGCCGCCCAGCGCGTCGGAACCGTGCAGCGCCGACGACGGGCCGCGCACGATTTCCACCTGCTTCACCGCGTCCAGATCCACCATATCGCGGTTGTAGCCCGCCGAAGGTGCGGCGGAGGCCGGGGTTTCCGGCAGGCGGGTGCCGTCGATCTGCATCAGCACGCGGTTGTTGGTGATGCCGCGGATGGCAAAGCCGCCGGCCCCGGCGCGGACCGGGGAGTTGCTGACCGTCACGCCCGGCTCATAGCGCGGCAGATCCTGGAGCCGGTGCAGGCCGCGCCTGTCGATCTCCTCCTCCCCGATGACGGAGATGGAGGCGGTGGATTCATCCACCCGCCGCTCCCCACGGTCGCCATAGACCGTCACGGCGTCGAGGATGGTGGCCGGAGCCGCCGGGCGGGCCTGCGCCGTCTGGGTGTCGGCTGACGGCTGGCCGGTTTGGGGACCGGCGGCGGTCTGTGCCCGAACGCCGGACGCCGGCACCCCCGCCGCCGCCAGCGTCAGCACCGGCACCGACAGCCACAACGCCCGGCGCAGCCGTCCGGTGGTGGCCCGCATCTCCATGCCGGCGGGGAAACGGGAAACCTTGGGGATGGCGGACATCTCAACTCTCCTTCGCCTGTCCTGGTGCGCCGTGTCGCGGCGCCATTAGCTATTCATTATTATTCGCAATACACGGCCGCACGTCAGGCGGCGGAACCGCACAAGCGGGCCTGCAGCGCGGTGAAGCGCGCCACCTGATCGGGCAGAAGCTGGCGCTTGTCGTCACGGCCGACGAAGATCTTGAACATCGCCCCGCCGTCGCCGTTGAAGAAGATCACGGCGCAACTGTCGCCGCTGCCCATGAAGGGACGGCGCACGAAACCGATGGTGGCACAGCGGTCCAGGCGGATGTGCCCGCCGATGGGGCTGCCGCCGGCCAGATTGTAATAGCCCCGCCCAAACTGCCCGCGCGGCAGCGGCCCCTTGCATTCCAGAATCAGGTCGGCGCTGTGGACCAGCACGGTAACGGTGCCCCACGCGGCGATATCGGTCATCACCGCTTCGGCCTGGTCACCGGGGGCGAAGGCGCGGAAGGCATCGGGCAGACAGTCGGTCACGGTGCGCAGGCTGAAACCCGTCTCCTCCGCCACCGCCTCCAGCACCCCGCCCGGCTCGGCGGCGAGGCGGACGCGCAGGGCGGCAAGACGGTCATCCAGGGTCAGGGTATCGGCGGTGTGGTCGCTGGTCATGGTGGGTCCGCACAAAGGGAAAGGGAGACACCCCGGCGGGTGGTCGGTCCATCCGCACCGGAAATTTGAGAGTAATTCGCATTTGCGATGGCTCTCAACGCCGCTTCGCTTAATTTCGCTTCATCTTCGAAGGGGGCGCGGGACCGGGGGGGATCACGGATGCCGCCCCAGCCGGATCACCGCCCGCAGCCCCGGCCCGTTGTCCTCCAGCAGCAGGGCGCCGCCGTGCAGCGTGGCGATGGCCCGCACGATGGACAGCCCCAGCCCGTACCCCGGCACCGTGCCGGAGGGGTCGAGGCGGAAGAACCGCTGCACCGCCAGCGCCCGCTGGCCCGGCGCCAGCCCCCGGCCACGGTCGGCGACGCACAGTTCCTCCCACCCGTCGCGCACGCCCGCGGTCAGGACGATGGCCCCGCCGCCGCCCGCGTATTTCAGGGCGTTGTCCACCAGATTGGCCACGGCCTGGAACAGCAGGGTGCGGTCGCCGCGGATGCGCAGGGCCGGATCGGCGGCGACGGTCAGGACCACCCCGCCCTCCTCCGCCAGGGGCAGGTAGGATTCGCGGATCTCCTCCAGCAGCGGGGCGGCGCCCAGCGGCTCCATGGTCATGGCGCAGCGGCCGGTTTCGATCTCCCCCAGCCGCATGATGGCGCGGAACAGGTGCTGGATGCGCCGCGTCTCCTCGATCCCCTCCTCCAACTCGCGGCGCAGGTGATCGTCGGCGCAGTTCTCGGCGATGGTCGCCAGCCGGTTGTGCAGGTGGGTCAGCGGTGTGCGCAGTTCGTGGGCGATGCTGCCCGACACGCTCGATACCTCTTCCACCAGCCGGTTCACGCGGTCGAGGGTGCGGTTGATCTCCCGTCCCAGGCTGGCGAATTCATCGTCGGCGGGGCCGACGGCGATGCGCCGGCTGCGGTCCCCGCCGGTGTAGGACGCCAGGGCTTCCGTGATGGCCCCCACCCGCCGCAGAGTGCCGGAGCTGAAGTAGACCCCGAACGACACGCTGGTCAGCAGGAACACCACCACCCCGATGCCCACCGCCAGCGGCACCGCCTGCATCTGGTTCAGCATGGGCTGGATGTCGTAGGCGTTGATGAGCCGCCCGCCGTCGGCCAGCGGCACCACCAGCCCCTGCACCGTCCCGCCCTCTCCCCGGCCGTCGATGCGCCCGGTTCCGCAATCCTGCGGGCCGGACGGGCCGCAGCCCAGCGCCGCCAGCAGGCGCGCGGCATTCCCCGCCTCGCCGTACAGAACCCGGCCGCCGCCGTCGATGACCAGCCGCTTGCGCGCCGTTTCCGGTTCCAGATGGGCGCGGCGGCGCAGTTCGGCGGCCAGGGCCGGCGCGTCGGTGAAATCACCCATCTGCCGCTGGGTTTCGCTGTCGCGGGCCAGCAGGTCGGCCACATGATCCTTGACCAGCCCCACCAGCAGGGTGCGGCTCCACAGCACCGCCGCGGCGGTGACCACCACGAACACCGCCCCCACCGTCATGGTCTGGCGAAAGCTGCGGGTGTCGAGCAGGGTGCGGATGCGCCCCCCGGCCCGCCATCGCCCTTTCCCCTTATCCCAGGACATAGCCGATGGCGCGGACGGTGCGCAGCAGCGGCGGGTCGAAATCCTTGTCGATCTTGCCGCGCAGCTTGAAGACATGGACCTCCACCAGATTGGTCTGGGGGTTGAAGCCGTATCCCCAGGCCTTTTCCAGCAGCATGGTGCGGGTGACGGTCTGGCCCGCGTTGCTCATCAGAATGTGCAGCAGCTTGAATTCCTTGTCGGTCAGGTCGATGGGCACGCCGCGGCGGGTGACGCGCCGTTCGGCCACGTCCATCACCAGATCACCCACCGTCAGCCAGTCGCCGGGGGCCGCCATCGCCTGCCCGTGGCGGCGGGCCAGATGCTCCAGCCGCACCAGCAGTTCGGCGAAGTCGAAGGGCTTGCCCAGGTAATCGTCGGCCCCGGCCCGCAAGCCCGCCACCCGGTCGGATGTTTCGTCCAGCGCCGACAGCACCAGAACCGGCGGGTGACGGGTGCCCTCCAGCCGTTTCAGCACCTCCATCCCGTCCAGCGTGGGCAGCATGCGGTCGAGCACCACCACGTCGAACGCCTCCTGCGACAGCAGACGCAGTGCGGCTTCCCCATCCCCGATGCAGCGGCAGGCGTGGCCGGACCCGTTGAGCTTGGCGCCGATCCAATAGCTGACGGCGGCATCGTCCTCGACGACCAGAACGCGCACGTCCCCTCCTTGTTGCCCGGCCTCCCGGCGGGCGGCACAGTTGCCTTGGGTTTTGATATTAAGAATTATTATCAGTATTGTCGAGCGGCGGATGGCCGGTGGCGGCATAGATCCAGCCGTCCCCGTCCGGCGACGGCAGCCGGGCGAAACGGGTGCCGAACACCCCTTCCAGGGCCGGCACCGGCAGGTCGGCCATGGCGCCGGTCCACACCATGCGGCCCCCGGCCAGCAGCAGCCCGTCGTCGCAATAGCGGGCGGCCAGCGTCATGTCGTGCAGGATGACGGCGCAACCGCCGCCGCGACTCCCCACCCACGCCCGCGCCGCCCGCAACAGATGGTGCTGGTGCGCGGGATCCAGGCTGGCCGTGGGTTCGTCCAGCAGCAGATAGGGGGTGGCCGTCCTCGTTCCGCGCCGCTGCCCGGCGGCAAGCTGGGCCAGGGCGCGGGCAAAGGCCACCCGCTGGCGCTCACCGCCCGAAAGCTGGGGCAGCAGACGGCTGCGCAGCCCCTCGGCGTCCGCGGCCCGCAGGCTGTCGGCGATCAGCCGCCGCCGTTCGGCAGCGCCCAAGGGGGCGATCTCGGTGGCGATGTCCATCACCTCGTCCACGGAAAAGGCGAAACCGGCGGACGGGTGTTGCGTCACCAGCGCCCGCCGTCGGGCCAGATGGTGGGCCGGCAGGGCGTGCAGATCCTGCCCATCCAGCCGGACCCGGCCCGCCGTGGGCGCGCGTTCGCCCGACAGCACCGACAGCAGCGTGGATTTCCCCGCCCCGTTGGGGCCGAGAATCGCCAGCATCCGCCCCGGCGCCAGGGCCACCGACACCCCGTCGATCAGGCGGGCGCGCCCGGCGGTGACGGAAACCTGTTCGGTGTGCAGCATGTCCCCTCTCCTCAAACCGCCAGACGCCCGGCCCGCGACCGCAGCAGGCCCAGAAAGACCGGGGCGCCCACCGCCCCCAGCAGCAACCCGACCGGCACGTCGGCCGGGGCGGCGATGGTGCGGGCGGCGGTGTCGGCCAGGATCATCAGGGCGGCCCCGGCCAGCGCCACCGCGGGCAGCAGCCGGCGGTGGGCCGGTCCCAGCCACAGCCGGATCATGTGCGGCACCACCAGCCCGACAAAGCCGATCAGCCCCGACACCGCCACGGCGGCCCCGACGCCCAGCGCCACCAACAGCACCGTGCGCACGGCGAAACGGTGGGGATCGAGGCCCAGCAGGAAGGCATCCCGTTCCCCCAGCGCGTAAAGGTCGAGCCGCCGGGCGTTGGCCATCAACCCCACCGCGGCGACCACCATCAGCGCCAGCACCGGACCGATCTGCGCCCACGCCGCCCCGCCGAAACCGCCCATCATCCAGAAGGTCATCTGCCGCAGCGCCTGATCGTCGCCGAGATAGCTGCACAGCCCGATCCCGGCCCCCCCCAGCGCGTTGACCGCGATGCCGGCCAGCAGCATGTCGGTGGCCGAACACCGCCCCTCGCGCCGGGCCAGCACCAGAATGAGGACGGTGGCCGACAGCGCACCGAGAAAGGCCATGACCGGCAGCAGCGTGGCGAGCGACAGACCGCGGGCGGCAAGGCCGAAGCCCGACACCCCCAGGATCATCGTCACCGCCCCGGCCAGGGCGGCACCGCTCGACACCCCCACCAGCCCCGGATCGGCCAGCGGGTTGCGGAAGATGGCCTGCAGCGAGGCCCCCGCCACCCCCAGCGTCACCCCCACCGCCGCCGCCAGCACGATCCGCGGCAGACGCAAGGTGGTCAGCACCGCCAGATCACGGGCCGACAGCGGCGTGCCCGGCAGCCCGACCGCCTGGGCCAGATGGGACAGCGTGCGGTCCAGCGGCACCGCCACCCCGCCGGTGGACAGCGCCACCAGCACGGCAACCACCGCCGCCGCCGCCAGCAGCCCCAGGGTGGGAAACAGCGGCGGGCGCCGCACGGCCGGTCCGCCGATGCCCATGGACGACACCTCCACGCTCATGGCGTTCCTCCCGTCACCGTCACCCCTTGCGCGGCGGCCAGAGCCGTCACCGCCTCGGGCGTGCGGGGGCCGAGGCCCACCAGCAGCGCACCATCCACCGCCACCACCCGCCGCGCGCGCGCCGCCGGGGTCATGGCGAGCTGCGGCAGGGCCAGCAGGCTGTCCAGCCCGCCCGAACGGTTGATGAACGACTGGCTGACCAGCAGGATGTCCGGATCGGCGGCCAGGGCGGATTCCGCCGACAGCGGGGCGAAGTCACGATCGCTGTCCATGGCGTTGCGGGCACCGGCCAGGGTGATGAGCGTGTCGGGAACCGTGCCCCGGCCCGCCGCCATCATGCCCCCCGGCCCGCCACCCACCAGACACAGCACCCGCGCCCCGACGGTGCCGGTGCGGGCGGCACGGGCCTTGTCCACCGCGGCGGCCAGGGCGGACAGGTCGCGCTCCACCGACGCCGCCAGCCGCTCGCCCTCCGCCACCCGGCCAAGGGCGCGGGCGACGGCGGCGATGGTGGCCGGCAGACCGGCGCGCCCGCGGGTTTCGGGGATCGTCTCCACCGTCACGCCCATGGCGCGAAGCTGGTCGAAAGCGGCCTGCGGCCCGGCCCCTTCGACGGCCAGCACATGGGTCGGCGCCAGGGCCATCAGCCCTTCCGCCGACAGGGTGCGCATATAGCCGACATCGGGCCGGGCGGCGGCTTCGGCGGGGGCGCGGCTGACCGTGTCGCGCCCGACCACCGCATCGCCCGCACCCAGCGCAAAGGCCAGTTCCGTCACCGGCGCCCCGATGGTGATGAGCCGCATGCCGTCCGCCCGCACCGCCGCCGGGAACAGCAACAGCACGGCAACCAGCAGCGGGAAAAGGCGAACCTGCACGCCCGTCATCGCTTTCGTCCTCGTTTCGGTGGGCACGGGCGCCGGTCAGGCGGCGGCGGCAAGGGACGGCAGGCTGTGGGCCAAGGCCCGCCAGTCGGCCCGTTCCGGCTTGTCCTCGTCCCGCTGGCCGCACAGGATGGCGACGTTGTTGCCGCGGGTGTCGTACAGCTCGACCGTGGTGATGCCGCCCTTGTCGGTGGGCTTGTGCACCACCCAGGCGCTCGCCAGCCCACCCATGTCGCCGGTCAGGCGGAAGCCGGGATCGTCGATACGCAGCGTGCCGTCACCGACGGTCAGGTTGGTCAGCGTGCCGGTGTGGATCTGGATGCAGCCGGCGTTGCCGACGAAGATCATGATCTCCAGCCGGCTGTCGCGCACGGCGTCCAGCAACCCCGCCAGGGCCGGGACCGGCACCGGGCGGGCGAAATCCGCCCCGGCCAGCCGCATGGCCTGCAGCCGCTCGGCGCCGAAACGCTTCAGCATCCCGTGGAATTCATGAACATCGGTCATCGCCGCCCACGCGGCGCGCAGGCCGGGCACGTCGATGGCCGCATCGTCGGGAGCGGTGATCTCATCCGCCGCAGCCCCGAAAGACAACGGCCCCAGATCGGGGGCGCAATGCTCGGCGACAAAGGCATCCCAGGCCGCGGCGTCGGTGGCGGCGGTGCGGTGGATGGCGTGAACCGGGCGGCCCAGCCGGTCATGAACACGGATGGCATCGGCTTCGGCGTCATAGAGCGTCTGTTCCCAATGGCGGGGGAACACCCGCAGGTCCACGTCGCGGTTCAGCACGATGATGGCCGGGCCGCTGGCGGAGACGTTGCCGAAGGTGCCTTCCTTCTCATGCACCAGAACGTCGTTGGTGGTGACCACCCGCACGGGGCCGAGGGATTCCAGGCGCGCAAGGGCTGTGGACCAATCGACCGACAGGCGGACGGGCGGGGGGGCGGACAGGGTATCGGGCATGGCGTGCAATCCTTGGTGTGATCTCCCGGTAAATGATTATGAAAAGCATTCTCATTGACAAGACGGGGATCATTAACCGGCCTTCATCGCCGGGCAGACGACGACAGGAGGGGGTGGAAGCGGGCCAGCACTGCGGCGGTGACGGTTGCGCCCCCCGGACCTTTGTGCCAGGGTTCGTTTGCTTTCCGGCCCTTAGCCATCCGGACACCGTTTCGTGACGACCCGCCGTTTCATCGCCCGAGTGACCGCCCGTGCCGGCCTGATGGCCGGTGTGCTGGCGTTCCTCGTGCAGATCATGGCCTGGGCCGTCACCATGCCGACCATGGCGCTGGCCGCGGCACAGCCCGCGGCGGCGGGGACGGTCATCACCATCTGCACCGCCGACGGCCTGAAGGACATCGCCCTCGCCGCCCCGGATCGGGGGGCCGAGGAACCGACCGCCAAGATCATCACGTCCGACCATTGCCCGCTGTGCCCGGTGATGAGCGGGGCCGGGCTGCCGCCGGTCGATCTGACGGCGCAATCGCTGCTGTTGCCGATGCGGGCCGACGCCCGCACCCTGCCCGGCGATGTCATCGCCGCCGGCTGGTTCCTGTCCAGCCTCCAGGCCAGGGCGCCGCCGGCCCGCGGCTGACCCACTCTCCTGAACCGGCCCTTGCCTGTCCCACCGTTTCGGTAACCACCCCGGACCGATCATGATTCCGTCGCCGTGCCGTCGGCGGACCGTCCTCCCGTGCGCCCGTTGATGGCCGCACGGCCGGCGGGGCTTTTCCCGATGGCGCCCGTCATCCGCACACGCGCCCCCCTCAACTGGGTCTGCGCGTTGCTGCTGGCCGGCCAGATGCTGGCCGCCGCCCTGCTGCCGCACCCGGCACGGCAGGGGATGCCGCTGTTCGCCCGCGCTCTGGACGGCGACCGCATCGTCATCTGCACCGCCAACGGGCTGGTGGAGATCGACCGCCGCACCGGCAAGCCGGCTGCCCCACCCTCCGGCGACGAGCGGCGGGATTTCTGCCAGTTCTGCCTGCCCTGCCTGCAAGGGGGGGCGGATGTGCCGTCCGCCGCCGCCGTCCCCCGGCCCCGCATCCGCCGCACCATCCTGTTCCACCCGCCCGCTGCCCCGTTCGTCCGGCCCCGCCGGCTGGACGGTGCGGCGTGGCCGCGCGCGCCGCCGTCGCCTCTCCCGCCCGGCGCGCATCCATCATCGCAATCGAGAGGCACCCAATGGACTCGTACGGTACGCACAAACGCGGGGATACGCCCCCGCCGAGGATGCCGTCCTCCGCCGGCCTTCGGGCCGTCCGCTCCCCGCTCGCCCGCGCCATCGCCGTGACCCTGGTGGTCAAGCTGTGCGTGGTGGTGGCGATGCGGGTGTTCCTGTTCGACGGCGCCCACCGCCCGGTCATCGACGATGCCGTCATGGATCATCGTCTGACCGCGCCCACGGCCCCGTATCGGTAAGGATTCGGCACCACCATGTTCGATTTCGACCCCATGAGCCTGTCACGCCTGCAGTTCGGCATGACGGCGCTCTATCACTTCCTGTTCGTGCCCCTGACGCTGGGGCTGTCCTTCCTGCTGGCCATCATGGAAAGCGTCTATGTGATGACCGGCCGCCCGATCTGGCGCGACATGACGCAGTTCTGGGGCAAGCTGTTCGGCATCAACTTCGCCATGGGGGTTGCGACCGGCATCACCATGGAATTCCAGTTCGGCACCAACTGGGCCTATTACAGCCACTATGTCGGCGACATCTTCGGGGCACCGCTGGCCATCGAAGGGCTGATGGCCTTCTTCCTGGAATCCAGCTTCGTCGGGCTGTTCTTCTTCGGCTGGAACCGGCTGTCGAAGGTGGGGCACCTGACCGTCACATGGCTGGTCGCCATCGGCTCCAACCTGTCGGCGCTGTGGATCCTCATCGCCAACGGCTGGATGCAGAACCCGGTGGGCGCGGTGTTCAACCCCGACACCATGCGCATGGAACTGGCTTCGTTCTGGGAATTGCTGTTCAACCCGGTGGCGCAGGCCAAGTTCGTCCACACGGTCAGCGCCGGTTACGTCACGGGTGCGGTGTTCGTGCTGGCGATCAGCGCGTGGTATCTGCGGCGCGGACGCCATACGGCCTTCGCCACCCGCTCGATGATCGTCGCGTCGGCCTTCGGTCTGGC
This sequence comes from uncultured Rhodospirillaceae bacterium, assembly GCA_937927415.1. GTDB lineage: Bacteria > Pseudomonadota > Alphaproteobacteria > Azospirillales > Azospirillaceae > Azospirillum. The sequence goes on from CALBDS010000014.1 coordinate 44,481, forward strand.
GTCGGCGCTGTCGGTGGTGGTGCTGGGCGACGAGAGCGGCTATTCGGTGGGCGAGCACCAGCGCATGAAGCTGGCCGCCATCGAAGGCATGTGGGAGACCGAGCCGGCGCCGGCCGGCTTCACCCTGTTCGCCTGGCCCGATCAGGAAAAACAGGAAAACCACGCGGCGGTGACGGTGCCGTGGGCGCTGGGGCTGATCGCCACCCGCTCCGCCGACACCGAACTGCCGGGCATCCGGGAACTGGTCGCCAAGGCCGAGGCACGCATCCGCAACGGTCTGGTCGCCTATGACGCGCTGGAACGGCTGCGGGCCGACCGCAGCGACACCGCGGCCCGCGCGGCCCTGGCGGCCCATGCCGCCGACCTGGGGCACGCGCTGCTGCTGAAACGCTACACCGCCGATCCGCGCACGGCGGACGCCGCCACCATCGCACGGGCGGCGAACGACGTGGTGCCGAAGGTGGCGCCGCTGTTCTGGAGCTTCCGCATCATGGTGGCGCTGGGCTTTTCCTTCATCGCGCTGTTCGCGGTGGCGTTCTGGTATTCCTGCCGCCGCACCTTCACCAACCCGCTGTTCCTGCGGGTGTGCGTCCTGGCGCTGCCGACCCCGTGGCTGGCGGCGGAACTGGGGTGGTTCGTCGCCGAATTCGGGCGGCAGCCGTGGGCCATCGACGGGGTGCTGCCGACCTTCCTCGCCTCCTCCTCCATCTCCAGCGGGCAGGTGTTGTTCTCCCTGACCGGGTTCGTCCTGTTCTATTCGTCGCTGGCGGTGGTGGATGTGATCCTGATGCGCAAATACGTCCGCATGGGACCGGCCGAAGCCCTGCATCCCGCCGCATCCGCCCCCCGCACCGTTCCCGCCGCCTGAGGAGAGCGTCATGGAAACACTGATCGATTATGAGGTCCTGCGCCTCGTCTGGTGGCTGTTCCTGGGGGTGCTGCTGATCGGCTTCGCCATTATGGACGGCTTCGATCTGGGTGTCGCGGCCCTGCTGCCGGTGGTGGCCCGCACCGACGTGGAACGGCGGGTCGCCATCAACAGCATCGGCCCGGTGTGGGACGGCAATCAGGTGTGGCTGATCCTGGGGGCCGGGGCGATTTTCGCAGCGTGGCCGGCGATTTACGCCTCGGCCTTTTCCGGCTTCTACATCGCGCTGTTCCTGGTGCTGGTGACGCTGATCCTGCGTCCCGTGGGGTTCGAGTTCCGCAACAAGATCGCGGATCCCCGCTGGCGCGGGTTCTGGGACACGGCCCTGACCGCCGGGGGCATCGTGCCGTCGCTGGTGTTCGGCGTGGCCTTCGGCAACCTGCTTCAGGGGGTGCCGTTCCGCATCGACGGCGAGATGCGGACGCTCTACGAGGGGAGCGGGCTGTTTGAACTGCTCAACCCCTTCGGCCTGCTGGCCGGTCTGGTGTCGCTGGCGATGCTCGCCACCCACGGGGCGGTCTATCTGTCGCTGAAGACCGACGGGGCGGTGCGGGAACGGGCGGTGTCGGTGGTGCGCGTGGGCGCGCCCGCGACCATCGTGCTGTTCGCCGTGGCCGGTCTGTGGGTGGCCTTCGCCCTGCCCGGCTATGCCCTGGTGTCGCCGGTGGTGACCGACGGGCCGTCGAACCCGCTGTTCAAGGAAGCGGCGCGCCAGTCCGGCGCGTGGCTTGCCAACTACGCCGCCCATCCGTGGATGATCGCGGCACCCGCGTTGGGCTTTCTCGGGTTCGCCGGGGCGTGGGCCGCCACGCTGCGCGACCGGCCCGGCACCGCCTTCGTGCTGAGTGCCGGCGGGATTGCCGGCATCGTCGCCACGGCGGGGGTGAGCATGTTCCCGTTCCTGATGCCGTCCAGCATCGTTCCCTCGGCCAGCCTGACCGTGTGGGATGCGTCGTCCAGCCACCGCACCTTGCTGGTGATGCTGGTGGCGACGCTGATCTTCCTGCCCATCATCCTGGCCTACACCAGCTTCGTGTTCCGCACCCTGCGGGGACGGGTGGGGCCGGACGACATCCGGCGCCAGTCCGGCAGCCTGTACTGAAGGAGGTTTCCGCCATGTGGTATTTCACCTGGGTTCTGGGTGTCGGTTTCGCCTGCGCCTGCGGCATCCTGAACGCCGTCTGGCACGAACATCACCTGCCCCCCACCGACACGGTGGAGTAATAGTGCCCAACCGCGGTGCCGGGGACCGTTCCCCGGCGCCGTCCGGGCGGAGAGAATTTCGAAGGATAATTGCCAATACTACGGATATAAAAGACATATATTAGAGAAAGAGGTGCCGGATAATCGATTTTATATGATGAACGGCCCATTCTCCGGTTGATCCCGGCCGGCGCCGGCCCCACGGCGCCACGGCGGGCGGGCGACGGACTGCCTTCCGTCCCGATCAACCAAAGGAGACGCGGATGTTCAGTGCGACCATCGTGGTCGAACGTCTTCAGGACTGCCCGGTTCCTCCCCCCGGCTGCCATGTCGTTTCGATGGCCGACTATGCGGCGGTCACCGGAACCGGCAGCAACCGGATCATCAACCTGTGCCGCGGTGCCGGCTATCTCGCCCCCGGCTATTACTGCTCCCTGATCGCAGAGGCGCGGGGGCAGGAGGTGATGCCCAGCGCCGCCACCCTGGCGAACCTGGGTGAACGATCGGTCCGTGCCGAGCGGCTGCGGCGGCTTGACCATGCCCTGGCCCGCCTGTTGGCGACGGAAAGCGATCTGGGCCGCGACCTGCTCCGCTCCCTGCCCCTTCTGTTCGGCCAGCCGGCAGACCCCCGCTGGCAGCCGTTTGCGGATCTGGCCTTCGACCTGTTCCCCTGCCCGGTGCTGATGGTCGATTTCGACCCACGGCGCCGCCGGGTCAGCGCGGTGCGGGCAGCACCGGAACATCTGGCGCGGGAACAGCCGCAGGCTTTCAACGCCGGACTGGAAAACTGGCTGAAGGGACGGGCATGCAAGCGGCCCCACGCCCGCCCGTCGCGGCGGCGTCTGGCGGTTCTGTTCGATCCCGACGACCGATTTGCACCGTCCAAACCCGCGGCCATCGACCGGCTGCGCGATGTCGGGGAAACCCTGGGGGTGGAGGTCGAGCGCATCCACCATGCCGACTTTCCCCGCCTGCCGTCGTTCGACGCACTGTTCATCCGCGAAACCACCGGCGTTGATCGGCTGTCCTACCGTTTCGCCACTGCGGCCGAGGCGCTCGGCCTTCCGGTGATCGACGATTCACGGTCAATTCTGCGCTGCTGCAACAAGGTCTATCTTGCCGAAGCCCTGAGCCGTCACGGCATCCCAATACCGCGAACCATCGTGACCGATGGGCGGGACCTGCACCGGAGCTACGGCATGGCCCTGGGACACTGGCAGATTTTCCGGCACGGCCCCGATGGCCGGACGGAAGAGGGAAGCACCGAATGCGTTCCCATGGACGCGGTGCCGCCATCGGTGATCGACACGGCGGTGCGCGCCGCGGCGGTGATCGGAAACGGCCTTTACGGCGTCGATCTGAAACAGACGGATCGCGGTGTGGTGGTGATCGAGGTGAACGACAACCCGAACATCGACGTCGGCCTGGAGGATGCGGTTCTGGGCGATGCGCTTTACCAGCGTCTCCTTCTGGTCTTCCTTGAGCGTATGGGGATGCGGAGTCAACCGAAGGCCCCCCACCGCCATCGCGCGTCCGGCCCGGTCTGGCAACCGGTTCCCGCGGCGGATGCCCATCACGGTGGCGGAAACCGGCGCATCGTCCATCGCCGTCACGCGGCCGTTTCCCGGCAAAGCTGGATGTGAGTTCATGTTCCGCACGTTTTCGGCTTCGGTGGCCTGCGCTCTTCTGGCCGGCTGCACCGCCCACCCCACCACGGACACACCGCCGACGGCCATGGCCCAGGCGGCGGCGGACGTCCCCCACCACCGGCCGGGCGGTTCCGCCGTGGCCGCCCCGACGGTGCTGTCCGGCATCGCCTCATGGTACGGCCCCCGCCATCAGGGACGACGGACGGCCAGCGGTGCCCGTTTCGATATGAAGCAACGGACCGCCGCCCATCCGACCCTGCCGATGGGTACCCGCGTGCGGGTGTCCGATCCGGTGTCCGGGCGCAGCGTCGTCGTCACCGTAAACGACCGCGGCCCCCATGTTCCCGGCCGCATCATTGACCTTTCCTGGCGGGCCGCCAGCGACCTCGGCATTACGAATGCGGGGGTCGTCATGGTCAGGCTCGACGTGCTGCTCTCCGGCCACCGCCCGGTGCCCGTCGCCCCGGCATCACGAACGCGGACGCGAACGCACAAGTCCCCCTTCCGAACGGATGGGAAGATGGCCCCGCCGCTGCTGGAAACATCATGGATAGCCCCGTAACGACCGCCGGAACCGCGGTTTCCATCCGCCCGGCCCAGTCCTCCGATCTCCCCGCCCTGCTTGCCCTGGAACGGCGCTGTTTCGACGGCGACCGGCTGACCCGGCGGAGCTTCCAGCACATGCTGACCCGCGCCCATGCCTGCCTGCTGGTCGCCGGGGTGGACGGACAGGTTGCCGGCTATGCCCTGCTGCTCTTTCACACCGGAACCTCGCTGGCCCGGCTCTATTCGCTGGCCGTCGATCCGGCGCTCCAAGGGCGGCGGATTGGCGGCGCGCTGCTTCGGCACGCCGAAGCCGCCGCACTGAAGCAGGATTGCCTTTACCTCCGGCTCGAAGTCCGCAGCGATAACGTGGGGGCCATCGCCTTTTATGAAGGGGCGGGCTACCGTGAATTCGGCATCCATGCCGACTATTACGAAGACCACATGCAGGCCCTGCGCCTGGAAAAAAGGCTGGTGACGCCGGCCGCCCAGCCCCCGACGGCGGCTCTGACGGTCCCCTATTACCCGCAGACGCTGGATTTCACCTGCGGCCCATCGGCCCTGATGATGGCGCTCAAGGCGCTGCGGCCCGAAACAGTCCTGAACCGCCGGCTGGAGTTGCGCATCTGGCGCGAAGCCACCACCGTCTTCATGACCTCCGGCCTGGGAGGGTGCAGCCCCTTCGGCTTGGCGCTGGCCGCTTACCGGCGCGGCCTGTCGGTCGAGGTCCATGTCAAGGACGATTCCATCCCGTTTCTCGACGGGGTAAGGGATGCGGAGAAAAAGGAGGTCATCCGGCTCGTCCATCGGGACATGCTGGAAGACATCACCGCCACCGATATCCGCATCCGCTACCAGTCGTTGGCGGTCCCGGATATGGAACAGGCGATCCGGGCAGGGCGGGTGCCGGTGGTGCTGATCTCCAGCTACCGCCTGTATCATGAAAAATTTCCCCACTGGGTGGTGGTGGCCGGTGCCGACGGGCGGTTCCTGTATGTCCACGATCCGCTTGTCAGCGGCCTCCGTGGACTGCCGGTGGACCGGGTGGCCATGCCGATCCCCCGGGACGGCTTCGCCCGCATGCTCCGCTACGGCAAGGCTCAGCTCCAGGCGGCCCTGATCGTCGGGCGGACGGATCGGAACGTCTGACGGCCCCCCGTATACAATGCCTATATTCCCGGCACCGCACGGCCCCCATCGCTTTTATATGCGGAACCGGCGTCTTCTGGAATCCATGGCGAAGTCCTTTGCACGCGAGGATTTCATGCGGAAGAACCTGCCCCCCACCGCCTATTCCCCCGATGACGAGCATCCCCCCTCGGGGAAAAGGGTGGTTGTGGAGATCCTGGCCATGATCGCCGCCAGCCTGTTGTTCGGTCTGGTGACGGAATGGCTGGTCCGTGCGCTGACCGCATGACCGGCACCGCCCCTGCCGCCGGTCGGAAACGGGGAAAGACAGGGGGAAACGATGATCGTCGATTACGTGCTGGGCGGCATCGTGCTGCTGCTGTTCTACGGCTATCTTTTGGAACGCTTCCTGCGCCGACGGACCCGGCGCCGGAAGCGGGGCGGACGGACAACCCCGCGCGGCCCGTAAAACCGCAGCCCCGGCATATATGCCGCCTATACGCCGTACCCCGACGCCCCCCATCGAATTTATATCATCTTTCGCCGCATGATCGGGGTGCTGGTTCGGACGGAGACTCCCCCGACAGAAGGGGCAGCCCGACGGACCTCCCTGATCTTTGCACCCCCGCCGCGTCCTGCGGCCACCGGCCAACCGTACCGGGCCGGACCGCCGGACGCGGCGGGGCGTTGCGCTTGCGGAGACAAACAATGCCCGATCTGCTGATGCTTGCGATCACCGCCGGCTTTTTCGCCGCGGCGGTCGCGTACGTCCACGCTTGTGACCGGTTGTGAGGGGGACGGCGATGACGCTCGATCTTCTCCTGGCCGGTGCCGTGACCGCCGGACTGCTGGCGTATCTGGTGTACGCCCTGATCCGCCCCGAACGGTTCTGAGGAGGCCGTCCCATGACCATGAACGGCTGGATTCAGATCCTGGTCTTCATCGCCCTGGTGGCTGCAGTGACGCGGCCGCTGGGCGGTTTCATGACGCGCGTGTTCGCCGGCGAACGGACCATGCTGTCGCCGGTGCTGACCCCGGTGGAGCGTGTGCTCTACCGCATGGCCGGCGTCGATGCGAAGGCGGAGCAGCATTGGGTGACCTACGCGGTCGCCATGCTGCTGTTCAATCTGTTCGGCATGGTGCTGCTCTACGCGCTCCAGCGGCTGCAGGGGGTTCTGCCGCTCAACCCGCAGGGCATGGCGGCTGTCCCCGCCGATCTGGCCTTCAACACCGCGGCCAGCTTCACCACCAACACCAACTGGCAGAACTACGGCGGTGAAACCACCCTGGGCCATCTGGTGCAGATGGCCGGGCTGACGGTGCAGAATTTCGTGTCGGCAGCGACCGGCATCGCGCTGGCCGTGGCGCTGGTCCGCGGCTTCGCGCGGGAATCGGCGCGCACGCTGGGCAATTTCTGGGTCGATCTGACCCGTGCCACCCTTTATGTCCTGCTGCCGCTGTCGTTCGTGCTGGCGCTGGCGCTGGTCTGGCAAGGCGTGCCGCAGACGCTGGCCGGGGCGGTGGACGCCACCACGCTGGAGGGGGCGAAACAGACCATCGCGCTCGGCCCCGTCGCCTCGCAGGAGGCGATCAAGATGCTGGGCACCAACGGCGGCGGCTTCTTCAACGCCAACTCCGCCCATCCCTTCGAAAACCCGACGGCGCTGTCCAACCTGCTGCAGATGCTGGCGATCTTCGCCGTCGGTGCGGGGCTGACCAACCTGTTCGGCCGCATGGTGGGCGACGAACGCCAGGGCTGGGCGATCCTGGCGGCCATGGGCGTTCTGTTCGTCATCGGCGTCACCGTCGCCTATTGGGCGGAGGCCCAGGGCAACCCGGCCTTCGCCGCGCTGGGCGTCGATCCCGCCGCCGGCAACATGGAGGGCAAGGAAACCCGCTTCGGCATCGCCGCGACCGCGCTGTTCGCCACCATCACCACCGCCGCGTCGTGCGGGGCGGTGAACGGCATGCACGACAGCTTCATGCCGCTGGGCGGCATGGTGCCGCTGGTCAACATGATGCTGGGCGAGATCATCGTCGGCGGTGTCGGTGCCGGCCTGTACGGCATGCTGCTGTTCGTGGTCATCGCCCTGTTCGTCGCCGGGCTGATGGTGGGCCGCACCCCGGAATATCTGGGCAAGAAGCTGGAGGCGAAGGAGGTCAAGATGACCGTGCTCGCCATTCTGTGCCTGCCGCTGATGATGCTGGGCCTGACGTCCGTCGCGGTGGTGACCGACACGGGCGTGGCGTCCATCGCCAACCCCGGACCGCACGGGTTTTCGGAAGTGCTGTACGCCTATGTCTCCGGGGCCGCCAACAACGGCAGCGCCTTCGGCGGCCTTGGCGGCAACACCCTCTGGTACAACCTGACCATCGCGCTTGCCATGCTGGTGGGGCGGTTCCTGGTCATCGTGCCGATGATGGCGATGGCCGGTGCGCTGGCGGCCAAGCGGCGGGCACCGGCCTCGTCGGGCAGCTTCCCCACCCATGACGCGCTGTTCGTCGGCCTGCTGGTGGGGGTGATCCTGATCGTCGGCGGCCTGACCTTCTTCCCGGCCCTGGCGCTCGGCCCCATCGCCGAGCATCTGGCGATGAACGCCGGCACCCTCTTCTGATCGGAAGACATTCCATGAACACCAAAACGAAAAAGGCGGGCCGGGCCGGCGTCACCATGCTGGACCCGGCGATCCTGGGGCCGGCGGTGGGGCAATCCTTCCGCAAGCTCGACCCGCGGGCGATGGCCCGCAACCCGGTGATGTTCTGCGTGGAGGTGGTGGCCGCCCTGACGACGGTCCTGTTCCTGCGCGATCTGGCATCCGGCACGGCGGAGCACGCCGGCTTCGCCCTGCAGATCATTGCGTGGCTGTGGTTCACCGTGCTGTTCGCCAACTTCGCCGAAGCGGTGGCCGAAGGGCGCGGCAAGGCCCAGGCCGCCACCTTGCGCCGGACCAAGACCGAAACCACCGCCCGGCGTCTGGGGCCGGACGGCACCGTCACCATGGTTCCGGCCACGGCCCTCAAGCCCGGCGACCATGTGCTGGTGGAGGCCGGCGACCTCATCCCCTCCGACGGCGAGGTGGTGGAGGGGGTGGCCTCGGTGAACGAGGCGGCGATCACCGGCGAATCCGCCCCCGTCATCCGGGAATCCGGCGGCGACCGCTCGGCGGTCACCGGGGGCACGCAGGTCATCTCCGACCGGATCACGGTGCGGATCACGGCGGCCCCCGGCTCCACCTTCCTCGACCGCATGATCGCCCTGGTCGAAGGGGCGCAGCGGCAGAAGACGCCCAACGAAATCGCGCTCAACATCCTGCTGGCGGGCATGACGATCATCTTCGTCATCGCGGTGGCGACCATCCCCAGCTTCGCGGCCTACGCCGGCGGCTCGATCAGCGTGCCGGTGCTGGTGGCGCTGTTCGTCACGCTGATCCCCACCACCATCGGCGCGCTCCTGTCGGCCATCGGCATCGCCGGCATGGACCGTCTGGTGCGCTTCAACGTGCTGGCCATGTCGGGCCGCGCGGTGGAGGCGGCGGGCGACGTGGACACCCTGCTCCTGGACAAGACCGGCACCATCACCCTGGGCAACCGGCAGGCGGCGGAATTCCTCCCCCTCACCGGCATCAGCGAACGCGAACTGGCCGACGCGGCACAGTTCGCCTCGCTCGCCGACGAAACGCCGGAAGGCCGGTCGATCACCGTGCTGGCCAAGGAGAAATACGGCCTGCGCGGCCGTGACATGGCCGACATCCACGCCCATTTCATCCCCTTCTCCGCCCAGACCCGCATCAGCGGCGTGGACAGCGACGGGTCGGAGATCCGCAAGGGCGCGGTGGATGCGGTGGTGGCCTATGCCCGCCAGCTTGTGCCGCCGGGCGGTCCCGGCAACCGGGGAAGCGCCGCTACGGCCCTGCGCACGCCAGCGGTGGAAACCGCGGAACGCGAGCTTATGGCGCTGGCCGAGCGGGTGGCCCGGTCCGGCGGCACGCCGCTGGCGGTGGCCCGCGACGGGCGGCTGCTGGGTATCATCCACCTGAAGGACATCGTGAAGGGCGGCATCCGCGAGCGTTTCGCCGCCCTGCGCCAGATGGGCATCAAGACGGTGATGATTACCGGCGACAACCCCATGACCGCCGCCGCCATCGCGGCGGAAGCCGGGGTGGATGATTTCCTGGCCCAGGCCACGCCGGAAGCCAAGCTCCAGCTCATCCGCGACGAACAGGCCAAGGGCAAGCTGGTCGCCATGTGCGGCGACGGCACCAACGATGCCCCGGCCCTGGCCCAGGCCGACGTGGGCGTGGCGATGAACACCGGCACCATGGCGGCGCGCGAGGCCGGCAACATGGTCGATCTGGACAGCGACCCCACCAAGCTGATCGAGATCGTGGCGATCGGCAAACAGCTGCTGATGACCCGCGGGGCGCTGACCACCTTTTCCATCGCCAACGACGTGGCGAAGTATTTCGCCATCATCCCGGCGATGTTCCTGGCCCTCTACCCGCAGCTTCAAGCCCTCAACGTGATGAATCTCGCCAGCCCGCAAAGCGCCATCCTCTCGGCCATCATCTTCAACGCCCTCATCATCGTGGCGCTGATCCCGCTGGCGCTGAGGGGCGTGCCCTATCGGGCGGTGGGGGCCGCGGCCCTGCTGCGCCGCAATCTGCTGATCTACGGTCTGGGCGGCATCGTCATCCCCTTTGCCGGGATCAAGGCGATCGACATGCTCATCACCGCCGCCGGTCTTGTGTAAGGAGGGCATCATCATGCTGAAGGAACTGCGCCCCGCCCTGGTGATGGTGGCGGCCCTGACCGCAGTGACCGGGCTGGCCTATCCGCTGGCGGTCACCGGCATCGCGCAAACCATCTTCCCCACCCAGGCGAACGGCAGTCTGGTGACGCGCGACGGCACCGTCGTCGGCTCGTCCCTCATCGGGCAAGGTTTCACCGGACCCGGCTTTTTCCACCCCCGCCCGTCGGCCACCACCGGGCCGGACCCCGCCGACCCGGCCAAATCGGCGGCCCAGCCCTACAACGCCGCCGCGTCCGGCGGGTCCAACGCCGGTCCGACGGCCAAGGCCCTGGTGGACCGGGTGCGGGAGGACGCCGGACGGCTGGCGGGCGATGCCCCCGGCACGCCGCTGCCGGTGGATCTCGTGACCGCCTCGGGCAGCGGCCTCGACCCGCACCTGTCGCCGGCGGCGGCCGATTTCCAGGTGCTGCGGGTGGCGAAGGCCCGCGGATTGCCGGAAAGTGCGGTCCGCGCGCTGGTCGCGGCCAACACCACCCCGCGCCCGCTCGGCTTCCTGGGCGAGCCGGTGGTCAACGTCCTCGCCCTCAACCTTGCGCTCGACGAGGCCGCGCGGCAGAAATAGGCCGGCGGCGGAGGCGCCCCATACCCCCAGGAGATGCCCCAGGAGCGGCCATGATCCAGGACCAAAGGGACCGCACCCCCCGCCCCTCGCCCGACGCCCTGCTGCGTCAGGCGGGAAAGGGGGATCAGGGGCGCCTCAAAATCTTCCTCGGTGCCGCCCCCGGTGTCGGCAAGACCTTCGAGATGCTGCAAACCGCGCAGGCGAAGCGGCGCGACGGCATCGACATCGTGGTCGGCATCGTCGAAACCCACGGCCGCAGCGAAACCGAAGCCCTGGTCGCCGGGCTGGAGGTGATCCCCCGGCGCACCACCGGCTATAAGGACCGCCGCCTGGACGAGATGGACCTGGATGCCATCCTCGCCCGGCGGCCCCGCATCGTGCTGGTCGATGAACTGGCCCACACCAACGCCCCCGGCAGCCGCCACGCCAAACGCTATCTCGACGTGGAAGAGATTCTGGCCGCCGGGATCGACGTCTACACCACGCTGAACATCCAGCATGTGGAAAGCCTGAACGATGTGGTGGCGAAGATCACCCGCGTGCGGGTGCGCGAAACCGTCCCCGATTCCATCATCGACCGGGCCGATGACATCGAAGTGATCGACCTGACGCCGGAAGACCTGATCCAGCGGCTCAAGGACGGCAAGATCTATCTGCCCCGCACGGCGGAACGGGCGATCCGCCATTATTTTTCCCCCGGCAACCTGACGGCGTTGCGCGAACTGGCCCTGCGCCGCACCGCCGAACGGGTGGACGACCAGCTTCTGACCCACATGCAGGCCCACGCCATCGCCGGCCCATGGGCGGCGGGGGAACGGATGCTGGTCTGCATCAACGAGGATCCCAGCGGCGGCGCCCTGGTCCGCTACGCCCGGCGCCAGGCGGAACGGCTGCGCGCCCGCTGGACCGCCGTGCATGTGGAAACCAGCCGCAGCCTGCGCATCACCGAGGCGGAGCGGGACCGCATCGCCGACACCCTGCGCCTTGTGGAACGGCTGGGCGGCGAAGCGGTAACCATCCCCGGCCGCGACGTGGCCGACAGCGTGGTCGATTATGCCCGCGCCAACAACGTCACCCACATCGTCATCGCCAAATCCCGGCGGCCCTATTGGTCGGAATTGCTGCACGGCTCGGTGTCGCACACGTTGATCCGGCGGGCGGGCGGCATCAGCGTTCACGTCATCGCCGCCGATCCGGGCGAGCCGGTGCCGCCGAAGACGGTGCGCACCGCCCCGGCCCGCCCGCGGCGCTTTTCCTGGCGGCCCTATGCCGCCAGCACGGCCTGCGTTGCGGCGGCGGCACTGCTGGGCCAGGGGCTGAAGCTGGTTCTCGACCTCAACAACATCGCCCTGGTCTTTCTGACCGCGGTGCTGGTCAGCGCCGTCACCGGCGGGCTGGGGCCGTCGCTCTACGCCAGCGTCGTCAGCGTCCTGGCCTTCAACTTCTTCTTCCTGCCGCCGCTCTACACCTTCACCATCGCCGATCCCGAAAACATCGTCGCCCTGTTCTTCTTCGCCGTGGTGTCGCTGATCGCCAGCAACCTGACCGCCCGCGTCCGGGCGCAGGCGATCACCGCGCAGCAGCGGACCAAGACCACCGAGGATCTCTATCGGTTCAGCCGCAAGCTGGCCGGCGTGGTCACCATGGATGACCTGCTGTGGGCGACCGCCTATCAGATCGCGGCGATGCTGAAGGTGCGCGTGGTGCTGCTGATGCCCGACGGGAACAGCATCTCCGTCCGCGCCGGCTACCCGCCGGAGGATGAGATCGACGCCGCCGATCTGGCCGCGGCGGTGTGGGCGTGGCAGAACAACCGCCCGGCGGGCCGCGGGGCCGAGACGCTGCCGGGGGCCAAGTGGCTGTTTTTGCCCATGCGCACCGGGCGCGGGCCGGTCGGGCTGGTGGGGATCGACACCGCCGGCCGGCCGGGGGCGCTGCTGACCCCGGACCAGCGCCGCCTGCTGGACGCGCTGACCGATCAGGCGGCGCTGGCCATCGAACGGGTGACGCTGGCCGAGGATGTGGACCGCGCCCGGCTGGCGGCAGAAACCGAACGGCTGCGCTCGGCCCTGCTCACCTCCATCTCCCATGACCTGCGGACACCGCTGGCCTCGATTTTGGGATCGGCCACCAGCCTCATCAGCTACGGCCCGCTGCTGGACGACGCGGCCCGGCACGATCTGGCCACCACCATTCAGGAGGAGGCGGAACGGCTGAACCGCTTCATCGCCAATCTGCTGGACATGACCCGGCTGGAATCCGGGGCGATCCAGCCGCGGCGCGACCCGGTGGACCTGGGCGAGGTGGTGGGCAGCGCGCTGGAACGGACCGGCCGCATCCTGGCCGCCCATACGGTGGAAATCGACCTGATGCCCGACCTGCCCATGGTCAGCCTCGACCCGGTGCTGTTCGAACAGGTGCTGTTCAACCTGCTGGACAACGCCGCGAAATACGCCCCCGCCGGCTCGAAGGTCACGGTGCGGGCACGGGCCGCCGACGGCCGCGTGCAGGTGGAGGTGATGGACGAGGGCGAGGGGCTGCCGCCGCAGGATCTGGAACGGATCTTCGACACGTTCTATCGTGTCCATGCCGGGGACCGGCAGCGGGCCGGAACCGGGCTGGGGCTGGCGATCTGCCGCGGTTTCATGGAGGCCATGGGCGGCAGCATCACCGCCGGCAACCGCACCGACCGCCCCGGCGCCGTGTTCACCATGACCCTGGCCGAAGCCCCCGCCCCGCCCAGCCTGGAGAGCGCCCTGCCATGAAATCCGAAGCCGTGCCGCTGACGGTGCTGCTGGTCGAGGATGAGCCGCCGATCCGGCGCTTTCTGCGCACCACCCTGTCCGCCCAGGGGTACGAGGTGACGGAGGCAGCGGATGGGGCCACCGCCCTGGAACAGATCCGCAAGCGGCCCCCCGATCTTCTGGTGCTGGATCTGGGCCTGCCCGACATGGACGGGGCCGAGATCATCCGCCGCCTGCGCGGCACCGGCGAGACCCTGCCGATCATCGTCCTGTCCAGCCGCGTGGACGAGGCCGGAAAGGTGGCCGCCCTTGATCTGGGCGCCGACGATTATGTGACCAAGCCCTTCGGCGTGGACGAGTTGCTGGCCCGCATCCGTGCGGCCCTGCGCCATCGCTTGCAGCGGCAGGGCGAAGCGCCGGTGTTCCGCAGCGGCGGCCTGTCCGTCGATCTGGTCCGCCGGATCGTGACGGTGGACGGGGCGGAGGTGAAGCTATCCCCGCGCGAATACGACCTGCTGCGCCTGCTGGTCGCCCATGCCGGCAAGGTGCTGACCCACCGCTTCATCCTGAAGGAGGTGTGGGGTGGGGAAACCGACATCCAGTATCTGCGGATCTACATCCGCCAGCTTCGCCAGAAGATCGAGGCTGTCCCCGAGCGGCCCCATCACATCCTGACCGAAACCGGCGTCGGTTACCGCCTGCGCGCCGGGGAGTGATCCGGGGGCCGATGCGTCCTCACAAGGCACCGTCCTGTTCCGCCATCAGCGCCGTCAGCACCCCGCGCAGCCATTGGTTTCCCGGATCGAGCGCCGCGTTTTCGTGCCAGTAAAGATAAACGCCGATGGGCGGCACCTCCACCGGGAACGGGTGGATACGGGTGGGCAAACCGCGGTTTATCATGCGGGCGTACTGCCCCGGCATGGTCAGCAGCAGGTCGGTTTCCCCCACCACCCGGCACGCCGCGTAATATTGCTGGCAGCGCAGCAGCACGCGGCGCTGGTGGCCGATGCGGGCCAGTTCCACATCCTCCAGCCCCACGCCGTGGCGGCGCGACGACACCAGCACGTGGGCCTGCGCCAGATAGCCCGCCAGATCCAGCCCGCCGGCCAGGGCCGGGTGGCCGTCGCGGGCGACCACCACCAGCCCGTCCTGGGTCAGCGGCGCCCGCCGCACCCGGTCGGACAGACCGGCCAGCACATCCACCGCCAGATCCAGCGCCCCGCTGGCAAGGTCGGATTCCATCTCCCCCCGTTCGATGCGGACGGAGGCGATTTCCACCCCCGGCGCCTCCCGGTTCACCCGCACCATCAGCGGGCGGAGGATCCGCGCCTCCAGCACGTCGCGGAAACCGATGGTGAAGGTGCGCTGCGCCTGGGCCGGGTCGAACGCCTTGGCCCCGTGCACGCTGGCCGACAGGGTTTTCAGCGATTGCCGCACCGGCCCGATCAGCGAGCGGGTGAGCGGCGTCGGCATCATGGCGCTGCCCTGGCGCACGAACAGCGGGTCGTCGAACATCTGCCGCAACCGGCCCAGCGCGTGGCTGATGGCCGGCTGGGTCAGGTTCAGCGTGCGGGCCGCACGGGTGATGTTGCCCTCGGTATAGATGGCGTCCAGCACCACGAACAGGTTCAGGTCGAGCCGGCTTATATGCATGGAATTTATAGTTCAGGATGAAGACTCATCATTTGATTGATTTGACCACGGCGTTACAGTTTCCGCAACACCCGCCGGCCCCTTGCGGCGCCGGCCCGCCCCGCGAACGGAAACCGCCATGGATTTCTCCTTTTCCGCCAAGGCCAAGGGCTACAGCGAGCGACTGACGGCGTTCATGGCCGATCACGTCCACCCGGCGGAGGCCGATTACGCCCGCCAGCTCAAGACCGGCGCCCGCCCCTGGACCGTCCCCCCCGTGATGGCCGCCTTGAAGGCCAAGGCCAAGGCCGAAGGGCTGTGGAACCTGTTCCTTCCCGATGCCGAATTCGGCCCCGGCCTCAGCAACGCCGATTACGCCCCGCTGGCGGAAATCACCGGCCGCTCGCTGATCGCCCCGGAAATCTTCAACTGCAACGCCCCCGACACCGGCAATATGGAGGTGCTGGTCAAATACGGCTCTCCGGCGCAAAAGGACCGCTGGCTGTATCCGCTGCTGGACGGCACCATCCGGTCGGCCTTCTGCATGACCGAGCCGGAGGTCGCCTCGTCGGATGCCACCAACATGCGGGCCACCGCGGTGGTCCGGGGTGACCGGGTGGTCCTGAACGGGCGCAAGTGGTGGAGCACCGGGCTGGGCCACCCCGATTGCCGCGTGCTGATCTTCATGGGGCTGACCGATCCGGAAGCGCCCAAGCACGCCCGCCATTCCATGGTGCTGGTGCCCATCGACACCCCCGGCGTCACCATCGAGCGCATGCTGCCGGTGTTCGGCGCCCTGGACGAACCCTATGGCCACGGCGAGGTGAGCTTCACCGACGTGGAGGTGCCGGTCGAAAACATCATCGCCGGACCGGGCCGCGGGTTTGAAATCGCGCAAGGCCGGCTGGGGCCGGGGCGCATCCACCACTGCATGCGGGCCATCGGGGCGGCGGAGCGGGCGCTGGAGCTGCTGTGCCGCCGGGCGCTGACCCGTGTCGCCTTCGGCAAGCCGCTGGCGGCCTTGGGCGGCAATGTGGACGTCATCGCCAACGCCCGCGTCGCCATCGAACAGGCCCGCCTGCTGACGCTGAAGGCGGCGTGGCTGATGGACACCGTGGGCGTCAAGGCGGCCATGAGCGAGATTTCCCAGATCAAGGTGGTGGCGCCGTCGGTGGCGCAGTCGGTGATCGACGCCGCCATCCAGATCCACGGCGGGGCCGGGGTGTGCGACGACTGGGGGCTGACGGGGCTGTACGCCTATGCCCGCGTACTGCGCATCGCCGACGGCCCGGACGAGGTGCACCGGGCGCTGATCGCCAAGCTGGAATTGAAGGCGCAGGCCGCCCGCGCCGGCCTGTCCACCCAAGCCTTGAGGGGATGACATGACCACCACGGAACTGATCGACCGGCCGGGCCGGGTGCGCACGGGCGAGGAACTGGACGTGGCGTCCATCGACGCCTTTCTGAAGGCCGGCGACCCCACCCTGACCGGCACGCCCGAGGTGCGGCAGTTCGCGGGCGGGGCGTCGAACCTGACCTATCTGCTGTCATACCCGGGCCGTGACCTGATCCTGCGCCGCCCGCCCTTCGGCCACAAGGCGAAGAGCGCCCACGACATGGTGCGCGAGGCCCGCGTGATGCAGGCGCTGCGCCCCGTCTACCCGTACGTTCCCGCCGTCGCCGCGGTGTGCCAGGATCAGGGCGTGCTGGGCTGCGATTTCTATGTGATGGAGCGCATCCGCGGCATCATCCCGCGCCAGGATCTGCCCCCCGGCCTGTCGCTGACGCCTGATGAGACGCGGCGGCTGTGCCTGTCGGTGATCGACCGGCTGATCGAGTTGCACTCCATCGACCCCGCTGCCGCCGGTCTGGGCGCCCTTGGCCGCGGCGAGGGGTATGTCCGCCGCCAGATCGAGGGGTGGAGCGAGCGGTACCGCGCGGTCCGCACCGCCGATGCCGCCGATTTCGAAACGGTGATGGCGTGGCTGGCCGAACGGATGCCGGCGGGGGAAAGCGCCATCCGCCTGATCCACAATGATTTCCGTTTCGACAATGTGGTGCTCGATCCGGACAACCCCATGAGCGTCATCGGCGTTCTGGATTGGGAAATGGCGACGCTGGGCGACCCGCTGATGGATCTGGGCAACAGCCTGGCCTATTGGGTGCAGGCCGACGACGATCCCACCTTCCTGGCGCTGCGCCGCCAGCCCACCCACCTGCCCGGCATGCTGACGCGGGCGGAGGTGGTGGCGTACTACGGCGAGCGCACGGGCCTGCCCACCGGTGCCATGGATTTCTATCTGGTCTACGGCCTGTTCCGGCTGGCGGTGATCGTGCAGCAGATCTACTACCGCTTCGCCCAGGGCCACACCACCAACCCGCAGTTCGCGGGCTTCGGCAAGGTGGCGCGCTATCTGGAAAAGCGGTGCCTCGCCGCCATCGCACAGGCCAAGCCGTGAGCACCGTCACGCTTGTCCGCCACGGGCAGGCCAGTTTCGGGGCCGCCGATTACGACCGGCTGTCGCCCACCGGCGTGCGGCAGGCCCGCCTGCTGGGGGAATGGTGGGCGCGGTGTGGGGAGGGGGCGGCCACCGTGGTGTGCGGCACCCTGCGCCGCCACCGCGACACCGCCGCGGCGTGCCTGGATGCCTGGGGCATCAATCCCACGGCGTGGCACCAGGACGCCGGTTTCGATGAATTCGACCATGCCGAGGTGCTGGCCCGCCACAGCCCCGACCTGTCCGGGCCGTCGGGCGTGGCCCGGTTCCTGGCCGAACAGGCGGATCCGCACCGGGCGTTCCAGCGGCTGTTCGCCGACGCGGTGGCCCGCTGGGCCGGGGGCGCCCACGACGGCGATTACCGGGAAAGCTGGCCGGGGTTCAAGGCGCGCTGCGCCGAGGCGCTGGCCCGCGCCGCCGCCCTGTGCGCCGACGGCGGGCCGGTGGTGGTGTTCACCTCCGGCGGTCCCATCGGGGCGATGGTCCAGCACCTGCTGGGCATTCCCGACGCCACCGTCTTCGATCTGCATTGGGCGCTGGTGAACGGCGGGGTCACCCGCCTGCGCCACCGCGGCGGCCGGCTGACCGTGGGCAGCGTCAACAGCACGGCGCATCTGGACAGCGTGGGAGAGGCCGGCCTCATCACCTATCGCTGACCATAAACAAGCAAAACGCAAAGAATCAAAACGGAGGAAACGACGGATATGGCTGCGGACACCTCATTGGATCTGACAGGAAAGGTGGCGCTGGTCACCGGGGCCAGCCGGGGCATCGGCCAAGCGGTGGCCGCCCGTCTGGCCGCCCACGGCGCCCACGTCATTCTGTCCAGCCGCAAGGCGGATGCGTGCGAACCGGTGGCCCAGGCCATTCGCGACGGGGGCGGGTCGGCCAGCGTTCTCGCCTGCCACATCGGCGAGATGGAGGCCATCGACACCGCCTTTGCCGCGGTCCGGGAAACCCACGGGCGGCTGGACATCCTGGTCAACAACGCCGCCGCCAACCCCTATTTCGGGCCGATCACCGACACCGACCCGGCGGCGTTCCAGAAGACCGTGGATGTGAACATCCGCGGCTATTTCTTCATGTGCGCGGGCGGGGCGAAGCTGATGGCGGCCGGCGGGGGCGGGTCCATCGTCAACATCGCCTCGGTCAACGGCGTCATTCCCGGCGCCATGCAGGGCATTTATTCCATCACCAAGGCCGCCGTCATCTCCATGACCAAGGCCTTCGCCAAGGAATGCGCCCCCCAGGGGGTGCGGGTGAACGCGGTGCTGCCGGGGGCCACCGACACCAAATTCGCCGCCGCCCTGATCCACAACCCGGCAATCCTGAACAAGGCGCTGGAGCACATCCCCATGAACCGGGTGGCCCAGCCGGATGAAATCGCCGGGGCCGTGCTCTATCTGGCCTCGCCCGCCGCCAGCTACACCACGGGGGCGGAGCTGTGCGTGGACGGCGGTTATCTGACCGCCTGATCCCAGGAACCCCGCCCGGCAAAAGGGCGGGGACATAAGACAAAGATACCGGACGTGTAGGGGGAAACCAATGAGGGGCGTCACACGGACGCGCGGCGGGCTTCGCCGCGCGATGGGAATCCTTTTGTCCTCATCGATCCTGGCAGCGCATCCCGCAGCGGCCTGGGACTTCCAGAACGGCGACTGGTCGGGGGGCGTGCGCGCCACCGTCACCGCCGGCACCGCGGTGCGCACCAGCGACCGCAAGGCCACATTGACGCCGCCGGGGGACGGCGCGCTGCTGGGCTTTTCGGCGTCGGCACCGGGGGGTGTCAACACCGACGACGGCAACATGAACTATGGCAAGGGCGACGTGGTGTCCACCGTCACCAAGGCGGTGGTGGACGTTGACCTGAACCACGCCAGCGGCTACGGCGTGTTCCTGCGCGGCAAGAGCTGGCACGACTACACCCAGATGGGGCAGAGCGTGCCGCTGGGCAACATCCCCAACGGTTACGACGGCGGGCCGCTGTCCGACAACGGCTTTCCCCGCGGGTCGCGCTTCTCCGGGGTGCTGCTGGCCGACGCCTACGTCAAGGGCAAGACCGAGGTGGGCGGGGTGCCGCTGACCTTCCGGCTGGGCCAGCAGGTCATCGACTGGGGGCCGACCTTCACCATCGGCTCGGGCCTGCGCGACATGAACCCGCGCGATTACGCCGCCATGTCCCGCCCCGGTGCGCTCACCGATGAAAGCTGGGTGCCGGTGGTGGCGGCGTGGCTGAAGGCCGACATCACCCCCGCTGCCACGCTGGAGGGGTTCTATCAATTCCTGTGGCGCCCGTCGGTCACACCCGGCTGCGGCACCTTCGCCGCCACCGCCGACTATGCGACCCAGGGCTGCGACAAGGTGTTCATGACCAGCTCGCTGAGCGGCCCGCTCCAGTTGGCGACGGGGCGCTACGGCAAGCGGGCCGAGGATATCGAAGCGCGCAACGGCGGCCAGTTCGGCGTCGGCGCCACCTACACCATCAAGGAACTGGGGTCGCGCATCGGCGCCTATTACACCAACACCCACGCCCATTACCCGCTGGCCGGGTCGTACAAGACGCTGCGCACCGGCACCATCCTGATCCCCGGCGATCCCGGCACCCTCAACCCCCGCTACGTTCTGGAATACCCGGAGGACATCCACACCGCGTCCCTGGCTCTGGGCACCCAGATCCCCCAGATGGGGCTGAAGCTGGCCGCCGAAATCGACCACAAGTTCAACCAGCCGGTGCAGCTCAATCCGGTGGATCTGCTGGCCGCCTTCATGGCCGGGTCGGGGATGCTGGCCGGCGACGCCGCCGCCACCGCACCGGGGGCGCATTACCGCGGGTACGACCGTTTCCGCATCACCCAGGCGCAGCTTGCCGGGTCGAAGGAGATGGGCACCACGCTCGGCGGCACGCTGACGCTGGGGGCGGAAACCGGGTTCCGCTACATCCACGACCTTCCCGACGTGAACGTGCGACGCTATGGCCGCTGGGACACCTTCGGCCAGGGGCCGGTCAACGGCACCTGCCCGGCGGGCACCAGCCCGAAGGCCTGCACCACCGACGGCTTCCTGACCTCCTTCTCGTGGGGGTACCGGCTGTCGGCCAACGTCGCCTATACCGACGTGCTGCCGGGTTTGAATCTGAAACCGTCCATCGCCTTCATCCACGACGTGTCCGGCTGGTCCTACGATCAGGTGTTCAACGAGGGGCGCAAGGCCGTCCGTCTGGGCTTGGACGGCACCTATGGCGAGCGGTTCTTCTTCAACCTCGCCTACCAGAACACGCTGGCCTGGACCTACGACCCGCGCGGCGACCGCGATCAGGCGGTCTTGAGCGTGGGCATGAAGCTCTGATCCCCCCATCCGCGCATCAGGGACCCTTCCCCATGGACAAGATCTGGCTGTCCGGCTATCCGGCCGGCGTTCCGGCGGACATCGACGCGGACGTTTTCCCGTCCCTGCCCGCCCTTTACGACGATGCGCTGGCCCGTCACGGCGACGGCCCGGCCTTCACCAACCGGGGCCGCCACCTGACCCGGCGGGATCTGCACCGGCACGCCGACGCCCTGGCCGCGTGGCTGCGGTGCGGGCTGGGGCTGTCGCCCGGCGACCGGGTGGCGGTGATGATGCCCAACCTGCTGCAATACCCGGTGGCGTTCCTGGGCATCCTGCGGGCCGGGCTGGTGGTGGTGAACGTCAACCCACTCTACACCCCGCGCGAACTGGGCATCCAGTTGGGCGATTCCGGGGCCAGGGCCATCATCATCGGCTCGCTGTTCCTCGACACCCTGCGGCCGGTGCTGGAAGGCTCGGCGCTGGAAGCGGTGGTGGTCACCGACCCGCGCGATTTCCTGACCGACACCCCGCCGGCTCCCGCCACCGACCTGCCGGAATCGGTGGGGCTGTGGGAGGTGCTGGCGCTGGGGGCCGATCTGCCCTTCACCCCGCCGGTGCTGGGGGGACGCGATCTGGCGGTGCTGCAATACACCGGCGGCACCACCGCGGCGGCCAAGGGGGCGATGCTGACCCACCGCAATCTGGTGGCCAACGTCACCCAGGTGCGCGCCCTGTCGCAGATGGAGGCATTGGGCGTGGCGGTGTCGGTGACGCCGCTGCCGCTTTACCACGTGTTCGCCATGACGCTGATGAGCACCTTCTACGCCATCGGTGCCCGCAACATCCTGATCGACAACCCGCGCGATCTCGACAGCTTCATCGACGCCATCGCCGGCACGCCGTTCAACGCCATCATCGGCATCAACACCCTGTACAACGCCCTGCTGCACAGCCCGCGGTTCGGCACGCTCGACACCGCGGCCCTGCGGGTCACCATTTCCGGCGGCTCGGCGACCCAGGACGCGGTGGCGCAGCACTGGCACCGCCGCACCGGCTGCCCGGTGATCGAGGGGTACGGGATGACCGAAACCTCGCCCGTGCTGTGCTTCAACCCGCCGGCGACCACCACCCGTTTCGACGGATCCACCGGCGTGCCGGTGCCGTCGGTGGAGATCACCGTGCGCGACGGCGACGGCCGCCCGGTGGCGTTGGGCGACGCGGGGGAACTGTGGGTGCGCGGCCCCAACGTGATGGCCGGCTACTGGCACCGCCCCGACGAAACGGCCAAGACCATCACCCCCGACGGCTGGCTGATGACCGGCGACATCGCCACCGTGGACGACACCGGCCGGGTGCGGATCATCGACCGCAAGAAGGACATGGTTCTCGTCTCGGGCTTCAACGTCTACCCCAACGAGGTGGAGGACGTGCTGGCCGCCCACCCCGGCGTGCTGGAGGTGGTGGTGATCGGCGTGCCCAGCGACACCACCGGCGAGGCGGTGAAGGCGTTCGTGGTTCTGAAGGATCCCACGGTGACCGAGGCCGACCTGATCGCCCACTGCCGCACGCAACTGACCCCGTACAAGGTGCCGCGGTCGGTGGCGTTCCGCGATTCCCTGCCCAAGAGCACGGTGGGGAAGATCTTCCGCAAACAGCTTCGTGACGAGGCGCTGGCCGAGGCCGACGCCTGACCCATCCCCTTTCTTCCCAAGGATCTCATCATGACCGACAGCGCAAAGCCCGGCCGCGTGGCCGGAAAGACGGCCCTCATCACGGGGGCGGCCCAGGGTCTGGGGGCGGCCATCGCCCACCGCCTGGCGGCGGAGGGGGCCAAGGTCTTCCTGACCGACATTCTGGGGGAGGAGGCGGCGCGCACCGCCGCCGCCCTCAACGCCACGTTCGGCGCCGGCACCGCCTGGTCCGCCACCCATGACGTGCGCGACGAAGACCAGTGGCAAGCGGTGACCGAACAGGCGGCCGGCGCCATGGGCGGGCTGTCGGTGCTGGTGCACAACGCCGGTGTCGGCTCCATGGGGGCCATCGAGGAGCTGGACCGCCGGGAATGGCGCCGGGTGATGGATATCAACGTGGACAGCGTGTTTCTCGGCACCAAGCACGCGCTGCGTTACATGCGCACCAGCGGGCCGGGGTCGATCGTGACCATCTCGTCCATCGCCGGGCTGCTGGGGGTGGCGGAATACCCGGCCTACAACGCGTCCAAGGCCGCGGTGTGGATGCTGACCAAATCCATCGCGCTCTATTGCGCGCAGCACAAGATCAACGTGCGCTGCAACTCGGTGCACCCCGCCTACATCCGCACCGCCATCGTGGAACCGCTGTTCAAGGCGCTGGGCGAGGAGGAGGCCACCCGCCGCCTGACCCGCTCCATCCCCCTGGGCCGCATGGGGGATCACGACGACGTGGCCTATGCCGTTCTGTATCTGGCATCGGATGAGAGCAAGTTCGTCACCGGCGCCGAATTCAAGATCGACGGCGGCGCATCCGCCTGCTGATCCTCTTTTTCAGTTCCCTCAGACGGCCGCCGCGGCCCTGATCCTGGCGTTCACACGCCGGGATGCAAGGGCCGCCGCCCTTGCTGGGGGTGCTGGGGGCAAAGCCCCCGGCAACACTGTCCCCGTGCTTTCCGAAAGGCCCACATCATGCCGGTATCCCGCATCCTGATCGCCAACCGGGGCGAAATCGCCGTGCGCATTGCCCGTGCCGCCGCTGTGGTGGGCGCCGAATGCGTCACGGTGTTTTCCGAAGACGACGCCGCCGGTCCGCACATTGCTGCTGGCGATGCCGCGGTGCCGTTGGCCGGTCACGGTCCGGCGGCCTATCTCGACGCCGCCGGGCTGGTGGCGGCGGCGCGGTCGGCGGGGTGCGATGCGGTGCATCCGGGGTATGGCTTCCTCAGCGAAAACGCCGCCTTCGCCCGTTTGTGCGCCGACGCCGGCCTGACCTTCATCGGCCCGGACCCGGCGGTGCTGGCGGTGTTCGGCGACAAGGCCCGCGCCCGCCGGCTGGCCGAGGATTGCGGCGTGCCGCTGGTCCCCGGCACCGGCGGCCCCACCAGCCTGGAGGAGGCCACGGCGTTCTTCCACGCCCTGGGCGACGGGGCGGCGGTGATGGTGAAGGCGGTGGCGGGCGGCGGCGGGCGCGGCATGCGCGCCGTCACCGACCCCGCCGACCTTCCCGCCGCCTTCGACCGCTGCCGGTCCGAGGCGCTGGCCGCGTTCGGCGGCGGCGATCTTTATGTGGAGCAGCTGGTCCGGCAGGCGCGCCACATCGAAATCCAGATCATCGGCGACGGCCGGTCGGTGGCGCATCTGTGGGAGCGGGATTGCACGCTCCAGCGCCGTCATCAGAAGCTGGTGGAAATCGCCCCCTCCCCCTTCCTGTCGGCGCCCGTGCGCGACCGCATCGCGGACGCGGCGGTGCGGCTGGCCCGCGCGGTGGGCTACGCCGGGTTGGGCACGGTCGAATGCCTGGTGGCGGACGGCCCCGACCCCGCCTTTTTCTTCATGGAGACCAACCCCCGCCTGCAGGTGGAACACACGGTGACGGAGGCGGTGACCGGCATCGACCTTGTGGTCGCACAGATCTTGCTGGCCGGGGGCGCCACGCTGGCCGACCTTCGTCTGGAACAGGGTGACATCCCGCCGCCGCGCGGCTGTGCGGTGCAGGTGCGTCTGAACGCCGAGACCGTCACCGCGGCGGGGGAGGCGCTGCCGTCCTGCGGCACCGTCACCCTGTTCGATCCGCCGACCGGGCCGGGGGTGCGGGTGGACACCCACCTGCGCAGCGGCACCGAGGTGGGGCCGCGGTTCGATTCCCTGCTCGCCAAGATCATCACCCACGCCCCCACCTTTACCGGCGCCTTGCGCGGCAGCGCCCGCGCCCTGCGGGAAACGCGGGTGGAGGGGGTCGCCACCAACGCCGGCCTGCTGCGCGCGCTGGTGGAGGATGCCGAGGTCGCCGCCGGGCGCATCCACACCCGCTTTGTCGAGGACGACTTCCGCTTTGCCGGAGACAATGGCTTGGTCGGAGACAATAGCTTTGCCGGAGACAGTGGCCCGGCGCCGGTTGTGGGGCCGGAGGATGGCCTTGCCCTTCCCTCCCCCATGGGCGGGCTGCTGGTGCGGGTGGAGGTGTCGGCGGGCGATGCGGTGCGCCCCGGCCAGCCGCTGGCGGTGGTGGAGGCGATGAAGACGGAAATGGTGCTCACCGCCCCCGCCGCGGGCGTGGTGCTGCGGGTGCTGGCCGCCGCCGGGGCCACGGTGGCCGCCGGAGAACCGCTGCTGCTGCTGGCCCCGGACGGCGATGCCGCCGGAGGGATCCACGCCGGGGCGGAGGAGAGTGCCGCCGAGCGCGCCGATCTGGCCGAACTCCACGCCCGCCGGGACTTGCTGCGGGACGCGGCCCGGCCGGCGGCGGTGGCCCGCCGCCACGCCGCCGGCCAGCGCACGGCACGGGAGAATGTGGAGGATCTGTGCGATCCCGGCAGCTTCCAGGAATACGGCGGGCTGGCCATTGCCGGGCAGCGCCGCCGCCGCCCGCTGGACGAGCTGATGCGTACCGCCCCCGCCGATGGTCTGGTGGCCGGGATCGGCATGGTGAACGGTGCCCGCACGCTGGTGATGGCCTATGACTACACGGTGTTCGCCGGAACCCAGGGGCTGATGAATCACAAGAAGATGGACCGCATGATCCATCTGGCCCGCGACTGGCGCCTGCCGATGGTGGTCTTTGCCGAAGGGGGCGGCGGGCGGCCCGGTGACACCGACTGGCTGGGGGTGGCCGCACTGGACATCATGACCTTCCGCGCCTATGCGGGGTTGAGCGGCACGGCGCCGCGGGTGGGTATCGCGTCGGGCCGCTGCTTTGCCGGCAACGCCGCGCTGCTGGGCTGTTCCGACGTCATCATCGCCACCGAAAACGCCAGCATCGGCATGGGCGGCCCGGCGATGATCGAGGGCGGCGGGCTGGGCGTCTTCACCCCCGAACAGGTGGGGCCGGTGTCGGTGCAGGCCCCCAATGGCGTCATCGACATTCTGGTTCCCGACGAGGCCGCGGCCACCGCCGCCGCCCGGCACTACCTGTCCTATTTCCAGGGTCCGGCGGCGGACTGGCGGACCGGCGATCCGGCCCGGCTGCGGGCACTGGTGCCGGAAAACCGCCGCCGCGCCTATGACGTGCGGGCGGTGGTGGGGGCGCTGGCCGATGACGGCTCGGTCCTGGAGATGCGCGCGGCCTTCGCCCCCGGCATGGTCACCGCCCTGATCCGGGTGGAGGGGCGGCCCATGGGGCTGATCGCCAACAACCCGCTGCATCTGGGCGGGGCCATCGACGCCGCCGGGGCGGACAAGGCCGCCCGCTTCCTGCAACTGTGCGAGGCGTTCGGGCTGCCGGTATTGTCGCTGTGCGACACGCCGGGCTTCATGGTTGGGCCGGAGGCGGAAAGGACCGCCACCGTCCGCCATGTGTCCCGCCTGTTCCTGACCGCGGCGGCGCTGACGGTGCCGGTGTTCACCATCGTCCTGCGCAAGGGCTACGGGCTGGGGGCGCAGGCCATGGCCGCGGGCAGCTTCCACGCGCCGGTGTTCACCGTGGCGTGGCCGGGGGCGGAATTCGGCGCCATGGGCATCGAAGGCTCGGTGCGCCTGGGCTACCGCCGCGAACTGGACGCGGAAAGCGATCCCGCCCGCCGTCAGGCCCTGTTCGACCGCATGGTCGCCGAAGCCTACGCCCACGGCAAGGCGGTCAACGCCGCCAGCTTCGTGGAAATCGACGACGTGATCGACCCGGCGGAATCGCGCCGCTGGATCGTCCGCGGCCTTGCCGCCGCCCCGGTGCCGCCCCGCGGCGAGCGGCGCTTCATCGATGCCTGGTGACGGGGGGCTTCACGCAGCCGGGCGGCGCAGCAGCCGCAGCGCCGTCAGCGCCAGCAGCAGACCCACGCCGAGAACGGCGAACGCCACCTGATAGCCATGGGCCAGGGCCATCCGCTGCCCGGCGGCGTCCAGCAGGGCGAACCCGTCGCCGTGGGTTCCCGCGGCGGCGGTGAACACGATGGACACCAGACTGACGCACAGGGATCCGCCCAACTGCCGCCCGAAGTTCATGGCGCCCGACGCCTGCGGCACGTCCTTGCGGTCCAGTTGCACCAGGGCGCCGGCGGTGGCGGAGGGCATCATGAACCCCAGCCCCACCCGCCCCAGCAGCGTCCACACCACCAGCCACCCCACCGCCGGTTCGGTGCCCGCCACCGCCAGCAGCCCGCAGGACACCACGAACAGAAGCCCGCCGCCGACGATGGGGGCCACCCGCGACACCCGGTCGGCCAGACGCCCGGCAAAGGGAAAGGCCGCGGCCATCCCCAGCCCCGCCGGCAGCATGACCAGCCCCGCCGCACTGGGGGTCATGCCCAGCACCTGCTGAAGATAAAGCGGGATGAGGTAGGTGGAGGCGTAAAGCCCGCCCCCCACCCCCACCGTCAGCAGAAAGCCGCCGACGAAGACACCGGAACGAAACACCCGCAGGTTCAGCAGCGGTGCCGCACACCGCGCCTCCCACCCCAGGAACGTGGCAAGGCCGATGGTTCCGGCGGCAAGCCCACCCTGCACCGCCGGGGCCGTCCACCCGATCTGCAACCCGCGTGACAGCGCCCACAGCAGCACCGCCAGCGTCGCGGCCAGCAGCACCAGCCCCACCCCGTCCAGCGGCCGGGGCGGTGTTTCCGACGGGCGGCGCCCCGGCAGGTGGGTGCGCGCCAGCACCATGCCCATCAGGCAGAACGGCAACGCCGCCAGAAAGGTGGCCCGCCACGACACCAGATCCATCAGCACCCCGCCCAGCACCGGTGCGGCGGCGGGCGACAGGATCACCCCCAGCCCGTACAGGCCGAAGCCCCGCCCCTGCTGCCCCGGCGGGAAGGCGTGGAACACCACGATCATTCCCAGCGGCTGGATGACCCCCGCCGCCGCCCCCTGCAGCACCCGCGCGGCGATCAGCCAGCCGATGCCCGGCGCCAGCGCCCCCATGACCGAGCCGACGACGAACACCGCCATGGCGCCCAGATAGGTGGCGCGGATGCCGAACCGCTCCACGCTCCAGGCGCTGACCAGCATGGCCGTGGTCATCGCCGCCAGAAAGCCGGTGACCAGCCATTGAATGGTCGGCTGATCGACGGCGAACACCCCCATCAGCGGCGCCAGCGCCACATTCAGGATGGTTGCCGCCATCACCACCGCCGCGGTGCCGACGATGGCCACGGTGGTGGCTTTCCAATCGGGGCGGATGGGTGCGGGCTGGGCCGTTGCCGTCGTCATGCTTTCGAATCCATCGCGTCAACCCGGCCGCGGATGGACCGCAGCGCCCGCTCCATCGCCTCAAGATCGGCATCGGCCACATCGGCCAGAAGCTCGTACCGCAGATCCATGGCAATGGCCTCGATCCGGGCCAGCACATCATGGGCCTGGGCGCACAGGTGGATGCGGCGGCCGCGGCGGTCGGTGGGGCACATGCGCCGTTCGACCCAGCCGTCGGCTTCCAGCCGGTCGAGAAGGCGGACCAGCGTCGGCCCCTCCACCCCCAGATGTTCGGCCAGATCCTTTTGCGCCACCCCTTCGCCCAATCGGCTCACCAGCACCAGCGCCCGCCATTTCGCCTGACTGAGGCCCAGCGGATGCAACCGCCGGTCCAGCGCCAGACGCCATGCCCGTGCTGTGTCCTGAAGCAGGATGCCGATCGACCCGATCCGTTGTTGGCGCGCACCGCCCGACCGCATGTCACCCGACATGGGAAATCCGTTTCAAAAGCCAGCTATTGAATAGCACGCTATCAAAATCGACACAAACCGGCAAGCCAAGGATGCGCGAGGGCACCGCCGATTTATGCGCCGAAGCCGATGTCCTGCAGGATCCGGTCGATCATACCGTTCAGATCGGCCCCGCTCCGCGGTCGATGCAGACGGCTCAGGCCGATCCGCGACGACAGCGATGCGCAGAGCCTGAGGTGTTCGGCCTTCAGCCCCATGCCGTCGAGGTAATGCACGCGGTAGGTGTTGTTCCGCAGCACCGTGAAACGCTCCATGCCACGCACCGGCTCGATGCTCACGCCATCCCGTTCGCCATCGCCGTGCAGTTCATAGACCCAGCGTATGGGCAGCGCGGACAGGGTATGGCGCCCCCCGATCGGCAGGTTGAACTTGTCGAATCCGGGGCGGATCCGGGCCAGCGGGGCGGTATCGACCGCAAGCCTGTCGGCCGCGTCCTGCCACAGCTTGATGCGCGGAAAGCCGGGGAGCGCGCGCCCCAGGGCATCGACCGGCACAACGTCATCGGCGATCACGTCGAAGCCGCGGCGCAGAAAGGCGCCGGCCAGCGTCGATTTTCCGGCCCCCGACGGACCGACGCAGAGAAGGCAGGATTGGCCGATGCGCACCGCGTTGCCGTGCATGACAAGGTAACCGCGCTGGAACAGCAATGCCCCCAGGGCCGACCCCAGAAGAAAGACACGCACGCTGTCCTCATCGACGCCCGGCGCCGGATCGACGGTGATCGTGCGTCCGTCGGCAATCAGGAAACGGGCGACGGCCGGCACATCCAGCCACAGGGCACTGCCCCGGATGCACAGAAAGGGACCCATCCAGGCCCCTGCGTCCAGACCGCCGGGATCGACCCGGCCGATCCCCACCGTCACCGGCGGCGCGGTGTCGGTGTCGGACGCACGGTGGAGTTCGGGCAGGGCGATATCGCTTCGAATAACCAGGCCGTAGGCGGTGTAACCTTCACTCATGCCGCGTCGGTCCCCCGGCCCGTGACGGGGCGATCCGCTGCCAGAGACCGCGGCACGAACATGCCGACGACGGTGAAGGCGTGGAACCCGGCGCCACCGCTCACCGCGATGCGGTCACAGGCCACCCAGGCATGCGCCGTCAGCCCGGTGCCGTCCGGTGTGCGCGCAAGCCCCAGATAGACGGCGTGGGGTATTCCGTAGAACCGTAGCATCAGGCGAGCGACCAGCGCCTGCGGAAAGCAATTGGAAACCCAGGGCGTGTTTCTCGCGGCCATGGCAATCGTCCGCGCGATCAACAGCGCCCGTTCCCGCTGGGAAGGGCTGGCCAAGGGGACCCAGGGTTCGACCCCCTGATCGACGCCCATGAAATCACCCAACCGCTGGAAGCGCAGCACCAGCACCGCCAACCGGGCGATCCCCAGCGCACCCCAGACCGGAACGGCCCAGACCCGGACGAAACCGGGCTGCCCGAACCACGTCCGGAGCTTGCGCGCCACGCGCCCCCCCATCAGACCGCCGGTTCCAGAAGCCTGTTCTGATGCAGTTCGCTGACAAAGGCGATGATGTCGGCGCGGGCCGTGGCCTCATCGACCATGAATTCGCAGCAGATCAGCGTCACGAGGTCATCGATGCTGTGGGGCGTTTCCAGAAGTTCCCACACCCGAACACCGGTCCCGCTCATGCCGAAGTAACAATCGCGGCTCAGGCTCAACGCGACGATATCGCCATCGATCACCGTCGTCAGAAGGTCGGTGGAACGTGAGAACCTGTCGGGCAGCCGTGCCGTGGCTCCATCACCCCGTTCTTTCCCCGCATCACCACCCAAAACCATGCCGCACCTTCACCGCAGGCAACCCCGACGCCAAACCACAGCGCCGCCTTCTGAAAGCGCCGCACACCATAGCCGTTGGAACACGACAACCTTGCCGGGTTCAACTGGGCCCCTGAACGCCCAGGATCTCGATCGGAAGAATCACGATCCCCGATTCGGTCGCGTCCTGTGACAGCTTGGTCAGTTTCGGCGGCTGGTATACCTTACGGTTGTCGCCCCCACCTTCCAAATCGGTACAAACATTGGCTGTTTCACTCAAAATAGCACCTATTGTTTTTCTTGTGAAAAACGAGACATTTTAAAGCATATCCCATAGCCGATAGAAAGTCAATCGTGTACTAATCGAATGAAATCTGCTTCTTACTCCCTATCTTCTCAGCCGATGCCCCATTATGCGCATTCCCCGCCATAGAAACACCACCATGGAAAGCACAACGCTACGATGCGGACGAAGCCCCCACACGAGGGGGGAGCGCACCCCGCCTATGACGGTATGGCGTGCTCACCCGCCCCCCGGTAAACACAAGGGAGAGCGGTTCCAAAACGCTTATTGATGGAGGAGCCAATAAACGCTCAGACTTTGCGCAATGTCCGGTTCATTGGTTCATTGCACAACGGCGATGAGATCGATGCGGCCTGCGGGCTTCCCGCCGGCGCCGGTCCCACCGACCGCATCGAAGCGGCCTGGCGCCAATGGGGCACGGAGATGCCCTCTCATCTGACCGGTGACTGGTCGCTGGTGATCGGGACGGCCGAGGAAACCTTCCTTGCCCGCGACCCGGTCGGCATGAAGCCGCTCTTTTACCGGATCGACGGAAACCGGCTGCATCATGGCTTCAGCGTTGCCGAACTGCGGCGGGACACCGACGGGCCGGCGACGCCCGATCCGGATTGGATGGCGCGCTACCTGCTTGGCCTGTCAC
The DNA here is from genome assembly GCA_937927415.1 of uncultured Rhodospirillaceae bacterium. Classification (GTDB taxonomy): domain Bacteria; phylum Pseudomonadota; class Alphaproteobacteria; order Azospirillales; family Azospirillaceae; genus Azospirillum. The sequence goes on from CALBDS010000014.1 coordinate 76,059, forward strand.
TCTCCCATGACCGGACCGCCTATCATGAGATCAGACGCCTGCCCCCCGGGCACTGGCTGCTGCATCGGCCGGGACAGGTGCCGCGGCTGGTGCGCTATCATCATTGGCGCGATGATGCCCCCGATGCCCGTCGGCGCGATCCCGCGCATGTGGCCGCTTATCGCTCGGCGCTGGAACAGGCGATACGCCGGCGCATGATGCCCCAGGGGGTGATGGGTGTGGAAATCAGCGGCGGCATGGACACATCGACCCTGCTGGCCTTCCTCGCACGCTTCACGGACGATCCCGATGCCCGACTCAGCGGGTTCAGCTATGCCATGCTCGAACAGGAACGCGCCTGCATCGCGGAATCGGTCAAGGCCGCCGGCATCAGCCGGGTTTTCCTGATTGACAACCCCATGGCGAACCGGATCGACGATGCGGCGATGCTGTTCGGATCCCGCACGCTCGGGCAACCGGCCGAACACGCCAACGCGACGGGGCATGTACCCTTTTATGAAGAGTGCCGCCGGCAGGGAATCACGACGCTCTATTCGGGGTTCGGCGGCGACGAGGTCGTCACCGGCTCGGGCGCGCTGCTGCACTGGGAACTGGCCGACAAGCGCCGGCTGCTGGCGCTGATGCAGATCAAAAGCGGCTCCCTGCCGATGCGCGCCCTGCGCGCGCTCAAGGGCGCAGTGCTGCCACGTCGCAAGCCCCCCTTTCATCCGGCGATCCGGCAGGCCTACGAGCGCCGCTGGCCGACGCTTTTCGTGCGCGACGCGGTGGTCGAGCGGCTGGCCCTGCGCGAGGCCTTCATGCAGTCCGCCGCCTATGACGGCCCCTACCGCGCCATCAACGACTTCATCATCGGCCATCAACTCCAGCACCCCAATCTCGCGATCCGGATGGAGAACTGCACCATCATCGCGGCCGCCTATGGGGTGGATTACCGCTGGCCTCTGCTGGATGCGCAGTTGGTTCAGCATTACCTGTCCACGCCGAGCATCGAGAAATACGGACCGCACGGCACCACGCGCTACCTGCACCGCCGGGCCATCGACGGCATCGTTCCCGACAGCATCGCCTGGAAACCCAGCAAGAGCATGGGCGGCCTGATCGCGGGCGGACAAGAGCAGATCATGAGCATGACCCTTGCCGCCGCCCGGCGCCATGAAGCGCATCTCCACCCGGCGCTCGACCCCATCATTGACCGCGGGAAACTGCGCGGTCTGATCGACCGCGCCCGGCACGGCCCGTCAACGCTTGAATTCACGATCGCTTTCCTGCTGAACATCAACGCCTTGCGTGAACTCAACCTGTGGCTCCACGATGATCTTCTGCCGGAATGAAGCCGTTGGCGGTGCCCCATGATCGTCCCTGATCGCGTGGATGCCGGCGGCGGGCCGGCACCCGCCCCGCAGGCCGCCGCACGTCCGGCCCCGGTCCGGTTTCTGCTGCGATGCGTTGCCGACGGGCTGACGCAACCGGAAGCGGCGGACGACCCCGCCCCGCTTCCCCCCATGACCGATGCCGACTGGCAGACGCTGCCCGCCCTGGTCCGCCATCACCGGCTGGAAATGATGGTCGGCGCCGTGCTCGACGGTCCGTCCCGGCTGAGGATGGCGGTGCCGGATCCCCAGCGCCGCACCCTGCGGGAACTGCGGAATCAGGCCGTCCGCCGGACCATGCGGCTCGCGGCCGAGGTGGTTCGGCTGACCTGCCGTTTTGCGGAAGAGGGGGTGGAGGTGCTGGTGCTGAAGGGGGTGGCGCTATCGGTGCTGCTCCACGGCACGCCGCTGCACCGGTCCTGCCGCGACATCGACCTGCTGGTGCGGGCTGGGGACGAAGCGCGTGCCCGTGCGATCCTGGCGGACTGCGGTTATGGCAACAGCGCCGATGCCGTGGCGGTTTGCCTCAACGCCGTTGAACTGCGGAACTCCGATCTGGGCACGGTGGTGGAACTGCATGTCCGGCTGACCGACGATGAACGGTTGCTGCCGACCGCCGCCCTGCGCCCCTTCGAGACGGCGGTGACGGTGGACATCGCGGGACGGCCGGTGCGGACGCTGGCCCCCGACGCGGCCCTGGTTTATGCGGCCTATCACGGCGCCCATCATCATTGGTTCCGGCTTCACTGGCTGGCCGACATCGCCGCCGCCACCCGCTGCCCCCGGATCGACTGGAGGCGCGCCGCCCAGATGGCCCGCCAGACCGGCACCGAACGCCATTTCGCCATGGCCGCCCGCCTGTCGGACGGCCTGATGGGGTGCCCGCCGCCCGATCCTCCTGCACCCTCCGGGCGGGACCTGGCGGCCATCCGCCGGGCGGAGTCCCTCGTGTCGGCGATCCTGGCCGGTCCACCGGCCAGCGACATAGAAACCGTCCGGCGGGTCGGGCGGTTGCGGGTGCTGGCCGGCGAACTGGCGCTGTGCCGCGGGCCGGGGGCGGCCTGGGCGCAGTTGCTCACCCGCCTGCGCCCGACCGACACCGACCGCGCCGCCTTTCCCCTGCCCGCAGCCCTGGGCGCGCTCCATTACCCGCTGCGCATCCTGCGCATGGCCTGGATTCTGTGCCGGCGATGAACAAGAGCGCCAGATTGAGCGGCGTTGGTGCGCCAAGGCCCGGTTGATCCGGTCTGGGAAGTGACGAATGCTCTTCTCCCTGCGATCCTGAATAAGCCAGACCAGATACGCTTGCCCCAAGTCAAGGGAGCCTGGGCGGATGGATACGGAACGATGCAGGCCATTTCCCCCAAAGAAGGAAGGGTGAAACAAAAACGCAAAAAGACCGCCATGGATTTGCACCCGACCCTATCCTATGCCTTGACTGCGGGAGTATGCATGACACCGGGGAGCCACGACCGGCAATCACAATGATTTAACGACTACGTCAAATCATGATAGCATTACCTAATCGTCAATTACTTACTTAGAAAATCAATGATTAATGAAAGCAGGGAGAAAAGAAATTTTCGAAGGGTCGAGCAGGGGGGCGGCTCTGAATTTCTCGACGCCGACTTCCGGACTCACATTTACCCTCGCCACTTCCACGACCGCTATGTGTTCGGGGTGGTAACCCGCGGAGGGGAAGCCTTCTACTATCGTGGATGCCAGCATATCGCCGCGGCCGGTGAAATTGTCGTTCTCAACCCGGGCGAAGTCCACGACGGCATGGGGGCCGATGCCGAGGGCTGGGCCTATCGCATGAGTTACCTGCCCCCCGAAGCCGTTCTTCTGGGACAGGAGGGGTGTGGGGAACTACCCTTCTTTCGGGAGCCGGTCATCCGTGATTCCTGGTTGGCCGACCGTTATTCCCGATTGCACAGTACAGTGACCGACTCGCTGGCCGATCGCCTCACCCGCGACAGCTTTTTCCTGAACACACTGGCGGAATTGGTGATTCGCCATGGCGACCGAGGGCAGCCGCACCACAAGGGCCGACGGGAGGGCCGCGCCGTCGCCTGGGTCAGGGAATACCTGCACACCCATTATGCCGAGGACGTTACGCTCGATGATCTGGCGGCCCTGGCCGGTTTGACCCCCCTCTATCTCATCAAGGTTTTCCGCAAGACGGTCGGACTGCCGCCGCACGCCTATCTCATACAGCGGCGCATCTTGGCGGCCATGCAGGGATTGCGCGAAGGATTGCCCATCGCCGCGGTTGCTGCCGAATGTGGTTTCGCCGACCAGAGCCATCTGACGCGCAATTTTAAGAAAATGATTGGCGTAACCCCCGGTGAATTTAGGGCAGGATCGTTCAAGAAGACCCTCTGAGGTTGGGATTACAATCACTCAAGAAAACATTTGATTGTATTCAGAGGGTGAAATGAACCGCTCCCGGTGGGGTGGAAAAAAGTGCCCCGCTCTCGGCGGCACGGGTGGCCGGCGACGCCCTCACCTTATTTCCCAAGATTCGGCCAAATCTGCGGATCTGGCTGGCGATGCTGTGACACACCCCATCGAAAGATCCTCCAAACCCATATAAGGAATCTCTGAATGGCTGCCTCTCCCGATGTGTTTCAGATGCCCCGGACAGCCGAAGAAACCCGAAAATATTACGATGGTTGGGAAGCTTATTACCGCGTGGACGAGAACCGCACGGCATGGAAGAACGAGGCGGATGAGGCCGTCATCCTCCTGCAAGAGGATATGGCCGACCGTGCCGACCTGCACGTTGCCGATCTTGGCTGCGGCGACGGCCGGAATCTGTGGGGCTGGGTGACCCAAGGGCGGCGCGTTCTTGGCGTGGACATAGCGCCGACGGCGCTTGACCATCTGCGGGAAACCGCAATCGCCCGCGGTCTGCGCGTGCCGACGCTGATGGTTGGCGACATCGCCGGCCTGCCGCTTGCCGGCGATCAATTCGATCTGGTGCAGTGCTACGACGCCGTGCCCCAGACACTGGACCCACAGGCCGTTCTCACGGAGATGGCCCGCATCGCACGGCCGGGTGGACTGGTTGCGTTCAACGTCTTTACCCCCGGCGACTGCGCCTATGGCGAGGGCACCGAGGTATCGCGAAACGCCTTTCTGTTCAACAATACCCTCTTCCGCTTCTTCGAACCCGATGATCTCCGCGCCCTGCTCCCCCCCTCGCTGGAGGTGTTGCGGGAAGATCGCCGCCGCTGGACCGACCCGCCGCACGGACAGTTCCGCCCCTACACCCACACGCACGAGGCGCTGTTCTACGTCTGCCGCAAGCACGGCGGCATGGCGAGCGGGGGTTTGGCATGACGGCCCGCGTGGCCTTCGTGGCCGCCGATCTGCCGTTTGGTGTCGCCGCCAACGCTCTGGCCCATGTCGCGCTGGGCTTTGCAACGCTGGGAGCGCCGTCGGGCAGCGAACCGGCCCCCATCGTCCTTACAGCCAATAGCCGCCTTGCCACACTGCGCAGACAGGCGCGTGCGGCCGGCGCGGCGGTGGTGGACTTCACCGCCGGGATGACCGGGGAAACGTGGGTCGAACAGCTCGCCCGCATGGCGGCGCTGCCGGAGGCCGAACAGCGGTATTACGCGCTGGCCATCGCCGGCCCCGCCCCGCTGATCGAGTCCCTCGTCGCCCAGGCGGACGCGGAGGCGGCAGCATGACGGATAAGCCGGCCTTCAAATTCGCCCTGGTTCTCGAAAAACGGGGCGCCCCCGCAACACTGCTGGCCGCGGTCTGGCAAACGGCGCATCGGCTTGTCACCGACGCATCGGCCGAACAGCGGCAGCGCATGCATTTCCTCGACTACCGTGACGGCGACGGGGAATCGCACGCGCCGGTTTCGGCGCTGCCGCTGGCGATCCTGCGCGGCAAGAGCGGGGACATTCGCAAGGCGCTGGCGGCGGCTGCGGGCAGCGGTGGGGCCATTCTCAGCACCGCCGTTCCGGGCGACGGGCCGGACGGCTGGACCGCGGCCCTGTTCTTCGGCCCCCGCGACGCCGTGGATGCCATTACGCGACGCTTTTCTTTGTGGACAACCTGACGGACGGGAACTTCGCCATGATCTACGACGACATCACGCAGGTCGTTCTTGATGACGTGTTCCTGCGTCTGGATGGTTTTGCCGACGGCCTCGATCTTGTCATGAAGATCGAAGCCTTCAACGGGGCGGGATCGGTCAAGGTCAAATCGGCTCTCGGTCTGGTCGAGGATTGCGAGCGCCGCGGCATGTTGCGGCAGGGGATGGGCATCGTCGAATCCTCATCGGGCAACCTCGGCATCGCGCTCGCCATGATTTGCCGGCAGCGTGGCTACCGCTTCATCTGCGTCGCCGATCCGAACATGGCGCCCAACAACCGCGCGCTGATCCAGGTGCTGGGCGGCCAGATCGACATGGTGACCACCCGTGACCGCAACGGCGGCTACCTCGCCACCCGCATCGAGCGGGTGCGCGAACTGGTCGAACAGGATCGCTCCCTGGTGTGGGTCAACCAGTACGCCAACCGCGCCGCCGCAGAGGCGCACAACCGCCGCACGGCGGCGTCGCTGTTCGCCGCCCTCGGGGATCTGGATTACCTGTTCGTCGGGGCCGGTACGACGGGCACCATCATGGGGTGCGCCTACCACATCCGCGAACAGGGGCTTGCCACGTGGTTGATCGCCGTCGATCCCGAGGGATCGGTCACCTTCGGCCACCCGCCGGGCCGGCGACGCCTGCCCGGACTGGGCACCAGCCGCCGGCCGGAACTGTTGTGTGAATCGCTGATCGACGATGTGGTGATCGTGCCGGAGATCGACAGCATCGTCGCCTGCCGGGAGGCCGTGCGGCGGTGGGGTTATTTCGGCGGAGCCTCAACCGGCACCGTGCTTGCGGGAATTCGAGCCTACCTGCCCAAAATGCGGCTTCCGGCACGCGCCGCCATGATTTCCCCGGACATGGGCGGGGCTTACCTCGACACGGTCTATTCCGATGCCTGGGTCGCCAGTGCCTATGCCGGGACGGTTGAAACACCCCCGCATTATGGCCGGATGCCGCTCCTGGCGGGCGCCGGTTACCCGCGCCCCCCCATGACCCGACCCGCTTCCGACACCACGCCCGGGGCGCTGCCAGGGAGTCTTTCCGCTCATGCAGACCACCAGCACTGACGTGCGGCCGAATGATTTCCTCGTGGTTGGCGCCGCGGCGATCCGCGCGGCCATTGCCACGGACCGCCACGGCGTCCTGCGTGCCGTCGAAGATGCCTACCGACGCCACCACGCCGGCCTTTCGGCACCACCGCAAAGCCACTTCCTGCGCTTCCCCCGCCGTCCGGGCACCCGGATCATCGCGTTGCCAGCCCATCTGGATGGCGACCGCGAGGCGGTGGGAATCAAGTGGATCTCCAGCTTCCCCACCAACGTCGGCGCCGGCATCCCACGCGCCTCGGCGGTCATCATCCTCAACGATCCGGAAACCGGATACCCCACCGCCTGTCTTGAGGGCGCGCTGATCAGCGCGGCGCGCACGGGGGCTTCGGCGGCACTGGCAGCCCGCGCGCTGATGCGCGGGCGGGCACCGGAAACGCTCGGCATCATCGGCTGCGGCCCCATTGCCGAGACGACTCTGGGCTTCCTCGATGCGCTGGGATGGGAACCGCCGGCCGTTCTGGTCCACGATCTTGATGCCGCGCGGGCCGCCTCTTTTCTTGCCCGCAACGGTATTGCCGCCGGGGAGCGGCGGACGGGCCGCGTTGTCGGCAAGGAAGAGGTTCTTCGCCGCAGCGACCTCATCATCCTGGCCACCACCGCGCCGTCACCCCACATCGCGGACCCGGCCCTGTTCGCCCATGGACCTGTGATTCTCAATGTCTCATTGCGCGACCTCGCTCCAGAGGTGATCCAGGGTGCCGACAATTATTGCGACGATGTGGAGCACTGCCTGCAGGCTCAGACATCGCTCCACCTCGCCGCCGAGGCTCTGGGCGGAACCCCCTTCATCAAGGGCCATATCGGCGACCTGCTCGACGGCCGTTTTCCCGAACCGGCACCAGGCACCCCGATGATCTTCTCCCCCTTCGGCCTGGGAGTGCTGGACATGGCCGTCGCCGCTCACATTCTCGACCGCCTTGGTGATGGTCCGGAGGTGCTGCGGTTGCCCGACTTTTTCGGTCTTCGCCCGGCCTGATGCTCCTTCGGTCCAACGCCGCCCGCGTCTTCATCAGAAAGCCCGAACATGATGCCAAACCCCCGCCCGTCTCCACGCTCGTTCGTCTTCACCAGCGAATCCGTCTCCGAAGGACACCCGGACAAGGTGTGCGACCGCATCTCCGACGCCATCGTCGATCTGTATCTGTCGCACGACGCCCATGCCCGCGTGGCGGTAGAGACGTTGGCCACCACCAATCAGGTGGTCCTGGCGGGCGAGGTGCGCGGGCCGCAGACGATCACCCCGGACATGCTGGTGGCGGTCGCCCGCCACGCCGTCCGGGATATCGGCTACGAGCAGGACGGTTTCCATTGGGAAAAAATGGATTTCAAGTGCCTGGTCCATTCCCAGTCCGCCGACATCGCCGTGGGCGTCGATGCCGCCGGTGAGAAGGACGAGGGAGCCGGCGACCAGGGCATCATGTTCGGGTTCGCCTGCAACGAGACGCCCGCACTGATGCCGGCCCCGATCTATTATTCCCACGCCATCCTGAAGTCGCTGGCCGAGGCCCGCCATTCGGGTGCCGCGCCGGAATTCGGTCCCGACGCCAAGAGCCAGGTGACGCTGCAGTACGTAAACGGCCGTCCGGTGCGCGCCACCTCGGTGGTGGTGTCCACCCAGCACGCCGAGGGGCTGTCGGCGGCGGATGTGCGCGAGATCGTGCGCCCCCACGTCGTCAATTGCCTGCCCGACGGCTGGATGTGCGACGAGGCCAATTTCTACGTCAACCCGACCGGCCGTTTCGTCATCGGCGGTCCCGACGGTGACGCCGGCCTGACCGGCCGCAAGATCATCGTGGACACCTATGGCGGGGCTGCTCCCCATGGCGGCGGCGCCTTCTCGGGCAAGGACCCGACCAAGGTGGACCGCTCGGCCGCCTACGCCGCCCGCTATCTGGCCAAGAACGTGGTCGCCGCCGGTCTGGCGGAGAAGTGCACCATCCAGGTGTCCTACGCCATCGGCGTGTCGAAGCCGCTGTCGGTCTACATCGACACCGCCGGCACGGGTAAGGTGGACGAGGCCCGCCTGTCGGACGTGCTCCAGCAGCTGGTGAACCTCAGCCCCCGCGGCATCCGCACCCATCTGGGCCTGAACAGGCCGATCTACGCCCGCACCGCCGCTTACGGCCACTTCGGCCGCGATCCCGACGCCGACGGCGGCTTCTCGTGGGAAAAGACCGATCTGGTGGAGCCGCTGGCCCGGTTCTTCCGATGCTGACGGCCTGCGTGTGATGCCGAGAACCGCCGAACATCAGTGGCCTGATGGCCCGTCTGTCATGGGGTTGGGCCGGGCCGCCTATCTTCCCGGTGCCGGTTTCTGCGTCGCCTTCGCGGTTGCCTTCATCACCATGTCCGGCGTCGTGCGCCACGATGGTCCGGCCCTGGCGACACTGATGACCTACGGCATCACCTGCGGCGTCTTCATCGTTGCCGGTCTGCGGCGGGTGCCGACCTGGATCGGTGCTGCCGCCCACGATGGGCGCGGTTTCCTGCTCATCAACGGGCTGACGATCGCCAACACCTTTCTCGTCTACGTCGTTTTGCTGAACGTGCCGGCCTTTACCTATGTGCTGGTTTTCTTCGGCACGCTGCCGGCCTGTGTCGCCGTGCTGCGCAAAGCGTCGGGTGCTGCGGCACCCTGGCGGTTGACCTCCCTTGCGCTTGCCGGCGGCATCACCCTGGCCGCCTGGGTGTCGTCCCCGTCCGCGGGATGGTCCTCGTGCACCGGGGTGGGGCTGAGCATCGTTGCGGCGTTTGCCGGAGCCGCCTATCTCGACGTCTCCAGGGCATTCCAGATCAAGACGGGTCTGGCGACCGGGGATATTCTCGCACTGCGCTTTCCCGGTACGGTCGCCCTTGCCAGCGCCCTGGTCATTCTTGATCCTGCCCCCCTGGCACCAACGGCCGGGGACTGGCTGACTTATGCGTTCATCGCGCTCATCGGCAGCGTGATCCCCCTCTATCTTCTACAGAAATCGAACGAACGGATCGGCCCGGAGCGCACCGCGCGGCTGGTGCCGTCGATCCCGCTTCTGTGCGCGTCTTTCTCCTTCATATCGGCGCCGGTCGTGCCATCGCTGGCGACTCTCGCCATCGTGACGGCGGCCACGGCCGCCATGCTGATCGTCGCCCATCACCCGCCTCCATCGCCCGACCGCTGACCGTCTGGGAGATCCAGGATGACCTTTCGTATCGGTATCGTCGGCGGCGGCCCCTCGGGCTGCGCCGCCGCCGTGGCTCTCTGCTCGGCAGCCGAGGACCAGCATGGTCCGGTGGATGTGACCATCATCGAAAGGCAGGCCCTCTACAAGGGGCGGACCTTCAACACGGGCGACCCAACCCTGCTGCTGAACACCAGTGCCGGTGTGACCTCGGTGCGCGCCGAGGCTCCGGACGATTTCGTCGCCTTCCTGCAAACCCGCCAGCCGGCCACACCGGCTGATTTTGCAGCGCGCACCGACGCCGCCGCCTATCTGAAACAGACACTGGCGGGCCTGCGTGGCCGGTCCTTCCGTCTGCGCCTGCGTCAGGCAGAGGTCCGAAACATCGAGCAAACGGCCGACGGTGCCCTTTCGGTTCAGAGCGAAGCCAGCCGGCTGGTGTTCGATACCCTTGTGCTGGCGATGGGCGCTCCGTTCAAGCCCCTCGATGTGGCGCCCACCGTGCGCTATGTCAGTCCCTACCCCGTCTCCCAGCTTGATGAGGTGGAGCCGGATGATTCGGTTCTGATCGTCGGATCCCACCTGACCGCCATCGATGCCTGCGTGTGGCTTCATGCCAAGGGACATCGGGGGCCGGTCACCATGATCAGCCGTTCCGGCCGGCTGCCGGCGGTTCGCCGGTCGCTGCTGCATGATGACGCCGGGAGGGACGCTGAGCATGCCCTTGCCCAGAGCGTCGCCCGGCGGGGTGGGACACGTCTGGAACGGCTGGGGCATGTGCTGGCCCAACGGGGCCGCGTCTCCATTGCCGGCATCCCGAATGGTCGGATCCCCGTGGATGGCGCCGGCGAATTCATCGCGGCCTGGAAGGAAAGCGAGGGTGGGGTGCTCCCCTGGGAACGTCTCATCATGTTCGCCATCGACACTCTGAACGCCGAATGGCCGCGGACCACAGCCGCCGAACGCCGCACCTTTCAGGCCGCGGTCGGAACGCCGCTGCTGCGCTTCCTCTCTGCCATGCCGCTGCGCAACGCGCGCATCCTGGGAAACATGGTGGAGAGTGGGCAGTTGACGCTCGCGGCCGGCAGTCTCGATCACGCGGGCCTGCCGGTTTTCGATGGCCCCCCGCCGGCCAATGTACCCGATCGGTTCGACGCGATCGTCAACGCCACCGGCCTGGGGCGTCCAGCCGAGGATCCCTTTATCGCCGACCTCGCCCGTAAGCGGCTGGTGCGGATCAACGCCGATGGCGGTGTGTGCATCGACCCCGCGACCTGCCGGGCCAGCCCGGCCCTGCCGATCTACGCCCTCGGCCCCGTTGCCGTCGGGACGATCTACACGTCGAATTTCCTTTATTCCTCGGTGCGCAGCGCCCAGGGGCTGAAGGCCGTCCTGCCGCGCGGTTGGGCGGGCACCCGCCAACAGCGCGCCGCTGCGTGGGTTTGAGCCATGACCACCGTCGTTCTCCTGTCCTCCCGCCAACTGGGGTTCCTCACTCTTCCGCCGGCGCTCCGTGCCGACATCGACTTTGTTGCTATCATGGCGAAAACGGAAGCGGATGCCCTCGCCCCGTCCGTTTGTGGGTGGCTGCGCCGTGTGGCGCATGTCCCGGTTACGCTGAACGATGGTGTCCTGTGGCAGTACGACGAGACGGAGTGCCTGGCCCACATCCGGGCCATGCCAGAGAAGCCGGCCGCCATCATCACCTTTGACGAGGGGGTGACGCTTCTGGCGGCAAAACTGCGCGAGCGGCTTGACGTTCCCGGCGCCCGCCCGGCCGAAATCCGGCGCTACCGCGACAAGCTCCTCATGAAACGATGCGTGGGCGCGGCCGGCCTCAGAACCCCTGTGGCGGACCGGCTGCCGGCGCACGATCACTGGCCGCCGTACCGGGATCTCGCATCACGTTTCGGTCCCCGCATGGTCATCAAGCCGGTCGATTCCGCCGGCACCAACGGGGTTCGGATCGTTTCCGACGCGGGGAGCCTTGCCCAGGCCGCCGACAGCTGCCGTTCCCGCAGCTTCGATTGCGAGATCGAATCCTTTGCCGAAGGCCGGCTTTATCATTGTGACACGATCTGGGCGGGTCACGATCTTGTCTTCACGGCCTGCACGGAATATGTGGCGCCGACCATCGACTTTCAGAACGGCCTGCCTCTTGGCGGACGCGCCATGGACCCCCGTTCCGATCTGGCCGCCCGCCTGACCGCCTTTACCGTCGATGCGGTCACAGCCCTTGGGACGGCAAGCGTTGCCCAGCACACCGAACTGATGGTCGGCCCCGACGGCGCCATCACCTTCATTGAAAGCGGGGCACGGCCTCCCGGCATGCTGGTCGCCCAGATGTACGAGCGGGCCTTCGGCGTGAACATTCTCACCCTGGCCCTTGCCGCCGGCCTGGGGAGGAGCCTGGCGCCTTCCATCACGGTCCCCGCGACGGCGCGCGCGCCGCTTCTGCAAGAGGCGTTCTATCTTGTCTATCCCCGCGGACAGGGGGTGGTAACAGAGGTCCGGCCGGTGCCCGCCGATCTTGCCGGCCGGATCGACCTGCGGACCCATGCGACGATGGGCGACCGGCACGAGGGCTGCCGGTCCAATCTGGACTTCACGGCGACCGCCCTGTGCAGCGGTGATCGGACCTTTGTCGATCACGCCTATGCCGTCATGAAGACCTACACGCCGGTCGAATACACCAATTGAGGGAGTATCGCTGATGTCGCTTGCTCTTCCCATGGCGGCCTGCCATCCGGTGCTGCGAGAGGAACGGGTGGGACGGATCCGTCATATCCGGCCGACCTCGGAGGCCGTTCAGGCCTTCCTGCAACGAACCGCCGCGATCACAACCGATGACCTCAGGCGCATTCCCTACAAACGGTTCATCTGCGCCCGCGAGATGCAGGCGGTCTTCGGGGAAGATATCGGCAACCGCCTGCGGGCCATCATCGATGATTATGAAACGGGGTGTATCGCGCTCCATTTCGCAGAGCAGGAAAACCAGAAGGATTATGTTCGAATTGCGACCGGCATCAGCCACCTGCTGAGCAAACCGATCCCGGAACCCTCGGGCGGCTATTTCGGGATCACGACGGTGGTGCACGATGACGCTCCGGCGCTCAAGATCCTCGATCCCTACCGCACCTTCAGCATGCACACGGACGGCGTTTTTGCCGACAACCCCGTCGATTGGCTGATGATGATGAAGCTGGAGGAGGAGAACGCCGCCGGCGGTGAATCCCGCCTTCTTCACATGGCCGATTTTGACGATTTCGGACGCCTCCATCGCCTGGAGGAAAACGGGACGGTCTTTCCCTTCGGTCTCGACGAGAAGGACCGGCGGTATGACATCTTCTCGAAGGTCAGCAGCATGGAGAAGGGGCGTTCGCGCATTCTCGATGAGCGCAATGGCCGGCGCCGCATCAAGTTCGTGGATCAGTTCATTCTACCCGCCACGATCGCTGAGGCGACATTCATCGAGACGGTTCAAGCCGCCCTTGAATCCTGCCCGGCCATCATTGAGGATCCGCTTCCGGTCGGCTCCATGCTGATCCTCAACAATGCGGTCTGGGTCCATGGCCGGGCACCATTCGCACGGAACACGGGCCTGCGCCGTTCCCTCCTGCGGCAATACGGATTTTTTCCGGACCGGCACCCGGAGATGCCGTGACAAAGGGCCGAATCCGCCAAAAACGGCCAGCCCGATCAGAAGAAGCGGTCGAAGCGCAGCCGGTCGGCCGGTATGCCTGCCTCGCGGATCAGCAGGTCTTCGAGCGCCAGGGTCATTGGCGGCGGGCCGGCGCAATAGATGTCGCAATTGTCGAAACGCCGCCCGAGATCCTCCGCCATGACCGTGTGGATGAAGCCCCGGCGCCCGGCGAAACCATCGTCCGGATCGGACACGGCGGGAACATAGCGGATCCGTGTTCCAAAACCGGGAAGCGCGGCAAGCTCCGCCGCGCCGCACACATCCCGCGCCGTCCGCGCACCATAGTAGAGCGTCAGGCGCCGGTCGTCGGCCGGTCCTTCGGCAAAGGCGCGGGCGATGGACAGCATCGGCGCCAGCCCCGATCCGCCGGCCACGCACACCACGTCACGCCCGGAGGGGCGCAGGTAGGCCTGCCCGTAGGGTGCATCGAGCGACAGCGCCGCCCCCGGCGTCATGGCGAACAGCGCGGCGGTCCCCGCCCCGTTCGGCACCCGGCGCACGATGAACTGCCAGATCCCCTCAGGGTTGGCCGTGTTCGCCATCGAATAGGCCCGCGGCGCCCCAAGGCCGGAAAGGTGGAGCAGCGCGTACTGCCCGGGGAGGAAATCCGCCGCCCCGTCGGTGCGGACGGTGAATTCGCTCATATCCTGGGTCAGCGGGCGGACGGCCTCCAGCACCGCCGTCCGCTGCTGCGGCCGGACCGGCGGACGGACGGCATCGTCCAGGCGCATGGACACGACACAATCGGCGGTCGGCCGGGATTGGCAGGCCAGCCGCCGCCCCTTGCGCCGGTCCCGCTCCGACAGGCCCGGCGCGTCGGGGCGGAGATCCTCCACCGCCCCTTCGACCAGTTCGAATTTGCAGACGCCGCAGGAACCGACGTTGCATTCGTACGACAGCCCCAGCCCCTCGCGCAGGCCGGCGCGCAGAACCGTGTCGCCGTCGGCACAACCGAACGCCGGACCGCCGGCCAACCGGATGGTGTGCATGCTCATTCCTCCAGAAAGACCTTGCCGTCCGACACCACCACCCGGTGCGTGCGCAGCGGGATGGTGCAGGGAGCGCCACAGGGCTTGCCGGTGGCGATGTCGAAGGCGCCCTGGTGCCACGGGCATTCCACCGCGCCGTCGTCGATCTCCCCCTCCGACAAGGACGCCAACCCGTGGGTACAGGTGTCGTCGGTGACGAAGATGCCGGTGGGCAGGTGGAACACCGCCAGCGGCGGCCGTTCGGGCAGGTCGATGCGTTTGGACGCGCCTTCGGCGACGTCGGTCACCTCGCACAGATACAGCATGGGCGCTTACCCCATCAGGGCGGCGATGGCCGCCTCGCCGCGTTCCGGTCCCAGCGCGCCATAGCCGCCGTCCACCGCCAGATCCGTGCCGGTGACGAAGGACGCCAGATCGGAACACAGGTAGAGCACGGCGTTGGCCACCTCCTCCGCCAGACCGATGCGCCCCAGCGGGTGGAAGGGGGCGGCCACCGCGTTCACCTTGTCCATGTCGCCGTGCGAAAGCTGGTCGAGGATGGCCGACCACGTCCATCCCGGCGAGACGGAGTTGACGCGGATGCGGTCGCGGGCGAAATCCAGCGCCTGGCTGCGCGTCACCTGCATGACCGCCGCCTTGCTGGCGGGATAGGTCCAGCGCCCGGCCTGCGCCACCCGGCCGCTGACGCTGCCGAAATTGACGATGGCACCGCCCCCGCCCGCCACCATGTGCGGGTGAACGGCACAGGCCATCATGATGCCGCCGATCAGGTTGACATCCAGGGCCGTCCGCCATTCCGCGCGCGTCGTCGCCGCCCCCTGGTCCACATAGGCGCAGGCCACGTTGACGAGGAAATCGATGCGCCCGAACCGCTCCATCACCGCGGAAACACAGGCGGCGATCTGTCCGTCGTCGGTCAGGTCGGTGGCGACGGACAGCGCATCGTCGCCCAGATCCGCAGCCAGCCGTTGCCCGGCGTCGGCCTGGATGTCGGCGATGGCAACGCGCGTGCCCGCTGCGGCGAAGGCGCGGACCACGGCGGCGCCGATGCTGGTGGCGCCGCCGGTGACGATGGCGACCTTGCCCGCCAGACCGGGCAGCAGTGCTTTCGACATGCTCGTTCTCCTTCGCTCAGGCGGCCGCGGCGGCGGCGGGCAGGGTGCGCAGCGCCCCGTTGCAGAAGAGCAGCGGCCCGCGCTCGCTCCAGCGGTAGCGCACGACGCGGCCGATGAAGATTTCGTGGTCGCCGCCGGGGTGGGAGGTTTCGGTCACGCATTCGAACTGCGCCACCGCACCGTCGATCACCGGCACACCCCCCACGCCCGCCCGCCACGCGACATCGGCGAAACGGTCGGGCACGGGGGATGCGAACTGGCGGCACAGCGCCTCCTGCTCCTCGGCCAGGATGTTGACGGCGAAGTGCGGGGCGTTGCGGAACACCTCCAACTGCGGCGATTTCACGACAAGGCTCCACAGCACCAGCGGCGGTTCCAGCGAGACGGAGCTGAAGGAGTTCACGGTCAGCCCGACCGGCTGGCCGCCCTCTCCCACCGTGGTCACCACGGTAACGCCGGTGGCGAAGGTGCCCAGCGCCCGGCGCAGGTCGCGGGGATCGTCGGGGGCGCTGTCGCGGACCCACAGGGTCGCGGCGGTGTCATGCGGCATGTTCGGCGCTCCTCTCGGCGATGAAGGCACCGGCCGCCGCCTCGTCCTCGATCCAGGGGAAAAAGTCCGGCGGGTTGTTGAAGGCGCCCACCACCGCGTCGGCGATGGCGGGGTTCTGCGAAGCGGCCCCCAGCACCTGCATGGCGGCCGGCGGCGGCGGGTTGAGGAGCAGGTTGGTGAAGCGGGTGGTGTGCTTGCCCGAGCTTTCCCAGAAGCGGTCGAACACCTCGGTCATCCAATCCGCCTCGAAGGGGGCGGAGCCGTGCGCGACGATGGCCTTCAGGATGGCGTCGGCCATGCGGGAAGCGTTGTTGGCCCCCTGCCCCGCGATCGGGTCGTTCAGACAGACCGTATCCCCCACGCCCATCACCACCCGGCCCGACGCCAGCCGCAGCGCCGGCTTGCGCACCACCGGCGTGAAGGATCCCTTCAGCCACGCGCCCGGATCGGTGATTTCCGCACCGTCCAGCCGCTCCAGATCGTCAGGCGTGAAGCGGGCGATGACCTCGCGCATGGCGGCCAGCATCTCGCCGCCGTCGCGCACGCCGCCGAACACGTCCATGGGGCCGTCCGGGATCGCTTCGAACAGGAAGCTGCGGCATTCGCCCGTGGTGTGGGTGTAGAAGGGCAGCGAGAAATACTCCCCCGCACCGGCGATGAAGTTGAAGCGCAGCGGACGGAACGGGATGCCCGGCCACGGGCGGTCACCCGTCAGCTTCGGCCCGGTCAGCAGCACCGCCGCCAGATGGCGCGGCGGCCGGGCGTGGACCGAGCGTTCCTCGTCGCGTTCGAACAGGCCGGTCACCGCCCCCTTGCCGGCCACCACCATGGTCAGGTCGTGCCGCCCGGCGATCTCGTCCAGTTCGCTGACCCCGACGGAGCCATAGACCAGCTTGCCACCGCGCTTGGCGAACTCGTCCATCCAGCGGGAGAACTTGGTCCGCTGGTCCAGCGCCTGCCCGCGTTTGCCGTGCAGCCGCCCCTGCACGGTCAGCATGGCCTGTCCGGCCGGGTCGCGGAAATCGACGTGGATGCCTTCGCCGTAGGGCGCCTGATCCTCCCAGAAATTGAGGCCCAGCGCGCGCTCCATGCGCAACGTGCTTTCAAAGATGAAGGCGGTGCTCGGCAAGCGGCCGTGCAGCACCTGTTCGGGCGTGCGGTCGCTGTGGATGGTGACCCGGTAGCCCTTGTCGAGCAGGCCGAAGCCCAGGTGGAGGCCAGCTTGACCGGCCCCGATGATGGCGATGTTGCGCATGTCCCCTGCTCTTTCGTGAATGTGTTGCGGCGTTCAGGCGAGCGGACGCCAATCCCGGTTCCGGGGGGTGAGCAGCGTCACCGTCAGCGTGACGCGGGTGAACACCCAGCCATCCCCCTCCCGGCGCAGATCGGCGTCGTAGACACCGGCAATCCAGTGGTCGGCGGCCTCTTCCCCATGCTCCGCGACCTCTTTCCCCTGGTCTGCGACCTTGGCCAACTCCCACAGGGACCAGCCGGCGCGGGCGGTGTGGCCGTCGGCGCCCGGTTCGATGACGGGCGACACCATGTAGTGCATGGTCCAGACGATCTGTTCCCGCCCGATGCGGGCCAGTTCATCGGCGATGACGTCGCCGCCGGTGAAGCGGCCGAAACCGGCCGCCTCCCAGACCGCATCGTCGGCGAACAGCGGGCGCATCAGCGCCGGGTCGTTGCGCCGGTCCGCCCCCTCGGCGTAGCGGCCGATCAGCGTGCGGATGGCCTCGGCCGCTTCCAGCCGCGCCAGACGCCGTTCCAGATCCTGCGTCATTCGCATCCCCCCGGCGGGGGCCGCCGGGATGCCCCCGGCGGCCGTCCTGTCAGTTGACGATCTCGCCATGCTCGGCGACGAAGCGGTGCTCGTCGAAGCTGTACGGCACCTTGGGATCACCGCCGTACAGCTCCACGTGCGGCGCCACCTCGGCCAGCGACAGGGCCATGTGGTAGAGGGGCTTGGCCTCCGCCGGGATCTCGCCCAGCGGGAAGCGGTCGATATAGACCAT
Organism: uncultured Rhodospirillaceae bacterium; assembly: GCA_937927415.1. Taxonomy (GTDB): domain Bacteria; phylum Pseudomonadota; class Alphaproteobacteria; order Azospirillales; family Azospirillaceae; genus Azospirillum. The sequence continues at coordinate 94,182 of CALBDS010000014.1, forward strand.
GATGTCCGGCAGCAGCGGCAGCATGGCGTTGTAGAAGGCCCGCAACTCGCCGGTGGTGGAGCGGATGCGCTTGCCCTGGCGGGCGTTCTGGGTGGGCAGCGCCCAGTCGGCGGCGAACGCCTCCAGGGTTTCGAAGGACTTGGGGAAATGAGCGGTCATGTCGGCGTCTCCCGGCGTTCAGCGCGCGGCCATGTATTGTTCGATGGCGTGATAGCCGTGGCGGATCAGCACCTCGTCGTCTTGCAGGTGCATCACCGATTTGGCACCCGATTCCAGCGCGGTCTGGGTGTCCTCCATGGTCGCCGTGTCCTCCAGCCAGGCGTTGCGCTGCAGAACCTGGGCGAATTCGACGGCCCACCGCTGGCTGTTGGTCTGGGGGGCGCGGACGTAGTATTTGCCTTCCCAGCGGGTGCGGTTGTGCGCCAGCGGCCAGAACTGATGGGTGAACCAGATCCCTTCCGAGACGTGCAGCAGCAGGTTGGGGAAGGCGACGCTGAGTTCGAACGAGAAATCGTCACGCCGGTCGGGGTTGACCGTCGGCGGCAGCATGGAGGCGCCGCGCTGCGCCACCAGCGATGCACCGGCCAGCGAATTGGCGAGCTTGGCAACCGGCGTCGGCTCGTTGTTCATGCTCAGGCACACGGCGCTGGTGCGGTGCGGGCCGAACAGCTCGACGTTCTGCAGGCCCGAGGAAAAGACGTTGGGGAACGAACCGGCGTGGATCGTCGCCACATGATAGGCCTCGGCAAAGGCGTCGTGCGCGACCTTCCAGTTGCAGTTCAGTTCCGTGTGATAGCTGAAACACTGGGTCATCTGATCGTACGGGAAGCCCGACAGGTGGCGGCCCAGCCCGCCCAGGAAATCGGTCAGGCCGACGCCATCGTCGTCCTCAAGCTTGATGAAGACGAAGCCTTCCCACACGTCGGTCAGAACCGGGGTCAGGCCGTTCTCGCCCTTGACGAAACAGGCGTGGAACTTGTCCTCTTCCGGCACGCCGACCAGAGCACCCTTGGCGTCGTACACCCAGCCGTGGAAACGGCAGGTCATCACCGCCGCCCGGCTGCTGCCGAACGTCTCGTCGCCGGTTTCCACGATCACCTTGTTGCCGCGGTGGGAACAGGTGTTGTGGAAGCCCCGCACCGTGCCGTCCTTGCCGCGCACCAGAATGACGGAGGTGTCGGCGAACGCCAGCTTCTTCACCTTGAAATCGCCGGGCTTGGCGATCTCCTCGACGCGGGCGACCTTCAGCCAGCTCCTCTTGAAGACCTTGGCGATCTCCTTTTCGTAATGCTCGGGCGACACGCAGGGTTCGACGGGGATGGGGCCGGTGCCGAGTTCGGGAAACTTCGCGGCCCACTTGATGGCGGGTTGGGCGTTCATGCGCTCCTCACGGGGTTTGTCGTGTTCGTTGGGGTAGCGGGGCGGGCTGGTCAGCCGAGGCCGTATTGCGCGCGCACCAGATGCGCGATCCCCAGCTTTTCCAGGATGGTCATCGGGCACAGGAAGGTGACGCGCACCGTTCCCGGCAGACGGCTGATCTCAATGGAACCGGCGATGGTCGCGCGGTTCAGGATTTCGTCGTACGGCAGCCCGGTGACGGCGGCGGCGCGCGACAGCCCGTTGTGGGTGGCGTCGTTCAGGTTGGCACCGCTGCCGATGAAGGTGATCGGGCCGTTGTCCTCGACAAAGGTCTGGCCGTAGCGTTCGGCCAGTTTCTGCACGTCGGCGCGCTCCTGCGCGCTCAGCGGCCGGGCCAGGGTCGGCAGGTCGTCGGGGCGCTGGAGCAGGATCGGACCGTCGAGCGTCAGGCCCTTGATGACCTCCACCGTCAGTTCGACCTCGCCGGCAACGTCGGTGGCATGGCCGGCGATTTCGCCGTTGCCCTGCTGGGCGTGCATGTCGCCCATATAGACGCCGCCGCCCGGCACCTTGACGGGACAGATCAGGATGGCGCCCTCACGGACCGAGTTGGTGTCCATATGGCCGTCGGTCTTGTGCCGCTCCAACTCCTCCTTCGACAGCGCGTATTTGTGCGGGGCGTCGATCAGGAAGGCGCCGAAATCGCCGCAGTTGTGCGAGTCCGGCAGGTCGCGCGACGGCGTGGTGCCGATGTTGCCCAGAAAGGGCTGCATCCGGGTCGCCAGACCGGCCAGATCCGCCCGCGCCAGCGCCAGGATGGAATGCTGCTTGGAATGGGCGGGAAGCTGGGCGACCTGCCCGGCGCGGCGGGCGATGTCGTCGGCGATCTCCTTCGACACCGTGAGCGCCACCCCGGTGTTGCGGTCCAGAACGATGACGTAGCCGTTGGCAAAGCGGAAGGCGTTCACCTCCGCCCCGCAGACATCACAGTGCACCGCGTCGTCGCCGATGCCTTCGATGTGGCTTTCGGGGCTGTGGGTGCCGCAGACGGGACAGAGCTTGGCGACGAACGGGTCGCCGATGTAGCGGCCCTCGACGAAGCTCATCACGCCCGAGGAGGTGGCGAGCGAGGTGACCTGAACCTTCTTCAGCGTCAGGGCGATGGCGTCACCGACCTCGGCCCCTTCCACCGCCACCGGCTGGGTGACCTCGTGGCCGCCCTGGAACTTGGGCGTGATCATCGGCCCCCAGCAGCCCGGCGGCGTTCCGGTGCGGATGGTGCCGCCGTCGGCGACCGGACCCAGCATGCTGAGGCTGGGGCCGATGACGCCCCCGGTGTAATCAGAGACCTCGACAACGGTCTTGGCCGGGTTCTTTGCGATGGTTCCCATATGCTTCCCCTGACGTTCAGCGGTGCCGCCGACAATCGGCAGGGGAAATGATGGCGTGTCGGACGGGGCCGGGTAAATTCGTGAAAGTTTCGTAAGGCACTAGGGGAAATTACCTAAGCAGCCTTCGCCAACGTGGGCGATGGAAGGGTTTTTCGCTCCTGGTTGAGGCTGGCGACGGCGTCATGAATGGAGCGTTCGATGTCGTTGAGTTCGGGAGCGTATTTGGGCAACCCAGACTATCGACCTCCCGATCCCTGCTCCCTCACCAAAAGCAAAATTGCCGCACAGATCAAGGTCTACAGCGCCAAGGAGGTGTCGCAACCTGACACCTAAGCCGGAGATGGACCGGCCACAGGCCGGCGTGACGGCTGAAACCGCCGCAACGATGGCGTGCGCCATTTCGTTGACGCGCCGGTCATGGCCCGATACCATACTTCAAAGTAAGATGCCTTCTTTAGGGTATGAACTTTGAATTCGGGTAACCTCATGACCGACAGCATTCCGGCCGCCGATGTCGGCGCGCCCGTCCAGCGGATCGACGACGGGGCGGTATCCTGGATCAGGCTGAACCGGCCCGCGGTCCTGAACGCTCTGGACGAGGGGATGGCGTCGGCCTTCCGGGATGCCTGTGCGGCCGTGAACCGGCGCGCGGAACGGGGGGAGGCCCGTGTTCTGGTCATCAGCGGCAATGGGCGGGGGTTCATGGCGGGGGGTGATCTCGCCCGCCTGAGCGCCGATCCCGCCGCGGCCCCGGCCGTTGCCGGCACCCTCATCGACGCCCTGCACGACGGTTTGCGCATCCTCGACCGGATCGACATTCCCGTGATTGCCGCCGTTCACGGCCCGGTCGCCGGGGCGGGCATGAGTCTGGCGTGCGCCGCCGACCTGTGCATCGCCGCCGATTCCGCGGTCTTCACCACGGCGTACGCCCGCATCGGCACCACCCCGGACGGATCGGCCACCCACACCCTGCCCCGCCTGGTCGGCCTGCGCAAGGCGCTGGAACTGGCCATGCTGTCCGACAGCGTGGGCGCGGACGAGGCGCTTCGCCTTGGCCTCGTCAACCGCGTGGTGCCGGAAGCCGATCTGACCCGCGCGGCGGAGGCCCTGGCGCGGCGGCTGGCCGCCGGCCCCACCGTGGCCTATGCCGGCATCCGCCACCTGATGCGGCAATCCTTCACCACACCGCTCGACCGGCAACTGGACGCCGAACGGGCGCAGTTCGTGGCCGCCGCCGCCACGGAGGATTTCCGCGAGGGTGTTGCCGCCTTTCTCGCCAAACGCCCCCCTGCCTTTCAGGGCCGCTGAACGGCCCGTCCGCCATCCTTATCTTGGGAGAGACGACACCCATGCGCAGCGACATCGTGATTGTCGGCGCCGCCCGCACCGCCATCGGCGGCTTCGGCGGCAGCCTGAAGGACATCCCCCTCACCACCCTGGCCACCACCGCGGTCACGGCGGCGCTGGAACGGTCCGGCGCCCCGGCCGACGCCATCGGCCATGTGGTGATGGGCAACGTCATCCCCACCGAAACGAACGACGCCTATCTGAGCCGGGTGGCCGGCATCGATTCAGGGATTCCCAAGGAAACCCCCGCCTTGAACGTGAACCGCCTGTGCGGTTCGGGGCTGCAGGCGATCCTGACCGCGGCCCAGGCCATCGCTCTGGGCGATGCCGATCTGGCGGTGGGCGGTGGTGCCGAAGCCATGAGCCGCGGCCCCTACATCCTGCCGACCGCGCGCTGGGGAACCCGGCTGGGCGACGGCGGGCTGGTGGATTACATGAACGGGATCCTGCATGACCCGTGGCAGAAGATCCACATGGGCATCACCGCCGAGAACGTCGCCGCCCGCTACGGCATCAGCCGGGCCGACCAGGACGCGCTGGCGCTGGAAAGCCAGCGCCGCGCCGCCGACGCCATCGCGCAAGGGCGCTTCAAGGAGCAGATCGTCCCCGTCGCCATCCCGTCGCGCAAGGGCACGGTGCTGTTCGACACCGACGAGCACGTCCGCGCCGCCACCACGGCGGAGACGCTGGCCGCCATGAAGCCGGTGTTCAAGAAGGACGGCACGGTCACCGCCGGCAACGCCTCCGGCCTCAACGACGGCGCTGCCGCCGTGGTGGTGGCCGATGCCGCCCGTGCCGCCGCCCTGGGGCTGAGGCCGCTGGCGCGTCTGGTCGGCTATGCCCACGCCGGGGTCGAGCCGGACATGATGGGCATCGGCCCGATCCCCGCCACCCGCAAGGTTCTGGAACGCACCGGCCTGTCCATCGCCGACATGGACGTCATCGAATCGAACGAGGCGTTCGCCGCCCAGGCCTGCGCCGTAGCGCGCGAGCTTGATTTCGATCCGGCCAAGGTCAACCCCAACGGGTCGGGCATTTCGCTGGGCCATCCGGTGGGGGCGACCGGCGCCATCAACACGGTGAAGGCGGTCTATGAACTGCACCGCACCGGCGGGCGGTACGCGCTGGTGACCATGTGCATCGGCGGCGGCCAGGGCATCGCCGCCATTTTCGAACGGGTCTGATCCAGGACCGGCGCGGCCCCCGGTGTGGGGGGCCGTGCCGCCGTCCCACCGTCAATCGGCGCGGGGCCGCAGTCCGTTCATCAGCAGTGCGATGGAATCGCGGGCGATGGTGGCGGGGTCCATCGGACCGTCGGGGCTGTACCAGCGGGCGATCCAGCTCAAGGCACCCGACAGGGTGAAGGCGGCCATCTTGGGGTCGCAGGGGACGATCGACCCTTCGGCGATGCCGCGCTCGATCAGGGTGCGGAACTTCAGGTCGATCCGCCGTTTCAGGCCGCGCAGAGTCCGGCGGCTGTCCTCGGTCAGCGGCTCCTCCCCCACCCGGATCACGCACATGCCGAAATCCATGGTGACGACCTCCACATAGGCCGCCATCACCGCCACCAGCTCCTCATACGCCGTGCCCCCGTGGCCGATCACGCTGCTGGAGGCCGAGTCCAGCCGTTCCAGCCCGATCCGCACGCACTCGAACAGGATCTCCTCCTTGTTCTTGACGTAATAATAGATCGTCGGCTTGGTGACGTTCAGCCGCCGCGCGATGTCGTCGAGCGAGGTGTTGTAATACCCCATCTCGTTGAACGCCTGCGCCGCCGTGCGCAGGACCGCCACCCGCTTTTCTTCCCGTTCGTTCCGGCGTTCGGTGGATGGCTTCCACGGCGAATCCGACATCGGCTCCTATCTCCTGTGACACGCGGCCCTGACGTCCCATCCGGGCGGGGGATTGTCCAGTCCCGGCCGGCACCGTCCTCCGTGCCGCCATGACCGGCTGGAAAATGATCGGCTGGAAAAGCGGAGGTATCGGGCACGGGCCGTCTTGCCGCAAAACTTACTTTGAAGTAGCTTTGCTTCCAAGAAGTATATAAGCGGCCGCCGCCGGCATCCGGCCCCGGACGGACCGCACCAGCAAGGAGGAGACGCCGTTCATGGACACGATCACCCGTGCGCGCGGCACCAGCATCGGCGGGGCCTTGGCCCGCGCCGCCCGCACCTATGGCCCGCGCACAGCACTTCGCTTCGGCGAACGGGCATGGAGCTTCCGCGACCTGAACCGGGCCGCAAAGCGGCTGGCCCGGCGGCTGGCCGATCTGGGCCTGCGCCCCGGCGACCGGGTAGCCGCCTTCGGCCGCAATTCCGACGCCTATCTGGTGGCATGGCTGGGCTGCGCCGTGGGGGGCTACATCCATGTGCCCATCAACTACGCCCTGACGGGGGAGGAACTGGCCTACATCCTCACCCAGTCCGGCGCGCGGCTGGTGCTGCACGACGCCGATCTGGCCCAGACCCTGGCCGATGCCCCGGACCGGGGGGGCGTGGAATGGACCGGCACCCTGATCGCCGACACCCCAGCTTCCGCCGCGGTGGACGTGCTGGCGGTGGCCCTGGCCCCTGACGGGGCCGAGGCGGAAAACGCCGTCACCGACGGCGACACGGTGGTGCAGCTTCTCTACACCTCCGGCACGACGGCGGCCCCCAAGGGGGCGATGATGACCCACGCCGGGCTGCTCGCCGAATACCACAGCGCCATCCATGACTGCCGCCTGGACGGTTCCGACCGGGCGCTGGCGGCGCTGCCCTTGTACCATTCGGCGCAGATGCACGTGTTCCTGATGCCGCTGCTGCTGGTCGGCGCCTCCACCCTGCTGATCCAGGCCCCGGCCCTGAAACAATGCCTGGAGCTGATCGCGGCGCACCGGATCACCTCCTTCTTTGCACCGCCGACGGTGTGGGTGGGGCTGCTGCGGCATCCCGATTTCGATGCCCACGACCTGTCATCGCTGGAAAAGCTTTATTACGGCGCCTCGATCATGCCGGTGCCGGTGCTGCAGGAGTTGCGGGAACGCCTGCCCAACGCCAAGCCCTTCAACTGCTACGGCCAGAGCGAGATCGGGCCGCTGGCCACCGTCCTGCCGCCGGAAGAGCATGAAGCACGCCCCGCCTCGGCCGGACGGCCGGTGCTGAACGTGGAAACCCGCGTGGTGGACGCCGACATGAACGACGTTCCCCCCGGCCAGCAGGGGGAAATCGTCCACCGTTCGCCGCAGTTGATGGTGGGGTACTGGGGCAAGGAGCAGGAAACCGCCGACGCCTTCGACGGGGGCTGGTTCCATTCCGGCGACGTCGGCGTCTTTGACGAGGCCGGGTATCTCACCATCGTCGATCGCATCAAGGATGTCATCAACACCGGCGGCGTGGTCGTCGCCAGCCGCGAGGTGGAAGAGGCGCTCTACACCCACCCGGCGGTGGCGGAGGTGGCGGTGGTCGCCCTGCCCGATCCCAAATGGATCGAAGCCGTCGCCGCCTTCATCGTGCTGCGCAGCGGAAAGACGGCCAGCGCCGATGACCTGATCGCCCACTGCCGCCAGCATCTGGCGCCGTTCAAGCTGCCCAAGCAGGTGCACTTCGTCGAATCCCTGCCGCGCAACACCGCCGGCAAGCTGCTCAAGCGGGAATTGCGCCATCTCTACGGCGGCTGACCCGCCATCCCATATTCGGAGTCTCTTCCAATGACCAACACGCAAACCCACCGCCCGGCGCCCGTCCGCCGGGCGGTGGTGATCGGCGCCGGATCCATGGGATCGGGAATCGCCGCCCAATTCGCCAACGGCGGCGTTCCGGTGACGCTGCTGGACGTGGCCGGACCGCCGGACGACCGCGCCGCCCCGGCCCGCGCCGGTGTGGCCCGCCAGATCAACGCCCAGGGCTTCGCCGACGATCGGGCCCCGGCCCTGGTGTCGGTGGGGTGCATCGACGACGATCTGGGCACCGTGGCCGAGGCCGATTGGGTGGTCGAAGCCATCATCGAGGATCCGGCCATCAAGCGCGCCCTGTTCGCGCGGATCGACGCGGTGCGGCGCCCCGGCACGGCGGTGTCGTCCAACACCTCCACCATTCCCCTGGCCCGTTTGACCGCGGGCATGCCCGACGCCTTCCGCCGGGATTTCGTCATCACCCATTTCTTCAACCCGCCCCGCCACATGCGGCTGGTGGAACTGGTCACCGGCCCGGACACCACCGCCGACACCGCCGACCGGGTGCGGGCCGCCTGTCGGGAGGCGCTGGACAAGGTGGTCGTGGCGTGCCGCGACACCCCGGCCTTCATCGCCAACCGTCTGGGCTGTTTCTGGATGTCGGTGGCCGCCATCGAGGCCCAGCGCCACGGGCTGACCGTGGAACAGGCCGATGCGGTGGCCGGTCCGCCGTTCGGGGTGCCGCGCACCGGCATCTTCGGCCTTCTCGATCTGGTGGGCATCGATCTGGTGCCGCTGGTGTGGGGCAGCCTGCTGGGCGCCCTGCCCGCTGGCGACGCCCACCACCGCTATGATCTGACCGCCGATCCGGTCATCCGCCGCCTGATCGCCGAGGGGCGGATCGGCCGCAAGGCCAAGGGCGGTTTCTATCGCAAGGCCCCCGGCACCGACGCCCGCGAGGCGCTGGACCTGACCCGTTTCACCTACCGCCCGCAGGAGGAGGAAGCGCCCGCCCCCGATCTGGCCACCCTGATCGGCCGGGACGATGCCGCCGGGCGGTACGCCTGGGCCGTGCTGTCGGCGGTGCTGACCTACGCCGCCGCGGTGGCGGCGGACATCGCCGACGATGTGGACGCCATCGACACCGCCATGCGGCTGGGCTACGGCTGGGCCGAGGGGCCGTTCGCCCTGGCCGACCGGGTGGGGACCGCCGCCATCGCCGGCCGCCTGCGGGCGGAGGGGCGCCCGGTGCCGCCGCTGCTGGACACCGCCGCCGGGGCGGGGGGCTTTTACCGTGACGGAATGATGCTGGCGACCGCCGGTACCTGGATCGAGGGGAACGCCCGATGAGCGTCTATCAGCCGCCCCTGCCGGCGCTGCGGTTCCTGGTGCACGAGGTGCTGCACGCCCCCGCCGTTCTGGCCGATGCCGGGTGGCGGGATGTTTCGGCCGACCTGTTCGACGATGTGCTGGCCCAGGCCGGGCGGCTGGCGGCGGACAAGCTGTTTCCCCTCAACCGCATCGGCGACGAGGAAGGGGTGCGGGTGGACGGCGGTGGTGTGCGCATGCCCCCCGGTTTCGCCGAGGCCTATGCCGCGTGGCGCGAGGGGGGATGGAACGGGCTGTCGGGTGATCCGGCCTATGGCGGACAGGGGTTGCCGGCGGTGCTGGACACCCTGGTCACGGAAATGGTGTGTGCCGCCAATCTGGCCTTCAGCATCGTCCCCGGTCTGACCCAGGGGGCCATCCGGGCGCTGGCCGCCCACGCCGACGACGCGGTGAAGGCCCACTGCCTGCCGCCGATGATCGCCGGTGACTGGACCGGCGCCATGGCCCTGACCGAACCCCAGGCGGGCACGGATCTGGGGCTGTTGCGCACGCGGGCCGAACCCGTTGAAGGTGGGCTGTACCGGCTGACCGGGCAGAAGATGTTCATCTCCGCCGCCGACCATGACCTGACCCCCAATCTGGTGCATCTGGTGCTGGCCCGGTTGCCCGACGCGCCGCCGGGAACGCGGGGCATCAGCCTGTTCGCCGTGCCCAAGATCCTGCCCGACGGCCGGCGCAACGGCTGGTCCGTGCTGTCGGTGGAACACAAGATGGGGCTGCACGCCTCCCCCACCTGTGTCGTGGCCTATGACGGGGCGCTCGGCTGGATGGTCGGGGAACCCCATCGCGGTCTGGCCGCCATGTTCACCATGATGAACCATGAACGGCTGTTCGTGGGCATCCAGGGGGTGGGGGTGGGCGAATGCGCGGCGCAATCGGCGCTGGCCTACGCCCGCGACCGGGTTCAGGGCCGTGCCCCCGACGGGCCGCACCGCCCCGATCTGGCCGCCGATCCGATCATCCATCACCCGGATGTCCGGCGGATGGTTCTGACCGCCCGCGCCCTGACCGACGCCGGCCGGGCGCTGGCGGCCTGGACCGCCCTGTGGCTCGACCGCGCCCACGGCGGCGACCCGGCCACCATCGAAGAGGCGGAGGAATGGGCGGCCCTGCTCACCCCGGTCATCAAGGCCGCCGGCACCGATTTCGGGTTCGACGCGGCGGTGCTGGCCCAGCAGGTGATGGGCGGGCACGGCTATGTCCGTGACTGGGGCGTGGAGCAACTGGTCCGCGACGTGCGGGTGACGCAGATCTACGAAGGGACCAACGGCATCCAGGCGCTGGATCTGGTGCTGCGCAAGCTGCCGCTGAACGGCGGACGGCCGGTGGCGCGGCTGCTGGCCGTCATCGCCGCGGCCATTGCCGAGGCGCAAGCCGATCCGACCACCGCCGATCTGGCCCCGCCCCTGCGCGCGGCCCTGGAGCGGCTGGAATCCCTGGTCGCCTGGGTGGGCGAATCCGGTCCCGGCTCGCTGGACCCCGTGGCCGGGGCCACCGACCTGTTGCGGGTGTTCGCGCTGGTCACCTATGGCTGGATGTGGGCGGCGATGGCGACGGCCGCTGCACGACGGCCGGATGGGTACGACAGCGCCTTCCTCGACGGCCGGATCGGGCTGGCCCGTTTCTTCATGGAACGGATCCTGCCGGACACCCTGGCGCTGGACGCCCGCATCCGCAGCGGCCATGCGCCGTTGCGCGGAACCGGGCTGTCCGACAACCTGGGCGGTCTGCAGGGCTGACCCTCGGGCGCTCTTATGCCATTGCCGAAAAGTCCCGACCGCGGGTCGGCTCTTTTCGGCCCCTCAAACGCCGGGCGATCCACATCCGTGGACCTTGGCTTCGCGGGCATAGGCCCGCGCGGCCGCAGTCGCGGCCGATACCAGGGCCGGAACGTCAGAACGTTCCGGCCCTGGTATTATCGCCCTTTGGGGAGGGGGGGCGCATAGCCCCCCACCTTGCTGGTGCGCAGGCCCAGCGCCACCAGCCCTTCGGCCAGCTTCACCGCGGCGGTGACGCCGTCGATCACCGGCACCCCGGCGTCGGCGGCCAGGGTGCGGGCAAGGTCGGCCATGCCGGCACAGCCCAGCACGATGCATTCCGCCCCGTCCTGTTCCACGGCGTGGCGGATGCCCGCACGCACCCGGTCCACCGCCCCCGACGCCGGATCCTCCAGGGCCAGGACCGGCACACCCGCGGCCCGGATGGAACAGCGCCCGGCCATGCCGTAACGCTGTGCCAGCCGCTCCAGGGCCGGCACCGAGCGGGCCAGGGTGGTGACCACGGCGAAACGGCCGCCCAGAAGCCCGGCGGTCTGCATCGCCGCTTCGCAGATGCCGATCACCGGGCCGGTGGCCAGACTGCGCGCCGCGTCCAGGCCCACATCGTCGAAGCACGCGATCACCGTCGCGTCGATGCCGCCGTCCCATTCGTGACGGGCGATTTCGGCCAGCATGCCGGGAACGGCCAGCGCCTCGTCGTAATAGCCCTCGATGCTCTCAGGGCCGCCCGGCGGGTTGGCGGCGACGATCATGGTGCCCGGTGCGGCCACCGAACGGGCGGCCTCGCCGATCCGCCGGGTCATGGACGCGGTGCTGTTGGGATTGATGACCAGAATGCGCATTTTTGAAAAATCCTTATACCGCCACGCCAATGAATTGGCGTGGCGTAGTGCGTTCAAACGCCACGCAGGCTTTTCCGCGCCCATGGGGGCGCGCCGCCGCGGTCGCGGCGGCCGGCGGGCGTAATCGCCCGCCGGTATCAGGCAGCCGCGCCGCGACGGCGGCGCAGGGCCAGCAGCCCCAGCAGGAACAGGCCGATCACCGTGAAGGAAAAGACGGTGGTCAGCGACCCCAGCGCATAGAGCACCGGCGTCGTGACGTTGGTGGTCATGCCGTAGATTTCCAGCGGCAGCGTGTTGAAGGAGCCGGCGGTCATCAGCGTCCGCGCGAACTCGTCATAGGACAGGGTGAAACCGAACAGCCCCACCCCGATCAGGCTGGGCAGCAGGATCGGCAGCACCACATGGCGCACCGTCTGCCACGGCGTGGCCCCCAGGTCGCGCGCCGCCTCCTCATAGGCCGGGTTGAAGCGGTTGAAGATGGCAAACACGATCAGCAGACCGAACGGCAGCGTCCAGGTCAGATGCGCCCCCAGCGCCGAGCTGTACCACGCCGGTTCCAGCCCCAGAATGGTGAACAGCAGCCCAATGCCCAGGCTGACCAGGATCGACGGCACGATCAGGCTGGCGACCGCCAGATAGAACAGCGCCCCGCTGCCGCGGAAACGGCGGCGGAAGGCGAAGCCGGCCAGCAGCGACACCACCACCGTCAGCACCATCACCATCAGCCCCAGGGCGATCGACCGGCGGAACGACCCGCCGAAATCCCCCACCGCCTGCTGTTCGAACAGGTTGCGGAACCAGTGCAGCGACACCCCGTTCATGGGAAAGGTCAGCCCCCCGTCCGGCCCCTGGAAGGACAGGATCAGGATGGTCACCGTCGGCCCGTACAGGAACAGCACGAACAGCGCGAAGAAGGCGGCCAGCAGATAAAACGACAGGCCCTTGCCCAATGCACCCATGGCTCACAGCTCCTTGCGGATATCGACGACGCGCAGCATCGCCGCAACCATCATCAGCACCACGGCCAGCAGAACCACGGCGTTGGCCGCCGCCGCCGGGTATTGCAGCAGGGAAATCTCGTTGGCGATCATCAGCCCGATGGAAGCACTCTGCCCGCCGCTCATCAGGCGCACGGTGATGAAATCCCCCATCACCAACGTGACGACGAAGATCGAACCGATGGCGATGCCGGGCTTGGTCAGCGGCAGGATGACGTTCCACAGGATCTGTGCCCCCCCCGCCCCGCCGTCGCGCGCCGCTTCGATCAGCGCACGGTCGATGCGCATCATGGAATTGAAGACCGGCACCACCATGAACAGCGTGTAGAGGTGGACGAAGGCCAGCACCACCGAGAAGTCGGAGAACAGCAGGAACTCCAGCGGCTGGTCGATGATCCCCGCCGAGATCAGCCCCGAATTCAGCAGCCCGTTGCGCCCCAGGAACGGGATCCACGAAATCATGCGGATGATGTTCGACGTCCAGAACGGGATGGTGCACAGCAGGAACAGCACCATCTGCCAGGTGGTGGACCGCACGTGGAAGGCCAGGAAATAAGCCACCGTAAAGCCGATCACGGCGGTGATCGCCCAGGTCAGGGCCGCGTATTTCAGCGTGCTGAGATAGGTCTTCCAGGTGACGGGGGAGGAGAGAAGCTCGGTGTAGTTGGTCAGCACGAAATCGGGATAGATGCGCACGCTGTCATAGTCCCAGAAACTGACCGCGACGATGGTCAGGATCGGCACCAGCAGGAACAGCACCAGCACCACGGTCAGCGGTGCCGCCTGAAGATACGGGGCCAGCCGCGGCAGCAGGGCCGGGCCGCGCCGGGCCGCCGGACCGGCGGCAGCGGACGGCCGGGAGGAAGCGGTGGTGTCGGTCATGGATGCTCCGGGGCTGGGTCGGGAAACGCATGTTTGGAGTTGCTGCGCAACGGATGCCGGGCTGACGCGCGGCATCCGGCCCTCACCCAACCCTCTCCCCGACGGGGAGAGGGCCAGAGGAGGGACCGGGGCCGGTCCATCACGCCGCGATGAATTCGTTCCACTTGCGGACCATGTAGCGGTCCTCGTCCATCACCGCGTTCCAGCAGGCGACGCGCCCCATGCGATCGGCGAAGGAACCGCCGTCGCGCACCGCCCCGGCCTTTTCCATCAGCTTGCCTTCGGGGCTGAGGATGTCGGTCTTGGCCGGCTGCCCTTCCATCCAGAAGGCCCATTCATCCGCCGTCATGTGCTGCCGGGCGGTGTCGAGAACCGCCGAGTAATAGCCCTGGCGGTTCAGATAGGCGCCGACCCACCCCGACAGGTACCAGTTGATGTATTCATAGGCGGCTTCCAGCTCCAGCCCGCTCAGGTGCCGGGCGATGCCCAGACCCCCGCCCCAGGCGCGATACCCCTCCTTCAGCGGCTGGTAGACGCAAGGAATGCCCTTGGCCCGGACGGCGGCGACGGCGGGCGACCACATGGACTGAATGACCACCTCGCCCGAGGCCATCAGGTTGACGCTTTCGTCGAAGGTCTTCCAGAAGGCGCGGAACTGACCGGCCTTCTTGGCGTCGGTCATGATCTTCAGCGTCTTGTCGATCTCCGCCTTGGTCATGTTGCCCTTGTCGCCGTATTTGATCTCGCCCATCGCCTCGCAGACCATGGCCGCGTCCATGATGCCGATGGACGGGATGTTCAGCAGCGACGCCTTGCCCTTGAAGGCGGGATCCAGCAGATCCGTCCAGCTCGTCACCGGCCGCCCGATCAGGTCGGGGCGGATGCCCAGCGTGTCGGCGTTGTAGATGGTCGGGATCAGGGTCATCCACTGGGTCGGCGCCTTGGCGAAGGTGGTGCTTTCCTTGCCCTCGACGAAACCGACGGTGTGGGGGGCGGTGCCCTGGGCGATGGTGCTGTCGGGCGTCAGTTTCCCGGTGACGAAGATCGGCACGATCTTGTCGAAATTCTTGATCCGGCCGACGTCCATCGGCTGCATGACGCCCGCCGGGAACACCTTCTTGCAGATCCAGTATTCGATGTCGGCGATGTCGTAGGATTTGGGCTGGGTCACCGCCCGCTGGGTCACCGCGTCGGAATCCAGCGCCGTCATCTGCAAGGTGAAACCCAGATCCTCCTTCACCTTGTCGGCGACGGCGTTCAGGTTCGACACGCCGGTGCCGAACTGGCGCAGCGTGATGTTCTTGATGTTCTGCGCCCAGATGGTGGGAAAGCCGGTGATGGCGCCGGAACCGACGGCGGCACCCGCCACCGCGGCCGTGCCTTTCAACAGAGCGCGCCGGCTGACGCCGGTGGTGGAAGCGGCGGCCTTGGGGGTGGAACGGGAATCGGTCATCTCGAAAACCTCCAAATCGGTTCGTCTGGTGTTTTTTTGGGATCGGGGTGCTGTTGCCGGGGCCGGATGGATCAGGGCACCAGCGGATGGGTGTCGGTCCGGTTCCAGCCGGCGCGCACACGCTCGCCGACGGACACCGGGGCGGCGAAATAGCCGGCCTCGTCCACCACCACGGCGAAATCGGCGGCACCGGGCACATCCAGCCCCAGATGCACGGCCGCACCGTGGTATTCCAGCGAGCGCACGGTGCCTTCGACCTGGATCTCCCCGGCCAGGGCGCCGGCCCCCAGCCGGATGCGGTCGGTGCGCACGGCGCAGGGGCCGCCCACCGCACCGTCGTCGATGACGTTGTGGCCGCCGATGAAGCGGGCGACGAACGCGGTGCGCGGCTGGTTGAACAGCTCGCGCGGCGGCCCCGCCTGTTCGATGCGGCCCTTGTTCATCACCACCGCGATGTCGGCCAGGGCCATCGCCTCGGTCTGGCTGTGGGTGACGTGGATGAAGGTGATCCCGATCTCGCGGTGCAGGCGCTTCAACTCCTCCCGCATGCGCACGCGCAGGAACGGGTCGAGCGCCGACAGCGGTTCGTCCAGCAGCAGAACGCCCGGATGGGTGATCAGCGCACGGGCCAGCGCCACACGCTGCTGCTGCCCGCCCGAAAGCTGGGCCGGCAGCCGCGCGGCATAGGCGCCCATGTCCACCAGATCCAGCATCTCCCGCGCGCGGCGGCGGCGCTCCTCCTTCCCCACCCCCTTCATCTTCAGGCTGAAGGCAACGTTGTCGGTGCCGTCGAGGTGGGGGAACAGCGCGTAGCTCTGGAACATCATCGCCGTGCCGCGCCGGGCCGGCGGCTGATCGTTCACCACCGTGTCGCCGATCAGCAGGTCGCCGTCGGTGATGTCCTCGTGCCCGGCGATCATGCGCAAGGTGGATGTCTTGCCGCACCCGCTGGGTCCCAGCAGGCAGCAATAGGATCCGGCGGGAATCCGCAGGTCGATCCCATCGACCGCCACCGTGGCGCCATAGGCCTTGCGCAGCTTGATAAGCTCGACGGTCGAACCCGCGGTCATCGCCCCTCTCCCAACATTATGCACAATCTCTCGGTCATTTGTGACCTATTTCGACCGTTTGCACACCGCATGCCAGCGGAATCGCCGGGATTCGGCGCCCTTTTGCTGTGCATATGGTCAGGATGAGGGTGATGATTGAGCGGTTTGCCCTTGCTTTAGGCAAAAGATGGCGTGACGATCCCCCATCTGCGCACAGCGGGGGATGGCGATTTTGGTTTCGTCATGGGTAAAAATTGTGCACAATAATCGGGACGCTTCCTCCACGATGTCCCATTCCCCGCGATGACCGCCATCTCCACCCCCAAGCCGCCCCGCCGCACCACGGGCGGACGCAGCAGCGCCGAAGCCCGCATCGTCCGCAGCATCCGCGAGGCCATCGCCGACCGCCGGCTGCCGCCGGGCACCAAGCTGACCGAAGAAAGCCTGGCCGAAGCCTTCGGCGTCAGCCGCGAGCGGGTGCGCAAGGTGCTGCTGCTGCTGTCGCAGCGCCGGGTGGTGACGCTGATCCCCAACCGCGGGGCCTTCGTCGCCAAGCCGACGCCGGAGGAAGCGCGCGAGGTGTTCGAAGCCCGCCGGGTGATCGAACGCGCCATCATGGACCGTCTGGAAAAGCTGCCCCGCCCCCTGCCGCCCGCCATGCTGGAACGGCTGCACCACCACGGCGCGCTGGAGGATGACGCGGAACGGGCCGCCGACCGGCAGGCGATGATCCGCCTGTCGGGGCAGTTCCATCTGTTGCTGGCGGAATTCGCCGGAAACGCCACGCTGGCCGGCATCCTGGCCGACCTGATCGACCGTTCGAGCCTGGCCATCGCGGCCTATGAGCGGCGCACCGCCCACACCTGTTCCGCCGAGGATCACCGGCGGCTGATCGCCGCCCTGACGGGCAACACGCCGGGCGAAGCGGCGGCCCTGATGGCCGACCACCTGGACGCGGTGGAAAACCAGCTCGACCTTGACCCGCAGCCGGAAGCTCCGGTCGATCTGAAAGCCATCTTCGCTATGGAAGAGGCGGGGTGAGGGATTGGGGAGCGGGGCTGCCGCCCCATATGCGCTAGGATAAGATATCAAGCAGGTCGTCAATCTGAGACTTGCGTTTTCTGCTG
>CALBDS010000015.1 GCA_937927415.1 uncultured Rhodospirillaceae bacterium
GCCGCACTGTCCCATGCCGCCAGCCCGGTCACCGTGTAGCCCAGCGCCGGGTCGGTTTGACCATAGGTCTTGGTGATGCCGTTGGCCGAAACGGCCAGCGTTGCGCGGGTGATGTCGCCCTGCCCGGTGATACCCGACACAGTGTAGCCATAGACCGGCTTGCCGTTGGCGTCGGTGGCCGAAAGGGCCAACGGTCCGCCGCTGAAGGTCACGGTCTTTCCGGTGCCGACGTCGCGGTCGGCATAGGAACCGCTGCCGGCACTGACGGTCGCCGTGACCGTATCGCCGTTGATGCCGGACCCGGAACCGGACAGGCTGCGGGAACCGTCGCCGACGGCGGTGGTGCCGTCGTAGGTCTTGCTGCCGATGCCGCTGACGATGATGCCGACGGTGGGAGCGGTGCTGTAAAGGAAACCGCTGCCGCCGACGCTGGCCGGCGCGGTGTTGGCATAGGTGGCGTTGTAACGCCGCCAGCCATAACCGGCCATCTCCCCGCTGTTGGAGCGCGGATCGCTGGAATAGACCAGCCAACGGCCGCTGCCGAGGGACAGGAGGCTGTTGCCGGCCTGGTTGGTGAAAGTCCCCGCACTGCCGGCCCCCAGAATGATGTTGCCGGAGCCGGTGGTGGTCAGCCGCGCCCCCGCTCCCAGGGTCAGGCCGCCGCCGAACAGGGTGATGTCGGCGTTCTGGGCGGTGATCCCCACGCCGGCCGACAGGGGGCTGGTGGTGGTCAGTGAAACGGCGCCGAGTGCGGTGCCGGCGCCAAGAGCGCCGTTCAGGGTGATGGTGCCGCTGCCGGCGGTCATGGCGAGCGCCCGCACCGTGGCGGTGTTGTCGGAATCGATGGTGTTGACGGAAATCCCGCCGTTCCCGGCATGGGTGTCCAGGGTGACGTCGCTTTTCAGCGTGACCGCCCCGGCCCCCAGGGCGATGCCCCCGGCGCCGTTGGTGGTGATGGCACCGCCAAGCGATGTGGCGCCGGTGCCCGTCAGCGACAGCGCCTTCAGCGCCTTGCCGGCCCCGATGGCCCCGTTGAGCGCGACGGCACCGGAACCGGACGCGATGGTCAGGCTCCGCGGGGTGGCGGTGCCGTCGGAACCGGCGGCCCCCATGGTGACAGCACCATTGCCGCCATGGGTGTCCAGGGTGACGTCGGCCCCCAGCGTCACCGCCCCCGAGCCAAGATCGATGCCGCCCGCGCCTGTGGTGGTGATGGACCCGTTCAGCGCGACCGCACTGACCGACAGATCGCTGAGGTTGTTGGGCAGCGAGGACAGGGGCGACGGCTTCATCGACGCCAGCGCCAGGGATGTCAGGGCGTGCTGGGAACCGGCGGCCCCCAGAGTGACGTCGTTCCCGATGCCGGTGTAGAGCGTCAGGGCGCGGGGCGAGGAGCCGCTGTCGGAATCCACCGTGCCCAACCGGATCGGGCCGCCGGCGGTGTAGACGAACTGCCCGTTGCTGCTGTAGCGGCGGTAGCTTCGCAGGCCCACGTCGGCTCCCAGAACCACCCGCCCCGGAATAAGGATGCCGCCGGTCCCGTTGGCATAGATATCGCCCAACAGCGTGGTGGTGCCGGTGGTGTTGATCGCCACCGTGTCGAAGCTGTAGTAGCCGAGAACCGTCTGGTTAAGGGCACCCACCGAAACATCGCCCGATCCCGCGTTCATGGTCAGGCTGGAAAACAGCAATCCACCGGGAATCGACGCATCGGAACGGGAATAGGCGCTGGCGCTGCCCAGGGTGATGCCGCCGCTGCCGCTGGTCAGGGTCAGGTCGTTGTAGACCAGCAGGCTGCCGGAAATATCGATGGCGTTGCCGGCGGTAATCGCATCGCCGTAGACGTTGGTCTGACGGGCGCGGATGGTCAGCGACGCCGGGGTCTGGAGGGAGGGGGACGGCACCACCTTGCGCAGCAGGATGGCCCCGGTTCCCACGTTGATGGTGGCGTTCCCGCCCAGATAGGTGATGGCGCCGTCGGCGTTGTCGGCCAGCGCGATCAGGTTGTTGGTGGCGGCCAGCGTCCCGCTCAGCGTCACCGACCCCACCGTCGAATCGAAATTCGCCCCGTTGGTGAAGGTATAGGTCTTGGTGGCGTCGGTGAACGTCGCGCTGGTGTTGGAGAAGGAGCCGGAGTTGGCGGTGACCGTATCGTTGAAGACGGTGCCGCCGGTTGCCCGCTTCACGGTCAGAGACTGGCCGATGGTCAGCGCCTTCTTGAACTCCAGCACACCGCTGACGCCGGTCTGGCCGGGGTCGTAGCCGCCGGAATAAAGGCTCTGCCCGATGGTCACCCTGTCGTTGAAGGTGGCGTTCCGGGCCGTATCGATCTCGACCACGGCCAGGGAATTGGTGCCGCCGACCGCGCCGTTGAAGGTGATGTCGCCGGTGCCGGCGGACAGGTACAGATATTGGGTGTTGCTGGTGCTGCCGTTGACCGATCCATCGAAGGTGATGGCGCCGTTGCCGCCCTGGGTGTTGATGACCGCCTGCTGGGAGGTGCTGGTGACCACCGGCCCGGTGAAATGGACCGGGCCGTTGACCCGGATCCCCTTGCCCTGGGTACTGTCGCCCCGCATCAGGGTGGTGATGCCGGTGGAATCCACGGTCAGCGCCGTCAGCCTGTTGGTGGCGTCGTTGCCGACATAATTGTCGAAGGTCACGGCGCCGGCCCCGGCGGTGAGGGTCAGGCTGTCCCCCGTCGCGGCGTGGGCATCGACGAAGCCGTTGTGCAGGGCGATGAGGCCGCCGCCGCTGGTCAGCGTCCGGGCACCGTTCACCGTCAGGGCCTGGAGATTGCCGGTGATGTCGATGGCGCCGCCGGTGCCGCCCGTCCGCGCGGTGGTGATGTCGGCGGCCAGTTCGACCCCGTTGTTCTGCCCGGTGAAGGCGATGGCGCCGCCGCCGGTGCTGACCGGCTGGTTGACCTGGATCTTGGAGGTGGCGGAAAAGGCGAGGCTGAGGCCGGCGGTTCCCGACGCGGGGGCGATCGCACCGTTGACGATGACGTTCTTGGCCGCGGTCAGGGTCAGGGTGCGGTTGAGCGTCCGGTCGGTGGCGAACGAGATTCCGTCGGCGATGGTGATGTCGCCGTGCGTGGCGTCCAGTCCGCCCTGGGTGGAGATGCTGACATCGCCGCTGTTCAACGCCGTCAGGATGGTCGAGATCGCCACGGTGGCGGCGGTGGACGGATCGGTTGCCGTCCATGGGGATGAACCCGTGGCGATGTTGGCGTCGGGACCGGCGGCGCTGATGACCAGATCGAAGGGGTCGATCAGCCACTGCCCCGCCGCCCCCTTGTCCGCGCCTGCGTTCGGGGGGGCCGTCACGTCCAGATGGGCGGCGGAGGTTTCGATGAACCCGCCGTCACCGCCGTTGGCGCCGCCGCGGGCGGTGACGGTGCCGTGAACCTGGGCCGTTTCGGTGCCGTACACCACCACCTGCCCGCCCTTGCCCCGGTCGGTGGCGTCGGCGCGGACGGTGGCGTTCTTCTGGACCAGCACCTTGCGGCTGTTGGGCAGCGGACCGGCCCCGCGGGCGTCGCCGCCGATCTTCGCCGACCCGCCACCCCCCGGCCCCGAGGCGTTGGTGGACGAACCATCCATCAGCCCGACACGGTCGCCGGTCATCGTCACCGTGCCCCCGGCCTTGCCGGCGCCGGTGGCGCGCGCGTCGATCGTGCCGGTGTGCTGAATGGTGCCGCGGGGTGCCTGAACCGTCACCCGCCCGCCCGCACCATCGGCGTTCCGCGCGGCCAGGGTGCCGGAATTGGCGATGTCGCCGTCCTCGGTGGTCAGCAGGATGCGCCCACCCCGTGTTTCGGAGCCGGTGGCGCGGACGATGCCGCCGTTGTTGCCGGCCAGGGCGTAGATGTTGCCGCCGGCGGCCTTCAGTTCCGCCTGGGCGGCCTCGATCACGCCCTGATTGTCGATCCGGCCCACGCCGGCCCGCACGAACGCCCGTTCATCGCTGTGGCCGCTCTTTTCGGTCAGCAGCACCTCGGTTCCGCCGGCCAGGACGGCGGTGCCCTTGGGGGCCTGGATCGTGCCGGCGTTGCTGACCTCACGCGCGATCAGGACCACATCGCCGCCCGCCGAGGACACCCGCCCGAGATTGCTGATGGTGCCGGGCGAATCGCTCTTGAGCAGCGCCGGGCCGCCGGACATGAAGGTCTGGTTGGAAATGTCATGGGTCGAGGCGACGACATCCCCGCCGGCCTTCACCACCCCCGATGGCGCCACCACCACCCCTTGAGGATTCACCAGATACAGCGAGCCGGTCGCCGTGAGCGTGCCGGCAATCGACGATGCCTGACCGCCGGTCACCCGGTTGAGGGTGGCGCCACCGCCGTTATCGACATGCACCGCGCCCCCCTGACCGATGCTGAAGCCCTTCCAGTCGATGACGCCGCGGTTGCTCGTCTGGGTGACGGTCATCGCCGCACCGGACTGGCTGATGGTGCCGGCCCCCGCCGCATATTGCCCCCCGGTCGGCAAGACCGGATCGCCGGCCCAGGCGGAGGGGGCGGAAAACAGGGCGGCCGATGACAAAAGCAACCAACGGAATCGAAACATCAGCGTTCCTCGGCAAGAACCAGCGCGCTCACCGTTTCGGGTTTTCTTCGAAGGGGGTGATGGTCAGCGCGGATGGAAAATGACCATACGGTTGAACCAGGAAGAGGTATTGGCACTATTCACAAACGAAATGCCTTTTGATTTCTATTAACCAATAGAAACCCATGAAAACCACAAATGGGAAAAAATTATATTTTTAAAGATATATAAAATGTGAATGAATCACAAAACATGATGACGCATTTTAAATTTCAAAACAAAAACCACCGCAAAATTCGAGACTCAGGCTTCAATACCCAGTCTGGCGCGAGCAATTTCTTATGCGACAATATGCATAAACCATCTTTCTAAAGAAATATATGATCGACATACATCAGTCAACGCATAATTCGGCATAATACAGTTCATAATTCAGCATAATTTCTCAGTTACCATTTGTGCGCTTCCTGTTTTTGATTGCCCAGACGCCAATCAACACAACTCTTTATATCAACATAAAGTCGCATACGTGAACATTGGCTGCTATTCCATGAATCGACAAAGCCCCTTGGCGTGTGCCAGGACTGGTCATGGTGCGGGTGAGCGGCGTCAGGAAAACGAAACG
The DNA here is from genome assembly GCA_937927415.1 of uncultured Rhodospirillaceae bacterium. Taxonomy (GTDB): domain Bacteria; phylum Pseudomonadota; class Alphaproteobacteria; order Azospirillales; family Azospirillaceae; genus Azospirillum. Next base: position 5,179 of record CALBDS010000015.1, read on the forward strand.
CCCATGCGCCCGGCGCGCACCCCACCAGAGGTTGCCATCCGCCGGTGCCGGCAAATATCTTCCCATGCTGCATGGCACAAACGGAGTTTTGCATATGATACCGGACCGTCGCAGTGATGGCCCCGCGGCGGCGGCACGGTCCGCCCATCCGGGGCTGGTGCTGCTGGCTCTGGCCATGGGGGGATTCGCCATCGGAACCACCGAATTCGCCACCATGAGCCTGCTGCCTTATTTCGCCCCCGGGCTGGGCATCGATGAACCCACGGCGGGGCACGTCATCAGCGCCTATGCCCTGGGCGTGGTGGTGGGGGCGCCGGTGATCGCGGTGCTGGGGGCGGCGGTGGCGCGGCGCACGCTGCTGATCGGCCTGATGGCGGTGTTCGCCATCGCCAACGTGCTGAGCGCGCTGGCCCCCACCTATGGCTGGATGCTGGTTTTCCGCTTTATGAGCGGCCTGCCCCACGGGGCCTATTTCGGGGTGGCGGCGCTGATGGCGGCGTCGCTGGTGCCGCCGCACCGGCGGGCGCAGGCGGTGGCGCGCACCATGCTGGGGCTGACCATCGCCACCATCCTGGGCGTGCCGCTGGCCAACGGCATCGGGCAGGTGCTGGGGTGGCGGTGGGGGTTCGGGGTGGTGGGGCTTCTGGCGCTGCTGACGGTGGCGCTGGTGTGGGCCTATGCCCCCCACCAGGGACCGCAGCCGGGGGCCAGCCCCTTGCGCGAACTGGGGGCGCTGAAACGGCGGCAGGTGTGGCTGACGCTGGGCATCGGGGCCATCGGGTTCGGCGGGATCTTCGCGGTCTATACCTACATCGCCTCCACCCTGATGGCGGTGACGCAGGTGTCCCCTCATATGGTCCCCATCGTGCTGAGCGTGTTCGGCTGCGGCATGACCGCGGGCACGCTGGCCAGCGCCTGGGCCGCCGACCGGGCGCTGATGCCGACGGTGGGCGGCATCCTGCTGTGGAGTGCGGCGTCGCTGGCCCTGTACCCCTTTGCCGCCGGCAACATCTGGGCGGTGTCGCTGGTGGTGTTCCTGATCGGTGGCGGCGGCGGGCTGGGGGCCGCCCTTCAGACCCGCCTGATGGATGTGGCCGAGGATGCCCAGACCCTGGCCGCCGCCCTCAACCACAGCGCGTTCAACGCCGCCAACGCGCTGGGTCCGTGGCTGGGCGGCATGGCAATCGCGGCCGGCTGGGGCTGGACCTCCACCGGCTGGGTGGGATGCGCGCTGGCGCTGGGCGGCTTCGCCGTGTGGGTGGTGTCGGTGATCGACGAGCGCATCAGCGCCGCGCGGGACGCCGCGGTCACCGAAGCCGCCTGACACCCCATGCGGAAAAGAAAAAAGGCCGCGGCATACGCCGCGGCCCGAGTCTAGGGAGGAAACGCCCAAGAAGTGCGTTACGCCATGAACCACATCGAAATGCGATCCATGTCGCACTGCACAATGTAAGGACCAAAGCTCCGGAGCGCAAGAGGAAAAAAAATCCCCTACTGGAACAATGCCTTACACGCACACCCTCAGAATGGAACCAAACGTCGGGCGACGATTCATGTTGCAATGCAACACGTTACCGGCATCAAGTGGTCTTACCAACGGCGCATAAATCGGATATTTCGCCCCCCTTACCAGGGGGGATGAACGCAAACCCGCCATGCCCGTACCGCATTGCACCACCCCGCAGGCCGGCGCAGACACAGGAACCATCACATCCACGCCACGTTTTCCCTCTACCCCTGGCTGCCGAGAGCAAGGCCAGAGCAGAGGAGGTTCCGGGTTTGAGCAGGCTGGTGGTGGTTTCCAATCGCGTCGCTCCGGTGGAAGAAGGCAAACAGGCCGCGGGCGGGTTGGCCGTCGCGGTTCTGGCGGCTCTGAAGAAAACCGGCGGCATCTGGTTCGGGTGGAGCGGCACGGTGGTGGACGGCGACACGCCCGCCACCCCGGTGACCAGCATCCACGGGCGCCTGACCTACGCCATGCTGGATCTGGGGCAGCGGGATTTCGAGGAATATTACAACGGCTTCGCCAATCAGACCCTCTGGCCGCTGTTCCATTATCGCCTGGGGCTGACCACCGTCAGCCGCCGCAATCGGGACGGGTACGAACGGGTCAACGGCTGTTTCGCCGCGGTTCTGGCCCCCATGCTCCGGCCCGATGACATGGTGTGGGTGCACGATTATCACCTGATTCCCTGTGGGCGGAAGCTGCGCGCCCTGGGCTGCACCCAGCGGATGGGCTTCTTCCTTCACACCCCCTTCCCCGCGCCGGAGGTGCTGAAGGTGCTGCCCCACCACCGGGACCTGATCGAGGATCTGTGCGCCTATGACGTGGTGGGGTTCCACACGATGGTGGATCTGCGCTGCTTCATCAATTACGTGCTGCTGGACGCCGGCGGCATGGTGGACCCGCACCCGGATGGCGGGGTGGTGGTGCGGGCGTTCGGGCGGACGCTGCTGGCGCGGGCCTTTCCCATCTCCATCGACACCGCCGCCCTGGAACGGGCCGCCGAAACCAACGCCCGATCCCGCCACGCCGAACGGCTGCGGGACAGTCTGGTCGGGCGGCGGCTCATCATCGGGGTGGACCGGCTGGACTATTCCAAGGGGCTGCTCCAACGGTTCGAGGCGTTCGAAACCTTCCTGGAAAACTACCCCGAACACCGCAACCGGGTGTCGTTCCTCCAGATCGCCCCGCCCACCCGCGAAGAGGTGCCGGAATACATCACCTTGCGGCGGGAACTGTCGGAAATGGCCGGACGGGTCAACGGACGCTTCGCCGAATTCGACTGGATGCCCATCCGCTACCTGAACAAAAGTTTCGGCCAGCGGGTGCTGTCGGGGTTCCACCGGCAGGCGGCGGTGGGGCTGGTCACCCCCATGCGCGACGGCATGAATCTGGTGGCAAAGGAATATGTGGCCTGTCAGAATCCCCAGGACCCCGGCGTGCTGGTTCTGTCGGAATTCGCCGGGGCCGCCCAGGAACTGACCGAGGCGCTGATCGTCAACCCGTACGAGGTGGAAAGCGTGGCCGACGCCCTGCAGCGGGCGCTGACCATGCCGGTCGAGGAACGGCGGGAACGCCACGCCGCCCTGATGGATACCCTGCGGCGCAACGACATCGGCGCGTGGCGGGAAAGCTACGTCAGGGCGCTGACCAAGGCGCCCTATCAATAAGTAAGGACACGACGGAGGATCATGAGCGCCCCGCCCCCCATCGATGATTCCAACTGCGCCCTGGTGGCCGACATCGGCGGCACCAATGCCCGTTTCGGGCTGATGGACGGGACCGGGCTGCACCATTCCCGCATCTACCCCACCGCCGCCTTCCCCTCGCTGGAGGCGGCGGCACAGGCCTATCTGGAAGAGTGCCGGAAGGCGTGCGGCGTGCGCCCGCGCCAGGGCGCCTTCTGCGTCGCCGGGCCGGTCACGGGGGACGAGGTGGCGCTGACCAACATGCCCTGGCGCTTCTCCATCGACGGGGCGCGCCGGGCGCTGGGGTTCGACCGGCTGGCGGTGGTGAACGACTTCACCGCCGCCGCCCTGTCGGTGCCGCGGCTGGGACCCGACGACGTGTTCACCGTGGGCGGCGGTGCGCCGGTTCCCGGAACGGCGGTGGCGGTGATCGGCCCCGGCAGCGGGCTGGGGGTGTCGGGGCTGGTGCCCGGCCCGGCGGGCTGGATCCCGCTGGCCAGCGAAGGCGGCCATTCCACCCTGCCGGCGGCGGACGAGCGGGAAAGCGCGGTGCTGGCCCAAATCCGCGCGGAAAAGGGCAGCGAAACGGGCCATGTGTCGGCGGAACGCGCCCTGTCGGGGCCGGGGCTGGTGAACCTCTACACCGCGCTGTGCCAATTGTCCGGGCTGACGCCCGGAAAGGACACCCCGGCGGCCGTCACCGCGGCGGCGCTGGACGGCAGCGATCCGCTGTGCGTCGAGGCGGTGGCGATGTTCTGTTCGCTGCTGGGCACCGTGGCCGGCAATCTGGCGCTGATCCTGGGCGCGCGCGGCGGCGTCTACATCGCGGGGGGAATCGTGCCGCGGCTGGGGCCGGCGTTTTTCGCCCGCTCCCCCTTCCGCGCCCGATTCGAAGCCAAGGGTCGGATGAGCGGCTACCTTGCCCCCATCCCGGTGTCGGTCATCACCCACCCCCTGCCCGCTTTTCTGGGGCTGGCGGAGGCGCTGGGGCTGGCCCGCGGGGTGGAAACCGTGGGTTTCCGAGACAAAACTTGACATTCGGGGGCGGCGGGGTATCTTCGCCGCTCACGTCGCCGCCCCGCAGGGCCGGCGGGATACGGGATGTTTGTCGGTATTTAGACCGGGATCAGGATCATGGCCAAGCAGAACACCGTCCTCATTAAGCTGGTGAGCACGGCTGACACGGGTTTCTTCTACGTGAAGAAGAAGAACCCCAAGAAGACCACCGAAAAGCTGTCGTTCCGCAAGTACGACCCGGTGGCGCGCAAGCACGTCGAGTTCAAGGAAGCCAAGATTAAGTAAGGCTCCCGGACCTGCCGACCGGCTGCCACAGCCGAAATCAAAAAGGCCGCCCCGATCGGGCGGCCTTTTGTTTTGCCGGTTTTGCCAAGGGCACGGCCCCTTGCCTCCCACTTTATTCGGCGGCGACGGACGCACGGCCGCGCAGGAAGCGGGCGGCCTCGTCGGGGGGCAGCGGGCGGCTGTAGAAATAGCCCTGGGCGGCGTGGCAGCCCTCGGCCCGCAGGAAGGCAAGCTGCTGGTCCGTCTCCACCCCCTCGGCGATGGTGGTCAGGTTCAGGCTCTTGCCCAGGCTGATGATGGCGCGGACGATGGCGGCGTTGTGCTGGTCGGCGCTGAGGTCGCTGACGAACGAACGGTCGATCTTCAGCGTGTCCACCGGGAACCGCTGAAGGTAGCTGAGGCTGGAATAGCCGGTGCCGAAATCGTCGATGGACAGCTTCACGCCGATGGTCTTCAGCGCGCGCAGGATGCGGGTGGCGGTTTCCAGATTGTGGATCAGCGCCCCCTCGGTCACCTCGATCTCCAAACGGTGGGCGGGCAGGCCGTGGCGCGACAGCACCGCCTGGACCTGATCGGGCAGATCGGGGGTGCGGAACTGCAGCGCCGATATGTTGACCGCCACCCGTTCCACCGTCACCCCGCTGTTCTGCCACAGCTTGATCTGACGGCACGCCTCGTCCATCACCCACTGGCTGATGGCGGTGATCTGGCCGCTTTCCTCGGCGATGGGGATGAAGCGGTTGGGCGGCACCATGCCCAGATCGGGATGCGCCCAGCGGATCAGCCCTTCCAGCCCCATCACAGCCCCGGTGGCGATGTCCACCTGCGGCTGGTAGTGCAGGCGGAATTCGCCCAGATCGAGCGCCCGGCGGATGCTGGCCTCCACCGTCAGCCGCTCGTTCAACTGCACGTCCAGGGCGTTGGTGAAGAAGCGGAAGGCCCGCCGCCCCGCCGATTTCGCCTGATACAGCGCGGCGTCGGCGTTCTTGATGAGCCGCTCGCCGTCGTCGCCGTCCTCGGGGAACATGCTGATGCCGATGGACGGGGAGATGCTGAACTCCCGCCCCTTGATGCGCATGGGGGCGTTCAGCCGCTCGATGATCTGGCCGGCGACGGTGGCCACGTCCTTGGCCTCGCCCGCGTCGGTCAGCACCACGACGAACTCGTCGCCGCCGTGGCGGGCCACGGTGTCGGCTTCACGCACGGATTCGCGCAGCCGCTCCGCCACCTCCTTCAGCACGTCGTCGCCGACCGTGTGGCCCAGGCTGTCGTTGATGACCTTGAAATGGTCGAGGTCGAGGAACAGCACCGCCAGGGTGGTTTCCGTGCGGCGGGCAAGCGCGATGGCGTGGCTCAGCCGGTCGGCCAGCAGCGTCCGGTTGGGCAGCGCCGTCAGCGCGTCGAAATGGGCCAGGTAATGGACCTGCTCCTCCGCCGCCTTGCGCTCGCTCACGTCGTCGATGAAGCCCAGGACGAACAGGAAGTCCGCCCCGTTGAAGATCGGCTGGAAATGGGCGTGGTAGAAGCCCTGCCGCCCCCCCAGGGTGGATATATAGGGGGTTTCGATCTCCGACGGCTCCCCGCCCAGCGCGCGTTCGACGGCGAAGGTGAAGGAACGGTCCTTGGCATCGGTCAGCATGTTGAAGCCGATGATGGCGTCGGCGGGCACCCCCATGTACTGCCCCAGCACGGGGTTGCAGTCGATGATCCGCCCCTCGGCGTCCAGGATGCAGATGCCGACCGGCGCCTGGGTGAAGAACTGGTGCAGTTCCGATTCCCGGCGGCGCAGGGATTCGGTCATCTCCGCCGCCAGCTTGGCCGCGCGGGCACGGTTGCTGGACAGGCTCCACGCCATGGCGAACACCAGCAGGCTGATGACCGCCCCGGCCCCCAGGATCAGCTTGGGCTTGTCGTTGTGGAGCGACGCCTCGAACCCCGGGGTGGAATAATAGGCGATGGTCCAGATGCGGTCCTGGAACGGCACCTGCCGCAGCACCCGATGCATGGGTGCTGCGGGGATATCGGCGTTGCTGCGGTACATCTCGTGATCGTCGCCGATCTCGGTGCCGTCGTAGATGGTCAGGCCGATGTCACCGAAATCATTGCCCAGAATGCCTTCGACCAGGGGATAGACCCGGAACGGCGCCAGCACCGCCCCCATCAGGGCGGCCCGCCGCTCCTCCACGGTGGTTTGCGGGCGCGTGGAATCATAGACCGGGAAATACATGATGAAGGCTGGCTGAGGATCGCGGTGCTCGTCGATCTTCAGAATCAGGCGCGAGGTGATGGCCGGCTGGCCGGTGTCGGCGGCGTGGAGGATCGCCGACCGCCGCACCGTCTCGCTCAGCATGTCGTACCCCAGCGCCGCCCGGTTCAGGGCGTGGAAGGGCGCCACATAGACATTGACCAGATAGTCGGGGCGCACCCCCGGCGGACGCACGGCGAATTCGGGCACGCCGTCGGCGCGCATCTCGTCCAGCAGGGCGTCCGCGCGGCTGTTGGGGACATAGCGGGCATAGGCCACCGCCGGAATGCCGGGATAGAAACGGTCCAGCTCCAGCCCGCGGATGAACGTCTCCCACTCCTCCCGCGAGACGGTGCCGGACGACTTGAACAGGGCCGAGGCCGACCGCAGCACCTGGGCGTAGGAGCGCATCCGGTCCTGGATGCTGGCGTGCACCTCGCTGACCCGGCTGGCAAAGCGTTCGGAGGATTCCCGCTGCACCACGCCCGACGTCATCCACCAGATGGTCAGGGTCGCCGTGAACGACAGCACCAGCACCGCCCACGCCATGCGGCGTCCGCCATGCTCACCCCGATCGGTTCCCCCGCTTCCCTGCGCGCGGAAGGCAAGATCGGAAAAGATTCGTCGCTCCCGGGCTGGCATCTCGGCTCTTGGGACCATAAGGGTTGATCGGCTTTTCCTGTCCAACAACCATCCGACGATGGTGGCGCAAAGGTCAATAAATCATTTTGTCGCCCATGGAATCTTAACCCTAATCATCACCCGGTCACCGCTATTGCTTTGCCATTCTTCACGGCGACCCGCGGCAGATCCGGCCCGGTACCCCGGCCGTGCATAGCATACCGGAGCATGGGCAGGGTCGATCCTGTGCCTGCCGATACCGCAAGCCTAGCACAGGGTGTATAAAAAATGGTGGAAACGTTAAGCCGCACACCTCCATTCCATGCGGCACGCGGCACCCGCAGGATCCAACCGTTACACTCCGTTACAAACGGACCGGCCGAAGGACATAAAGCAGCAACGTTTGCACTTGATACTCCTATTATGAAAGTGATTATCAAATGCATGACTTTTGACGGGATGACGGCGTGATGGCGGGTTGGATGAAGGCGGCGGCAGCCGCGGCGGTTGTGGCTGCCGGAGCCGGTGGTGCGTGGTGGGCCATGAAGGGGCAGACCGCCACCCCCGCCGCCGTCCGCACGCACACGGTCGCCCTGGGCAACATCGAGGAAACGGTGTCGGCGGTTGGCACGCTCCAGCCGCGCACCTATGTGGATGTGGGCACCCAGGTGTCGGGGCAGCTGAAACGCATCTTCGTGGAGGATGGCGACCGGGTGGAACAGGGGCAATTGCTGGCCCAGATCGATCCCACGGTCTATGAGGCGCGGGTGGCCGCCGATCAGGCGCAACTCATGTCCCTGCGCGCCCAGCTTCGGGAAAAGCATGTGCAGCTCGATCTGGCGGAAAAGCAGTTCGAGCGCCAGCGCCGGCTGCTGGCCGACCGCGCCACCAGCCAGGAGGCATACGACAGCGCCGACGCCCAGCGCAAATCCGCCTCCGCCCAGATCGGCGTGCTGGAAGCCCAGATCCAGCAGGTGGAATCGACGCTGAAGGGCGATCAGGCCAACCTCAGCTACACCAAGATCTACGCGCCGATGACCGGCACGGTGGTGGATATCTCCGCCCGCCAGGGCCAGACGCTGAACGCCAACCAGCAGGCCCCCATCATCCTGCGCATCGCCGAGCTTTCGACCATGACGGTCAAGACCCAGGTGTCGGAAGCCGACATCCCCAAGCTGAAGGTGGGGATGCCGGCCTATTTCACCACGCTGGGCCAGCCCGACCGCCGGCGCTCCGGCACCCTCAATCAGGTGCTGCCCACCCCGGAAGTCACCAACAACGTGGTGCTTTATTCCTCGCTGTTCGACGTGCCCAACCCCGACAACGACCTGATGACGCAGATGAGCGCGCATGTCTTTTTCGTGGTGGCGGAGGCGAAGGGCGTACCCACCGTGCCGGTCGCAGCCCTGCTGCCCCGCCCCGGCGGGAAATACGCGGTCAAGCTGATGGCCGGCGGCGAGGTGGTGGAACGCCGGGTCGAGGTGGGGGTGACCAACCGGGTGACGGCGGAAATCCGCTCCGGCCTGTCGGTGGGCGATCAGGTGGTGATCGAGGCCCAGCGCAGCGGCGGCCAGCGGTCCGGCAACGCCATGCCCCCGCCACCCGACGGCGGCCCGCCCCCCGGCCCGCCGCCGGGTGCCGGCATGGGCATGGGCGGCGGCGTGCGGAGGTGACGATGAACGCCACGTCCCCACCCCCCATCGCGGAGGCACCCGTCCCCGAAACCGGCGCGAAAACGGATGCCGCGGGCGGTTCGCCGCCCCAGCCGATCATCGCGCTGCGCGGCATCACCCGCACCTTTCACCGCGGGCCGCTGGCGGTGCCGGTGCTGCACGGCATCAGCCTGGACATCATGCCCGGCGAATTCGTCGCCATCATGGGCGCGTCGGGGTCGGGCAAATCGACGCTGATGAACCTGATCGGCCTGCTGGACCGCCCCACGGAGGGCAGCTACCGGCTGAACGGGGAAGAGGTGTCGGGGCTGGACGGCGACCGCCGCGCGATTTTGCGGCGGGAGGCGTTCGGCTTCATCTTCCAGCAATACAACCTGCTGGCCGCCGCCACCGCGGTGGAGAATGTGGCGATGCCCGCCGTTTACGCCGGCCTCAGCCGCGAGGAGCGGGAGGCGCGGGCGGCGGAGTTGCTGAAGACGCTGGGGCTGGAAGACCGGCTGGACCACCGCCCCAACCAGCTTTCCGGCGGGCAGCAGCAGCGCGTGTCCATCGCGCGTGCGCTGATGAACGGCGGCGCCATCATCCTGGCCGACGAACCCACCGGCGCGCTGGACAGCCGCAGCGGGGTGGAGGTGATGAAGCTGCTGCGGTCCCTGAACGAACAGGGGCACACGGTTCTGGTCATCACCCACGACCCGTCCGTGGCGCGCCAGACCCGCCGCATCATCGAACTGCGCGACGGCGACATCGTGGCCGACGGCCCGTCGCCCGATCAGGACGCCGCCGCCCCGCCCCCGTCGCCGCCGATCCCCATCCATCACGCCCCCGCCGCCACCTCGGCCCGCGACGTGATGGAGGCGGCGCGCATGGCGCTGCACGCGCTGGGGCACAATCTGCTGCGCACGCTGCTGACGCTGCTGGGCATCATCATCGGCGTGACGTCGGTGGTCGCCATGCTGGCCATCGGCGACGGCGCCCGGCAGGAGGTGCTGAACCGCTTCACCGCCATGGGCACCAACCTGCTGCTGATCCGCCCCGGCGCGCCCAACGTGCGCCCGTCCGGGGGCGTCACCGCCACCCTGGTGCCGGAAGACGCGGCGGCCATCGGCGACTTGCCCAACGTGCGGGTGGCGGTGCCGGAATACCCCGGATCGGCCACCTTCCGGCGGGGCAACCGCGACTATCAGACCTCGGTCAACGCCACCTCGGCGGGGTTCCCGCTGGCACGCGACTGGACCATCGGCTCGGGCACCTTCTTCACCGACGACGACGTGAAGACCTATGCCCCGGTGGCGGTGCTGGGCCAGACCACGGCCAAGGCGCTGTTCGCGGACGGCAGCGACCCGGTGGGGCAGTATGTGCTCATCAACAGCATCCCCTTCCAGGTCATCGGCCTGCTGGCGCCGAAGGGGGCGTCGCCCATGGGCACCGACCAGGACGACGCGGCCTATGTCCCCATCACCACCGGCATGCTGCGGCTGTTCGGCCAGCGGTACGTGCGCACGGTGACGGTGCAGGTGGACGATGTGACCCAGATCGACGCGACGCAGGAGGACATCCGCCAGCTTCTGATCGGGCGGCACAAGGCGGAGGATTTCCAGATCCGCAACATGGCATCCATCCTGCAAAACGCCACCGAGACGCAGAACACCATGACGCTGCTGCTGGGATCCATCGCCGCCATTTCGCTGCTGGTGGGCGGGATCGGGGTGATGAACATCATGCTGGTCAGCGTGACCGAGCGCACCCGCGAGATCGGCGTGCGCATGGCGACCGGCGCCCGGCGCATCAACATCATGCTGCAATTCAACGGCGAGGCGCTGGCGATCTGCACCCTGGGCGGTGCTGTCGGGGTGCTGATCGGGCTGGGCACCACCTGGGCCTTCGCCCAGTTCGGGCAGGCGGTGCTGGTGCGCCCCGGCCCGGTGATCCTGGCCTTCGGCTGCGCCTTCGCCACGGGGCTGGTGTTCGGCTACCTTCCGGCGCGCAAGGCCGCCAGCCTCGACCCCGTGGTGGCCCTGGCTTCGGAGTGAGCGCGTCACGCCCGCCGTTTGGAGTTGCTTCGGGTACGTTTCGAGTTGCTTCGCAACGGATGTCGGGCTGACGCGCGACATCCGGCCCTCACCCAACCCTCTCCCCAGTGGGGAGAGGGCATGGACTGTGCTTTCCGGGAAAGTTCTGACCTCATGACGCATCGTCTTCTGTTGCTGACCCTGCCGCTTCTGGGTGGCTGCGCCCTGCTGGCCGAACCGCACCCGGCCCCGCCACCCGTGCCGGCGGCGTGGGACACCACGGCCCCCGACAAGACCGCCCCCGTCTGGCCCGATGCCCAGTGGTGGCAGGGCTTCGGTTCCGCCGAACTCGACCGTCTGGAAGCGCAGGCGGAGCGCGCCAACACCGACCTTGCCACCGCCGCCGCCCGCATCCGGCAGGCGGAGGCGCAGGCCACGATCGCCGGCGCCCCCCTGCTCCCCTCCCTCAGCGCCGGGGGCAGCGCCGACCGTTCCGTCAGCCGCAACACCGGCAGCAGCACCGGCACCACCAGCAGCCTGTCATCGGGTGGGCGGACGCGGGCCACCACCTCCCTGTCGGGCAGCCTGCAGGCGTCGTACGAGGTGGATCTGTTCGGCGGCAACGCGGCGGCGGCGGAATCCGCCAACCTGTCGCTGCTGGGCACCCGCTACGAGCGGGAGGCGACAGCCCTGACCGTGCGGTCCAACGTGGCGGCGACCTATCTGCAGATCCTGTCCCTGCGCGACCGCGTGCGGCTGGCCGAGGAAACCCTGAAGATCGCCGAAGAGGTGCTGACGGTGCTGACGCTCCAGGTCCAGGCCGGGGCGGCGTCGGATCTGGAACTGGCACAGCAGCGGGCAGCGGTGGCGCAGCAGCGCGCCTCCCTCACCGCGCAGCAGCAGAACGAGCGGCAGGCCCGCGACGCCCTGGCCGTGCTGCTGGGGCGGGCGCCGCAGGGCTTCGCCGTCGATGGGCGGTCGCTGTCGGCGCTGCGGCTGCCGGCCATCACGCCGGGGCTGCCCGCCACCCTGCTGGAGCGCCGCCCCGACCTGCGCCGGGCCGACGCCACCCTGCGCGCCGCCGGGCTGGACATCGTGTCGGCCCGCGCCAACCGCCTGCCATCGTTGAGCCTGACCGCCCGCGGGTCGGTGCAGGGCACCACGCTGGCCGCCCTGTTCGACGGGCCGGGCACGGTGACGGCGCTGGCCGGGTCGCTGACCGCCCCGCTGTTCGACGGCAACCGGCTGGAAGCGCAGCAGGAACAGGCCACCGCCCGCCGGGACGAGGCCATCGAAACCTATCGCGCCGCCGTGCTGGCCGCCCTGCGCGATGTGGAGGACGCCCTGAGCGCCGCCGTCAGCGCCGAACAGCAATACGCCTTCGCCCGCGAATCCTTTGATCAGGCCCAGACCGCCCTGCGTCTGGTGGAGGCCCGCTTCCGCGCCGGCACCGTCGGGTTCCTGACCGTTCTCGACACCCAGCGCACGGTGTTCCAGACCAACGACTCGCTGGTCCAGGCCGATCTGGCCCGGTTCAACGCGCGGGTATCGCTGTACAAGGCGCTGGGCGGCGGCTGGGACGGCACCATCCAAAACGGGCGGTAACTGACCTTCGGCCAGGAAAAGTATCAAATGGCAATGCGACTCATTTGCATACTCATTCGCACCTGCATATAATCTCCGGCCAGGGGGCGGATGGCCCCATCGACGTTCCTTAGCCGGAGTGCGGTTTCATGATCCGCCCGCTCATCACAAAGCTGCCGCTCCGCGGCGTTTCGACGGTGCCCTCACTGCGCGGCGCCCTGCGCCGCACGGCGCTGGTCCCGGTTTTCCTGGCCACCACCGCCGCGACGGCGCGGGCGCAGACCGCCGCCCCGGCGGGAACGGTCATCACCCCGGCGGGGACGCCCGCCGTGCCCGACACCGCCGCCGCCGTTCAGGCCGCGACCCCGGCGGTTGACGCGGCCGCATCCGCGGCGGCCCACGCGGCGCAGGCCGTTCCCCAAGCCGTCGGGATCATGAGCCACGACCTCAGCCCGTGGGGCATGTTCATGGCCGCCAGCCCGGTGGTGCAGGCGGTGATGATCGGTCTGGCCCTGGCGTCGGTCGCCACCTGGACCGTGTGGCTGGCGAAATCGGTGGAGCTGTCGTCCGCCCGCCGCAAGGCGCGCCGGGCGCTGGAGGCGCTGGAATCCGCCCGTTCGCTGACCCAGGCGGCGGAAAAGGTCGGGTTCGACAAGGGCGACGTGCCGACACTGGTCCGCGCGGCGGTGGCCGAGGCGCACCTGTCCGCCGATGTCCCCGGCGACGGACTGAAGGAGCGGGTGGCATCCCGCCTGTCGCGGATCGAAGCGGCGGCGGGCCGGCGCATGATGCGCGGCACCGGCATCCTGGCCACCATCGGTTCCACATCTCCCTTCATCGGGCTGTTCGGCACGGTGTGGGGGATCATGACCAGCTTCATCGGCATCGCCAAATCCCAGACCACCAATCTGGCCGTGGTGGCGCCGGGCATCGCCGAGGCGCTGCTGGCCACCGCCATCGGTCTGGTGGCGGCGATCCCGGCGGTGGTGATCTACAACATCTTCTCCCGCGCCATCGGCGGGTACCGGGCGCAACTGGCCGATGCCGCCGCGTCGGTGGAACGGCACGTCAGCCGCGACCTCGACCGCCGCGCCCTGCCGCGCACCGCCCCCTCCGCCATCAACGCCGCGGAGTAAGGACGCATGGCCGCCCGTCTGGACGATGGCGACGATCTCAGCGAGAACCACGAGATCAACGTCACCCCCTTCATCGACGTGATGCTGGTGCTGCTCATCATCTTCATGGTGGCGGCCCCGCTGGCGACGGTGGATGTGCCGGTGGACCTGCCCGCCTCCACCGCCGCGGTCCAGCCCCGCCCCGACAAGCCGGTCTATCTGACGCTGAAGTCCGACCTGTCGCTGGTGCTGGGGGAAACCCCGGTGGACCGCGCCGCCCTGCGCGAGGCGCTGGACAACGCCACCCATACCACGCGCGACACCCGCATCTTCCTGCGCGCCGACAGCGCCGTCGATTACGGCGACCTGATGAAGCTGATGAACGCGCTGCAGACGGCGGGCTATCTCAAGGTGGCGCTGGTCGGGCTGGAAAGCGTGTCCGCCGCACCGGCACCGTAAGGGGCCGTGCCATGACCGTTTCCGCCCGAGCCATGCCCATGACCACTGTTTGCCCTGTTTCCGCCGCACCCGGCCTCGTCCTGCCGCCCGAACCGCCCCAAGGGCTGGGGCTGGGCCGGTGGACCGCCAGCCTGTTCGCCATCCTGGCCGCCCACGCCGGGGCGGTGGCGCTGGTGCTGGCCCTGCCGGCCCCCGCCCCGCTGGAACCGCCGCCGGGTGCCGTGATGCTGGAACTGGCCGCCCTGCCCGAAGCGCCGGCGGAATCCCAGCCCACGGAAACCCCGCCGGCGCCGGTGCAGCAGCAGGCCGCCGAACCGCCGCCGGACCTGGAGCTTCCCGAACCCGAGCCGCCGCCCGAGCCGGTGTTCGAGCTTCCCCCACCCCCGCCCGAGGTGGTGCCGGAGGTGGCGGTCCCGGTTCCCCCGCCCAAGGCCAAGCCGCCCAAACCGGAACAGCCCCGCCCCCGCCCGGTGGAGCGCAAGCGGGAAACCCCGCCCACCCCGCAGCCGCCGGCCCCCACCACCTCCGCCCCGCCGGCCGCCGCCGCACCGCCGTCCCAGACCGCCGCGGCCCCATCGGCCGGAGCCGCCGGCAACCCCGCCGCCCGCCGCTCGTGGCAGGGCGCGCTGCTGGCCCATCTGGAACGGCACAAACGCTATCCCCGCGCCTCCCAGGCCCGGCGGGAACAGGGCGTCACCCATCTGCGCTTCGTCATGGACCGCCAGGGCAAGGTGCTGTCGTGCCGGATCGAGCGTCCCTCGGGCTTCGAGGCCCTGGACACGGAAACCCTGGAGATGATCCGCCGGGCCGAGCCGCTGCCCCCGCCGCCGCCCGATGTGGGCGACGAGCGGATCGAACTGGTGGTGCCGGTCCAGTATTACCTGCGCTGATCCCCTCCCCCTGATTCCGGTTTATCCACGCCACCGCCCGCCCCGTGCCCACGGGACGGGCGGTGGCGTGGGCATCGCCGGCACCCTGAGATTGTGGCATTTTTGCGTCAGTATCCTATGATACTAAGAATCACTCTCAAATTTGTTTGCGATGCCCGCATATGCGGATAATTATCAGTCTCATTAAATAGCGTTCATCAGGAGAGAGTGACGTGACGTCCCACAGCCGCTTCGTTTCCTCGGCCCACACCCAGCGCCCGGCGCTGGCCGCTTCCACCTTGGGGCTGGCCACGCTGGGTCTGGCGCTGGGTTGCGTGACGGGGACCGCCCCGGCCCTGGCCCAGACCGCCACCACCGGCAGCACCGCCCAGCAGCTTCCCGCCATTTCGGTGGAAGGTGCGGTCGCCAAGGACACCTACAAGGTTGACAAGTCCGCCTCGGTCAAGCGGACGGAAACCATCCTCGACACGCCGCAGTCGATCACCGTCGTCCCGGAAAAGGTCATTCAGGAACAGGCCGCCACCACGCTGCGCGACGTTCTGCGCAACGTGCCCGGCATCACCTTCGGCGCCGGCGAAGGCGGCGGCGGCCAGGGCGAGCAGCTTCGCATCCGCGGCTTTTCCGCCAACACCGATCTTTATGTGGACGGCATCCGCGACCCCGCCCCGCAGAACAACCGCGACCCCTTCAACCTGGAACAGGTCGAGGTGGTGAAGGGTGCGTCGTCGGCCTATTCGGGCCGGGGGGCGACCGGCGGCACCGTCAACATGGTGACCAAGGCGCCGAAGATGGAGGCGATCACCGCCGGCTCCCTGACCGTCGGTTCCGCCAGCACCAAGCGCGTCACCGCCGACATCAACCGCCCGCTGACCGGCGTGGGCATCGACGGCACCGCCGTACGCCTGAACGTCATGGCCCACGAAAGCGGGGTGCCGGGCCGCGACGACGCGGTTGAGAACGAACGCTGGGGTGTGGCGCCGTCCATCGCCTTCGGCCTGGGCACGCCGACGCGGGTGACGCTCAGCGCGTCGTACGTGAAGCAGAACAACACCCCCGATTACGGCCTGCCGGTGCTGAACGGCGTCATCCCGCCGGTGGACACCAAGAACTGGTACGGGGTGAAGAACCGCGACCAGGAACGCCAGGAAACCAGCAGCGTCACCGCCACCATCGAGCACGACGCCAACGACTGGATCACCCTGCGCGAACAGGCCCGCTACACCGAATCCACCCGCTTCAACATCGTCACCATCCCGCGCTTCCCCAACGGCACGACCAGCTTCACCCCCGCCACCACGGTCACCCGCGGGGCCACCGGGCGCGACACCAAGGACACCGCCTTCGTCAGCCAGACCGACGCCACGCTGAAGTTCAACACCGGGGCGCTCAGCCACTCGCTGGTCACCGGCTTCGACATCAGCCATGAAAAATACACCCAGCGCGGCCTGACCTTCAGCGGCACCACGGCGGCGGCCAACCTGTTCAGCCCCGACACCAACGTCGCCGGGTCGGGCTGGACCTCCAACGCCGTCCAGACGGAAAACACCGGACAGGACGTGGGCGTCTACGCCATCGACACCGTGAAGATCGGCGAGCATTGGGAGGTGGTGGGCGGCATCCGCTACGACCACTTCAAGGCCGACACCGACACCGGGACCGCCACCTACAGCCTGTCCGACAGCATGGTGAGCTGGCAGGGGGCCGTGGTCTACAAGCCGGTCAAGACGGTCAGCGTCTATGCCTCCGCCTCCACCTCCTTCAACCCGTCGGTCGAAGCGGCGCAAACCTCCCTCAGCGCCACCAACTTCAACCTGAAGCCGCAGGAGAACGTATCCTACGAGGTGGGCGCCAAGTGGGACGTGATCCCCGACAGGCTGCAGCTCACCGCCGCCGTGTTCCGCACGGAAAAGACCAACGTGCGTGAAACCGACGCCAGCGGCGCCACCGTCATCCTGGACGGCGAACGCCGGGTGCAGGGCTTCGAGTTCAGCGCCGTCGGCAACATCACCGACAAGTGGCAGGTGATCGGCGGCTATTCCTATCAGGACAGCGAGATCACCAAGGCCGTGCGCTACGTCGGCAACGAGATGGCCAACACGCCCAAGCACAGCGCCAACCTGTGGAGCACCTATCAGTTGCCCCACGACGTGACCGTCGGCGCCGGGCTGCAGTACGTGGGCAAGCGCCAGATCAACGACGCCAACGCCGGCACCCTGGACAGCTACATCCTGGTGGACGCCATGGTGTCGTACCAGTTGACCGACGCCATCGCGCTTCAGCTCAACGGCCAGAACCTCTTTGACGAGGAATACTTCGACCGCGCCCACGCAGGGGGCAGCCACGTCATTCCCGGACAGGGCCGCACCATCCTGCTGAGCACGAATCTGCGCTTCTGATCCAAAACCAAGCACACGACCCGCCCCCCGGACCACGCTTTGCCGAGCCGCCGCCGGGGGGCGGACCTCTCACACCATCTTGCACGGAACAGCCTGCCATGCTCCTGCATATTCCCAACGTGCTGATGCCCGAACAGGTGGTGGAAGCCCGCCGCCTGCTGGATCAGGCCGATTGGATCGACGGGCGGGCCACCGCCGGCTTCCAGTCGGTCAAGGCCAAGAGCAACGAACAGATCCCCCAGGATCACCCCATCGCCCGCACGCTGGGGGACATGATCCTGGGCGCTCTGGAACGGAACCCCACCTTCATCGCCGCGGCGCTGCCGCTGAAGGTGTTCCCCCCCATGTTCAACCGCTACCGTGACGGCGGGTTCTTCGGGAACCACGTGGACAACGCCATCCGCCCGGTGCCGGGCGCCATGGAGCGGGTGCGCACCGACCTGTCGGCCACCCTGTTCTTCACCGGCCCCGACGAATACGACGGCGGCGAGCTGCTGATCGACGACACCTATGGCGTCCATTCCGCCCGGCTGCCGGCGGGCGACATGGTGCTGTACCCGTCCACCAGCCTGCACCGGGTCGAGCCGGTGACCCGCGGGGCGCGCGTCTGCTCCTTCTTCTGGATCCAGAGCATGATCCGCGACGACTGGCGCCGCACCATGATGTTCGACCTCGACACCGCCATCCAGCGGCTGAACCAGGATTTCGCCGCCGGCGCCGGGCCGGCGGACGCCGGCGGGGATCACCCCTCGCTCGTGCAACTGACCAGCCTCTACCACAACCTGCTGCGCCATTGGGCCGACACCTGACCCCAAGACAACGCACTGAGGTTAACGAGCCAGGACAATTTCCCTCTCCCCGCCGGGGAGAGGGCAGGGTGAGGGCCGATTTTCGCGCGATAGCCCGAAAATCGAGCCGTCAGGCTCCCGAAATCCAAAGTTCGTCGTTGCTTCGCAACGGATTTCGGGCCTTCGGCGCGAAATCCGGCCCTCACCCTACCCCTCTCCCCGGCGGGGAGAGGGAAATAAACCTGAATTTCCCACGGCCATGCGAGACACCTGCCATGTCCACCGTTCCCCGTTCCCAACGCCTCTGGTACAAGGTTCTGCATCAGTCCCATCTGTGGGCCGGAATCATCCTCTGCCTGCCGCTGATGGCGCTGGGGGTGTCCGGCAGCATCCTGGTCGCCAACGACCTGATCCAGGACTGGACCGCCCCCGCCGCCGCCCCGCCCACCCCCGGCGACGTGAAGCCCCTGTCCGAGGTGATCGAGGCCGCCCGCGCCACCGTGCCGGCGGGTCAGGTCCCCTCCGCCATCATGTTCCCCGAGCAGGCGGGGCAGCCCATCACCATCCGCTTTGCCGGCAGCCGCGGCCCCCAGGGTGGTCCGGCCCAAGGGGGTGAGCGTCCCGCCGGGGGACCGCCCGCCGCTTCCCCGCCCGCTGGGGGACCGATGGGGCCGGGCGGCGGCACCATGGTGCGCATCAACCCGGTCACGCTGGACCTGCACCCCACCCCGGCCATGGGCGGCAACAGCTTCATCCGCACCATGCGCAGCCTGCACGGCAACCTGCTGATTCCGGGCCGCGACGGGCGCGAGGTGGTCGGCTGGCTGGGCGTCGTGATGCTGGTGCTGGGCGTCAGCGGTCTGGTCATGTGGTGGCCGCGTCAGGGCCGGTGGAAAGCCGCCTTTCAGGTGAAGGCGGGCACGCGGGGCCTGCGCCTGCACCGTGACCTGCACGGGGCGGTGGGCATCTGGTCGCTGCTGGTGTTTCTGCTGGTCAGCCTGTCGGGCGTCTATCTGGTGTTCCCCCAGACCCTGACCGACGCGGTGTCGGTGGTGTCCCCCGCCCGCGACCCGCGCAGCGCCATGACCGCCCACACGGTGGAGCCGGTGCGCGGCACCCCGCCCGCCGGGGTGGAGGAGGTGGCCGCCATTGCCAAGGCCGCCGTGCCCGACGCCGATCTGCGCGGCCTGTTCCTGCCCGCCCGCCCCAACCAGCCGTTCCGCGCCACCCTGGCGCGTCCGGGTGCGGCCCATGGGGCGCCGGGGATCACCGCCTTCATCGACCCCTGGAAGCGGTCGGTGATCGAGGTGCGCGACCCCGCCACCTATTCCCTGGGGGATACCATCGTCGCCTGGCAACGGCCGCTGCACGCGGGCGAAGGGCTGGGCATCATCTGGGCGGTTCTGGTGTTCGCATCCGGCGCCTTGCCGCCGCTGTTCTGCATCACCGGGATCGCCATGTGGTGGATCAAACGGCGCAACCGTCAGGCGCGCCGTCTGGATGCCGCCGCGGCAAGGGCTTCGTAGCGGGACGTCCCTTGCCGCACGGCAGGGCCGGGGGTGGTCGGCAGGGGCCGCCCCCGGCTTTCTTTTTGCGCGCTTACGATGCCGGCTGTGCCGGGGCCGCCGCCTCCCCCGCCACCGCCGTCACCGTGACTGCGGCCCCACCGGCCGCCACCGTCGCCGTCGGGCCAGTCTGGGGCATGTAGCGGCTCATGAACCCTTCGATGAAGTCGGCCCCGGCATAGCCGGCGGCCATGAAGGTCAGAACCTGCTGCGCGGAAATCTGGGCCACCGACAGATCCAGCGCCATGGCCGACAGCACCCCGGCCACCGCACCGACCACCAGACTGACCCCCATCTGCTTGAAATCCACGCTGTCGCCGATCGACCCGCCCGCGGTGGACGTCACGTCGTGGGCCTTCTTGATTTCGACGATGGCGCGCATGGACTGCCCCGCCCCGCCGGCCAGCCCGGCCAGCGTCAGAAGCTGAATCCAATCCCCCGCCGATAAAGCCGCCATAATTCCCCCTCCATCAAAAGCTATGATGGAAAGAAAAAGGGCACAGGAAACCGGCGCGTTGCAACGCCGTCCCCTGCACCCCCAAGAAAAGACACAAGAATTACATACCCGTGTATGGGTTTTACATATCAAGACCCAAGTCAAGGCAGGGGGCGGAGTGGGTGATCCACCCCACCGAGATCATGTCCACACCGGCCTCGGCGATGGCGCGCACGCTGTCCAGGGTGACGCTGCCCGACGCCTCGGTCAGCATCCGCCCGTCCACCATGGCGACGGCGCGGGCCAGGGTGGCGGGATCCATGTTGTCCAGCAGCACCACATCCACCGGCAGGGTCAGCAATTCGTCGAGCTGGGCCAGCGTGTCCACCTCCACCTCGATCTTGACCATGTGGCCGACGGCGGCGCGCACCTTTTCCACCGCCGGGCGGATGCCGCCGGCCACCGCGATGTGGTTGTCCTTGACCAAAATGGCGTCGTCCAGGCCGAATCGGTGGTTGGACCCACCGCCCAGCCGCACCGCCTCCTTCTCCAGCGCGCGCAGGCCGGGGGTGGTCTTGCGGGTGCAGACGATGCGCGCCCGCGTGTGCTCCACCGCCCGCACCAGCGCGCGGGTCGCCGTCGCCACCCCCGACAATTGCCCCAGGAAGTTCAGCGCCGTACGCTCGGCGGTCAACAGGGCGCGGGCCTTGGCGGTCACCGTGGCGATGGTGCCGCCCGCGGGCACGTCGGCGCCGTCGCCACGCTCCACCACCACCGAACACTCCGGGTCCACCAGCCGGAACGCGGTCAGCGCCGCCCCCAGCCCGGCGACCCGCCCGTCACGGCGCGCCACGATGCGCGCCGTCGCCACGGCATCGGCGGGCACGATGGCGTCGGTGGTGATGTCGCCGGCCCGGCCCAGATCCTCCAGCAGTGCCGCGCGCACCACGGGTTCGACGATCAGGGGGTGAAGCATGGAAGGGTCTCCGCTGTGAGATGAGGAGGTGCCGCGAAGGGGCTTTCCGCCCCTTCGCCATCCCGGACCAAGGGCCGGCGGCCCTTGGAACCCGGCGTTCAGGGCAGGGCGGCGGTTTCCTTGTAAGAAGGGGCCGCGGTAAGTGACAGGTCGGACAGGGTGAGGCTGCGGCGCACCGGCGCCGGGGCCGCGTGCGGGTGGTCGCTGCGTTCGTGGGCGCCGCGGCTTTCCAGCCGCAAGGAGGCGGCGTGAACCACCAAGCGGCCCGTCAGCAGGCGGTTGCGCGCCTCTCCCCACAGCCGGACGGCGGCGAAGGGGACCGGGGCGGGGGACGGGGGCAGAGTTTTCAGCGCCGCCGTCAGACGGTCAAGCCGCGATGCGGCACACGCCAGGCCGGCGCCGTCGCGCACCAGACCGGCACCGGCGTACACCGCATCGCGGCTGGCCTGAATGATGGCGTCGATGGTGGTGCGGCGGGTGGCATCGGGAACCGGCGGCAGCACCGGCACCGCCACCGGCGGCACGGCGGCGGCAACCGCCTGTTCCGCCACGTCGGCGGCCACGCGGGCACCGAACACCAGCGCCTCCAGCAGCGAATTGCTGGCCAGACGGTTGGCTCCGTGCACCCCCGTGCACGCCACCTCGCCGCAGGCCCACAGACCGGGCACGCTGGTCCGCCCCACGGTGTCGGTGGCGACTCCGCCCATGTGATAATGCGCGGCCGGGGCCACCGGCACCGGCGCCGTCCACGGGTCGAATCCGGCCTCCGCCAACAGGCCGAGAACGGTGGGGAATCCATCGGGCCGGGCGGTCAGGGCCGGGCGCAGGTCCAGGAACACCGGCTGCCCCGCCGCCACCCGCCGCCCGATGGCCCGCGCCACCACGTCGCGCGGCGCCAGCTCGGCCAGGGGGTGTTCATCCACCATGAAGCGGTGCCCGCCGCCGCCCACCAGCACCGCCCCCGCCCCGCGCAGCGCCTCGGTCAGCAGCGGAGCGGGGTCGGCGTCACCGGCCAGGGCGGTGGGGTGGAACTGCACGAACTCCACATCGGCCAGCCGCGCCCCGGCACGGGCGGCCAGCGCCAGCCCGTCGCCCGTGGCCTCCGCCGGGTTGGTGGTGCGGGCGAACACCGCCCCGATACCGCCGGTCGCCAGGATCACCCGGCCCGTGCGGTGCAGCACCCACCCGCCATCGGCGTGACAGGCCAGCAACCCGCAGATCCGCCCGCCGTGCAGGCACAGATCGACGGCAAAGGCGTCGGTTTCCACCCGGATGCCGGGGGTCTGCCGCAGCCGCCGGGCCAGCGCCGTCACCAGCGTGCGGCCCGTGGCGTCACCACCGGCATGGACGATGCGCGCCGCACCATGGGCGGCCTCGCGCCCCAGCACCGGATCGCCGCCGGGGCCACGGTCGAAGGGCATGGCGGGGTCGGCCAGCAGGGCACGCACCCGCACCGCCCCGTCCTGCGCCAGCAGGGCGGCGACGGCGGCATCCACCAGCCCGGCCCCCGCCGCCACCGTGTCGGCGGCGTGGGCGGCGGGGGTGTCGCCGGGGCCGACCGCGGCGGCGATGCCCCCCTGGGCGTAGAGGCTGGAGCCGCCCGGCAGGTCGGCGGTCTTGGTCAACAGGGTCACCGCATGGCCGCGCCCGGCCAGGGCCAGCGCCGCCGTCATGCCGGCCAGCCCCGATCCGACCACCACCACGCCCGAATCACGAACCGTCACCATGGGGAAGCCCCCCTTTCCTCAACGCGGCTTCACCGCCAGCATCCGTTCCACCGACCGGCGGGCGGCCGCGGCCAGATCCGGGGCGATCTCCACCCGCGGCTCCAGGGTTTCCAGGGCCGTCAGGATGTTGGCCAGCGTGATCTTCTTCATGTGCGGACACAGGTTGCAGGGGCGGACGAACTCCACGTCCGGCACCGCCGCGGCCACGTTGTCGCTCATGGAGCATTCGGTCACCATCAGCACCCGCTGCGGGCGCTCGGCGGTCACGAAATCCACCATGCGGGCGGTGGAGCCGACGAAATCGGCGGCGTCCAGCACGTCGGGCGGACATTCGGGATGGGCGATCACCGTCAGCGCGTCGAACCGCCCGCGGAACTCGCGGATCTCGTCGCCGGTGAAGCGTTCATGCACCTCGCAGCGGCCCGACCACGGGATGATCTCCGTCCTGGTCTGGGTGGCGACATAGGCGGCCAGGAAACGGTCGGGCAGGAACAGCACCCGCGGCACGTTCAGCGATTCCACCACCTCCACCGCGTTGCCGGAGGTGCAGCAGATATCCACCTCCGCCTTCACCGCCGCCGACGTGTTGACATAGGCCACCACCGGCACGCCGGGATAGCGCAGGCGCAGGTCGCGCACGTCCTGCGGCGTGATGGATTCGGCCAGCGAACAGCCGGCCCCCGTGTCGGGGATCAGCACCGTGCGCGACGGGTTCATCAGCTTCGCCGTCTCGGCCATGAAATGGACCCCGGCGACCACGATCACCTCGGCATCCGTTTCGGTGGCGCGGCGGGCCAGCGCCAAGCTGTCGCCCACGATGTCGGCGACCCCGTGAAAGATCTCCGGCGCCATGTAGTTGTGCGCCAGGATCACCGCGTTGCGCTGCCGCTTCAGCCGGTTGATGGCATCGACCAGCGGGGCGTGGAACGGCCATTCCACCGCCGGGATCACCCGTTTCAGCCGTTCGTAGACGGGGGCGGTCGCCTCGGCAATGGCGGGGGTGTAGGCAAGTCCACCGGCGTCGGGCATGGCACGCTCCTTTATGCTCCGATCGAGGTTATGTGTTTTATGCTCTCTGCGAGACTATGCGTCTATGCTCGTCATGAGCATATATCGGGGGCCGCACGGCGCAACAAAAAAATGGGGGTGCGGCAATCCGGTTTGCCCCTCGGCACCCGCTCGATTTGCTTTGGAAACGAAGCATCAGGGCTTTGCACCGCGCCGCCTTTCGTGATTGTCTTTCCTATGATCGATGGGCATCGGGGGAGGAAACGGTGGCGGGACGCGCGGGCAGATCGGCGGGACCGGCGGCGGTGCTGTTGCTGGCCGTTTGGCCCCTGGGGGCGGCCGCCCAGATCGTCACCGACGGCACCGTGGGGGCGGCCACCGCCATCACCGGACCGAACGCCACCATCGCCGCCACCCTGGGCACGCAAAAGGGCGGCAACCTGTTCCATTCCTTTTCCGCCTTTTCCGTCCCGGCGGGGGGCCGTGCGGTCTTTGCCGGACCGGACAGCGTGCGCAACGTGGTGGCCCGCGTCACCGGCGGGCAGGCCAGCGCCATCGACGGCACGCTGGGCAGCACCATCCCCGGCGCCAACCTGTTCCTGCTGAACCCGGCGGGGATTTCGTTCGGCAGCGGCGCCAGCCTGTCGCTCGGCGGCAGCTTCCACGCCTCCACCGCCGACGGGCTGGTCTTCGCCGACGGTGCGCGGTACGAGGCGCGCAGCCCCGCGGGCTCGGTGCTGACGGTGGCGGAACCGGCGGCCTTCGGCTTCACCGGGGCCAACCCCGGCGCCATCACCATCAGCGGCGGCACGCTGGCGGTGGGCACCGGCAAGGCGCTGTCGCTGGTGGGCGGCAACGTCACCCTGGACACCGCCGCCCGGGTCACCGCCCCGGCGGGCACCCTGACCCTGGCCGCCATGGGGGGCACGGGCACGGTGTCCCTGTCCGACCCGCTGGCGTCCCAGGCGGCGCGCAGCGGCACCGTCACCGTGACGAACGGCGCCACCGCCGGCACCAACGGCAACGGCGGCGGGGCGGTGCGCATCACCGGCGGGCGGCTGACCGTCACCGGCAGCGGGGTGGTCAGCGCCAACAACACCGGCGCCACCCCCGCCACCGCCGGGGTGGCGGTGGCGGCATCCCGCGTCACCGTGTCCGACGCCGGCCAGATCACCGCGCACGCCGCCGGCAGCGGACAGGCCGGCACCATCGCCATCGACACCGGCGGCACCGACCCCGCCACCGGCGGCACGGTGGAGGTGCTGGGCGACGGCCGCACCGTCAATACGCTGATCGCCGCCCGCGCGCTGCGCGGGTCCACGGCGCGGGCGGGCACGATCACGGTGCGCGCGGGCACCGTCACCATCACCTATGGCGGGCAGATGACCACCTCCAGCCTGTCCACCGGCGATGCGGGGGAAATCACCGTCACCGCCGGGCGCACGGTGATGGACCACCAGCAATCGGGCTATGCCACCGGCACCGGCCTGTTCAGCCTCGCCCCCAGCCAGAGCGGCGGGGCCGCCGGTTCCATCGCCGTCAACGGCGGCTCGCTGGAACTCTACGGCGGCGCCCAGGTCAGCACCCGTTCGGGCGGGCCGGGACGGGCGGGCGTGATCGACGTGCGGGTGGACCGGCTGGTGGTCCATGGGCACATCGGCGTGGACAGTTCGATGATTACCAGCCAGGGCACCGGATCGGGCGACGGCGGCACCATCACCATCGTGGCTGACAGCATCGCCCTGACCGACGGCGGGCGCATCACCAGCAACGCCCGCGGCTCCGGCGGCGGCGGCACCATCACCGTCACCGCCCGCCGCATCGAGATGGCCCAGGGCAGCGAAGAGGTCCAGACCGGCATCGGCAGCCGCGCCAACCCCGGATCCAGCGGCAGCGGCGGCACCATCACCGTCACCGCCGACAGCATCGGCATCGCATCGGGCGCGCGCATCACCACCAGCACGGCGGGGGCGGGCAATGCCGGCACCATCCGCGTCACCGCCAACACCATCCGCCTGGACGGCAGCGGCCAGCCGGCGGGCAGCCTGACCGGCATTGCCTCGTCCGCCGAATCGACCGACACCGCCGGGGCCGGCGGCGCCATCACCGTCACCGCCGGCGACATGACCATCGCCAACGGCGCCAGCGTGCAGGCCTCCAGCTTCGGCAGCGGGGCGGCGGGGGACATCGCCATCACCACCACCCGCAGCCTGACCATCCGGGGCGGCACCGTCGCCACCGCCACCACCCGGTCGGACGGCGGCAACATCGTCATCGACGGCGGCGGGCTGGCCCACATGAACGGCGGCCAGATCACCACCAGCGTGGCCGGCGGGGCCGGCAACGGCGGCAACATCACCGCCCGGGCCACGACGATGGTGCTGAACCACGCCACCGTGTCGGCCAACGCCTGGGGCGGCAACGGCGGCAACATCACCGTGTCGGCGGAAACCCTGCTGGCCTCCCCCGACACGCGGGGGGAGGCGTCGTCGCGCCTGGGCGTGTCGGGCCAAGTGGTCATCCAGGGGGCGGAAAGCACCGCCGGGCTGTCGGTGGTGCCGCTGGCAACGGAGTATGTGGACGCCGCGGGGCTGCTGCGGTCCACCTGCGCCACCCGCGCCGGGGACAGCCGGTCCAGCACCTTCACCGGCGGCGGGCGCGGGGGCCTTCCCCCCTCCCCCGACGGGCCGCTGCTGGCGGGGACGGAGGGGCGCGGACCGGCACGGGTGGCGTGCGCACCATGAGACGGGCCGCCCCCCTCGCCCTTTTGCTGCTGGCCGCCCTGCCGGCACCGGGCGCCACCACCACCCTGGATGAGGCCGAGGCGCAGGCCCGCCAGGGCTTCCTGCCCCGCGCGGCGGAGGATTACCGCGCCGTGCTCGCCACCCCCGCCCTGGCCGAAGACGACCGCGCCGCCGCCCATCTGGGGCTGGGCAACACGCTGCTGCGCCTGGGCGAACGGGCGGAGGCGCGCCGCCACCTGGACACCGCCGCCGGCCCCCCCGCCACCCGCGCCGCCGCCCTGACCGGCCTGGGCGTGCTGGAGGGGGCGGAGGGCCGGGCGGACGCCGCCACCGCCCGATTCCGCGCGGCCTTCGACGCCGCGGCGGCGGGCCAGCCGTTGACCGCAGCGCAGGCGGCGATCAACGCCGCCCGCACCCTGCCCGCCGACGCCCGCCCCTGGCTGGAGCGCGCCGCCACCCATCTGGACCGCGCACCGGAAACGCCCGCCGCCGTGCTGGCGTGGGTGGCGCTGGGCCGCGGGTGGGCGTCGCTGCCCGACGGGCGGCCCGCCGCCCGAGCGGCCTATGCCCGCGCCGCCGCCCTGGCCGAACGGCTGGGCGACCGCCGCGGCGAGTCCTTTGCCTGGGGCTACATGGGCCAGCTCTACGAGCACACCGGCCAGCGGGCGGAGGCGCGCGATCTGACCGGCCGCGCCATCGCCGCCGCCGTCGCCGCCGACGCCCCCGACAGCCTCTATCTGTGGCACTGGCAGGCGGGCCGGCTGGCGGTGACCGAAGCCGAGGCGGCGGCGGCGTTCGAGCGGGCGGTGACGGTGCTGGACGGGGTGCGCGCCGACCTGACCGCCGCCGGCACGCCCGGCGGCGAGGATGTCTTCCGCGAGCGGGTCGAGCCGGTGTTCCGCGGCTACGCCGACCGGCTGCTGCGGGCGGCGGCCCCCGGCGATCCGGCCCCCCTGATCCGCGCCCGCGCGGTCATGGAGCAGATGAAGGCCGCCGAGCTTGAGGATTACTTCAAGGACGATTGCGTCGCCGCGCTCGATTCCCGCAGCCGCTCCATCGACCGGGTGGCGGAGCGCACGGCCGCCCTCTACCCCATCATCCTGCCCGATCGGCTGGAAATGCTGGTGTCCATCGGCGACGGCATCCAGCGGTTCACCGTGCCGGTCGATCGCCGCACCCTGACCCGCGCCGTGGACGATTTCCGCCGCCTGCTGGAAAAACGCTCCACCCACCAGTACATGGACCGCGCCCGCGAACTGTACGGCTGGCTGATCCGTCCGCTGGAAACCCAACTGGCCGCCGCCGGCATCGACACGCTGGTGATCGTGCCCGACGGGCCGCTGCGCACCATTCCGCTGGCCGCCCTTCACGACGGCACCGGCTTTCTCGCCAGCCGCTACGCCGTCACCACCGCACCGGGCCTGACCCTGACCGATCCCCGCCCCCTGGCCCCCGACCGCGCCGGCCTGCTGCTGGCCGGGGTCAGCGAGGGCGTGCAGGGCTACGCCCCCCTGCCCCACGTCGGCGAGGAGACGGAACGGCTGTCCCGCCTGTTCCCCGCCCGCGTGCTGCTCAATGAGGATTTCACCGCCGCCCGGCTGGCGGGGGAGTTGCGGCGCACGCCCTACAGCCTCGTCCACATCGCATCCCACGGAGAGGTGCGCGGCGACCACGCCCAGAGCTTCCTGCTGACCCACGACGGCCGGCTGACGCTCGACCGGCTGGAGGCGCTGGTGCGGCTGGGCCGCTTCCGCCCCGACCCGGTGGAACTGCTGGTGCTGTCCGCCTGCCAGACGGCGGCGGGGGACGAGCGGGCCGCCCTGGGGCTGGCCGGCGTCGCCATCAAGGCCGGCGCCCGCAGCGCACTCGCCAGCCTGTGGTCGGTCAGCGACGAGGCGTCCGCCCGGCTGATGGAGGATTTCTACGCCCAGCTCCGCACCCCCGGCGTCACCAAGGCCGAATCCCTGCGCCGGGCACAGGCGGCCCTGATCGCCAACCCGCGGTATCGGCATCCCTATTACTGGTCGGGGTTCGTGCTGATCGGGAATTGGTTGTAGGGGGGATCATTGGGCTGCCGCCCAAACCCGCTTGGGGGGATCCCCAAACCCCCTCTTTCTTTGTCTGATCGAAATGGCCATCCCTGATCCGCCGTTTTGGGGGTTCTGTGCGGGTGTATATCATGGTATGTTTTGCAGCCTGAAAGATCGGCAACCCAGGGATGATCCGATGCCCCCGCGCCTTGCCTCATTGGCCGCCGCTTCGCTGATTGCCGGGCCGCTGCTGGCGGTGGCTCCCGCCCTGGCGCAAAACGCATCCACTGCTCCGGCGGGGCTGCAAACGGCACCGGCCGCCGGCACGCATCCGATCATCTACCGCCAGAATCCCCGCGGCACCCCCGGCACCCGCATCACCGGCCAGACCCGCGGCACCGGCACCGCCCCGGTTCTGACCACGCTTGCCCCCTTCGACACCGGCGAAACCACCCTGGCCCAGCCGACGCTGTACTGGTTCGTCTCCCGCCCGGTGAATGCCATGGTGGAGGTGACCATCGTGGAAGAGGCGACCCAGAAAACCGTGCTGGAGGTCACCACCGAAGGGCCGGTCGAACCGGGCATCTGGGCCTTCCCCCTGGGGGTCCACCGCATCGCCCTGGTGCCCGATGTGGAATACCGCTGGTCGGTGGCGCTGGTGCGCGACCAGAACCGCCGGTCGATGGATCTGTTCGCCAGCGGCACCATCCTGCGCGTCAATCTGCCGCCGCACCTGTCGTCACAGTTGAACAAGGTGGGACCGGCGGACATGCCCTATTTCCTGGCCAGCGCCGGGCTGTGGTACGACGCCCTGACCATGCTGTCGGTCCAGATCGCCAACAACCCCCGCGACCGCACCTTGCGCGAAACCCGCGCCAGCCTGCTGGAACAGGTGGGGCTGAGCGAAGCCGCAGCCTTCGACCGGGTGCTGTAACACCCCGGCACCCCTAACGTTGCGTTGCCGAACCCGACCGGAAAGCACCCGATTCGCGCTGTCGTGCGGGTGCATGGCAATGGCTTTTGCCAGAAATACTATCATCAAAGATTATATTCTCACAGAAAACAACAAAGTAACGGCCTTTGATTTTCCTTATTTATACAAACAAATGAATGCATATGGATGTAACAAATATGATGAAACAATAATAACCCAAAAATAAATCCAATTATATTTGACCATGAAGCCTTTCCGGCACCAACAATTGCGCGTTAACCGCCAATTTCAAGGTGCCCGATATGGCTTATGATATTGTTCAGTCCGCTTGGCTGCTTGGCATCGCTGCCAACGGCGCATCCAGCATCAAGGTTCCGTCAACCATCACGGACGGGCAGAGCTTTCTCGAACAAAACCTTTCGCTTTACCTGAACGGCAACACGCAGGATCAGGGCGGCACTTTCCCCGGCTTCCTATCGGTCTTCAACACCCAGGTCGCCAACGGCCCGTGGGAGATCGCATGGGGGCCGCACGTGTATCTGGCCCCCGGCTGCAACGAGGCGACCAACGCCATGTTTGTGGCCAAATACACCGACACCAGCGTGACGCCGAACGCATCCACCTATGTGGTGGCCATCGCCGCCACCAACCCCGCGTCCTTCTACGACTGGATCAAGGAAGACGCGCAGGTGGAAGCGACGCTGACGGTCCAATGGCCGCTGCCCGCCAATTACGTCTATTCCGCCCACACCCATCTGCCCTATGACGCCAACACGCCGCTGATTTCGGCGGGCACGGCGCTGGGGATCAGCAACCTGCTGAACAACGTCAAGCCGAAGAACGGTCCCGACATCCAGACCTTCCTGTCGCAGTCGGCCAACGCCAACGACACGCTGATCTTTGCCGGCCACAGCCTGGCCGGGGCGCTGACGCCGACGCTGGCGTTCTATCTGTACCCCACCGGCTCCACCAACAGCGGATGGAAGCAGGTTCTGGTCCTGCCCACCGCCGGCGCCACGCCGGGCAACGGCGGCCCCGGCCTGACCGAAAAGAACCCGACCGGGTTCGCGCAGCTCTTCACCCAGAATTTCCCCCAGGTTTCCACCGGGCTTTCCCCCTACACCACCTGGAACACCGACTACGCCAATCAGGCCGACGTGGTGCCCCACGCCTGGAACCAGTTGGGCGACTTCATCCCCACGCTGAGCCTGACCAACCCCTGGGGCGTGCTGTCGGCGGGCATGGCCGTGACCTTGACCGGGCTGTTGAAGACGGCGCAGGGCATCGCCCTTGACGGCCATTACACCAACCTGCCCCAGACCACCTTCGCCCCGTCGGGCAAGATGTACTCCTGGATCCTGAACTCCCAGACCGACCAGTACGAATACCCGCCGACCGCGGTCGATGCCCCGGTCTATTCCAAGGAGAACCCGCTCAGCACCAACGACGATCTGGGATCGGCGCTTCTGGTCAGCCATGTGCAGGCTTACTTCTTCTTCTTCAACGTTCTGCCGGGGCCGCGGATGCCGCCGGGCGGTCTGGTGCCGGTGCCGCTGCAGGCTGATGGCACGCCGCCCCAGCCAGCCCCCACCCGCAAGGATCTGGAACGTCAGGCCGCCCTGCTGTCAAGCTGACGGCGATCCCGGCCGGCAAGGGTCGGATGGCGGGGTGAGGGATGCAAAGTGGGGGTGCGTGCGAATCAGGGCTTGACCCGTCGCGGCTTTCCCCGACAACTCCCATATCGTCACTCAACCGCCATCTGACCGTCTGCCGGATAAAAGAGGATTGCCCGATGACCGACACCCAACGCCCCCGCCCCGTCGTGCTGTGCGTTCTGGACGGGTGGGGCTACCGCGAAGAGCGTGAGGACAACGCCATCGCGCAGGGCGACACCCCGGTGTGGGACCGCCTGTGGGGGACGGAACCGCGGGCCTTCCTCGACGCATCGGAAGAGGAGGTGGGGCTGCCCAAGGGCCAGATGGGCAATTCCGAGGTGGGGCACATGAACCTCGGCGCCGGCCGCGTGGTCATGCAGGATCTGGTCATGATCGACCACGCCATCGTCGAGGGCGAGTTTGAACGCAACGCCGCCCTCGGCAATCTGATCAAGGCGCTGCACGCCAGCGGCGGGCGCTGCCACCTGATGGGGCTGATGTCGCCGGGGGGCGTGCATTCGCACCAGGACCACATCGCCGCCCTGGCCGCCACCCTGTCGCGCGAAGGCATCCCGGTCGAGGTGCACGCCTTCACCGACGGCCGCGACGTGCCCCCCGACAGCGCCAAGGATCAGGTGGCGGAGTTCCTGGCCGACGTGCACGACCTGCCCGGCGTGACCGTGGCGACCGTCATCGGGCGCTACTACGCCATGGACCGTGACAAGCGGTGGGACCGCGTGGCCAAGGCCTATGACGCCATGGTGGCGGGCAAGGCCGACCACACCGCCCCCGACGCCGTGGCCGCGGTGGCGCAGAGCTACGCCGCCGGCACCATGGACGAATTCATCCTGCCGACCATCATCGACGGCTACACCGGCATGAAGGACGGCGACGCCATCCTGATGGCCAATTTCCGCGCCGACCGCGCGCGCGAGATCCTGACCGCCCTGCTGGACCCGGCCTTCGACGGGTTCGGGCGCAGCACGGTGGTGAACTTCGCCGCCGCCGTGGGCATGGTGGAGTATTCCTCCGCCCTCAACCCGCTGATGACCACCGTCTTCCCGCCCAAATCCATCACCCGCGTTCTGGGCGAGGTGGTGTCGGACGCCGGCCTGAAACAGCTCCGCATCGCCGAGACGGAGAAGTACCCGCACGTCACCTTCTTTTTCAACGGCGGCGAGGAGCGGCAGTATCCCGGCGAGGATCGCATCCTGGTACCCTCGCCCAAGGTCGCCACCTACGACCTCCAGCCGGAGATGTCGGCGGCGGAGGTGACCGACAAGGTGGTGGCCGCCGTCGATTCCGGCGCCTACGATCTGGTGGTCATCAACTACGCCAACCCCGACATGGTGGGCCACACCGGCATGCTGGACGCCGCGGTCAAGGCGGTGAAGGCGGTGGACACCAGCCTGGGCCGGCTGGAAGCGGCGGTGCGCCGCGCCGGCGGCACCCTGATCGTCACCGCCGACCACGGCAATTGCGAGTTGATGAAGGACCCGGAAACCGGCGGCCCCCACACCGCCCACACCCTGGACAAGGTGCCGGTGCTGCTGGTCAACGGCCCGGCGGGGGCGCGGCTGCACAACGGCCGTCTGGCCGACGTGGCCCCGACCATCCTGTCGCTGATGGGGCTGGAACAGCCGGCGGAAATGACCGGCGCCAGCCTGATCGGCGGCCCCGGCGCCGCCACGCGCGAGGCCGCTGAGTGAGGTCAGCCGCAGCAGCGGGGAACCCGGTTCCCCGCCGCGTGTCCGCCGCCGCGCCTCTGGCCCTGACGGCGGTGATGGTTTTGTCTTCCGGCGGGGTGGCGCTGGGGCAAGAGGCGCCCCGCCCCGCCATCGCCCGCGAAAAGCCGGCCCCGTCCGGCACCGCGTCCGCCCAGGATCTCGCCCGCCTGCGGCTCCAGCTTGTGCGGCTGGCCGAACAGGAACGGGCGCAGGACGCCGAACTCGCCGCCCTGGAAGCCCTGGCCGCCCCGCTGGAGGCCGAGGAACGCACGCTGTCCGCCCGCCTGGACGCCGACCGCGCCCGGATCGCCCAGCTTCTGGCGGCGTTGCAGCGGCTGTCCCGCCTGCCGCCGGAAACGGCACTGGTCCGGCCCGGCGCGCCGCTCGACACCCTGCGCTCCGCCTTGATGCTGCGGGACATGGTGCCGCTGCTGCGTCAGCGCAGCGAGGCGCTGGCCCAGTCGCTCCAGCATCTGGCCGACACCCGCCGGGAACTGGACCAGCAGCGCGCCCGCATCCTGGCCGCCCGCCTGACCCTGGCCGAACGCCGCCGGACCCTGGACGAGGCGCTGAAGCGCCGCGACGCCCTGCCCCGCCCCGGCGAGGACGAACGCCACGCCCTGGCCCAGCAGATGGCCCGCCTGGGCAGCCACGCCGGCGACCTTCGCCAGTTGATGGAGCGGATGGAGGCCGACCGCCACACCGCCGCCGCGGCCGCCGCCCGGCGCGCCGCCGAACGGGCGGAGGAGGAACGCCGGCTGGCCGCCCTGCAGGAGGCCGCACCGCCGGCCCCGCCGCCGTCATCGGGGACCGTCGAGACGCCGGATGCCGAAACGCCGCTGGTCGCATCCCTGCCCGTGCCGGCCCTGCCGCCGCCGGACACCCCGCCCGACACCCTGCGCGGCGGCCTGCGCCTGCCGGTGGGGGGACGGGTGGTGATCGCCTATGGCGCATCCGATCACACGGGCAATCCCAGCCGGGGTATCACCATTGCCGCCCATCCCGGCGCCACGGTCACGGCACCGTTCGCGGGAACGGTCATGTTCGCCGGACCGTTCCGCAACTATGGGCAAATCTTGATCGTCGAACATGGCAATGGATATCATAGTCTGATTGCCGGTCTGGGCCGCATCGACACGGCCGTCGGCACGCATGTTGCGACCGGGGAACCGATAGGTCGGACGCTTTCCCCTTCCGACGAAAGCGCCGAAGTGTATTTCGAGTTGAGACGACACGGTCAACCCACCAACCCGGCCAACGGGTTCGCGGGGCCGGAGGGGAAAGGACAAGGGTAAATGAGGATGATCAAGCGGGCCGCCGGCGCTGCGGCGCTGGTGTTCCTGGGTGCCGGAGTCGCCACCGTGCTGGCCCAGTCCAACGGCAACACGTCGGAAACCTACCGGCAGTTGAACCTGTTCGGCGATGTGTTCGAGCGCGTGCGCGCCGAATATGTGGAGCCGGTCACCGACGAGCAGCTGATCGAATCGGCGATCAACGGCATGCTGACCTCGCTCGATCCCCATTCCAGCTACCTGAACCGGAAGAATTTCCAGGATATGCAGGTGCAGACCCGCGGCGAGTTCGGCGGGCTGGGCATCGAGGTCACCATGGAAAACGGCGTCATCAAGGTGGTGTCGCCCATCGACGACACGCCCGCGTTCCGCGCCGGGATGCAGCCGGGCGACCTCATCACCCACCTGAACGGCGAAGCGATCAGCGGCCTGTCGCTGAACGAGGCGGTGGACAAGATGCGCGGCCCCGCCGGCTCCGACATCAAGGTCACCATCCGCCGCGGCGAAGCGGGCGAGCCGATGGAACTGACCATCACCCGCGCCGTCATCAAGGTGCAGTCGGTGCGCTTCCGCACCGAAGGGGATATCGGCTACGTCCGCATCACCAGCTTCAACGAACAGACCCAGACCGGGCTGGAAAAGGCCATCAACACCATCCAGCAGGAAAAGGGAGCCGCGCTGAAGGGCTTCGTGCTCGACCTGCGCAACAACCCCGGCGGGCTGCTGGATCAGGCGGTGTCCGTCTCCGACACCTTCCTCGAAAAGGGCGAGATCGTCTCCACCCGCGGGCGCAAGAGCGAGGAGGGCACCCGCTTCAACGCCAAGCCCGGCGACATGGCCAAGGGCCTGCCCATCGTCGTGCTCATCAACGGCGGCTCGGCCTCGGCCTCGGAAATCGTCGCGGGCGCGCTCCAGGATCACAAGCGCGCCATCATCATGGGCACCCAGTCGTTCGGCAAGGGATCGGTGCAGACCATCATCCCGCTGCCCGGCCATGGGGCCATGCGTCTGACCACCGCGCGCTATTACACCCCCTCGGGCCGGTCGATCCAGCAGCTTGGCATCACCCCCGACCTGGAGGTGCATCAGGCCAAGGTGGAGGACATCGACCAGGCCGCCCGCCGCCGCGAAGCCGACCTGCGCGGCGCGCTGCGCAACGACACCGTCGGCGGCAGCAAGCCCGCCCCGGCCACCACCCAGCCGCCGGCCCCCGCCAACGGCCCGGCGGCCCCCGGTGCCCCCGGTGCCGAAGCTCCGGCCGAACCGGGTGCCGCGGGATCGGCCAACGACAACCGGCCGCCGTTCGATTACCAACTGTCGCGCGCGGTGGACCTGTTGCGCGGCATCGCCCTGTATCAGGCCCGCGCGACCGGCAACTGACCGGGTGCCGCGGGATCGGAACGGGGAAGGATGCCCGGACCACGGGGGCGGGCCATGCGGCCCGGCCCCCCGTGGGGACTCAAGGGCTTTTGAACACGGGGACATGACGTGAACGCCGCTGCCCTGCTGGGACG
The DNA here is from genome assembly GCA_937927415.1 of uncultured Rhodospirillaceae bacterium. Classification (GTDB taxonomy): domain Bacteria; phylum Pseudomonadota; class Alphaproteobacteria; order Azospirillales; family Azospirillaceae; genus Azospirillum. Next base: position 41,064 of record CALBDS010000015.1, read on the forward strand.
CCTGAAGGTCAACCCGCTCAGCCGGTTTTCGCGCAAGGCGGGGAAGGACGCGCCGCGCGTCACCGGCTGGGACGACGACAGGCCCCGCCGCCCCAAACCCGTGGCCCTGCTGGCCGCCACCGGTGCGGTCGCCGCCCTGCTGGCCGGGGTGGCCGGTTGGGCCGCCCTGTTCGGCCAGGACACCGCCGAACGATGGTCGGCGGCGGTGCCGGCGGTGCGGGTCGCCGTGACCACCCCGCCCCCGCCGGCTCCTGTGGCTCCCCCCCCGGCCCCCGCCCCGGCCACGGCGGCGGCACCGCCGGCCATCATGCTCCCTCCCATCGCCAGCAACGCCGGGGCGGTACCCGTCTCTCCCACCGCCGAATTCCCCCTGGCCCCCGCCCCGGCCATGGGACTGGTGGACGACAGCCGTTTCGGCCCCCTGCCCCGCACCGCCGAGGACGGGCGCAAGCCGTGGCAGGTCTATGCCCGGCCGTTCCCCGCCAACGACAAGCGCCCCCGCATCGCCATCGTCATCGCCGACATGGGTCTGTCCGGGGTCACCACCATGAACGGGCTGCAGAAGCTGCCCGCCGCCGTCACCCTGTCCTTCGTCCCCTACGCCGAACGGCTGGACAGTTGGATCGAGCGTGCCCGCACCAAGGGGCACGAGGTGATGATGTCCATCCCCATGGAGCCGGTCGCCTTCCCCCGCGACGATCCCGGCCCCAACGCCCTGCTGTCGGGCATGACCCACGAACGGCTGATCGAGCGGCTGGAAACCTCGCTGGGCAAGGGGGTGGGCTATGTCGGCATCACCACCACCACCGGCAGCAAGTTCACCACCAAGCCCGATGTCATGGCTCCGGTCATCGACGCCCTGAAACAGCGCGGCCTGCTGTTCCTGGATGCCAAGGTGGCGCCGCGCAGCGTCGGCGCCTCCATGGCCGCCGACGCCGGGGTGCCGCGGGCGTGGGTGGACAAGATGATCGACCGCGACCTTGCCCGCGGCTCCATCGACGACCAGTTGAAGGAATTGGAAGCCATCGCCCGCACGCAAGGGGCTGCGGTGGGGCTGGGTTTCCCCTATCCTTCCACCATCGAACGCATCAACCTGTGGGTCACCGGGCTGCAGGACCGCGGCCTTACGCTGGCCCCGGTCTCCGCCGTGGTGAACATGCAAAAAGGCAACGGCGGATGAGCCGAAAAATCGACCGGGAAACGCTCCCCTACCGCCCCTGCGTGGGCATCATGCTCCTGAATCGCAAGGGCGAGGTCTTCGTCGCCCGCCGCTTCGACACCAGGGACGCCTGGCAGATGCCCCAGGGCGGCATCGACGACGGCGAAACCATCGAGCAGGCCGCTTTCCGCGAGTTGGAAGAGGAAATCGGCACCAACCGCATGGAGATCCTGGCCGTCTCCACCGAAAAGCTGCGCTACGACCTGCCCGACCATTTGCTGGGCAAGGTGTGGAAGGGGCGCTGGCGCGGGCAGGAACAGGTGTGGATTGCGGCCCTGTTCACCGGCACGGACAAGGATATCGATCTGGATACCAAGCATCCGGAATTCGATGCCTGGAAATGGGTGCCGGCCGACCAGCTCGTTCATCTGATCGTGCCGTTCAAGCGGGCGGTTTATGAGGCCGTGCTGGCGGAGTTTGCGGGGGTGATTGCAAAGTTGGGGTGAAAAAAGGGGAGGAGGCTTTGCCTCCTCCCTTGCCCCTTCTCCACCAAAGGCCGAAGGCCTTTGGAAACCGGCGATCAGGCCGCTTGCAGGCGGCGGGCGCGGCCGTCGATGACACGCCACAGAAGAGAGGCCGCACCGCGGTAAAGCAGGGTGTGGGGCTTCAGGCCACACGCTTTGAACACCATGGCCACCGCACGGTCCACGTGGCGGCGCTGATAGCGGCTGTAGGCGCCGCGGGCATAGGCCGTGTTGTAGGTTTTGTGGTCGTAGGGCGCATCTGCCGGGGCGTTGGCGGCGTAGTAGGCATAGGCCAGTTCGTCGTCTTCGGTCTCGGTGATGCGGGACAGGGCGACCTGCAGGCGCTTCAGACGGCCGATGTTCTCACGCTCCAGATAGCGTTTGGCGTAGCTGTAGAACAGCTTGTAATGGCGCAACTCGTCGGCGGCGATGTTGTGGCACAGCAGCTTCAGAACCGGCTCGTCCGTCGAATCGCCGATGGCCATGTAATAGGAACTGGTGCCGGTTTCCACCATGCAGCGCGCAATCAGTTCCCCCGTGCGCGACCCGCGCACCGACTGCGACAGGTCGATGGGCACACGGTAACCGTCGCGGAACCGCTTCACCGCCGCGTCGAAATCGAAGGTGGGATCGACCAGTTCCGCCCATTTCCCGAGCGCCCGGCCATGCTGCACCTCTTCCACCGACCACTCGGCGGCCAGCGCCTTGAATTCCGGGTCGTCGTGAAAGACGTTGCACAAATAGGCGGTGTAGTCGTTGGCGTTGTACTCCACCAGCGCGGCGGCTTTGATAAGTGGCACCAAATCGGGATCAATCTTGGATCGATCCAGGCGATTCCACGCCACCTCCTCCATCCGCCAATGCAGATCCGCCATCACTGCCGCTCCTTTTATCCGGTTCCGGTAAACCGCTTGTGCCGGTTTTGTGACACACGCTGTTATGACACAGGCCCCGCAACGCAACAACGCCGCCCGGAGACATATCCGAGCGGCGTTGTCGAATATTCGTGCGTCTGACGCGCAATCAGTGGGCGGTGGAACCGGCCCCGATGGCGTCCAGCTTGGCGCGGGCGACGGCCAGCTTGGCTTCGACCTCGGCCTTTTCGGCATCGGTCTTGGCGTCGTCCAGATCCTCGCCCAGATCCTTCAGCTCCTGCTCGGCCTTGGCCCGGTCGATCTCGGCGACCGGAACGGCCTGCTCGGCCAGGACCGTGCAACGGGTTTCGGTGACTTCGGCGAAGCCGCCGGCGACGAACACGCGGTCAACCACCCGGTCGCCCTCGTAGACGTCGATCACGCCCGGGCGCACAGTGGAAATCAACGGCGCGTGACCGGCCAGCACACCGAAATCGCCCTCGGTGCCGGGCACCACAACCATATCCACCGGCTGGGAAGCCAGCAGCTTCTCCGGCGAAACGAGTTCGAATTCGACTTTGTCGGCCATGGGGGCGTCCTGGTGCTTTTGGACCCACACCCCGGTCCGATGGGACCGGGGCGTGCATCACTCGTGGTACAGAAGACAGGCGCCGGGGCAACCGGCGCCTGCGCGAAACCAGCCCTTAGGCGGCTTCGGCCAGCTTCTTCGCCTTGGCGATGGCTTCGTCGATGGTGCCGACCATGTAGAACGCCGCTTCCGGCAGATGGTCGTAGTCGCCGTTGACGATGCCCTTGAAGCCGCGGATGGTCTCTTCCAGCGACACCAGCACGCCGGGGGTGCCGGTGAACACTTCGGCCACATGGAACGGCTGCGACAGGAAACGCTGGATCTTGCGGGCGCGGGCCACGACCAGCTTGTCTTCTTCCGACAGTTCGTCCATGCCCAGGATGGCGATGATGTCCTGGAGCGACTTGTAGGTCTGGAGCACCTTCTGCACCGAACGGGCGACGGTGTAGTGCTCTTCACCGACGACGCGCGGGTCGAGAATGCGGCTGGTCGAGTCGAGCGGGTCCACGGCCGGGAAGATGGCCATTTCCGCGATCGAGCGCGACAGCACGGTGGTGGCGTCCAGGTGGGCGAACGAGGTCGCCGGCGCCGGGTCGGTCAAGTCGTCGGCGGGCACGTAAATGGCCTGCACCGAGGTGATCGACCCCTTCTTGGTGGAGGTGATGCGTTCCTGGAGCGCGCCCATGTCGGTGGCCAGCGTCGGCTGATAGCCCACCGCCGAGGGGATGCGGCCCAGCAGCGCCGACACTTCCGAACCGGCCTGGGTGAAGCGGAAGATGTTGTCCACGAAGAACAGCACGTCCTGGCCTTCTTCGTCGCGGAAGTATTCGGCCAGCGTCAGGCCGGTCAGGGCGACGCGGGCGCGCGCTCCCGGCGGCTCGTTCATCTGACCGTACACCAGCGCCACCTTGGAGCCGGGGCCGTCGGTCTTGATAACGCCCGATTCCATCATTTCGTGGTACAGGTCGTTACCTTCACGGGTACGTTCACCCACACCGGCGAAGACCGACACACCACCGTGCGCCTTCGCAACGTTGTTGATGAGTTCCATGATGGTCACGGTCTTGCCCACGCCGGCACCGCCGAACAGGCCGATCTTACCGCCCTTGGCGTAGGGGGCCAGCAGGTCGATGACCTTAATGCCGGTGACCAGCACTTCGGCTTCGGTGGACTGGTCCACGAATTCCGGGGCCGAACGGTGGATGGGGAACGCCAGATCGGCGCCCACCGGGCCGCGTTCGTCGATCGGCTCGCCGATCACGTTGATGATGCGGCCCAGCGTGGCGGGGCCGACCGGCACCGAAATCGGCGCGCCGGTGTCCACCACTTCCTGGCCGCGCACCAGACCGTCGCTGCTGTCCATGGCGATGGCGCGGACGGTGTTTTCACCCAGGTGCTGCGCGACTTCGAGAACCAGGGTCTTGCCCTCGTTCTGGGTGTGCAGCGCGTTGAGAATGGACGGCAGATCACCTTCGAACTGGACGTCAACAACCGCGCCGGTCACCTGCGTGATCTTGCCGACGGCGTTGGTCGCCTGGGTCGTGTTAGCCATCGAGAAAAGCTCCCTCGGAACTCGAAATTGTCAGTAAGACGCCGTATCGGCAAGGAATTGGGACGCGATCAGATCGCCTCGGCACCGGAGATGATTTCGATCAGCTCCTTGGTGATGTAGGCCTGACGGGTACGGTTGTACGTGATCGTCAGCTTGTTGATCATGTCGCCGGCGTTGCGGGTCGCGTTGTCCATCGCCGTCATCCGCGCGCCCTGTTCGGACGCAGCACTTTCCAGCAACGCACGATAGACCTGGATCGCCAGATTGCGCGGCAGCAGCTCGGCCAGGATCTGTTCCTCGTCCGGCTCGAACTCGTACACCGGCTTGGCTTCCACGGCCGCACCCTCGACCGCCGCCGCCGTTTCCGGCACCGCGAAGGGAACGATCTGCTGAAGCGTCACGACCTGGGAGATCGCCGACTTGAACTGGTTGTAGATGACCGAGCAGACGTCGTAGTCGCCGGCCTCATACATCTCCAGCACCCGCTTCGCAATGCGGTCGGCATCGGCGAAGGACAGCTTGCGACGGCCAACATCCTCATAGGATTCGACGATCAGCGAGGCATAGTCGCGGCGCAGCTGGTCGCGGGCCTTGCGGCCGACGGTCAGCAGCTTCACGGTCTTGCCCTCGGCCTGAAGCCGCTGGATCTGCCGGCGCGTTTCACGGACGATGGAGCCGTTGAAGGCGCCGCACAGCCCGCGGTCCGAAGAAATGACAACCAGCAACTGCACCTGATCGGAGCCAGTGCCGGTCATCAGCTTCGGGCCTTCGCCGCCGCCCTGGACGTTGACCGCCAGAGAAGACAGCATCCGGCCCATGCGCTCGGCGAAGGGGCGGGCCGCTTCGGCCTGCTCCTGCGCGCGGCGCAGCTTGGAGGCAGCGACCATCTTCATGGCCGAGGTGATCTTCTGCGTCGATTTGACGCTGTCGATCCGTAGCTTGAGATCCTTGAGGTTCGGCATGCCGGGCCTTCATTCCGCTCGCGTAGTACGTCGGGACAATCCGGGGGGCGGGTGCCCCCCGGATCAGGGGCGACGGATCAGACGAACACCTTGGCGAAGGTGTCGAGGAAGGCCTTCAGGCGCTCCTCGGTCGCCGGGGTGATCTGCTTCTCGGTGCGGATCGTGGCCAGGATGTCGGCACCCTTGGCGCGGATCTCTTCGAGGAACTTCTTCTCGAAGCGGTTCACGTCCTCGACGCGGATCTTGTCGAGATAGCCGCGCACGCCGGAGAAGATCGACACCACCTGCTCTTCCACGGGCAGCGGCGAGAACTGCGGCTGCTTCAGCAGCTCGGTCAGACGCGCACCGCGGGCCAGCAGACGCTGGGTCGCCGGGTCGAGGTCGGAGGCGAACTGGGCGAACGCCGCCATTTCGCGGTACTGCGCCAGTTCCATCTTAATGGTGCCGGCCACCTGCTTCATCGCCTTGATCTGGGCGGCGGAGCCGACGCGGCTCACCGACAGACCGACGTTGATGGCGGGGCGGATGCCCTTATAGAACAGGCCGGTTTCCAGGAAGATCTGACCGTCGGTGATCGAAATCACGTTGGTCGGAATGTACGCGGACACGTCGCCGGCCTGGGTTTCGATGACCGGCAGAGCGGTCAGCGAACCGGCGCCGTTGGTGTCGTTCATCTTCGCCGCGCGTTCCAGCAGGCGCGAGTGGAGATAGAACACGTCGCCGGGATAGGCTTCGCGGCCCGGCGGGCGGCGCAGCAGCAGCGACATCTGACGGTAGGCGACGGCCTGCTTGGACAGATCGTCGTACACGATCACGGCGTGCATGCCGTTGTCGCGGAAGAACTCGCCCATCGTGCAGCCGGTGTACGGCGCCAGGAACTGCAGCGGGGCCGGTTCGGACGCGGTGGCGGCGACGACGATGGAGTATTCCAGCGCGCCGGCGTCTTCCAGGGTCTTGACGATCTGGGCGACGGTGGAACGCTTCTGACCGACGGCGACGTAGATGCAGTACAGCTTCTTCGACTCGTCGTCGCCGGCGTTGATGCCCTTCTGGTTCAGGAAGGTATCGATGGCGACGGCGGTCTTGCCGGTCTGACGGTCACCGATGATCAGCTCGCGCTGGCCGCGGCCGACCGGCACCAGGCTGTCGATGGCCTTCAGGCCGGTCTGCATCGGCTCGTGCACCGACTTGCGCGGGATGATGCCGGGGGCCTTCACTTCCACGCGCTTGCGCTCGACATCGACCAGCGGACCCTTGCCGTCGATCGGGTTGCCGAGGCCGTCCACCACGCGGCCCAGCAGGCCGCGGCCCACCGGAACGTCCACGATGGTGCCGGTGCGCTTCACGGTGTCGCCTTCGCGGATCGCGCGGTCGTCGCCGAAAATCACGATACCGACGTTGTCGGTTTCGAGGTTCAGCGCCATACCCTTGATGCCGCCGGGGAATTCGACCATTTCACCGGCGCGGACGTTGTCCAGGCCGTGAACGCGGGCGACGCCGTCGCCGATCGAGAGAACCTGGCCGACCTCGGCGACATCCGCCTCGGTCCCGAAATTCGCGATCTGCTGCTTGAGGATCGCAGAGATTTCTGCGGCGCGGATATCCATCAGACTTGTCCCCCTGAGGCCTTCATGGCGAGTTGCAACTTATCGAGCTTGGTGCGGACCGACGTGTCCACCATCCGCGAGCCGAACTTCACGATCATCCCGCCAATCAGCGCCGGATCGACCGAAACGTCCACGGAGATCTTGGCCCCGGCCGACGCCTTCAGCGCGTCGGTCACGGCGGCGAGCTGGGCGTCGGTGAGCGGTTTTGCCACCGTCACCTTCGCCGTGGACTCGCCACGGCGCCGGGCCAGCTCGGCCAGATAGCCTTCGATCATCCCGGAAAGCGCGAAAAGACGCCGATTCTTCGCGACCAGCCCAATAAACCGCTTGGTGATGTCGGACGCAGCGGTTTTGTCCAGAATCGCGGCCATGGCGCGACCCTGATCCGCTCGGCTGATCACCGGGCTATGGACGAGGCGGCGTAGGTCGGCGCTCTCGGCCAGGAGTTGCTTCAGGGCAGACAGATCGCTCGCGACCTGGTCCAGCGCCTGGTTCTCGTCCGCCAGCTCGAACAGCGCCGTGGAGTAACGGGCTGCGAGTTCGGAAACGCCTGTACCTTCAGATGCCACCTGATCCCTCGAATTGAGTTCGGTAGACGGTGAATTTTCAGGGCCTTAGGAGGGTTACCCATCCGCGGCGGCCCCGGCCGCGAAAGCGAGCGGTCCAATAACACAGGATTAGCGCATGTGCAACCAAGTCTGGACAATTCGCATGCGGCTTTTGGACATTCTCCGATGGTTGGCCCATGAGAAGGGTAAGAATGCTGCCGTTTCAGGCAGGCGGACCATCGGATGGGCATGGGGAACCCGGAATTGGTCGTACCGGCTGTGACTTTTACCGGGTTTTAAGCCCCGCTTAACGCTCCTGCACCAGGGTCGGGGCTTGCGGATGCTCCGCCGCCGGCCGCGAAATTTCTGCTAACAGTTTGGAATCCCCCGATGTCCGTCATCGCCTTCCCCCCCTGCCGCTTCACGCCGGCGGATATCGGCCTGTTCCATGAGGTGGCGGAGCCTAAGATGGCGCGGGGGCAATGGGCATCGGTGGAGCGGGAAAGCGGGCGCGACGGCGACCATCTCCTGGTGCATCTGCCCGGCGGGAACGGCCCGGTTTTTCGCTTTTCCCGCGATTTTCAGGGCCGTTACCAGCTGAGCTTCCACGACCGTTCCGGCTGGCACGCCATCGGCACCGGCGCCAGTGCGGCGGAATGTCTGGCGATCTGGCGCCCGCGCAGCCGCCGTCCTGTGTGCGCTGCGGTAACCTGACCCACAAGACCACAGAAAATTTAAGACGATTCGCACCCGAGTCGGCCGTCCCGCCGCCACCGATTCGGGCGGCGGGACGGCCGGGGGGCCGGATCAGGCGGCGGCGTCGATGGGCATGCGCCCCTGCACCAGCCGGGCAAAGGCGGCGGCGTACTCATCGGCCATCGCCCCGGTCAGATCGAACTTCACGTGCAGCCGGCCCTGCGCGGAACTCAGCACCCGGGACGGCAGGGTCAGGGGCACCCCGTCGATGCGCAGGTCCACCGTCTGCCCCACAGCCATCTGCCCCACGGCGGCGGAAACCGCCGGCCCGTGCACCGTCGCCCCGCCTTCGGACAGGTTGCCGATGCGGCCGGGCTGGTTGCCGATCCGGCAGGCGACATCCAGGGCGTAGCGCGGCTTGCGCCGGCGGTCCACGTCGCTGGTGGAGGTGCGGACGATGCGCACCAGCACTTCGCGCAGGGAATCGATGCCGGCGGCCATCTCCCCGGCCACCGCCTGCACGTCGCGGGCACGCCCGCCGTTGGCATCGGCCTCCGCCGACACCCGCGTGATGCGGTCGGCCACGTCCTGGGCGGCCTGGCTGGTTTCGCCGACGGTGCGGGCGATTTCGCTGGTGGCCGCGGCCTGCTCTTCAATGGCGGTGGCGATGGAGGTGGAGATCTGGTCCATCTCGTGGATGGTGCGGACGATCTCCTCCACCGCCCGCACGGCGGAGCCGGTGACGTTCTGGATCTCGCCGATCTGGCGGGCGATTTCCTCGGTGGAGTTGGATGTCTGGTTGGAGAGGCTCTTGACCTCGCTGGCCACCACGGCAAAGCCCTTGCCGGCGTCACCGGCCCGCGCCGCCTCAATGGTGGCGTTCAGCGCCAAAAGATTGGTCTGGGCGGCGATGCCGTTGATGAGGCTCGCCACCTCGCCGATGCGGTCCACCGCCTGGGACAGCGACTGGATGGTGCCGGTCGCGGTTTCGGCGGCGGTCACGGCCTTGCGGTTGATGGCGCTGGCGTGGGTGACACGCTGGCTGATCTCGCCGATGGAGGCGGTCAACTGTTCGGTCGCTGCCGCCACCGTCTGGGCGTTGCCCAGCGCCTGCTGGGCCGAGGCCGCCACCGTCTGCGCGTTCTCCGACACCGCACCGGCGGACGAGGACATGGCCTGGGCGTTCAGGTTCATCTGATGGGTGCGGTCGGACACCTGCTCCACAGCGGCGCGGGTTTCCCGCTCCACCGTCTGGGCCATGGTTTCCAGGGCGTGGCGGCGCTCCTCGATGCTGCGCTGGCGCAACATCTCCTGCTCCGTGCGCAGACGATCGTTGTCGCGGGCGGCGGCGCGGAACACGCGCAGCGCCTCGGCCATGGCGCCGATCTCGTCGCGGCGGCCGTGGAACCCCACCTCCACCGACAGGTCACCCCGCGCCAGGGTGCCCATGACGCCGCCGATCCGCCGCAGGGGGGTGACCACCTGGGCCTGGATCAGCACCACCACCAGCCCGGCAACCACCAGCACCACCACGAAGGCGACGGTCACCGTGTCCCGGATGCCGGCGCTCAGCCGGCGGTTCTCCTCCACCGCGCCCTGCAGGCGGGCGATCTGGGTGGCGGTTTCCTTTTCCACGAAGCCGGTCAGCGCCTTGACCGCCTGATCCAGCGCCTCGGCGTTGGCGTCCAGCTCCTCCATCACCGGGTTGCCCTTTTCCGGGCCGCCGGAAATATAGGCATCGGCCATCCGCCTGCCGCCGGCATAGAAGGGGGTGAAGGCCGTGCGCACCGCGTCGATGCCGCCGATCACCGCGTCCAGCCCCAAGGACGTGGCAAAGCGGCGGGCTTCCTGGGTGTCGGTTTCAAAGCGGGCGGCGAAATCCGCCGCCTTGGCCAACCCGTCGTCCAGCCCGTCCTTCGCCTGCGTGGCCGACACGTCGGTCAGCCATTGCTGCACCTGCACCACATCATAGCGGACGGCATCGATGCGGTCGCCCAGCGGCATCACCTGCCCCAGGGCACGGTCGGCCACCGCGGACATGGTGGTGAGCTGCTGATCGGAACGGTTCACATCGTTCAGGATCAGGTAGAAGGCGACGACAAAGGACAGGACGATCAGAGCCATAACGGCCCCGATCTTGGTACGGATCGACAGGGATGACATGACGGTTGTTCCGGCGGCTGATGCGCAACACCCCCGCACGCCCGGCGCAGCGGGGAATAAAAAGCGCGCCATAAAACGCCGGAACAACGCAACCATCAACACTCAAATGAGAAACATCGGATATTCTGCGACCAGATAACGCATCGTCCGGTGGTTTCTCAGACGAAGACCCTAGCGGTCTTGTTGGTATCCCTGATGGGTGGTGTTCTGATGAATGTTCCCCTGACGCCCTTGCTCGGCAAGATTGTTATCAGCCTGATGATTGTCTTTGGCGCCGGCGGCATCATTTTGGACACGATCGCCCCCTGGCCCTTTTGGGCTGCGTCCGGCGGGGGGAACGGGGGGAATATGGCGGGACATGCGGGCCTCCCTTGCTGCTGTGCCGTATGACACCTCAACAGCCGCGGACGCAGCGCGTTTCCACACGACTCGGCAGAAAGCACCATCACAGGAAACTCTGGGGATCGACGTCCACCTGCACCCGCACGGCCCCCGGCATCTCCACCCGTTCCAGCCAGTCGCGGATCAGCGGCTGCACCGCCACCCCGCGCGGCGCCTTCAGCAGCAGCCGGCGGCGGTGGCGCCCGCGCAGCAGCGACAACGGCGCCGGCGCCGGCCCCAGCACCGCCACCGTCTCGCTGCGTGGGGCCGCCCGGCCCAGCGCCAGCGCCACCCGGTCCACCAGCCCCTCGTCCTCCCCCGACACGATCAGGGCGGCCAGCCGGCCGAAGGGGGGCATGGCGGCGTCCTGCCGCATCTCGGCTTCCAACTGATAGAAGCCGTCGCGGTCGTGGGCCTTCAGCGCCTGCATCACCGGATGCTCGGGCATGTAGGTCTGGAGCAGCACCGTTCCCGGCCGGTCGCCGCGCCCGGCGCGGCCCGCCACCTGATGCAGAAGCTGGAAGGTGCGCTCCCCCGCCCGCAGGTCGCCGCCGGCCAGCCCCAGATCGGCGTCCACCACCCCCACCAGGGTCAGCATGGGGAAATGGTGCCCCTTGGCCATCACCTGGGTGCCGACGATGATGTCCAGCTCGTGGTCGGCGATGCGCCGGACCATCTCCTGGATGGCGTGGGGACCGGCCAGGGTGTCGGAGGCCATGATGGCAGCGCGCGCATCGGGGAACAGTTCCGCCACCTCCTCCGCCACCCGCTCCACGCCGGGACCGCAGGCGGCGAGGCTGCCCACCTCCCCGCACTCGGGGCAGGCTTCGGGGACCGGCTGCGACAGGCCGCAGTGGTGGCATTGCAGCTTGCGCGCCAGCCGGTGTTCCACCAGCCACGCCGTGCAGTTGGGGCAGCGCAGCCGGTGACCGCAGGCCCGGCACAGGGTCAGCGGCGCGTACCCCCGGCGGTTCAGGAACAGCATGGCCTGCTCGCCCTCGGCCAGGGTCGCGGTCAGCGCGTCGCGCAGGCTGGGGGCCAGCCAGTGGCGGGCGGGGGGGCGGTCGCGGCGCAGGTCGATCAGCTTCACCTCCGGCAGCACCGCCCCGCCGTGGCGCCCCGGCAGGTGGATGCGGGTGTAGCGGCCGGAATCGGCGTTCACCTGGGTTTCCAAGGCCGGGGTCGCCGACACCAGCACCACCGGGATCCCCCCCAGATGCGCCCGCGTCACCGCCATGTCGCGGGCGTTGTAGATGGCGCCGTCCTCCTGCTTGTAGGCCTGATCGTGCTCTTCATCGACCACGATCAGGCCAAGGTCGGCGTAGGGCAGGAACAGGGCCGAGCGCGCCCCCACCACCACCCGCGCCGAGCCGTCGGCCACCGCCCGCCATGTGGCGCGGCGCTGGGAGCCGGTCAGGTCCGAATGCCATTCCGCCGGCCGCGCCCCAAAGCGGCGGGCGAAGCGTTCCAGCCCCTGGGCCGACAGGGAGATTTCCGGCAGCAGGATCAGCGCCTGCCGCCCGGCGGCCAGACAGGCGGCGACGGCTTCGTAATAGACCTCGGTCTTGCCCGATCCGGTCACGCCGTCCAGCAGCATGGCGGCATAGGTCTTCGCCTGCACCCGCTGGCGCAGGTCGGTCGCGGCGGCGTCCTGCTCCGGCGACAGGGTGGGGCCGGGGCGGGTGGGATCGGGGGTGGGCAGGCGCGGCGGCGGCAGCAGGTGGGGGGTCAGCAACCCGGCCTCCACCAGCCCGCGCACCACGGTCAGGCCGCACCCGGCCTCTTCCGCCAGATCGGCGGCGGGGCGGGGGGGGCCGCCGCCTTCCATCACCGCCAGCACCCGGCGGCGGGCGTCGGTCATCTTGAACCCCGGCGGCGGCTCCGCCCCGCTGGGCTGATAGGCCAGTGTGGCCCGCGGCGGCTCCAGGGCGGCGGGAACACTCAGCGCCATGCGCAGCACCTGCCCCGGCGGGGTCATGGTGTAGGCGGCCACCCAGTCGATGAAGCGCCGCTGCACCGCCGGCATCGGCGGCACGTCGAAACGGCGAACGACCGGCTTCAGCCGCCCCCCCTCCAGCACCCCGGCCCCCGGCCCCCAGACCACACCGATCACCCGGCGCGGCCCCAGCGGCACCTCGACATAATCGCCGGTTGCCAGCGCCATGCCGTCGGGCACGCGGTAGTCATACGCTTCACGCAAGGGTAACGGCAGCAGCACCGCCACGCGGGCTGCTTCCGTTTCCAGGCCGGAGCTAGTAAGGAGTGTGGCCATGGGCTAAAGTGCCCCGCGGAGAAGGCCCGCGGCACCCCGCGTCCCCACCGGCGCCTCTGGCCCCGCTATCACCTCTGGCTCTGCCATCAATGGACCCGTTCCCATGAAGTTCTTCGTTGACACCGCCGACATCGCCGAAATCCGTGACATGGCCGACACCGGCCTTCTGGATGGTGTTACCACCAACCCCTCCCTGGTCGCCAAGACCGGGCGCAAGTTCCTGGATCTGGTCGCCGAAATCTGCGATGTGGTCAACGGCCCGGTCAGCGCCGAGGTGGCCTCCACCGATTTCGAGACCATGCTGGCCGAAGCGCACCACATCGCCAAGATCTCCCACCGCGTGGCGGTGAAGGTGCCGCTGACCCCGGCCGGGCTGAAGGTGTGCAAGATTCTGTCGTCGGAAGGCACCATGGTCAACGTGACCCTGTGCTTCTCCCCCGCCCAGGCCATCCTGGCGGCCAAGGCCGGCGCCAGCTTCATCTCTCCGTTCGTCGGCCGTCTGGACGACATCGGCCAGGACGGCATGGGCATCATCACCGACATCTGCGAGATCTACGCCAACTATCCGGCCTTCAAGACCGAGGTGCTGGTGGCATCGATCCGCAACCCGATGCACATCGTCAAGGCCGCCCGCCTGGGCGCCCACGTCATCACCGCCCCGCCGTCGGTGCTGCGCCAGCTCTTCAACCATCCGCTGACCGACAAGGGGCTGGCCCAGTTCGTCGAGGATTGGAAGAAGACCGGGCAGTCGATCCTCTGATCCCGTAACAGCACATCCCTTCTGTCAGCGCACGCGTCACGCACATGGGCCACACCACCGGACACAGACCCGCCCTTCCCACCGAGGAGGAGGTTGGCGCCTATCTCAAGGCGCACCCGGACTTTCTGGCCCGCCATGCCGAGCTGGTCCACCACCTGATCCTGCCGCCCGCCGACCGGGGCGAGGGGAGCAACGTGGTGGACCTGCAAAGCTTCATGCTCGACCGCCTGCGGCGGGAGGTGCGGACGCTGAAGGACCAGCAGCGCGACCTGATCGCCACCGCGCGGGCCAACATGAACAGCCAGAACCGCATCCACGCCGCGGTGCTGTCCCTGTTGGACGCCCCCAGCTTCCCCCTGTTCGTCCAGACCATCACCACCGATCTGGCGATGATGCTGGGGGTGGATGTGGCGTCGCTGGTCATCGAATCCAACGGCCCGGCGCCATCCAATTCGGGGGTGATCGCCGCCCTGCCGGGCACCGTCGCCCGCCTTCTGGGGGGGCGGGACGTGATGCTTCTGTCCAACACCCCCGGCACGGCGGATGTGTTCGGGCCGGGGGCCGGTCTGGTGCGGTCGCAGGCACTGATCCGGCTGCAGGTGTCGGCGGATTCCCCGCCGGGCCTGCTGGCCTTCGGGGCGCGTGACCCGGTGCTGTTCCACGAAAGCCAGGCCACCGAACTGGTCGGCTTCCTGGCCCGCGTGGTGGAACGCTGCCTGCGCGCGTGGCTGGACCTGCCGGACGACGAATAACCGCCCCTTCTTCACCCAAAAAAAAACCGGGGTTTGCATGGACGCGTTCGTCAGCGCGCTCGTCGTGTTTCTGGTGGTCATCGATCCGCCGGGTCTGGTGCCGATCTTCATCGCCCTGACCCAGGGGTTTGACGCCCGCCGCAAACGGCTGATCGCGCTGCGCGGGACGGCGCTCAGCTTCGCGGTCATCGTGTTCTTTGCCTATCTCGGCGAAATGGTGCTGGACGCGCTGTCGATCAGCATGGCGGCGTTCCGCATTTCCGGCGGGGCGCTGCTGTTCTGGATCGCGTTCGAGATGCTGTTCGAACGCCGCGCCGACCGCAAGGAAAGCACCGCCGACGAGGCCCGCTCGGAGGAAGAGGCCCACGATCTGGCGGTCTTTCCCCTGGCGGTGCCGCTGATCGCCGGCCCCGGCGCCATCACCTCCACCCTGCTGCTGATGGACCGTTACGGCACCGGAATCGCCGGGCAGATTTCTGTTCTTTCCGCTGCCGGAACGGTCATCGCCGGTCTGGCGGTGATCCTGATGCTGGCCGACGCCGTGCGCCGGCTGCTGGGCCGGACCATCATCAACACCGTGACCCGCGTGCTGGGCATCGTGTTGGCGGCGCTGGCGGCGCAGACCGTGATTTCCGGCATCACCGCCATTTACCCGCCGGGGTGAAACCCGTTGCCGCGCGCCGGGGGGAGTGGCCCTCGGCCTCTGGTTATAGGGGGCCTTGAAAGGCAATGGCGGTGTTGCCGATGCCGTCCCGAACAGCCTGTTCAAGTGCTGCGATTTCTTCCGGCGACAGTTCGGGGAACTCCTTCTCCGCCTTGTTCTTCGACAGGCGTCCGCGGTTCTGAAGACAGAACCTTATGAAGAGATCGATTTTCCGATCCGGCATATCGACGATATCGCGCACAGCATTTTTGGTTGTGCGGAACGCCACGATAAAGTCCAGTTCCTGTTTGAAATCAACCTCAATCGTTTGCTCGATACAATCGAAAAGATATTTTGCCATCACGGTTGCATCGAAATAGCGGTAGGCATCGACCGGCGATTCGGTGATGGACAAACGGCCGACCTCATCCAGGTCATACCGGACAAGCGGCATCAAGGGCCGGGAGAATGTTTCCAGACAGGCATCGTAATCCTTCATATGGCCAACCATGGCCGCGGAAACCGGAAAGATCACGCCATCCGGGGTAAAGCCGTTCTTTGCCAGGATGTAATGGATCAGGAAACGGTGCGTTCTGCCGTTGCCGTCATCAAACGGATGGATGAACACGAAGCCGAACGACAGCGCCGCCGCCATGACGACGGGATGGACAGCGGAAGACCGCATCCGCTCATAACAGCCAAGCAACCCATCCATCAAGGGTCTAACCTGGGAAGCCGGTGCCCCGACGAAATGCACCTTCTGGTGATAAAAGGTCAGGCTTTCACCAATGTAGACCTCTTCATCGCGCCGATAATCATTCCGCTTGTACCGTGGATCGACGATCAGGTTGCGGACCTCCAGGATCACATCATGGGAGAGTGTTTCGATCTGCGGTGCTCGCCGGAGCATCGATGCAAAACGTTCCGCCCGGTCGTGACTTGGCTTTTCCCGCTCGATCTGGAAAGAAGAAATGGTCTCTTTCGTATAGAGATAAGCAACGGCCCGGCTGATCGTGTCCTTGTCATACGACAGAAGAACATCCGCCGCTTTTTTGTTCAATTCCAGCGACTCCGCTTTCGTCAGCGCATCGGTGCGGCGGACCATGGGGCAAAACGCCGGCGTCCCAAGCAGGTTGTCGTCGATGCGTTGGCGGGGAACCCGTCTTCGTTCAGCCGTATAATACTCCTCCTCCTCAAGGGCAGTAATATAGTTTCCGGTCTTCAAGTCGGGCAGATTAAGCGCCTCCCCCGTCAGAAACTCAT
Source organism: uncultured Rhodospirillaceae bacterium (assembly GCA_937927415.1). Lineage (GTDB taxonomy): Bacteria > Pseudomonadota > Alphaproteobacteria > Azospirillales > Azospirillaceae > Azospirillum. The sequence continues at coordinate 57,789 of CALBDS010000015.1, forward strand.
AAAAATACCAGATACGGCGGGCATATTTCCCATTTGGCTTTCCTGAAACATATGCCTCTATCTCGCCCTTTTCGGCAGCGAGAAAAATGGACTTCAGAATTTCGAGATTGGTTCCATCATACTTCAATGCGAACTCAAGCTGCTCGCCTATGTTTTGTTCCGGTGCATAAGAGCTTGGATACACGCATTGATGAGCACCATTTTCCTTCATCTCACGGTGCCCCCCGCGGTGCGCCACATAGGAAGCGCGATGATGAGGCACGACCCGGAGATGGAAACGCTCCACCAGGGCGGCATAGCCGACAGGGGCTGTATCGGGCGGAGGGTTCGTCATTGCCACATTACACACATCATTTTTCGATCCGGCACGGCACACCAGCCGCTCAAAACACTTAAGATTCTGCCATATTCTGGGAAAACTGTTAACCGCGTGCAACGCATAACGTACGTTACACCGAACCAACGGGAATACGGTTAGGCCTTGCCGAAAACCGTTCACAAAAGGGCATGGAGTGCGGAAACCGTTTCCCATCATGCCGAAACGATGCGCGGAAAGTATCACCCTACGGAAACGCTTAGCACTCTCCAAAAACACTTACCGGATGGCAGTTTTCTGCGAAAACTCTTAAGCACGGAACTTCCGTGTCCAAACAACGCAGAGGACGTGATGGGCCGTCATTCCCCAGCCCACCACTCTCCGCCAATCCCATCTGCAGCGGGCAGACCGGGCAACCCCTTACTTCTCCAGCACCTCGGTCCCGCTGCAATAGTCCCAGGCGTTGCCGTGCAGGCCGAAGAACAGGGCGACCGGCTTCGGCCCCGAACGGTCCACCACCACCCGGAACCGTTCGCCGGTGCAGGCCCCGGCCGGCTGGGTCTTGAACGGCACCGCCACGTGCTTGGACGTCAGGCAGGCGTTCGCCACCTTCGGCGCCGGGCCGGGGGCGATGGTCTTGCCGTTCAGCACCATGACGTAGTTCTTCGCCGCTCCGCCCTGCACCTCGGCCTTGATCTCGATCTTGCCGAAGCGGGAACGGTACATGCCGGTGTCCTGCATCCCGTCCGGGCTGCCGGACGGGATGGGACGGAACGAGATAGCGGCACACTTGGGCGGTTCCTTGCCCGCCGCGGCGGCCGCCGGCTGCGCCATCGCCACCGCCGCACCGGCCATCATCACCGCCCCGATCACCGTCGCCGCATAGGATGCCATGGGTCTTTCCCCCACCTGTGTGTGAAACCGGCGGAAGTATCGCCCAACCGGCGGCAAAGACAACCGGGACGTTTGTCTCACGCCGCGATGCCCATGCAGGTCTGTTGCATGGCGGCCACCAGGGTTTCCCGGCCCTCGTCGCGCATGAAGACCTCCACCGCCGTGACCGACAGGGTGCGGCCCGATTTCAGCACCCGGCCGCGGGCGATCATCACCTCCCCCTTTGCCGGGGACATGAAGTTGACCTTGAACTCCACCGCCAGCACCTCCATCCCCGCCGGCATCAGGGAATAGGCGGCATAGCCCCCGGCGTTGTCGGCCAGCATCGCCACCACGCCCGCCTGAAAGAAGCCGTGCTGCTGCGTCAGATCCCGGCGGAACGGCAGGTGCATCTCGCACAATCCCGGCTCCAGCCGGGCGATGGTCATGCCCAGCGCCGACACGATGGGCTGAGCGGCAAGGCTGGCGCGGCAACGCGCGTCCCAATCGGGATTGCGGGGCTGAAAATCGCTCATGGGGGGAGGGTCATCCTGCTGGTGAGGTCCATACGCGGACGAATGGTGTCATTCCCTCCCCCGCCGATCAAGAGCCGATCAGGCCAAGCTGCGGGCTGGACGGCTCCGCCCCGAACCGTTTGGGGATGCGCCCGGCCTGCCGCGCGTCCCGCCCGGCACGCACCGCCGCGGCCATGGCGGCGGCCATGCGCACCGGGTCGCGCGCCTTGGACACCGCGGTGTTGAGCAGCACCGCCGAACAGCCCAGTTCCATCGCCAGGGCCGCATCCGATGCCGTGCCGATGCCGGCGTCGAGAATCACCGGCACCGGGCTGCGGGCACAGATCACCTCGATGGCATGGGGATTCTGGATGCCGAGGCCGGAGCCGATGGGTGCGCCCAGCGGCATCACCGCCGCCGCCCCGGCGTCGGCCAGCTTGCGGCAGGTCACCGGATCGTCGTTGCAATAGGGCAGCACCGTGAAGCCGTCGGCCACCAGGGTTTCGGTGGCGCGCAGCAACTCCTCCACATCGGGATAGAGAAGCTCGCTGTCGCCGATCACCTCCAGCTTCACCCAGGTGGTGCCCAGCGCCTCACGGGCCAGCTGGGCGGTCAGCACCGCATCCCTGGCCGTCAGGCAGCCGGCGGTGTTGGGCAGGAACAGCAGCCGGTCCCCCAGCGCCTCCACCAGGCTTTCGGCGGAGCCGTCCAGGCTGATGCGGCGGATGGAGGCGGTCACCACCTCCGCCCCGCCGGCTTCCAGCGCGTTCAGCATCACGGTGCGGCTGGGATAGCCGGCGGTGCCGAGGAACAGGCGCGACGTCAGCCGCCGCCCCCCGATGACAAGGGTGTCGTCGGTCATGGGAACTCTCCCGAAGAGAAAGGTCAGGGGTAAGGGTCAGAACATCGTTTTGCCCTCGCCGGGCGGGCGCATCCACGCCCTTGGCCACGCGGCCGAGGCTCGCCGCTCTAGCCGCCTTGAAAGGCGCGCACGATGTCCACGGCGTCGCCGGCGGCCAGGGGGGTTTCCCCCCAGCGGCCCCGCGGCACCACCACACCGTTCAGCGCCACCGCCACCCCGCGGGTGTCGGCGGCAATACCGTGGGCCTGCGCCAGGGCGGCGACGGTCAGCCCCGCCGGGCACGGCTGGGAAATGCCGTTCACGCGGAGGAAAGCCGGGGCGCTCATGCGGCACGCGCGGTCTGAAAGCGGGACAGGGCGAAGGAGGCCGCCACCGCCGGCATCTCCCCGCCCAGGATCAGGGCGGCGATGGCGTCCGCCGTGACGGGGGTGAGCAGGATGCCGTTGCGGTGGTGGCCGGTGGCATAGACCAGCCCGTCCAACGGCCCGGTGCCGAGAATGGGGGCATCATCCGGTGCGGTGGGGCGGAAGCCGATCCAGGTTTCCTCCAGCGGCAGATCGGCAACACCGGGCAGCGCCCGCCACGCCCCTTCCAGCAGCGCCAGAACCCCACCCGCGGTCAGGTGTTCGCTGAACCCCACATCCTCGGTGGTGGCGCCGATCACCAGCCGCCCGTCGCGGCGGGGAATGAGATAGGTGCCGGGGGTCCACACCACATGGGACAGGAGCGGGGCGGCGGCGCTCATGCGCACCGCCGCCATCTGCCCCTTGACCGGACGCACCGGGGGGCGGCCGGCGTCCGTCAAGCCCTGTATGTCCCGCGACCACGCTCCCGCAGCCAGGACCACCACATCGGCGGCAACCGCCGCCCCATCCACCGTCACCCCGGTCACGCGCCCGCCGGTGTGGTCGATGCGGGTGACCGGAACCCCGGCCGCCACCGTGACCCCGGCGTTCAGGCAGGCCCGGTGCAGCCCGGCCACCAACCGGCGGCTGTTTACCTGATGGTCTTCGTGACAAAAGATAGCACCACCGACGCCGGGAGCAAGGAACGGTTCACGACGCCGCACCTCGCTGCCCGGCAGCCATTCCACCGGCAGGCCCAGGCTTTTCTGGAAATCATAGAGAAACCGCACCCGCCCCAGATCGTCGGCGGTGCGGGCGATCACCATGGTGCCTTCGGTGCGCAGTTCCGGGTCGATGCCGCTGGCGGCGTGCAGGTCGGCGGCAAACGACGGCCACAGCGCCTGACTGGCGCGGGTCAGGGGGACCAACCCCTCTTCCCCCGGCTCGGCTTCGACACAGGCGGCGAGCATGCCGCCGGCGGCATGGCTGGCCCCGCCGCCCGCCGCATGCCCCACCGGATGGCGGTCGAACACCGACACCCGGCAACCGGCCTGCGCCAGTTTCCACGCGATGGACAGACCGATCACCCCGGCGCCGATCACGGCGATGGTGGGAGACGAGGCGATGACGGAAGAGGAACGGTGTGCGGACGGAACGGTGGACGGGGTGTCGTCCATGTCGATGGCTCCCTTCGCTGGCATTATCCAGACAGGTTCGATGGGTATGATCTCAGCCGCAGACGCGCATCCCGATGGACGCACCCCTGCGGCACCCCAGCCTATGGTCGGGGCGGATGGTGACCTGTCACCCGCCCCCTTTGCAAGAAAAATCCGCAACCTTCCCTAGAGCAGAATCGCCGCAGCCAGCCCCAGGAAGGAGAAGAAGCCCACCACGTCGGTCACCGTGGTCAGGAACACCGTGCTGGCCACCGCCGGATCGGCGCCCAGCCGTTCCAGCCCCAGCGGGATCAGCATGCCGAACAGGGCGGCGACGAACAGGTTGATAACCATGGCGCAGGCGATGACCACCCCGATCATGGCGTCGAACCACGCCCCGGCGATCAGCCCCACCATCACCGCGAACACCACACCGTTGATGATGCCGACCACCAGTTCCTTGTTCAGCAGCCGCACGGCGTTCGACGGCAACAGTTGGCGGGTGGCCAGGGCACGCACCGCCACCGTCACCGTCTGGGTGCCGGCGTTGCCGCCCATGGACGCGACGATGGGCATCAGCACCGCCAGCGCCACGATCTTTTCGATGGTGGCCTCGAACTGGGCGATGACGGCGGAGGCCAGAAAGGCGGTGCCGAGGTTGACCACCAGCCACACCACCCGCGCCCGCGCCGTCTTCAGCACCGACTGATAGACACCGGCGTCGCCGACACCGCCCATCTTCAGCAGGTCGTCCCCGGCCTCCTCATCGATCACATGCACCACGTCATCGACGGTGACGACGCCGATCAGCCGTTCGGCGGCGTCCACCACCGGCGCCGACACCAGGGCGTACTGGCGGAACAGGTTCGCCACCTCCTCCTGATCCATGGTGGCGGGGATGGTGTGGAAATCATCGTCGATCAGACCGCTGACCGGGGTGTCCGGCGTGTGCCGCAGCAGCCGGGCCAGCGGCAGCGTGCCCATCACCCGATGCAGCGGATCGACCACGAAGACGGCGTGGAAATCCTCCGGCCCGTCGTCGGCGGTGGCGCGCAGATGGCCGATGGTCTGGCCGACGGTCCAGAACTGCGGCACCGCCACCAGATCCCGCTGCATCAGGCGCCCGGCGGTGTCTTCGCCATAGGCCAGGTTTTCCTGGACCAGCGCCCGGTCTTCCGCCGGCAGGTTTTCCAGAACGGCGGCGCGGGTTTCATCATCCATGCCGCCGATCACGTCGGCGGCGTCGTCGGTGTCCAGTTCGGCCACCGCCGCGGCCAGTTCCTTCGGCTCGAAAACCTCCACCACCGCATCGCGCAGGCCGGGGTTGAGGTAGGACAGCACCTCGGCGTCGAAGCCGGGGCGCAGCACCTCCACCATGTCCTCGCGCAGGGCGGGGTCGATCTGTTCGATCAGGTCGGCGATGTCGGCGGCGTGGAGATCCTCCACCTCCGCCCGCACGGCACCGACGCGCCCGGCGCGCAGCAGCGCCTCCACCTGGGCGACGAAGGCGGAATCGACACCGTAGGCCGGCTCGTTCTCATCCGCGTTGGGGGGCGCGTTGGGGGGCGGCTCCGGCGGCAGCGTGGGGGGAACGGCGTGCGGGTCGAGCGGTTCGGACACGTGTGTGGGCGCGTTCATGGGCGCTCCCCCTTTCACGGACGTGGGTGGATGCGTTCGGGCGGAAAACCGTTCTGGGATACGTTCGGCGCGGTCCCCCAAAGGGACGGCGGCGGCACCTCCCAATATAGGCGCCGGAGCGGTTTGTCCAGATGGCCATCCCCGCGGCTGGTTCGGGGGGGCGGCGGCTGTTATGGTGCGGGCCATCGCTTTCACCAGGGATGACCCCACCCATGACGTCCTGCCCGTGCGGCTCCGGCCTCGACCTGGAGGGCTGCTGCGGCCCGATCATCGCCGGCACCACCCCCGCCCCCACCGCCGAAGCGGTGATGCGCGCCCGCTACACCGCCTTCACCCAGAGCAACCTGGATTATGTGGAGCGCACCCACGCCCCCGACATCGCCGCCGATTTCAACCGGCCGGAGGCCGAGCGCATCGCCGCCGAAGTGGAATGGCAGGGGCTGGAGGTCACCGCCACCGACGATGCCGGCGACGGCACGGCCACGGTGGATTTCACCTTGCGGTTCCGCAAGGACGGCGCCGATCTGGTGCAGCGGGAACGCGCCCACTTCCGCCGCGACGGGGACGCCTGGCTCTACGTCCGCGGCGACATCAACCCCAAGGCGCCGCCGCGCCAGGTGGTGAAGGTGGGGCGCAACGATCCCTGCCCCTGCGGGTCGGGCAAGAAGTACAAGAAGTGCTGCAGCACCTGATCCGGTCCCGCGCACCATGGAACACCGTTTCCACTGCACCGCCTGCGGGAAATGCTGTCACGGCTGGCTGCCGCTGACGGTGGACGAGGCCGTCGCCCACGCCGGGGATTTTCCCCTGGCGATGATCTGGACGCCGGTGCGCAAGGGGGCCAAGGCGTTCGCTTTGGCCGCCCGGCTGGGCGCCACCGTCCGGCTGGACCGGCGGCAGGAGGTGGCGGTGCTGCTGATGCCCACCGTCTACATCCCCCCAAACATGCCCTGCCCGCTGCTGTCCGGCGACGGGCTGTTGTGCTCGGTCCACGACACCAAGCCGCTGCGCTGCCGCACCATGCCCTTCTATCCCTATCAGGAGGAGGGGGAGCAGCGCCCCTATCTGACCCCGCGGGCGGGTTGGGCCTGTGATACCTCCGATACCGCGCCGGTGGTGTACCGGGACAAAAAGATCGTCGATCCGGCGGATTTCACCCGCGAACGCGCCGCCCTGATGCAGCAGGCCCCGGCCCTGCGGGCCTATGCCGAGATGATGGTGAAGACCAACCCGGCCCTGCTGCCCCTGCTGGCCAAGGCGTCGCTCAATCCCACGGGCGGCAAGGTGCCGGTGAGTTTTTCGTCGTTCCTCAGCCTGTCGCGCACCATCGACACCCGCGCTTTCGCGGACCGACAGATCCCGGTGCTGACCGATTACGCCGCCCGCACCGGGGACAGGCCGGAATGGGCCGATTACCACGCCCATTACAAACGCTTCGCCACAGAGATGGAGCGGTTCCGGCGATAGAGGGCAAAAGCAATGGGGCCGCCCACCGGGCAGCCCCATTGTCCGTTCGGGATGTCCCCAACGGTCACATGCAGGTGGCCTGCGCCGTCATCAGGATCTCGATGCCCTTGGCATGCTTCTGGGTGGCGGCGGCGGCTTCCTCGGCCTTGCCGGCGGCCATGGCGCCGTTGACGGCCTTCATCGCTTCCATGGCCGCCGTACGGTCGGCGCCGGTCAGCTTGGTGGAGGCGCACTGGCACGACTTCACGGTCGGCGCCGACTTGTCGGCGGCGGTGCACAGAGCTTCGAAATCATCGGCGAACGCAAGAGTCGGAACAGTCACGGCGGCGAGAACAGCAAAAGCAGCAACCTTCAGAGCACGCATTTTATTTCTCCGTTATGGATCGTGTGAAAAGGTTTTGCGCTTTGAAACATGAGACTCTCAAGATGTTTTTGTGCCAATCATTATCGTAAATGAAAACAAACACAGAAAAAATTTCCAGGGAATGGCTCGTTTTCCGGGAATAAAACCTCGGTAGTCAACCGGGAAAACATTCAATCCCTTCCAAAAATGTCGGGTACTTTATTTTTTACCCCGTGGAATATTTTCAGGCACAGCCCAGAATTGCCCAAACCCTGCACGCAAAACGAAAAACAACCTTAAGGTCATAAAACCACAAGCCCCCCAAAGCCGTGCCCAAAACAAAAAGCGCCCCCCTTGCGGGGGGCGCTCTTCGTTCCGGTTGGCGCGGAAGACGGGGCTTTGATTAGAAGCCCATGTCGTCCATGCCGCCCATGCCGCCGGGCATGGCGGGCGGGGCCTTCTTTTCCGGCTTTTCGGCGATCATCGCTTCGGTGGTGATCAGCAGGCCGGCCACCGAGGCGGCGTCCTGCAGGGCGGTGCGAACCACCTTCACCGGGTCGATGATGCCGGCGGCGACCAGATCGCAGTACTCGGACTTCTGGGCGTCGAAGCCGAAGTTCGGGTTGTTCTGCTCCGACAGCTTGCCGACGATGATCGAGCCGTCTTCACCGGCGTTGTAGGCGATCTGACGGATCGGCGACTGCAGGGCGCGGCGCACGATGTCGATGCCGACGCGCTGTTCGTCGTTGGCCGGCTTCAGAGCGTCCAGCGCCTTGGCGGCGTACAGCAGCGCGGTGCCGCCGCCGGCGACGATGCCTTCTTCCACCGCGGCGCGGGTGGCGTGCATGGCGTCGTCAACGCGGTCCTTGCGTTCCTTCACCTCGACCTCGGTCGCACCGCCGACGCGGATGACCGCCACACCGCCGGCCAGCTTGGCCAGACGTTCCTGCAGCTTTTCACGGTCGTAGTCGGAGGTGGTTTCCTCGACCTGCGCACGGATCTGGCCGCAACGGGCTTCGATGTCTTCGCGCGAACCGGCGCCGTCCACAACGGTGGTGGTCTCCTTGGAGATCACGACCTTCTTGGCGGTGCCCAGCATGTCGATGGTGACGTTTTCGAGCTTGATGCCCAGGTCTTCGCTGATGACCTGGCCGCCGGTCAGGATGGCCATGTCTTCCAGCATCGCCTTGCGGCGGTCGCCGAAGCCCGGAGCCTTCACGGCGGCAACCTTCAGACCGCCGCGCAGCTTGTTGACCACCAGGGTGGCCAGGGCTTCGCCTTCGACGTCTTCAGCGATGATGAGCAGCGGCTTGCCCGACTGCACGACGGTCTCCAGGACCGGCAGCAGAGCCTGCAGGCCCGACAGCTTCTTCTCGTGCAGCAGGATGAACGGGCTGTCCAGCTCGCAGATCATCTTGTCGGCGTTGGTGATGAAGTACGGCGACAGGTAGCCGCGGTCGAACTGCATCCCTTCCACGACGTCCAGTTCGGTTTCCAGGCTCTTGGCCTCTTCCACCGTGATGACGCCTTCGTTGCCGACCTTTTCCATGGCCTGGGCGATCATCTTGCCGATTTCGGCTTCGCCGTTGGCGGAAATGGTGCCGACCTGGGCCACTTCGTCGTTGGTGGTGATCTTCTTGGCGCGCGACTTGATGTCGGCGACGACGGTTTCGACCGCCAGGTCGATGCCGCGCTTCAGATCCATCGGGTTCATGCCGGCGGCCACGGCCTTCACGCCCTCGCGGACGATGGCCTGGGCCAGCACGGTGGCGGTGGTGGTGCCGTCACCGGCCAGATCGTTGGTCTTCGAGGCAACCTCGCGGACCATCTGGGCGCCCATGTTCTCGAACTTGTCGGCCAGTTCGATTTCCTTGGCGACCGACACACCGTCCTTGGTGATGCGCGGAGCGCCGAAGGACTTTTCGATCACGACGTTGCGGCCCTTGGGACCCAGGGTCACCTTCACCGCATCGGCCAGGATGTCCACGCCGCGGAGCATCTTTTCGCGGGCGATGGCGGAGAACTTGACTTCCTTGGCAGCCATTGTCTCGTTTTCCTTAAATCTAAAAATTGGGACGCAAAGATGCGAAGAGCATCAGCAGGCAACAGAGAGCTTTAATCAGCCCTCGATGATGCCCATGATGTCGGATTCCTTCATGATGAGGAAATCTTCGCCGTCGATCTTCACTTCGGTGCCGGACCACTTGCCGAACAGAACGCGGTCACCGGCCTTCACGTCCAGAGCGACGACCTTGCCCGCTTCGTCGCGCGCGCCCGGACCGACCGCGATGATCTGCCCTTCCTGGGGCTTTTCCTTCGCGGTGTCGGGGATGATGATCCCGCCCTTGCTCTTGGTGTCGGACTCCAGGCGCTTGACGACGACGCGGTCGTGCAGCGGACGGAACTTCATGGTGGTGGCCTCCTCGAACACAAAAGGCGATTTCAGGTTTGATCCTGGGACCGGGGGCGATGCTGTTAGCACTCCCCCCCAGCGAGTGCCAAACAGCTAATCGAGAGGCTTGCGGGATTCAAGAGGGGATTTGCGCATTTTTTCGCCGCCCACCGCCCGCCCGGCGGCCGGCACCGGTCAATCCCTTGATTTGGAAAAATTTTCCCGCGGCACCGCCGCCAACCGCAGCGGCATCATTTCACACAACCGTCACAGCGGGGGACGCATCACCATCCCCCTTGCACTTCGCAGCGGGTTTCCACATATGTGCGGCCATTCCCGACTCAAAATTCCCTTTCACGCAAGAAGAAGATGGTGATCCGATGACCGAGGAACGGCTCAGTTTCCAGGCCGAGGTCAGCCGCCTGCTCGATATCGTGGCGCACTCCCTGTACAGCGAAAAGGAAGTGTTCCTGCGCGAGCTGGTCTCCAACGCCTCCGACGCCTGCGACAAGCTGCGCTACGCAGCCCTGACGCAGCCGGAGCTGTCCGCCGACGATCCGGCGCTGAAGGTGCGCCTGCTGGTAGACAAGGACGCCCGCACGCTGACCGTTGCCGACAACGGCATCGGCATGAACCGCGAGGATCTGGTGGAGAATCTGGGCACCATCGCCCGCTCCGGCACCGCCGCGTTCATGAAGCAGCTGTCGGGCGACGGCAAGAAGGACCTGAACCTGATCGGCCAGTTCGGCGTCGGCTTCTATTCCGCCTTCATGGCCGCCGACCGGGTGACGGTGCTGACCCGCAAGGCCGGCGAGGCCAACGGCTGGCGCTGGGAATCGGACGGCAAGGGTGAGTTCACCATCGCCGAGGCCGCGAACCTGCCCCGCGGCACCCGCGTGGTGCTGCACCTGCGCGAGGGTGACGACGAGTATCTGGACGAAAACCGCCTGGGCGGGATCATCCGCAAGTATTCCGACCACATCGCCATCCCCATCCTGTTCGGTGACGGGGACGAGGCCAAGGCGCTGAACAGCGCGTCGGCCCTGTGGGTGCGGTCCAAGTCGGACATCACGCCCGAGCAGTACACGGAATTCTATCACCACGTCGGCCACAGCTTTGACGACCCGTGGCTGACGCTGCACTGGCGCGCCGAAGGGGCCATCGAATACACGAACCTGCTGTTCGTGCCGTCGATGAAGCCGTTCGACCTGTTCGACCCCAAGCGCGCCCATCGGGTGAAGCTGTACGTCAAGCGGGTGTTCATCACCGAAGGGGCGGAGGGGCTGATCCCGCCCTATCTGCGCTTCCTCAAAGGGGTGGTGGACAGCGAGGATCTGCCGCTGAACATCAGCCGCGAGATGCTCCAGCACAACCCGATGCTGGCCAAGATCCGCGCCGGCATCACCCGCCGCGTCCTGGGCGACCTGAACAAAAAGGCCCGCGACGAGGAGGCGAAGGCCGAGTATGAAACCTTCTGGACCAACTTCGGCGCCGTGCTGAAGGAAGGTCTGTACGAGGATTACGAGCACCGCGACGAGTTGCTGAAGCTGCTGCGCTTCCGCACCACCGCCGGCGACGGGCTGGTGTCGCTGGAAGAGTACGTGGGCCGGATGAAGGAGGGCCAGGAGGCCATCTACACCATCGCCGGCGACGACGTGGACAGCCTGCTGAAAAGCCCGCAACTGGAAGGCTTCCGCGCCAAGGGCATCGAGGTTCTGCTGCTGACCGACCCGGTGGATGAATTCTGGGTGCCGTCGGTGGGCAGCTATCAGGACAAGCCGTTCAAGTCGGTCACCCGCGGCGGTGCCGATCTGGGCAAGATCAAGGGCGGCGAGGACAAGCCCGAATCGGACAAGGCGCCGGAGGGTGACCTGTCCTCCCTCATCGCGCTCGTCAAGCTGACGCTGGGCGGGCAGGTGAAGGACGTGCGCGCGTCCGAACGCCTGACCGAGAGTGCGGTGTGTCTGGTGGCCGACGACAACGCCATGGACATGCATCTGGAACGGCTGCTGAAGCAGCACAACCAGCTGAACGCCCTGGACAACGGCCCGACCCGCATCCTGGAGATCAACCCCACCCACCCGCTCATCAAGCGGCTGGCCGAACGGTCGAAGGCCGAGGGGGCGACGGATTCGCTGGAGGATATGGCCTATCTGCTGCTGGATCAGGCCCGCATCGTCGAAGGCGACCCGCTGCCCGACCCCGCCGCCTTCGCCCGCCGTCTGGCAGCGATGATGGAAAAGGGGCTGGTGTAACGGCAACGACGGGAAGGGTGGGGATCACTCCCCGCCCTTCACCTTGCGTTCGCGGTAAAGGATATAAAGGCCGCTGGCGACGATTACCGCACTGCCGGCGATGGTGGTGGCGCTGGGGATCTCGGCGAACAGCAGCAGGGAATAGCCGGCGGCCCACACCATGGTCATGTACCCGAACGGCGCCACCAGCGACGCGCTGGCCGCGGTGTAGGCGCGGATCATGCAGTAATGGCTGAGCGTGCCCGCCAGCCCCAGAACCAGCATCAGCCCCCAGCCGGCGGCGTCCGGCGTCACCCATACCAGCGGCAGCAGCGCCGTGGTGCCCACCGCCCCCACCAGCGCCGTATAGGCCGATGTGGTCAGCGGATGGTCCAGCGGTCCCAGCTTGCGGGTGACGATCTGGTAAAGCGCGTTGCTGACGGCGATCATCAGCGGCAGAACCACCGCCCAGTGAAAGGCGCTGCTGGCCGGGCCGACGATCATCATCGCCCCCACCAGCCCCGCCGACACCCCCAGCCAGCGCCGCCACCCCACGGTTTCCCCCAAAAGCGGCACCGACAGCGCCGTCACCAGCACCGGGGCCACCGCCACGATGGCGGTGATGTCCATGAACGGCATCATCTGCAAGGCCGCCAGCATCAGCATGGACACGGCGAACAGCAGGAACGACCGCACCACCTGCAACCCCGGCCGGCTGGTCCGCAGACGCGATGGGGAGCGGACCAGAACCACCCCCACGGCCACAAGCATGTGGATGGTGAAACGCGCCCATGCCACTTCGGCGATGGGGTAGCTGTGCAGCAGCACGCGGGATGTGGCGTCCTGGGTCACGAACACCAGGGTCGCGGCCAGCATCCAGACGATCCCCGCAACCGATCCCTCACCCCGCATTCCGTCCCCCTGAAAAGGCCGGAGAGGATGACCTTCAGCCCGCCGCCGCAGCAATCACCGTTTTCGGGGAGGCAGCCCGGAAACGGGCGCATGGCCGGCTGGCCGCGGGTTCCACCCGCATTGGTTCAGGCGCGGGTTCCACCCGCATCGGGGCCAACCGCGGGTTCCACCCGCATCGGTCGAAAGATAAGGTGGACAGGCGCCCCGTACCTTCCTATCAATAGAGAGCAAAATAAAATGGTAAAAAGCGGTTAAATACGGGACACCCTCTGTTGGCGAAGGAAACGGATCAGACAGCACCCCCTTCCACATCCGCCAAATCGCCCGGCGGGCGGGTCAAATTGACTCAAAGCCAATTCAATGCCGTGCTCGCCCGCCATCTGGCGTTCCGCAAAAGCCAGCACGGCGGGGCGCGCGCCAACTTGAAGATGGTCGATCTGTCCCACCTGGACATGACCAACGCCGATCTGTCCGACGCCGACCTGTCGGGGGCCAAGCTGTTCAGCGTGCGGCTGGCCGGCGCCAACCTCAGCGGTGCCAACCTCTACGCCGCCGACCTGCGGCTGGCCAACATGGAGCGGGCCGACCTGCGCCGCGCCGACCTGCGGGGGGCGTGCCTGCGCGGGGCGGTCCTGTCGGAAGCGGTGCTGGTCGAGGTGGATCTGCGCGACGGCACCCTGCTGCACTATGTCGAGGGCGGGGGGTTCCGCGAACACAGCTACGACAACAGCGTGCTGAACGCGGAACTGACCGCCGCCACCCTGCGGGCCGCCGACCTGACGCGGGCCAAGATGGCCAATTCCTTCGTCATGCAGTCGGACCTGACCGACGCCATCCTGCGCGGCGCCAAATTCCAGCGGGCCAACCTGTCCAACGCCAACCTGACCGGCTGCGACCTGACCGACGCCGACCTGTCGGAAGCCAATCTGTCGGGGGCGCGGCTGTCGGGGGCGGTGCTGGCCGGGGCGGCCATCGGGCGGGCGAATTTCACCAACGCCAACCTGATCGGCGCCATTCTCGATTCCGGGCAACTGCGCTCGGGCGCTCTGTCGGGGGCGGTGCTGGCCAAGGCGCTGGAGGACCAGGACGGCGGCGAGCTTCACCGCATCCTCACCCTGCATGTGGCCTGGATCGACAGCAGCGGCAAGGACGGGCGGCGCGCCGACCTGTCGTCGCTGGACCTGTCGGGCAAACGGCTGGACGGGGTGAACATCTCCGCCGGGGTGCTGCAATGCGTGACCCTGCGCGGGGCGTCGCTGGTGGGGGCGGTGATGGCGATCGCCGATCTGTCGCTGGCCGACCTGCGCAAGACCGATTTCTCCTACGCCGACCTGCGGGGGGTGAATTTCGAACGCGCCACCCTGACCGGCGCCAACCTGTCCAAAACCCAGCTCGGCCCCGTGCAGATCCAGGGAGCCAGCGGCCATCTGTGGCGGGCCAATCTGCAACGGGCGCGGCTTGGCATGGCGATCCTGGCCGGGGCCGACCTGACCAAGGTCAACATGGCCGGCGCCAACCTCAGCGGTGCCGATCTGCGCGGGGCCAATCTGGCGGAGGCCGACCTGACGGGCTGCGTCTTCACCGGCGCCGACCTGAGCGGGGCCAACCTGACCGGGGCCATCACCACCGATGCCGAGGGCATTATTTGACCGGAGATCATCAACCGGACGTTTGATTTCCCTGTGTTTGGGAAATATTTGTCATTTTTCCTGCGAAATGGAAAAATCTGGCGGCATCCTCAAATCGCCTCTCTTTTCAAGATTTATAACCCCAGACACAGGGCCAACGAGGGATTTCTTTTCTTCGTGGGAATGATGATGGCCGTTTTCTGGCTGAAAAAATTCTTTCCCAGCGATTTTAACGATCCACCCATCTGGTTTTTATCAAAACCACTGCTATAGTTCTCTAATATAGATTTGCTGCCATGAAACCCCAACCGCAAAACAATGCGAACGGAAAGCAGGATGACGCAACCACCCTGTTCCTCGTCCAACGGCCTCCCGGCCGCCACCCCTTCGGCCACTTCCTTGGGGATTTCCCCCTTAGCCGACATCCTGTCCGGTCTGGACGAACAGGCGCGCGCCGGTGATCCCGATTACGGCCCCCCGCCCCAAAGCAACGAAGCGGCACGGCTGGCGGCCCTGCACGGCTATCGGATTCTCGATACCGATTTCGAGGAAACGTTCGACCGCCTGACCCGCTGGGCGCGCGACCATTTCCAGGTGCCGGTGGCTTTGGTGTCGCTGGTGGACACCAACCGCCAATGGTTCAAATCGGCCTGCGGGCTGGGCATCCGCGAAACCCCGCGGGATGTAGCGTTTTGCAACTACACCATCCTGCACAGCCACCCCATGGTGGTGGAGGATGCGCTGGAAGACCCGCGGTTCCGCCGCAACCCGCTGGTCACCGGCGAACCGCACCTGCGCTTTTATGCCGGAGCGCCACTGATGACCGAAGAGCGGCTCGCCCTGGGCACCTTCTGCCTGATCGATTACACGCCGCGCCGTTTCAGCACCGCCGACCGCCTGCTGCTGCACAAGCTGGCGCAGGTGACCATGGCCGAAATGCACAACCGCAAGGCCATCGTGCGGGAAACGGTGGCGGAGAGCGAAACCACCCCCGCCTGAACCCCGAGAAACCGGGGCCGGGCCGGAAACCAACCCGGCCCCAAGCCGTCACTTCTCCTGTGCGGCCAGGGTGACCAGGGCCTGTGCCCAACGGATGTACTTGTTTTCCGCCAGATCCTTGATGGTCTTGATGCCAAAGGCCTGTTTCAGGGCTTCGGCATCCTTTTCCGACACCCCCTGAAGGGCGGCGGGCGACGCCTCGATGATGTCCTTCAGCGGCTTGGCTTCATAAGCCTTGTCGAGGATGTTGGTCAGGGATTCGTTGCTCGGCATGGATGGCTTCCCGCGGACAGGGTGATGCGGCCGTCCGATACGGCCGCGCCTTAGATTGGCCGAACGGGAACCATCGTCAAGAGCAGATGGCAGCGGCCTTACAACGCCCGCCGATGGCTGGGCCACGAGCCGGCCGTGTAGACGGTGCGGACGTGGTGGATCAGCACGTTGCGCGCCTCGATCAGTTGCGCCATCCGCTCGCGGCAGGCGACGACGCCGGTGTCTGGATGATAGACCGGGGCCAGCTCACGGAACCGCCGCACCACCCGGTCCTCGTCGAAACACCATTCATTTGCGAATCCGAACACCTGCGCTGCGTCGCGCACACGCAGCACACCGTCCTTCAGCGGTTGGAACGACACCCGTTCCAGCGCGTTGGCCAGCGCCTTGTTGCGGTATTCCAGGGTTTCCACCCGCGCGTCCTGCCGCTCGACCTCCCCCGCGGGCAGCAGACGCCACCCGGCGGGATCGGCCAGCCGCAGCGCCAGCGCCAGCCGGCGGCGGATGGCGGTATCGCCAAGCGCGGCATCGGCCGCGGAAAACGGCAGCAGCAGGACGGCCTCGCCACCGCCGGGGTCGTCCACCCCATCCAGCCGGCCGTCGCCCCCCAACAGGAACGCCGCCGCAGCCAGGGCCGCGGCATCGCAGCCGCGGCGGGCGGCCAAAGCGTCCACCGCCGCCTGAAAAGCGGGGGAGCAGGGAACCCGGCGCCCGGCCGGCACAGGTGCGAAACAGGCGTTCCCCACCGACGGTTCACCCACCCCGGACAGAGGCCCGAGGGTGTCGATGGAAGATCCGTCGGGAGCGGTCATCACGGCACCTGGCAGCAGCGCATGTCAGCACGGCCCATGCAATGGGGCCGAGTCTAGCCAAGGACAGGAATCGGCGCAACCGCCGTTCCGGCCGCCGGGAACAGGGATGACGCGCTACACCCGCGGGATGAGCGGGCGTTACCCCGCCTGGGCCGCCACGGGCAGAAAACACTGAACCAGCAAGCCGCAGCCGGGCGCCTCGCCCACCTCCATCCGCCCACCGTGCAGATCGATGACGTTGCGCACCAGCGCCAGCCCCAACGCCGGGTTGACGCCCGTGGATTCGTAGCGCGCCGATTCATAATGCGCCGCTTCGAACGGCGCGGGCGGGAAATGGGGTGTCTGGAAGGGGGGGGGATCGAAACGGGCGGGGCCGGAGGCCGCGGCGGCGGGATCGCCCACGGTCAACCGGGCGCCGTCGCCGGTCCGTTCGGCCCGCAGCACCACCCGGCCATCGGCGGGCGGGCTGCGCATGGCGGCCACCACCAGGGTGAACAGCGCCTGTTTCAGCCGCCGGTCATCGCCTTCCAGCGTGCCGAGGCCGGGGGGAACGGTCACCTCCAGCCGCAGACCTTCGCGCCGCGCCCATTCCTGGGTCAGCCCGGCGACGGTTTCCACCACGTCGGCCAGATCGACCGGGCCGCGTTCCAGCGTGGTGACACCGGCGCCGATGCTGGCCAGATCCACCACATCGTCGATCAGTTCCAGCAGCCGTTCCCCCGCCGCCTGCATGCTGGTGACGCATTCCGCCTGCCGCGGGGTCAGCGGGCCGAAATACTGCCCCGCCAGCATGTCGGCATAGCCCATGATGCTGTTCAGCGGCGTGCGCAGATGGTGGGAGACGTTGGCGATGAATTCGGTCTTCAACTGGTCCGCCGCCTCCAGCGCGGCGTTGGACGCCCGCAGCGCCTGTTCCAGCCGGGTGCTGTCGGTCACGTCGAGATAGCTGGTCAGCACAGCCCCGTCGGGCAGCGGCACGGTGGAGAATTCCACCACCGACCCGTCACGCCGTTCCAACCGGCCCGAGCGCACCGCCCGTTCCAGGGTGGCGCCGATCATCTCGTCCTTCAGCATCTCCCAATCCTCGCCCCCGCCGACGGGGGCAACGCCGGGCGGCAGCGGAAAGCCCATCGGCTGGGCGGCGGACGGGCCACGCGGCGAATCGCCGTCCACAAAGAACGGCCGCATCCGTTCCAGAATGTCGGCGATGTGGGGTTCGCCCAGCAGATCCCGGTCCGACAGGTTCCAGATGCGGGCATAGGACGGGTTGGACAGCTTCAGCCGCCCGTCGCCGCCATAGACGGCGATGCCCTCCGCCAGATTGTCCAGGGTTTCCTGCTGCACCGCCATCAGGGTGTTGTAGGAGGATTCCAGCGCCAGCGTGTTGGTCACATCCTCCATAATCATGATAAGCCCGCCCAGCGGATGCGGCGCCATCAGCACCCGCAGCGTGGTGCCGTCGGGCAGGTGCATCATCTCTTCCATCGGCTCGATCAGCCGGGTGTACTGGGCCAGCCGCTCGCGCTTGAAGCTGGGGAAATCGGCGTATTCCGGCAGCTTGCGGCGGGCGCGCAGATCCTCCAGCACCTCGCCGTGGGTGGGTTCGGTGCGCAGGAACGCCTCGTCCAGTTCCCACAGGCGGGAATAGGCCTGGTTGTGGAATTTCAGCCGCATGTCGGGGCCGAAGACGGAAATGGCCGACCCCAGCCGTTCCAGCACCTCGGCATGGGCGGCCTGATGGCGGGCCAGTTCGCTGCGCAGATCCTCCGCCTCGGTCATGTCCAGGGCATAGCCCAGCGCCAGCGCACCGCCGGACCCGTCGGGCCGGGGAATCGACACCTCGGTCACCTCCAGCAGCCGGCGCTCGGTGCCGAAGGCGACGGAGCAGCGGCGGGACTGGGCCGCCCCGCCGGCACGGGCATGGGCGGCCATCGGCCGTCCGCCGTCGCCGGGGACCAGTTCGCGCGCCTCGGCCACCGCCAGTTCCGGTTCGGTCTCCACCGCGCGGGCATAGGCGCGGTTGCACCACGCCACCGCCAGATCGTCGCGGCGCATCCACACCGGCAGGGGCAGCGCATCCAGCACCGTGCGCAGACGGGCGGCGTCCGCCCCCGCGGTCCGGGCGGCGGCCTCGGCCGCGGCCAGGGCCTGGACGGCAGCGGTGGCATCCTCCGCCCACAGCACCATGCCCCCGTCACCGGCGGCCCCGGTCAGCACCAGCCACCGGCCGTCCCGGCTTTCCACGGTCAGCCGGAACCCCTCGCCGCGTCGCTCCAGCGCCGATGCGGCCGCACTCAAGGCAGCCCCACCCGCCGGCACCAGAGCCGCGGCCACATCGTCCAGGCCGTTCACCGGGCCATCCCCCAGCAACGGGGCGAAGCCGGGGGATGAGGACCGCACCGCGCCAGCCACGAAACAGCACCAAGGATGAGGCGCCACGGCGAGAACGGCGTCCAGAGCGGTGCGATGGGTCTGTTCGGCGTGTGCGCTGGCGTTTCGGGCACGGCACAGCCACGCCAGAACCGCCGTCCCGACGATACCGGCACCGCCGGCCAGCGTCACGGCCGGCGACAGGTCGATCACGCCGGCCGCCAGGGCCAGCGCGCTCACTCCCATAGCGATCAGCGATGGGGCGTATCCGTTGAAATCCGTCACGAAACCCAGCCTAGAACAGTGACAGCCCCCCGGCAAGCGGCCCGGCCACCCCCTCTCCGTGAGAGGGAGGGAACGGGGAAAAAACAGCGTCTGGTTGCCAGATCCGCCATCACCCCGCCCCCACCGTGGTCTGCTGCCCGACGGCCGGCACCGCCCCGTCGGGGCGCAGGCGGGACACCGCGGCAGCGACCCGCGGGAAGGCGGCGGTCATGGCCGCGGCGGCGGCGGCGGCCCCGGCATCGTCGCCGCGATGGATCGCCAGTTCCAGCGCCGAGCAGGCGGCGGCCAGCCCCCCGGCCCCGGCGGTGCGGGCGGCACCGGCGGCACCATGGGCCGCGGCCCGCGCCGCGTCCCGGTCGCCGCGCTCCAGTGCCGCCGCCGCTTCGGCCACCAGCGGCTGGGTGGTTTCGATGAAATAGCCCATCATCGCCACCGTGCTTTCATCCAGGCTGCCGAAGGTGGCGCGGATGTGGTCGAGGTCGAGGACCGCCGGCTCCGGCCCGGCGGTGACCGACGGCAACGGCGCCCCCGCGGCGGGATTCCCCCCGCCCGGCCCGATCGGAAGCGGGCTGCACACCGCCCAGCGCCGCAAGGCGGCGGACAGTTGTTGCAGCGTCACCGGCTTGGGCAGATAGGCATCCATGCCGGCGTCGGTGCAGCGTTCCATCTCTCCGGCCAGGGCGTTGGCGGTCATGGCGATGATGGGCAGCGGTGCGGCACCGGGGGCGCCCATGCCCCGCTCCTCCGCCCGGATGCGGCGGGACAACTCGTAACCGTCCATGCGCGGCATGTGGCAATCGGTGATGAGCAGGCTGTAGCCGCCGCCCCGCCACGCCGCCAGCGCCTCCACCCCATCGGCCACGATGTCGGCCTCGAACCCCAGCTGGCGGAGCTGGCGCACGATCACCTGCTGGTTGGTGGGATGGTCCTCGGCCACCAGAATCCGCTGACCGGCCACCGGCGGCAGGATGGCTTCCGGCCCGTCCGGCGGGCCGGCGGCGTCCTCGGTTCCCCCGTCACCGGCGGCCCCGTCCTCAGCGGTTGGGCAGCCGGCCAGCGCGCTCACCGTGCGCAGCACCTCGCGCCGGTGCAGCGGGCGCACCAGCACCGCCGCCCCCTTGGCCGCGGCCACCGGGCTGCCGCGGCTGTCGGCCAGCAGCAGCAGCGGCGGCGTGGTGCCGCCCACCTGATGGTAATCGGCGATGCCCGCCAGCAGCGTGTCCAGCCCCGGCCCGTGCTCCGCCGGCAGCCCCGCCGACACGATCAGCAGGTCGGGTGCGGCCAGATCGAACAGGTCCAGCGCCTCTTCCGCGGTGTCGGCGTCGGCGACCACGGCGCCGCGGCCCTGGAGCATCCGCGTCAGCACCGTGCGTTCGGCCGGATCCTCGTCGGCCAGCAGCACCGTGATACCGTCCAGGGCGGGCGTATCGGCGGCGGCATCCTCGCGGGATGCCAGCGGCAGATCGACCGCGAACCAGAAGGTGGAGCCGCGGCCCGGCGCCGACTGCACCCCGATCTGCCCGCCCATCATCTCCACCAGCCGGGTGCAGATGGCCAGCCCCAGCCCGGTGCCGCCGAAGCGGCGGGTGGTTGAGCTGTCGGCCTGGGAGAACGGTTGGAACAGCCGCGCCTGCCCCGCCGGGCTGATGCCGATGCCGGTGTCCTCCACCTCGAAGGTCAGGCGCACGCGCCCGCGCGGCGCCCCCCGCGCGGTGCGCAGGCGCAAGACCACCCGCCCGGTTTCGGTGAATTTGATGGCGTTGCCGGTCAGGTTGAACAGGATCTGGCGCAGCCGTCCGGGGTCGCCGCACACGCGGGCCGGGATGTCGGGGGCCACGTCGCAGACCATCATCAGGTGTTTCTGCTGCGCCTGGGGCGCCAGCAGGTCGGCCACCCCCTCCACCAGATCCAGCGGCGACAGCGGCACCTCTTCCAGGTCCAGCTTGCCGGCCTCGATCTTCGACAGGTCCAGGATGTCGTCGATGATGCGCAGCAGGGCCATGGCGCTGTCGCGCACCGTGGTCAGCAAGGTGGTCTGCTCGCCGTCCAGCGTGGTCAGGGCGATCAGTTCCAGCATCCCCAGCACCCCGTTCATCGGCGTGCGGATCTCGTGGCTCATGGTCGCCAGGAATTCGGATTTGGAGCGGGCCGCCACCTCCGCCTGTTCCTTGGCCGAGCGCAGCGCCTCTTCGGCCAGCTTGCGCTCGGTGATGTCGTAGCTCCACACCAGAACCGCCGGACGCCCTTCGAATTCGGTGCGCTGGATGGTCAGCAGCGCCCACGCCCGCCGCCCGTCGGGGCGGGTGATCGCCACCTCCACGTCACGGGCGACCACGCCGGCCAGATCATGGACCGCCGTTTCCGCCGCCGCCCCGCCGTCCCCGGACCGGCTGCTCTCGATCACCGGGGTCAGGGGATGGCGGGCGCCGATCAGCCGCTGACGCTCCATGCCGGCCATTTCGGCGGCACGGGCGTTGGCGAACACCACGGTGCCGTCGGCCTGGACGATGGCGACCCCCGCCGGGCTTTGCTCCAGAATGGTGCGCAGGCGGCGTTCGCTTTCCAGCAACTCCTGTTCGCGGGTCTGGATGGTGGCGACGAAGAAATGCAGCGCGCGGGCCATGTCGCCGATCTCGTCGCGGCCACGGGTGGGCACCTCCACCGTCCGCCCGCTCTCATAGGCCAGCATGGCGCCCTGCAGCAGCCGCAGCCGCCGGACGACCGAACGGTTGATGTAGACGACGATCGCCGCCGCCCCCAAAATCGACAGCAGCGCCATGGCCAGGATGGCCCGCTCGCCGGTCTTGATGTCCTGCTCGAAACGGCCGGCGGAGCGGTTGACGTCCTGCTCGATGGTCAGGAAGAAGTCCGACACCGAGGCCACCAGCCGGTCGGAAACCGTCTGGTTGCGGGTCACCGCCCCCTTGATGGTGCGCTGGAGCGCGATTTCCGCCAGCCGGTTGGAGAACAGGTTGCGTTCCCCCAGCCCCAGGGTGGACAGTTCGCGGTGCAGCGCCTCCACCCCCGCCACGGCGTCGCGCGGCTGGTCGGCCAGCACCCCCGCCGCCCGGTCCAGCGCGTCGCGGAATTCGCGGCGCAGCCGTTCCACCTTGGCCTCGTGATCGGCGCGGGCGGCGGCCAGCATCACCGTCAGCGCGTGGGAGGCGTTTTCCCCCCACATGTGCAGCCAGCGGGAACCGCCCGCCGCCTGAACCGTGCGGATGCGGTCGGACAGGCCGACCATGCGCGACACCATGGCGTCGGTTTCGCCCGACACCGACAGGTGCCGCTCCACCTGGGTGTTGAGGGTGTTGAGGTTGTCGGCCAGTTCGTTGCGGCGGCGCTCAAGCTCGGTGACGTCGGCGGCCTCGCCCCCCTGGCGGCGCAGGCGGCCGATCAGCTCGTCCAGCAGGGCCAACTGGTCGCCCAGCCGGGCCATCACCGCTTCGCGCACCGACTGGCTTTGCACCGCCACCAGGGCGGGGGCGTTGGCCGCCACCGTGCCCGACTGCTGCGCCAGTTGCGAGGCGCTGACCAGATTGGGCACCCGGTCGGTGGCGATGCGCTCGAACCCCTGATGGAAGCGGGAAAACAGCGATACGGCGACCACGCCGGTGGCGGCGGTCAAGCCGCCGATCAGCACCAGCCCCGCCAGCATGCGGAAGGCGACGCCCAGCCGTGGATACTGCATGGAGACGCTCCCACCCTCCCGGCACTGCGCGGCCCGGCACCTCTTATGACGCACCGATGACCCTGCGGGAAGCTAGCATGCCACATGGTTTCCCGGCAATTCACCGTGGGGACGCAGGCAGCGGGGGCCGATTAAATTCCCCTCTCCCCGCCGGGGAGAGGTCAGGGTGAGGGCCGATTTTCGCGCCGTAGGCCCGAAAATTGAGCCATCAGGCTCTCGAAACATGGGATTTGGCGTTGCTTCGCAACGGATTTCGGGCCTACGGCGCGAAATCCGGCCCTCACCCCCGCGCTTGCGCGCGCCCTCTCCCCGGCGGGGAGAGGGTGAATCAACCCGCGCTCGTCGTCTTGAATGCAGACGGCAGCGGCAGGCGGATCACGAAAATCCCGCCCGACGGCGACGGCACCGCCGCCACCGCGCCGCCGTGGGCGGCGGTCAGGCTGCGGACGATCGACAGGCCAAGCCCGGTGCCGCCCCGGCCGCGGGCGGTGGTGAAGAACGGATCGAACAGGCGCCCGGCGTTGGCCGCGGACACGCCGGGGCCGTCGTCGGCCACCGTCAGCACCGCCTCGCCCCCCTCCCGCCGCAGGATGACCGTCACCCGTGCCGCCGGTCCGGCGTGCTGGCGGGCGTTGTCGAACAGGTTGACCAGCACGGTTTCCAGCGCCTCCTCCCCCAGGGGCAGGCGGCAATCGGGGGCGATGTCCAGGTTCATCATCAGACCGGCCGCACCATAACGTCCGGCCAGCCGCCGCAGCAGTGGTGCGGGATCGAGGGCCTCCGCCCCCGCAGCCGCCGGTCCGGCGGCCATCACGTCGGCCCGCGCCAGATCCAGCAGCCGCCGCACCAGATGGGACAGCCGGCGGGCATCGGCGTCCAGATTGGACAGGAACCGCTCGCGGTCCGGCGCCGGCATCTCGTCCAGATGGTCGCGCAGCAGTTCCACCGTGCCGGAAATGGCGGCCAGCGGCGTCTTGAACTCGTGGGAGACATGGGCGGCGAAATCGCGGATGTAGTCGGCCCGCCGCTCCAGGGTCACCGCCATGCGGGCCAGGGCAGCGGACAGTTCCTCCACCTCCCGCACCGGCGGGATCAGGGAGGGCGGCGGCGGGGCGGCCAGCGTTTCCCCGCCACCTTCGGCAATGCGGATGGCGCGGCGGGTGACGGCGCGCAGGGGCCGGGCGATGGCGGCGGCACCCAGCGCCACCAGCACCGCCACCGATCCCAGCACCACCGCCGCCAGCCCGGCCAGATGCCACCGCTTGCCGTACAGGGTTTCCGACAGGGCGCGCGGGGTGCGCGACAGCAGCACCGCCCCGATCACCCGGTCCCCCTCCAGAACCGGGGTTGCGACGAACACCCGCAGGGCGCTGGGCCGGTCGAAGACGGCGGCAAGGCCGGACACCGCCGGCCCCTTGGCGCGCAGGCGCAGCGCGCTCACCGGCTCGCCGGCCAGGGCGCGGGCCACCTCCTCCTGATGGGCCATGGAGACGGGGGCGGCGGGATCGCCGGTGGCGGCCACCACCACGCCGGTGCGGTCCAGCACCCGCATCCCGGCCAGCGTGGTCTTCTGCGCCTCCCGCAGCACGCCGCCCAGCGCCGCCCCGGCGGCGGCCGACACCGGGTCCGCCGGAGACGGGGCCGGAACCGGATCGGGCGGGGGCGGCAGGATGGGGTCGGCGGCCAGATCCAGGGCGGCGAAACGGGGTGTCCACGGCGCATCGAAACCGGAGGGATGCAGGCCGCGTTCGTCGGCCGTCCGCTCGCTGCCGTCCAGATGCCCGCCCGCGGCCAGCCAGCCGGTGCGGTAGACGGCGGCAATCACCGCCGACTGGGCGATCAGTTCCGATTCCGTCTGACGGATCAGCGCGCTTTCATAGAGCCGCAGCACCCACAGGCCGCTCAAGGGTACCAGCAGTGCTGCCACCGCCAGCGCCAGCAGGGCCGAACCGACGGAGGGGCGCCAGCGGGCGCGGGGCGGCCGGGTCACCGGCAATCCGACAGCTTGTAGCCCAGGCCGTGCACCGTCTCCACCGGGCTGCCGCCGGCGGTGAGGAACTTGGCGCGCACCCGGCGGATGTGGCTGTCCACCGTGCGGTCGCTGACGTAGTGGTTGAGGGCATAGGCCCCGTCCATCAGCGCATCGCGGGTCATCACCCGTCCGGGCCGTTCCGCCAGCGTGCGCAACAGGGCGAACTCGGTGACGGTCAGCACCACCTCCGCCTCCCCCCAAAAGGCGCGGAAGCCGTCCAGGTCCAGGCGCAGCCGGTTGTGGCGGATCTCCGCCGCGGGCGGGGGGGCGGCGGGGGCCGGGTCCGCCGGGGCCGCGCGGCGCAGTACCGCCTTGACCCGCGCCACCAGTTCGCGGGGGGAAAAGGGCTTGGTCACGTAATCGTCGCCGCCCAGTTCCAGCCCCAGGATCCGGTCGATCTCGTCGTCGCGCGACGACAGGAAGATGATCGGCACCCGCCCGTCCCGGCGCAGGCGGCGGCACACCTCGGTCCCGTCCATCTCGGGCATCATGATGTCCAGCAGGATCAGGTCGGGGGCGGTGGCTTGCGCCATCTCCAGCCCCTGGCGCCCGTCGCCGGCCTCGGCCACCGCGAACCCCTCGCGCGTCAGGGCGAAGCGCACGATGTCGCGGATGTGGGCGTCGTCGTCGATCAGCAGGATGGAAGCCATGGGGGCACCGGACCGAAAAGCGGGGCCGAGTGTAGCCCAAGCCCTGCACCATTTCTGCACAGACTTTCCCCACCGCCTGCACGCCCCCGTCATCGCGGCGGCACCCCCGCGGCCCATGGTGCGTTCCACCCCACCACCTTGGGAGCCGTTCGCCATGACGCCCACCAACCACCCGCCGCCGCCCCGTCCGCGCCCGACGGTGCTGTTCACCACCCGCGCCGCCCTCGACCCCGCCACCGCCCGGCGCCACGGCGTGTCCGCCGCCGAAGCCGCCGCCTGGCGCCGCTGGCTGGACGCCCGGCGCGACCGCCTGCTGCGCCGTTCCGGGCTGGAGGGCACGCGATGACCGCCCCCGATACCGCCCCCTCCTCCACCTCGTCCCTGCCGGGGTGGAAGAAGGCGCTGTGGCTGGGGGCGCTGCTGATCGGCGCCACCGTCGCCAGCAGCATGGTCACCGACATCGCACTGGAGCGCAGCGCCTATCAGGAGGAGGCCCGGCAGACCATCGTCGGCAACTGGGGCGGCAGCCAAAGCCTGTCCGTGCCGCGCCTCTACATCCCCGTCCGCCTGACCGGCGGGGGGACCAGCCACATCCGCGTCGATCCGGGCGCCGTGACCATGGACGTCACCCTGAAGCCGCAGGAGAAACGCTCCGGCGTCTTCTCCTCGGTGGTCTACACGGCGGAGGCCGAGGTTGCGGGCACCTTCACCATCGACCCGGACGTCATCCTCCATTCCCCCGCCGAGGGGGTGGTGTCCATCGACTGGGGCGATGCGTTCCTGGCCGTCCACACCCGGCATCCGGGCGACGGCGTGACGGCCGCCCCGGTGGTGTGGAACGGACGGCCCCAGCCCTGGCGGCCGCTGACGCGCGCCGCACCGGACTCCTGCCCCGATGCGGCGACCTTGGTCAGCCGGCTGGACCTGTCCGCCCCGGCGGACGGCACACCCCACAGCTTCCGGACCCACATGAGCCTGCGCGGGTCGGACACGGTGTCGGTGGCGTTCGGGGGCGCGCAGGGGACCGTGCGGCTGAAATCCCCCTGGGAATCGCTGGGCTTCACCGGCGCACGCTCCCCCGACACCGTGACCCGGACCGACGACGGCGTGACCGCGGAATGGACCACCCGCTGGCCCCCCGGCCCCGGCGAGGGGCCGGGGCTGGTCCATGAAGAGCGTTTTCCCACCGCCCCCTGCCTGAGCGGCCCCCAGTACGGCGCCCGGCTGGTGGTGGATCTGCCCGATTACCGCAAGGTGGAACGCACGTCGAAATACGCCCTGCTGTTCGTCGGGCTGGGGATGGCCGCCTATCTGCTGTTCGAGATCCTGGCGCGGGTGCGCATCCACGAGTTGCAATACACCCTGCTCACCGGGTCGCTGGTGCTGTTCCCGCTGCTGCTGCTGGCGGCGGCGGACGTGACGGGGTACGGCATCGCCTTTCTGCTGAGCGCCGGGGCGGTGCTGCTGCAGGCGGGCCTCTACACCCTGTCGGTCACCCGGCGGGCGGGGCTGGCGGCGGTGTTCACGGGCCTGCTGGCCGGGGTGTTCGGGCTGCTGTTCATCCTGCCGTCCATGGAAAGCCACGCGCTGCAAACCGGGGCGGCGGTGCTGTTCCTGGTGCTGTCGGCGCTGATGGCGGTGACCCAACGCTGCCTGGGCCGGATGCCGCCGGATTGAGAAACGCCCACCGCATACGGGGGGAGGCGCACAAGACGGTTCCCCCCACGGCGGTTCTGTGCCACATGAATGGGTCCGGTAACGGCCCGGCAGCAAACCGACCAACGGCTGGCATCGAAGCGTGTTGTCCCTGTTCTCTTCCTCTCCCACCCCGTCTTCGGCATCGGATGATCCGGCGCTGGATGTTCTGCGCAGCGTGTTCGGCTTCGAACGGTTCCGCGGGCAGCAGGCCGACATCATCGGCCATGTCATCGCCGGCGGCGATGCGCTGGTGCTGATGCCCACGGGCGGGGGCAAGTCGCTGTGCTATCAGGTCCCGGCCCTGGTGCGGGACGGGGTGACGGTGGTGGTGTCCCCGCTCATCGCCCTGATGCGCGATCAGGTGACGGCGCTCCGGCAGTTGGGGGTGCGGGCGGCGTTCCTCAACTCCTCGCTTTCGCTGTCCGAATCCCGCGCGGTGGAACGGGCGGTGGCCAATGGCGATCTCGATCTGGTCTATGTGGCGCCGGAACGGCTGGTCACCCCGCGGTTCCTGGAGTTGCTGGAGCGCACGCCCATCGCCCTGTTCGCCCTGGACGAGGCCCATTGCGTCAGCCAGTGGGGCCATGATTTCCGGCCCGAGTATCTCCAGCTTTCCATCCTGCACGAACGCTTTCCCACCGTTCCCCGCATCGCGCTGACCGCCACCGCCGACGCCCAGACCCGCGCGGAAATCGCCGACAAGCTGAACCTGGGCGACGCGCGGGTGTTCATCTCGTCGTTCGACCGGCCCAACATCACCTATCGCGTGGTACCCAAGAACAACGAGCGCCAGCAGCTTCTGGCCTTCCTCAAGGACAATCACGAGGAGGACGCGGGCATCGTCTATTGCCTGTCGCGGGCCAAGGTGGAAGAGGTGGCGGAGTGGCTGAACGCCCATGGGCGGGAGGCGCTGCCCTATCACGCCGGCCTGCCGGCCGATGTGCGCGAAGCCAACCAGGACCGCTTCATCAAGAGCGAAGGTCTGGTGATGGTGGCCACCGTCGCCTTCGGCATGGGCATCGACAAGCCCAACGTGCGCTTCGTGGCGCACCTGGACCTGCCCAAGAGTCTTGAGGCCTATTACCAGGAAACCGGGCGCGCCGGGCGCGACGGGCTGCCGGCCAACGCCTGGATGAGCTACGGCATGTCCGACGTGGTGATCCTGCGCCAGATGCTGGAACAGTCGGAAGCCGGCGACGCCCACCGCCGGGTCGAGCGCGGCAAGCTGGAAGCCATGCTGGGCTTCTGCGAAACCGCCGCCTGCCGCCGCCAGGTGCTGCTGAACTATTTCGGCGAGCGGCTGGACGAGCCGTGCGGCAACTGCGACACCTGCCAGGAGCCGGTGGAGACGTGGGACGGCACCGTCGTCGCGCAAAAGGCGCTGGCGGCCGTCTACCGCACCGGCCAGCGGTACGGCGCTGGCCACCTGATCGACGTGCTGCTGGGCAAGGCCACCGACAAGGTGGTGCAGCAGGGCCATGACACGCTGAAGACCTTCGGTGTGGGCAAGGAACTGTCCAAGGCCGAATGGCAGTCGGTGTTCCGCCAGCTTGTGGCCGCCGGCTATCTGACCGTGGATCTGGAAGGGTACGGCGGTTTCCGCCTGACCGACACCGGGGTGCCGGTGGTCAAGGGCCAGCAGAGCGTGCGCCTGCGCCGCGACCCCGAGGCGAAGAAGCGCCGCACCACCGAGGCGTTGCGCCGCGGCGGGGCGGCATCCCGGCGGGGCGGTCCCGCCTCCGGCCCGTCGCGCAGCCCCAGCGGCCTGGACCCGGCGGACGATGCGCTGTGGCACGCCTTGCGCGCCTGCCGGCTGGAACTGGCCCGCGACCAGGGCGTGCCGCCCTATGTCATCTTCCACGACAGCACATTGCTGGCGATGGTGGAGGAACGCCCGCTGGACCGCCGCGACTTCGCCCACCTGCCCGGCGTGGGCACGCGCAAGCTGGACCTCTACGCCGATTCGTTCCTTGAGGTCATTCACAAATACTCGTGAGGAGGGGATTTACCCCGCCGCGAGCAGATAGCCCCCGATCCCCAACGCCGCCAGAAGCGCCAGCAGAACCACCGCCCCGATCTTGTGCTGAAGGTGATCCGCCGCCTCCCAGGCGGTGAAATTCCCGGTTTCGGCGTGACGCAGGCGGCGAAGCACCAGCCCCACGCACACCGCGTTTGCGGCAATGGCCAGCAGGCCGAAGCCGATCTTCACCGCCAGCAGCGGCGTAACCGGCACATGGGCCACCATCAGCCCGCCGGTCACAAGAACGCCCGTGAAGGCCGGGATCTCGATCCATTTGTCGGTGGTCCAATGCAGCCCCGACACGAAACGGCGCATGGCCGGGCTGGCGTCGATGGAATGCTCGTAAACCGCCTCCACCAGAATGCAGCCCAACCACACGGACACGCTGACGATGTGGAGAAAGAGAAGCGGCGTCATGCTGTTCGGTTCCGGCATAAGGTCTTTGTACGGTCATCCCCCGTCTGGGATAGACGCCCGCATCATCCCCGTAAAGGCAACCGAAAGTCGCACCCTCCCCCTACGCCGCCACACCTGCGGCGATGTCCCGCACCACCGCCCCGCCGACCAGATCGTCGGGGTCCAGCCGCTTCAGATGGGCCAAAGCCTCGTCCGCCAGATCATTCTCCTTCCGGCGCAGGCGGATGAAGGCCAGCGCCTTCAGGGTGTAGAGCGCAAACCGCGCCGCCGGAATCCCGGTCCAGTCCAGCATGTCCGGCGTCCAGCTTCGCCAATCGAGGGACAGGCCGCATTGCCGCGCGGCTTCCGCCAGCCCGCCGTGGGCGGCATCGAGGGCCGCGTCCAGGTTCCGCTGATAGGTGTGGATCTTGTAGAGGCAGAAATACACCGGCAACTGGTCCGGCGCCATGCCCAGCGCCCGGCGGAACAGGGCGTCCGCCGCCGGGCGATCCTCGAAATAGGCCAGAACGCCCTGTTGCAGGATGGCGTTCACCTCTTCGGACAGGGGGCCGAAGTCGATCAGATCCTCTTCCAACACGCCGCCGGGCATAGCATCACCCCATCAATCATCCGTTCGCCAAACATACCATGCCGCATCGCACAACGGTAGCGGTACGGAGACACCATTGTCCGGGCGAACCTTTCGGCCTTTGACGTGACGTTTGCGTCATGTTCAAATGGCGATAACGGCGCGAACCAAAGCGCCGCCGGAAAACCCAGGGGAGTTGATGCTCATGTCCGGTTTCTTGCCCGGTCTGATGATGGACAGGCCGTTGCTGGTGCCCACGGCGCTGCGCCACGCCGCCCTTTACCACGGCGATGTGGAGGTGGTGTCGCGCACGGTGGAGGGGCCGATCCACCGCACCACCTATGCCCAGGTATGGACCCGCGCCCAACGCCTGGCCAACGCCCTGGCCGCGCTGGGGGTGAAGCCCGGCGACCGGGTGGGGACGCTGGCGTGGAACGGCTACCGCCATATGGAACTTTATTACGGCGTGTCGGGATCGGGAATGGTGTGCCACACCATCAACCCGCGGCTGTTCCCCGATCAGATCGCCTATATCGTCAACCATGCCGGCGACACGGTGCTGTTCACCGACCTGACCTTCGTTCCGCTGCTGGAAACGCTGACCGACCGGCTGACCGGGGTAAAGGCGATCGTGGTGATGACCGACGCCGACCACATGCCGGCTTCGGACAAGCTGCCCGGCCTGCTGTGCTATGAAACCCTGCTGGCGGAGCAGCCGGACACGTTCGACTGGCCGGACATCGACGAGAACACGGCGGCCAGCCTGTGCTACACCTCCGGCACCACGGGGAATCCCAAGGGGGTTCTCTACAGCCACCGCTCTTGCATCCTGCACGCCATGGCGGCGTGCCTGCCCGACGTCTTCGCCCTGTCGGCCCGCGACGTGGCGATGCCGGTGGTGCCCATGTTCCACGTCAACGCCTGGGGCTTCCCCTATGCCGTGCCCATGACGGGGGCCAAGCTGGTGCTGCCGGGGGCCAAGCTGGACGGCGCCAGCCTGCACGAACTGATCGAAAGCGAAGGGGTGACCGCCACCGCCGGGGTGCCGACGGTGTGGATGGCGCTGTTGAACTGGGCCGAACAGAACGGCAAGTCGCTGGCGCCGCTGAAGCGGGTGGTGATCGGCGGTTCCGCCTGCCCGCCGGTGATGATCGAGCAGTTCCGCGCCCATGGGGCGGAGGTCCGCCACGCCTGGGGCATGACGGAAACCAGCCCGCTGGGCCTTGCCAACGCGCCGAAGCCCAAGCACGACGCCCTGTCCGCCGCCGAGCGGGAGACGGTGGCGGCCAAGCAGGGGCGCCCGATCTACGGCATGGAATTCCTGGTGCTGGACGCCGACGACAAGCCGGTGCCCGCCGACGGCACCAGCTTCGGGCGGATGCTGGTGCGGGGGCCGTGGGTGTGCTCGGGCTATTTCGGCCTGGACGCCAGCCCGGCGCACGAGGCCGCCCCCGGCTGGTTCGAAACCGGCGACGTGGTGACCATGGACCCGGACGGCTACATCCAGATCGTTGACCGCACCAAGGACGTCATCAAGTCGGGCGGGGAGTGGATCAGCTCCATCGACCTGGAAAACATCGCCGTGGCCCACCCGGCGGTGCGTGAAGCCGCGGTGGTCGCCCGCACCGATCCCAAATGGGGCGAGCGCCCGCTGCTGGTGGTGGTGCTGAAGGAAGGCCAGACCCTGACCCGTGCGGAGATCCAGGCCCATTACGAGGGCAAGGCCGCCAAATGGTGCATCCCCGACGAGATGGTGATCGTGGACGACCTGCCCCACACCGCTACGGGCAAGCTTTTGAAGGCCAAGATCCGCGAGATGTACAAGGACTACCAGCCGGCACAGGCGTAACGGAAACGGGGCCGGGCGTGAGGAACGCCCGGCCCTGTGACGAAACGCCCGCCACCCGCTTTCGGGAGCGGGTGGCATGATGCCCCTTCCACTGTGAGGAAGAAGATCCGCCATGCCCCTGATCGTGTTCGAATCCGGCAAGCTCGATAAAAACGTCAAGGCCGAGTTGATCCGGCAGTTGACCGAGGTGTCCGTGGCCGTCACCGGCATCCCGAAAGAGCTTTTCTTCGTCACCGTCCACGAATTGCCGGACGATGACATCGCCGTGGGCGGGGTTACCGTCCGGGAACTCAAGGAGCGGCTGGCCGCACCGAACGCGGAATCCGAGGCCGGTTGAACCCGGCCTCCCTCCTCCTTACCAGTCCTGCGGGCAGCCGCGGCATTCCTCCATCAGCGTGCCCTGGAAGTTGGTGTAGCGTTTCAACGCCCCCTCCATGTCCGCCTGCCGCAGGTTGGCGTTGGTGAATTTGGTTTCCTGCAGGTTGGCGTTGACCAGGGTGGCGCCGACGAAGCGGGCCTTTTCCGCCTTCAGCATCTCCAGATTGGCGGCGGTCAGGTCGGCCCCGCTGAAATTGGCGGTGCTGGCGCGGGCGAATTCCAGGTTGGCGCCGCGCAGGTCGGCCCCGCTGAAATTGGCCCCCTGAAGAAAGGCAAGGCTGAGGTCCGCCCCTTCCAGATTGGCGCCGGCCAGATTGGCCCCGCGCAGGTTCACATGGCGCAGGTCGGCCCGGGCCAGATTGGCGCCGCGCAGGTCGATGCCGGTCATGTCCACGTTCCTCAGCGGGCGGTGGCGCAGATCCACCCCCGGACACACCGCCTTCGGCCCCAGGCGGCAGGTGCCGGCCTGCAGCGGGTCCGGCTCCGGCCCGTCGTCATCGTCCAGCCCGGCGGCCCCCGCCGGCACCGCCAGCGCCATCAGCAGCGCCGCCGCCAGCGCCCAGCGGCCGGCGGCCTCGGTCATCCACCCCATCACATCCTCCCCGATCGACCGGAAAGCCCCCGCCCGTGCAACCGGGCGGGGGCCGGACCTCAGTTGGTGCTCGACACCTTGGTGTCGGCCAGCTTGAACACCCAGAACGATCCGCCCTGAGTGACACGGGTGGTCAGGTCGGCCATGTCGCCGCCCCACAGCGGCACCGCCCCGCCATAGCCCGACGCGATGCCCACATACTGCACCCCGTCCATTTCCCAGGTGATGGGCGAGCCGACGACGCCGCTGCCGGTCTGGAACGACCAGAGTTCCTTGCCGCTCTTGGCGTCGAAGGCCTTCAGATGGCCGTCGCCGGAGCCGGTGAACACCAGATTGCCCGCGGTGGTCATCACCCCGGCCCACAGGGGCAGCTCCTCCTTGTGCTCCCAGACGATCTTGCCGGTCTTGGGATCGAGTGCCCGCAGGGTGCCCACATGGTCGTCGAACAGCTTGTGGATGCGGAAGCCCATGCCGAGATAGGCCGCCCCTTCCTTGTAGTGGACCTGCTCGGTCCAATAATCTTCCTTCCAGTGGTTGGCGGGGATGTAGAACAGCCCGGTGTCCTCGCTGTAGGCCATGGGGTTCCAGTTCTTGCCGCCCAGGAACGGCGGCGACACTTCCACCGGCTTGCCGCGTTCCTGGCCCTCTTCCGGCAGCGGCGGGCGCTGGCCGGCGACTTCGATCGGACGCCCGGTCTTGAGGTCGAAGCCCTTGGCCCAGGTGATGCCGTCCACAAAGGGATAGGCTGCGATCAGCGAGGTCGGCCGGTTGATGTCCCCGCCCGACGCCGCCAGCTTGGCGCGGTCGGTGATGAAGAAGAAGCCGTTGCGGTCGGCGTGGGCCGACGCCTTGATGGTCTTGCCCTGCGCGTCCTTATAGTCGAACAGGATGACTTCGTTGTTGCCCGAGAAGTCCCAGGTGTCGTTGGGCGTGTGCTGGAAGAAGCCCTTCAGCTCGCCCGTGGTCGGGTCCACATAGGCTTGGCCCGAGGTAAAC
The DNA here is from genome assembly GCA_937927415.1 of uncultured Rhodospirillaceae bacterium. Lineage (GTDB taxonomy): Bacteria > Pseudomonadota > Alphaproteobacteria > Azospirillales > Azospirillaceae > Azospirillum. Next base: position 92,100 of record CALBDS010000015.1, read on the forward strand.
AGGCTGTCGCCCGGCGACCGCGCCCAGCCGTTCCACGGGGCCGGGTTGCCGGCGCCGATGACGATGGTGTTGGTTTCGGTGTCGAAGGTGGCGCTCTGCCAGGGCGCGCCGCCGCCGTGGTTCCAGGCCTCCACGAACTTGCCGTCCTTGTCGCGCGGCCACGACGGCGCTTCGGCGTTGCCGGTGACGGTGCTGTCCTTGCCGTTCAGCCGGCCCATGTGCCCTTCGACCATCGGGCGCATCCAGATTTCCTCGCCGGTGTCGGGGTCGCGGGCGAACAGGCGGCCCACCACACCGAACTCGTCACCCGAAGACCCGTGGATCAGCAGCACCTTGCCGGTCTTCTGGTCCTTCACGATGGTGGGGGCGCCGGTCATGGTATAGCCCGCCTTGTGCTCGGCGAACTTCTTGCGCCACACCACCTTGCCGGTGTCCTTGTTCAGCGCCACGATGGAGGCGTCCAGCGTGCCGAAGAACACCTTGTCGCCATAGATCGCCGCCCCGCGGTTCACCACGTCGCAGCAGGGACGGATGTCGTCGGGCAGGCGGTGGGCATAGGACCACAGCTTGCGCCCGGTCTTGGCATCCACTGCGAACATGCGCGAATACGACGCGGTGATATAGACCACCCCGTCGTGGACCAGCGCCTGGGTTTCCTGGCCGCGCTGCTTTTCGTCACCGAAGGAGAAGGACCACGCCGGCACCAGCCGCGACACGTTGTCGGCGGTGATCTGCTTCAGCGGGCTGTAGCGTTTGGCGTCCAGCCCCATGCCGTACATCAGCACGTCCTTGGTGGTCCTGGCGTCGTTGGCGATGTCTTCCCACGACACGTTTCCGGCCTGGGCGCCCGCCGCCGGCAGGAACGCCGCCGCGGCGGCGGCAAGCGCCAGCCCGGCAACGGAGCGCCGCAACCGGCGGGGAAGGAGGGTGCTGACGTGGCTTGTCATCGACGTTTCCTCTGTTTGTCCCGTTCATGCCCCGGTGATGCCCCTGGCCGCCAGGGGCGCGCGTGCCGTCCGTCCGCCCCAGAAAAGGCACGGAACGAGGGAGAAGCCGTGATCGCTGATGCTGAACGGCCGGCACGCACCGTCCTGGTGAAGCCGGAAATCCCGGCTTCTTTCCCCGCACCTGTATCCACACAATACAGAGGCGAAAAAGGACCAGATGCTCACCCGTTTCTTTCTTCAACGCCGCCATTCAGCATCAGGAGAACCATCATCAACAATTGGACGTTGGAAGGATGACAAAGCATCATCTTCGGATCATTCCTGTCCCGGACAAATCGGGAAAGATCGGTAATCAAAATTGCAGAGCTTTCCCGTCTCCCGTCTCCACCAAAGGTTCAATGGCGCGGTCCCCGCCGGCCCCCCTATCATCGGGCCGGGAAAGGGAGGGGCGGGGACGCGATGACGCTGAAAGGACGGGTGGTGGCGCTGTTCGCCCTGTTCACCATCCTGTCGATGACGGCCGGGGCGGTGGTGCTGGTGGCCAACGCCCGCACGGCCGTGCGGGCGGAAATGGAATCGGCCCTGACCCTGGCGCACGCCGTGGCGGACACCGGGGTGGCGGCGGACCGTCTGGCCGGGCTGGGGCTGCGCCACATCCGGGTGACCGCCCACGACGCCCCGCCGGCCGCCCCCCTGCCGCCGCCGGAAGGGGAGGAGCTGGCGCCCGCGTGGTTCGCCGCCCTGATCGGGGTGGAGCCGCAGGAACACCGCCTGCCCACCATGACCCTGACCGCCGAGCCGTGGGACGAAATCGCCGAGGTGTGGGAGGATGTCACCAGCCTGGGCACCACCATGGCGGGGGTGTCGGCCGCACTGCTGCTGCTGGCCGCGGCGGCGGCGGGGCGGGTGCTGCGGCCCCTGGCCCGGTTCGAACGCGGGCTGGACCGGCTGCGCGCCGGGGACTTCGCCACCTCCCCCGACGATGCCTTGCTGACCGGCGGCGGGGCGCCGGAACTGGCGCGCATCGGCGCGCGCATCACCGCCCTGGCCGACAGCCTTCACCGGGCCGATGCGGAGAACCGCCGGCTCAGCCGGCAACTGGTGCAGGTGCAGGACCGCGAGCGCCGCGAGATGGCCCGCGAGATCCACGATGAACTGGGGGCCGCCCTGTTCAGCCTGAAAATCGACATCGCCGCCCTGCGCACCGCCGCCGCCACGCCCGACGCCGCCGAACGCGCCCGCGGTGCGTTGGCCACGGTGGAGGAGTTGCACCGGCTGAGCCGCCGCATCCTCACCCGCCTGCGCCCGGAGGTGCTGGACCACCTGCCCCTCAGCGAGATCCTGCGGGAGATGGTGGCGGCGGAACAGCGCCGTCAACCGGATGTGGCCTGGTACTTCACCGCCGAGGGCGACATCGACGGGCTGGAGGAGCCGGCCCGGCTGACCGTCTACCGCCTGATTCAGGAGGGGATGACCAACGCGCTGCGCCACGCCGCCCCCTCACGCATCGCCGTGTCCATCCACCGCCGCGAACCGGAACGGGTGGAGGTTCATGTCCGCGATGACGGGACCGGGGTGGCGGATGGCGCCCGCGGCGGCGGCCTTGGCCTGTCGGGCATGGCCGAGCGGGTGCACGCGCTGGGCGGGCGGCTGGTGGTGTCCGCCGAGCCGGGCGGCGGCACCGGGCTGCACGCCAGCATTCCGGTTTCCCCCACCGCGGCGGAGCCGCTATCCTGCGGCCCATGAGCGCCACCGACACCAACACCGACACCAACGCCATCGACAGCACCCAGGCCCCCCGCACCGTCCTGCTGGTGGACGACCATCCCATTGTCCGCGACGGCTGCCGGCGGCTGCTGGCCGGTTCGTTCCGGGTGATGGAGGCCGAGTCGGCGGAAGCCGCCCTCGCCCTCTACGCCGCCGGGCGGCCCGATGTGGTGGTGCTCGACCTCAACCTGCCGGGCATGGGCGGGCTGGAGGTGGTGCGGCGCCTGCGCGATGCCGACTCCGGCGCGGTGATCCTGATCTTCAGCATGTACGACGACCCGCTGTTCGCCGCCCGCGCGCTGCAGGCGGGGGCCAGGGGGTACATCACCAAGAACGACGCGCCCGAATCACTGCTGACCGCCATCGGCACCGTGCTGGACGGGGCGGTGTACCTGAACCACGCCATGGCGCGGGAACTGGCGGTGATGAGCTACGCCCCGCGGGGCAACCCCCTTCAGACCCTGACGCCGCGGGAGATGGAGATCCTGACCCTGCTGGGGCGCGGGCTGGCCATGGCCGACATCGCCCAATCCTTGGGCATCAGCCACAAGACGGTGTACAACCTGTGCACCCAGATCAAGGACAAGCTGGGTGCCAAAAGCACCCGCGACCTGATCCGCATCTCCATCGAACACCACCTGCCGGGATGACCGGCCCCGTTCCGTGGGGTCAGTCCACCTTCTCATTGGGATAGGCGCCCCAGAACTCCCCCTGCGGCAACCAGCCGCGGTAGCCCTGGATGTCGATCTGGCACCAGCCGTTCAGGCATTTCTTCAGCGCCCCGATCACGCCGGGCTTGGCGCGGGCGACGACGGCGGCGTTCTGCGACGGTTCTTCATGCAGCGTGCGCACGTCGCCGGTGATGACCGCCCCCCGGCGGCCCGACAGCATGCTCTGGTGGACCCAGCCCTCGCTGCCCTCCCAGTCGCGGATGCGGCGCCAGGTGTCGAATTCCTGGGTGATTTCGACCGGCATGTCCTTGCGGGTGAACACCCATTCGATGGGATAGCGCGATCCGGGGCCGGTGCGCACGTTCACCTCGCTGGAGCGCAGCGTCACGAAGCGCGGCACCGGCAGGCCGGAGGTCTTGGGCAGCCCCCCCTCGTTGGCCCACGCCGCCGGAGCCGCTGCGGCCACCGCCAGCCCGAAAAGCAGGGCCAGGATCGGCGAAGCGGGCAAAAAACGCGGCAGGGGCGGCATCGGCGATCCTCGTATCCGGTTTGGAACGTATCCGGCTGACAGTCTGTCCGGTTTGCAGGGGTGCTCGCGCGGCACTATAGTAAGCCCCCCCGACCCCCGGCAACCCTGGACAGCCGGGCGGGGGATTGGTATGGCAAAACCCGTGTGGCCCCGGTCGGGCGCACCGGGACAGGATCCGGGCGCTCGACCCGGTATTGAGACAGGGAGCAGGCGCTCGATGCCCGACAAGAAGAAGCCGCTGGTGGTGGTCACGCGCAAGCTGCCGGACCCGATCGAAACCCGGATGATGGAGCTGTTCGACACCCGGCTGAACGCCGACGACACGCCCATGTCCCATGACGAGCTGGTGGAGGCGGTCGCCACCGCCGATGTGCTCGTCCCCACCGTCACCGACCGCATCGACCGCGGCGTGATCGAAGCGGCGGGGCCGCAGCTGAAGCTGATCGCGTCCTTCGGCACCGGCGTCGATCACATCGACCACAAGGCGGCGCGCGAACGCGGCATCACCGTCACCAACACCCCCGGCGTGCTGACCGAAGACACCGCCGACATGACCATGGCTCTGATCCTGGCCGTCGCCCGCCGCCTGACCGAAGGTGAACGGCTGGTGCGCTCGGGCGAATGGAAGGGCTGGGGGCCGACCACCATGCTGGGCGCCCGGCTGTCGGGCAAGCGGCTGGGCGTTCTGGGCATGGGCCGAATCGGCTCCGCCCTTGCCCGGCGCGCGCGCGCCTTCGGCATGTCGATCCACTACCACAACCGCCGCCGCGTCCACCCCGACCTGGAAAACGAGCTGGAAGCCACCTACTGGGAAAGCCTGGACCAGATGCTGGCCCGCATGGACGTGGTGTCGATCAACTGCCCGCACACCCCGGCCACCTTCCATCTGCTGTCCGAACGGCGGCTGAAGCTGATGCGCCCGTCCTGCTTCATCGTCAACACCGCCCGCGGCGAGGTGATCGACGAGGGCGCCCTGACCCGCCTGCTGATCCAGGGCAACATCGGCGGCGCCGGGCTGGACGTGTTCGAGCATGAACCGGCGGTCAACCCCAAGCTGCTGCGGCTGGACAACGTGGTCCTGCTGCCCCACATGGGATCTGCCACCATGGAGGGGCGCATCGACATGGGCGAAAAGGTCATCATCAACATCAGGACCTTCGTGGACGGCCATGCCCCGCCCGACCGGGTGATCGAAACCCTGCTCTGATTCCGCACGACCCCGGATGCGGCATAGGGTCTTCTCCCGCACCCTTGACCGCACGCCGGGGGCGGCGCAGACTCGGGCAAGCAGAGGCATAAAGCCATCCGACCATCGGGCACGATGCTCTTACGCCGGGGAGGACACCCATGGCCCATGACGAGCTTCAGGCAATCGTTTCCATGCTGGCCGCCGAACAGCGGCGCCATGGCAGCCCACCCGCCGAACCGCCCCCGGTCGTCACCATCTCCCGCGATCACGGCGCCGGCGGCGAGGCCGTCGCCGCCGCGCTGGCCGAACGGCTGGGCGTGCCCTGCTTCGACCGCGACATCCTGGAAAAGGTGGTGGCTTCGGCCACCAGCGATGCGGGGATGATGCGGCTGCTGGACGAGCGCGCCCCCGAACGCAGCGGCATGTTCCTCTACACCAGCCTTCTGGGGCTGACCGACCCGGTGCCGGAATACCAGCGGCTGCTGGTGCGGGTGGTCCACGGCATCGCCGCCCGCGGCGGGGTGATCCTGGGCCGCGGGGCGCATCTGCTGCTGCGCGGCGGCATGCGCTTTCGCGTCTGCATCGTCGGCAGCGAGGAGGTGTGCGCCCGCCGGCTGGCCGGTGACGACACCGCCGCGGTTCCGGCGGCGCTGGAACAGGTGCGCAGCGTCAACGCCCGCCGCACCGCTTATCTGCGCAGCATGTTCCGGGTGGAACGGGACGACCCCCGCCATTACGACCTGACGGTCAACACCGACCGCTACGCCAACCTGACCGATGTGGCCGATCTGATCGTCACCGCCCGCAAGGCCCAGCTTCACTGACCCCGCTTTCCACCGAAAAGCCCCGGCTGCCCTGTTGCAGCCGGGGCTTTTTCGTGCGCCCGAACCATTTCGCCCGCTCAAACGGCAACCGCCGCCGTGGTGACCCACGGCGGCGGCGGCCGGCAACCTGACAGGACGCTCTGATCTCAGTGGATGGTTTCGCCGTGCAGGGCGAGATCCAGACCGTCGCGTTCCACGTCTTCGTCAACACGCAGACCGATCACCACGTCCACAACCTTCAGGAGGATGAAGGTCGCAATGGCGCACCAGCCGGCGGTCCACAGGATGCCTTCGACCTGGATCCAGAGCTGGGCGATGTTGCCTTCCAGGGCGCCCAGGGTGGCGGCGGGGTTGTCCTTCAGGACGGCGGCGAAGGCGCCTTCGCTGTTCGACACCGACATCTTGGCGAACACGCCGGTCAGGACGGCACCGATCAGACCGCCGACGCCGTGCACGCCGAAGGCATCCAGGCTGTCGTCATAGCCGAGCGCCTTCTTGAGCGAGGTGGCCGACCAGAAGCAGACCACGCCGGCGATCACGCCGATGATGACCGCACCCGTCGGATCGACGAAGCCGGCGGCGGGGGTCACCGCGACCAGACCGGCGACCGCACCGGAGATGATGCCCAGGACCGAGGGCTTGCCCTTGGCGATCCATTCGGCGAACAGCCAGCCCAGGGCCGCACCGGCGGTCGCAATGTGGGTGGCGGCCAGAGCCATGCCCGCACGCGGGCCGGCGGTCAGGGCGGAACCGGCGTTGAAGCCGAACCAGCCAACCCACAGCAGCGAGGCGCCGATCAGCGACAGCACCAGGTTGTGCGGCATGAAGTTTTCGTTCGGGTAGCCCTTGCGCTTGCCGATCACGATGGCGGCGACCAGACCAGCCACACCGGCGTTGATGTGCACCACGGTGCCGCCGGCGAAGTCCAGCACGCCAGCGCCGAACAGGAAGCCGGTGGGGTACCACACCCAATGGGCGATGGGGGCATAGACGACCAGCGACCACAGGGCGGTGAAGACCAGCAGGGCCGAGAACTTCATACGGTCCGCAAAGGCACCCGCGATCAGAGCCGGCGTGATGATCGCGAAGGTCATCTGGAACATCATGAAGACCGGCTCGGGAATGGTGGTCGGCACCGGAGCCGAGGTGCCTTCACCCAGGACGAACGCCTTGGAGAAGTCCAGCCCCTTCAGCAGCAGACGGTCCAGGCCGCCGATGTAGGCGCCCTCGCCGGTGAAGGCCAGGCTGTAGCCGATCACATACCACAGAACGCTGATCAGGCAGGTGATGGCGAAGCTCTGCATCACCGTCGCCAGCACGTTCATCTTGCGGACCATGCCGCCGTAGAACAGGGCCAGACCGGGGATGGTCATCATCAGCACCAGGGCCGTGGACACCAGCATCCACGCGGTATCACCACCGCTCAGGGCCGGGGCGGCCGGCGCCGCAGCATCCTGGGCAAGGGCGGCGACAGGCAGACCGGCCACGCCCAGGACAGCCGCCGCGGTCGAGGCCGCGCGAAGGGACAGTCGGTTCATCGAGGCTCCTCATATCAACAGGTTCGCTCCGCCCCGGACCCTGCCGGCGGAGGGCCGGGTCGGGCGGGGCCAGTGTCGCCCTCTCTGTAGCAAGACTGATGCCAAAGGTTTTGCCGCGGGAATCGGCACCTCGCCGAACGGGCTAAGCCTCCGGCAAGAGCCGCGATGCCGAGTCGTCCGCACCATTTGCATGTTTTTTGGGCAGCATTCGCACCTGCAACACGGTCGCAACCTGAACGGATTCAACACGTAACCACCCGCCACGTCGTCACCCGAGCCGCCTGCGGCGACCACCCATCAGGGTTATGATGAAAAAACAGGCATGTTTTTGCCCCCGGCTTGGCGCTGCGACATACACATGCCGCCCCATGGCATAGGGCGCGGATTTGTGGCACCGTTCCATCGGAACAGCCCAAGGAACGCCCGGCAGCCGACAAAGCCGGGGGGAACGAACAGGAAGGATCACCCGCCTCATGCTCGACTCACGGGATCTGCGTCAGGCGCCGCGCCGCGCCGTCGCTCTGGTTCTGGCCGGTGGCCGCGGCAGCCGGCTGAAGCAGCTCACCGACCGGCGGGCCAAGCCGGCGGTCTATTTCGGCGGCAAGTTCCGCATCATCGATTTCGCCCTGTCCAACTGCATCAATTCGGGCTTCCGCCGCATCGGGGTTCTGACCCAGTACAAATCCCACAGCCTGCTGCGGCATCTTCAGCGCGGCTGGAACTTCTTCCGCGGCGAGGTGAACGAGTTCTGCGACCTGCTGCCCGCCCAGCAGCGCATCAGCGAAACCGCGTGGTACCAGGGCACGGCCGATGCGGTGTACCAGAACCTGGACATCCTGCGCGGTCACGGGCCGGAATACGTGCTGATCCTGGCCGGCGACCATGTGTACAAGATGGATTACGGCGTCCTTCTGGAAGACCACATCGCCCGCAAGGCCGACATGACCGTCGCCTGCATGGAAGTGCCGCGGATGGAGGCGACCGGCTTCGGCGTCATGCATGTAGACGCGGACGGGCGGGTCATCGACTTCGTGGAAAAGCCCGCCGATCCCCCGTGCGTCCCCGGCAAGCCCGACATGGCGCTGGCCAGCATGGGCATCTATGTTTTCAACGCCGAATTCCTGTACGACCAGCTTGAGCGGGACTTCAACGATCCCAACTCCAGCCGCGACTTCGGCAAGGACATCATCCCCTATCTGGTGCCGCGCGCCCGCGTGATCGCCCACGATTTCGCCCGTTCCAGCATCACCGACGCGCCGGGCCTGCCCCCCTATTGGCGCGACGTGGGGACCATCGATGCCTATTGGGAGGCCAACATCGACCTGACCCGCGTCACGCCGTCGCTGAACATGTACAACCGCGACTGGCCGATCTTCACCTATCAGGAACAGCTTCCGCCCGCGAAATTCGTCTTCGACGACGACGACCGCCGCGGCATGGCGGTGGACAGTCTGGTGTCGGGGGGCTGCATCATTTCCGGCTCTCTCGTGCGGCGGTCGCTGCTGTTCTCGTCGGTGCGGGTCAACTCATTTGCCGAACTGACGGAATGCGTGGTGCTGCCCGAATGCGACATCGGCCGCCACGCCCGCCTGACCCGCGTGGTGGTGGACCACGGCGTCGAAATCCCCGAGGGGCTGGTGGTGGGCGAAGATCCCGACCTGGACGCCCGGCGTTTCTACCGCAGCGAAAACGGCATCTGCCTCATCACCCGTGATATGATCCAGCGGCTGCAGGCCGCCGGGGGGGATGCCTGACCACCATGCGTATCCTGTTCGTAACCTCCGAATGCTACCCCCTGGTGAAGACCGGGGGGCTGGCCGACGTCAGCGCCGCCCTGCCCCCGGCCCTTGCCCGCGCCGGGGCCGACGTGCGCCTGCTGCTGCCGGGCTACCCGGCGGTGCTGAAGGGCTTGAGCGACCTTGCCCCGGTGGGCGATGCGCTCACCGACCTGCCGGGCATGGCGGGACGGGCGGCCCGGCTGCTGCTGGGCCGGATGCCCGACGGCACCCCGGCCTATGCCCTGGACGCCCCGGCGCTCTATGACCGCCCCGGCAACCCCTATATGGGGCCTGACGGGCGCGACTGGCCGGACAACGCCCAGCGTTTCGCCGCCCTGGCCTGGACCGCGGCCGGCTTCACCGGCCCCGCCGGGCTGGACCCGTGGTGGCGCCCCGACGTGCTGCACGCCCACGACTGGCAGGCCGGGCTGGTGCCCGCCTATCTGCGCCTGCGCCCCGACCGTTTCGGCGGGGAGCCGCGGCCCGGCACGGTGCTGACCATCCACAACATCGCCTATCAGGGGCAGTTCCCGCCGTGGATCATGGGGGACATTCACCTGCCGTCCCACGCCTACGCCGTCGATGGGGTGGAGTATTACGGCAGCGTCGGCTATCTGAAGGCCGGGTGCTATTACGCCGACCGCCTGACCACGGTCAGCCCCACCTATTCCCAGGAGATCCAGACCGACGAGCAGGGGGCCGGGCTGGAAGGGCTGCTGACCACCCGCGCCGACCGGCTGTCGGGCATCCTGAACGGGGTGGATTACGGGGTGTGGGATCCGGCCCGCGACCCGCTGCTGCCCGCCGCCTATTCCGCCGCGGACATGGGCGGCAAGGCGGTGTGCAAGACCGCCCTGCAGGAGGCATTCGGGCTGGAGCGCGCCGCCGCCCGGCCGCTGGCGGCGGTGGTCAGCCGGCTGACGTGGCACAAGGGGCTGGATCTGGTGCTGGAAGCCGCGGGCGCCTGGGTGGCGGGCGGCGGCCAGCTTGTGGTTCTGGGCACCGGCGAGCCGTGGATGGAGCAGGGCTTCCGCCAACTGGCCGCGTGGCACCCCGGATCGGTGGGCGTGCGCATCGGCTATGACGAGGGGCTGTCCCACCGCATCCAGGCCGGGGCCGACCTGCTGCTGGTGCCGTCGCGGTCGGAGCCGTGCGGGCTGACCCAGCTTTACGCCCTGAAATACGGCACGCTGCCGCTGGTGCGCCGCACCGGGGGGCTGGCCGACACGGTGATCGACGCCACACCGGCGGCGGTGGCCGACGGGGCGGCGACCGGCTTCAGCTTCGGCGCCGCCACGGCGCGGGAGATAGCCTTCTGCCTGCGCCGCGCCCTGGCGCTGTACCGCCGCCCGGACCGCTGGCAGGCCATCGCCCGCCACGCCATGACCCGCGATTTCGGCTGGGAAGCCCCGGCGCGGGAGTATCTGGAGCTGTACCGCGCGGCACAGACGGATGCGGCCTGACGGCCGGACCGGCCGGAACACCGAAGGGGGTGGGGAGGGCCGGCGCACGGCGTACCCCACCCCCGTGTGTTCTCCCCGATTGTCCGCCGTATTGACAGAACCCGGCGGGCAGCCCACGCTTCTTTCATACACCGTGATGGCATACACCGCGATGGGATGTCCGATGTGTGACGGGGCCGGGCGACGGCAGGATCGAAGGGCGCCATGCTGACAGACGCCCTGTTGACCGTTCATGCCACCTGCGTTCTGCTGGCCGCCGCACCGGGCCGCGCGGGCGGGGAAGCGGCCGGCGTGCTGCTGCGCGGACCGTCCGGCAGCGGAAAATCCGACCTTGCCCTGCGGCTGATCGATGAGGGAGCGCGACTCGTGGCCGACGACCGGGTGATTCTGCGCAAGGACGGCGGGGAGCCGGGGCCGGATGCGATGCCAGCCCCCGCGGCGCGCGTCGTGGCGTCCGCGCCCGCGGTCCTGTCCGGCCTGCTGGAGGTGCGCGGCGTCGGCATCGTCGCCCTGCCGGCGGTGGCCGAAGCGGCGGTGGATCTGGTGGTCGATCTGGTGCCGCGCGACCGGGTGGAGCGTCTGCCGCCGGAGGACGACGGCGCCGACCTGCTGGGGGTCCGTCTGCCACGGCTGGCGCTGGCGGCGTTCGACGCCTCCACCCCGGCCAAGCTGCGGCTGGCGGCGCGGTCGCTGCCCACCCTCGGTTCCGTTCCCATCCGCCTGCTGTCCTGATGCCCCCTGCCCGATCATGACCCCTGTGCCTGCCCCATCCCCCCCTCTGGCCCCCACCGCCCCCGCGGCGGCGGACCCGCGCCGCCGGGTGCTGCTGGTCACCGGCCTGTCCGGTGCCGGCATGTCGGTGGCGCTGAAGGCGCTGGAGGATCTGGGCTATGAATCGGTGGACAACCTGCGCTTGTCGCTGGTGCCGGCCCTGGTGCAGCAGGTGGAAAGCGGCAACCGCCCACTGGCCATCGTCATCGACAGCCGCACCCGCGATTTCACCGCCGAAGCGTTTCTGGGGCAGGTGGAGGCGCTGCGCCGCCGCGCCGACCTGAACGTCACGCTGCTGTTCCTGGAATGCAGCGACGAGGTGCTGCAGCGCCGTTTCACCGAAACCCGGCGCCGCCACCCGCTGGCGCTGGACCGTCCGGTGCCCGACGGCATCCAGCGCGAACGCACGCTGCTGGCGCCGCTGCGCGAGACGGCGGACATCAGCATCGACACCACCACCCTGTCGATCCACGACCTGCGCCGGCAGTTGAGCGGCCATTTCAGGCTGGACGCCGAACCGGGGCTGCTGGTGTCGGTGGTGTCGTTCTCGTTCCGGCTGGGGCTTCCGCGGGAAGCGGATCTGGTGTTCGACGTGCGCTTCCTGACCAACCCGCACTGGGACCCGGCGCTGCGCCCGCTGACCGGGCGGGACGAGGCGGTGGCCCACCGCGTGGCCTCCGATCCCGATTTTCCGGCTTTTTTCGCCAATTTGACGGGCTTGTTGCAGCCGTTGTTGCCACGCTACAACCAAGAAGGCAAAAGCTACCTCACCATTGCGGTGGGCTGCACCGGGGGACGGCACCGTTCCGTCTTTGTCGCCGAACGTCTGGCCGCGTGGCTGCGGGACCTCGGTGTCAAGACGGGCCTCAGCCACCGCGATCTGGAACGGCACAGCCCACGCCCCGGCTGACGCAAAGGGGCGGCAACACGAAAGACCCGGCACCGCCGGGTTGGGGTTCTTCGGATATAAGGACGCGCGATGATCGGTTTGGTACTTGTCACCCATGGCCGGCTGGCGGAAGAGTTCATCGCCGCCCTGGAGCATGTCGTGGGCGAGCAGGCGCAGGTCCGCGCCGTGTGCATCGGCCCGGACGACGACATGGAACAGCGCCGTCAGGACATCCTGAATTCGGTGGCGGAGGTGGACGACGGCGCCGGGGTGGTGGTGTTGACCGACATGTTCGGCGGCACGCCGTCCAACCTGGCCATCTCCATCATGGACAAGGCGAAGGTGGAGGTGATCGCCGGCGTCAACCTGCCGATGCTCATCAAGCTGGCCAGCGTGCGCAAGCAGGAGAGCACGACCCTGGTCAGCGCCGTCATCGCCGCCCGCGACGCCGGACAAAAATACATCAACGTCGCCTCGTCCCTCCTGTCCGACGTCTGAACGCGCCCCACATAAGAGCGGCCCACCCGAACGGCCCTCCAAGAACAGCCGCCCCGAAACGGCCCGGCCCAAGATCGCAAGCGGAAACCGCCCCATGAGCATCGGACATCCCCCCGCCCCCGCCGCCGGGGACGGGAACAGCGTCTCCCAGACCCTGACCATCGCCAACCAGCGCGGCCTGCACGCGCGCGCCGCCGCCAAGTTCGTCAAGCTGGCCGGCAGCTTTTCCAGCGAGGTGGAGGTCAACCGCGGCGACACCACCGTGTCGGGCGTGTCCATCATGGGGCTGATGATGCTGGCCGCCGGCATCGGCTCCACCATCCACGTCAGCGCCCGCGGCACCGATGCCGCCGAGGCCGTCGCCGCCCTGGCCGATCTGGTAAACCGCAAGTTCGATGAAGAGTGAGCGCCCCTGCGTCCCCGGCCGTGCGCTGCGCGGGCTGGGGGTGTCGCCCGGCATCGCCATCGGCCCGGTGCATCTGGTTGAAAGCGGTGCGGTGCGCGTGCCCGAATACCCCATCCAGCCCGATGGGGTGGAGGCGGAGGTCGCCCGCTTCCACGAGGCCGCGGCCAAGGCCCGCCGCCAGCTCCGCAAGCTGAAGAGCAAGGCCGCCACGCTGCCCGAATCGGCGTCGGAGGAAATCGGCATCCTGCTGGACGCCCACACGGCGATGGTCACCAACTCGCGCCTGACCCGCGGGGTGGAACACCGCATCCGCACCAACGCCGTCAACGCCGAAGCGGCGGTGCAGGCGGAAATCGCCGCCATCGCCCAGACCTTTGCCGCCATGGACGATGCCTATCTCGCCGCGCGCATCGCCGACGTGCGCGAGGTGGGGCGGCGGCTGATCCGCAACCTGATGCAGCACGATTACAAGGCGTTCGCCCTGCTGCCGGCGGGCACCGTCATCCTGGCCGAGGAGCTGACCCCCGCCGACACCGCGCTCTTGGACCCCCGCCGGGTGGCCGGCATCGCCACCGTCCTGGGCGGGGCCGAGGGGCACACGGCGATCATGGCCCGTTCGCTGGGGCTGCCGGCGGTGCTGGGGGTGGCGGGGCTGCTGACCGGGGTGCGCAACGGCACCATGGTGGTGGTGGACGGCATCAACGGCCGCGTGGTCATCGACCCGCCCGCCGAGGTGCTGGAGGACTTCCGCCGCCGCCAGATGGAGCAGGAGCAGGAGCGCGAACAGCTCAAGGCGCTCAAACGCCTGCCCGCCATCACCCGCGACGGCACGTCGGTGGTTCTCAACGCCAATCTGGAGCTTCCCCGCGATCTGGAGAACGCGCTGAACGTGGGCGTGGAGGGGATCGGGCTGCTGCGCACCGAATTCCTGTTCATGAACCGCGACGACCTGCCCGACGAGGATGAGCAGTACAAGGCCCTGCGCACCATCGTGGAGGGCATGGACGGACGCACCGTCACCGCCCGCACCATGGACGTAGGCGGCGAGAAGCTGGCCGGCTGGATGCTGGGGCGCTACGGTGAACCGGCCAATCCCGCCCTGGGGCTGCGCGCCATCCGGCTTGGCCTGCGCGAACCCAAGCTGCTGGAAACCCAGCTTGCGGCCATGCTGCGGGCGGGCGCCCACGGCCCCTTGCGCATCCTGCTGCCGATGATCTCCAGCGTGGCGGAGGTGCAGACGGTGCGCGACATGATCGCCACCATCGCCCGGCGCCTGCGCCGCCGCGGCGTGCGCATCGCCGATCCCCTGCCGCCGGTGGGGGTGATGGTGGAGGTGCCGGGGGCGGCATTGTCGGCGGACGCGCTCAGCTACGTCTCCGACTTCTTCGCCATCGGCACCAACGACCTGACGCAATACACGCTGGCCATCGACCGCGGTGATGAACAGGTGGCCTCGCTCTACGACCCGCTGCACCCGGCGGTTCTGCGCCTGATCCAGTTCACGGTGGAAGCGGGCCTGCGCGCCCGCATCCCGGTGTCGGTGTGTGGCGAGATCGCCGGTGACCCCCGCTACACCGCCCTTCTTCTGGGGCTGGGGGTGCGGGAATTGTCCATGTCGGCCAACAGCGTGCCGGTGGTCAAACGGCGGCTGCGGGCCATGGACCTGATCGCCGCCTGCCGCCGCGCCCGCGTCATCATGGACCAGTCCGACAGCGGCCGCATCGCCACCCTGCTGGACGATTTCAACGCCACGGCGTAATCCGCAAAAGCCCTCTCCCCACCGGGGAGAGGGTTGGGTGAGGGCTGGATTTCGCGCCGATAGGCCCGAAATCCGTTGCGAAGCAACCACAAACCTTGGATTTCGAGGGCCTGACGGCTCATTTTTCGGACTAGTGCTGTGAAAATCGGCCCTCACCCTGCCCTTGCGGGGCAGGAGGGGGAAAAAAACCGATTTCCAAAGCCGGCGCCCCCTCCCCCCACGGGGCTGACGCGGCTCCCCCTACTCTTAGAATAAGTGGAAAAAAACCGCCCGGCGACGTATAGCTTTAAGCCTTCGGCCCTTCGGCCGAGAATGGTCAGACAGTTGATCGGAAAGAGTAAGCGCCATGGTGGAGGTTTGGACCCCGAAAAGCTGGAGAATGAAGCCGGTGAAGCAGTTGCCGGCCTATCCCGATCCGGCCAAGGTTGATGCCGTCGTCGAACGTCTCAGCTCCTATCCGCCGCTCGTCTTTGCGGGCGAAGCGCGGCGGCTGAAGGCGGCACTCGCCGATGCGGTGGACGGCAACGCCTTTCTGCTGCAAGGCGGCGACTGCGCCGAAAGCTTTGCGGAGTTCCATCCCAACAACATCCGCGACACCTTCCGCGTGCTGCTGCAGATGGCCGTGGTGCTGACCTTCGGCGCCGCCATTCCGGTCATCAAGGTCGGGCGCATGGCCGGTCAGTTCGCCAAGCCCCGTTCGGCCGATACCGAGGTCATCAACGGCCACGAATACCCCAGCTACCGCGGCGACATCATCAACGGGTTCGACGCGACCGACGCGGCGCGCACCCCCGATCCCGAACGGATGATGCAGTCCTACACCCAGGCGGCGGCGACGCTGAACCTGCTGCGTGCCTTCGCCCAGGGCGGCTATGCCGACCTGCACACGGTCCACCAGTGGACGCTGGATTTCGTCAAGAACAGCCCCCAGGGCGAGCGGTTCCAGGACCTCGCCAACCGGCTGGACGAGGCGTTGGGCTTCATGGCCGCCTGCGGCATCACCGCACAGACCACGCCGCAGATCCGCGAAACCGACTTCTTCACCAGCCACGAAGCCCTGCTGCTGCCGTGGGAAGAGGCGCTGACCCGCCGCGACAGCACCACCGGCGACTGGTACGACGTGTCGGCCCATATGCTGTGGATCGGCGACCGCACCCGTCAGGTGGACGGGGCGCACGTGGAATTCCTCAAGGGCGTGAAGAACCCGCTGGGGCTGAAGTGCGGCCCGTCGCTGGCCCCCGATGACCTGATCCGCCTGATCGACACGCTGAACCCGGACAACGAGCCGGGCCGGCTGACGCTGATCGTGCGCATGGGGGCGGACAAGGCGGCGGAAAAGCTTCCCCCCCTGCTGCGCAAGGTCAAGGCCGAGGGCCGCAAGGTGGTGTGGTCGTGCGATCCCATGCACGGCAACACCATCAAATCGGCCAGCGGTTACAAGACCCGCCCGGTGGACCGCATCCTGGCCGAAGCGAAGATCTTCTTCGCCGTGCATCAGGCCGAAGGCACCCACCCCGGCGGCGTGCATTTCGAACTGACCGGCCGCGACGTCACCGAATGCATCGGCGGCGCCCAGGCCATCGAGGACGGCGACCTGCACGACCGTTATCACACCGCCTGCGATCCCCGCCTGAACGGGGCGCAGTCGCTGGAACTGGCGTTCCTGCTGGCCGACGAGCTGAAGCGGGCGCGGATGCAGCGCGACGCCGAACGGCGCGCGGTGCCGGCAGCGGCGGAGTAACCCGGACCAACGGCACCCCCGCCCGGCAACGGGTGGGGGGCCGGCCCAACAACCGGCACCCATCATGACCAAAACCAAGCCCTTCACCCCCCATCCCGCCAGCGCGTCGGTGCCCGACTGGACCGACACCTATTTCCGCCGCACCAAGGAAACGGTGGGGAAATTCGGCGACAGCACCGTCACCTACGCCGTGTTCATGCGTCGTCCGGTGGTGTCCGCCCCGCGGCTGGCCATCGACTGGCTGACCGGGGTGATGGCCGAACGGGGGGCCGAGGTGTCGGTCACCCTGAACTATGCCGAAGGCAAATGGGTGGGGGCCGGTGAGCCGATCGTCTACATCACCGGCTCGTTCTACCATCTGGTGGATCTGGAAACCCTGTTCCTGATGAAGCTGGGGCCGGCGTGCGTGGCGGCCTACAACGCCTTCACCATGTGCGCCGACCTGCCCAAGGTGGCGTTCCTGGCCATGGACGCCCGCCACTGCGCCGGCACCGAAATGGCCGATATGATGGCTTATGCCGCCTCCGTCGGGTCCGAACGGGCGCGGCGCAAGGTGGGGGCCAAGGGCTTCGTCGGCAACGCCACCGACGCCACCGCCCATTATTTCGGCCGCGACCAGGGCCAGGGCACCATGCCCCACGCCCTGATCGGCTATGCCGGGTCCACCGTGCGGGCGGCGGAGATGTTCCACGAGACATTCCCCGAGCAGCCGCTGACGGTGCTGGTGGATTATTTCGGCCGCGAAATCACCGACAGTCTGGACGTGTGCCGCCGCTTCCCCGATCTGGCGGCGTCGGGCCGGCTGGCGGTGCGGCTGGACACGCCGGGCGGCCGCTTCGTCGAAGGGCTGGACCCGCCGGGATCCTATGCGGTTCTGGAACGCCACGCCCCCTATGCCATCCGCGGCTATCGTGACGAAACCCAGCTTCGCTATCTGATCGGCACCGGCGTGTCCGCCGCCGCCATCCATTGGGTGCGGGAAAAGCTGGACGAGGCCGGATTCGCCGCGGTGAAGATCGTGGCGTCTTCGGGCTTCGGCCCGGCCAAGTGCCGCCTGATGGCCGACGCCAACGCGCCGGTGGACATCATCGGCACCGGCAGCTACCTGCCCGAACGCTGGACCGAGACCTACGCCACCGCCGACATCATCGAATACGACGGCGAGCGCCGGGTGAAGGTCGGCCGCGAGTTCCTGTTCCGCCGCTGACGCCGAATACCGCCCGAGGCCGGGAAACTCCCTTCCCGGCCCGCGGGCATTTTCCGCCTCAGACCAGTGCCGCCGCCATTTCGGCCAGCTTGGCAACCGTGTTCATGTTCCGCGCCGTGCCGTGCGTCCCGCTGGGGATGCGCAGGCGTGAGACGGCCATGCCCTGGGGGTAGAGAACGAACAGTTCCCGTTCGCCCAGACAGATCCGTTCATCCGCCACCCCCGTCACCCCGTCGAAAGGGTCGCTCGGCAGCGTTCCATCGACGAACAACACGGCCACCCGATTGCCCGGCGCGTCGGGGAAGGGATTGCGCGCCACCACGCCGGCAATCTCGGAGGCGGTGCGCACCATCACACCGACCTTTTTGCCGGCATAGGCCTGGAGCCGTTCTTCCAGGGCGGAGCGGATATCCTCCTCGGTGCCGTCGCTTCGGAAAACCACGTTCCCGCTTGCGATATAGGTCCGCACGCCGGTGAACCCCGCCGCGTCACACATGCCGGCCAGCGTGCTCATCGGCAGCTTGCCGGTTCCGCCCACATTCACCGCCCGCAGCAGGGCAACATAGCCTGTCATCGTTCCCCCGGCTGTCACGGTTCCCGTCCACGGCGGGAAGGATGCCGCCTTGGGAAACCGCTTGCAAGGGCGCGGCTCCCGCTCACCCCACCCATGCCAGCCGGGCGGCGAATCCGATCAGCAGCAGGGCGAAGATCCAGCGTTGCACCGCCATCGCCGCCGGGTGCCGGGCCAGCCATCCACCCAGCGCCCCGCCGGCACAGGCATAAAACACATCGAAGGCCGCGCCCAGCGCCACCAACACCATTCCCAGCACCATGAACTGCCCCGTCACGCTGCCCGCCCCGGTATCGATGAACTGGGGCAGCAACACCGAACAGAACAGCAGCGCCTTGGGGTTGGAGATGTTGGTCACCAGCCCCCGCCCCATCGCCGACAGGGCCGATGGGGCCGTCGCCGTCCCGTGCGCATCCGGCGGCACCAGCGACGGCGCGCGCGCAATGGCGATGCCCAGCCAGACCAGATAGGCGGCACCGGCCAGCCGCACCGCCTCGAACAGGGCCGGGGCGGTTTGCAGCAAGGCCGCCAGCCCCAGCGCCGCCAAGGCCACATGGACACCGCGGGCCAGGGCCAACCCGGCGGCGGTCAGCAGTGCCACGGTGCGCCCACGCACCGCCCCGGTTTGCAGCACCAGCACCATATCCGGCCCCGGCACCAGATAGGCCACCGCCAGCGCCCCCATGAACATGCCCATCCCGGACACTTCGATCCCGGTCATGACGGTTCCCCCGTTGAACGACAGAGGCACATTAATCCGCCGGAGCCGGGCATGTCCTTGCGAAGACCATGGTAATGAACCATCATTTCGGCACATTATGCCAATGAATATGATGAAAAAGGCGGATCATGCCAAAATCCAAACTGGATGCCATCGACTGGCGCATCCTGTCGGCGTTGCAGCACGACGGCCGCCTGAGCAATGTGGAACTGGCCGACCGGGTGGGCCTGTCGCCGTCCCCCTGCCTGCGCCGGGTACGGCAACTGGAGGACGCCGGGGTCATCCAGGGTTATCACGCTGCCCTGGACCGCGCCGGGGTCGGGCTGGGGCTGACGGTGTTCGTGGGGGTGAAGGTGGAGCGTCATCACGACACCACGGCGACCGCCTTCCGAACCGCCGTCCAAACCCTGCCGGAGGTGATTTCCTGCCATCTGGTGTCAGGGGAAACCGACTTCCTGCTGCAGGTGGTGGTCCCCGATCTGGCGGGGTACGAACGATTCCTGCTCAACACCCTGCTGAAGCTGCCGGGTGTCAGCGACATCCGCAGCAACTTCGCCATCCAGACCGTCAAGGCGCAAGGGCCGCTGCCGCTGGATCACCTGACCGGGCAGGCGGAGGAGTGACAGCGCCACCGGCCCCAGTCCATTGGGCTGCCGCCCAAACCCGCTTGGGGCGATGCCCCAAACCCCCTTTTCTTTT
>CALBDS010000016.1 GCA_937927415.1 uncultured Rhodospirillaceae bacterium
GCTTCGTCTGGCCCGGCGTGGTGCTGCTGGAGGAGGACGGCGCGCTGATGGCCGTCGTCGAGTACGGCGGCCGCGACCAGGACGGCCAGGACCCGGCCGAGCGGATGCAGACGGCGCTGGCCGCCGGCAACGTGCTGTTCCCCTTCACCGGCGGCTGGACCTTCCATTTCGAGATGCAGCGGCGCGAGGTCGGCGGTTATCCGCGCTCCACCGGAACGCACCCGGTGTCCGAGCTGATTGATCGGGAGCGGCGTGAGCGCCTCGACGCCGCCGGCCGGCAGCTTCGCACCCGCACCTTCGTGGCGATCACGTACACGCCGTCGCGGCCGACCACCCGCACGGTGGCGTCCTGGTTCACCCGCAACCCGCCCGAACGCGCCCGGCCGGACGTCATGCGCGACCACGTCGAGCCCTTCCGTCAGCTCGTGCTTCAGTTCGCCAGCCTGCTCGGCCGCGCCGTCGGCTGGGCGCGCATGCTGGACGACGATGGCGTGCAGACCCTGCTGCACAACTGCGTCTCGCCCCTGTACCAGCGCCACGTCACCGCCCCCGACATCCCCGGCTTCCCGATCAAGGCCAACCTCGTGGACGTCGGCTTCAAGCCCGGCTCCTTCCCGGCCTGGAGCAATGGCGGGGCCGAATGGCCGGTCCGCATGATCGGCATCGGCGGCTACCCCAAGGTCAGCCACCCCGGCCTGCTCAACGTGCTGGACAAGCTGCCCTTTCCATTCCGCTGGTCGGTGCGCTTCGAGGCGATGGACCACGTCCAGGCGCGCGGCGTCTTCGCCGCTCTGTGGCGCAAGCACGACGACACCTCCTACGACTGGCGCTCGGTGCTGCTGCGCGCGGTCGGCGGCTACGCCGCCCTGCGCCACGACCCGGTCGGCGTCATGGAGGCGCTGGAGGCCGAGGCCGCCCGGCTGGAGGCCGAGCAGGCCGGCACCAGCTCGGGCTGGATGACGCCGACCGCCGTGCTGTGGGGCCGGTCCGTCGAGGAGGTGGAGGAGCGCCGCGACGAGCTGGTCAAGGCGCTGCGCACGCTGGGCTTCACCGTGATCGAGGAGACCTGGGGCGCCGAGCGGGCGTGGTACGGCACGCTGCCCGGCCATGTCCGCCCGAATCCCCGCAAGGTGCCGCTGACCCAGGTCCAGCTCGCCGACTTCCTCATCCTGTCGTCGGCCTGGGGCGGGCCGGAGCGCAACCCGCACCTCAAGTGCGATCCGCTGATGCAGGTGGAGGCCGAGGGCGGCACCCCGCTGATGCTCGACATCCACCAGGGCCAAGACGGCGCGGCGCTGGTGATCGGGCCGCCGCGCACCGGCAAGTCCACCGTGCTCGCCGTCCTGGGCCACCAGTTCCTTGCCCGTGCGGCCGGTGCCCGCGTGGTGTGGATCGACGTGGACGCCACCGAGAGCACCAGCCTCGTCGCCACCTGGGCGGCCGGCGGCGAGTTCCTGTCCATGGGCTCCGGCGATGGCGCGCTCAATGACCTCGCCTTGCAGCCGCTGGCCGACGTCGACACCCCCAACGGTTTCGCCTGGGGCCACGGCTTCGTCATGGATCTGCTGCGCCTCCAGGGCGTGCTGGCGCCGGGCAACCTGTCGGCGGCGCAAGCCGGCGACGCGGTGGACGCGGCGCTGCACCTGCTGGCCGTCTCGCCACCAAGCGAGCGCACGCTGTCGCACCTCGCCCACCTGGTGCAGGACAACATCATCCGCATCGCTCTGGAGCCCTACTGCCGCGGCGGTCCCTACGGCGACCTCGTCGATGCGGCGGAGGACCGCTTCCTCGGCTCCGCCTGGACCACGGTGGACATCGGCGCGCTGATCGACCGCGGCCCCGGCGCCGCCCCGGTGATCAAGGCGCTGTTCCGCCGCTTCTACCGGCTGTTCGAGGACGGCCGGCCGACCCTGTTCCTGGTGGACGAGGCGTTCAAGGCGCTGAAGCACCAGCCGGCCGAGCTGGACGAGCTGCGCCGGCGCGGACCGAAGAAGAACGTCGCGCTCGTGCTCGCCACCCACCAGCTCGACGACATCGAGGGCTCGGCCATCGCGGCGATGCTGAAGACCATCCAGGTCCTGGTGCTGCTCGCCGACCCCAACGCCGCCAAGCGTTCCATCCTGCGCGACTGGGGGCTGAACGCCACCCAGGCCGGCCAGGTCGCCCGCGCCATGCCGCGCCGCGACCTCTTCTTCAAGACCCCCGAGGGCAGCCGGCTCGGCCAGCTCACCCTCGATCCCGCCGCCCTGGCGGTCTGCGGCTGCGGCGGGGCCGCCCACAAGCGCCGGGCCTTCGAGCTGAGGGCCGACGTCGGGCCGCAGCGCTTCGCCGTGGAATGGCTGCGCCGCAACGGCCTGAAGGACGCCGCCGACACCCTGGAGACACCCCATGAAGGAGACACTCCATGAGGATCAGCACCCTGCGTGCCGCCACGGCGGCGCTCGCTCTCACGGTCGGTCTGACCGCCGGCCCGCCTCCGGCCCACGCCTTCCTGGGCGGGCTGCTCAACAGCTTCTTCGGCGGTGGTGGCGGAGGCGGCTGCTTTTCCGAGGGGGGCGACGGGCTGTTCGGCACCGCGCTGTCCGTCGCCGCCGGTTACGTCACCGGTGGCGCCGCCGGGGCCGCCATGGGGGCCGGCTCCAGCCTGACGGGGAGCGGCGGCTCCCAGGCGCCCGGCTGCCCGATCATGGAGAGCGAGCCCCTGATCGTCGAGGGCATGGTCCAGCGCCAGGAGGTCGAGATCATCGCCCAGACCGCCCACATGCTCACCCAGATCGACAACATGATCCGCATGCGGCGACTGTCGGATCTCGACACCCGCGTCGCGGTGGCCGTCCGGCTCGGCGAGGCCCGCCGCGCGGCCGGTCTGGTGGACCGGGTGCTGTGGAGCCTGGACGGCGTCGGGCAGCAGTTCGCCGACCTCTACCCCGACGCCCTGCCCGAGGGCATGTCCGCCGAGGCCCTGGCGGAGCATCAGGCCGAGCAGGCGCGTCTCGCCCGGGACGCCAGCCGGGCGAGCAAGCTGGTCTCGGCCGACGTCATGACCGGGATCGAGGACTACCCGGCCCGTGCCCGGGCGCTGATGGCGGCACTGAAGGACTGCGACGGCCAGACCTGCGCCATCGACGCCGGCACCCAGGCGACGCTGCTCAACGCCGAGGTCGCCGGCCAGCTCCTGATGATGCAGGCGGCCCACCACCGGGCGGCGGAAGCCCAGCTCGACTACGAGCAGGCCGCCGTCGAGCGTGCCCGCCAGCACACCCGCATCAACTGGCAGGGCCTCGACACCTACGGCGCACCGGGGAGCTGAGCCATGACGGCACGCTCGATCCTGATCGCGCTGGGCGCGATGCTGGTCGTCAGCATCATCGGCGCCGTGGCCCTGGTGCTGTACGCCCGCTCCGACAACGGGGCGTCCGCCCTGGAGCGGTTGGAGCGCAGCAACCCGGCTTGGAAGGGCATCGGCACATACACCGTACCGGAAAGGTGACCACCATGGACGTCAGTGCCCTCTCGGTCGTCCTGCACCAGCTCACCGCCGCCGTCGTCACCGGCCTTGGCCTGCTCGGGCCGGACGTGCAAACAGCGCTGCGCCTGCTGATGACGTTCTCCTACACGCTGGCCCTGCTGCTCTGGCTGTTCGAGGGCAAGGCGGCGGTGCACGGCCCCTTCCTGCGCATGCTGCTGAAGTTCGCCGCCATCGGCGCGTTGGTCGAGTGGTTTCCCGCCGGCTCCGCCGCGCTGATGCAGGCCGCCGCCCAGCAGGGACTCAACCTCGGCCCTGGCGGCGGCTTCGCCCTCGACGACCCCGGCTACATCGCCCACCTCGGCATCCAGGCGGTGATCCCGCTGATGCAGCGCGTCAAGGAGATGCTGGGGCCGGTCGATTTCTTCCTGAACTTCGTCGAGATCGTCATCTTCCTGCTGGCCGCCCTGGTGGTGATCGTCAGCTTCTGCATCCTGGCCATCCAGGTGTTCCTCGCCTTCCTGGAATACCGGCTGCTGTCGCTGGCCGCCTACCTCGCCATCCCCTTCGCCGTGCTGGGACCGACCAGCTTCGTGGCCGAGCGCGCCATCGGCTACATCGCCGCCACCGCGCTCAAGCTGCTGGTGCTCGGCTGCGTCATCGCCATGTGCAGCGCCACCCTGCTGGCGCTGACCTTCCAGGGCACCCCGACGCTGGCCCAGGCCTTTGGGGTGGCGGTGCTGGCGGCGGCGATCTTCGTGCTCGCCATCAAGGCGCCGCGCGCCGCCGCCGGGCTGGTCAACGGCGGCCCGGTGATGGACGGCATGACGGCGCTGGCGGCCCTCTGGACCGCCGGCTGGCTCGGCATGCGCAGCATGGCTGGTGCTGCGGCCGCGACCACCGGGGCGCCCGGTAGCCTTGCCGTCGGCGCCTCGGCGGTGTGGAGCGGCCTGCGTCATGTGACGACTGGTGCAACCGCGTCCGTCGGCAGCACCGGCGGGACCGGGGGCGGCGCTGGTGGCGGGACCGGCGGTGATTCCACCGGGCGTCGTTACCCGGCTGGCCGCTTCGGCGGTTCCCGGGCTTCGGCCCCGCGCGGCAGCGGCTGGGACAAGCCGATGACCGACGCCCAGCGCGGCGAACTTGACCGTCTCGCCGCCGGCCGCACCGTCGATCCCAATCTCACCCGCGGGCAGGCCAGCCGGCTTATCGAACGCTGGGGCGGCGAGGATTCCTGGCTGCGCCGTTCCGCCTTCAACGCCACCGAACGGCCGCAGGACCCGCCGGGCAAGACGCCCGGAACGGATCGCCGCGCCGACGACAAGGAGATCGACCCGTCATGAAGGAGCGCGTCGTCAACGTCTACGACCCGCCGCCGGCGGCCGTGCCCGACAGTGCGAAGTACCTCGCCGCCATGACCTACCGCGCCAGCCGCGAGGCCAAGGCGCTGCGGCTGAAGCGCTGGACCTTCGCCCTGGCCGTGCTCGGCCTGTCCTGGGGCTCGCTGATGACCTGGGACAACCTGCGCATCGCCGGCAAGCTGGTGGAGATCGCCCGGTACAAGCCGGTCTACCGCGTCGAGCAGGCGATGGACGGCCACCAGCGCCTCGTGCTGCTCGACAACACCATCACCGTGACCAAGGGCGTCCGGATCAACGCCGTCCAGTGGTTCGTCCGCTGGCAGCGGCAGATCGGCACCGACCCGGTGATGCTGGCCAGGGACCGCGCCGCCGCCCGCGCCCGGCTGACCGGCGGCGCCGAGCGCAAGTGGGACGCCCTGCTGGCGGCCGACCTCGCCCCGGCCGAGGGCTGGACCCGCGACGTCGCCGACGTCCGCGTCCAGGAGCGCGAGGCCGACCCGAAGACCGGCGCTACCGCCTTCTACGTGGTGTGGACGGAGACGGTGTACCGGGACTTCAAGCCGCGCGCGAAGGCGATGATGAGCGCCGCCGTGGTCACTGTGGACGGCCCGTCGCGCGAGGGCGCGCTCGACGGCGTGTCGATCTCCGGCTTCTCCGAGCCCAGCGGCACGCCGCTGAAGGCCGAGACGAAGGAGCCGGCCAAAGCCCACCCCATTTCCCCGTCCGAAACGATGGAGCCCCAGCCATGAGACTCCCGGTTTCCCTGCTGGCGCTGCCGCTGCTCGCCGCCTGCGCCACCGAGCCGTCCTCGGCGCCAGCCGCCGGTCCCGCCATTCCGCAACGCCCCTACACGCTGGCCAACCTGCACATCCCGCCGACGGCGATGGAGCGCGAGCCGAAGGAGAAGGCGGGGCCGCGGCCGTCGCGGGTGCAGACGCGCAGCTGGGTCGGGCAGGCCAACGAGGCGGCGCTCGACCTGCCGACGCTGACCTGCTTCAAGGGCAAGAGCTGCGAGTACTGGTACCAGCCCGACCTGCAATACCTCGTCTACATGGCCGAGGGAAACCAGACGCTGGTCTGCCTGAAGCCCGGCGAGGTGGTACGCGACATCGTCGCCCCCGGCGCCCAGGTGTGGATTCCCCACCAGCCCTACAGCTTCGGCAAGGGCGTCCAGCGCACCGAGTGCATCGCCTTCATGCCGCGCCGCGCCGGCCTCAACCAGCAGATCTCCGTCTTCACCAGCGAGCGCAAATACGATCTCAACGTCGAGACGCACAGGCGCACCCACCACGTCGAGGTGCGCTGGCGCTACCCTGAGGACTACCTCGCCACCCTGAACGGTCAAGCGGCCGCTCTTCCCAGCGCCGCCGGCGACCGGCGCGACCGCACCACCGAGCTGGCCACCCGGGACCGCCGCTGCACCTACACGCTCGACGGCGACACGCCGGAGTGGCGGCCGGTGCCGACCCCCGACGGCCAGCCGCCGGTGTGCGACGACGGCGAGGTGACAGTCATCAACTTCACCCCCGGCGCGCTCGGCGCCTACGGCGCGCCGATCCTCTGGCGCATCGGCGCCGACGGCACCCGCATCCCCGTCCAGTACGGCCGGATGAACGCCACCTACCGCGTCGCCGGCATCCACGACCACCTGCTGCTGGCCATCGGCGCGCAGGAAGTCCACATCCGGAGGACCCGCCCGTGACCGCGACCAACGACACCCAGCCGCCGCTGCCGCCCGATCCGCTGGCCCGCCACCGGGTGATCACCTCCGGTCCGCACGTCGTCCGCATCTTGCTGGTGGCGGCCGTGGTGATCGGGTTGGGGCTGGTCGCCTACATGCTGGGCCGCAGCCAGGGGGCCGGGGGCCTGCCCAAGCTGTCCGCCGCCCTCGGCCCGACCCAGCCGGAGCCGCAGCTGCCCAGCTACGAGGACATGGCGCCGAAGCCGGCCCCGGCGCCGCCACCGGCCCCCCGCATCGAGAAGAAGGAACCGCCTCTGCCGGCACGGCCGCCGGCCAAGGAGCCCCCGAAGGAGGACGAACTGCGCAAGAAGGCGATGGAGGCCGGCGTCGGCGGCTGGAGCCGCAAGGAGGATACGGGCGCCGTGACCGCCGTCCAGGCCGGAACGTCGGACTTCGCCGTCGCCGGTTCCGACTGCTTCGTGCCGCCGGGCACGCCGATCCCCTTGCTGACGGTGAACCGCGTGGTGACCGAGCGCGGCGGCATCGTCACCGCGCGGGTGACGCAGGACGTCTGGGACGCCGGCTTCTCCTGCCTGGCGGTGCCGGCCGGCTCGGTGGTGACGCTGGACGTGGGCAGCGGCGTGACCAAGGGGCAGAAGCGCATCGAGGTGGCCAACCCGGTGATCACCCGGCCTTGGCCGCGCAATGACATGGTGCGTGTCGCCGCTGTCGGAGCGGACGCCACCGGTGCGGCGGGGCTGGCCGGGTCGGTGGAGGTGCCGTGGCTCCAGACCGGCTTGCTGATCGCCGCCAGCGCGGCAACGGACGTCGCGGCGGCGGCGCTGACCGGCGGCGGCAGCCTGATCGGCGGCATGCTCGGACACAGCATCGATCGCCCCCTCGACAAGGCGGCCAAGGACCTGCTCGACCGGGCGCCCGTCATCACGCTTGATGCCGGAGAGCCGGTGCTGCTGCTGTTGCGGAGCGGTCTGAAGGCCGATGACTTCGGCCGGGCTCGCTGAGCGGCGGTTCGATCACCGGCGCCGGTTGTGCGTGTCGCCGCTGTCGGAGCGGACGCCACCGGTGCGGCGGGGCTGGTCGGATCGGTGGAGGTGCCGTGGCTCCAGACCGGGCGGTTGATCGCCGCCAGCACGGCGGTGGACGTCGCGGCGACGGCGCTTACGGGTGGCGGCAGTCTGCTCGGTACCGTTCCGGGGCGGAGCGTGGAAAGCCCGTTGAACCGTGCCGCCAAAGACATGCTGGAGCGGGCACCAGTCATCACCTTCGAAGCTGGCGAGCCTCTTCTTCTGGTACTTCGCGGGGGTCTGCGGATGGATGATTTCCGCCGGTTACCAGTGCGCGGGCTTGATCGAGAAAGCGCTGGGCCGGGGCCGATGGACCGGACGCCGGCCACGCCGCAGCGACGCTCAGGTGCAGCGGCGGCATGGTCGGCCGGTGGACGATGCCGTTTCCAGTTTCCGTCTCGAGTCTGGAGGCGGGCAGGGTAGTCAGGCCGACACCGGCAGCGACCAAGGCCAACCGGACCTCTTGGTACTGCACCGCCGCCACAACGTGCGGTGAAGCCCCGGTGGTACGGCAGCCCTCCAGTAGCACCTTGTCGGCGGCCCACGGCTCCCGGTTTGCTCCAACGATCACAGCCTCCTTAGCCAGCCGCCGGAGATCGATGACTGCTTCGGCCGCTAACGGGTGGGCTGTCGGCAGGGCTAGGTGCAGATCTTCCCGCCATAAGGTTTCCCGGTTGCCACCGTGGCCAACCGTCACCGCAGCAGGCAGCAGGACAAGGTCCAACAACTCGGCATCGAGCTGGGATAGCAAATGCGTTGCGGACCCATCGCTGACAATCACACGGTCCTCCGGGTTGATCTCTTGGAATTTTTGTACCAATGCCGTCAACCGGCGGGCGGGAATATCGGCGGTGACACTCAGACGAAGCGGTGCGGGCACGTTGGCGGCCAGCCTCGCAATGTGGGTGGCCCGGTCGAGGGCGGTCAGGATTGCACGGACCTCATGCAAGAAAGCGGTTCCCGCTCGGGTCAAGCGCGACCCTGTTGGACTGCGTTCGACAAGACGGGTTCCTACATCGGCTTCCAGGGCACGGATCGACTGGCTGAGCGCCGGCTGGCGCAGACCGAGCCGGTGGGCGGCGCGGTGAAGACTACCAGTTTCGGCCAGTGTGTCGAAGTGATGGAGATGGCGCAAGTCCATGATCCGATCGCAATCTTTGCAAGAGAGTTGGCAAAAGCTTCTTCGCCATCTCCCCCTCGTAATTCAGCTTGGCGAGGATTAGGCGCCGACAATGCAAAAGCAGAATTTCAGTCAGATATCGGATATAACCGACCGAAGGCAGCCTCCCACGCAGTCGAACCTGAAATCCCCGGTTGCCCGCTCTATGTGGGGGGGGTGTGTTTGATATACTTCGGAATTTTGATTAACCAAGACAGCGACGGTGGTCTGATTGGATTGTAACCACCGTCATTCTATTTTGAAAAAGCCGGACAGTGTCGATAGTGGTAAACTATTAGGGTTCAATTTTTTCTGTATCAAGACAGTTGTGTTTCAAAATGTAACTGGAGCGTGAAGATCCTACGGTCGCCCTGGCCAGCTGTCCGGAACGCCAAGGCCGCGGTTTGGGTTGAAGGCCTATCGGTCCGGCTGTCCCTATCACGCCGTTGCCGTGTGGCATGTTCACAGGGAGAAAACCGATGCGTACGATATCGCGTGTCCGTCTGACCACCTCATTGGCGCTCGCCATTGCCATGGCCACCGCCGCACCGGCGCTGGCGCAACAAAAAGCCGCACAGGGCATGACGCAGGGGCAAGGCGCCATGCCCAATGGGGCCGGGTCCCAAGCTATGATGGACGCCATGCACACGATGCAGCAAACCATGATGGCGCAACCGATGGCTGGCGACCCTGACCATGACTTTGCGACGATGATGCGTGCGCATCACCAAGGAGCAATCGACATGGCCCGGATCGAACTGGAACAGGGCAAGGACGCCGAGCTGAAAAAGATGGCACGCAAGGTGATCGAAGACCAGACCAAGGAGATCAAGCAGCTCGACAAATGGCTCGACCGGCATCCACCCCAACAGGCCCAGCGCTAACCGCGTATTTTCGCTCTTGACCTTCCCATCGCTGGAAGCCGGATGCTGACGCTTTCCGCTTTGTGGAGGATACCATGCTGAAGTTCAAGGTGGATGGGATGACTTGCGGGCATTGTGCCCAGACAGTCACCAAGGCGGTCGAAGCGTTGCCGTCGGTTGAACGCGTTTCGGTCGACTTGATGGCCGGAGAGGTGTCCATCGACGGCAACGCCGATGAGAGTGTTATCCGCAAAGCTATCGAGGGCGTTGGCTACGACGTCCGTGCCGCAGTCTGATGCCACGCGGCACGGGGGGCTGCGTCGCTCGCACCGGGGTGCCGTCAGCGCTCTATTGGCTTGGTTCCCGACACCCCTCACCGGGTCTCCGAGAGTGGCGTTGTCGTCACGACGCCCGCTGTCGGGCGGCGTGAGAGCCTGCCGTTCGATCGATGAAAGAATTGCGCACTCTGTGTACGGCAATGGCGATCAAGCGGCATTTTGCCGCACTCTCCTCGGGGTGCCGGAAACGCACGGCGTCCAGGCCGCTGCGAGCGCTTGCGGCGTTTGCTCAAGACTTCTAGGCTTTTGATGGGCTGGGTCTGTTGAGGAGCCTTCACCAGGGTCCAGCTTGTATGGGAAGGGCGGTCGTCATGGGGTGCAGGGCGCAGTCGACGGTCAGGAGGGTAGTGGTCGGCCTGCTGATGTTGGCGACGATGTTCGTCTATGCTGCGTCGAGCCATGCCGTCCTGATGCCGCAACCCTCCACGCTCCAGATCACCACGGAGTTGAACGATTCCACGGCCGCCGTTGCGACCGTGAGCGACCATGAGCAGAGCGGTGAACAAGCCCTCTGTGACGACGACCATACTTCGCTCGACGACGGCCTCTGCTGCATGGTGGCCCATTGCGCCACCATGCATTCGGGTCTGCTGGCAAGCGCCGTCGAGATCTTCATCCCCCGGCTCGGACGGGAGCGCCAGCAGCCGGGCCTCGTCTCGCCGGAGGGCATCGGCACCGTGCCCGCGCTCCGTCCTCCCCTGTGATCGTCTGATGTCACGAGTCCGTCCGCAGCCAACCTGAGCCTCGGGTTAGGAAGGATGCCGGTCTCGGTTTTCGTGCCCTGCGGCTTGATTCCGGCATTCCATGAGGCTGTCCGGACTCCGCCCGAATCAGATGATGGAGACGACCATGACGCATGACCATTCCTCTCACGCAACGAAACCGGCGGCGGGCACCGCTTGGTATCGAACCTGGACCGGGCTCGCCGGGCTCGGGGCCGTTGCTTTGGCGGCGCTGTACCTGTCTCTCTTCCATGTCACCCATGTGCTCGATGCGCTTCCCTTCCTGCTCTTGCTCCTGTGCCCGCTGATGCATGTCTTCATGCACGGTGGCCATGGGCATGGCGGACACGACGGAAACGGCGATGACGCCAACCGTCCAACCAAGGGAGACACGCCATGACGGATGCACCAGCCTACGGGTTGTGGGTCTTGGTCATCCTCAACTCGGCCATTTTCATCGTTTTCGCCTTCAGCTTCGGCAAGCCGCAATCATCGCGGGATTGGCGCTCCTTCGGGGCGTTCAGCGCCTTCATCGTGGCTCTGTTCACGGAGATGTATGGTTTCCCGTTGACCATCTACCTGCTCTCGGGGTGGCTGCAGACCCGCTATCCGGGGCTCGACCTGATGTCCCACGACGCCGGGCACCTCTGGTCGACGGTCTTTGGCCTCACGGGCAACCCGCATTTCAGTGTGCCGCACATTCTCAGCAACCTGCTGATCCTGGCGGGCTTCGTCTTGCTGTCGGCGGCCTGGAAGGTGCTTCACGAGGCGCAGCGGCGGCATCGGCTTGCGACGATGGGTGTCTACGCGCATGTCCGGCACCCGCAGTACATCGCCTTTCTGGCGATCCTGTTCGGTTTCCTGCTGCAATGGCCGACGATCCTGACGCTGACGATGTTTCCGTTGTTGGTGCTGATGTACACGCGTCTGGCCCGGTCCGAAGAGCGTGAGGCCTTGCGGGTCTTTGGAACCGAGTACGAGCGCTATGCCGTGGCCACGCCGGCGTGGTTTCCCCGGCTCGCCGCCGGACCCGGCGCAGACGGACCTCGTTCCGGACGAGCGGCCGGATGACGCCTTCGGCGCGCACCAGCATCAAACCAGGGGCCAAGCCATCGCCGATGGCCCCGGTGAAGGGAAGGTTTTGGTCGTCGCCCCCACCACCGATCCGGTGACCAGGGGGGAGGCGTCGCACCCGTCAACGCGGAGACGCGCGATGAACATCAAGAAAACACGGGCGATAGCCGCCGCCCTCCTCTTCGGCGCGGTCGCCACCACGCAGGTTCGCGCCGAGGAAACCCTGAGGCTGGCTGACGTGTCTCACCTGCACGGAATTGCCGTGGACCCGGCGGATCCGACGCGGCTGTACCTCGCCTCCCATTTCGGCGTGTATCGGACCAACCCTGGCGACACCGCCTCTCGGGTATCCACCAACCGCAACGACTACATGGGTTTCACGCCGAACTCTGCACAGCCCGGCACTTTCTTCGCCAGCGGCCACCCGGAGACGGGTGGAAACCTGGGGGTTCTCATCTCGACGGACGGAGCGAGAACCTGGACACCGATCGCCTCGGGCGCCGGCGGTCCGGTGGACTTCCACGCCATGGACGTCAGCGCGGCCGACCCGACGATGCTGTACGGCTACTACGGCAGCGTCCAGGTCAGTCGCGACGGTGGAGCGCGTTGGGAGGTCACCGGCAAACCGCCCGCCGACCTGTTCGACCTCGCCGCCTCGGCCAAGGAGCCGAACACCGTCTATGCCGCCACACGCAGCGGCCTGACGGTGAGCCGCGACGCGGGCAGGACGTGGCAAGCCGCATCCATCGTGCAACGCCCGGCGACCATGGTGGCGACGACCAAGGACGGCACCGCCTACGCCTTTCAGATCGGCGTTGGGTTGCTCAAGGCCACCGAGCCGAGCTTGGCGTGGCAACCGGTCAGCAACGGCTTTGGCGAGGCCGTCCTGCTGCATCTGGCGGTGGACCCGACCAATGCCGAGCGACTCTACGCCGTGACGGACAAAAGCGTGATCCTCGCCAGCCACGACGGCGGAAAAAACTGGAAGCCGTTCCGGTCATGATGTCGAAGGCTGTTCCCATGGCTTGGGCAATGAGGATCGGTGCCGGTTTGGTGGTTGGGGCGGCCATCGCAGGCGCAGTCCTGTGGCACACCGGTGCGTCGGGTCGGGCTGATCCGAGTGACAGGGCGCAGGTCGCTCGCGGGGCGGTGGTCTATACCGAGCGTTGTGCGTCGTGCCATGGCGCCCGCCTCGAGGGCCAACCGGAGTGGCGGAGCCGCAAGCCGGATGGCCGCATGCCCGCGCCGCCGCACGATGCCTCCGGGCACACGTGGCACCACCCCGACAGCGACCTCTTCACGATAACGAAGCGGGGCGTCGCCGCCTTCGCTCCGTCCGGCTACGAAAGCGACATGCCAAGCTTCGGCGATGTGCTGAGCGACGCCGAGATCTGGGCGGTCCTTGCCTTCATCAAGAGTTCCTGGCCTGAAGAAACCCGCAAACGCCACGCCGCCATGAGCGAGCGTGCTAAGAAATGAGGCACGACGATGAATGATCGGCATCACGGTCATATCCATCCCGCCGGGGGCAGCCTCCATACCGAGCACGATGATCGCGCTACGGTGAGGGACCCCGTCTGTGGCATGATGGTCGATCCCGAGCGGACCGCGCATCACGCCGAGCATGGCGGCCGGACCTTCCATTTCTGCTCGGCGCGTTGCCACGACAAATTCGTCGCGGCCCCCGAGCCGTACCTGAAGCCGGCCGCCAAACCCGCTGAGCCGGAGCCGGTAGGGCAGGTCTTGCCGACAAAGGGTGTGATCTACACCTGTCCGATGCACCCGCAAATCCGGCAGGAAGGTCCGGGAAACTGCCCGATCTGCGGGATGGCGCTGGAACCGGTCACGGCCGGGATAGAAGGCGGGCCGAACCTGGAACTCGTGGATATGACCCGGCGGTTCTGGATCGGCACCGCCTTGACCGTGCCGCTCATCCTTCTGGAACTGGGAGCCCATCTTCCGGGACTCGGACTGCATGCCCTGATCTCTCCCCAAATGTCCCTGTGGCTCCAGGTCTTCCTGGCGACGCCCGTGGTGCTGTGGGCGGGCTGGCCGTTGCTGGAGCGCGGCTGGCGGTCATTTGCCAACCGCCGTCTGAACATGTTCAGCCTGATCGCGCTCGGCGTTGGTGTTGCGTACGGCTTCAGCTTGGTCGCGACATTCCTGCCCGGCCTCTTCCCCGCAGGGTTCCGGAACGCCGAGGGTTTGGTCGCGGTCTACTACGAGGCTGCGGCGGTCATCACCGTGTTGGTGCTGCTGGGACAGGTTCTCGAGCTTCGCGCCCGTGAGCAGACCGGTGGCGCCATCCGCGCCTTGCTGAACCTTGCACCCAAGACCGCGCGCCGTGTTGGAGACGGTGGGGACGACGAAGAAATCCCCTTGGAGCAGGTTCACGTCGGGGATCGGCTCCGTGTCCGGCCCGGTGACGGCGTTCCGGTCGACGGCGAAGTGCTGGAGGGCCACAGCAGCGTGGACGAATCCATGGTCACCGGTGAATCCCTGCCCGTGGAGAAGGAAACCGGTGCCAAGGTGATCGGCGGCACCGTGAACCAGACTGGCGCGCTGGTCATGCGGGCGGACAAGGTCGGCGCGGACACCATGCTGTCGCGGATCGTGACCATGGTGGCCGAGGCCCAGCGCAGCCGGGCGCCGATCCAGCGCATGGCCGACGTGGTCTCCGGCTATTTCGTCCCGGCCGTCATCGGTGTGGCGGTGCTGGCGTTTCTCGGCTGGATGATCTGGGGGCCACCGCCCGCCTTCGCCTATGCGCTGATCGCCGCCGTGTCGGTGCTCATCATCGCGTGCCCCTGTGCGTTGGGGCTGGCGACTCCCATGTCCATCATGGTCGGCGTCGGCAAGGGGGCCACGGCGGGCGTCCTCATCAAGGACGCGGCATCCCTGGAGCGGTTCGAGACGGTGGACACGCTGGTCGTCGACAAGACCGGCACTCTCACCGAGGGCAAGCCCCGGGTCACCGCCGTGGTCGCGGCGCCGGGAGTGGACGAGGCGACCCTGTTGTCGTTGGCGGCAAGCCTGGAGCGATCGAGCGAGCATCCTCTGGCCGCCGCCATCGTCGCCTCCGCCAAGGAGCGCGGCCTGCCGATGCAGGACGTCTCCAATTTCAATTCCCTCACCGGCAAAGGGGTGGTCGGCGCGGTGGGCGGCCGCGCGGTGTCCCTCGGCAACGCGGCGATGATGCGGGACCAGGGCATCGTCCTCGGGGATCTGGAGGTGCGCGCGGACGAACTGCGGCGCGAGGGCGCCACAGCGCTGTACGCCGCGGTGGATGGCGGAGCCGGAGGGATCATCGCGGTCGCCGATCCGATCAAGGCAACCACTCAGCAGGCACTGGACTTGCTGAAGGCCGACGGCGTGCGCATCGTGATGTTGACCGGAGACAACCGGACCACCGCCGAGGCGGTGGCACGCCGTCTGGGCATCGATGAAGTCGAGGCCGAGGTTCTGCCCGAGGACAAGAACCAGGTGGTGAAGCGGTTGAAGGCGCAGGGCCGCGTGGTGGCGATGGCCGGAGACGGCGTGAACGATGCCCCGGCGCTCGCCGAGGCCGACGTCGGCGTTGCCATGGGCACCGGCACCGACGTGGCGATCCAGAGCGCGGGCGTCACCCTGGTCAAGGGCGATCTGGCAGGCATCGCGCGGGCGCGGACGCTCAGCCGGGCGACGATGCGGAACATCCGGCAGAACCTCTTTCTGGCGTTCGTTTACAACGCGCTGGGGGTGCCGGTCGCGGCGGGCGTGTTCTATCCGCTGTTCGGCTGGACGTTGTCGCCGATCATCGCCGCCGCGGCGATGGCCTTGAGTTCGGTGTCCGTGGTCGGCAACGCCTTGCGGCTGAGGCGGCTGCGCCTTTAGCGGCGGGTGTCACGCCCCATCGGATGGAGCGGTGATGCGCGTTCGGCGCCATGGCGGTTCCGTCGGGACCAGCACCGCCCTGGCGTCGGCCCTGTGTCGTTTCAGCCCACGTCACACTGGATAAGTGTCGATTCCGACTCGATAGAGATACCCACCCTCTGCTTTTGTGGTCTCAAAAGAACGTTTCAAACATGTATAATTGGTGCTGGCGCAGACGGGGGATGACAGGTGCCGCTTCGTAACGGAGTGACTGTTCATGAGGTTCACGTCTGCGTTGCAAGTCATCCTGATGGTCCTCATGTTCGCGCCGGCTTCGGTGCGTGCGATCGAAGGCGGTCGCGCGGCGTCGAACGGAGCGGCGTTTGCAGCCAGCACGGTCGCCCTCTACAACCATGGAACCTCCGAACTCTGCAGCGGCGTCATCATCACGACGACAGCCGTTTTGACCGCGGCACACTGCGCGACCGTGGACGACACGATAAGCGTGCTGTTCGGCGTGCCGACACGCGGTCGGGCCGGACAGGACATGGCGCGACCGGTTCTGCGGTCCATCCCCTATCCAGGCTGGATCGCCCGGCGGCAAGCGCCGGTCGATCGTGGCGATTTGGCGCTGCTCCTTTTGGCCGTTCCTGTTCCCGCCTCCCACCGGCCAGCCGTGCTGTTGGATCGGACGGCCGGCACCGGCACCGGCCTTGTTGGGCCGGGCCAAGGGTTCCACGGCATTCTGGCGGGATATGGAAGCGCAACCTGGTCGGTAGCGTCGGGGGCGGGACACTTGCGCCATCTCGACCTGGAGGCTGTGCTCTGGACATGGGGAAAGACGGAGTTTCTGCTGGAAACCAAGGACGGCAGCGGATGCGATGGGGATTCAGGGGGCCCGCTTTACTTGCACATCCCCTCGGGAGGTCTGGCCGTGTTGGCGATCATCAGTCGCAGCCTGTTGAGCTACGGACCTCGTGTCTGCTCCCATCGGCTGGGGCTGACCGATCTGACGCCATATCGGCAGTGGATCGATGAAGTGCTCATTATGCACGACTCCGGGTTCGCCATGTGGTTGGAAGCACCCCGGTCGCCCGAGCCACCATCGTCGATCTTGAGCGGAGCCGATCTGGGATAGTGGCCCGGTCAGGCAGCCTTTCGTTCAAACCGGTACACCGCGCAGCCCAACTCCGGAGGCAGCACCAGACGGCTCAGTTCCAAGTCGTGGATCACGGTGAAATTGGTCTGCCGACGGTTAATCATGCCAATTGCTCGACGCGAATTCATACCGGCTGCCGATGACAAGATAGAGCTCGACACAGTCGGATTCGAAGACGAACCGCTCGAAAGCGTTGTTGGCGGGGGGCCACGAGCACAAGACCACCTTGGTCTTGTGCATCCGCAGCGCCGCACGAGCATCCAATTTGGTGACGCTGTCGGGGTATGTCACGGAAGATTGCCAGCTGTGACTGTCCGTCGCGATGATCGACACGCCGGCGTCCTGCAGAAATCGAGTCAAGGTGCCATCTCCAGCGGCGATTTCCAGGCAGGGACGCGCGCCGATCAGTTCCGCCAGCCGCGTTATGAACTCTTTGGAGTAGAAACAATAGATGCCTTTGGACTCCACCAGAGGCATGAGCATGTCCCGTTGCCGGATCATTGGCCATAGCAGCCGAAACCAAAATATCGATGCCGGCCTTCGCCGAAATTCGTCAAGAAACAGCAGATTGCCCATCAAGAATTTATCAATCCGTCCCAGCTTTGGCGATTTGATATTTTCTCCGGCGAATCGTGATAAATCTTTAATGACAAACGCAGCCATTCTGGCCTGCGCAAAGCGCGACAAATAAACTTCATATTCCAGATTGTTAGGGCGGATCTTGCCCAGAAGTATGGTCAGCGCTTGATAGTGTTCTATGGTCTGCTTGGTAAAGTTCGCCAAATCCTGCGGTTTTCCGCGTTCGAGAATGTCGCTGATCCTGTGCTGCACGATGCGCCAGTCACGCGGGAACGACGTGCGCAAGTCCTCCAACGTCCGGGCCTGACGCAAGCGGATCAGTTTCTTCTTGCTGGGTGTCATGATCGCCGCCCTTTCCTTCAAACCGATCGCGGGACGGCAATCGGGTCGTTCACGCTTTGCTTGACAGGCAGATCACAGGCACGCCGATGGTCGAACAGGGGATGGGAAGACGACCAGCCCGTACCTGGAGTTTGGGCACGGCGTGAAAGGCCGTGTGGAAGCGGGCTGGGCGGATACAACACCCAGCCCGCGAAGGCTTAGAACCAGAAGCGAACACCGGTGACGAACGACACCGCGCTTGCGTCCTCGCCGTGCCGCCGCGTGATGTCGGCGGTCTCGCCGAGCTTGCGCTCCCAGTTGACCCCGATGTACGGCGCGAACTCCCGCGCCACCTCGTAGCGCAGTCGCAAGCCGAGTTCGATGTCGGTGATGCCGCGACCGAGATCGAGTTCACGGACACGCCGCGCCGACACATTCATTTCGGCAACCGGCTGGAGGATCAGACGCTGCGTGATCAGCAGGTCGTACTCGGCCTCGAGCCGGGCGCTCAGGGCGCCGTCCTCACTGAGAAAAGCCTGGGCGTTGACGTCGAAGAAATAGGGCGCCAACCCTTGGAGGCCGGCGACGGCGTAGGTTGTCTGCGGTTGGGGCCGCACATCGTGACGCACACCGACCTGGGCATCCCAGAATTCCGATATCAAGCGGCTGTACAGAAGCTGGAACTCGGCCTTCTCGGCTCCGCCTTCGACCGGCTTGCTGCCCTTCGCGTTGAGCCAGAGCTTGTCGCTGTCGCCACCGATGAACCCTTTGATGTCCCAATCGAGCGTGTTTTCACCGTCCTTCAAGCGGTGTTCGAGACGGTCGACCAGCAGGGTCGATATGATCGCCGGTTCCTCGTGGAACTGTTGGGCGTGGGACGGGTCGGCCGCTTTGGCCGCGGCCGCCGTCACCGCCAGCGTGAGTGCCCCGGCCAGGAGCAGAGCCTGTCTCAGGCCCATTGTGATCATGCGCATGCGTCGCTTCCTGTCAGAGGCTGGCCGTGCGGCGTTCGACGATGAACCGGGTCATCATTCCCGAAGCCATGTGGTAAAGCAGATGGCAGTGGAACGGCCATTCCCCGGGCTCGTCCGCGGTCAACTGCACCGAAGTCGTCTGTCCCGGAGGCACGAGGACGACATGCTTTCTGGGCAGACGGTCCTTCTGACCGTTTTCGAGCTCCACGAACATCCCATGCAGGTGCATGGGATGGGCCATCATGGTCTCGTTCACAAAGCGGATGCGGATGCGGTCGCCGTACGCCACCCGGATCGGTGTGCCCTGGTCGAACTTCGCGCCGTTCAGGGTCCAGATGTAGCGGGACATCATGCCCGTCAGCCGCACGACGATTTCCTGGGCGGGCTCGCGAAGGTCGCGGGTCTTGGAGAAGGCTTTCAGATCCGTGTAGGACAGCGCCTTGGTGCCTGGCGGGGTCGCGGCGTCCGCCCAGCCAAGCGCCCGATCCGAGGCCTTGGCCATCCCTTGATCCATACCGGCCATGGCGCCATGGTTCATACCCGGCATGGCACTGTGGTCCATGCCGGGCATCGATCCGGTGCCCATGCCCATCATGGCGCTGTGATCCATCCCTTTCATCGAACCATGGTCCATGCCGGCCATCGATCCGTGATCCATCCCCGCCATGGAGCCGTGATCCATGCCCATATCGGCCATGGTCAGGACGGTGCGCGGGCGGCGGGCGGGAACGTCGCCCGACATCCCTTCCCGCGGCGCGAGCGTCGCCCGGGCGAAGCCGGTGCGGTCGATCGGCTCGGCGAAGAGGGTGAAGGCCTTGTCTTCCTGCGGCAGCACGAGGACATCGTAGGTCTCGCCGACGCCGAAACGGAACTCGTCGACCTTCACCGGCACCACGTTCTGCCCGTCGGCCGCTACCACCGTTATCGGCAGGCCTGGAATGCGGAGGTCGAAGATCGTCATCGCCGAGGCGTTTATGATGCGGAGCCGGACGCGCTCGCCGGGGTTGAAGAGCGCCGTCCAGTTGTCCTGCGGCCCCTTGCCGTTGACCAGGAAGCTATACCCGGTGACATCGGCCAGATCGGTCGGCTCCATGAGCATGTCGCCCCAGTCGAGACGATTGCGCACGGTGGCGTCGAAGCCATCCCGGTCGACATCCTGGAAGAAGTCGAACAGGGTCCGTTTCCCGCGGTTGTAGTAGCCTTCACTCACGCTTCCGAGCTTGAGCTTCCTGAGCACCGCGTCGGGCCGTTCCGGCGTGTGGTCGGACAGCACCACGACGTAGTCACGGTCGGCGCGAACGGGATCGCGCTCGGCGGGTTCGATGACAATGGCGCCGTACATTCCCTCCTGTTCCTGGCCGGCGGAGTGACTGTGGTACCAGTAAGTGCCCGCTTGGCGCAGTTGGAACCGGTAGGTATAGGTCTCGCCCGGCATGATCGGCTGGTAGCCGTTGAAGCCGGGTGCGCCGTCCATGACGCCCAGCAGCAGCAGCCCATGCCAGTGGATCGAGGTCGGTTCATCCAGCTTGTTGGTCACATGGACGACCACCTCCTGTCCTTCGCGCCAACGGAGCGTCGGAGCCGGGATCGAACCGCCGATGGCGATGCCGCGGCTGGTGGCGCCGTCGATCGTCAGTCGGCTGCGCTCGACCGCCAGGTCGAGGGTTTGCTGGGTCGCCGCGAAGGTGCGGCGTTCGGGGTAGGCCGTCACGACGCCCGCAAGCCCCGCCATTACGGCGAGCTTGAGGGCATCGCGGCGGGAAAGCCCGCGCGATGCCGTGTTCATGGGATTCTCCCTCAGCGCGTGAACGCGACCTTGCCGACCATGCCGGACTCATAATGTCCTGGCATGTTGCAGGCGAACTCCAGGGCGGTTTCCTTGGTGAACTTCCAGGTCAGTTCCTTGGTTTCACCCGGTCCCACGAGCACGCTGTTGGGGTCGTCGTGCTTCATCTCGGCCATGCCCCCCATCTTGGAGTGGTCCATGCCGCTCATGCTCGTGTTGATGCCCGTCGGCGTCAGCATGCCGTGTTCGACCATCATCGCCATCTCCTTCTGATGGGCGGCGTGCATGGTGGCGGTGCCGATGTTGAACTCGTGCAGGAAATCGCCCTTGTTCTTGAGGACGAAGCGAACTGTTTCGCCGGCCTTCACCGAAAGTGATTCCGGCTTGTAATAGTTGTCGCCCAGTTCGACCTGCACGACCCGCTTTGCCGCAGAGGCCTTCGCCGGCTCGCCGATGGCGGCGGTGTGCCCGTGACCGGGTTCGCCCGCGCCGGCAAGGGCAAACCCCGGGGCGGACAGCAAAGCAATGCCGGCCAGCAGGGAGGCGGTGGTCAGGCTACGGGTGTTGGAACGCATGGATAGAGTCCTTTGGCTGTGAGTGAAAAGCAAGCAAGGGCGCACCGGCGACCGGCGGGGCGCTGTGACCAGGACGGGATGAGGCTGCCCTTGATGGATAAGCAGCCCTCAGTCTCAGCCCATAGCCTTCGGAGGCCGTTGGGGAGGGCAGATCAAACGGCCCCCGTGCGGATCGTCGACACTCGCGGCGACACGCACGAAGGTCCACACGATGGCGGTCACGGGAAGCCTGCCCGGTTCAAACGCCAGCATGGAGCACGCCGTTGTGCAGCACCCGTTGTGGGGAATCCCAGTGCTGCGGTCATGGTCGGGACCATGGCCTTGCTGGTTGCCGGCATGGTCATCAAGGGCGGTGAGCGTGGCGCAGCTGGTCAGGGCATCTTGGGCGGCGTTCTCTCCGGCTTGGATCGTGCCGGCCAGGGCGGCGGCCGGCGTCACGAACAGGACGCTCCCTCCCCAGACAAGAAGCAGACCGAGCGTCGCGGTCAGGAGGGAGCGGACGGCGGCGGTCACGGCCGGAATGTGGCCGGGGATGCATCTCGACATCACTTTTCACGCCATCCCCAGCGGTGAAACCAACCCTCGGACATCGCCGCATTGTTGCTTGTCGAGGCCTGATTACGATTAGAGGGTCCGCGTGTTGCTGCTGTAGGACGCGATTGTAACAAATTATTTCCGAACTTTGGGGGCGCTGGGGCTTCCGCTTCCCTCTCCGGTGTGACCTGCGGTAACGCTCAGTGAATTGGCCAGGGCAGCGTAATGGTGACGCGCAGGCCGCCGTCCGGGTGGTTGGCGAGTTCGACGTCACCGCCATGCGACCGGATCGTTCCGCGCGCGATGGTCAAGCCGAGCCCGAAGCCGCCGGTTTCTCGGGAACGGGAGCGCTCCACCCGGTAGAACGGGTGGAACACCTTCTCCATCTCCACCTCGGGGATGCCGGGTCCCTCGTCGGCCACCTCCACGTGGATTTTGCCGTTGCCTGCCGACAGGGTGACGCGGGCACGCCCGCCGTATTTGACCGCGTTGTCGATCAGGTTCATGAAAGCGCGCTTGAGCATCGCCGGGCGGCAGCGCACCGGAACGTGGCGCGCTCCGGCATACTCCGCGCAGCGCCCGGAATCGGTCAGCGTGTCGCAGATCGTCGCCAGGGTGACCGCCAGATCGATAACCCCGGCTTCTTCTTGCACGCCGTCGTCGCGCAGAAAGGCGAGCGTGGCTGAAATCATCGTTTCCATGTCGGTGATCTCGCTCAGCATCTTGGCGTGCAATTCGTTGTCCTCGACGAACTCAGCGCGCAGCCGCAGAATGGTGAGCGGTGTCCGCAGATCGTGGGACAAGGCTGCGAACATCTGCGTGCGATCGGCCAGCAGCCGCTGGATGCGCTTTTGCATCTCGTTGAAGGCGTGTGCCGCCTGACGCACCTCGCTGGGGCCGGTTTCGGGCAGGGGTGGGGCGGTAACGTCGATGCCGAGGCGCTCGGCCGCTCGGGCCATGGTCCGCAGGGGGGCGGTCGAGGAGCGGATGAGAAGGATGGATAGACCGGCCACCGCCAGGGCCATCAGGCCGGTTGACAGCAGCAGGCCATGCGGGGTGCTCGGCGGTTGCTCGGCCAGAATGTAACGCAGGTTGAGCCAGCTTTTGTCCGGCAACTGCGCGGAGACCAGCAGCGTGTGACCGCCGTCGCCCGGGTGGTCAGGATCCTCGGTGAAGGCGAGGTGGAGGGGGTGGTCACGTTGGTCCGGCGCGGCCTCGCGCAGGCGGTCGAGCAGCGCGGCGAGTTGGGCGTCATCGGTGTTCGTGACCGTTGCCAGTGGAGCGCGGTTCCAATGAACGTCGAGCCGACGCCCGGACAGCAATTGCGCGGTCCGTTCGCGCTCGTCCGGTTCGGCCTTCAGGACCGCGGTCCGGACCGTCGCGATCCGTTCCGCCGCCTCGTGCTCGATCGAGCTGCCGAATTGGGTCAGGAGATCGATGCGATAGGCACCGATGCTGGCAAGGTGGGAGAGGGTCAGCCCGGCCATCATCACGGCGATGGTGCGGGCCGCCATGCTGTCCGGTAGCAGGCGCATCACAGCCGTTCCACCGGCGCGGTGAACACATAGCCGGCACCGCGCACGGTCTTGATCATGCTCTGCTCGGCGTCCGTCTCGACCTTGCGGCGCAGCCGGCTCACCTGGACATCGATCGTCCGGTCGAACGCCGAAGCCGCCCGGCTGCGGGTGATATCGAGCAGTTGGTCGCGCGTCAGGACGCGCTGCGGATTCTCGACGAAAGCGAGAAGCAGATCGTATTCGCCGGTGGTCAACTCGACCAGCGCCCCATCGGGCGAGCGCAATTCACGGCGCACCAGATCCAGTCTCCAGTTAGCGAAGCCCAGGATGCGCCCGCCACTGCTCGGCGGGTCGAACTGATCGCCCGGTGCGGTGGTGCGGCGTAGGACCGCTTTGATGCGGGCCAGCAACTCCCTCGGGTTGAAGGGTTTAGCGACGTAATCGTCGGCACCCATCTCCAGACCGACGATGCGGTCGGTTTCCTCGCCCATGGCCGTCAGCATGATGATGGGCATGGCCGACGTCGACCGCAGCTCCCGGCACAGTTTCAGCCCATCGTCGCCCGGCAGCATCAGGTCGAGAACAACAAGATCGACGGGGCCGTTGCGCAGGCATTCGCGCATCTCGTAACCATCGCGGGCGGTGGTGACCTTGAAGTCGTGCTGGCGCAGGAACCGGCCTAGGAGGTCGCGGATTTCCTTGTTGTCGTCAACGACCAGGATGTGATGCGCGCTCATGGCACTCGAACTGGCATAGGGGGGCGATCGGGAACGCCACGGCTGTGGGCAAAGCGAGGATGGCGCCGGAAGCAGTGCAAGTAAACGGAGAAA
Organism: uncultured Rhodospirillaceae bacterium; assembly: GCA_937927415.1. Taxonomy (GTDB): domain Bacteria; phylum Pseudomonadota; class Alphaproteobacteria; order Azospirillales; family Azospirillaceae; genus Azospirillum. The sequence continues at coordinate 23,877 of CALBDS010000016.1, forward strand.
ATTCAAATGGGGGTGCTCTGTTACAATCTGTAATATTCCGGGAAAGTGGCGATAGCACGGACAGCAGGCTTTAACACCGTCCAATCATGGTGATCCGACCTGTGACTTGTTCGAGGCAGGATTGATTCGCCGTGCCACCGTTGTCGATCCGCTGCGCTGGCGGCAATGTTGAAGCAGGAAGGCAAATGCAGGCACTTCGTATCGTATGGATTGGACGTGGCCTTTTCGGTTCGGGCCATGCGTCGTGTTGACAGATCACCGCTCTGCGCGGGCGTTTCTTCGTAAGCGTTACGAGCGTCCCCTTCTTCCCGAACCGGGTTCCGTGATCGAGATTGCGCGCGGGCTCACGGGATGCGGAGGGTACAGTGGAGGATGGCGTCAGACTTCATTCCAGGCTTGAAGCCATGGATGAAGGCAGGCCGTATCGGCGGGTCGAGGTGATCACGGGGCGGCGACAGCGACGCTCGTACACGGCGGAGGAGAAGGCGCGCATCGTGGCGGAGAGCGCGGCGCCGGGCGTCAACATCTCGGAGGTCGCGCGGCGCAACGGGGTGAACCGCGGCCTGCTCACGGTCTGGCGCCGGGAGGCAGGCGTCGTCGCGGAGGCGATCCCGGTGCAGACGCCGCTGTTCGTCCCGGTCACGATGGTCGAGGAAGCGACGCCCGCTCCCCCGGAGGATCGCCGCCCGGCACCTCGGGAGGCGCCGCCGGGTCGCATCGAGATGGACCTGCGCAGTGGGCGGTTGGTGTTCCATGGCGCTGTCGATCCCGGCCTCGCGGCGGCGGTCATCGCGGCGGCCCGGGGGCGGGGGTGATCACGCTGCGTCCCGACCTCAAGGTCGTGGTCGCCACGCAGCCCATCGATTTCCGCAAGGGCGTCCACGGCCTGGTCGCCCTGGTCGCCGAGGCGCTGAAGGCCGATCCCTATTGCGGCGACGTCTTCGTCTTCCGCTCCAAGCGCAAGGACCGGCTCAAAATCCTGGTCTGGGACGGCAGCGGGCTGATTCTCGCAACAAAATGGCTGGAAGCCGGCCGCTTCTCCTGGCCGCCGGTCCAGGAGGGAGCGATCCGTCTGAGCGCTGTGCAGTTTGCGCTTCTGCTCGACGGACTGGCGTGGCAAACGGCCACGCCGCCACCGATCAAGAAGCCTCGCTGGATGGGCTGAATGCGTTGATTCGTCTGGGGTTTAGCGGGTTTCCCCGGTATACTCCGGAGCATGCCGCCGCCCCCCGACCCGCTTCCTCAGGACCCCGCCGAACTGGCCCGCATGGTCCGTCGCCTCGCCGCCGAAAAGGCAGAGTTGCAAGAGCAGGTGAAGACCCTGAAGGCGCTGATCTTCGGGGCGAAGTCGGAGAAGGCGGCGGTGATCGATCCCGAACAGGGCCTCCTCGATCTCGACGACCTTGCCCTTGAAGCCGCGCCGCCGGCCAACGACAACGACAACCGGGCCGCGCCCGAGCGCCCGCGGCGGCCGGCGAACCGGAACGTCGGCGCGCTGCCCCGGCATCTGCCGCGGGTGGAGAGGGTGATCGAGCCGGAGAGCACCACCTGCCCCTGCTGCACGGGGCGGCTGCACCGGATCGGCGAGGATGTCGCCGAGGCGCTGGACGTGGTCCCGGCCATCGTGCGCGTGCTGCGCACGATCCGGCCCAAGTACGTCTGCCGGGCCTGCGCCGGCCCCCCGGCCCAGGCTCCGGCCCGGCCGCGGGTCGTGGACGGCGGCATGGCCTCCACCGCCCTGGTCGCCCATGTGGTGGTGGCGAAGTTCGCCTGGCATCTGCCGCTGTACCGGCAAGCGCAGATGTTCGCCGGTCAGGGCGTGGCACTCGACCGCGCCACCCTGATGTTCTGGGTTCGCCGGGCGGCATGGTGGCTGAGACCGCTTCATGAGCGGCTCCTGCTCTACATTCGCTCCCAGGAGCGGGTGTACTGCGACGAGACGCCGTTGCCCCGGCTCGATCCCGGGCGGGGCCGGACCAAGGTGTGCCAGTTCTGGGCCCAGGCGGTGGACGACCGCCCCTGGCGGGGGCCGGCCATGCCGGCGGTCGGCTACGTGTTCGCCGAGGGTCGCGACACGGCGGCGCTGCAGGAGCAGATGGCGGCTTTCGCCGGCATTCTCCAGGTCGACGGCTACGCCGCCTACAAGGCGCTGGTGCGCCGCCGGCGCACCGGGGCGAAGGTCCGGCTGGTGTTCTGCCTGAGCCACGCGCGCCGCAAGTTCGTGGCGGTGTTCAAGACCACCAGGTCGGACGTGGCCCGCGACGTGATCGCGCGCATCGGCGCGGTGTACGCCATCGAGGAGCGCATCCGCGGCATGACGGCCGAAACGCGTCGCCGGGTGCGGCAGGCCGAGAGCCGGCCGCTCATGGCGGCGCTGAAGGCCCGGCTGTTGGAGGTGCGGGGTGAGCTCTCCGGCCAATCGAGCCTGGCCAAGGCGATCAACTATACCCTGGGCCACTGGGACGGGCTGGTGGCCTTCTTGGACGACGGCCGCATCGACGTCGATACGAACACGGTGGAAAGAAGCATGCGCCCGATCGGTTTGGGGCGGAAGAATTCCCTGTTCGCCGGCTCGGCGGCGGGGGGCCGGGACTGGGCCATCTTGGCCTCGCTCATCCAGAGCGCCCGCCTCAACGGCGCCGATCCGTTCACCTACATGGCCGACGTGCTGGAGCGCATGGTGTCGGGTGCTGTGAAGGCCAACGCCCTCGACCGCCTGCTGCCATGGACGTGGAAGGCGGAGCGGGACGGCCTCGTTGATGGCGAGGAGAATCAGGCGGCATGACGATCAAGCCCGCCGCGAACCCCGCCCCGGCGGCGCCCAAGCCGATGCTGGACACCAGCGACCTCGAAGCCTACCTGCGGGCCCGCGGCAGGGTGGCGCCGGTGTCGCGCCTCGACGCGCTCGACGGCTACCTGACCGCCGTGTTGATCGGGCCGAAGTTCATCAAGCCGCAGATCTGGCTCGGCCAACTCTTGGGCGAGCGCGTCCTGCTCGCCGCGGAGGAAACCCGCGAGCACCGGGCCATCCAGGCCGTGGCGCACCACCACAACCGCCTGTCGGAGACGATGGCGCAACTTCCCTACCTGTATCGGCCGCAGTTGCCGCCGCACCGGAACGGAGGCTTGGACCCGATGTTCTGGTCCCTCGGCTTTCTGGCTGCTATCCGGCTGGCGCCACGGGCCTGGAAGAGCGTGACCAATCCGGACAAGCCCGAGCACGCCGCCTTCCAGGTGCTGGACCCCATGCTGTTCGGCACCGAGGCCATCGCCGAAGCCGACGTCCCCGCCCAGGCAAAGGCCATCCTCGACCTCCGTGAACACTTCAAGGTCCGCCGCCACAGATCGATGCGGTGATTGCCCGGTCCGAACCGAAGGGTCCGCTCGTAACGCTTACGTTTCTTCTTCAGGGGCCGGCTTGGTGCCATAAATGCGATTGTCGTCGGTGCGCATGTGCCGTTCCAGGAAGTGGAGGTGCGATGTAAGGTCCGATGCTCGAGTTCCAAGCCTCCGTGGGGAGACGTCCCCAGCCAGTGTAAAGACAATGACATGGGCGACCTGTGTGCGGTTTCGGTCAGCAGTGCAAAGGATGGTTCATGAGCAAGTATTGATGTGGCATTGTGCCGCATGTTGTCCATCAAAGTTCCGTAACAAACGCCGTCTTTCAGAATACCATTGACCGGAAAGCGGGGAGATCAGTCTGTTCATACCTCTGTCTTATGATGATCGATGCCGAGTTGAACCGTTTCTTTGATGACGTAACACTCTGTTACAATAAGGCACCATCTCCGCAACAGAACCACGCGTACACCGAGGGGGGCGTTAAAGCCCCTGTCGGCATTTTCGAAAATTCGGAGTGCGACAGGCAAACAAACCAAGGAGAAAGCCCATGGCCCCGTCGCATCGTCTCGTCCTGATCGCCTTGAGTGGAGCTGTGCTCGCGCTCGGTGGCACCGCCTTTGCGCAAGTGCGCATCGACACGAAAGCGAAGCCCGAACTCCCGCAATGCACCCTCGACGTGATCAAGACGAGTGATTGCCACATCCACGACTCAGGGACGCACATTCAACTGTCGGTGAATCAGCCCACCGCTGATCGTCCGCATGCCCAGATGGAATATCAGGAATGGATGCGGGATCAGCATCGTCGGTGATGGCGGTGGCGGTGTTGACGATGCAGCCGTCTTATACCGGAGTCGGAGATTTCTGACTCTTGGGGCTTTTGAGTTGCGGTTCGGGGGTGGTGTTGATTCTTTGTAGGCCTCACCATTGAGCGAAACGCAGCCATGCCGGCCCTGAGATTTGCCGCGCCTTGACCTCCGAAGATCTGCGCCGTTCGGCTCGCGGCAAAAGTGATGGCCGGGTTTACCGGCGCTTGCTGATGGTCGCCATGGCGTTGGACGGGGTTAGCCGCAATACCGTGTCGTTAAGGTGCCAGGCCACAACATGCAGGGCACACGGCTGAGCCCGCCCACTGCATTTCGTGTGCCGTCTCGGCGCAACCAGCTTAACGACATGGTGTTGGGGTTAGCCGGGAAGAGGCGGTGCGGCAAGTCGGCATGGGCTGGCAGCAGCTCCGCGATTGGTTTGTGCGGCACAACGCCGAAGGGGGGAACGGCTCGCGGGATCGGGTGCGCATTGCAGCCCGCTGCTGCCGGCCGCCACTCCCGACGTCGAGCGGGGCGGTGTCGTCGAATATCGGGTCCGGCATATCCGCGAGCTGCGCTCTGCGGTATTTCGGGGCGGAGCGCAACCGCACCGGAATGTAGGACCGCTTATATCAGATGAATCGGTCCTTCCTTACGCCGCGCCCGATCCACCCCAAAATCGATGTGGCAGCCCAGGAGGCGTTTAAAAAGAACTTCGCCGACCACCTCGCTGCCATCGCAAAGACCACCCTGAGGCGAGCGCTGTGGAGGCCTGCTTCCGGGACGAAGCCCTCATCGGCCAGAGCGGCATCTTGACCCGGCGTTGGGCGCCACGTGGCAGTCGACCGTGCGCCGTGCGCGATCATCGCTTCAAGTCGGCCTATCTCTTCGGCGCGATCTGTCCTGCCTGCGGTACCGGAGCCAGCATCGGCGTAACACGTGCCAACACCGACGCTCATGGAGGAACGTGCTTTGTCTAGACTGATGGTCGCAAAAGGGAACCCTGTGGAAGGCCGAATTGCCAATAGGAAAGCCCTGACCGGCACCGGGATGGATCTGATCGTTTTGGCCCGGCAGTTCCAATATGCCTTGGCACGGCTGCCATGCTCGACAGTAAGACTGCGTGCGGCGGGGGTTGACGAATGCCCGCCTGCTGGCCCCGCTATTCGACGAAATCACAAAAGCTCGCCGTAGGCGCATCGGTTGGCAGGCGATCGCTACTGAGCTTGCTCGGGCTGGTGTTCATAAGTTGAGTGGCGCACCATTCACCGCTGCTGATCTTCGTTTGCACATTAATCGAGAAATAAATGAAGATAAAACACAGTGTCAAACTGCAATGCCGATGAAATAGAATTGATAATTATAATATTATCCAACCATCTTGTGCCAGAGGAAATCTTGATCGATTGTTGTATTCGCCCAGCAGTATAGGAGAAATGAGCATGTCTGCTCTCACTATTGGCGCTACCGGCATGCTTGCCCAGCAGCTGAATGTGGAGACAATTTCCAACAACATTGCCAATGCCGGCACGACGGGCTTCAAACGTCAGCGTGCCGAGTTTCAGGACCTCATGTATAAAAATGCCCCACGCAGCGGGCCGAACGTGTCGGCAACCGGAACAAGCGTGCCCACGGGCGTCCAGATTGGCGGGGGAGTACGCATTGACGGAATCGCCCGTGTCATGGAGCAGGGAAGCTTGACGGTCACGAACAACAAGCTCGATCTCATGATCGATGGCGCCGGCTACTTTCCAGTTCAAATGCCTGACGGCGAGACCGCCTATACGCGCGCCGGAAACTTCAAGCTCGACCCTGACGGCAATCTCGTTACCGCTGATGGCCATCCGGTGCAACCGGCCATCACCATACCAGCCGGAGCGGCTGATGTTGCGGTGAACTCTTCGGGTGAGGTCTTGGTAAAACTGGACGGACAAAGTGAACCTCAGAATGTCGGCCGGATCCAGTTGGCCACGTTCCCAAACGACGGTGGCTTGGCAGCGATTGGTGGCAACCTTTTCCAGGTTACGCCAGCGGCTGGTGAGGCGGTGCTCGGCAATCCGGCAGCAACCGGCTTTGGACGAGTGCTGCAAGGAACACTGGAGACTTCCAACGTCAACATTGTGCAGGAGATTACCGCCCTCATCTCCGCGCAACGCGCTTATGAGATGAACGCCAAGGTGATTTCGATCGATAGCGAGATGTCACAGCCTCAATCGCGCTAAACGCCAGCACAACACACCCGCAGTCAGCCACTCCGTGCAACACGGCCATTGTCGGCTGTGATTGCCGGCAAGGTCTGCAGGTGCGTTGCTTAGCGCAGAAACGGGCTCCACACTGCGCAATGCTCACGCAATGGCCACAGGTCATCCGATCGACCTTCAGCTTCAGCATCCCTGCCTTGCTCTTGCCTTCACCATAGCGCTTCCAGTCGCTGGAAGGTCAAGCATCTTTCTTCGATGGTCGCCTGAAGCAGGTTCGTGACGTGGTGAGTAAACCCGCGACAGTTGCAGGGTTGTGGGACGCTGTCCTAATCTGTGTAGGAGGAAAAGAAGGAGCACACGGTGTCCCAGCCCTTGAGAGCCCTGGTCCAGCGTTGGCGGGACGATCCCGCAGCCACCTACCGGTCCTGGTTTCTCTGGGAGGAGCGGGTAAAGAACTTTCGCTCGATTCGCCGAGGCATCCAGCAGGTGGTGGCCGATATCGGGGCCGGCACCTTCGGTAACGTCTACCGCGGATCATCGCTGGAAACGGTGGTGCACTCCATCGCCGAGCAGAGGCAGATCTTCAAGGGCGCCGACCACGCCTTCCTGTGGAAGCCGAAGCTGCGCATCCCGGACATCTACGAGAACCCCGACAACCAGCGCGCCTTTGGCCACCTGCTCGACGTCTGCGTCTGCTGCAACGCCGAGGCGCAGGTCCTCGCCGCCATTCGGCAGATCGACACCAAGCAGATCAAGGGCCTCGGACCTGCAGTGGCGAACCTGCTCTACTTCCTGCATCCCACTCTGGTGCCGCCGTTCAACACAGCGATCGTCAACGGCTACAACACGTTGACGGGCGCCAAGGTGAAGCTCGGCCGCTGGGACGAGTTCCTGGCCATGCGCCAGGGCATCCTGACGCTGAACGCCGAATACCGCGATCTGCTGTCGAATGACCTCGGTGCGGTCGGCGGGCTGTTGTTCGACGTCGGTTCCGGTCGCTACGCGCCGCCGCCCTGCGGCGACGCCACGGCCCGAGCGGCGTGGGAGGCCGATCTCGCCAAGGTGCGCGAGGAGAACGCCAAGGCATCCAAGGCGCTCGCTGCCGAGCGTGAAGGTGACCGCACCCACACCGAAATCCAGGGCTGGCTGCGCGACCTGGGCAAGGCGCTAGGCTACGGCGTCTGGATCGCGGCCAACGACCGCAACCGCCTCTTCAACGGGGGCAGGCTGGCCGACGGCTGCCTCGACAAGCTTCCCAAGACGGTCGAGCAGGCACCGGGGGCCGACGCTGTCCGTCTGATCGACGTGCTGTGGCTGGATCCGGCGCAGGACCGTATCGTCGCCGCCTACGAGGTCGAGCATTCCACCTCGATCTACTCGGGCATCGTTCGCATGCTTGATTTGGCGCTCGGGACAGACGCCAACGCGCTGGAAGGCCTCTTCCTGGTGGCGCCGAACGGGCGCGAGGCGGAGGTGCGGGCGCAGTTGTCCCGCCCGGCGTTCTCCCGAGTCGCCGATCTCAAGGTCCGTTATCTCCCGTATGGGGAACTGGAAAGTCATCGCGACTCGATCGCCCGGTTCGGGTCGGGCATGAAGGCGATCCATGCCATTTCACGGACGCTGATCTGACTGGGGGCAGCTTCAACCTTGATGACGTGCAGTTGGAGGTCTCCGCGTTTGATCAGGCCATTGGAGACATCGGCGACGTTTCCCTTGGCATGGAGATGGCGGCGGTCTCCGTGCGGGGCATCCCTAATTTCGGCAGCGGATGGTGGAGTTACCGACGTTACCGGGCCACCCCTGGCGCCATTCGGAGAGCGTGAACGGCGGTGCCGGTTGTGTCGTGATCGCAGTGTCGATGGCGTCGTTCAGCGCCTCGATCCGCTTTCGAAGGAGGTTGTCTGGTACTCGCGTGGTTGTCGGCCGCCGGCTCGATGCCGACGTCTGCCGCAATGTTAGGTCACCGGACATCGCGAACAGGCCCGTGATGTCGAATCGGCTCACGCAGCGCTGACCTCGGCAAGAAAGTTGCGGACATCCTCACGGATCGCGAGCGATTGCCGCGCCAGCACATCCGCCGCAGCCTTGACTTGGTGTGCTTCACCCTCTGTGTCGGCGGCGGCCCGGGTCACGTCGGCGATGTTCGTGCTGACCTCGCGCGTGCCATCGGCGGCTTGCTGAACGCTGCGTGATATTTCCTGAGTTGCCGCCTTCTGTTGCTCGATCGCGGCGGCAATCGCCGTGGACACGGTGCTGATCTCCGTGATGATATGGCCGATGCCGGTGATGGACGAAACGGCCGCTTGGGTCGCGCCCTGGATCGCGGTGATTTGCTGCGCGATGTCGCCGGTTGCCTGCGCCGTCTGTGTGGCAAGGCTCTTGACCTCCTGAGCGACGACAGCGAAGCCTTTTCCGGCTTCCCCAGCCCGCGCCGCCTCGATGGTGGCGTTGAGTGCCAGCAGGTTGGTCTGCGATGCGATGTCATTGATGAGCTTTACCACTTCGTCGATGCGGGACACGCCAGCGGCCAAGCCTGAGACGACGGCGTTCGCCTGCGTTGCGTGATTAACCGCTTGCCCGGTTGTCTGCGTCGCTTGTTCCACTTGGCGGGAGATTTCGAAAATCGACGCGGACAACTCTTCCGCTGCGGCGGCGACGGTCTGCACGCTTCCGGATGCTTCCTGAGACGCCGAGACGACGGCTATGGAGCGCCTCTTCGCTTCGTCCGCAGTTTCATTCAGAGAACCCGACGCGTGCTGCATCTGCTGTGCAGCGCTGGTCAACTCCTCAACGACCGTCACGATTCGGGCATCGAAGGCCCGCATCAAGCCCTCCAGATGGACGGCACGCCGGGCTTTGGCGGTGCCTTCGGCCCGCGACTGCTCATTCAGACGGTCGGCCTCCATGCGATTCTGCTTGAAGACTTCGATAGCCTGCGCCATGGCGCCAATTTCATCACTTCGGGCCAGCCCCGGAACCAACACAGCGGTGTCCCCGTTCGCGAGCCGGTTCATCGTCTCCGTCATGGCGACGATCGGTCGAGCTATCGCACGGTTCAGCAGTAGCCCCATGACAACCGCCGCAGCCAGGGCCAACGCCGGGCCACCGACAATCACGGCGTAGCCATTGCGGAAGGCCGTTGCTTCCATGGCGGCGTGCTCGTTCAAGCGTTCCCGTTCGACCGTCTCGAGCTGTGCGATGATCTGCTGGATCGCGTCCATCGACCCCTTGCCGGCCGCACTGGCCTCAATGGTGTGAGCGTCCATCTGCGTCTCGGGGGTGCTCATGAGTGCAATCTGCCGTTCGGCAATCTGCATGCGCCAGGAATGGGCATGGTGCGAAAGCACCTCAATCTGCTCCCGCAGCGCCGGATCGCCAGACGTCAGTGTTCCAAGGGTTTCGAGGCTCCGGATAAAGCGGTCGGACGCGGCCTTGTACTCGGCCGGGAAGGCCTGATTGCCGGTGAGGAGAAAGCCGCGAACGCTGGATGACTGGGAGATCATGCTCGACTGAACGGCGTGTGCCGCTTCCATAGCTTCTCGGGCTAAGGTGGTCGATCGATTGCTGGTCTCGATGGAGGATAGTGAGAGATAGCTGATAACGCTCGCGGTGAGCATCATACCCACCAGCGTACCGAAGGCGATCAGCAGCTTTCGCGGTGTGGCGATGTTGGTGAAGGAATGCATGGCGAGGCTCTGGTCGGAGGGAAGACGCACGGGAGCGGTGAACACGGCGCTACGGCACGGCGCGGTGCCGTCCCGACGCAGGCTTCCTGAAGCTAGAGTGTGCGGGTTTCGGGCACGTGACGGCTGTGTAACGTTGTGTTTCTGGCCGTATTCTGTACTGGAATGCGGACATGAGCTTGAAACCAAGCCGGGCGACCGGCAGCCCGCTCGTGTCAGGCGACACGTCAAACTGGTCCGTCCGCAAACTCGGTGCGACCGGGTACCGAGAGGACGATGACGATGGCCGAGTCGAGGATGGCGAGCTTCCTTTGTCCGGACGGTCGGCGCCGTCGTTCCCGTCGCCGTGGCCACCATGTCCGTGTCTGCCGTGCATGAAAAGCATCACCCGACCTGAGGCCTGTGCGTCAAGCCGGCTTGCGTGGGAGCGACACGGTCAGGCGCAGGCCCCCCTCCGGCCGGTCTGCGAGCGTGATATCTCCGCCATGGGCCCGGATGGTGGCACGGGCCATGGTCAGTCCGAGACCGAAACCCCCGGTCTCACGGCTCCGGGAACGCTCCATACGGTAGAATGGCTGGAACACCTTCTCTCGCTCCGTGGCAGGAATACCAGGGCCGTCATCAAGGATTTCCACCACGATACACTCCGTGTTGACACAGAGGACGACCTGTGCACGGTTGCCGTACTTGACGGCGTTCTCCACGAGATTGCGGAACGCGCGTCGCAGCGCCATAGGCTGGCCGTGCAGGAGCGCCCGCGGTGCGCCCGAAAACCCGACGTTTTGCCCGGCATCGGCCAGGGTGTCGCACATCGTGGCCAAGGTGGCTGCCAAATCGATCACCTTGCTCGCTTCCTGTGCGCCCTCGTCGCGCAGGAAGGCAAGCGTCGCGTTGATCATCGCTTCCATCTCGGCGATGTCGGCCAGCATCTTGTCATGCTGTTCTTCGTCTTCAACAAACTCGGCGCGCAGGCGCAGCACCGTGAGTGGGGTGCGCAGATCGTGAGACAGTGCCGCGAACATCTGCGTGCGGTCGGACAACAGCCGCTTGATGCGCGCTTGCATCTCGTTGAAGGCGTGCGCGGCTTGCCGTACCTCGCTCGGGCCTTGCTCCGGCAGCGGCGGAGCGGTCACGTCGACACCGAGGCGCTCGGCCGCACGGACCATGGTCCGCAACGGCGCCGTCGCCGAGCGGATCAGCAGGATTGACAGGGCAAAGACCGCCAGAGCCATCAGCCCTGTCGACAGGAGGAGGTTGGTCGGCGTGTGCATCAGCGGGTCGCCGAGCGAGGAGCGCAGATTGAGCCACTCGCCGTTCGGCAACGGAGCCGAGATCAGCACCATGTGGCCAGCCGCTTCCGGATGGTCGGGATCGTCGGCCAGGACGAGCCGAAGCGACGACCCACGCAGATCGGGGACGACCTCCAGCAACCGGGTCCGTATTGCGGTGAGTTGCGGATGCTCCGGCTCCTGCTCATCGACCACCGCGGAGCGTCCCCATCGCACGTCGAGCGCCCGCCGCGACAAGAGAGCGGCCGTCCGCTCGCGGTCGGCCTCCGGCGCCTGGAGAATCGCCGAGCGCGCGGCGATGAAGCGCTCCACCGTCTCCTGTTCGACGGATCGATCCGATTGCGCCAGCAAATCGATCCCGTAGGCTCCCATGCTGACGAGATGGGACAGCGTCAGGCCGGCCACCATTACCGCGATGGTGCGGGCCGCCATGCTGTCGGGAATCAGGCGCATCACGCCCGTTCCACGGCAACCGTGAAAACGTAGCCGACACCCCGCACCGTCTTGATCATGCTCTGGTCCGGGTCGTTCTCGATCTTGCGGCGCAGCCGGCTGACCTGGACATCGATGGCCCGGTCGAACGCCGATGCCGCCCGACTGCGCGTGATGTCCAACAGCCGGTCGCGCGACAGCGTCTGGTTGGGATTTTCGACGAAGGCGACCAGCAGGTCATACTCACCGCCGGTCAGGTCGACCAACGCGCCTTCGGGCGAACGCAGTTCGCGGCGGATGAGATCGACCGTCCATCCGGCAAAACGTACGATGCGACCGCCGCTGTTCGATCGGTCGGTGTTTTCGGCTGCGGCTCCGGTTCGGCGGAGCACGGCCTTGATGCGGGCCAGCAGTTCGCGTGGACTGAACGGTTTGGTCAGGTAGTCGTCCGCACCCATCTCGAGCCCGACGACGCGGTCGGTCTCCTCGCCCATCGCGGTCAGCATGATGACCGGGATCGTGGAATCCGCGCGCAGATCCCGGCAGAGCTTCAGCCCATCGTCCCCTGGAAGCATGAGGTCGAGCACGATCAGATCGACAGGCCCGTTTCGCAGGCATTCCCGCATCTCGTAGCCATCGCGGGCGGTGGAGACCTTCAGATCGTGCTTGCGCAGAAAGCGGCTCAGCAGAGCACGAATCTCCGGATTGTCGTCAACGACGAGGATGTGAAGCATGGCAAGGCGAGCAATAGGGAAGAGGTTGCCGCAGGGAGCAGCGGGGGCTTCCATGATGATGGCGTCGGCCGAAGGGCGCGTAAACCCTGAATTGTCGTGGTCCGCCGCACCGCGTTCGGAATCCCGCCTATGGGCGATCACGCACTCTGACCATCCCCCTGCGCAACACTTCGTTACACTTCATGCCCATCTTTGAAACATGGTGGGACGTAGAACGGAGGCATGGAGCAACGGCCAAGGTCATCGAAGAGGACGGGCATCCCGCCCGGTTGCCGCCAAGGCCCGGCCACCGAATCTCCAGGAGGAGCACCATGTCGATCCGCACACTTGCCACCGCCGCGGCCTTGTCGACCGCCATCATTCTTTCCGGCGCCGCTGTTGCCGGTGCGGCTGAAGCCACTCCCGGCGACCATTGCGCCAGCCGGATCCAAACGGTCAAGAACCTGCTGTGGGGCGGGGGCGGCAATCATGCCATTGACATTGTCACTCGGGGCATTGCCGAGCGCAACGCCGCCTACGGCACCTATCTGCATGAGCAGGGCAACCACACTCAGGCGCACGACTATCTCGACTACGCTATCGGCCAGGCGTCCTTCGGCTATCACAGATGATACCCGTCAACAATGTACGCCGAGTTCTTAGTTGATTGCACTGCGGGACCGGCATCACTTCCTGGTCATGGAGCATCTGAACGAGCGCGAGTGCCACATCCTGGTTGAACGAACACCGGCTGCGTGACAGCCCGACCGCCCTGGAAGACCAACCGCGGAAATATGGAATCAGTCCGTGCAGCAGCCATGGCTCTGTGCGTGCCTCCAGCTTGGACGGTCTGTCGTAGGCCTGTGTAACGTCCGCTTTGGAGCCTACGATCCGGACGCTTACCGTACTCTGGTCGTCCTTTCTCATGCACCTATGGTGCACCGTGGCTGGAGAATGGGGCATCGCGGAACCTTTGGAGGAGAAGATGAGAACGAGACACCGCCGATACTGACGTGGTGTCCTCATCCGCCGCGTACTGTGTTCATGTCCAAGCCGCATCGGTTTGGACCGCACTTCCCGCTTGATCCAGCACTCGAAATGGACGGCGAGGGCTGGGTCGGCGGATCGGCTTGTGTGTAGGCGCCTTCCGTCAGTGCTCCAGCGGACGCTGCGTCAGGTATGAAATGAACGATTTCCTCTTTCAGGACCGCTTCCACCAGCTGAGCAACTGGATCGTCACGGCTGTCTTTCCCAGCCCGTATCTGTGGATGCATGTTGTTGTCCACATTGTCCTCGTGGCGATGCCACTGGCCTTTCTTGCCTTGCTGTCGGCCTGGGGGATCGGCGCTGTCCGGCGGCGCTTGTCCGGCTCGCGGAAAGAGATGCCGCGGGATGTCGTATCGCCGTTTCCGTCGAACCTGTTTCTCTACATCCTCAAGCACACCAGGAAGGAGCAATCCATCCTTCTTGTGACAGCTTTGCTGTCCCTGCCGCTTCTCTATGCGGTGCTGGAGCTTCCCAAGCAGATCATAAATAAAGCTTTGAATGTAGAAAACGATACTTCTACGGTAATTGGATATGTGCTGTCAAAATACGAGCTCCTGTTTATCCTGTGTATCTTCTATCTCGGCGCCGTTCTGACGAGCGGAGCGTTGAAATACGTCATCAATCTGCTTCAGGGCCGTCTGGCCGAAGGAATGATGCGTCGCATGCGCTTTGCCGCTTTCCGGGCCTGGTCCCGAGGCAAGACGCCGTGCGACCACGCGCTGTTCATTCCGGTGCTGGTGCAGGAAGTTGAGCCGATTGCCGGATTCACCGGCGATACCTTCCTGGTTCCCGTGCTTCAGGGGGGGACGTTTCTGACGATCCTCGCCTTCATGATCGTTCAGGATCCAGTGTTGGGAGCTGCCGCTCTGACTTTGGTCCCTCTGCAAATCGCTCTCGTGCCCCGTCTGCAACGCCGGGTCAGTGCCCTGGCGCGTGAACGGTCGCGAGAATTGCGTTTGTTCGGTGCGGCTGTGGCCGATGCGTCCCCGCACCGCCGGCATGACCGTTCACGCCCCGTGCTGGCCGTTGCCCGATCGCTGAAGCGCGTGCAGGCGATTCGGCTCGACATCTATCGCCGAAAGTTCTTCATCAAGGGACTGAACAACTTCATCGCTCACCTCACACCGTTCTTCTTTTACACCATCGGCGGTTACCTGGTGATCGAGGGGCGCCTCTCTCTGGGAGCCCTCGTGGCGGTTCTGGCCGCCCACAAGGATATGTCGGCGCCGCTTCGCGAACTCCTCGGCTATTACCAGACCATGGACGACGTTCGGGTGAGGTATGAGGACATCCGCCGCTTTCTGGGGGATCAGGCTGAGCCTCCGTCTTCGGGTGCGATGGGCACCTCGGCCGGTGGTGCAGGTTCCGCGGTGGGGCCGATATCGCCGATGGTCAAAGATGCGTCGAGCATGACCTCCACCCTTTCGTCGTAGGGTGACTGTCGACCTGATTCCGATCGTCACTTGGCAGAGGACGATCGGTTCAGCCCACCACCATCTCCATGGGCGATGGCGCCCTGGCCAGCAGCGGCAGCCTTGGCGGTTGCGGTCTGCACGGTGGCTCGCGGATTCGCCGGCGTCGATGGCGCTCTGCAACACTTCGTTACACTTCATGCCCATCTTTGAAACACGGTGGGACGTAGAACGGAGACATGGAGCAACGGCCAAGGTCATCGAAGAGGGCGGGTATTCCGCCCGGCTGTCGCCAAGGCCCGGCTACCGAAGGGGGAGCACCATGTCGATCCACACCCTTGCCGCTGCCGCGATGGCCTTGCCGACCGCCATTGTTTTTGGCGGCGCAGCGATCGCCTTCGACCAGGCATCCTCCGGTCATCACGGTTGACACCGGTCAACACCGACGTGTCGGGACTGCGGTTCGGTGAGCCTGGGTCCTGGCGGCGTACGCCTTGACACCGTCCTTCGAACGGAACCGTCCGCGTCATGCCGCCCCATGGCCAGCCAGGGGCGAGCCGACCGGCCGTACGGAACAAAACTATGATCGCACCATCCCGTTTGCGCCTTTCACGTGCGATGCTTGCCGTGACCGCGATCCTGCTGCTCGGCAGCACGGCCGCCGTCGCGGCTGAGCCGAACACCGACATCACCCATCTCATCGACACCGCCCGGCGTCTGAATCCGGAGGCCGCTGCGATGGCCCTCGAGGCCGACGCCGCGACGGCGCGCATCGTTTCCGCGGGCTCTCTCGACGACCCCAAGTTCAAGGTCGAGTTGGAACTGCCGCGCAACGAGCCCGGCTACCTGCCGCGCGACCGCGCCGGCCGCGAGCTGTATCAGGTGCGCCAGATGTTCCCGCTGTGGGGCAAGCGCGACTTGAAGCGCGAGATCGCCTCGGCGGACAGTCGCAAGGCCGCCGCCGCCCAGGCCGAGGTGGCGAACCAGATCGCCTACCGCGTCAAGGTCGCCTACGCCGAATACCACGCGGCGCATCTGGCGGCTGACGAGACCCGCCAACTGCTCGGGACGGTCCGCCGTCTGTCGGAACTGGCGCGCGTCCGCTATGCTCAAGGCCCCGGCAAGCAGCAGGACATCACCGGCGCCAACGCCGAAGCCGGGGCGCTCGCCGCCGACCTCGCGCGCATGGACGCCGACCGCCACCGCGCCCAAGTGCGCCTGAACGGGCTGCTCGCCCGTTCGCCCGAAACGCCGTTGCCGGCCAAACCCCGGCCCCGGCCGGTCCCGCCGCTGGAGACGCTTTCGGTCGACGCGCTTGCCGACCGCGCCCGCTCCGACTATCCGGCGATCCGCGCCCAGCTCGCGCAGATCGACTCCGCGGACGGTACGCGCCGCCTCGCCGAGAGGAACGGCTATCCGGACGTAGAGCTGGGCATTGGCGCGATGCGGCGCGATGGCCGCTTCGACGGCTATCAGGCGATGGTCGAGGTCAACATCCCGCTCTATGCCGACCGCCGCCGGGCCGAACAGCGCGAAGCCGCCTCGATGGCTGGAGCGGCGCGGGCCAAGCTGGAGCAACTCCGCCTCGACGTCACCACCGACGTGCACGAGGCCCATGCCATGCTGGCCGCGCTGAAAGAGCGCAAACGCATTGTGCGGGAGATCACCTTGCCCCAGGCGCGCATCGCCCTGGAGTCCGCCGCGCGCGGCTACGAACAGTCACGGGAGGAGTTCGCCACCCTCCTGGTCGCAGAGCAGACGCTGCGCCGCGCGTTGGTCGAATACGTGAACGTGACGTTCGAAGAGCAGATCCGGCTTGCCGAGATCGAACGCCTGATCGGAGGTGAACTGTGAGCCGCCCGTCCATCCACCTCGCCACTCTCCTTGCCGCTGTCCTTGCGGCCGGGACGCCGGCCTTGGCGCAGTCGGGCCATGCCGGGCATGGCGCCCCCGCCGCGGCGCAGCAACCCTCCGGTCCGGGCAAGGTCCTGTACTACCGCAACCCTATGGGGCTTCCGGACACCTCTCCGGTGCCCAAGAAGGACCCGATGGGCATGGACTACGTCCCCGTCTACGAAGGCGAGGACAGCGCATCCGGTGCCGTCACCATCAGCCCCGACAAGGTCCAGAAACTCGGTGTGCGCACCGAAACGGCGGCGCGGCGGACGGTCTCCCGCCAGGTGCGGGCGGTCGGCACGGTCCAGGTGGACGAACGCCGCCTCTTCATCGTCGCGCCGAAGTTCGAGGCCTGGATCGAAACCCTGCTGGTCGATACCACCGGCGCCACCGTACGCCAGGGCCAGCCGCTGATGGAGGTCTACAGCCCCGAACTGGTGCTGGCCCAGCAGGAATACCTCGTCGCCCGCCAAAGCAGTGGCGGCGGCGGCCAGCTCGCCGAGGCGTCGCTCCAGCGGCTGCGCAACCTCGACGTCCCCGCGGAGGAGATCGAACGGCTGCGCAAGACCGGCAAGGCCTCGCGCACCCTGACCTACCGCGCGGCCGCCGGCGGCGTGGTTCTGGAGAAGACGGCCGTGCGGGGCATGCGCTTCATGCCCGGCGAGGCGCTCTACCGCATCGCCGACCTGTCGAACGTCTGGCTGATCGCCGACGTGTTCGAACAGGATCTCGGCTACGTCAGGCCGGGCCAGGAGGTGGAGGTCACGGTCAATTCGCTGCCGGGCAGGGTCTTCTCCGGCAGGGTCGGCTTCGTCTATCCGACGCTGACCGCCGAAAGCCGCACCGGCAAGGTGCGCATCGAGCTGCCCAACGCCGATGGCCTGCTCAAGCCCAACCTTTACGCCACCGTGCACCTGACCACCGATGTGAGCGCCGTCCCGGGCGCGATGGCGGGGCTGGCCGTGCCGGACTCCGCCCTGCTCGACACCGGCCGGCGGCAGGCGGTGCTGGTGGAGACCGGCGAGGGCCGCTACGAGCCGCGCGACGTCAAGGCCGGTGCCCGCGCCGACGGCTACGTCCAGATCCTCGCCGGGCTGGAGGAGGGCGAGCGCGTCGTCGTGCGCGCCAACTTCCTGATCGATTCCGAAAGCAACCTGCGTGCGGCCCTGAGCGCCTTCGGCGGCAGCGGCGGCCAGCACCAGCACCAATAGCCGGCGGAGGGCCTCGCCATGATCGCCGCCATCATCCGCTGGTCCGCGCGCAACGTCGCGCTGGTCCTGATGGGCACGCTGTTCCTCATCGGGATCGGCGCCTATTCGGTGTCGCGCATTCCGCTCGACGCGCTGCCCGACCTGTCGGACGTCCAGGTCATCCTCTACACCGACTATCCCGGCCAAGCGCCGCAGGTGGTCGAAGATCAGGTCACCTACCCGCTCACCACCGCCATGCTCAGCGTGCCGAAATCCAAGGTGGTCCGCGGCTTCTCGTTCTTCGGCGCCTCCTTCGTCTACATCATCTTCGAGGACGGCACCGACATCTACTGGGCGCGCTCGCGCGTGCTGGAGTACCTGAACTTCGCCGCCAAGCGGCTGCCCAACGGCGTCACCCCGACGCTGGGGCCGGACGCCACCGGCGTGGGCTGGGTCTACCAGTATGTCGTCCTTGCCAAGGACCGCACGCTGGCCGAACTGCGCACGCTACAGGACTGGTACCTGCGCTACCAGCTCACCAAGGCCGAGGGCGTGGCCGAGGTGGCGAGCGTCGGCGGCTTCGTCCAGCAGTACCAGGTGGTCGTCGATCCGCAGAAGCTCCAGGCCTACGGCGTGCCGCTGGCCAGGATCGCCCAGGCGATCCGCATGTCCAACCAGGACGTCGGCGGCCGCGTCGTCGAGATGGCCGAAACCGAGTATGTGGTGCGCGGGCGCGGCTATCTGCGCGGCACCAAGGACATCGAGGAGATCGTCCTCAAGGTCGACCGCGGCACGCCGATCCTGCTGCGTGACGTGGCGCGGGTGGAGATCGGCCCGGACGAGCGCCGCGGCCTGACCGAGCTGAACGGCGAAGGGGAGGTGGTCAGCGGCATCGTTCTGCAGCGCTTCGGCCAGAACGCGCTCGACGTCATCCGGAGCGTCAAGGACAAGCTGACCGAGCTGAAGGCCGGACTGCCCGAGGGCGTGAGCATCGAGAGCGTCTACGACCGCTCCGACCTGATCCTGCGGGCGGTGGACAACCTCAAGGTGACGCTGATCGAGGAGAGCGTCATCGTGGCCCTGGTCTGCATCGTCTTCCTGCTGCATGTGCGCAGCGCGCTGGTCGCCATCGTGACTCTGCCGATTGGCGTGCTCATTGCCATCATCGTCATGGACTGGATGGGCATGACCTCGAACATCATGAGCCTGGGCGGCATCGCCATCGCTGTCGGCGCCATGGTCGATGCCTCCATCGTGATGATCGAGAACGCCCACAAGCGGCTGGAGCACGCACCGCCGGACGCCAACCGCGCCAAGGTGCTGATCGACGCGGCGGTGGAGGTCGGGCCGGCGCTGTTCTTCAGCCTGCTGGTCATCACCGTGTCCTTCCTGCCGGTGTTCACGCTGGAGGCGCAGGAGGGCCGGCTGTTCAAGCCGCTGGCCTTCACCAAGACCTTCGCCATGGCCGGGGCGGCGTTCCTGTCGATCACGCTGGTGCCGGTGCTGATGCTGCTGTTCGTGCGTGGCCGCATCGTGCCGGAGCGCCGGAACCCGGTGAACCGCCTGCTCATCTGGCTGTACCGGCCGATGATCAAGCTGGTGCTGCGGGCCAAGATCCTGACGATCCTGATCGCCGCCGGGCTGCTGGCCTGGTCGGTGGTCCCGGCCTCCAAGCTGGGCAGCGAGTTCATGCCGGCGATCAATGAGGGCACCATCCTCTATATGCCGAGCACGCTTCCCGGCCTGTCGATCACCAAGGCAGCCGAGCTGATCCAGACGCAGGATCGCATCCTCAAGAGCTTCCCCGAGGTGGAGTCGGTCTACGGCAAGGCGGGGCGCGCCGCCACCGCCACCGACCCGGCGCCCACCGAGATGTTCGAGACGGTCATCAACCTGAAGCCACAGCCCGACTGGCGGCCGGGGATGACCTACGAGAAACTGGTGGCGGAGATGGACAAGGCCGTGCAGATGCCCGGCATCTCCAACGCCTGGACGATGCCGCTGCGGGCACGTATCGACATGCTCTCCACCGGCATCCGCACGCCGATCGGCATCAAGGTGTTCGGCAAGGACCTGGAGGAGATGGAGCGGCTGGCCCGCGCGATCGAGGCCGTGGTCAAGGCCGTTCCCGGCACCACCAGTGCCTACGCCGAGCGCATCGTCGGCGGCTACTACCTGGAGATCGACCCCAACCGCGAGCAACTGGCCCGCTACGGCCTGACCGTCGGCGACCTGCAGGACACCATCCTGACGGCGCTCGGCGGCGAGATGGTCACGACCACCGTGGAAGGGCGCGAGCGCTTTTCCGTCAACGTCCGCTACCCGCGGGAACTGCGCAGCAACCCGGACGCCATCGCCAGCCGCATCCTGCTGCACCCGGACATGGGTGGGGCAATCCCGCTCGGGCAGCTCGCTTCGGTGCGGCTGACCAAGGGGCCGGCGACGGTGCGCACCGAGAACGCGCTGCTGTCGGCCTACATCTACGTCGACATCCGTGACCGCGACATCGGCGGCTACGTCGCCGACGCCCGCAAGGCGGTCGCCGAGCAGGTGCAGATGCCGGCCGGCTACTACGTCACCTGGAGCGGGCAGTTCGAGTACATGGAGCGCGCGGCGGCGAAGCTGAAGATCGTCATCCCGGTGACCATCGCGATCATCTTCCTGCTGATGTACCTGAATTTCCGGCGCATCACCGAGACGCTGATCGTCATGCTGTCGCTGCCCTTCGCGCTGGTCGGCGGCGTCTGGTACATGGCGCTGCTTGGCTTCAACCTCTCGGTGGCCGTGGCTGTGGGTTTCATCGCGCTGGCCGGCGTGGCGGCCGAGACCGGCGTGGTGATGCTCATCTACCTCGACCACGCGCTGGAGGACCGCAAGCGTCGCCGTGCCGCCGAGGGGCAGGCCATGACCGTGGCCGACCTCTACGACGCCATCATGGAGGGCGCCGTAGAGCGCGTGCGTCCGAAGATGATGACGGTGGTCGCCATCATGGCCGGCCTCCTGCCGATCATGTGGAGCACCGGCACCGGCTCGGAGGTGATGCAGCGCATCGCCGTGCCGATGATCGGCGGCATGGTCTCCTCCACCGTGCTCACGCTGCTGGTGATTCCAGCCCTCTACGCCCTGGTCAAGACGCCGGCGATCCGCCGTCAGGCGGCAGCAAAGCCGCCGCTTCCTCGTGACCTTTCGTCCATCGATGCTCAACCCAACAAGGAGACTCTCCATGCATCGTAAGATCCCCACCGCGGTACTCGCTGCGCTGCTGGTCCTGCCCGCCGCCGCATCGGCCCAGACGACCATGAATCACGACCGGGCCGGGGGTGGCATGCCCATGGGGACGATGGCAGCCCCGGCCAACGGAACGACCGGCAAGGTCAACGCCGTGAACGCCGCCAGCCGCACGATCAATGTGACCCATGGGCCGATCCAGGGATTGGGCTGGCCGGCCATGACGATGGATTTCGGCGTCGCGCCGAGCGTCGATCTCGTCCCCGTCAAGGTCGGCGATACCATCGCCTTCACCGTCGGCAAGGATGCCAAGGGCGTTTACCAGATCGACTCGCTGAAGCTGGGTAAGTAGGGAGAAATTTGTTGGAACCTTTCCGGTCTCTGGTTGGATTCGACCTGGAGACTGGAAAGGTTGTGATGGGTGGGGCTGGCCAATGACCGCAAGAAGTCGAAGCGAGAATAGGGCGTGGAAGATTATCGATCAGCTTTTTTGTATATAATTCAGAATTTCTTCATTTAGTCGTTCTGCTTTCTCATGAGGTGGACTGTGGAATTGCGGCAATTGCTCTATTTAAATATTCTGGCTGAAGCTGGCAGCTTCGTCGTGTTGCTCAAGCAGCAGGGCGCCGACCAGCCGGGTGACGGCCGCTTCGCATGGGAAGATGCCGACGACGTTGGTGCGCCGCTTGATCTCGCCGTTCAGGCGCTCCAAGGGGTTGGTGGAGTGCAGCTTGGTTCGCAGGTCCTTGGGATAGGCCATGTAGGCCAGCACGTCGAACTCGGCCTCGTCCATCAGCGCCGCCAGCAGCGCCTTCTCCGCCGTGCGCCGTGGCTTCAGGAAGGCCGGGAAGTAGGTGCCGCGCCGCAGTTTGGGAATCCGAAGGTCGATGGCGCCGGCACGGGTTTCCCAGGTCCGCTCGCGATACCCGTTGCGCTTGGTTTGCCGATCCTCGGTCCGCTTGAACCGCCCCGAGTTTTCCGGAGGCCGGATTGGTTGAGTCACGCCGCCATGGCGACGTCCTCGGTTTGGGCATAGTAGCGCGCTTCGGCCTCGGCGGGGGGAATGTTGCCGATGGGTTCGAGTAGACGTTGGTTGTTGAACCAGTCGACCCATTCCAGAGTGGCGAACTTGACGGCCTCTAGAGTGCGCCACGGGCCCACGATGCCGGATCTCCTGGGCGTCGGTGGACTCGCGGTGCACGGGCCGGAACCAGCCCATGCGCAGCAGCTGAGCGATGCCGTGGGCATCTTTGCGGTCGGTCTTCACCACCATGGCCGATAGCGCCGCCTTCACGTGCCGGGTTTCCAGCAGCACCGTCTCGTAGCCCCCCTGGCTGAGCCCGGCGTGCAGCCACTGCGACAAGGGGCCAGCCTCCAGCCCGATGCGAACCACCGAAAAGCCAAGTTCGTCGAAGAAACATACCAGGGCGTCGGGCTCGCTGGCGACTTTCGCCTCGCGGACGATCTTACCCGTCGCATCCACCACGCACACGCTGCTCAGTTCCAACGAGACGTCGATTCCGGCAAAGTAATCCATGGCTGTCCCCCTTGATGCTTGGGGCCGATCTGATCGGACCCCGCTTCACACCATCACAGTGGGGACAGCCACCCCGCCAAGCTACCGCTTGGGGAAGGCCCATTACGGCATCTAGGTGTGCAGACCGAGGTGACCGCTTCCTGGACGGAGGCGGCGCAGCTTCTCCACAACGGAAGTGTTGGCGTTGCCCGCCAACGCACCTGATCATGATATGTTGCCTAAGCCACGCCAAAGCGCGCATGCCGAGTGTTACGTATGAACGGAGCAACTTGACGGCAGCGGAGACGTTGTTCATTCTGATAAAAGCGTGTTTCCGCATCGGCCTTGTGCACTCAGCGAATTCCGGCGCGGTCTACGGGTGCAGCAGCGGAAGGTGGTATCATGCGGACGCCAATGGGGATGACGGTCTTTGCGGCGCTGGTGGCTGTTCCGTACATTGCACTCGCCGCCGACGCGGACCTCCGAACCGCCATTCAGGAAATGACCGGAGGCACGTCTCGCGAATGGGTGAAGACCATCGTCCAGACAGTCATGGGCGACGGCAACCGGTGCACGGCCGGCGAAACCTACACCTTCTCGAAAGACGGAAAGGCGACGATCCTCAACTGCGGAAGTCAAGGAATCCTTACCAAGCGCGAGGTGTCCTGGAGCCTCGGCGAGGATGGGATCGACAAAGTTCTCACGCTCGATGGCCAAAAGTACTTGGTTGCGTTCCGGAAAGCCGGCGGCGTCCATGAGATGCGCCTGCGCCAGCGCTCCGGCAGTAAGACCGAGGCGACAACGGACACGGTGTTCCGGTACGAGGCGGAGTGACGGAGGGTCCCCGCGGATGGACGAGGAGACGAAGCGGCACTGGGATGTTCGTTTAGGTATCGTGACGCCCATCGTCACCCTGCTGGGGATCTTCGGCGGCCTTTGGCAGTTCCAAGTTGGCGAGGCAAGCCGCGAGAAGGAAGCCCGTGAGAGCTTCTCGCGAGAGAAAACTCTCGATTTCCGTCGCCAGCTCTGGCTGCAGCAGCTCGATGCCTATCGGACCATTTCCAAGACGGCAGGCGCCATCGTTGCCTACCACGAGGACAAGGCCAAGCTCGAGGAACTTAACCGCGCTTTTCTCGCTGATTACTGGGGTGTGATGATCCTGGTGGAGGACGAGGAGGTAAGCCGGGCCATGATTGGCTTCTTCCTTGAAATCAAAGATTACCAGGCTGGCTGGAGCGACGGTGATCGCCTGAAGCATCGGGCGAGCCAACTTGTGGACGCCTGCCGACGATCATCGGAACGGACTTGGCGCACGATCACGCGCTGGGAAGATTGGCCCGGAGGCGGCGATGGCGGCAAGAGTGCGAGCAATGGCAGGCCTGTCAATCCTGCTCGTGATAATCACATGGTGCTCCAGCGCTAACGCCCGGCGTGCGCCGGAGCACTACGACATCTTCTTCGTATCCGTGGGATCGACACGCTACGCGGCGTCATCGTCCGCGGATGCTAAGGGACTTGGCGACATCCGCGGCGCCAACAAGAGCGCACGGCTGGTAGCACAGCTTCTGGAAAGGGCTGGCAGCCGCTTCGGGATCACGCTCACATCCGATTCCGAACGCGTCCGCTATGTCGGTCGAATCGATGTGGAGCGGGCGCTCGACCGGATGCTGGCAGAGATCCGCGCGCGCGGTCCCCGTCGCCCCCTCCTTGTCTTCTACGTCGCCGGGCATGGCCTTTCCGAAGGTGTCGGCTGGAACCATTTCACCATCCCTGGAAATCTAGTCCTGGCGAACGACCGGACCCGGCAGGACATAGAGACGCTGGCCGGGATGACGCTGCACGCGGCCGCGCTGGTGGATCGTCTCAATAGAACGAGGATGCCTTACCTCGTCCTTCTCGACACCTGCTACGAGGCCGAAGCGCGCGACTTTGCGCCCGGCGTCCTCACCGGAACCGCCGTTGAAAGCCTGCGCGCGGTGGCCGGCGTGCTGCGCGCCATCAATGAATTCCGCCAGCCGCATCCAGTGCTCTTCTCGACGCAGCCGGGTACAGTTGCGTCCACTGTGCCCGACCCTTACGAACCGAATGCGGCACTGCCGGTCGCGCCGCTGGCACGTCGCCTCGCCATCGTATTCGACCGCGCGTCGGCTTCCGGCCGGGGATTAACGCTTGCTGGATTGGTGCGGGCAATGTCCGACCCGTCCGTCGACCCCATCGCCGGCCCGGCCGTCACGCGGGCGGAGAGAGTAGACGACCGGATACCGTTTCTGCCGGTAGGCCCACAAGCCGCCGGTAGTACCGAACACCGGCTCGGCAGTACGGAGGGCGTATCAGTGTGCTGCACTGCCGCAGCTCCGTCGGAGCCTGCATCCATCGAGCGGGCGGCGTCCGGCCGGATCGACATGACCGGCTCCGCCGGGGAGTTCATCACCGAAGGCAGGCGTGTGACACTGAGGGCGCCGCCAGCGTCCATGATGCTGACACAGCATTCGCCAGGACGCGCATCAATAGAGGTGCAGGATGACACCGGCGTATGGACCCTGGCGTTCGGCACACCTGATGGCGGGCCGATGACGGCGCGGTCCTACGACGCAGCACAGCGCTTCCATTTCGAGGATCCCGGTCGACCGGGGCTCAGCGTCTCCGGAATGGCGCGCGGCTGTAATTCGGTCAAGGGGCAATTCACGGTTGAGCGGGTCCGATACGGTAGCGATGGGATACTGGCTGAGCTGTCGGCTCGCTTTACCCAGACCTGTGATAACCTCCCTGCGACGCTTCACGGCACGCTGGTGCTGACAACGGAGGTTGGACGATAGCTCTCCTGGTTGCGCAGATGGCTTTGCTTCCAGTCTACCTGAGAGCATTCCTGGGAGAGGACGCGGCCATCTTCGTCCAGGTCAGCCCATTCGTGCATGCGTTCGTCTGGCTGATCGCGGTACCGCTCCTGCTGGCCGCCGTGCAACTTTTGAGCGCACGTAACCGAACCGTGGAGCGCGTAGCGGCGGGGCTAGGGCTTCTGCCTGTACCCGCGACGGCGCTGATCCTGTTCGTCGTCATCGCTGCTACCGCAACTCGGGCCAGCTTTGGGCGATGCCCTGCGCGTGGGGCCGATCTACGTTGCCTTCGCCGTTGCCGCGCCGCTGGTCGGGTGGGGAGTGGGACGTCTGTTCCGTTTCAATACGCTCGGCGACCGGGCTCTGGCGTTTAGCGCGCCATACGGCCACCTGCTGGGGCACACCCAGGTCCAGACGACGGCCCGCTACGCTCACCTCGAGACCGATCCAATCAGGGCCGCCGCCGACAAGGTGGCGGAGGCCATTGCGGTCGCCTTCACCCGTCCACCCAAGAAGGACGATGCAGCGAAAGCGACATCAGACTCGCGCCACTGGCGGCCACAGTATTCAACACCAGCAGATCGCGAGCCAACATCAGCCGGTCACCGGCGGGCACTATTCCGGGTTCGGCGAACCCGCAGGCTCGCCGAGGCGCAGCGCACCATTGCGTTGAGCATGCCCTTGAAGACGTCGACCGAGACCTTCTGCATCGCTGCGATCGGGGTCAGGAGCCCTCGCCATGGCACATCTTGAACATCCGGTCGCGTGGAACTAGGTCCGTGCCGCTGCGCTCCCAAAAGCGTCCACCGGCGGCACTTTCGAGGAATGCCTGCTGGCGCATCAGCCGCCGGCTGCTGAGCACGCTCTTGACGATGGCGTAGCGGACGGCCCCACGCGGATCGAGGATCACCGTCGCTCCGCCCAGGAAGGCAAAGGTGCATCCCGGTCCGCGAACAAGCCGGCGCTGGGTAATCTCGCCCACCAGATCGAACAGGATCTGCCCGTCCGGACCGATCCGGCGTGCCGAACGGATCGACTGGATGACCGGCGGTTCGACCCTGTCCCTGCCAAGGAGCGAATCGCCCGGAGAAGCCAAGCCGAAGGATGCCATGCCTTCGGGTGAGGTGACCAGCCGGCCGAGAGCGCGTGCCTGACGGACCAGTTCGTCCGCATCCGCCGGCCGGCCCGGATCGCCGTCAAAGGCGAGGTGGCGAAACGCCAAGTCCGGTTGTGCCGGCAGGTCAGGGTCGGGGGCTTGCCAGAGAAGCGCATCTTCCGCCAGACCCGGGACGTCGGGCGGGATGATGCCGCGCCGGCGGAACGCATCGATCCACGCCTCCCGGTAGGCGTGCGGATCGTCGGGGACCAACTCGTAGTCCGCGGTGATGACGGCGCGCAGGAACTCACCGAACTCCAGATCGACCGGCGGGCAATAGTCGATGGCGCGGATGCAGATGGTCAGGAACTGGTCGGCAAGCTGGCCCGCCTCCTCGGCGAGCACGGCCTTCAGCTCGTGCGGCAACTCCCCGCTGACGATGCCGGTTCCCCCGGTCGCCAGCCGCACATAGCGGCTCGTCTTGTGCCGGAAGACCGTCAGGAACGCCTCGAAGACGGCGGCCACGAGCAGCGCCCCGCGCTCGTGCGGTTCGGTCCCGGCCTTGTGATACTGGGGCGGAACGCCGTCGGGATCGACGAGGTCGATGGCCCGGCGCAACGGGCCGTTCCGGCCGGTCGCGTCGCCGAACTGCCGGGCCAGGCCGAGCAGCAGCTTGGAGAGCGCCAGTTCCCCGCGCGCCGAAGCGACCGCCGCCTCGACCACCGTCCGGTAGGAGAAATGGAGGAACAGCGCCACGAGGTCGGCGAAGGCTTCGTGAAAGGCCAGGACATCCGGCCCCGTCGGGACGGTGAAGGAGGATCGCAGCCCGTCGAGCAGGGCGTGGGTGGCCTCGTGGGCGACGATGTCGTGCGACAGGGCCGTGAAGACGTGCCCCTGATCGACCGTTCCGCCGTCCACCGACCGGCGGTCGGGGAAATAGCCGAAGACGATGCGGCCCTCGTCCCGGTCGTAATAGGCGTTGCGCATCACGCCGCCGTGCGGACACAGGACCAGACGCGTCCGTCCGTCCTCGTCCACCCGGTCGATCGCCCAGGCGACGTCACGGCCCAGTGCCCGCCGGAACACCGCGTATGTCAGGCTGCAGACCGCGTAGGCCATCTGCTGGTGGAATTCCGGATCGGTGACGGAGGGGGAGCGTCCGTTGCGGATCAGATTGGCCGGGCTGTCCAGATCCACGGACCGGTAGCGCCGTCCGTCGGCATCCTCCGGCAGCACGCGGAACAGCCGGCCGGCCGGGCCTTTCTCCAACGGTTCATAAGGCACGTTGACGACGGCGATCGCCCCATCCAGCCGGGAAGCCGCCGGGTCCAGCGAGAAGATCCGCAGCGGCCGGTACACGGGATCGTCGCGCGACCGCTCATACGGGCGTGTCCGCTGTGCCGTCACGACGCGCGTGCCGATTTCGAAGCGCTCTGCCATGCCGTGCCGCCGCAGCGGGGGCGGCTCGGGGGAACCGCCGCCACGGCTCTGGGCCGTGGCCGCCACGGCCTGTGGGGTTGTCGGACTGCTGCGTGCCGGGTCGGCCATCGGGATGTCAGCCTCCCATCGCTTCGAGCAGGTCGGCGAGGCGCCGAAGCTGCGCCACGGCACCCCCACCCTGTGCACCGCCAGCCCCACCCCAGGACGCCGCTCCGGCGGTGCGGCCGCCGGCCTGCTGGGCGGCGGCGAACAGCGGCTGGCCACGGGCCGCGGCGGTGCAATAGAGGCCGGGATGCTGGCGTGGGACGGTGCCGAACGCCCGGGTCACCCGGTCCAGGAAGGTCTCGTTGCTCAATCCCGCCGGGTCGTCCTGAAGAATCCGCGTGGCGTGGCGGGTGAAATCGCCTTGACCGTCGTTCTCGTAGGCGACTTCGGTGGACAGGCAGGCGGTGAACACGACCTCGCGCATGGTGTCGCGCCCCCGCGAAAACGCGAACGCTGGCGGCGCACCGGCACCGGCGCGGAACCGCCGGTGTGCCGCGATCATGTCGGGAGTCGCCCGCATGTACCGCACCCGTTCGCCGGGCCGGCTCCGCCCCGAAAGGCCGGGTCCGACGGCGAAGCGTGAAATGGTGCCGGAATGGCAGCAATCGATGAAGCAGGTCAGGGCGACGCCGTCCGGCAACCGGTCGAAGACGCCGCCGATGTCATCGTCGATGACGAAGGCTCCGGTTGCATAGTCGATCGGGCACAGGGCCTCGTCCAGGCCGGGAGAGTCGCCGGCCGCCTCGTCCCCGTTCAGGTCGGGCACCTGGGTGCCGTGGCCGGAGTACTGGAAGACGACGCTGTCGCCCGGGCGGCTGGCCGACACGAGGTCGCGCAGCGCGCGCAGGATGTTGCCGGCGGTTCCCTGCTCGTCCAGCAGCATGACCGGCGGCTCGAAGCCGGCACGCTGCAGCGTCTGCCCCCACAGGCGGGTGTCGGCCACGCAGCCGAACAGTGGCGCGTCCCGATAGCGGTCGACCCCCACGCACAAGGCCCGCCGCCGGCCCGGTCCGGCCGGGCGGGCGGGCGGGACAGGCAGCCAGCCCACGCCGTCGGGCGGCGGGAAGGCGGTGGGGCCGGTGGCGGTCGCCGTTTCGGATTCCAACACGAAGCGCAGGTGCTCCGGCAGGTCGAACTGCCCCTGCCAGGAGACCAAAGCCCGTTCCTGCGCTTCGGCCGGAAACTCGGCGATGACGTCGGTGTCGCGCAGGCCACACACCCGGCGCAGCACGCTGTTCATCGTCGGGGCATCGTTGTCGAAGCCCCCGTGCGAGCGGGACCAGGACGCCGACCGGCCGGTCCGGTCGTCGGTCGTCGCCCACACGACGTCGGCGCGGCCGGGAGGCTTGCCCCCCAGCCCGAACAGGGCCGGCAGGTCGCGGTCGGCGCGCAAGCTGACCTCGAGGCCCAGAATGGGTACCCTCTCCTCCGGCTCCAGGGCGTGGTGGATGAGGTAGAGCAGCGACTTGTGGTATATCCCGGCGCAGGTGTCGGCCAGTTCCAGGTCCTTGCGCATGGTGAAGACGGCCAGATGGCCGATGCCGGGCCGCAGGCTCCGTGCGGCGCCCGGCGATGCGGGGGCCTGTGTCAATTGCTCCTTGAAGCTGTCCACGCGGATGGCCGGTGCCAGGAAGGTGAGGGTGCGGAACTCCGGTACGCCCTGTTCAAGGCAGGCCGGAACGAAGTGCGCCTGGAAGATGGCGCCGGCGCTGTGACCGACCGCATGCACCTCGACGTCACCGGCGTTCGCCTCGCAGAACGCCTTGAGCTTTTCCGCCACGTAGAAGGCGCCGCCGTCCGGCTTGTCGACGGCGCGCTCGGCGCTGCGTTTCATGCTCGACCAGATGTCCAGCCCGCCCAGCGCCCGCGCCATGGCCTCGATGACGGGGTCGGTGGTGTAGTCCCACAGGTCGCGTGTGGCGGGTCGGGCGACGGCGCGGGACCGGGAGAGAAGTTGCCCGATGGCTTCGAACAGCCCGGTTTTCCAGATGAAGAACAGGGGATAGACATGGTTGCCCATCCACCATCCGGCCTGGTTGCGCGCCATGATCAGGGCGTTCCTTTGGGAAACCAGCCCGCCATGGGCGTAGAAGAGGACGCGCAGCTTGTCCTTGCGTGTCCGGGCCGCGTCGAGCGCCTTGGGCAGGGATTCGGCAAAGATGGCATCGACGTCCTCCCGGCTGGTGGTGAACCCGTCGCCGTCCAGGAAACGTCCTTGTTCGAGGCAGATCAGATGGGGACGCAGCTTCATGACGTCCTCGGGGGTGATATCGCCCGATGATCCCGTACCGCCGCGGGACGATGCGGTGGATGTGGCGTCGTCACCGCCGTCGGTCCCATGATCGAGGGCTGAATCCGGAAACGGCGAGTCCGTGGTTTCGGGAAGGGTATCCTGAGTCCGTCCCTTCTTTCCTGTTCCGGATGGCATGACGTCCTCCCTGTCGCTGTTTCTTTGTGGGTGGGGTTTGGAGTCGTTGCTCACGAACCGCCGACGACTGAAACAACGGCCTCGTCGGAGGCGGCAGCCGGCGTCCCGGAGAAGACGAGCCGGTATGGTCCGTTGCGGCCGGGCATTTTGACCGCGAGCTTCACATGATCGACGGCCTCGCCCGACGCGACCGGCACGGTTGCGACGGCTTGGTTCGAAGCCATCGGGACGAGGGTCAGGGTACCCTCGACGATGGCCTTCCCCGGGAAGACCGACAGCACCACGGGAAGAACCGTGCCGGGGCGCACCGACCGCCATGCCGGGAAAGCCTGCACCAGCGGTGCCGGTGCGTCGAGGGTGCGGGGAAGGGGCGCCCCGAGCAGGCGGCCCACATAGTCCAGCACGCCGGCGTGGCACAGGAACCCCATGTGGTCCGCCCGCAGCCGAAGATGCCTGGCGTCGTCCAGGTCGGGCGGGTTGGCGCTCGTTGCGGGGACGGTGCCGTCGCCGGCGGCCGCGACGGTCGGTTCGACCTTGCCGTCGCTGCGGATCCGCATCGCGGTGATGGTTTCGAAGCCCTCGCCGTACAGGAGGTGGTATGTGACCCCGGCCGGCGCTTTGAAGGGAACGAGTGTCGCGTGGAAGGCGCGGACCGCATCGATCCCGGCCGCCTTGAGCACGATGGTCCGTTGTTCCGCGGCGGTGTACAGGTCGGGGGCCGTCCCGGCACCGTGTTCGTAGCAGTCGTACCCCGGAGCGGGCAGCAACTGATAGCCGCTGGGGTATCGTTCCGGGTGGCTACCCAGCCGTTTCATGTTGGCAGCCGGCAGGATGACGCAGTTGATGCCGCTGCGCCCGAGCAGGCGCAGCAGCGCCAGCGGCGCCCCCCGGTGCGGCACGGCCGCGGCCACGAAATGTTTGATTCGCGGGAACCAGGGACGGCCGGTGAAGTGGCCGCTTTCCAGCATCCAGCGGGCGACCAGACCGCCCATGCTGTGCGCGACGAGCACGATGTCCTCGCCGGGTGGCGCGCGATCCAGCAACGCCGCCAGATCGGATGCCAGAGCGCTCAGTTCCTTGCGCCAGTCATAATCGAAGGTCGTCACGCCGACACCGGCCAGCGTGGCGAGGAAGTCAAGAAGCGGCCCGTAGACGTTCCCGGCGCAGGCGACATGGCGGATCGCCTTTTTCGGCCGGGTGTTCGCGTCGAGCAGCAGGTCGACCAATTCGTCGTTGCTGATCGCCGGGCCGCTTCGCATGCCCGGCGGCCAGATGATTCCGTGCGCCGGGTTTTCCATCGAGACGCCCATGATGCCAGGAAGCAGGACAACGTGTGGCATGCGTACCTCCGGAGTGTGGATCGGATCCGTACGACAGGCATGAATAGGTTTCTGGCTTTATAAATCCCGCATCGCGTGCTTTTCTCCACCTGATCAGCTTGACGTGATAATGTTTCCTGCACAATCTGCTTTTGATGCGTGCAATCCGCCAAGTGGAGTTCTGGGATGGCTGGGACATCCCGCCGTATGCCGATGTCCGGTAGCTTTCTAGCAAAGGCTGCCGTTTTGCTATCAAGCATCGTGGCCGCCCAGGGCTGCGGGTTGCTGCCGCCGTCCGCTGCGGATGTCGAGACCGCGCATTGGAACTGGCCTTGCGAGGCCCTGGGACCGATCCCTGGGCCGGAGGACATCGCCCTCGACCAAGGAAACGGTATCGCCTACGTCTCCTCGACCGACCGGCTCGCGGTGGACGGACGGGCGAAGCCTGTGGCTGCCGACGGGTCTCCCGGTCGGATCTACCGGATCGACTTGAAGGCCGATCCGCCCAAGGTGGACGACGTGACGCCCGCCGCCGATGGGCGGGATTTCCTGCCGCAGGGGATCGACCTTCTCGATGACGGGATGGAGCGCCGTCTGTTCGTGGTCAACCGTCGGCAGGCGCGGGACGGCGGGATCTGCGGTGGAGGCGGCGAGGTCCAGATTCTCTCCGTTCCGACCGACGCCAGTCCCATGCGCCGCGTGAAGACGATTCGCGACGGCCGGCTCACCGATCCGAACGACGTGGTGGCGGTCGGCGGCGATGCGTTTTATGCCACCAACTCGACCGACGCCGGGTCATGCATCGGGCAGACCTTGGGTATCCTGTTCGCCCGGACGGGCGGTCGCGTCCTTTATCACGGCAGCGACGGCTTTCATAACGTTGCAGGGCCGATCGAGCACGCCAACGGCATCGCCGCCGACCGGATGGCGCGGCGCCTGTTCGCGGGTTCGACCATTGATGGCCGGATCCATTCCTATGAATGGAAGGGGGAAGGTCCCGCGCAGCCGGACGGCAGGCCACCGGTCGCGGTCGGCATGCATGCAGACAACCTGTTCCGGATCTCCGATGGCTCGCTGCTGGTGGCCGCACACCCCAGTTTGCTCCGCTTCTTTCTCTACGCGCGCGGCATGGTCGATACCGCTGCAACCCGAGTGCTGCATATCACGCCGGGCGCCGACGGCCGTCAAACCGTTCGGGAAATCTTCGCGGACGACGGCACGCGGCTGTCCGCTGGCAGCTCGGCGGTGCTGTACGAGAACGGGGATGGCTCGCGACGGCGGTTGCTCATCGGCGCGGTCCACGCTGATCACCTGCTCGTCTGCAAAGGCGACGGCCGCGAGCGGCCATGACCGACGCATGCTTCAAATCAGCCCGTCAGGTTCAGCGCTTCCTGTCCGTCCACGATCCGATCGCTAACCTTTTCGACCGCCGTCGCGGCCACCGCTCTGCCGTCGATTACCGCGCCACTCGAGCCCAGGCCTTCGCTGTCTGGGCCGAAAGCGCTGGTGCACCGTTGATCATCAAGGGGCTCGGTTTTCAAAGCCAGGCAGGATTGCATGGCTTCCGCCACACAGCCCTGCTTAGGAGAGTGTGCCGTAGCGCCTTGGGGACAACAGGTTTGTGTGGCCATCGATAGGCTCCCGATATGTTATGATCGTGGTCACAACGTCCTCGCCACTCCGCAAGGCGCCTATCATGCCCGTGCCGACACCCGTCGGTTATTCCGAATGGCTCGCCAGCCTCAAGGCGGAGATCCGACAGGCGCGTCTTCGCGCATCGTCGGCCGTGAACGCCGAACTCATGACGCTTTACTGGCGGATCGGGCATGACATCCTCGACCGGCAGGCCCGGCAAGGATGGGGAGCCCGGATCATCGACCGCCTCGCCGCCGACCTGCGGACCGACTTTCCGGAAATGAAGGGCCTGTCGCCTCGGAACCTCAAGTACATGAGGGCCTTTGCCGAGGCGTGGCCGGAACCGGAAATCGTGCAACAGGTCGTTGCACGATTGCCCTGGGGCCAGAACATCGACCTGCTCGACAAGGTGAAGGAGCGCGACGTGCGTCTGTGGTACGCCCGCGCCGCCATCGAGAACGGGTGGAGCCGCAACGTCCTCGCCATCCAGATCGGCAGCCGGTTGCATGAGCGCCAGGGCCGGGCGGTCACCAATTTCCATCGCACGCTCCCGGCGCCGCAGTCCGAGTTGGCCGGGCAACTGCTCAAAGACCCCTATCAATTCGACTTCCTCTCCATCGCGGAGGACGCTCACGAACGGCAGTTGGAAGCCGCTTTGACGGAGCGGGTCCAGAAGCTGCTGCTGGAAATGGGCAAAGGCTTCGCCTTCATCGGCCGCCAATACCGGCTGGAGGTGGGTGGGCAGGATTTCTTCGTCGATCTGCTTTTCTACCATCGCAGGCTCCGCTGCCTGATCGCGGTCGATCTTAAGATGGACGAGTTCAAGCCGTCGTACGTCGGACAGATGACCTTCTATCTGACCGCGCTGGACGAGATCGAGAAGCATACCGACGACAACCCCAGCATCGGCCTCATCCTGTGCCGCGACCGCAACCGCGTCGTCGTCGAGTACGCCTTGCGGGATGTGCACAAGCCGGTCGGCGTGGCGAAGTACGAGGTCAACGTCGTCGGAGCGCTCCCCCCGCAGTTGCTGGGCGCGCTGCCCACCGCGGATGAAATCGAGGCCGGGATCGGTGATGCTTTCCCCGCCCTTGACGATACGCATGACCATCCCGACGCAGCCCGGCATAACGGGAGCGGTTCGGACGGGTAGGCTCCCGACCGTTCATCCATCGGAGGGGGCCGCCGTGGCAAGGGGGAGCAGGACGGTGGCAAGGCGGCCGGCAATCCTGTCCGCTGCCGCCTTCAGCGGGTCGGCGGCAAGATGCGCATAGCGGGCGGTGGTTTGGACCTGGGTGTGTCCGAGCAGCTTTCCGATGATCGGCAGGCCTTCCCCCACGGCGAGGCCGCCGGATGCGAAGGTGTGGCGCAGATCGTGGATGCGTGTCTGCCCGAGGCCGGCGGCTTTCCGGATGCGGCGCCAGGGCCGCTGCAAGTCGGTCAGGTGGGCGCCCGGCTTGGTGCCGACGATGACGAAGGGATTATCGTCGATGCGGGGGAGCGAACGCAGGAGGACGGTGGCCGCCGTGCCGAGATGAACCACCTTCGCTCCCGTCTTGCTGTCCGGCAACCGGAGTTCGCCTTCGTCAAGATGGACATGCTCCCACCGAAGGGTCTGGATCTCGCCCAGCCGGCATCCGGTCAGCAGAAGGAGGCGAAAGGCGGCGACCGCGTACGTGCAGTCCGCGTCCGCGTCCGCGAGTGCACGGCCGAGCGCTTCGACCTCCTTCAGGGACAGAAACCGCTCGCGCTTGTGCTCGGGGTACCGCTCGACCTCCTCGCAGGGGTTGGTGTGCCGGTCGCGCAGACCCCACACTTCGGCCAAGCTCATCATCTTCGACAGGACGCCGAGGGTCCGGTTGGCCTGGTAGGGGATATGGGCCAGCGAGCCGTGCAGTTCGGCGACATCGGCGGCGGTGACCGACCGGACCCGCTGGGTGCCGAAGAAGGGGTTGAGAAACAGGTCGATGGACCGCTGATACTCCCGCTGGGTGGTCGGCTTGCAGCGGATGGTGACATGCTCCTTCAGGAACCGGGCTCCGAGTTGCTCCATGGTCGT
Source organism: uncultured Rhodospirillaceae bacterium (assembly GCA_937927415.1). Classification (GTDB taxonomy): domain Bacteria; phylum Pseudomonadota; class Alphaproteobacteria; order Azospirillales; family Azospirillaceae; genus Azospirillum. The sequence goes on from CALBDS010000016.1 coordinate 59,487, forward strand.
CGATTGGCGCAGAGCGTCGCGGGTGAACGCCGGGTCGTCGCCACCCCCCTTCGCCTGGCCGAGAAGGGCCATCGCCTTCTGCCGGGCGACCTCCGCGGTGACGGGGCCGAACTGGCCGATCATGATGCGGCGGGTGCGGCCATGGCGCCGGTACTGGACGAGGAAGAAGCGCTTGCCGCTGGGCATCACCCGGACGCCGAATCCCGGCAGTTCGGCGTCGAAGGCGATGTAGTTCTTGGCTCTGGTTTCGAGTGCCTCAACGGTGCGCTTGGTAAGTTTCGGCATGTCTTCCCTCCGTCTCCCAGGCGTAATTCCATCCGGTTCGTGGCAGCGCCGTGGAAGCACCAGGATGAAAACCGCGTGGGGCTGTGGCGTAGGAAAGAAATGGCCAGTTCCTTGGATTGTACAAGTGGAATCAAGGTGTTGTAGAAGTAACTGATACTGTGGAGAGCGACCGGAAAGCTTGGCGTAGAGGGCTGAAAACTGACTCATAACCTGAAGGTCGTCAGTTCAAATCTGGCCCCCGCAACCAAAATTAAGCCGCTGATTTCCAAAAGAAATCAGCGGCTTTTTGCTGTTTGGACCACTCCGCTCCAAACCGCTTCCAGAATCAAACCGGAATCATTTGGGCGGAAATTCCCGCGCGTTCCAGCGTAGGAGGCGGAGGGACCGGGCTGGGGGAAACAGCCCCGAAGAGCCTGTGTCCGTGCGTGGGGGAATGAAAAAGGACGAGGGCCGAGGTGGGGGCCGCGACGGGTTTCGGGGCTGGAGGGCAGGCCTCCGGCCGGCCCGCCGCGGAGACCCGCCATGCCCGACACCGCCCAGACCACCCGCTCCGGAGCCGGCCGCGCCAGTCTTTACGCCGAGATCACCGCCCGGATCATCGCCGACCTGGAGGCCGGCCGGCTGCCCTGGGTCCAGCCCTGGGGAACCCCGGCCACCACCGCTCCGCTCGGCCTTCCCCGCAACGCCGTCACCGGGCGCTCCTACTCCGGGATCAACATCCTCATTCTTTGGGGCGCCGTGGTCGCCCGCGGGTTCTCCGGCCAGAACTGGCTCACCTTCCGCCAGGCCCGGACCCTGGGCGGCACCGTCCGCAAAGGCGAGCATGGGACATCCGTCGTCTACGCCGACCGCTTCGTGCCTGAGCGCGAACGCCGGCGGGTGCGCGAGGAAGGAGGCGAGGCCCAGGCCATTCCGTTCCTCAAGCGCTTCACGGTCTTCAATGGCGACCAATGCGACGGCTTGCCCGACGGCATCGCCGTGGCGCCGCCACCGATCCCGGAAGGGCTGATCCTGCCGCGGGCCGAGGCGCTGATCCGCGCCAGCGGCGTCGACGTCCGCATCGGCGGGGCCAGGGCCTTCTACCATCTCCAGCATGATTACGTGCAGGTGCCGCCGCCCCAGGCCTTTTTCGAGCCCGTCAACTGGCACCGCACCGTCCTGCACGAACTCGGGCACAGCACCGGGCATCCCAGCCGTCTGGGCCGTGACCTGTCCCGCGCCTTCGGGTCCCGCCGGTATGGCTTCGAGGAACTTGTGGCCGAAATCACCGCCGCCTTTCTCTGCGCCGCCCTGGGCATCGTCCCCACCGTCCGCCACGCCGATTACATCGGCGCCTGGCTGGAGGTGTTGCGCGGGGACGATCACGCCATCGTCCGCGCTGCCGGTCTGGCCAGCAAGGCCGCCGACTATCTGCTCGCCCGCCGTCCCGCCGATGAGCCGGCGGGAAGGCCGGCGGCAGGGTGATGGGTCAGGACGGCGGGTGAAGGGCGGTTCCGGCCCGGTGCCGCCACGACACGATGGTGCGCACCGTCCGCAACGCCTCGGCGTTGTCGTCGATGGACACATGGCGGCGCAGTTCCGCCACCGCCGGCCACTCGCCCCGCTCGTCGAAGGCCCGGCGCACCGCCGCGGCCATCGCCTCGTCCACCACGAACACCGGGAACCCTCCTGGGATGGTTTGTGGCCGGGATGATGCGCCCGTCCATCCCGATGGACAAGCCCCCGCTCCAGAACCGTCCGGATGGAAGGGAGAGGAGGGCGGGGGAGGGGTGACGGGGGACAGGGCTGGGAGAGAGGCTCCCGGCCACCCGTCGGCGGAGAAGTTCGACATGGCCACGCCCAAGATCGTCCTCAACACCTCGCGCGACATCCCCTTCAACAAGCTGGTGCTGTCCCAGGCCAACGTCCGCAAGGTCAAGGCCGGCGTCTCCATCGAGGAGCTCGCCGAGGACATCGCCCGGCGCACCCTGCTGCACAGCCTCGCCGTCCGCCCGGTGCTCGACGCCGAGGGCGCCGAGACCGGCGTCTTCGAGGTGCCGGTCGGTGGCCGCCGCTTCCGGGCGCTGGAACTGCTGGTCAAGCAGAAGCGCATGAGCAAGACCCAGCCGGTGCCCTGCGTCGTCCGCGACGCTGGTTTGGCCGAGGAGGACTCGCTGGCCGAGAATGTGCAGCGCGCCCCGCTGCACCCGCTCGACCAGTTCCGCGCCTTCCAGACCCTGCGCGAGGCCGGGCTCGGCGAGGAGGAGATCGCCGCCCGCTTCTTCGTCGCCCCCGGCGTGGTGAAGCAGCGCCTCAAGCTGGCCGCCGCAGCGCCGGCGCTGCTCGACGCCTACGCCGAGGACCGCATGACGCTGGACCAGCTGATGGCCTTCACCGTCAGCGGCGACCACGCCCGCCAGGAGCAGGTGTGGGAGGCGCTGTCGCGCGCCTACAGCCGCGAGCCCTACCAGATCCGCCGGCTCCTCACCGAAGGCGCGGTGCGGGCGTCGGACAAGCGGGCGCTGTTCGTCGGCGTGGAGGCCTACGAGGCGGCCGGCGGGGCGGTGATGCGCGACCTGTTCCAGCACGACGACGGCGGCTGGCTGCAGGACCCGGCGCTGCTCGACCGGCTGGTCGCCGAGAAGCTGGAGGCCGAGGCCGCCACGGTGCGGGCGGAGGGCTGGACGTGGGTGGAGGTGGCGCTGGCCTTCCCCTACGGGCACAGCCGGGGGCTGCGTCGTCTGGCCGGCGAGCCGGTGCCGCTGAGCGAGGCGGAGCAGGCCACCTACGACGCGCTGCACGCCGAGTACGAGCGGCTGGAGGCGAGCGAGCCGACGGAAGCGGAGGAGCTGGATCGGGTGGCGCGGCGCCTCGCCGAGATCGACGTGGAACTGCGGGCGCTGGAGGAGCGGCCGCTGGTCTACGAGACGGCCGAGGTGGCGCGGGCCGGGGTGTTCGTCAGCGTCGATGTCGAGGGTGGGCTTCAGGTCGACCGCGGCTACGTGCGGCCGGAGGACGAAGCCCCGGTCGAACCGGTGGCTCCGGCTCTCCCGCCGGACGGTGAGGGCCCCGCCACTGCCCCGGCGGGCGGGGCGGTGGCCGCGCAGCCGGTCGCCATCGCCGGCGGTGCCAGCGTGTCGGCGCCGGTGCCGGTCACCGGACCGGCGGCGCCGGAGGAGGACGAGGGGCTGCGGCCGCTGCCCGAGCGGCTGCTGATCGAGCTGAGCGTGCACCGCACCCTGGCGCTGCGCGACGCGTTGGCCAACGACCCCGACACCGCCTTCCTGGCGGCGCTGCACGCGCTGTGCCTGCGCACCTTCACCCAGCGCCCCGGCGCCTCCTGCCTGGAGCTGGAGCTGAAGAGCGCCGGCTTCGGGGTGCAGCCGCCCGACCTCGCCGCCAGCGCCGCGGCCCGGGCGATCGACGCCCGCCAGCGCGCCTGGAGCACCCAGTTGCCGGGCGAACCGGCCGCCCTGTGGGAAACGCTGGTGGGGTTCGACGGCGACAGCCGGGCCGCCCTGTTCGCCCACTGCGTCTCCTTCGGTGTCAACGCGGTGCACGAGCCGTGGAACCGGGCGCCGCAGCGCGCCGCCCACGCCGACCTGCTGGCCGGGGCGGTCGGCCTCGACATGGCGGCGGCCGGCTGGACGGCGACGGTGGACAGCTACCTCGGCCGGGTGCCGAAGGCGCGCATCCTGGAGGCGGTGCGCGAGGCGCGAGGTCCGGAGGCGGCGCAGCTGATCGACCACCTGCGCAAGCCGGACATGGCCAAGGAGGCCGAGCGGCTGCTGGCCGGCAGCGGCTGGCTGCCCGAGCCGCTGCGCCGGCCGCTGGAGCCGGCGGCCGGTGCTGATGCCGGTGCGGACGGCGATGCGGAGGGCGGCGACGCCTCCCTGCCGGCCTTCCTGACCGGCGCCGGGGAGATCCCGGCCGCCGGGGACGACGCGGACCGCACCGAGGCGGCCGCTGCGTGACGTGACACTGCGGAGCGGCTCCGGCCGCTCCGCCTCCGTCTCCGTTGCTGGAGGTTCGTCATGACCGAGCCCTTCGTTACAGCCCTGGCCGCCGATGTCCCGGTCCTCGTGATCACCGCCGAGGCCATCGTCATCGTGATCCCGGCCGGCCAGGGAGCCGTTCTCCTCGACCCGGACATCCTGCGGGAGCACGTCCTGCTCCGCCTGGCCGAAGAGGAGGTCCGGGAGGAGATCCGCACCGTGATCGAGACCGACGGCACACTGACCCGGCTGGCGCCGGAGATGGTCGGCGATGCCGACATCCACGCCGCCTGCCGGGCCGTGGCTTTGAGCACCGACCTCGGCGAGGAGCGTGGCACCGCGCGGTTCCGGGCGGCGCTGGCCGCCATCCGCGCGGCGGAACGCCGCCTCGGCTCCTCCGCCTGATCCGTGCCCGCCATCCCATCCTTCGTCGAGCCCGGCCACCGCGCCGGGCTCCTGTCTTATAGGAGCCTCCCCATGTCGATTCCCGATTCCGTGAAGGCGAATTTCGCGACGCTGCTGCGCGCCGCGGCGGCCGGCGACCTGGCGTTGGTGCAGGGCACCGACGCCCGCACCGGTGAGACCCGCTTCATTCTGTGCGCTGTCGCGCAACGCGGTGGCGAGGTGGTGCTCACCCCCTTCGGGCATCTGGCCGACGGGAACGCCTTTGAGCTTTACGACCCGCCGTTCGATCCCGGCGGCGGGTAGAGGGCGAGGAGGGCGGGGGCGGGGTGAGCCGGAGCGGATCGAGAGAGCGTCCGCCGGCCGCTGGTCTCCCCGCTCTCCCGGACCCTCCGCCATGACCCTGACCGCCGACCTCCGAACCGATGCTGCCGCCCCCTGTCCCCCGCCCCCGGTGGACACCGCGGCGGCCCTGCTCGCCGCCGCGGAGCGGCTGCTGCCCGGCCTCGAACGCGGCCGGGCCATCGACGCCGGCACGCTGCGCGCCGCGATGACCGCGGCGTTCGGCGGCTCCGACGCCGAGGGCGCCTGGAGCTGGAAGCTGGCCTACGACGTCGGCGAAGCGGCGCAGGTATTGTTCCTGCGCCGCTTCGGCCCGGCCATGCTGGCCCGTTCCGCCAGCCCGGCGGCGTTCCTGGCCATGCTGGAGCGGCTGACGGCGCTGCTGCCCAGCCAGACCCGCCGCTCCGAGGAGAGCCAGGCCCGGCAGCAGTTCTCCACCCCGCTGCCGCTGGCCGGCGTGGTGGCTGCCGCCGCCGCCCTCACCCCGGCCGACCGCGTGCTGGAGCCCTCCGCCGGCACCGGCCTGCTCGCCGTCTTCGCCGAATTGGCCGGCACGAACCTTGTCCTCAACGAACTGGCCGACACCCGCGCCGCCCTGCTGGAGCGCCTGTTTCCCGGCGTCCCGGTGGCCCGCTTCGATGCCGCCGCCATCCACGACCATCTCGATGCCGCGGTCCGGCCGACGGTCGTGCTGATGAACCCGCCCTTCTCGGCGCTGGCGGCGGTGGACGGCCGGGTGGCCGACGCCGCTGTCCGCCACCTCGCCTCGGCCCTGGCCCGGCTGGCCGAGGGCGGGCGCCTCGTCGCCGTCACCGGTGCCGGGCTGGCGCCGGATCATCCGGCGTGGCGCGACACCTTCGTTCGCTTGCAGGAGCGGGGCCGTGTCGTCTTCTCCGCCGCCATCGACGGCCGGGTCTACGCCCGCTACGGCACCACGGTGGACACCCGGCTGACGGTCGTCGACCGTGTGCCCGCCGACGACCCGGCGGTCTTCCCGGCCTCGCCGGGCATGGCCCCGGATGTCGCCACGCTGCTGAACTGGGTCCGGCGCGACGTGCCGCCGCGCGCTTCCGTGTCCGAGATCATCGCCTGGACGTTGCGGTTGTTCGTGCCGGTGGGCGAGCGTGGGCCGGCGGTGTTCGCCGCCCTGCTGGCCCGCCACCCGCTGCTCCGTGTTGTCGACCGGACGGGGCCGTGAGGGGGCGGCGCCATGTCCGCCGCGTCGGAGATGGCGCAGCGCCTCGCGCGGGAGGCCGAGGCGGTGTGCCGCCATTACCTGCCGCATGGGCGGCGGGAAGGACGTTACTGGCGGGTCGGTGACGTCCACGGCACGCCGGGGGAGAGCCTCTACATCCGGCTGCATGGGGGTGCTATCGGCAGATGGGCCGACGCTGCCACCGGCGAGCACGGCGACCTGCTCGACCTCATCGGGCTCAACCGCGGTCTCGGCCGGCTGGCCGCGGTGCTCGACGAGGCGCGCGTCTTCCTCGGTTCGCCGCGGGCGCCGTCGGAGCCGCGGTGGGAGCCTCCAACCCCCAACGGATCGCCGGAAGCCGCCCACCGCCTGTTCGCCCGCTCCCGGCCGCTCGCCGGCACGCTGGCCGAAACGTATCTGCGCAACCGCGGATTTGCGGATGTCCGGAAAGACGGCTCCCTGCGCTTTCAACCACGCTGCTGGTACCGTGACGCCGATGGCCGGCTCGCTGAAGGGCCGGCGCTGATCGCCGCGGCCACCGGCCTGGACGGTCGCCTCACCGGCGTACAGCGCACCTGGCTCGACCCGTCCGGCGGCGGCAAGGCGCCGATGCCCTCGCCGCGCCGGGCCCTGGGCCACCTGCTCGGCAACGGCGTCCGCTTCGGCGTGGCCCGCGACGTCCTGG
>CALBDS010000017.1 GCA_937927415.1 uncultured Rhodospirillaceae bacterium
TAGACGAAGACGCCGGTGAGGTAGGAGAAGGCGGCGTTGCGCCAGTGCCCCTCCTTCTCGCCCTCGGTGAGGATGCGGGCGGCGTGCTGGCAGTCCGGCACCAGATGCGGGCCGGGCCGCACCGCCATCAGCGGGTTGTAGCGGGGACCGCCGGGCCGGGCGAGGTCGAGCACGATGACGTCGCCGAAGCGCTCGCGCGCCGCCCCGCTGTCGCCGGCCATGGCGCCCTTGAAGTCCCAGACGACGGCGCTCTCGCGCCAGCCGGCGAACAGGGTGGGCAGCACCGTGGTGGTGGTCTTGCCCGAGCCGGTGGGGCCGATCACCAGCACCGGCTGCAGGGTGCGCTCGCGCAAGGGGCGGCCGTTCCAGGCGCCGAGAACGATGCAGGTGTCCGTCATCGCCGCCTCCCTCACAACAGGCCGCTGCGGCGGACATCGGCGGCGTCGGCCCAGCGGCCGGCACCGAAGCGGGGACCGCGGCCGCCGCGCAGAACGAGGCCGACGCGCACCGCCAGCGCCAGAGCAGTGGCGGTGCAGACCAGAGCGGCAACGGTGACGATCCAGCGGTGGCCGGGGGCCAGCAGGTCGCCCCAGGTCAGGAACTGGCCGGGTCCGTACAGCGCGATGGTGCCGACGCGCAGCCCGCCAAAGGCGGCCGGCCAGCCGAACAGCCAGCCGACCAGCTCGGTGACGATCGCCACCGTCAGCAGCCACAGGACCCCGCCGCCGAGCAGGATGAGGAGGAGGGGTCGCGTCACAGCTCGCGCCCTCCGAGATCGTCCAGGCCGTCGCGCCCGATCTCACGGCCGCGCTCCTCGCGCAGGCGCTGCATCTCGACGAGCTGGCGCTCGTAGGCCTGCCGCTCGCGCTCGTCCATCCAGCCCAGCGTCCGGGTGGTGACCTCCACCGCGTCGTGGCGGAACCAGTGGGTGACGACGTCGCGCTCGAAGTAGAGGTCGCGGTCGTCCTGGACGCCACGGATCATCACGTGCAGGTGCTGGTTGCCTTGCGCGTGCGCCATGTCGGGCTTGCGCTCGACCGCCGCCACCCATTCCAGTTCACCGACCCGGCGCTCCCAGGCGGTCATGACCTCCCGGCCGTAGGCCACCATGTCGTCGATGCGGTGGCCGTCGTTGGGGCTGACGATGACGTGGAAGACCCGGCGGTCGTCCGACCAGGATGCTGCCACCTCGCCCTTGTCGATGCCGAGGCGGTCGCGGTCGAACAGCGGGCCGTCCTTGGCGAGGTAGTTGGCCAGCACGGCGACCGAGTTGGGGAAGGCGCCGCGGGCGCGGTCGTGGTAGAGCAGCTTGACGTTGACCGGACGGGCGTAAGCGTTCGGACTGGCCGGCGCGGCCCGCACCCGGACCCGGCGCTCTGAGCGGCGGACATAGCCGCGGGCCAGGGCCCGGCCGCGGTCGGCCAGCGCCTTCATCCGGGCCTTGAAGCCGTCGTCGGCCGAGAGGCCGTCGAAGATCGACCCGCGCCACCGCATGCCGGTACTCCTCCGCGAACCACGACCGGCTCCAGGGCCGGCCGGAAGACAAAACCGGATCGACGATGCGTCGAAGGCCATGTCTTGACCAGAACTCAAAGGTATGACGGGATTTCAAAGGACAGGTTCGCCAATGTTCGCCCAGGAAAGCGCGTACACAGGAAAATTCCAAGGAAATCAACGGCCACGAACGACGGCGAACCGCGCCTTTATCTTGCTGACCGTTGATTTCTCTTCTTCCACACACCCTCACGAAAGCCCACCGAAACTTGGGCATCCTGTCCGATTTCCTGTCTTTGCGCGCTAGAGCACGAACGGCTTCGCCCCAGGTGTGAAGCAGGCCGCCGCCCTCCCCGATCAGCCCGCCACCGGGACCGATCCCAGGCCGAAGACCTCGGAGACGAGGCCGCGGACGTCGGCCTCGGCCCGCCCGGCCATCTCCAGTTCCGGCACCAGCAGCCCGGTGCTCCGGCTCGTCGCGAAGGCCAGCCGTTGCCGCACCACCGCCGCCGCCACCAGCAGGCGCAGGCCCAGAGCCCCCGCCTCAGTGCCCGGCTCCACCGGCATCCCCTCCGGCGCCCGGGTCAGCACCAGCGCCGCCGCCAGCATCGGCTCGGCCGCCAGCGCCTCGACGACCAGCTGCATGGTGGCGGCACAGCGCCCCACCGCCTCCCGGTCCGGCAGGGTCGGCACCAGCACGGTCTCCGCCGCCAGCAGGGCCGCCCGCACCGCTGCCGGCGAACGGGCCGGGGTGTCGATGACCACGTGATCGAAGCTGGTGCCCAGCCCCCACAACCCGCAGCGCAGCTGGGCGCTGGTGATCGTGACGGTGTCGAACAGGGCCGGCAGGTCGTTGCGCCGCCGCATCCCCGCCCACTCCCGCACTCCGGAGACGCCATCGACGTCGAGCAGCGCCACCCGCTTGCCTTGCAGGGCCAGCTCGCCGGCCAGGTTGACCGCCAGCGTGGTGCGGCCCACCCCCGGCGCCAGGTTGACCAGGGCGGCGATCATGCCCCCTCCTCCCCGGCGAAGCGGGCTTCCAGCACCTCGCGCAGCAGCGCCGCCATGGTGACGCCGCGGCGGAAGGCGGCGATCCTGATCCGCCCGCGCAGCTCCGGCGTGATGTCCACCGTCAGCCGCGCGGTGTAGACCTCCGCCTTGGCCGGCCCGCCCTCGCCCCGGCGCACCCAGGCGTCGTGCGCACCGGGACGGGCGCCGAAGCCGATACGCTCCCCGCTCATGGCCCGGTCCCCAGCAGCTCGGCGGCCAGGGCCGCGATCTCCAGCGCCGCCGTGGAGCCCGGTTCGCTCTCGAAGGCCAGCCGGCCGGAACGCACGCAGCGGGCGAAGACCACCCGCTGGCCGACCGACGCTGCCATCGCCGACGGGACCACCCCGGCCAGTTCGCGACGGGCATCGGCCAGCAGCCGGGTCCGGGCGATGCAGCGGTTGAGCAGGAAGCGGGCGGACAGGCCGGGCCGCCAGCCGCGCGCCTCGTCGAGCAGGCGCAGCAGCTCGGCCGAGGCCCAGGCGTCGAACGGGCTGGGCTGCACCGGGATCAGCACCCGCTCGGCGGTCAGGATCGCCGAGCGCGCCAGCGCCGTCACCCGCGGCGGCCCGTCGATCACCACGTGCTCGACCCCGGAGGCCAGGTCGGGCACCTCGCGGTGCAGCGTCTCGCGGGCCAGCCCGACCATGGCGAACAGCCGGGGCAGCCCCTCGCGGTTGCGCTGCTCGGCCCAGTCGAGCGCCGAGCCCTGGGGGTCGGCGTCGATCAGCAGCACGCGATGGCCACGCCGGGTCAGCTCGCCGGCGAGGTGGAGGGCGAGCGTCGTCTTGCCGACGCCGCCCTTCTGGTTGAGGAAGGCCACGATCATCGCGGCGCCCTCCCCGCTCCGGAGGACTTATCCACAGGCGGAGGAGTCGAGGAGTCAGCCGCCAAGAGTCTGTTATTGTTTAAGTTATATAAGTTATAGGGGCGAATCGGTGAAGCGGGCCAAGGACTTGACTCCGAGTCGGGGTGGTGTTCCCCCGCGAGTCGGCATGGTGATCTCCCGTTTTCCGATAAATACGATGTCCCGACATCATTCACAGGTTGTCCACAGGGGGCTGTGGACAGGTTCGCCAAGGGTCGCATCCGGGAGAACAGCAGCCGCTCCTCGCCGCCACCCCGCTCGATGGACAGCCGGTAACCCGGCAGGCCGGACGCGGCGATGCCGCGGATGTGGCGGGCGAACTCGGCCGGACGCACCGGACTGCCGCTGCGGGCGTGCAGGCGGTGCACCCCGATGGCGCCGCCGCCGCGCTGCCGGCCGCCCATCTTGCGCACCAGCCGGTACAGCCAGCGCGCCACCCCGCCGGTGAGGTCGAAATAGCCGGGATCCAGCGTCAGCACGCGGCGCTCACACACCGCCGCGAACAGCCAGTCCGGCAGCGTCAGGCGGACGCCGGCCCCGGTCGGCTCCCACCCGTCGAGCCAGCGGAAGCGGGCCGGTCCCTCCGGCCCGGCGCGCAGCGTGGTCTCGACGCGGGTGGCCGCCAGACGGTCGAAGGCGGCGTGCAGCAACACGTAGTCGTGCCGGCCGACGCCGCGGCCGAGGAAGCGCAGAAGCGGATACGCCGGGGTTTCCAGATGCCGGGTGGGCGTCCGGCCGGCGTCGAGGGCCTCGGTCAGCTGGCTGGCCGCCCAGACCAGCACGTCGGCGTCCCAGAGGGTGGCGATGCCGAGGTCGCCGGCCGGCTCGACCCGGATGCGCACCGCCCCCTGTTCGAAGACAATGGGCGTGCGGCGTGGGGATTTGGCGAGGCTGAACCACGGCCAGACCATCAGGTCGGCCACGTCGCGCAATGCGATGTCGGTGCGGCGGGCGGGAAAGCGAGGGTCGTCCATACTCCCCTCCCCTCAGCGGCGGGCCGGCCGCACGGCGCTGGCGCCGGGGTCGGAGGTGGAGGTGCGCAGGCCGCGGTCGGCCCAGGCCTTCAGGTCGTCGAGCGCGTAGACCACGCGCCCGCCGATCTTGCGGTAGCGCGGGCCGGTGCCGTAGACGCGGTGCTTCTCCAGCGTCCGGCCGGACAGGCCGAGGAAGCGCCCGGCCTCGGCCGTGCGCAGGAAACGTTGCGGCAGGTCGTCGGTGCTGTCGTGCATGGTCGAGCCTCCGTGTTCCGGAGCGCGCCGCCGGGAGCGGCGGTGCGCGATGGCGGAAGGCTCGCGGAAACGGCGGGGCGCCGGGGAGGGGAAAGACCGGAGGGGCCGGAGTCCCCCGGCCCCTCCCTCCCCGGAGCGGTCTACCGCTGGCCGCGCCCGAGGCGGCCGGCCAGCAGCTCGCGGTAGCCGCCGGCCATCAGCCGCCGCCCCCGGCGGACCAGGTAGCGGACCTGGTCGCGCAGGGGGCTGGAGCGGAACCAGTCGGCCGCCACCCGCCGCTCGCCGAACACCGCCTCGGCGGTGTCGCGCAGGCTGGCGCCGGCCAGGGCGGCGTCGAGCGCCTGCAGGGCGTGGCGCAGCAGGCCGGTCTGGATGGGCGTCAGCTCGGGCGGCGGCGGCCGGCCCGTCATCAGCGCCGCCAAGCGCTCGATCCCGGCGATCTGCGGCGCCCGCGGCCGGTCGAACGCCACGGTGGCCCACAGCGCCGTCCCCGGTGCCGGCAGGTCGGGCGCCAGGATCAGGAAGCGCCGCTCTCGGGCGCCGTCGGCGATCACCACGTGGAGGCCGTCCGGCGTCGGCAGCACGGCGCGCCGCCCCGGCCCGGCCAGCGGGTCAGCGTCCGGAGCCACGGGGATCGGCTGCATGGGAACCGGAATCAGCCGCACCAGGTCCGGCAGCAGGTCCGGCGTCCAGAAGATCGCCGTGTCGTGGGCGGAGCGATCCGGGTCCTCGGCGAAAGGACAACCCCCAGCGCCGGCCGACGGCGGCGTGCTCGGCCGAGCGCGGTACGGCGGCCCGCGTCGCGGCCCTGTACTCGGGGTTGCGGCGCAGGAACTCCCACGCCCAGCCCGCCACCGGCAGCGATGCCGTGTCGGCGTAGGCGGCGGCGGACCGCCAGTCTCTCGTGTTCGTCATGGTTACCGTCCTCGTCATGGATGAAGGGACGGACGCGCATCCAAACGCTCAGGTTGCGAAGCGCCGAACGCACCGGTAGGCCGGTGCGGCGTATCGGGGGATCGATGCAACCGGCACACCCCGATCGAAAGGGGAGGAAGCGCTTGACAGGACAGGGAAAGAGCCGACAAGGCGGCGTTCGGCGATGCCGGACGGGCCGTGCGGCGATGACGGCTTAATTCGAAGCGAGCAGATGCCGGTAGCCGCTTTCGGTCATCCAGCGGGCGCGGGCGAGATGGCTGGCGTGGGCACGCCGCGCGCGCTCGGGCTCCTCGTCCGGGTCGATGCGCAGCACGATCCGGGCGACCTCGTCGGGGTCGGCGCCGTCCGCCGCGGCGTCGAGCAGGCGCAGGTAGGTGACCAGATGCAGCCGGTCGTAGTCGGTCAGCGTTTCGCCGGTGGGCGCTACGTCGAACACCGGCGCGTCGATGCGCGGCTTCCTCATGCGCAGGCTCCTTTCCCTTCGGTGTTGGAGACCACCCGTCGGCCATGGGCCGGCGACCGAATGGTATATGTATCCCGTGGCGACTTTTCCCTCAATGGGGCTCCATCCTGGCGATGGAGGACCTTCCCGACATACTGGCCGCGAACATCCGGCGCCTGCGGCGTGAGCGCGCCATCACGCAGGAGGAGCTCGCGCACCTGTCGGGCATCGACCGCAGCTACGTCGGCCAGATCGAGCGGGCCGAGCACAAGGCGAGCGTGGTGACGCTCGGCCGGCTGGCGCGGGCGCTGAAGGTGCTCCCCGGCGATCTGCTGGCGCTGCCCCCCGATCACCCCTTCCTCTCCGAACTGGCCGGCCCCACCCAAGACGGTGACGGCGGTGCGTGACGACATACGTGGGTAGGACGCCACATTTCCGCCACCATTGCTTTTGGGGCGAAAGGGTTGGCGATGCCAACGATTTCCGGGAGAGGTGCGAGACTTTTTAGGCATATGCCGGCCAATCGGGGCGGTGGCCAGGAGTGCATTGCCGCATTCACGGCGATCCGGAGTCCCGGATCGGCGGATGTCCGGATCGACGGACAGCCGGATATCCGGATCGCCGGTTCTCCGTAAATCCGGACAGGGAAGGAGCCGTGTTCCTGAGCAGCGACCAAGGGTGATCACCGGCACACCGCCGGGCAGCCGGATGGCGAAACGGACGCGCCGGCAGGCGTCCTCCGGACACACGACGAGGCTCCCGGCCGCGACGCACGGCGCCGCCTCAGGCGGGCGGCGCCTCCGTGACGAACACCAGCGCGTCGGTGGCACGGTCCAGCCTCGCCTGCCGGACGAGGAGCCGGTCCAGTTCGGCCCGGGCCTGGGCGCGTTCGCGGCGGGGCAGGGCGCAGGACGCTAGCTCGACCCGCAGTTCCCTGACCTGGTCGTGGATGGTGAGCATCGTTCCCTCCTCTGGTTTTGAAGACGAGGGGGCGTCACGATGCCGGGGCGGTCCGGGTCGAGGATCGCCGCAGGCGACCGGCCTGCCGGCGAGCGGGGGAGCCAAAAGGCGCAGCCTTTTGGGGGGACCGCTCGTCCTCGAGGCGGGCCGCCCCGGCATGGTAGGCTGGGACGTCCGAAGAGACAGACGGACTTTCGGGAGCACAGGGGCCTCCCCGTCTCGCCCCGCCCCCCAGTCGCACGGCAATCACGGCCATCATGAGCCGCGGCGGTCGCTTGTCGCATTCCAGCACGTCCGTTGTGGCCCGGAGCCGGCCGCGGCGCTCGGATGGAGCGCCGCAACCGGTGGCCGGCCTCAGCGGGACCAGATCAGGGCGTAGCCGCCGTCGATCTCGACCAGGCTGGCGTAGATCGGGGCGGGGAAGCTCGGATCATCCAGCTTGACCGAGTGGTAGTCGCGGCCGGTCTCCTTGGCGGTCTTGCGCCAACCCGCGCCGATCTCGATCCCATTGCTCTGGGCGCGCAGGTCGGGAGCCTTGTCGCTGTCCTTCGCGGCCGGGACGAAGCGGGCCTTGATGTTGAGGGTGAGCGTCTTGATGGTGCCGGTGAAGGAGCCGTCGTCGTTGCGGGTGAAGGTGCCGATCTGAGCCATGATCCTCTCCTGCGGGGTTCGACCGCGACCACCGCGGCCTTGATGGCGATCACAAGGGCGCCGGGCGACCGGCCCGCACCCGCAAGGGCCGCAGCGCAGCGGAGGACGGCCAGGGGCCGGGCTTCTTGCCTCGCGAGGAAGCCGCGCACAGGCGCAGCCGAGCACGGCGGGGAAGAAGGCCGGCCCCCGGCCGTTGCGGGATCGAGGTCGGGCTGCTCCGCAGCCACACCCGGCGTCAGGGTCGCCAGCAGGAAAGGCCGCCGTGGTCGAGCCGCGAGCCGTTCAGCCGGAGACAACACCGCTCACGGCGCCGCAGCGCAACGCCGGATGCAACCGTGCCGGAAATAGCCGCGTTTCCCAGTCACATGGCCTCGGTCCGGGAGAAGGACCATCAACAGCTCCCACCCGCCGTGATAGCGTCGCCCGATGGAGCGGTTGGGCGGAGATGGATGCATGACCCCGGAGCGGTGCCGGCTCTTCCGGCGTGAGCTGGGATGGTCGCAGGAGGCTCTCGCCGAGAAAGCGACGCTGTCGGTGTCGGCGGTGCGCGCCTTCGAACTCGGCAGGGGCTCGTCGCGGGGCTACGTGCCGGGCAGCCTCCGGCGGGCCTTCGAAGCCGCGGGCGTCCGCATGGACAGCGACGAAGCCCCATGAACCACTGCGGCGATCAGGAGTTGAAACTTCCTGGCACGGGAGACGGCCGGCGGCCGGTGATCGCCACGGGAAAGCGCCAAGGATTGACGGTGATGATCGTCGTCGGGGGCCCCTGACGTTCCCGCTGCGGTTGGAATCACCCTGCGTCCGGAGAACCGGTTCCTGCCGCCGCCACCCTTGCAGGAGGAAGGCACGTCGCGGGAGATGCGCCAGGGATCGAGGACCGTCAGGTTCGAGACTCCGCAGGAGGCTCGATTCACGAGAGCCCGGCGCGCGGGCTTGCTCGCGCGGGCGCCATATCGCCTCGCTCACGAAGGACCCCGGTTACCCTTCGGTGGACAACGGGAGCGGCGGCTTTGCACCATCATATGGGAACGTCCGCAGGGCGCGCATTTGTGAAGATGCCCCTTTCCGCGGCACTGCCTTCGGCCGACGGACGCCAGCATCCGCGGCACAGGATGGGCATGGACCGGACCCGCCGGTAGGCCTACACGCCGTCCGGGAGCTTGGACCGCATCGCCTCTCTCCGGTTGAAACGCCGGCCGTCCGCCACGAACGTGCCGTCGCCGACGGCATGGATCAGCCTCTTCTCCTTACGGCTGTCGTCGACATGGGCGGCCACGCCCTGGAGCACGACGATGTCGTGATGCCCGATGATGTCGACGACGCGGCATTCGATGTTGGCGAGGCACTCGGCGATGAGCGGCGCCCGGACGTGCTGCGCCTTCACACGGGTCAGCCCGAACCTCTCAAACTTGTCCGTGTCCGTCCCCGAGCAGGTTCCCACCCCGACGACGGTGTCGAGGAGATCCACCGTGGGGATCGCGATCACGCACTCCTTCGTCCTGGTGAGCGCGGCGTAGGAGTGGTTCCAGGCTCCAGTGGTGATGGCGAATTTCGCTGTGAAATCCAGCACCATCGTCCAGGAGATGGTCATCACGTTGTCCGTGCGGCCGTCGCTCGTCGTCACCAGGACGACCGGCCCCGGCTCGATCAGCGTGAACGCCTTGCCGACCGGCAGCTCTTCCAACCCTGCCTCCCTCCCGCAAACGATGCGTTCCTGCGAAAGCCGTGAGGTGGAGAAGGCGGCAGGCCCGGTGGACATGAGAGGCCCGCTGCGCACGCCCCCCTGGTTACGCCGGCGGATGCACGCCGGTCAACGCCTTGCTCAACGCCCACGGCCTTTCCGCCGCCGCGGGGGCAACCGGGTAGGGAAAGGCGCCCGCGCCTCGGCCGACGGACGCCATCATCGGTGCACAGGACCGACAGGGCGCGACCCGACAGACGCACCATCCGTCCGGAAGGAAACGGAGCGTGTGTCCAGATGGCGCCACGGGTGTTTTGCCGCAATTCAGGAAAAGGGTCGACGACCGGCTCAGCCGGACAGCGTCGGACGCTCCTGCTCCCCCGCCGCCAGGGTGACGAGGTCGGACAGCACGCTGCGCAGAAACGGCCAGGGAAGGTCGTCGCCCTCCGGTTCCCGCTCTCCCCATTGCTCGATGACAACGAGCTTGGCAATCGCGCCCATCAGCGAGTGGGCCGGCGTCACGGCAGCAATGCGCAGCAGCTCATCGACGCGGCGATCAGCGGCAACCTCCGACCGGATGGCCTCCGTGAGCCCACAGGCGGCGGCTTCGGCGTTCCAACGGGCACGCGCCGCCCCCAGAGCGCGTTTCAGGCGGCGGCGTTGCGCCAATGTCGCCGGGGCCGTGCCCAGCACCCGGTCGATCTGGCGCGGATCCGTTGCCCGGACCATCGGCCGTTCGGGATCGCTCATCGGGATCTCGACGGCCGGCAAGCCGATGCGGCCGATCAGGTGACGTTCCAGCCGTTGCGCCTCGCGGCAGAGATGCTCCGACAGGGGAAAGGCAGCCCGCCATTCCCTCCAGAGACCGAGGAGGGGCTCCGCATCATTCCCGTCCGGGGTGGCGTTCAGCATCCGGATCGCCGCGGACAAGGCGGCGCGACGTGATGCTTTGCTGGTCCTCGCTCTTGGCGTGCGTGTCTCCCGTGGCATGATCACGGTCCCCTCCCTTCCGGCTGGGTCAGTCAACGTCGCTTCAGCGACCGACTCGCATGGGGGTTTGGGCCCGTCGGCCAGGACACCAGGAGCATACCCACGCGAAGCCGAGCTCCTGACGGTTCAGATGAGTGCGCATTTTTCGCACTTATGCGCATAGAGCGCAAGCGCATTTTCCGTCTCCTTGCGCTTTCTGCGTACCCGCCTACCATCCGGGACATGAACCTGACGCCCGCCCAATGCCGCGCCGCCCGCGGTCTGGTGAACATGACCCAGCAGCAGCTCGCCGAGGCGAGCGGCGTGAGCCTGCGCACCATCACGCATTTCGAGAAAGGCGGGCGTACCCCCATACCGGCCATTCTGCGGGCGCTGAAGGACGCGCTCGAGGCGGCCGGCGTCATCTTCATCCCCAGCAATGGCGAAGGTGTCGGCGTCCGCCTGCGCAAAGGCACCGAGCCATCGGCGGGGCTGAACCATGGGGGGAATTGAGGCGCGCCAAACGCGCGCCCATTCCCGCCGTCGCCCCGTCGGACCTACCGGCCGGTCGGATCGCCCCGGTCGCCACCGGTGCCATTGCCCACACGGATCACGCCCTGAGGCACGATCCGACGGTTCGCTTTCGCGGGCCGCCGGTTTCCCGTAAATCCGTCATTCCGGGTATCCGGATCGCCGCCGAAAAGACAAAGCGGAAAACGTCGTTGTGGTTGTGCATCCGCACGCTGTAGAAGTTTTCGCGATGGTTGCATCGCCTTTGAAGTGAACTTCCTCCTTGCTGTCCCAAGCCCTCGATGCGCTCCTCAGGAAACGGCAATCCCGCGCCCCGCTGACCGACGCGAGCGCGGACACCTATCTGGCAAAGACGCTGTTCATCGACGTCGAAGCCGACCGTGGCGGGCGCCCGAATGCGGTCGGCGCGGTGCTGGACGACCGGTTCTTCCGATGGGAGAAGCGGGGTTCCAGGCCCTTCGCCTCCGCTGGACTGGACGGATTCGTCCGCGGCGCCGAGCGCATCGCCGGTCACAACATCCTGGCGCACGACCTGCCGATCTTGCGCGACGCGTTGCCGGGACTGACCGCATGGACGTTGCCGGTGGTGGACACGCTGGTGCTGTCGCCCCTGGCCTTCCCGGCCAACCCCTACCACCGGCTGATCAAAGGCTACAAGCTCGCGAAGGATGCGGTGAACGATCCGGTCGCCGACGCCCGGCTGTGCCGGGCGGTGCTGCGCGACGAGATCGACGCCTTCGCCCGGCTGGCGCGGCAGACACCGGACGCTGCCGCGTTCCATCGCTTCGCGCTGTCCGGTCCGGGGCAGAGCGGCATGGCCGACCTGCTCGGCCTGTGCGGCGAGCCGTGCCGCCGACGGCGTCTGCGGCTCTCACGCTGTGGATGCGGTGCGTGGCGGGGCGCGTCTGCACGACCGCGTCCGCCCGCCTCGCTGCGGCTGGGCTGGAACCGCCCGCAGCGCGCCTCGCCTTCGCCCACGCGCTGGCGTGGCTCGGCGTGGCGGGCGGCGCCTCGGTGCTGCCGGCCTGGGTGCGTCATCAGCACCCGGCGGTCGGGCCGCTGCTGCGCGACCTGCGCGACACACCGTGCGATGATCCCGCGTGCGCGTGGTGCCGCACCGCCTTCAGCGCGACGCATTGGCTGCGGGAAAGCTTCGGGTTCGACGCCTTCCGGCCCAGGCCGGCCGCGCCCGACGGCGGGAGCCTGCAACAACGCATCGTCGAGGCCGGCCTCGCCGGGCGGCCGGCGCTGGCGGTGCTGCCCACCGGCGGCGGCAAGTCGCTGTGCTTCCAGGTGCCGGCCCTGGCCCGCCACCAGCGCACCGGAGCCCTGACCGTGGTGGTGTTGCCACTGCAGGCGCTGATGAAGGACCAGGTGGACAATTTCCGCAGCAAGACCGGCCGGCTGGCGGCGGCGGCCGCGCTCTACGGAGCGCTCACCCTGCCGGAGCGGGGAGCGGTGATGGACCGGGTGCGCCAGGGCGACGTCGCCCTCCTCTATGTGTCCCCCGAACAGCTGCGCAACCCGTCGGTCGTCCGCACCATCGAGCAGCGGGAGATCGGCGCCTGGGTGTTCGACGAGGCGCACTGCCTGTCCAAGTGGGGCCATGACTTCCGCCCCGATTATCTCTACACCGCGCGCTTCATCGCCGAACTGGCCGAACGCCAGTGCACGCCGCCGCCACCCGTCACCTGCCTGACCGCCACCGCCAAGCACGAGGTCGTCGAGGAGATCCGCAGCCACATCCGTGACCGGCTCGGGCAGGAACTCGACCTGTATGCCGGGGGCGCCGAGCGCTCCAACCTGACCTTCGCCGTCGAGAGCAGCATGTCCGGCAGGGCGGAGCGTCGGCCTGCGCCGTGGTCTACGCCGCCACCCGGCGCGGCACCCAGGAGTTGCGGGAC
Organism: uncultured Rhodospirillaceae bacterium; assembly: GCA_937927415.1. Lineage (GTDB taxonomy): Bacteria > Pseudomonadota > Alphaproteobacteria > Azospirillales > Azospirillaceae > Azospirillum. The sequence continues at coordinate 12,713 of CALBDS010000017.1, forward strand.
GCGCTGACCGGATACGGCTGGCCGGCCGCCGCCTTCCATGCCGGCATGAAGGCCGCCGACAAGGCGGAGGTCCTGGCCGGCTTCATCGGCGGCTCCCTTCCCGTGGTGTGCGCCACCAACGCCTTCGGGATGGGCATCGACAAGGACAGCGTGCGGCTGGTGGTGCACGCCGATGTGCCCGGCTCCCTGGAAGCGTACACGCAGGAGGCCGGACGCGCGGGACGGGACGGGCTGCCGGCGACCTGCGTGCTGCTGTTCGATCCCGACGATCTGGAGGACCAGTTTCGCCTCGCCGCCCGGTCGGAGCTGCGGCGGCGCGACATCGGACAGATCCTGCGGGGCGTGCGGCGGCTGTCGCAGCGGCTGGGGAAGGACGAGGTGGTGGCCACCGCCGGCGAACTGGTGGCCGATCCGGAACTCGACCTCGGCTTCGCGGCCGACGATTCGGACGCCGACACCAAGGTGAAGACGGCGCTGTCCTGGCTGGAGCGCGCCGGGCTGGTCATCCGGTCCGAGAACCGGACCTCCGTCATCACCGCGCGGCCCAAGCCGCTGTCGCTGGAGCAGGCGCGCACCGCCATCGGGCGTCTGGGTCTGCCCGCGGCGACGGTGGCGCAGTGGATGGCCATCTTCCGCACGCTGGTGGCGGTCGCCGCCGATCCCAGCGAAGAGCACCCGCTGACCGTCGACACGCTGGCCGCTCTCGATCCCCTGGCGGCCGACACCGCCGGCCCGCCGCAGGAGGCGACCGCCAAGGTGCTGACGGTGCTGACCGCGATGGCCGGCCACGGCCTGATCGAGAGCGGGACCGTGCTGACCGCACAGGTGCGGCCGTCGGGCGTCAACGCCTCGCGCCGTGTCCTGGCGCAGTTCTCCGCGGCGGCCCGCACCCTGCTGGCGACGCTGCGGGAGGAGGCGCCGGATGGGGAGGAGCTGTGCCTGTCGCTGACGGCGGCCACCCAGCGGCTGCGTGACCGGGGCTGTGCCGAGTGCCAGCCCGAAGTGGTTCTGCGGCTGCTGAAAACCCTGTCCGACACCAACCGTGGGGGCAGCGCGCGCCTGCGTCTCGCCACGGTGGCACGCTGGCGGTACAGCCTGAAGCTGTCGGGAACGTGGCAGGGCCTGGAGGATAGCCTGCGCCGGCAGGAAGCGGTCGCCTCACTGGTGCTCGACCGTCTGCTGGCGACCGGCCGGGCCGCGGACGGCGCGGGCAAGACGGTGGTGCCCTTCGCCATCGAGGAGCTGGCCCAGGCGGTGACCGGCGACCTGACGCTGGCCGCCGCGGTGACCGATCCGGTCGCCGCGGTCCAGGCGGCCCTGCTGATGCTGCACGACTGGAAGGTGATCCTGCTGCAAGGCGGCCTGTCGGTGTTCCGCCAGGGGTTGAGCCTGCGGCTGCCGGAGGCGGCGCGGGGGCGGCGCTACACCAACGACGACCATGACCCGCTGGCCCGCCATTACGCCGGCCGCACCTTCCAGATCCACGCCATGGGCGAATACGCCCGTCTGGGGCTCACCAGCCCCGAACGGGCGGCGGCCTTCGCCGCCGATTACTTCGCCCTGCCGGAGGACCGGCTGCTCGCCCGCCACTTTCCGGGCCGGCGCGCCGAACTGGCCCGCCCGGTGTCGGCGGACAGCTACGCCCGCATCGTCACCGACCTCGCCAATCCGGCGCAGCAGGCGATCGTGACCGCCCCGGTCGGGCGCAACCTGCTGGTCCTGGCCGGGCCGGGGTCGGGGAAGACCCGCGTCATCGTCCACCGCTGCGCCTACCTGCTGCGGGTGCTGCGGGTGCCGGCGCAGGCGATCCTGGTGCTGTGCTACAACCACGCGGCCGCCCTGTCGATCCGCCGGCGGCTGCGCGCCCTGATCGGCGACGAGGCCGGGTGGATCGACGCCTACACCTATCACGCGCTGGCCATGCGTCTGGTCGGGGCGAGCATTGCCGAGCGCCTGGAGCACCGGCCGGACAGCGCGCCCGCCGATCCCTTCTCCGGGGTGATCGGCGATGCCACGGCACTTCTGCGCGGGGAAAGCGCCTTTCCCGGCCTCGACGCCGAGGACGTGCGGGAACGGCTGCTGGCGCGCTACCGCTACATCCTGATCGACGAATACCAGGACATCGACGAGGAGCAGTACGACCTCGTCTCCGCCATCGCCGGCCGCCAGGAGAAGGACGCCGAAGCGCGGATCGCGCTGATGGCCGTCGGGGACGACGACCAGGCGGTGTACGGCTTCCGCCACGCCGACGTCGCGTTCATCCGCCGGTACCAGGCCGACTACACGGCGGAGGTCCACCATCTGGTGGAGAACTACCGCTCCACCGCCGCCGTGATCACCGCGTCGAACACCTTGATCCGGCACAACACCGACCGGATGAAGACCGAGCACCCCATCCGCATCGACCGGGCGCGGGCCAAGGACCCGGCGGGCGAACCCGTGCGGGTCCTGGCGGTGGAGACCATCGCGCATCAGATCGGTACGGCGTTGGACGTCATTGAGCAGCGGCGGGCTCGACATTCCGGCACGTCGTGGAGCGACTTCGCCGTGCTCGCGCGTCAACGCCACGTTCTGGCGCCGTTCCATGCGCTGTGCGACCACGCCGGCATTCCCTGTGATCCCGCCTACGACACGACGTCCGACCGGTTTCCCCTGCACCGGCTGCGCGAGGTGGTGGCCTTCCTCGACCGGCTGAAGCGGACGACCGCACGGGTCGACGGGACATGGTTGGAGGCGCAGTTGGCCGCTCAGCGCCAGGAGCTGGGGGCCTCACCCTGGTGGGGACTGGTGGAGCAACTGCTCGGCGGCTGGGCGACGGCGAGCGCCGGGCGGGCGGCGGAACCGGAAACGGTGCGCGAGGCCCTGTATGAAGGGCTGTCCCAACTGCGCCGCGAGCGCTCGACCGGCGTCGGCATCCACATCGGGACGCTGCACGGCGCAAAGGGGCTGGAGTTCCGGCACGTCATCCTCCTCGACGGGGGATGGGCCGGACGGTCATCGGACAGGGCTGCCGCGGACGGCGAGGAGGAGCGGCGGCTGTTCTACGTCGGCATGACGCGGGCGCGTGAGACGTTGTGCCTGATGCGCCGTGCGGATGTGAGGAATCCGCATCTGCCGCTGCTCGATGGCGTCGACTATGTTGCCTGCGCCGACACCGGGCGCGCCGACCAGAGAGTGCTCCGCCGCCAGCACACCGTGCTCGGGCTCGGCGACCTGCACATCGACTTTGCCGGCCGCCAGCCGGCAACGGCGGCCGTTCACCGGGTGATGGCGGCCCTGCGGCCGGGCGACGCAGTGACCTTGCGGGCGGCAGGCTCAACGACGGATAGGGTGTCGGTGCTGAGCGCTGACGGCACGGTGATTGCGCGCCTTTCGGAGGCGGCCAGCCGGCATTGGTCCTATCTGATCTCCGCGGTTGAACAGGCCCGTGTGCATGCCGTGGTTCGCCGGCATCGGAAGGACTGCGCGGAGGCTTGGCATGATCAGCTCAGGACTGAAAGCTGGGAGCTTCCGGTGATTGAAGTCTGGACGCGCTCTGTTCGTTGACATCGCTTTGCAGGAACGCCCTCATTTCTGGCATCCAGATCGATGATCCTCCGCAATGCGCCAAAAAGCGGAAGTTCCTCTGGCCACGGAACCCGAGCTTCTATCAGTGCCAGCTTCTCCCAAGCAATCCAATCAAGGATTTAAATTGTTCCCTTTTGGCACGGTGTCATGCAGGCGTACGACCAGCGCTCGGTCGAACGTGGTGGTGGCGCCGATTTCAATGAGTCGCAGGACGTTTGCGATGCGGGCTACAGCCATGATCCACTACATTTTTTGCCCATTACCTGCTATGGTGGCCCAATGCTGTTACTCCACATCTCGGACATCCACTTTCGCGAACCAGATTGTGTAAACCCGGATCTGGACCCGGACCGGCCTTACCGTACGCGCATGATCCAAGATGCGCGGAACCGGGCCGATAATCTCGGCCCGGTTGGGGCAATCTTGATCGGCGGGGATATCGCATTCAAGGGGCATCCTCGGGAATACGAGGCGGCCAAGGCATGGATCGACGAACTGGCGCGGGCGTGCGGGTGCCCGCTCGAGCGGGTGTTCGTCATTCCTGGCAATCACGACGTCGACCGTGGCGTGATTATCCGGTCTCCGGCGGTTCGGAACGCTCAATCGGCGATCATGGCGGTGGAGCCCCACCGCCGCGAGCGTGAGTTCCGCGCTCAGTTCATGGATACGGAAACGGGCCGGGCGCTGCTGAAGCCGCTTGAGGCATACAACGACTTCGCTAAGCTCTTCAGCTGCCAGGTTTATGCACCGGATCACCTCTATTGGAAGCAGGACCTGCCGCTCGAAGGTGGCACGCACCTACGCATCTACGGGCTTACCTCCGTGCTCCTCTCCGGTGCCGGTGGTGGCAATGACACGCGCGAAAGTCTCTATCTTAGCCCGCTCCAGACCGGACTCGACCCGGTCGACGATGTCGTCAACCTCGTTATGAGCCACCATCCGCCCGACTGGTTCTCCGACCAAGATGAGGTGGAAGAGAAAATCTGCAACAGATCCGCCATCCACCTGTTCGGGCACAAGCATCGTCAGCGGGTCTCCAAGGACGACGGATACATTCGCTTCAGCGCCGGGGCGGTGAATCCAGACCGTAATGAGGTCGGCTGGCAGCCCGCCTACAATCTCATCAAGGTCGATGTCGTGGGCGAGGGGCCAGCCCGCGCCCTGGAGATCGAAGCGCACCTTCTGCAGTGGCAAGCGAACCCTGAGCAGTACCGCCCTATGCAAACATCCCAACGCGACGAGGTGTTTCGTCATCGTATCCCGATCCCCGGCCGGACCCGCGCACCCGTTACTGTGGCTGCTGCGCCGACGACGGCCCCGCCTGATCCGATGGCGGAAGCTGACGCGGATGTGGAGGCTGCGATGAGCGACGAGAGCACGCGCAACCTAGTGTTCCGCTTCTGGAAGCTGACGGTCAGCCAGCGCCGCGACATCGCGCTTGGCCTGGGGCTGATTGATCGTGCAGAAATGAGTTTGCCGGAACCCGAGCGGTACGGCCGAGCGCTGCTTCGGGCGGGGGAGCGGGGGCTGCTCGAACAGGTGGCGCGTGAGGTCGCGAAACGGGAGAGGCCGTGATGGTGGGCGAAACACTGGAAATGCACAGAGACTTCCCACGGTGGTACGCCGCTCTCGCGATCGGCAACGACGAAGAGCGGCGGGACGCACGCTGGGCGGGTGTGAACGCTGTCGCGGAGAAGGCTGACCGTGCGATGGTGGAAGCGCTGGTCCGCTTGGCGTTCCAAACGCCCCGCCAGCCGCCGTCAAACCACTCCATGGCCAAGATCCACGAGACGTTTCGGGAGCAGGACGACACCTTCGACTCGAACGGCACGGCGCGGGAAATGCAAGTTCTCGCTGGCGCCTGTCTAGCGTTGTTGTTCGAGCAGGAGGATGAGATTGGCGCCGCTGCGGCTTTGAGCGTCGCAACTGCTGCTTTTGCCGGCGCTCGAACTCCAAATCTGCCGCTGGACATCGTTATGCTCGCCGAGGCAGGCATAGAGCGGATAGCGAATGCAAAACGAATTCGTCCGACGTTGAGCGTGGGCAGCGAGGCGCCGAAGTTCGACTTCGAAGCCGCCGCCAACAAGGTGAAGAGCCAGCAAAGCTGGGAAGCGGTCGGCGAGGCGTTCACCCTCGCCGCGGACAGCGCACGGACTGCTTTGAACGCGTTGGCCAAGAGGCAGATGAATGAAATTCGGGCAGTTGACCGCTTTATCCAGATCCAAGATGAAGAGCTGCAGATGCTTTGGTGGTTAATGGGAGGCCGCAGCTTCGACCTGGACTGCACCTTCGAACAGGTGGCCACCGAGGCGCAACCGTTGGTCTTCGCCACGGAGTTGGCTGATAGCACCGCTATTCTTCCGGGCCCGCGCCCACAGTCGATCAAATTCCTTCTAGTGCGCGCTGGCTTAAAGGAGCGCAAGAAGTTGGCAATCGCTGCCGCAATCAATGCTGCCGAAACCAGTTGGCTGTCTGTGCTCGTGGAAGAGATGAATCCGTCGCCCGTCACCGCGCCGATCCACTTCGCGATCAAACGTCAGATTGAGGCGGGTGGCGGCGAAACCTGGATTCCGAATTGGGCCGCGGTGGTCGGCGTCGAAGGTTCGCGCCAAATCTCGACAATCGCGCTCGGAACGCAATTTTACCGTGAGCGCCTGCTGGTTCGATTCGAGTGAGCGTCATGGCGGAAGGCGAGATCACCTGCGCGAACCGCGATTGCCGCGTCTCGGAAACGGGGCGGTGCGTTGAAGGTCTGGAGCTTACGGTCTGCCCCCACTATGGACATGAGCGGGCTGACGACGAGGAACTAGCTGCCGAGGACGACGGCGGAGCTAATGGGTTCGGGCTGCGACTGCCAGGGGCCGATACGCTTACGCTTGAGGAGGCGTCGAAGCTGCTCCGGAAGCGCGATGCGCGGGTCATCGCGATTATCGGCCCGAAAGACTCTGGCAAGACCAGCTTGATCGCCAGCCTCTATGACCTGTTTCAGGAGGGGGCTGTTGGTGGTGCGGAATATGCGCGCTCAGACACGCTGCACGCGTTCGAGCTCGCCTGCCACGACGCGAGGGCTGCCTCGCGCCGAAGCGAGCCGGATATGGAACGCACGCCGCTAGGCGAGGTGAAGTTTTATCACCTCGATCTCGCCGGTGGCGTTGCAGGAGCCGGACTCACCCTCCTCCTGGGCGACCGGGCGGGGGAAGAGTACCGTTTGGCCGCCGATGATGCGGCGGGCTTGACCTCCTTCCCGGAGATCGCCCGAGCCGATACGCTGACCATGCTTGTCGACGGACAACGGCTTCTGGACGCCGGCGCGCGGCACAATCTCCGCAGTGAAATCATGATGATCCTGCAGGCGCTCCTGGACGGTGGCGCGCTTCGAGACGGCCAGCGCCTAGTCCTCGTCCTGACGAAGTTCGATGTAATTCAGGGATCGCCTAATCGGGAGCGGGCGGAAGGGGATTTCCGATCGCTCCTAGCGCAAGTACAGCGTGTCTTTTCTACGACGTTCAGCCAGATTGATAGCTGCATCGTCGCGGCGTCGCCCAAGACTGCGGCCGTGGCTCGTGGAATCGGGGTCGTCGATATGCTGACGTTCTGGGTCATCGGGGCAGCGCCACCGGCCGTATCGCGTCCGGTGGTCCCAGCCTCTCCCCGGGCTTTTTCACGGCTGACTGTCGTCGAGGTGCTGGAGGCGGAGGATGCTTGACCGTTCCGTCGTCATCATCGGACTGCCCGAGTCGGGTAAAACGACCTTTTTGGGCGCGCTCTGGCACCTCGTAACGGAGCGCGACATCGAAACTGTCCTGCGCTTCCACAACCTCCGTTCTGGGGACGTAGCACACCTCCATGCGATCGCCGCGCGCTGGCGTGACGCGCGCGTGCAGGAGCGCACGGCTGTCGGCGGGAACAAGCTAGTCAGCATGAACCTGCTCGACACCTCCGGCACCGCGGTGCGGGTCACGTTCCCCGACGTGGCTGGCGAGGCCTACCGGCGCATGTGGGAAGAGCGCGCCTGCGATCCAGAAGTCGCCGAGATCCTGCGATCCGGTGGCGTGCTTTTGTTCATTCACGCAGACACGATCCGTCCGCCTCAATGGGTGGTCGATGAGATTGAGCTGTCGAAGACGCTCGGGTTGCCGACGCCGGAAGGAGAGGAAGTTCCCTGGCATCCCCGTCTGGCGCCGACCCAGGTCCAGGTGGTGGGACTCCTTCAGCTGCTGCGGGAGCCACCGCTTGAAGTTGGACTGCGCCGCCTCGCGATTATGCTGTCGGCTTGGGACAAGGTCACTGACGAAGAACTGGGGCCTCAAGCCTACCTCGAGGCCAAGCTCCCACTTCTCGGTCAGTACCTGCGACACGCGGCTGACGGGTGGGACTGGCGCGTCTATGGGCTGAGCGCCCAGGGGGGCGAGTACGACTCGCTGAAGGAGGACGCCGAGCCGAGCGCTGAGGCTGAGGCTCTCCGCAACCTAGATCAACCTTCGAAGCGGATCAGGCTCGTCGCGAGCAACACTCAAACCCACGATCTGACCGAGCCGCTCGCATGGTTGATGGAATAGCTGGCAAGGGAAGGCTGAAGCTGCATCAGGCTTTGCATGGCTATGCCGAAGGCCACCGGCAGCTGGCCTGCTCGATGCCGCTCAAACCTCGTGACGCGAAGGCGATGCTCGTCCTGAGTGACACCTCGGGATCAGGCGTCCGCATCGATGCTGAGGGGTATCTGACGGGATACCCACTGGCTGAAGCGGGAGTTTACGCTCTGGCCAGGACATGGCCCGCACCCGAGATGTCGAGACCGGGTTGTGTATGGACGCACTCGCTCCTGATCGACTTCGCCGAGTTGGCCGCGCTCGATTCCTTGACGGAGTTGCTGAGCGCATTTCGCCGGCCTCAGCCCGACAGCTATTCCGAATATGGTAAGCCGATCGAAGTCGATTGCTCTATGACACCCCCGCGGATTGATGAAGCGGACACGTTGTCGGTAAGGAAGATTATCGGCACACTTTATGGAAAGCCAAAGGCCAGGATTATCAGTTCTCGTCCAGAGAGCTCGGACATCGACGCGCTGGTAACGGTGCTTTGGTCGCAGCAATGGCCGCGTCTGCGTCGGGCTTTTCGCTTCTGCACCTTTGCGGCTACGGATCGTTCAACTGAAAGTGCGAGCTTCGATCTACAACTTCTACCAAGGGGCAATCAGGCGATCCGGACTCGCTTTCCAAAGGCGGTGGAGGCCGACAGTGTTTCAGCTGGCGGCGACTGGTTGGATGAGGCGATTACCGATCTGGTCCAGCCGAGAACGGACGGGCTGCGGCATTTCCTGCGTCGGATCGGGGGCGACGTCGCCGGGGGGCGCGCGGCCTTCCCGGCGCTTTGCCGTTTGTATCGTCTGATCGAGGGCTTCGCATCCGAACCGGACGCGCTCGGCGAAGCTGTCGCCTTGGTGCAGGACGAGTTTGGTGCTGCACAAGCGCGGACCGCTCGGACAATTGTCGCCTTGGCAGCGCTGCCCCAAGCCGAGCGGTTAAGTGAAATCGAGTTCAGCTACTTGCTTGATCACCTCGACTTCCTGGAGTCCGCTGCGCTGGAATCCGGATCCGGCACGCTCGGCCGCGCGCTTCTCCGCCGCCGTCCTGCCGCTCTGCGTTCGATGCTGGAGGCTGATGGCGCAAGAAGGGCTATCGCCGAGGGCGCTCTGCTCAGCGCCAAGCAGCCAGAGCTGCTTTCGGCTATACGCCTCGCACCAGAGCTTGCGCGGCCTGTCCTGCAGCGCCGCCCCGATCTGGCAACCGATCCCGCTGCTTGGTCGCAAGAACTCGCGATCGAAGCGGACGCGTTCGATGTCCTCAAACAGGCGGAGCAACGACAGCCGATCCTGCTCGCCATGATGACCGCAGGCAGGACGGACCTTGCCGATCGTGCAGCCAGAGAGGTGGATTCGCTGGACGTGTTGCTGGCCCTGTCCATTGGATTGCGCTCGGAAAGGCTGCCTCAGGGGGATGGCGAAAGGTGGTTGCGGGCGATAGCACAACCGAACACGGTGGCGCGCCTGTTCGCGAGCCCGGAGGCGCAGCCGAGAAAGCTTCTCGTGCTAGTCGCACGTGTGCTCGGACCCGACGACATTTTGAATGACTACGGAGAGGATCCCTGGCTAACGGCAATACGACGCGCTGATGGGAATGTGCCTGAGCCTGACGAAACGCATCTGCGCGCCTTCCTGCTTGCCCGTAGCCTGGGTTGGCGCTCGCGCAATCAGGCTGAATTGGCACAGTTCGGGTTCGAGCACATGCATGCGGCTGCAGCAGTCAATCGAGTGCCTGACGAAAGCTGGCGATCACTCGATCCTCGGCTACCTCGGTCCATGTTCTGGTTCGATTGGGATCGGTGCCAGCGCCTGCGGGCGGGAGTCGTGAATCTGTTCGTCGATCGTCAGTTGGCTCCGGAGGTCTTCGGCTACCTCGTCAAGGACAACCACTTGTTCGGGCTCGTCGCAGAGCACGCCGCAGGCACGTCGAGCGGTCGCTCATACTTGAAGCATGTCCGCCGGGTGCTCATGGGTGCATCTGAAGGGGCGTATACAGCTCGTCGGCGTTATATCGAGAGATTTGTGAAGTGAGCTGTGGATCCTGGGGGACGCGATGCGGAACGCTTTAGAGGCCATTACTCGGCGGCAATTTCTTTCCGCGCATGAGCGACCAGATCGACCAGCTTCCATCCCTGTTCCTTAGCTGGTCCGATCAGCGCTGCCGCTTCGGATTTGCGCAGCCTCAGCCCGAGCAGTTCGCGCAACCAAGTCACCGCCACAAAGACATTGGTCGCTACGGTCAAACCAACCCCGGTGAAGGGCAGGACAACGACCGCTCCTGGCGCAATGTTGCCGAATTTGGAGAGTAGTCGCTTGGGCATAGCTCGCTTTCTCGACTCTCTTGAACCGACACCCGGTGATGTCTCGGTCTCCAACTTCGACTCTTGCCGCGCGCTCACTACCACATCGACGTTCCGTATGTAGACGTGCCAGCGGACAGAGGGATTGTCAGCCAAGTCCCACTTCAATCTCTTTTGCTTCGACGAGGGAAGCAACCTCCGAGTATAGGTCCACGCTCCGCCCCGATGCTGCAATCGAAATAACCAAAGCATAACGCGCTTTGTCAGTAACGCGCTTTTGCCCAATGTGGGATTTCCACCAGCCTCCTACGGGATAGACGGCGATGGCGTCATGGCCGGCCAGGTCGATCGCATGTCCCCGCCATAAATCGCAATGTAGCGAACCAGCTTGTATTGCCTTCGGCCCCAGCAGCCAGCAGCTCGTTTCGTCATCGGCCTCCGTGCCGTCGCCCGCCTGACTGGCGGAAACCCGGCTGCGGAAACGGGCATGTGTTTCCGTACGCTTCTTCATGGCGAAGCGGAGGCCAAAGGAGCGATAGGTGTCCGGCCGCGTCGCAGCCTTGCCGGTCAGATTGGGTTCAATGAAGTAGGACAGCGTAACCTTCATCATGACGATTTCGTTTTCAAGTTGCTCCAGGGCTGCTTTCGGCCAGGGCAGATCATAAAAATGCATCTCGTTGAATACACCGGTCCTTTTGTCCGCACCGATGGTGAAGGGCTGTATCTCCGCCTGCGCTATCAAGGTCGCGTCGTTCTGCGCCGAGAGGATGGCCCGCTCGATGTCCGGCACGCCATAACCGAACTCACGCAGCATCTCCTGCTTCTTCGCCTTGGTGGCCGCTTTGCCCGTCTTCCAATGCGCGCCCGTGCCGATGAACCTCTTGCGGATCGGCTCCGGCCAGTGCGCCGAGTCCACCATGAGCGCACGATGGGTTTCGGGCCAAAGATCGGGTCGCGCGGTCTGCAGCCGTCCAACGAAGTTGCCGGCCATGCCGGCCGCCGCGCTCGTCGCCCAGAATGGCACCAGCGGTTCTGTCATCACATCCGAGCCTGGTGCGAGGAGAGATACGGCGGGGTTCCAATCGCAGAAGCCCGAGGCATCGGACACCATGTTTCCCGCCTCGAACAACACTTCCGGTTTGATCGGCGTCAGGTCGTCGGGGAGGGACTGCGATCCCCGGCTGTAGGGGCTGCGATGGTTTGCCGAAACCACCGGCTTCAGAACCGGTGGCGGGGACGGAGGCTGTTCCTTTCGGGTGAACCCACCGATGGTCAGCGCGTTCCAACTCTGTGATGGATCTTCCAGCGGCTGCGACGGAAGAACATCGCCGACCATCCCCTCCAGCACGTTGCCGGTCGCCACGACGAGCAGGCGTTTGGGGCGTTCGGCCGCCGGAACCTTGCCGGCCGTTTCGCCGGGCATGGCCCCGGACGCGATCTGGTCGATGGCGCCGCTCCACGTCGATGGCCGGCTCGACGGGAAGTCCGTCGTGGAGGTGGCGATGCAGAAGCTGCGCAGCCCCTCCGGGCGCTCGATCTCGACCAAGCTGACCGCGCCTTGCGTAACGACGCCGTAGCTGGGTGGCTTGGTCGGCGGAAAGCCTCGCGGCGGCAGCAGCTTCATCGATTCCGCGCCATGCGTCAGGACGACCGGGCGCGCATCGTTCATCAGCGGCTCAAGGTCGCCATAAAGGACGAGGCCAGCAAGGGACGTCCCGTGACCGCCGTGCGATTGGTGATCGTCAACGCCCCAGGCGGCATCGTAGGCCCACGCGCCACGAAGGCCGGGAGCGATCAGAGGATGCGCAGCCGCCACGCCGGTGTCGAGCGTGCAGACGACGGGAGCGTCCGGCTCCGGCGCCGTGACGCGTTGCGCCAGTTCCTCCACCCAGTCGTGCTGGCCGAGACCCGTCGCGCCGCGGTCCAGGAACGGTTCGATCGTCCCGGTTGCGCGTCGGATCTCCGTAATCGCACCCGGCACCCGCGACGAGAAAGCGGATAAGGCCGCGGCGGACGTGTGAAGAAAGAGGACCGTCGTGTCGGGAAAAACAAGACGGTCGCCATGCACGTCGATGTCCGCGTTGCGCGCCGCCTCGGCCAGACGATCCGCCGAGGCGGCCGACTGGCGAACCCAAAGCTCCCACCACACGATGTCCGGCGCCGTCAGATCCACCTGCCCGGTGAACAGCGATCCCGCCTCCATCGCGCGGACGTCCTCGACCACCTCGAAGCGCTCGACATCGGGGCGACGCTGGTTGCCCGGATCGCGCCCGTAGGCAGCGATCCGTCCCCGCAAGAATGCCTGCGCGTCATCCGGCACGAAGAGCAAGGCGCTTTCGGTCCGGTCGTCATTCCGCTCGGACCGCAGCACGACCACGTCCTGTGTCGGAAACTCCAGCGTTGTGGGAATCTTGACGGCCTTGACCCGGGATTTTTCAGCCGGCGCGACCGTCGTGATCTCGACAATCGTCCCCGGCTTCAGGCCTGGAACGGGAAGACGGGGGTCGGCGCTGGCCTGCGGCACCCCACCGAGCGCCGCGCCGAGCTGATCCAGCAGACGCCTGGCGTGAGCGGCATAGTCGCCACGAAGCGGCTTCCGTTCCTGGTTCAGCGATGGATAGGTGTAGGCAGCGGTTTCACGGAATAAATCGATTGGAATATGTGGGCGATTTCTTGCGTCAAAACTGTCAGACTCCGCCATAAGTCCCTGCTTGTTCAGTTACACCCCATTCGATCCAGTCGGCGGAGCCCACCTAGCGGGCGGACTGGCGACCGAACTTTCCTTTCAATGCCTGACGGTTCTCCAAAGCGTCGCGCAACGCATCGGGCGAGACTTTCGAAACTCCTTCGAGGATGGCGTCCTTGACAACGGCATCGGCCGCCCGGACCAATTCGCCCGGGCTGAGGCCTTCGAGCGCCGCCTCAAGCGCCGCCCATGATCGGGCGGCGAACTTGAACTTGCCAAGACGCCGCTCGACGATGGCGCGGGCAGCAGCCGCGTCCGGCAGCGAGTATTCGATCACCTCGTCAAAGCGCCGCGCCAGAGCCTCGTCCAGAATCTCGACATGATTGGTTGCCGCCAGCACAAGGCTGTCGGTCGAGTTCGGCTCTTCCATGAAGGCCAGAACGGAATTCAGCACGCGACGGATCTCGCCCACATCGTTGGGGTCGCCCCGGCGGGCGCCGATCGCGTCGAACTCGTCAAGAAGATAAACCCCCCGCGTCTGGGCGATCTGGTCGAAAAGCAGGCGCAGCTTCCCTGCGGTCTCACCGAAGAAGCGGCTGAACAGGGCTTCCAGACGCACGGTGAAGAGCGGAAGACGCAGTTCTCCAGCCAAAGCCGATGCGGTCATGGTCTTACCCGTTCCGGGTGGGCCGACGAGCAGCATGTGGGTCGCCGGTGTCTGGCCATGCTCCCGCAAGGTCGCACGCTCCTGCTGCTGGCGCACGATGCGTGTAAGGCGCTTGTCCACGCTGTCCGCCAGCACCATGCTCGACAGCGCGACCTTCGGATAGGTGCTTTCGACCAGCCCTTGCAGCTCGCCTCGCGGCCGGGCTAGCGGAATCGGCGTCTGTCCGCCGGCAGGTTTGCCGCCTCTGCGCTGATCCCTTGCTTTCTGGACGAGACGCTTGAGCTTCTCCGCTTCCTCCGGCCGCCCCTGGCGGGCTTCCTGGGCAGCGATCTGCAAGGCAATCGAGAGGACTTGATCCTCGTCCCCGTCAATGTGCGAGTTCAGGAGGGCAAGAATGTGCTTGGTCGACATATGGCCCTCCTTTCTTCGAAACAGCCTCGCTATACCATGATCCGCTCATGACGCGCACATCGTCGGCGATTCTATCCGCGAACGTCGGCAAAGGCCACCTTGTCCTATCTGATGGCTGCATTCTCATCCGAATGCGCACGCCCCGCCAACCGCTGTCTAACCAAGACAAAGCCTCCTGTTTCTCAACCGTTCCACCCTTATTGCCTCACTTGCCCCTCGCTACCACCGAAAACAGAATGCCCGCTCCTAGCGCTGAACCGCCGATCCAGTTGCCCGGGGTAACGGATTTATGGAAAGCCGGCGATCCGCCAGTGCGGATCGCCGGAACGGCAGCGCTCAGGCGCCGCCGTCGCCAAAGCGCCAGACCGGAATACCAAGGTGCCGGGCCTTGTCGGCGAGGTTGGCGGCGATGCCCGAGCCGGGAAAGGCGACGATGCCGATGGGCAGCGCCTCGAGCAGGCGGTCGTTGCGCTTGAAGGGGGCGGCCTTGGCGTGGCGGGCCCAGTCGGGGCGGAACAGCACCTGCACCACCTTGCGGTGCTCGGCCCAGCAGGCGGCGATGCGCTCGGCCCCCTTCGGGCTGCCGCCGTGCAGCAGCACCATGTCCGGGTGCTTGGCGCGCACCTTGTCGAGCACCGCCCAGATGCGGTGGTGGTCGTTGCACTCCACCCCGCCGGTGAAGGCGATGCGGGGGCCGGCCGGCAGCAGCGGCTCGGTCTCGGCCCGCCGCTTGGCGGCGAGGAAGTCGCGGCTGTCGATCAGCGCGGCGGTCAGGGTGCGGTGGCTGACCAGCGAGCCGGCGCGCGGCCGCCAGCCGGAGCCGGTGTGGACCTCGAACAGCTCGGCGGCGTGGTCGCGGAAGGCCTCCATGGCGGTGCGGCGCTCGATCAGCGTCAGCCCCTCGGCCATCAGCCGCTCCAGCTCGACCGAGCGGACCTCCGAGCCATCCTGCTCGCGCTGGCTGCGCTTCTGGGCGTCCTCGTTGTCGTCGAGTTCGCGCTGCACCCGATCGGCGGCGCGGTGGAACAGGTTGACGGTGGACCACAGCAGGTCGGCCAGGTCGGGTTCCAGGCGGGTGTCCTTCAGCGTGACCACCAGGGCGTCGAAGACGTCGGCCAGGGCGGCGCGGATGGCGGTCTCGTCGGGCAGCGGCCGGGGATCGGGATCGTCCTGGAAGGGCCGGTGGCCGTAGAGCTGGAGTTCGATCAGGGCGTGGTCGGTGGGGGAGGCGGCGTGGTGGAGCCCGGCGGCGTCGGTGTCGGTGATCATGGCGGCTGCCCTTCGGCTGGAGGATCGGCCGCGCCCACCGCGGCCTTCGTGGCGATCCCCCAGCGGCGGGCGGGGCGGGTCCGCACCCTCTTGGGCCGCAGCGTCAGCGGAGGACGGCGGGGGGCGGCTTTCTTGTCCCGCGAGGAAGGCCGGCTTGGCCGGCCGGGGAAGAAAGTTGCGCCCCGCCGTTGCGGAGCCGGCCCGGCTGCCGCCCGATCGCCCGCTGGAAGGCCGGGGCCGCGGCCTCCCGCCGGCCGGACCGGCGTCCGCCCGCTCCGACCGGCGCCCGTCCGCCGAGGCTCAGGCTCCCCACGGCCAGCCGCCACTCATCCAGAAGCGCGCCACATCCTCCGGGGCGAGCTGGGCCCGCAGATGCGCCCGCAGCGCCGCCACGCCGTGCGCCAGCAGGTCGTCGTTGAGGTCGCCCAGCACCGGTGCCAGGACCAGCGCCTCGATGCCGAGGGCCTCGGCGCGGCTCCCCAGGCGTTCCGCCGCCCGGCGTCCGGCGGCGTCGTTGTCGCGGGCGATGTAGAGGCGGCGCAGCGTCGGCGGCAGGCACAGGGCGGCGAGGTGGCCGGCCGACAGCGCGGCGACCATGGGCAGGGCTGGCAGGACGGTGCGCAGCGCCAGCACGGTCTCGACGCCCTCCCCCGCCGCCAGGACGTCGCGGGCCACGCCGAAGCGGACGCCGTTGCCGAGCAGGTGGCCCAGCGCGCGGCGCGGTGACGGCATCGGCGCCTTGCCGCGGCCGGATGGGTCGAGCCAGGTGCGCTGCACGCCGGTGACGCGGCCGTCCAGGCCGGTGACGGCGGCGATCAGCGCCGCCCCTTCGGCGAGCCGGTCATCGGCGTCACGGTACCAGCAGCGCGGCTGGAAGCGCAGGGAGCCGTATTTCCGGATATCCGGGATGCCGCGGTTGCGCAAATATGCTTCTGCCAGCGTACCGGCGAGCGGCCGGGAACGGGCGAACAGGCGGCGGGTGGCCTCCGGCGATCCCACCTGGGCTGCGGCTTCCCGGTGCCACTCCGGCGGCGCCCGCGGTGAACCGAGGAAGACACGGGCCTCGTCGAGCACTTCGGCCAGCCGGCCGAGACCGCGGTTAAGCCCGATGAGGTCAAGCAGGTCGCCGTGTTCGCCGGCGGCGGGATCGGCCCATCGGCCCGCAGCAGTCCCGTGCAGCCGGACGTAGAGGCTCTCCCCCGGCGTGCCGTGGACGTCGCCAACCCGCCAATAGCGCCCCTCCCGCCGGCCGTGCGGCAGGTAATGGCGGCACACCGCCTCGGCCTCCCGCGCGAGGCGCTGCGCCATCTCCGACGCGGCGGACATGGCGCCGGCCCCTTCACGGTCCCGTCCGGTCGACAGCGCGCCGCAGTGGATGGCGGGCCAGCAGGGCGGCGAACACCGCCGGTCCGCGCTCGCCCACCGGCACGAACAGCCGCAGCGTCCAGGCGATGATCTCCGACATCAGCCCCGTCGCCTTCAGCCGCTCCACCATCCCTTCGGTGAAGCCGGACAACTCGAACCGGTGGGCGCCCATCACCGTGACCCGGCGCAGCCGCATTCCGTCGGCCAGATGCAGCACCGCCCGCCCCTCCAACACCGAGGCCCAGGCCTGCTCCGCCGACGGCACCGGCGCGGCACCGGCGCCGGCACCGAAATTGCGCTCGACCTCGGCCAGGGCGTCCGGCGCCACCACCCGGCCGATGACCCGTTCGCCGTCGTCGGTCTGCAACCGTACCACCCGCAGGTTCGTGTCCGGCAGATGCCGCCACACCGGCAGCAGCAGCCCGGTCACCAGATGCAGGGTGCCGGTGGCGAACTCCGGCACCGCGGCGGCCTCCTTCTCCCAGACGGCGGTGAAGGCCTCCGGCTCGGCCGGGCGCCAGTGGCTCTGCGCCAACTCAGCCACCGTCACGGTCAGGCGCTCCATCGGCCGCAGCAGCCGCACCCGGCGCTCCACCGTGCCGTCGTCCAGCATCAGCCCGGCGGCGGGCACCGCCACCGCCGCCCGGCCCGAGCGGGCGTTGACCAGCAGCCGTGCCTGCGGCCCGGCCCCTTTCTCCAGCGCCTCCTCCAGGCCCAGCGGCTGGTTGCGGTCGCGCCGGGCGAGCGTGAACAGCCGGGTCTCCGCTCCGGTCGCCGCGTGGGTGTAAAGCGTTCGCCGGTTCGTCACCGTGAAGCTGTCGGCCACCACCGTCTCGACGCCGCGGTCGTAGGTGCCGGACGCGATGGCGCCTTCGATCTTCGCGGCGAGCAGCTGCTCGAACACGGTGAACAGCGTGTTCTGCAAGCCGATGGTCAGGGCCAGCAGCCGGTTGAGGAAGGTGGTGATCGGCGGCAGCTCCTCACGCAGGCCGCCGTCGCGGTCACACAGCGCCAAGCCGGTCGCCGCCTCGAACGCGCCCAGCGAACAACCCTCGACCTTGCCGGCGTGCAGCAGGCCGTAGAGCTGGCGCAGGGCGGCACGGGCGTAGACGGATTCCAGATTGTCGTCGGCGCGGAACAGCCCCTGCCCGCCGGTCTGGCGCTGGCCGCGGGTGATGGCGCCCAGCGTGTCGAGCCGGCGGGCGATGGTGGAGAGGAAGCGCTTCTCCGCCCGCACGTCGGTGGCGACCGGGCGGAACAGCGGCGGCTGCGCCTGGTTGGTGCGGTTGGAGCGGCCCAGCCCCTGGATGGCGGCGTCGGCCTTCCAGCCCGCTTCTAGCAGGTAGTGCACCCGCAGCCGCTGGTTCTTCGCCCCGAGATCGGCGTGGTAGCTGCGGCCGGTGCCGCCGGCGTCGGAGAAGACCAGGATGCGCTTCTCGTCGTCGAGGAAGGCCTGGGTCTCGGCGAGGTTGGCCGAGCCGGGGCGGCTCTCCACCGCCAGCCGCTCGTCCCCGCCGGGACCGGTCTTGCGCACGATGCGCCGGCTCCGGCCGGTGACCTCGGCCACCATGGCGGCGCCGAAGTGCTGGACGATCTGGTCGAGCGCCCCCGGCACCGGCTCCAGCGCGGCCAGACGCTCGATCAGGCGGTCGCGCCGCTCCACCGCCTCGCGGCACGGCACCGGCTGACCGTCCCGCCACACCGGCCGGGAGGACAGATTGCCGTCGGCGTCGGTGAAGGGTTCGTGCAGCTGGGTCGGGAACGAGTGGGCGAGGTACTCGAGGACGAGCTCACGCGGCGTGACGTCGATCGACAAATCGTCCCACTCCTCGGTGGGGATGTCGGACAGGCGGCGCTCCATCAATGCTTCACCGGTGGAGACGAGCTGCACCACCACGGCGTGGCCAACGGCAAGGTCGCGCTCGATCGACCGCAGCAGGGTCGGCGTCTTCATCGCAGTGATCAGGTGATTGAAGAAGCGCTGCTTGGCGCCCTCGAAAGCGGCGCGGGCGGCGGCCTTGGCGGCGCGGTTCAGGGTGCCGCCGGCCCCGGTGACGTTGGCCGCCTCCAGCGCCGCGGTCAGGTTGGCATGAATGATGGCGAAGGCCACGGCATAGGCGTCGTAGATGGCGACCTGCCCCGGCGTCAGCCGGTGCTCGACCATCTCGTAACGGACCCCCTCGAAGGACAGCGAGCGGGCGGCGTAGAGGCCGAGGGCCTTGAGGTCGCGGGCCAGCACCTCCATGGCGGCGACCCCGCCGGCCTCGATGGCCTGGACGAACTCGGCGCGGGTGGCGAAGGGGAAGTCCGCGCCGCCCCACAGGCCGAGGCGCTGGGCGTAGGCGAGGTTGTGCACGGTGGTGGCGCCGGTGGCCGAGACGTACAGCACGCGGGCGTCCGGCAGGGCGTGCTGGAGGCGCAGCCCGGCGCGGCCCTGCTGGGAGGGGGTGACGGGACCGCCGTCGCGGCCAAAGCCGGCGGTGCCGCCGGCGTTGCGCAGGGCGTGGGACTCGTCGAAGACGATCACCCCGTCGAACTCCCGGCCCAGCCAGTCGACGATCTGCTGGACGCGCGGCACAGCGCCCTCGCCGCCGTCGCCGCGCAGGGTGGCGTAGGTGGTGAAGACGATGCCGCGCTCCAGGGTGACTGGGGTTCCAGGGCGGAAGCGCGACAGCGGGGTGACCAGCAGAGGCTCCTGGCCGAGCGCCGACCAGTCGCGCCGGGCGTCCTCGATCAGGGTGTCGGACTTGGAGATCCACAGCGCCCGCTGGCGGCCCTTGAGCCAGTTGTCGAGCAGGATGCCGGCGACCTGCCGGCCCTTGCCGGCGCCGGTGCCGTCGCCGAGGAACCAGCCGCGGCGGAAGCGCACCGCGTCCTCGGCATCGTCCGGCGCCGCCGAGACGACGTCGAAGGTCTCGTCCACCGTCCAGGCGCCGGCGAGATGGCCGGCGTGCGCCTCGCCGGCCAGGATGACGCTTTCCAGCTGGGTGTCGGAGAGCACGCCCTCGCTGACCAGGGTGGCGGGCAGGTGCGGGCGGTAGCGGGGCTTCGGTGGGGCGACCGCGGCCATGGCGGCGGACTGCACCAGCGGCGTCGGGTGCGGCTGGGCGTCGGGGATGACGATGGATTGCAGCGCGTAGGGCTCGTAGAGCGCGGCGGTGAGGCGGGCGCCCACCTCCGGGGTCCAATCGCGCGGCTCATAGACCAGTTCGACGGCCGCCGGGTCGGGCGCGGGTGTGCACACCGTCGGCACAGAGACCATCCGGTGCGCCGACCTCGCCGGCGCCGTGCGGGCCAGCACGGGCAACGGAGCCGTTGCCGAGGTGGGAACGGAAGCGCGCGGCGGCACGCCGCGCCGGACCCAGTCCAGCAGTGTGGCGGCATCCGGGGCCATGCCCGGCGAGGCCGGGAAGACCGCCGGGTCGTCGGCGGGCACACGGTCGATGACGGTCAACCGGGTGTCCACCGTGGTGCCGTGGCGGGCGTAGACCGTCCCGTCGATGGCGGCGGAGAAGACGACGCGGCCCCGCTCCTGCAGGCGCACGAAGGCATCGCGCCACACCGGCTGCTCCGGGGCCAGCCCGGCGTTGGTGACGGCGACGAGGCGCCCGCCCTCGGCCAGGCGGGCCAAGGCCGAGGCGAGGTGGCGGACGGCGGCGTCGGCCACCCGGCCGTCCACCGCCGCCAGCACCGAGAAGGGCGGGTTCATCAGCACCGCTGTCGGCCGGACCGCGGCATCGAGATGGTCGTGGATGGCGGCGGCGTCGAAGCGGGTCACCGGGACGCCGGGGAACAGACCCTCCAGCAGGGCGGCGCGGGCTTCCGCCAGTTCGTTGAGGACAAGAGGTGCCCCCGCCTGTTCGGCGAAGACGGCGAGCAGGCCGGTGCCAGCCGAGGGCTCCAGCACGCGGTCGGCCGGGGTGAGCGCGGCGGCGGCGGCCACCACGCCGGCCAGCGGCAGCGGGGTGGAGAACTGCTGTCGCGCTTGGCTCTCCTCGGAGCGGCGGGTCTGGCTGGGCAGCAGCATCGCCACCCGCTCCAGCATGGCCAGGAACGCCGCCGGGCTGGCGGCACGGGCTAGCATGGCCGGGCCGAAGCGGCGCAGGAACAGCACCTGCGCTGCTTCGCCGGCGTCGTATGCCAGCTTCCAGCTCCACACGCCCTCGGCGTCGGAGCCGCCGAACGCCGCGGTCATCGCGGCGCGCAGCGTGCCGGCGTCGATGGCCCGGCCGCGTTCGAGGCCGGGCAGCAGCCGCTCCGCGGCGGCGAGCAGGGCCGCCGCGGTGTCCACCGGGGGCGGGGGACAGGGGGCGGCAGCATCGGTTCGGAGGTCGGCGGTCAGGGTCATGGCGGAGGGTCCGGGAGAGCGGGGAGACCAGCGGCCGGCGGACGCTCTCTCGATCCGCTCCGGCTCACCCCGCCCCCGCCCTCCTCGCCCTCTACCCGCCGCCGGGATCGAACGGCGGGTCGTAAAGCTCAAAGGCGTTCCCGTCGGCCAGATGCCCGAAGGGGGTGAGCACCACCTCGCCACCGCGTTGCGCGACAGCGCACAGAATGAAGCGGGTCTCACCGGTGCGGGCGTCGGTGCCCTGCACCAACGCCAGGTCGCCGGCCGCCGCGGCGCGCAGCAGCGTCGCGAAATTCGCCTTCACGGAATCGGGAATCGACATGGGGAGGCTCCTATAAGACAGGAGCCCGGCGCGGTGGCCGGGCTCGACGAAGGATGGGATGGCGGGCACGGATCAGGCGGAGGAGCCGAGGCGGCGTTCCGCCGCGCGGATGGCGGCCAGCGCCGCCCGGAACCGCGCGGTGCCACGCTCCTCGCCGAGGTCGGTGCTCAAAGCCACGGCCCGGCAGGCGGCGTGGATGTCGGCATCGCCGACCATCTCCGGCGCCAGCCGGGTCAGTGTGCCGTCGGTCTCGATCACGGTGCGGATCTCCTCCCGGACCTCCTCTTCGGCCAGGCGGAGCAGGACGTGCTCCCGCAGGATGTCCGGGTCGAGGAGAACGGCTCCCTGGCCGGCCGGGATCACGATGACGATGGCCTCGGCGGTGATCACGAGGACCGGGACATCGGCGGCCAGGGCTGTAACGAAGGGCTCGGTCATGACGAACCTCCAGCAACGGAGACGGAGGCGGAGCGGCCGGAGCCGCTCCGCAGTGTCACGTCACGCAGCGGCCGCCTCGGTGCGGTCCGCGTCGTCCCCGGCGGCCGGGATCTCCCCGGCGCCGGTCAGGAAGGCCGGCAGGGAGGCGTCGCCGCCCTCCGCATCGCCGTCCGCACCGGCATCAGCACCGGCCGCCGGCTCCAGCGGCCGGCGCAGCGGCTCGGGCAGCCAGCCGCTGCCGGCCAGCAGCCGCTCGGCCTCCTTGGCCATGTCCGGCTTGCGCAGGTGGTCGATCAGCTGCGCCGCCTCCGGACCTCGCGCCTCGCGCACCGCCTCCAGGATGCGCGCCTTCGGCACCCGGCCGAGGTAGCTGTCCACCGTCGCCGTCCAGCCGGCCGCCGCCATGTCGAGGCCGACCGCCCCGGCCAGCAGGTCGGCGTGGGCGGCGCGCTGCGGCGCCCGGTTCCACGGCTCGTGCACCGCGTTGACACCGAAGGAGACGCAGTGGGCGAACAGGGCGGCCCGGCTGTCGCCGTCGAACCCCACCAGCGTTTCCCACAGGGCGGCCGGTTCGCCCGGCAACTGGGTGCTCCAGGCGCGCTGGCGGGCGTCGATCGCCCGGGCCGCGGCGCTGGCGGCGAGGTCGGGCGGCTGCACCCCGAAGCCGGCGCTCTTCAGCTCCAGCTCCAGGCAGGAGGCGCCGGGGCGCTGGGTGAAGGTGCGCAGGCACAGCGCGTGCAGCGCCGCCAGGAAGGCGGTGTCGGGGTCGTTGGCCAACGCGTCGCGCAGCGCCAGGGTGCGGTGCACGCTCAGCTCGATCAGCAGCCGCTCGGGCAGCGGCCGCAGCCCCTCGTCCTCCTCCGCGGTGGCCGACCCGGTGACCGGCACCGGGGCCGACACGCTGGCACCGCCGGCGATCGCGGCGGGCTGGGCGGCCACCGGCCCGCCACCGGCCGGGACGGCGGATGTCTCCTCGCCACCGGCCGGAGCCACCGGCTCGACCGGCGCCTCGTCCTCCGGCCGCACGTAGCCACGGTCGACCTGGAGCTGGCCCTCGACGTCGACGCTGACGAACACCCCGGCCCGCGCCACCTCGGCGGTCTCGTAGACCAGCGGCCGCTCCTCCAGCGCCCGCAGCTCCACATCGATCTCGGCGAGGCGGTGCGCCACCCGATCCAGCTCCTCCGCTTCCGCCGGCTCGCTCGCCTCCAGCCGCTCGTACTCGGCGTGCAGCGCGTCGTAGGTGGCCTGCTCCGCCTCGCTCAGCGGCACCGGCTCGCCGGCCAGACGACGCAGCCCCCGGCTGTGCCCGTAGGGGAAGGCCAGCGCCACCTCCACCCACGTCCAGCCCTCCGCCCGCACCGTGGCGGCCTCGGCCTCCAGCTTCTCGGCGACCAGCCGGTCGAGCAGCGCCGGGTCCTGCAGCCAGCCGCCGTCGTCGTGCTGGAACAGGTCGCGCATCACCGCCCCGCCGGCCGCCTCGTAGGCCTCCACGCCGACGAACAGCGCCCGCTTGTCCGACGCCCGCACCGCGCCTTCGGTGAGGAGCCGGCGGATCTGGTAGGGCTCGCGGCTGTAGGCGCGCGACAGCGCCTCCCACACCTGCTCCTGGCGGGCGTGGTCGCCGCTGACGGTGAAGGCCATCAGCTGGTCCAGCGTCATGCGGTCCTCGGCGTAGGCGTCGAGCAGCGCCGGCGCTGCGGCGGCCAGCTTGAGGCGCTGCTTCACCACGCCGGGGGCGACGAAGAAGCGGGCGGCGATCTCCTCCTCGCCGAGCCCGGCCTCGCGCAGGGTCTGGAAGGCGCGGAACTGGTCGAGCGGGTGCAGCGGGGCGCGCTGCACATT
The DNA here is from genome assembly GCA_937927415.1 of uncultured Rhodospirillaceae bacterium. GTDB lineage: Bacteria > Pseudomonadota > Alphaproteobacteria > Azospirillales > Azospirillaceae > Azospirillum. Next base: position 36,513 of record CALBDS010000017.1, read on the forward strand.
CTCGGCCAGCGAGTCCTCCTCGGCCAAACCAGCGTCGCGGACGACGCAGGGCACCGGCTGGGTCTTGCTCATGCGCTTCTGCTTGACCAGCAGTTCCAGCGCCCGGAAGCGGCGGCCACCGACCGGCACCTCGAAGACGCCGGTCTCGGCGCCCTCGGCGTCGAGCACCGGGCGGACGGCGAGGCTGTGCAGCAGGGTGCGCCGGGCGATGTCCTCGGCGAGCTCCTCGATGGAGACGCCGGCCTTGACCTTGCGGACGTTGGCCTGGGACAGCACCAGCTTGTTGAAGGGGATGTCGCGCGAGGTGTTGAGGACGATCTTGGGCGTGGCCATGTCGGGTTCTCCGCGACGGACGGCCGGGAGCCTCTCTCCCAACCTCCTCATCCGTCACCCCGATGTCCGCCCTCCTTTCCCTCTTCCCTGCGGCACGGTTCCGCAAGCGGCCGGCGCTCTCTTTCCTGCCCGAACGGCCGCTTGCCGGGAGGGCACCGCCACGCGCATCATCCCGTCCAAGGCAGCCGCGCGTTCGGAGAGGGTTTTGTGTTTGTGGTGGACGAGGTGATGGCCGCGGCGGTGCGCCGGGCTTTCGACGAGCGGGGCGAATGGCCGGCGGTGGCGGAACTGCGGCGCCACGTGTGCATCGACGACAACGCCGAGGCCCTGCGGGTGGTGCGGACCATCGCCTCGTGGCGCCGCTCTCCGGAGGCGTCCGAGCGGCCGCCCGCCTGAACGCCCGGTCCGTCACCGCGCCGTCATGACGGACCGCCTCACCCGCGCCGTGCGCCGACGATCGGGGATGCGGGCGTCGTCGTAGGGGCTGTCTTCTGATCGCCGCAGGGCGATCCCGCGCGCATCGGCGCGGCCGGCCGCGTCGACCGGGTAGGTCTCAATCCCGTACACCGCACCGGCGTTCGAGAACACGACCTCGACCACGAAACGGGGCACGGCAAGCTGTTTCACAGGGGTCATCACACATCCTCCGGCAAGGGCTGCGTCGGGAAGGGAGGCAGGGCCGGCTTCGGGCGGTCCTCGTTCCCTCCGGAACCAGGAGCTACACACCGCACAGGCCCTCGCATTCGTTGGGCCAGAGATCGAGTTGGCCGCGGTCGGCGTCGGTCATCAGGTCCGCCTTGTCGAGCGGCACAGCGGAGCGGTGGAGATACACCTCGCCGCGGATGCCGCGAAAACCGGTGCGGATGGCCCGGTCCACCGCGACCGCGTCGGCCCAGGCGTCGGGATCGCCGTCGCGCAGCCGCCGCCACTGGGCGTTGGAGTGGAAGGGGCAGCCGACGCAGGCGCTGCGGGGCGGCTCCGGATAGCCGTGCCGGGCCAGCCAGAGCAGGCAGTCGCGCCGCGTCATCCGCCGCTCGACCAGCGGCCAGCGGTTGACCTGCCAGCCCTCGGCCGACGGCTTCATGCGCGCCGCCTCCTCGAGCGAAATCCCCAGCCACGCCTCCACCACCGGGGTCTTGGGCGAGCGCCGGCCGGCGATCCCGGCCAGGTCGCGCACCTTCCGCCGGATCGGCACCACCTTATAGGTGCTGGTGCACTGCCTGCGGATCATGCCGATGGTGACGCGGCCGGCCGGCAGGACGCGCGTGCCGACGACGACCGTCCCGCCCTGGCCGTCCTCGCCGATGAGCGGGACCACGGTCCCGGGCGGGGTGACGGTGCGGGTGTAGGCGGGGATGGACGCCCGGCGTTGCCCCCGCGCTCCGGCCAGGAGGTCGGCCCGGAGGTTGCCGGCCGAGACGACGTGGACCGGAAAGGGCAGCACGCCCGGCGCCATCAGCCAGGCGAGGTGGCGGTAGACCGCCTGCAGCTCCCAGCCGGTGTCGGCGAAGACGGCGCAGTCGGACATCGGGCCGATGATGCTGTGCGCCGCCATCAGGGCCAGGGTGGTGGACTGGACGCCGGCGCCGAGGCTGAGGACGCGCAGCCGGATCGATGCCGCCGCCGGCTCGGGCGGCGGGCACCGTAAGGAGAGCGCGCCCATCACACGGACTCCCGCTCGTCACCGGCCGCGGGGGCGGTTTCGGGCAGGAAGCCGAGGAGGTAGTCGGCCGCCTTGCTGGCCTGACTGGCGGCGCGGACGATGGCGTGATCGTCCCCACGCAGCACGTCCAACCACGCACCAACGTAATCGGCGTGGCGGACGGTGGGGACGATGCCGAGCGCCGCGCAGAGATAGGCCGCTGAAATTTCGGCAATCAGCTCCTCGAAGGCGTACTTGCGGGAGCCGAAGGACCCGGACAGGTCGCGGTTCAACCTTGAAGTGTTTCCAGTCGCGTGAGATCCCTCATGGAGAGCCGTTCTGTGCCAGTTCACGGGCTCGAAGAAGGCCTGCGGAGGCGGCACCTGCACGTAGTCGTGCTGGGGGCTGTAGAAGGCCCGGGTGCCGCCGATGCGGAACTCGATGCCGCTGGCGTGGATCAGCGCCTCGGCCCGCGGCAGGATCAGCCCCTCCGGGATCGGCGGCGGCGCCACGGCGATGCCGTCGGGCAGGTCCTCGCATTGGTCGCAGTTGAAGACGGTGAAGCGCTTCAGGAAGGGGACCGCCTGGGGCTCGTCCCCGGTGTCCCGCGCGCGCCGGCGCTCGTCGTCGGGGATGAAGCGGTCGGCGTAGACGACGGTGGTGCCGCGCTCGCCCTTGCGGACGTGGCCGCCCAGAGCCAGGGCCTGACGGAACGTGAGCCAGCCCTGGCCGGAGAAGCCGCGGGCGACGACGGCGCCCCACAGGATGAGCACGTTCACGCCCGTGTAGGCGCGGCCGGTGGCGGCGTTGCGCGGAAGGCCGAGCGGGGCGGCGGCCGGGGTTCCCCAGGGCTGCACCCAGGGCAGCCGGCCGGCCTCCAGCTCGGCGATGATGCGGGCGGTGATCTCGGCGTAGAGGCTGGTCCGGTCGGAACCGGCGCGGGCGGTTGCCGTGGTGTCGGGCATGGCGGGTCTCCACGACGGGCCGACCGGAAGCCTGTCCTCCAGCCCTCAAGCCCGTCGCGAACACCGCCTCGGCCCTCTCCCTCTTGGTGCGCCTGCCCCTGCTTGCCGACAGGACGGCCAAAAAAATGGCCCGGCGCTGACGCCGGGCCGTTCGAGATGGAAAGGGGACGGGCCGTCAGCCACCGTCGCCGGGATCGACGCTGGGGTGCAGGGGCTGGGCCCGGCCCATCCAGGGCTCCGGCCGGATGCAGCGCACCCAGTCGGCGAAGCCGGGGATGAAGCCGAGATCCTCGCGGACGTGTTGCTCCCCGATCAGCCGCACTGGCACGACGCGGCCGGTAGACAGCGTCAGCGTGACGCCGTCAGCGTCTCCAGCAGGAAAATGCCCTCCGCGTGATGGCGCAAGGCCCGGTGCCGGAAATCAGCGGTTATGGCTTTTGAGCCATCCACTGGTGCAAGGCCATGTACTCGTCCGCCGTCCCTCCCCAGATGCGCGCCGACGATAGGGCGTGATGTCATCCGCGAGCTTGCCCGCTCCTTTTTCGGATCTTCAACTGCGGTAACCAGTAGTTCGGCGGCCTACGCGTAGACCCTAATTTCACCCATTCATCACTTCGATTTGAATGTGGTGCCCAATGCCGTGGAACCGGCAGTTTGAGCGCCGCTTGCACCGCGACTACCGACTCAGGGGGCGCCTGATCAACCGTGAGGATATCAAAGTTAAGCGAGAAAATATTGTCGATAAACTGCGGACTCCAGGTCCTGCTCACGAGCTGGCAATAATCAACCGCTTCAAATATCACAGCGAATTGGCTTGCAGCTTGGTCAGGCTCAGGCAGCCATACAAGTCTTTCTCCGGGCGTCAATATTTCCTTACCGTTGACAATACCATTCACTGCCTTGCCATCTCGATCAAGAAAGGGCACTGGATCAGACACACCCCAGTAATGACCTTCCGAATAGCTTGAAACGCTCTCAGGGGAGTCGGTCACCAGAATCTCAAGCAGGTCACCGTTGGAATGGGCCTGATAGACGTTAGCAACGTCCATTTTTCCGGCCAGCAGACTCATCGGATCGGGGTAAGTCAGGTGAAAGAACGTTTGGCCTGCTTCTAGGCTGAGCGCAAGGCGGCCTCCGGCTCGCAGGTAGTGTGGGGACGGCGATTTCCAGCTCGCGATCCCACCCGCCTCAACTGCAGACAAGCGGATTGTCTCGACCGCTTCATCGACAGTGACGAAGAAAAACTCTCGGCTGGAGTTCACTCGTTGGGTTGCAAGGATCGTATGCGCTCTTTCTTCGACGTCGACTGGTCGGGATGTCGCCGTCCGATATTCCACCGTAAAGGGTGCAGGAACGCCTGTCGTGAACAGCTTCTTGGCGCGGTCCTCGGCCAGTAACCCGGTCTGGCCAATCTTCACCAAGCCGGACACGTAGTAGGGGTTCGTCAGCACGTACACAAACCCGACTTCATGCATTTTGTAACCCTTCGCCGAAAGCGTCATTGATTGTCAGTACCTTACCGTCAGCAACAGGTACGGGATGACCTTCCGCGCCCGCAGCCGACCGAACCGCTCCTTAAACATGCAGACCGACCGTGAAGCACCCTTATACGGCATTGGTAATGAAGATTCCGTCAGCCGAGAGCATACATGCAGCGCAGAATCAAATCTCTCTCCTGCGTCCAGATTTCGATGATAATCTCGTTATAGTAGCGAGAATGTTTCTCGCGCGTTAGCTTCGTGGGTGGTTCATAAGGGAGCGCAATGACCATTGACAAACTTATCGGGTGGTTACTCGCAAAGAAGACCAAGGCGGCGATTGTGGCCGCTGCGCAGGCGTTGACGGCGGACAAGCGGCCGGTACGCCCTCAAGGCTCTCAGAAGGAATTCGACAGAGAGCTGAAGCGGCACCTCAAGGATCTCGGCAACTATCTCGTGAAGAACCAGCGGCGCGAGGCCATGGCCACCGCGCTGGCTCTCGTTATCGCCGACGCAGAGTTCACCATCGCGGAGATTCGCCGCATCGGGCTGTTCCGCGCTTCGCGCTATGCGTACCAAGGCTCCCTCGTCGGCCACATCGCCACGGCGATCCTTCAGATTCGGCCCCTGCTGACCCTTCATCCGGATCGCTTCGCCTATCTCGAGTCGGTTCAGGCACTGACCCGGCTGGCGCCAAATGTTCGCAAGTTGCATGATGACCTTGCTGATTTCCTGCGGCTCCGCAAGGACGAGGTGATCAAGACGATCCTCGTTCTGGTGAACAACGTCTTCTATTTCGGCTGGGTTCATCACCCCGAAATAGGCTCGGAGGAGCCGCAGCACTACTCGGCCGAGGATTTTAGCGAGGCGGCATCCCTGGTGTTGTCAATGTATCGGGAGATGTTCAAGCTTACAGCGGAGACCTGCAATATTGTCGACGAAAAATTAATCAAGACGACCGATCTCCCCTATTATCAGCTGCTGGTCGTGGCAGCCAAGATCAACAAATTTCGGGAGGCCGAGGCCACCATCGACAATCTTCCGTACCAAGCCGTCTTGAGCGGAACTTCTGTCACTGTGTCATCCATTGACCCGGACATCGAGAAATCGGTACGCCTCGGCTACATCCAGTCCCAGTTCCAGCTCCTCAAGCGCTTGAAAATGCTGGAGGAGCTTGATGCACCGGTTTCCATCAAAGAATTTGTCAATCAAGGGTGTCGCACGGGGACACTCGAACAGGTTGTCACAATTGTCGACAAGCCGATCAAGAGATTGACACTCCGCCTTCCGACCGCTCCCCAAATCTTCGGCCTGTTCTCCACCCACCAGCGCTTCCGAGATGAGATCGAAAACCTCCTAGTGCTGGACGTCGACAATTTTGACAATAAGGAAACGACGCCAACCTATAAAATATCCGACCGGATCTCCTCCGAGGATATTTTCAAAATGCAGCGGTATTTTCGCTTTCTTAGCTGCATCTATCAGAAGAGACTTGAGGGTTTTACCGATTCCGATAGATTATTGCTGACCTATCGTTCGACGGTGCTCATCATGCCGCGCGATGAAATCGTCAACCAGCTCAACTTGATCTTCCACGATCATGAGAAGACCAAGGAGTTGGTCGACTATCTGACCTTGGGCGAAAACCGCACCTTCGTGGATCTGCAATACACACCCATCATCGTTATAGACGATCATGTCGTCATTGCACCGCACCTCGTGGCCGCTTCGAATCTAGTCCGTAACATCGTCACCGCCAACAAGCTGCGGACCGATCTGGTCGCGGGAACCATCGACCCGATGCAGAAAGCGGTGGCCGACGCTCTCGCGGAGGCGGGGTTCAAGGTCGAAGTTGAGGCCAAAATCAGAATCAGCGGCAAAGAGGTGGAGACCGATATCGTCGCTTGGCGGGATGACACCTTGTTCCTGTTCGAATGCAAGAACGCCTACCTCCCCTGTAACGCTCACGAAATGCGGAACAGTTTCGAGCATATTGAGAAGGCGGGCCACCAACTGACGCTCCGCAATACGACATTCCAGGCGATCGCCAACCAGAAAGCCCTGTTCAAAAAGCTTGGCTGGAACGTGCAACCCACCACCGCGATCCATACCGGCATCGTCATCGCCAACCGCGTTTTCCACGGTGCCAAGATGAGCGGCCATCCAGTGCGGCACGCCCATGAGTTCATCAATGTTGTTCTCCGCGGCTACATCGGCATCGGAGACGAGCAGATCAGCTTCTGGAAGGGACCGACGTTCCAGACAGCTGACTTGGTGTCATATCTGAATGGTCAGACGGTAATCGTGGATCAAATGTCCTCCCTAGAACCCGTCACCCAAAAATACCTATTCGGCCCGCGCTCCCTCGAAATCCTAACTTATGTGCTGCGTCCGGAAAAACTGGACGAGAAGATCAGGGCAAGTCGGACCGACGTAGGTGGCGACGCTCTAATCTGATGCGAATGATCAAGTGGATCAGGCCGGATTTTATGGGGAGCCGCGCTCGATATCCTCGCGAAATGGGTCTCTCTCGACCGCGAAACACGTCTCCTCCCGTGTGGAAGCGTGGATTGAAACCTCGTGCAGTTCTCGCTGCTGGCGCGACAGGGGCGAAGGTGCACATCTACGATGTCCTCCCTGCGCCTACCGACGATCAGCCGGCTCTGGCCGGGCTTCGCCGACCGGGTCGACCATGGGAGATGGGAAGCGGCGCGCTTCCTGACCGCGTTGTGTGAGCATGAACTGGCAGAGCGCAGCGAACGCCGCAAGGTCGTCAAGGAACCGGTCAAGGGCATCCTGGCGTTCAGTGATGACGCCCATCTCCTGCGTCCCAGGGGCGCGGTTCACCCGCGCCTGGGCCGAGCAGAAGATCGTGTGGGAGATCATGGTCTTCCTGCAGAGCCACGGTGTCGGCACGTCGCGCGCCGTGCGCATCTTCAAGACCTACGGCGCCGACGCCATCCCGCTGGTGACCGAGAATCCCTACCGGCTGGCCCGCGACATCCGCGGCATCAGCTTCCGCACCGCCGACGCCATCGCCGAGCGCCTGGGCATCCCCAAGGACTCGATGATCCGGGCGCGGGCCGGCGTCTCCTATGCCCTGCTGGAGGCGGTCTCCAACGGCCACTGCGGCCTGTCCGGGGACGAGCTGCTGACGCTGGCCGGAGATCTGCTGGACATCCCGCAGCCGACGCTGGCCGAGGCCGTGCGGCTGGAGATCGCGGAGGGCAGCGTGGTCGCCGACACGGTGAAGGAGCGGCGCTGCATCTTCCTGATGCACCTGTGGCACGCCGAGCGCGAGATCGCCGACCGGCTGACAGCCCTGGCCGACGGCGAACCCTCCTTGGGGGGCGATAGACGCCGGCAAGGCCATCCCCTGGGCGGAGGGGAAGCTCGGCATCGTCCTGGCGGCCAGCCAGAAGGAGGCGGTGACCAGGGCGCTGGCCTCCAAGGTTCTGGTGGGGACCGGCGGCCCCGGCGTCGGTAAGACCACGCTTATCCGCTCGATCATGACGATCCTCACCGCCAAGGGCGTGCGCGTGGCGCTGTGCGCCCCGACCGGACCGGCGGCCAAGCGGCTATCGGAGACCACCGGCCTGGAGACCAGGACCGTCCACCGGCTGCTCGAGACCGACCCGGCCAACGGCGGTTTCCGGCGCGGCGCCGAGGCCCCGCTGGAGTGCGACCTGCTGGTGGTGGACGAGACCTCAATGGTCGACGTGCCGCTGATAGCGGCGCTGCTGCGCGCCCTACCCCGGTAAGCGATTCCGGATATGGACAGTCCATAAAAATGTTTTTTAGGGATTTGGATCTGGTTGCGGGGCGCGCAACCAACGATTCTTGCGGTTGATCGAAACCGAGATCCCCAGGCTCGCAGCATGGTCTGCCACGGGAAGACTGCATGCGCCTCGCCTTCCTTTCCAGATCAGTCCATAAAAGTCGGGCCTTTGGCAAACCCGGCGTGGTTCACTGTCGAGTGATCAGCACACAATTGAGCGAATGTTTCCAGACGCCATTGGAACGACATCCGGACAATGCAGCTACGCGCCACAAACGCGCCTTAGGAAAGTTGAGCAAATGGCCATTGCATACATAGTTGCTGGCAGCTATCGTGATCGTGGCCGTCTCGCCTGACCTGCCGCCGGGTTAAAGAGAACTGCATGTGCTTCCCCCTCGTCATGACCTTCCCCAAGGTCGATGCGTAATCGGCGGACATCGACCGAATGAAGGAATGATCGGATGGCGGCTCTTGCTCTTACCCAGCTGAATCTTGAGTTCGTGAAGCAGTCCCTACGGCAGCGCTGTGAAGGGGTGAGGTCTTCCCACCTGTCGGAGGCGCTTGCCGCAGGATGCGGGTACCATACCCACATGGCCCTGGTTGCCGCGATACGGGAATGCGATCCGCGCTGGCCAGAGGTCGCACGGGTCGATGACAGCCGGTTCCTCGCCCGACTCGCAGGGCTTGGGTATATGGTCGATGGCGGCGTCCTGCCGGCCATCGTCCGATCGCCGAAGCTTCCCAAGGGGTTGTGGCGCATATTCCGCGACGGCGATATCCCCGCCATGGATTTGTGGTTTCGCGAATGCCAGCGGCGAGACATTCCATATGTCTACGTCACACCCCGCCGAAAATACGCGCGGATCGATTGGGATTGCATCTCGACCGACACTCGTCACGACGATGTCGTTGCAACAGAAGCCAGTAATGCGCTGCTGGACGGGATGTACAAGACCTTCCAGCGCTTGGCCGCTCCCAATAAGGCGATGTTTGAGGGATCGGCATTCGTCGGACAGATCGATCATCTGACGATCGACGCGGCGCTGTCGTTGGCCGATGAAATGTTCATCGCCCTTAAAGGTGCGATGCGGTTCTCGCCAGCGAAGCGGTCCTGGGGGTAACGGCACAGATATGAGCGGCGGACGTCGGGCCGAAACCGGAGCCTGCACGACGCCCCGCTCACGGCGGAGGCGGGTACCGGGACATGGAGTACGAATGAGATCAAGGCGGGATAGTCAGGCATTGATTTTCCTTCATGAGGGGAAGTGTTTTTTTGATCGGGTGGTCGCCCCAGCGCTTGCAGAGCTGAAACCAATGCCACGAGAAGAAGTCGGTGGCCCCCGTAAGTTCATTACTCAGATCGCCACGGACAATTCACACAATGCGCTCTGCTATGAAGCTCGCCTATCATTTGCGCTCATCATGGGAGCGACGTTTGAGCGCCAACTGCGCTTCTGGCTTGCAGCCACAGCAAAACAACAAAGGTATGTTATTGAGAAGTCCAATTTTGAGAAATTGACTATTCTACTGCGTGAAATCAAATCTCTTGACCTGAATGCGCTCCCTGAAGGGGCAGACCTGCAAGAGCTTTGGAACGTGGTGAATGTTGCCCGTCATGGCGATGGGAATTCGGCGATTAAGCTTTCCGAGACCAGACCTGAGTTCTGGAGCCATGTCGATTGCGGTCTTAAAGACCGGTATTTTGGATCCGGGCTGCGAGTGCATACCATGCGTATCTCAGACGATGACCTTGCACGCTATTATCGCGCAACGGCAGCGTTCTGGCAGGTGGCGATGGTCGCGAAACGGAAATAGCTTGTGAAACAGCGCGCAGCTGGCACCCCACAGTTTCCATTATTATCAACGCGTTTCTGTGCCGATCGGCGTCAGGACCCCACACCGATTCACAAACGTCGTTCCGCCGCATCGACGCCAACCATGTCTCGGCGGCCATCTTTCGAAGCGGTAAGCGCATGTCCGCCTTCCGGACCTGGCTGGGCAGCATCGGCGGAAAGTTTGGCGGCGACATTCTCTTCGCCTACAACGACACCGGCAGCGACAACTCCTAGAACGAAAGCGTCTCGGTGGACGCAGACAGCCAGAGCCTCCACCTCAGGCCGACGGAAATGGCTTCGTACGTGGGAGCCAACCACGATGCAAAGCTCACCGCCGAAGGTGCCGCGGAGTTGTTCTGGGGAATGCTGATCCAATCCCTGCAAGGGTGATGTCCACCTCCCGACAGAAGGTGCGGCCACCATGCCGCATTCCCATCATCGGCACACCTCTACGTTGGCCGCAGGCGAGCACATCATTCCGCCAATGACAAGGCGCCTTCCTCCTCGCCGGAAACGTCTTCCAATTCAATGGACAGCTCATCGCCTTCACCGGGAGGTTCACGCGGATCGAACGGCCAAGACACGACGGGAAGTGCTGCGGCCGCGACGGCGAACACCCCGGTGCTGGCCCAGGCGGCGTGAGAGCCGACGACGTACATCACCTTTTTCGCCCGCGTGGCGGCGACATTCAGGATGTTCGGCGTCCCGCCCGCCCAGTTCCGCGATCCGCGGCTGGTCTCCGCCGAGGCCCCCAGGACCAGCAGCACGGCCTCCGCCTCCTTGCCCTGGAAGGTGTGGACCGTCCCGATGTGCGCCCTCCCCCAATCCTCCTTCGGCTTCTTTCCCTCGATGCCCAGCTCGTCGAGGACGCCGCTCTTAACCACGAAGCTCCTGAGCTTGTCCGCCACGGCCCGGAAGGGGGAGATGATGTACAGGCTGGGCTTCCGGATGCCCCGGACGCTCAGCTTCCGCAGGAGATCGACGACCGCCTCGCCTTCCGCCTTGCTCCATTTCTCGGCGTTGGACCGGACGTCGATCCAGGCGCTGCCGGCAATCCACGGCGACAGGGCGTCGGCGATGGGGGATGCCGGATCCCCTGCCGCATGCACCATCAATCCGCCATAGGCGATCTCGTTCGAGATCGAGAACATCGGGTCCTGGCAGCGGCGGTGCACGAGAAGCGGAAGGCCGATCTCCCGGACGTCGGCGCCCACGCCCATGCGGGCCATCAGCGGACTGACGGCGTCGGCGAGGGTCTGCGCCGATGCCCGTGGCGCCGCCCACAGGTCGGGGTGCGCTCCGTAGCTGGCGCAGATCGCCCGGACGAGGCCCGTGGGAACCTTCGACACCGGTTCGATCTGCAGCGGATCACCGATGATGAGCGCGCGTTGCGACCGCCACACGGCGCCAACCGCCGCCTGCGGCGTCGCCTGACCGGCTTCGTCGACGATGAGCCAGCCGATGGCTCCCTCACCCACCCCGTCCATCAGCCGGTCGAACGAGGCGAAGGTCGTCGACACGAGCGGGACCATCAGGAAGAAGCTGTCCCACAGATCGCCAAGATGGGCATCGGCGCCGGACGGCGTGCGCTTGCCCTTGAGGTGATCCATCATCAGACCGAGGTTCGACTTCATCGGCCCGGCGGCGGCATCGATGAACGCGCGGTGCAGCCGCATCGCGGCGGCGAACATCTCATCCCGCGCCGCGGTGAAATCAGGGTCCGCCCAGGCGCTGGCGGTGTGAATGGCTTTGTGGGAACCGCTCCAGAACGACGGCCCGAGATGGGTGCCGGCGCAGACCTCCGGACACCGGGCCTCCAAGTCATGCAACTGCGCCCATCGTTCCCGGCTGGCCGTCAGTACGGCCTCGGCCGTTCTTGCCCGTGCGTCCGCCGTCTCCATCCGGATCCCAGCGGCAGACAGCTCGGTTCGGGCCGCCTCCTGGTCGGCCAGCATGCGCCGCAGGAGGTCCATTGCCTCCTCCTGCCGTTGCCGCCAGCGGGCGTCCAGGCCCAGCCAGCGAAAAACAGGAACCGGCTGAAGGGCGGTGTTGCCGTCGAGCAGACGGCGCGCATCGGCGACGGCGGTGTCGAGCCGCGCCAGCGCCAGTTCCGCCGCGCGGCGGGTTTCCCGTGCCTTGTCCGCGTCCTCGGCCGCGGCACGGTGCGCCGCATGGGCATCGTCCATGGCCTGCTGGACCGAGGCCGCCGTCCACAGCGCCGTGCGGATCTGCTCGCGCAACGCCTGCATGCCGGCGGCCGACGCCCGCTTCTCCCGGTAGTCAAGGGAAGCCTGACGCCAGCGTTCCATGGCCGCCGCCCTGTTCCGCGGCGGCGCTTCGATCTCGACGATCGTCGGGGGCGGATCGCCCGCACGGTCGCGCTTCACCCGCCCGGTCACCGCGGCGAGGTACTTTTCCAACCCCCAATCCGGATGCCACCAAGCGTCCTCGACGAATTCCGTGCGGTTAGCCATGTTGCCGAGCACCGCGGCGATGAGCCCCCAGCAACTCTCCGCCTTGCCGTGAACGGCATCCGCGGTGCCGGGGAAATGACGGGCGGAGAAATCCGGCGCCACCGTTCCGACGAGAGGCAATTCAGCGCTGACGTTCCGCACGGCGGCGTTGTTCGAGGAGGCGACCACGATGCCGCGCCCCCGCAACCGGGCGTCCAGCCTGTAGAGTGTCTGCCGGCGGCCACCTTCGGCGACGAGGTCCGCAGGCGAAAAGGCGGATGCCGGGTCTTCGAACCCGAGCAGCGCGTCGGCGCGGTCGAGGATCACGGCGGCGACGACGTCGCGCAGCAGCGTCGTCTTGCCCGTGCCGGGCGGCCCGTTGATGGAGAGCATCCCGCCATCCGCCAGATCGCGCGTGGCGGCGTTCACCGCTGCCTGCTGTAACGTCACCAGCTTGGCGGGCTTGGGAGCCGGCCAGCGGGCCAAGGACAGCCAGCGCGGCGCCAGCAGATCCTCCAGCAGCGCCTTGTCGGCCAGCACGTCGCGGCGGTGCGGCGGCGGCCGGTTCCCGAGGTAGGTTTTCAGCATCGGCCCGCCTCCACCGGCCTGCGTGACGATGCGGATGCGGTGCAGGTCGCGGAGGAAGAAGCTGTTGATGATGTCGACCGGCTCCTTCTCGCCGTCCCCGATGACGCGGATGGCGACCCGCGGCCGCTCGAGCACCTCCTTCGGCAGGTTCAGGCACCGCTCCAGCGCGGTCATACCGAGGACGAACCCGCGCCTGGTCGTCGGAATCTGGCAGCCGTCCTCGGCGCGTTCGATCAGCGCGTCACCGATCTCCCGGCACAGGTCGTCCTGGACGTCCAGATAGCGGTGCAAGCCGGATATCCGGCCGGCCAGAACCTCTCCGCAGGCCCAGCCGAAACTGGACAGCAGCACCTTGGACGACGGGAAGCCCCGTTCGTCGAAGGAAGCCAACGCCAGCACGGCGACCCCCGACGCCTGCTCCCGCTCCGGACCATCCGGCTCGACGTTCCTGACCAGCAACTCGACCGCCGGCTTCACCTTGGCGAAGGCCACCGGCAGATACCAGCGGATGGTCTCCTCGTCGGAGAGCTTCAACCCCACCCGGTCACCCGCCGGGCTGTCCCAGGGCATCTGGCCGGAGCTGACGTCGAACGGCAGCAGCAGGCGGGGCGGCGTCTTACGGGGCTCCCCACGCTTCCGGCGCGGCGGCTCGTCGCTGATCAGGTCGTCCTGCTCCGGGAATGTCTGTGGCTGCAACGCCTCCAGCGCCAACCAAGCATTCAGCAGAGCAACCGGATCGGGCGTGGACGGCATGGAACGGAACCCAAGGTGACCCTATGACTGTCGGTGAACAGCATACGGCGCGGACGCTTGCCGATGCAGGACATCACCGCGTGTTCGGGATGTTCACCGTGTCCGGCAGACTGCACCATGGCCTCCGGGAATACAACTCCAGTCGCCTCCAGCGCCACGCCAACTCGCGTAAGCCGTTCTGTTGTGGCCGGTCAGGCGAGCGTGAAGGTCTCATGCACGGCGGACTGCACCGCGCCACCAAGCACCGCGCCGCCGCCGGCCACGAAGATCCAGTCGCCGATGGCGGTGGCCGCCACTGCATGGCGCGGGGTCGGCATCGGCGCGTGGTGCTGCCAGGTGTCGGTCGCCGGGTCGTAGCTCTCCATCTGCCCGAACACCTTGGCCTGACGCGGCACGCCGCCGGCCAGGATGCCGCCCTCGCCCCCCATGGCGAACAGCCGATCACAGTAGACGACAAGACCATGCCCCGAGCGCACCATAATTTCCACTCATCGGCGACGTGGAATGGACGGACGAGCAACCTAAAATCTCTGGTGGGTGCCACACCGGCCCTTGGTGCATAATCGGACCAAACCTTAAGCCCCCATGGCATTCCGGAGCCCAGATTGGCCTCCATCAATATATTCATTGGTGCGCCCATAGAGCACGCATCCGAACGAGCTACCCTGGCACGCGCCGTTGAGTTCCTTTCAGCACAAGACATCCCGGCGGTTGTCCTGGCCAATGTGAATCTCGGCGGTCGGCAGATTGATCTCGTGATCGGTCTCAACCAAGGCGTCTTGGTCGTCGAATCGAAGGCACTCTCGTCGGCCGTGCGCGGGAGCGAGAACGGCGACTGGCAGGTCCGTCTCACGTCTGGCCGGTGGAAAGATATTCCCAACGCCTATGCCCAGGCCCTGGATGAAAAGCTGGCGCTTCGGGATGCAATGGTGGCGTTTGCCGGAATAGATACTCCATATCCCGATGCCGCTCTGATATTTGTCCCGGCTATTCCGGCAGCCTCAGAAATCCCGACGGGCGACTTCAAGGTTTCTGTGGGCGGTCTTGATGATTTACCGGATCGAATTGCTTCCGTGAAACGCCGCGGCTGGTCCATAGACCGGTGGCGTACCTTTGCGACTCATCATCGCTTTATTGCTGTCCCTTCAATCGATGCAGCCTTGAGCCCTAAGTTGCTTGATGCCAAGCGGCTGCTCACGGCTTACGCCGAGGCGTTTGCGCGCACTTATGGACCGCCCGCTTCGGCGATGATCCAGCTGTCGTGCGTATGTGATGGCGAAACGCTTTCCTCGGATACTGTGCGGGAACAAGCGGCGCGGAACGGCAATGCCTTGCTGACGGGGGAGTCAGGCTGCGGAAAGAGTCTTCTATCCTATACAATCGCCCTCGCTGCATTAGGCCACGGGGACGTGCCGATCGTCATCCCGGCAAAGGACTTCGAGGGAAACTTGCGCGATGTGGTCAATCGCGAGGTGGCGCTGCTCAACGCGCGATCGGCGGCGGCGGTGATATCCGCTATGCGGCTGTTGGGTCGGGCTCTCGTACTCGTGATAGATGGGTACAACGAGTGTACGCCATCAGAGCGGCAGCGCCTCACACGAAGCATCGCAGCGGCGGTATGGCGTTATGACGCGACCGCAGTGATATCGAGCAGGATAGCGCTTGAACGCAATGACCTTTTGCCCGCGCGCACCTACGCCGTGCAGGTGCCGGACATGAGAACGAAGCGGGCAATTGCTCAGCAGGCCGCCGGTCGCGCGTCCGTCGATGCGTTCTCGGAACTGCTCGGCAGTGTGGGGAGCGGCCTCGAAGCCCGTATGATCGGGCAGCTCGGGCAGCACCTGCCGGCCGGAATCAGTAAGTACGGCCTTTTCGATGCATATGTGCGCGAGCGGCTCGGTACAGCCGCCTCTGACGGCATCCGAGTCTTATCGCGGATCGCCAGGATGATGACGGAGCGCATAAGTTTCAGCCTGTCGGTTCGGGAGCTTGACCGGTTGTTGGATCGCGAGGGCGTATCGGGCGTCCTGCTAAAAGCGCTTCAGAGCGCGAACATCCTGGACACGCGCGTTGACCGGGTGAGCTTCAGTCACGAGATGTTCCTAAACATATTTGCCGCCGAAGCCATCATCCGGCGTGCGGGCGACGATCCCGATGCAGTGGTCGCCGCATTGCGCCTGCCGCAGCATCTCGAGATGAAGCCATTCGTCCTGGGAGCGATCGACGACGATGGCTTTCGGCGCAGGGTGCTCTCCAATCTTTCGGATGCACGGGTCATTCGAGCCTGCCTTGCCGGTCAGTGCGGACCTGACGCGCAGCTCTGGGCGAATATGCGCTGCGACGATGTGCTGGCTCGGATCGATCAAGAGGTTGAAACGGTCCGGTTTGAGCTCTCGGAGGAGCTCCATTGGGGCGTCCAGGCAAAACCGGAGACCTTGCAGAACTGGACGGCACAGGATCGGGCAGTGCTTGCGGCGATTCCACACGAACTTGTGGCGGGACGGCGCCTTGATGACGTGTTGAGCCTGATCGGCAAAATGGATGAACGGCTCGACGAAGAACATAACAGATTGCTTGGTGAAGCGAGAAAAAAGAAGGTAGCCCTGCGCAGCGGCCTCTATGCAGTGAGTTACACATGGTGCGGAGAACCTAAGATCGCTCTCAGCCAGATCAGCAGCCCTCTTCATAGCGGTCACCTCTATAATGGGCCGAAGGTAGCGGCGAGCGCGAACCTGCTTGGGCGCTTGCGTTCTGAAACCCTGAGCCCGGGCCAAGTCGGTTTACTGGTCGAGTTGAGCAAGTATTCCGACCGCGATGCTCACTCGCTCGGAACCGTATTGCCAAGCATCCTCAACCGCCTCTGGCAAAGAGCGGCACATCATTTGCGGCTAGGACTGATGCATGCGGCGGGCATGAGCGCCCACGCGCTCAACGAAGACGAGCGTCGCGCGTTGATCGCGGTCATCGAAGACTTGATGCCCACCAATGGCGGGTTCGATTCAACGGGTATGATTGATGCGCTGAAGTTGCTCGGCGCGCTGGATGACGATCAGGCAGAACATATCGCCAACGTCAAGGCTCAGATCAGCTCGGCATTGGCGGAACCAAACAATCCCGTAATGTGGCATGTTGCGGATGGCCTGTGGAACGCACAATTCGACCATCCTTATGATGGTGCGTATTGCGAGGCATGGAACGACTTGTCGAGCGACGACCGAAAGTCGTTACTCCTCATGGCCGCGCAGGGTGCTGAAGGCAACTCAATGTTCACACCTCCTCTGATCGCGGAGGTGGCATCGTATGCTGACCCTGCAGTCGGTCCCATCTTGGCGCGCTGGACAGCCCTGCCCCCAAAGAAGGAAGTCATGTCAGGTGATGCCATTCATGGCTTCGAAATAGCATATGCGGCACTGGCGCGCTTGCGCTGTCCGTTGCCGGATCATTCTGCTGAAGCCACCTCCTCAGCTGATCATGCGCTCTTGGCCTGTGGTGCGATTTTCTATTGGCTGAACCGAGAAGATCTTTCCCGAGAGGAGCGGAGGCATAACTGTGCAGATCCGCTTGCAGTGCTATTGCTGCATGAAACCGGGGTAGCAGCGGCGGTGGTTGGGGAATTCTTCCGCCCCGACCTCATGTTCTCCGAAAGCGCGAAATTCCTTCCGGGATCGGGGCCGATCGTCACATCATTCGGCCAGGACTTTCCGGACGAGATTGCTGCCATCTACCGTGCAGCGCTCGAACGTCCCACACGTCAAACGGGGTATTTCGAGTTCTTCCGCGTCGATGACGTAATCGAGAAGGCGCTGGCGAACCTAGGCCGCTTCGGCAACGCGAGCGATATCCCGCTCCTTCGAGCCTGGTCGACCCATCCCGATCACGGGCATTCAGCGGTACACGCCATCAAGGCGATTCAAGAGGCGCCGCGCCAAGCGTAATATCAAGGATCGCGGAGAGCAGTGTCGTCGCCGACACGGTGAAGGAGCGGCGCTGCATCTTCCTGATGCACCTGTGGCACGCCGAGCGCGAGATCGCCGACCGGCTGACAGCCCTGGCCGACGGTGACCCCTCCTGGGGGGTGATCGACGCCGGCAAGGCGATTCCCTGGGCGGAGGGGAAGCTCGGCATCGCCCTGGCGGCCAGCCAGAAGGAGGCGGTGGCCAGGGCGCTGGCCTCCAAGGTTCTGGTGGGGACCGGCGGCCCCGGCGTCGGCAAGACCACGCTTATCCGCTCGATCATGACGATCCTCACCGCCAAGGGCGTGCGCGTGGCGCTGTGCGCCCCGACCGGCCGGGCGGCCAAGCGGCTGTCGGAGACCACCGGCCTGGAGGCCAAGACCATCCACCGTCTGCTGGAGACCAACCCGGCCAACGGCGGTTTCCGGTGCGGTGCCGAGGCGCCGCTGGAGTGTGACCTGCTGGTGGTGGACGAGACCTCGATGGTCGACGTCCCCTTGATGGCGGCGCTGCTGCGCGCCCTGCCCCGCACGGCGGCGCTGCTGCTGGTCGGCGACGTCGACCAGTTGCCCTCGGTCGGCGCCGGGCAGGTGCTGGCCGACGTCATCGGCTCCGGTGCCGTTCCGGTGGCGCGGCTGAGCGAGATCTTCCGGCAGGCGGCGGAAAGCCGCATCGTCATCAACGCTCACCGGGTGAACGCCGGGCGCATGCCCGACCTGGAGGTGCCGGCGGAGGGCGGCAGCGACTTCTACTTCGTCGCCACCGATGATCCGGAGGACGGCGCCCGCAAGGTGGTGGAGATCGTGCGCGAGCGTATCCTCCGCCGCTTCGGCCTGGACGCGGTGCGCGACGTGCAGGTGCTGGCGCCGATGCAGCGCTGCGTGCTCGGCGCCCGCGGGCTGAACCTCGCGCTCCAGGAGGCGCTGAACGGTGACGTTTCGAAGCCGTCCATCGAGAAGTTCGGCTGGACCTACCGGGTGGGCGACAAGGTGATGCAGACCGAGAACGACTACGAGAAGGAGGTCTACAACGGCGACATCGGCACCATCGTCGGGCTGGACGCCGAGGAGGGGGAACTGGCCATCGAGTTCGACGGCCGCCTCGTCCCCTACCCGTTCGGCGAACTGGATCAGGTGACGCTGGCCTACGCCACGACGATCCACAAGGCGCAGGGCTCCGAGTATCCCCCCGTCGTGATTCCGGTGGCGATGACGCACTACATGATGCTGCGGCGGAACCTGATCTTACACCGGGATCACGCGGGGCAAGCGGCTGGTGGTGCTGGTCGGGCAGAAGCGGGCGCTGGCGCTCGCGGTGCGGACCTCGGACAAGGGGCGGCGCTGGTCGAAGCTGCGCGACTGGCTGGCGAATCGCTGACGCAGTCCCGCCGCCACGGTTCGGCGAGAGCCCCCGCCCCACCGGCCTCGCCCTTTCCAGGGGCAATTTCACCCTTCAAGGTATGCAGTATCTACGTGCCAGTCATCGCAATGGCGCAACCCTGACCGCCGAATCTATCCGGGAGTTTCCGCCCTGGTGCTTCCACGACGCTGCCACGGACGGGCGCGGGAGGGCTTTCGCGAACATGAAAAATCCCTTGAAAACCGTTAGTTTTCAAGGGCTTAGAAGTGGTTGCGGGGGCAGGATTTGAACCTGCGACCTTCAGGTTATGAGCCTGACGAG
>CALBDS010000018.1 GCA_937927415.1 uncultured Rhodospirillaceae bacterium
GAGTTCGCCGCGCTGGGCGTCGGTCATCGGCTGGTCCCAGCCGCTGCCGCGCGGAGCCGAGGCCCGAGAACCGCCGAAGCGGCCGGCCGGGTAACGGCGCCCGGCCGAGGCGCCGGCGGAACCACCGCCGGTCCCGCCACCAGCGCCGCCACCGGTCCCGCCGGTGCTGCCGACGGACGCGGTTGCACCCGTCGTCACATGACGAAGGCCGCTCCACAGCGCCGACGCACCGACGGCGAGGCTGCCGGGCGCCCCGGTGGTGGCCGCCGCCGCCCCGGCCATGGTGCGCATGCCGAGCCACCCGGCGGTCCACAGCGCGGCTAGCGCCGTCATGCCGTCCATCACCGGGCCGCCGTTCACCAGGCCGGCGGCGGCGCGCGGCGCCTTGATGGCGAGCACGAAGATCGCCGCCGCCAGCACCGCCACCCCAAAGGCCTGGGCCAGCGTCGGGGTGCCCTGGAAGGTCAGCGCCAGCAGGGTGGCGCTGCACATGGCGATGACGCAGCCGAGCACCAGCAGCTTGAGCGCGGTGGCGGCGATGTAGCCGATGGCGCGCTCGGCCACGAAGCTGGTCGGTCCCAGCACGGCGAAGGGGATGGCGAGGTAGGCGGCCAGCGACAGCAGCCGGTATTCCAGGAAGGCGAGGAACACCTGGATGGCCAGGATGCAGAAGCTGACGATCACCACCAGGGCGGCCAGCAGGAAGATGACGATCTCGACGAAGTTCAGGAAGAAATCGACCGGCCCCAGCATCTCCTTGACGCGCTGCATCAGCGGGATCACCGCCTGGATGCCGAGGTGGGCGATGTAGCCGGGGTCGTCGAGGGCGAAGCCGCCGCCAGGGCCGAGGTTGAGTCCCTGCTGGGCGGCGGCCTGCATCAGCGCGGCGGAGCCGGCGGGAAACCACTCGACCAACGCGCCGATGGCGGCGAACTTCAGCAGCATGCGCAGGAAGGGGCCGTGCACCGCCGCCTTGCCCTCGAACAGCCAGAGCAGCAGCGCCAGCGTGTAGGACAGCATCATCAGCAGGCGCAGCGCCGCCTGCACGTCGGGCCCGAGCAGGCCGAGGCCGGTGACCACGGCGGCGGTGAGCTGGTGCAGGACGACCGAGAGGGCGCTGACGTCCATGGCGGTCACCTTTCCGGTGCGGTGTATGTACCGATGCCCTTCCAAGCCGGGTTGCTGCGCTCCAGCCGCTCCAGGGCGGACGCCCCGTCGTCGGACCGGACGTAGAGCACCAGGGCCACGGCGCCGATGACGCTGACGACCAGCATCGCGCCGAGGGCGAGGAGAATGTGCCGGAGTCCCATGGCTCAGCTCCCCGGTGCGCCGTAGGTGTCGAGGCCCTGCCAGTTGATGCGGGTGTGCTGGCGGGCACGCTCGACGGCGGCCTGCTCGTAGTCGAGCTGGGCTTCCGCCGCCCGGTGGTGGGCCGCCTGCATCATCAGGAGCTGGCCGGCGACCTCGGCGTTGAGCAGCGTCGCCTGGGTGCCGGCGTCGATGGCGCAGGTCTGGCCGTCGCACGCCTTCAGCGCCGCCATCAGCGCCCGGGCGCGCGCCGGGTAATCCTCGATCCCGGTCATGACGTCGGCCGAGACCAGCTTGCTCGCCCGGCTGGCGTCACGGGCGAGCCGAGCCTGCTCGGCCTGGTGCTCCGCCAGGGCCGCGGCGCTCATCCCCTCCGGCAAGGCGTCGGGGTAGAGGTCGGCGAACTGCTGGCCGACCCCGTCCAGGCTCCACAGCACCCGGTCCACCAGACCGGCCGCCCGGCGGGCGTCGCCGAGCCGGACGGCCACCGCGACGCGGGTGTCGAGATCGGCCAGGGCGCGCATGCGGATCATGTTGTCGATCTGGGTGAGCATGTGCGCGGTCTGGGCGATGATCTCGACCTCCTGGCGCTGCACCATCTCCTCGACGACGCGCGGCCGGCTCTCCACGATCGGGCAGCCGGGCGCCTGGGAGCCGCCGCTCCCCGTCACGCCGGATGCGGCCCCCATGGCGGCGCCGGCGGCTCCGCCGGTGACATAACCGGCAACGACGGACAGCGCTGTGCCGAACAGCCCGTCGCCCTCCTCGGAAAAGCAGCCGCCTCCGCCACCACCGCCGAAGAAGCTGTTGAGCAGCCCGCCCAGGAAAGCGTGGGCCGGAGGCGGGCCGGCGGTCAGGCCAACCGTGAGGGCGAGCGCCGCCGTGGCGGCGCGCAGGGTTTTGGCTCTCATGGGGAGTCTCCTTCATAGGTCGTCTCCAGGGTGTCGGCAGCCTCATCCAGGCCGTTGCGGCGCAGCCACTCGGCCGCGAAACGTTGCGGGCCCACGTCGGCCATCAGCTCGAAGGCGCGGCGCTTGTGGGCGGCCCCACCGCAGCCGCAGACGGCGAGCGCCGCAGGGTCAAGGGTGAGCTGCCCCAGCCGGCTGCCCTCGGGCGTCTTGAAGAAGACGTCGCGGCGCGGCATGGCGCGGGCGACCTGCCCGGCCTGGGTGGCGTTCAGTCCCCAGTCGCGCAGGATGGAGCGCTTGGCGGCGTTGGGGTCGGCGAGCAGCACGAGGACCTGGATGGTCTTCAGCATCGCCGCGATGGCCGAGCCCTCGATGTCGTCGAGCTGGTGGGTGGCGAGCACGAGCGCGACGTTCTTCTTCGGTCCGCGCCGGCGCAGCTCGTCCAGCTCGGCCGGCTGGTGCTTCAGCGCCTTGAACGCCTCGTCCACCAGGAACAGGGTCGGCCGGCCGTCCTCGAACAGCCGGTAGAAGCGGCGGAACAGCGCCTTGATCACCGGGGCGGCGCCGGGGCCGCGGTCGATCAGCGCGCCGATGTCCACCGTGGTCCAGGCGGAGCCGAGAAAGCGATCCTCCGCCGCATCGACGAGGTCGCCGTAGGGGCCGCCGCGGCAGTAGGGTTCCAGCGCCACGCGGATGGCGTTGTCCTGCACCAGATGGGCGAGGTGCGACAGCGTGCGCTCGGACGGCGGCGAGACGGTCAGCAGGTGCAGCGCCACGTCCACCGCGTCGCCGGCCTCGGCGGCCGACAGGTTGCCCGGCGCCAGCACACCTTGCAGGCGCAGCAGGTCCATGACGAAGCCATGGCCCCAGGCGAAGCCGTTGGGGGTGTCGACGTCGGCCAGCGGCTGCAAGGCGAGATCGCCCAGCGCCCCGTCGCCCGAGCCCATGGACAGGAACTCGCCGCCGGCCGCCCAGGTGGCGACAAGGCTGGTGCTCTCGGTGGCGTCCACGTCGATCCACACCACGCGGGCACCGGCCGCACGGGCAAGGAACTGGTGGCCCAGGACGGCGAGCACGGTGGACTTGCCGGTGCGCGGCGGGCCGATCACCAGCGCCGCCCCGTCCTGGCCCTGGTGGATATCGAGCATGAGCGGCGTGCCACCCTCGGCCTCCAACTGCATCAGCGGATCGCATTTGAGGTGCGGGTTGCGCTCCGGCCCGCCCCAGGCCGACGACAGGATGAGGAAGTCGGCGAGCTGGACCTGGGTCAGCGGCACCTTGCGCGGGTTCGGCCGCACATGGCCGGGCAGCGTGCCGTACCACGCGCGCTCCGCCCCCCAGGTCTCCTCGATGACGGTGAAGCCCAGCGTGCGCAGCGCCTTGACCAGCTCGTCGCGGCGTTCCTCCACCTCCTCGACGCTGCGGCCCCACAGCACGGCGGTCGGGGTCATCCAGCCCGAACTTGTGCCGGCCTGCTCGGCCTCCAGCCGGGCGGCTTCCGCTTCCAGCGCCTCCATGACGCCGACCGGGTCATGGCGCAGCGCGGCGTAACCACCGACGGCACGCAGCAGAACGGAGCGCCAGTCGTAGGAGGTGTCGTCGTGCTTGCGCCACAGGGCGGCGAAGACGCCGCGCGCCTGCACGTGGTCCATCGCCTCGAAGCGCACCGACCAGCGGAACTCGAAGGGCAGTTTGTCCAGCACGTTGAGCAGGCCGGGGTGGCTGACCTTGGGGTAGCCGCCGATGCCGATCATGCGGACCGGCCATTCGGCCCCGCCATTGCTCCAGGCCGGGAAGGAGCCGGGCTTGAAGCCGACGTCCACGAG
Source organism: uncultured Rhodospirillaceae bacterium (assembly GCA_937927415.1). Taxonomy (GTDB): domain Bacteria; phylum Pseudomonadota; class Alphaproteobacteria; order Azospirillales; family Azospirillaceae; genus Azospirillum. The sequence continues at coordinate 4,043 of CALBDS010000018.1, forward strand.
GTTGGCCTTGATCGGGAAGCCGGGGATGTCGGGGGCGGTGACGTGGCGCTGGTACAGGGGCGAGACGCAGTTGTGCAGCAGGGTCTGCACGCCATCGTCGTCCAGCATCCTGGCCCACCCCACCGCGCGGCCGAGCAGGGAGGCGAACTGGAGCACCAGTTGCCGGAACGGTTCGACGTGGTCGCGCATCACATCCGGCCGGGCGCGCTCCGGCGGGTTGCGAGTGAACCAGGACGCCACGGTGCGGGTGGTCGGCCGGGACGGGGTGTACGTGATCGCCACGAAGGTGCAGGTGCGGAGCTGCTGGCCGGCTTGGTCGAGCCGCGCCCGGCGCTCGCCGTCGATCAACTCGGAGACCGGGTGCGCCCCGGTGGAGCGTGGGTAGCCGCCGGCCTCGCGCCGCTGCATCTCGAAGTGGAAGGTCCAGCCGCCGGTGAAGGGGAACAGGACGTTGCCGGCGGCGAGCGCCGTCTGCATCCGCTCGGCCGGGTCCTGGCCGTCCTGGTCACGCCCGCCGTACTCGACCACGGCCATCAGCGCGCCGTCCTCCTCCAGCAGCACCACGCCGGGCCAGACGAAGCAGTCCCATGGCAGGTGCCGGGACAGGGAATCGAAGCCGTCGTCGAAGGCGGTCAGGTCGAGCATGCCTCACCTCGGGGCGCGGTAGGAGGACAGGGACAGCGAGCGGCCGCGGGTGCGCAGCGCCCGCAGCAGCCAGGCCGAGGCGTTCTGGCGGACGATCTCCAGCCACCAGGGATCGCGGCGGGTGAGATAGCGCGCCGTCAGGAAGACGAGCAGGAACCCCGCCACCGCCTGGGGGATGGCGCCCAGCGCCAGCCACAGCTCCGCGGCCAGCCAGACGGCGATGGCCAGCAGCTCCATGGGCACGCCGAGCGGCATCTTGGTCGGCCGCACCGAGGTGCGGCGCACCGGCTTCTCCCATCCCTCGGGCAGCGGCGGGGCCTGCATGGTCACACCCCGGCCAGCGCGACGATGGCGTCGCGCGCCCCGTAGGCGGCGGCGCCGGCCACGGTGAAGACGAACACCACCACCCCGGCGATGCGGGAGAACATCGCCGCGACCAGCGCCAGCAGCAGCCCGGCGGTGACGGCGATCGGCACGAAGTTGGTGTCGAACACCGCCTGCCAGGACAGCAGTTCCGCGCCGAGGTTGGCGATCACCTGGGCGTGCGCCGGCAGCGCCGTCCACGCCAGCACCAGCGCCAGGGCCAATCCCCGGCGCGCGTTACCGTTGCTCCGCATGCTCACCTCCACCGTCAAGCTCCCCCGCCCCCAGCGGGCGGAGGACGAATCCCCGGTCCGGGTCGAAGCGCTCGACCCGGACGATCTCGTTGACGAAGCGCTTGCCCATGCCGTCACGGGCGAGGTGCACCACCGCGTGCACCGCCCGGGATATCCAGCGCATCTGCAGGGCGTCCATGGCGACGCCGCCGAGGCCGACCATCTGGGCGATGCGGTCGAGCGCGTCCCAGGCCGAGCCGGCGTGCACGGTGCACAGCCCCGGATGCCCGGTGGTCCAGCCGACCACCATCTGCCGCGCCTCGGCCCGGCGCACCTCGCCCAGCACCAGATGCGTCATCGGCACGCGCAGCGCGTTGGCGACCAGCGTCTCCAGGGTGACCGGCGGGTCGGCCCAGGGGTCGGCGACCATGGCGTAGGCGTGCGGGCACGGCGGCTCGAACTCGTAGGGGTCCTGCAACACCGCCGGCAGGCCGTCCCGGAAGGCCGGTTCCTCCAGGCAGGCGCGCAGCAGCGTGGTCTTGCCGGTGTCGACGTCGCCGGCGATCACCACGGTGCGGCGCCCGGCGATCAGCCGGCGGATCAGCCGCGCCTGGAGTGTTGTCGCGGCGCCGGACAGCACCCAGTCGTCGAGGGTGATGCGGCCGCGGTAGGGCTTGCGGATCGAGCAGGCCGGGCCGGTGGTGACCGGCTCGATGTCGGCGTGGATGCGCTCGCCGGTCTCCGGCAGGGTGACGTCGAGGGTCGGGCGGTCGCGGCGCAGCTCCTTGCGCTGGAAGCCGGCGACGTAGGCGAGGAAGCGGCGCACCTGATCGGGGTCGGCCTCGCGGACGAACTCCGGCGAGGGGCCGTTCTTGACCAGCACCCGGCAGGCCCCCTGCCCGCGCAGGGGCGGCAGCACCAGGACGTTGGCGACGTCCTCGCGGGACAGCAGGTCGCCGAACAGCCCGTCCATCAGCCGGCGCAGGGCCAGCAGCAGCATCTCGCGCCGTGCCGGCTCGTCAATCACCACCAGCTCGGTCATGCGTCGGCCTCCTTCGGGTGGAAGCCGTCGCGCACGCTGGGCACCGTGCGGCGGGGATGGCCGAGCTGTTCCAGGATCGCCGCCTTGGTCGCGGCCACGTCCGCCGGGTCGAGGTCGTGCACGAGGTTGAGCACCGCGACCACGGTGATCAGCAGGTCGTCGATGCGGGCGACGGTGGCCTCCAGCCGCTCGGTCTTCGCCCGCTCGTGGGCGATGGCGTCGAGCCCCTTGTCGAGCACATGGATCAGGGCATCGCTGAGCGTGCGCAGCCCCTGGCGGGTCTGCACCAGGGCGAGCTGATCGGCGAGCAGCGCCGGGATGCGGGCGGAGATCGGCCGGGTGGCCGGGTCGTCGGGAGTGTCGGTCATGGCCAGAGCCTCGGGGGTATGCCGGGACGGCGCGGCGCCGGCGGAGCGGGTGCGCGGTCGGCCGTGCCGGCGGGGTGACCCGTGCCGAACCAGCGGTTGGCGTCGGGGTTGGGAGTCCAGACCGCCTCGGCGCGGCCGTAGAGCGGGCGCCACAGCGGATCGGCGTAGGGGTGCAGGCGGACGGCCCGGATCGGCTTGCCGTAGCCGAAGACGATCAGGTCGTTGCCGTCCATCTCCAGCGCCGCGTGCATCGGCAGCACCGGCCGGCGGTCCACCCGCACCCCGCGGCTGACGGTGGGGAAAAGGTCGAACAGGCCCTTGGAGGTCGAGCGCGTCGGCACCTCCTCGATGGCCTCGCCGACCATCCGGCTGATCCGCTCGGCCTCGTCGGACGAGTTGGGGCGGAAGACCACCAGCCGGCAGTTGGCGGTGAGGCCGCGGCCGTACTCCTCCTCGACCTCCCACAGGCTCTGGGCCAGCAGCAGCAGGCGGATGCCGTACTCGCGGACGTACTTGATCCACTCCGCCGCCTCGCGCAGGTGGAACTGCAGGAACTCGTCGAGCGCCACCAGCAGCCGCCAGCGCCGCGCCCGGCCGTCGTCGGCCAGGTTGCGGTCGATGGTGAGGAAATCCACCATCTGCGTCAGGATCAGCTTGAACACGCGCTTCAGGCGCCGGGCGTCGAGCGGGCGGGCGACGATGTAGAGGGTAACCGGCCGCTCGCCGGCCACGAGGTCGGAAATCGAGAAGTCGCTGACGGCGGTCTGGGCCTCCAGCACCGGGTCCTCGAACTCGGCGAGCAGCACCGAGGCGGTGACGTAGACCGACTTGCGGTAATGCAGGCTCTTGTCGGCGCCGCCGCCCCGCCCGCCCTTGGGCTTGCCGGCGGCCTCGTCGCGGTCAGCGGTGTCGGCGGCGGCGAGGCTCTTGTCCCACAGCTCCTGGGCGGCGCGCTGGGCGGTCGGGTGGACGCCCTCGGCCAGCATCAGCGTCAGCCCGTCGTCGCCGAGCAGGATGTGCCGCCGCGCCCCGGCCAGCGACTTCTCGGAATCGGCCGCCGCGGTGAGCAGGTAGACGAAGACGCCGGTGAGGTAGGAGAAGGCGGCGTTGCGCCAGTGCCCCTCCTGCTCGCCCTCGGTGAGGATGCGCGCGGCGTGCTGGCAGTCGGGGACGAGGTAGGGCTCGGGGCGCACCGCCATCAGCGGGTTGTAGCGGGGACCGCCGGACCGGGCGAGGTCGAGGACGATGACGTCGCCGAAGCGGGTGCGGGCGCGGCTGGTGTCCTCGGTGACCGAGCCCTTGAAGTCCCAGACCACCGCGCTCTCGCGCCACGCCGCCAGCAGGGTCGGATGGACGACCGTGGTGGTCTTGCCCGAGCCGGTGGGGCCGATGACAAGGACCGGCTGCATGGTGCGCTCGCGCAGCGGCTCCCGGCCGTAGGCGCCGAGGATGATGGAGGAGGGTTCGGTCATCGTCCGCTCCGCCCCAGCAGGCCGCTGCGCCGGACGTCGGTGCGCGTGGCCCAGCGGCCGGCGCCGAACCCATGGACCCGGTTTCCCCGAAGGTCGAGGGCGGCGCGCACCGCCAGGGCCAGCGCGCAGGCGCCGGACGCCAGCGTGGCGCCATCGACGATCCAGCGGTGGCCGGGGGCCAGCAGCCCACGCCAGCCGAGGAACTGGCCGGGTCCGTACAGCGCGACGGAACCGACGCGCAGCCCGCCGAAGGCGGCGGGCCAGGAGAACAGCCAGCCGGTCAACTCGGTGATGGCGAAGACGGCGGCGAGCCAGACCAGCAGCAGGGTTCCGAAGCGGACGATGGGAGCGGTCACAGCTCGCGCCCTCCCAGGTCCTGGAGATCGTCGCGCCCGGCCTCACGGCCGCGCTGCTGCTCGCGCAGCCGCTGCATCTCGACGAGCTGGCGGTCGAAATCCTGGCGCTCGCGCTCGGTCATGTAGCCGAGGCGATCGGTGGTGACCTCGATGGCGTCGTGACGCAGCCAGCGCGAGACGACGTCCGGGTCGAGGTAGAGGTCGCGGTCGTGCTGGACGCCGCGCAGCATGATGTGCAGGTGCTGGTTGCCTTGCCTGTGGGCCATGTCGGGCTTGCGCTCGACCGAGGCCACCCACTCCAGCGGGCCGACCCGGCGCTCCCAGGCGGCGACGACGTCGCGGCCGTAGGACACCATGTCGTCGATGCGGTGTCCGTCGTTGGGGCTGACGATGACGTGGAACACCCGGCGGTCGGCCGACCACGCGTCCACGATCTCGGCCGTGTCGATGCCGAGACGGTCGCGGTCGAACAGCGGCCCCTCCTTGGCCAGGTAGTTGGCCAGGACCGCGACGGTGTTGGGGTAAGCGCCGCGGGCGCGGTCGTGGTAGAGCACCTTGACGGTGACCGGGCGGGCGTAGGCGCCGGTCGCGGGCGGCGCGCCCTTGACGCGGACCTTCTGCATCGGCCGGCGGGTGTAGGCGCGGGCGAGGCGGCGGCCGCGGTCGGCCAGCGCCTTCATGCGGGCCTTGAAGCCGTCGTCGTCGAGGATGCCGCCGAAGAGGCCGAAACGCTGCCCCATGCCCTGCCCTCCCATGCCGCCGTCACGTCACGGCGTGGCAAGAACTATCGCCACCGGCAAGAAATCATCAATCATTCTGAGGGGTTATCGGGATATCGGAGCCTGTATGCACCGGCATACCATGGGCACCCCTGTATACAGCCAACTCATTGAAAAGCAACGACGGACGATCCCGCTGCATACGCTCTTTTATCTTGCTGACCGTTGATTTCTCTTCTTCCACACGCCACCACGAAAGCCCGCAGAAGCTTGGACACCTTGTCCGATTTCCTGTCTTTGCGCGCCATAGTGCGATCGGCTTCGCTCCAGGGCAAAGCAGGCTGCCGCCTTGCCCGATCAGCCCGCCACCGGGGCCGACCCCAGGCCGAAGACCTCGGAAACGAGGCAACGGACATCGGCCTCGGCCCGCCCGGCCATCTCCAGCTCCGGCACCAGCAGCCCGGTGCTCCGGCTCGTCGCGAAGGCCAGCCGCCGACGCACCACCGCCGCCGACACCGGCAGCCGCAGCCCCAGCACCCCCGCCTCGGTGCCCGGCTCCACCAGCATCCCTTCCGGCGCCCGGGTCAGCACCAGCACCGCCGCCAGTATCGGCTCGGCCGCCAGCGCCTCGACGACCAGCTGCATGGTGGCGGCACAGCGCCCCACCGCCTCCCGGTCCGGCAGGGTCGGCACCAGCACGGTCTCCGCCGCCAGCAGGGCCGCCCGCACCGCTGCCGGCGAACGGGCCGGGGTGTCGATGACCACGTGATCGAAGCTGGTGCCCAGCCCCCACAACCCGCAGCGCAGCTGGGCGCTGGTGATCGTGACGGTGTCGAACAGGGCCGGCAGGTCGTTGCGCCGCCGCATCCCCGCCCACTCCCGCACTCCGGAGACGCCATCGACGTCGAGCAGCGCCACCCGCTTGCCTTGCAGGGCCAGCTCGCCGGCCAGGTTGACCGCCAGCGTGGTGCGGCCCACCCCCGGCGCCAGGTTGACCAGGGCGGCGATCATGCCCCCTCCTCCCCGGCGAAGCGGGCTTCCAGCACCTCGCGCAGCAGCGCCGCCATGGTGACGCCGCGGCGGAAGGCGGCGATCCTGATCCGCCCGCGCAGCTCCGGCGTGATGTCCACCGTCAGCCGCGCGGTGTAGACCTCCGCCTTGGCCGGCCCGCCCTCGCCCCGGCGCACCCAGGCGTCGGGCGCACCGGGACGGGCGCCGAAGCCGATCCGCTCCCCGTTCATGGCTTGGTCCCCAGCAGTTCGGCGGCCAGCGCCGCGATCTCCTGCGCCGCCGTGGAGGCCGGCTCGCTCTCGAAGGCCAGCCGGCCGGAGCGCACGCAACGGGCGAAGACGACGCGCTGGCCCACCGACGCCGCCATCGCCGGCGGCACCACCCCGGCCAGCTCGCGCCGCGCATCGGCCAGCAGCCGGGTGCGGGCGATGCAGCGGTTGAGCAGGAAGCGGGCGGACAGGCCGGGCCGCCAGCCGCGCGCCTCGTCGAGCAGGCGCAGCAGCTCGGCCGAGGCCCAGGCGTCGAACGGGCTGGGCTGCACCGGGATCAGCACCCGCTCGGCGGTCAGGATCGCCGAGCGCGCCAGCGCCGTCACCCGCGGCGGCCCGTCGATCACCACGTGCTCGACCCCGGAGGCCAGGTCGGGCACCTCGCGGTGCAGCGTCTCGCGGGCCAGCCCGACCATGGCGAACAGCCGGGGCAGCCCCTCGCGGTTGCGCTGCTCGGCCCAGTCGAGCGCCGAGCCCTGGGGGTCGGCGTCGATCAGCAGCACGCGATGGCCACGCCGGGTCAGCTCGCCGGCGAGGTGGAGGGCGAGCGTCGTCTTGCCGACGCCGCCCTTCTGGTTGAGGAAGGCCACGATCATCGCGGCGCCCTCCCCGCTCCGGAGGACTTATCCACAGGCGGAGGAGTCGAGGAGTCAGCCGCCAAGAGTCTGTTATTAGTAACGTTATAAAAGTTATAGGGGCGAATCGGTGAGGCGGGACAAGGGTTTGACTCCGAGTCGGGGTGGCGTTCCCCCGCGAGCCGGCATGGTAATCTCCCGTTTTCCGATAGATACGATGTCCCGTCATCATTCACAGGTTGTCCACAAGGGGCTGTGGACAGGTTCGCGGCGGTTCGCGCTCGGGAGAACAGCAGCCGCTCCTCGCCGCCGCCTCGCTCGACGGACAGCCGGTAGCCCGGCAGGCCGATGGACGCGATCCGCCGGATGTGGCGGGCGAACTCGGCCGGGCGCACCGGACTGCCGCTGCGGGCGTGCAGGCGGCGCACCCCGATGGCGCCGCCGCCGCGCTGCCGGCCGCCCATCTTGCGCACCAGCCGGTACAGCCAGCGCGCCACCCCGCCGGTGAGGTCGAAATAGCCGGGATCCAGCGTCAGCACGCGGCGCTCACACACCGCCGCGAACAGCCAGTCCGGCAGCGTCAGGCGGACGCCGGCCCCGGTCGGCTCCCACCCGTCGAGCCAGCGGAAGCGGGCCGGTCCCTCCGGCCCGGCGCGCAGCGTGGTCTCGACGCGGGTGGCCGCCAGACGGTCGAAGGCGGCGTGCAGCAACACGTAGTCGTGCCGGCCGACGCCGCGGCCGAGGAAGCGCAGAAGCGGATACGCCGGGGTTTCCAGATGCCGGGTGGGCGTCCGGCCGGCGTCGAGGGCCTCGGTCAGCTGGCTGGCCGCCCAGACCAGCACGTCGGCGTCCCAGAGGGTGGCGATGCCGAGGTCGCCGGCCGGCTCGACCCGGATGCGCACCGCCCCCTGTTCGAAGACAATGGGCGTGCGGCGTGGGGATTTGGCGAGGCTGAACCACGGCCAGACCATCAGGTCGGCCACGTCGCGCAATGCGATGTCGGTGCGGCGGGCGGGAAAGCGAGGGTCGTCCATACTCCCCTCCCCTCAGCGGCGGGCCGGCCGCACGGCGCTGGCGCCGGGGTCGGAGGTGGAGGTGCGCAGGCCGCGGTCGGCCCAGGCCTTCAGGTCGTCGAGCGCGTAGACCACGCGCCCGCCGATCTTGCGGTAGCGCGGGCCGGTGCCGTAGACGCGGTGCTTCTCCAGCGTCCGGCCGGACAGGCCGAGGAAGCGCCCGGCCTCGGCCGTGCGCAGGAAACGTTGCGGCAGGTCGTCGGTGCTGTCGTGCATGGTCGAGCCTCCGTGTTCCGGAGCGCGCCGCCGGGAGCGGCGGTGCGCGATGGCGGAAGGCTCGCGGAAACGGCGGGGCGCCGGGGAGGGGAAAGACCGGAGGGGCCGGAGTCCCCCGGCCCCTCCCTCCCCGGAGCGGTCTACCGCTGGCCGCGCCCGAGGCGGCCGGCCAGCAGCTCGCGGTAGCCGCCGGCCATCAGCCGCCGCCCCCGGCGGACCAGGTAGCGGACCTGGTCGCGCAGGGGGCTGGAGCGGAACCAGTCGGCCGCCACCCGCCGCTCGCCGAACACCGCCTCGGCGGTGTCGCGCAGGCTGGCGCCGGCCAGGGCGGCGTCGAGCGCCTGCAGGGCGTGGCGCAGCAGGCCGGTCTGGATGGGCGTCAGCTCGGGCGGCGGCCGGCCCGCCATCAGCGCCACCAGCCGCTCGATCCCGGCGACCTGCGGCGCCTGCGGCCGGTCGAACGCCACAGTGGCCCACAGCACCGTTCCCGGTGGCGGCAGGTCGGGCGCCAGCACCAGGAAGCGCCGCTCACGGGCGCCGTCGGCGATCACCACGTGGAAACCGTCCGGCGTCGGCAACACAGCCCGCCGCCCCGGCCCGGCCAGCGGGTCAGCGTCCGGAGCCACAGGGATCGGCTGCGTGGGGGCCGGAACCAGCCGCACCAGGTCCGGCAGCAGGTCCGGCGTCCAGAAGATCGCCGTGTCGTGGGCGGTCCGGTCCGGGTCCTCGGCGAAAGGACAACCCCCAGCGCCGGCCCACGGCGGCGTGTTCCGCCGAGCGTGGCGCGGCGGACCGCGTCGCGGCCCTGTACTCGGGATTGCGGCGCAGGAACTCCCACGCCCAGCCCGCCACCGGCAGCGCTGCCGTGTCGGTGTAGGCGGCGGCGGACCGCCAGTCTCTCGTGCCTGTCATGAAACCGTCCTCGTCATGGATGAAGGGACGGATGCGCATCCAAACGCTCAGGTTGCGAAGCGCCGAACGCACCGGTAGGCCGGTGCGGCGTATCGGGGGTGTCGTTTTCCGTTAAAGGCTGGACTGGCGAAGAGCGGTAACCCTTACCGTTCCTGGCTTTCACGGACTTCTCGATTTCCGTTAAATCCTGGGACGGAGCCAAGATTTCCGCTAAAGCTGGACTGGCCGAACTGCCAATCGGATGACAGGCCAGGGGGTCCAGCATCTCTCGTCAAGTCTTCGACTACTGCTCAAGGTCTTCTCCTCAAAGCAAAGAAATCCGGCGCGGTACATCGCTTGCATCCTCTCGGCCCCATCTCCGAGTCCAGGAATTAGCGAACGAGTCCAGCTTTAGCGGGAACAGTCCAGCCTTTAACGGAAAACGACAGGGGGGTCGATGCAACCGGCACACCCCGATCGAAAGGGGTGGAAGCGCTTGATCGGACAGGAAAAGAGCCGCCCAGCCGGTGTTCAGCGATGCCGGACGGGTGGGATGGCGATGACGGCTTAATTCGAAACGAGCAGGTGGCGGTAGCCGCTTTCGGTCATCCAGCGGGCGCGGGCGAGATGGCTGGCGTGGGCACGCCGCGCGCGCTCGGGCTCCTCGTCCGGGTCGATGCGCAGCACGATCCGGGCGACCTCGTCGGGGTCGGCGCCGTCCGCCGCGGCGTCGAGCAGGCGCAGGTAGGTGACCAGATGCAGCCGGTCGTAGTCGGTCAGCGTTTCGCCGGTGGGCGCTACGTCGAACACCGGCGCGTCGATGCGCGGCTTCCTCATGCGCAGGCTCCTTTCCCTTCGGTGTTGGAGACCACCCGTCGGCCATGGGCCGGCGACCGAATGGTATATGTATCCCGTGGCGACTTTTCCCTCAATGGGGCTCCATCCTGGCGATGGAGGACCTTCCCGACATACTGGCCGCGAACATCCGGCGCCTGCGGCGTGAGCGCGCCATCACGCAGGAGGAGCTCGCGCACCTGTCGGGCATCGACCGCAGCTACGTCGGCCAGATCGAGCGGGCCGAGCACAAGGCGAGCGTGGTGACGCTCGGCCGGCTGGCGCGGGCGCTGAAGGTGCTCCCCGGCGATCTGCTGGCGCTGCCCCCCGATCACCCCTTCCTCTCCGAACTGGCCGGCCCCACCCAAGACGGTGACGGCGGTGCGTGACGACATACGTGGGTAGGACGCCACATTTCCGCCACCATTGCTTTTGGGGCGAAAGGGTTGGCGATGCCAACGATTTCCGGGAGAGGTGCGTGACTTTTTAGGCGTATGCCGGCCAATCGGGGTGGTGGCCAGGGGTATTGCCGTGTTCACGGCGATCCGGAGTCCCGGATCGGCGGATGTCCGGATCGACGGACCGCCGGATACCCGGATCGCCGGTTCTCCGTAAATCCGGGTAGGAAGGAGCTGCGCGCCCAAGGCGGCGACCGGCGGTGATCACCGGCGCACCGCCGGACAGACCCGCGTCGATGGGGCCGCACCGATGGGCGAGTCTACGAATAAAAGAAAATCCCGTTCAACGATTTAAGGGACACAAGTCCACGATTTAAGGAACGTTTCAATCATTCATCCGCTGCCATTCACCTTTTATGGGAAACCGACAGGAGCCGTGCGACCGATGACGGCGACCAGCGGAGATGGAGAAGGATCACTGGCGCACCGCCGGACAGACGGATGGCCGGTCGAACTGGCCGTCGATGCGGCCGGCATCGTGCCGTGCACCCTCTGCGCATGGGTCCGACGCCGCATCAGCGCGCCACGACGTCGAGCAATCTATGCGCCCGTCGCAAAATGAAGGGCCACCAGTCGCACGGTTAGGGGCCATGTTCGCAGAATTATGGGGCCGGCTGCTGATTTATCGGCCCCGCTCGCGTCTTTGGGAGCCGACGACACCGGTCGGTGTCCTCCGGCCGCGCAACGAGCCTCCCGGTCGCGCCGCACGGCGCCGCCTCAAACGGGCGGCACCTCCTCGGTGGACACCAGCGCGTCGGCGGCGCGGTCCATCCTCGCCTGCCGGGCGAGGAGGCGATCCAGTTCGGCACGGGCCTGGGCGCGTTCGCGGCGGGGCAGGGCGCAGGACGCTAGCTCGACCCGCAGTTCCCTGACCTGGTCGTGGATGGTGAGCATCGTTCCCTCCTCTGGTTTTGAAGACGAGGGGGCGTCACGATGCCGGGGCGGTCCGGGTCGAGGATCGCCGCAGGCGACCGGCCTGCCGGCGAGCGGGGGAGCCAAAAGGCGCAGCCTTTTGGGGGGACCGCTCGTCCTCGAGGCGGGCCGCCCCGGCATGGTAGGCTGGGAGGTCTGAAGAGACAGACGGACCTTCGGGAGCACAGGGGCTCCCCATCTCGGCCCGCGATCGGTCGCACGGCGATCACGGCCATCACGAGCGGCGGTGCCAGCCGCTTGGCGCGTTCCAGCACGTCCGTCGTGGCCCGGAGCCGGCCGCGGCGCCCCGGGGGAGCGCCGCAACCGGTGGCCGACCTCAGCGGGACCAGATCAGGGCGTAGCCGCTGTCGACCTCGACCAGGCTGGCGTAGATCGGGGCGGGGAAGCTCGGGTCGTCCAGCTTGACCGAGTGGTAGTCGCGGCCGGTCTCCTTGGCGGTCTTGCGCCAGCCGGCGCCGATCTCGATCCCGTTGCTCTGGGCGCGCAGGTCGGGAGCCTTGTCGCTGTCCTTCGCGGCCGGGACGAAGCGGGCCTTGATGTTGAGGGTGAGCGTCTTGATGGTGCCGGTGAAGGAGCCGTCGTCGTTGCGGGTGAAGGTGCCGATCTGAGCCATGATCCTCTCCTGCGGGGTTCGACCGCGACCACCGCGGCCTTGATGGCGATCACAAGGGCGCCGGGCGACCGGCCCGCACCCGCAAGGGCCGCAGCGCAGCGGAGGACGGCCAGGGGCCGGGCTTCTTGCCTCGCGAGGAAGCCGCGCACAGGCGCAGCCGAGCACGGCGGGGAAGAAGGCCGGCCCCCGGCCGTTGCGGGATCGAGGTCGGGCTGCTCCGCAGCCACACCCGGCGTCAGGGTCGCCAGCAGGAAAGGCCGCCGTGGTCGAGCCGCGAGCCGTTCCGCCGGAGACGACACCGCTCACGGCGCCGCAGCGCAACGCCGGATGCAATCGTGCCGGAAACGGCAAGGTTCCCCGGTCACATGGCCTCGGTCCGGGAGAAGGACCATGAACGGCTCCCACCCGCCGTGGTAGCGTCGCCCGATGGAGCGGTTGGGCGGAGGTGGATGCATGACCCCGGAGCGGTGCCGGTTCCTCCGGCGTCAACTGGGATGGTCGCAGGAAGCTCTCGCCGAGAAGGCGACGCTGTCGGTGTCGGCGGTGCGCTCCTTCGAACTCGGCAGGGGTTCGTCGCGGGGCTATGTGCCGGGCAGTCTCCGGCGGGCCTTCGAAGCCGCGGGTGTCCGCATGGACAGCGACGAAGCACCACGAACAGCCACGGCGGATTGAAACCTTCAGGCACAGGGAATGGCCGGTGGCGGGCGATCGCCATGGGTAAGGTGCCGGAGGCTGACGATGACGGATGTCGTCGGAGGAAACCGATAGCCCCATCACGGTTGGGATCGCCCTGCACCCGGCCCCGGATCCTGCCGTCGCCAGTCTTGCAGGAGGAAGGCACGTCGCGGGAGATGCGCCAGGGATCGACGGTCGTCAGACTCGAGACTCCGCAGGAGGCTCGATTCACGAGAGCCCGGCGCGTGGGCTTGCCCGCGCGGGCGCCATGTTCGCTTGTAACGAAGGACTGCGGTTACCCTTCGCTGGACAACGGGAGCGGCGGCTTTGCACCATCATATGGGAACGTCCGCAGGGCGCGCATTCCTGGAGATGCTCCCTGCCCATGGCACGGCCTTCGGCCGACGAACGCCATCAGCATCCGCGGCATAAGGTTGGCATGGACCGGCCGGTAGGCCTACACGCCGTCCGGGAGCTTGGACCGCATCGCCTCTCTCCGGTCGAAACGCTGTCCGCGCGGACGCCATGTCGACCGGTAACGAAGGATCCCAGTCACCCTTTGCCAAAGGCGGGATCAGCGGCTTTACGCCAGGAGCTGAGTGTCTGCCCCCGAACCGGACGCTCATCGACCCGGCGCCTCCTAAGCAACCCTCCACGAGGAAAAATCATTGCGGCGAAAAACAACTATTGAATAACGACGAATTCGTGTAGACTTAAGGAGCTCAAAACTTGACTGATTTTTGGGAAGCGGGCCAGTCCAGATGGGGGTAGTAGGCCTGCCGGAGATAAACGCGGACATTTTAGAAGCCGCAGTAACAGGCAACCCAGAAGCGCTAAGCGTCCATCTTGCGATCGTTGAGCGGGATGTTCTGATCGCAGGCCACTCAGTCAAGATTCACTGCCATTGCCTCGCCGTGGACGGCAATGGTCGCATCCAGTTGCGTCGCCTCGCCGAGTTCATGAGGAACTCGGCGGCTGACTACGCGTTGCCGCGATCCAAGGTCGCGGAAGCGAAGGCACGCGACGCCAAGTTCAACAGCACAGAGGCAATCGCCGAGTTGGTCGAACGGGCTAAGCGTTCCTTCACCGACCTAGCGAAGACGGGCGAGGGCGGAGAAATGCTGCTCTTCATGCTGGCGGAGCGGTTTCTCAAGCTGCCCCAGATCCTATGCAAGATGGATTTGAAGACCGATGGCCGTCTGCATTACCATGGTGCCGATGGCGTCTACGCTGGTGTCACATCGGAAGGTGTGCTGAAACTCTACTGGGGCGAGTCTAAGATCTACGAGGACGCGGGCGATGCAATCCGATCCTGCCTCGGCTCACTGGCTCCCTACCTTATCGAGTTTGAGCATGAAGGCGCTGAGCGGGAGCGCGATCTTCTGCTGCTGAGCGACAAGGCGGATCTAAGCGATCCGACGCTCACTGCCGCCCTCAGGAAGTATTTCGACCGGTCGTCGCCTCAGTCGAACCGGGTCCGCTATTGCGGGCTGGCGCTAGTGGGCTTCGGAGTGCCTTTCTATCCTAAGAACGACGCTCAGGCAGTGGCAGACGAGATCGCGAAGGCGGCACGCGAGGCGCTCGTCGACTGGCGGGAGAAGATCGGTAAGAGCCTTACCGTGAACAAGCTCGAAAGCCTCGAGATCGAGTTCTTCTGCATCCCTCTGCCGTCCGCGCAGGACTTTCGGGACGCATTCCTCGAGGCCATGGGATTGAAGAAATGAGCCTCGGAGATCTTCAGGCTTGGCTGCTCGAGGAAGGCGTGCGCGACGACTTGGCCAAGATCGTCCGGCTGACAGTCCGGTCCGAACTGGACAACCTCGCGGGGGAGGCCCACGAGGTTAGTGCGGAGGGTATTGACTGGCAGCGCCTCATCTTCGCAGGCAGTATCCTCGCCCGCTCAGAGGCCCGAACCGATCAAGAGGCCGCACTCAGGATAGCAGTCGCCGCGATCACTCTGACGGACGACAGGGGCGTGAGGGATGCGGGCGCTGTGCTGCTTGGCAAGCTATCCAATTTTCGGGCCGTCTCGCTGGCAGTTGATCGCGCCCTCGTAACAGGTAATCTCGACAAGCGGTTGGGGATCGCGCTTCGCCTTGAGGCCCTGCGTCGCGAAATGGATCGTTCAGTCCTCGTCGAGACCACCGGAAAGTGGATGCAGTTGAATGACTTCCAACAGCGGTTCTGGACGAATGCCTCGCGGGCTAGATGGCTTTCGGCATCGGCGCCCACCGCCTCGGGCAAGACCTTCTTGGTATTGCAATGGCTCGTCGATCAGCTCGGTGCGGGCGAGGCTGCGGTAGCCATATACCTCGCCCCTACCCGGGCGCTCGTCTCGGAGATCGAAACGAATCTGCAGAATCTCCTGGGTGACGCGAAGGGCATTGAAGTGTCTTCGTTGCCCTTGCGCGGCAAGTACGACGCGGCGCGTACTGGCGGCTCTCGGATCGTGCTCGTTCTGACGCAAGAGCGGATGCACCTCCTTGCCAATGTTTTGGGCGACGCTTTCTTCGTCGATCTTCTGATCGTGGACGAGGCCCACAAGATCGGCGACGACGGACGGGGCGTCATCCTGCAGGATGCGATCGAGCGCGCGTCGCGCACAAATCCCATGATGAAGCTCGTCTTCATAAGTCCGGCTACCCAGAACCCGGAAGAGCTCCTAGCGGATGCACCAGAGGGCATCGAGACGGTAGCGGTCGACAGTGACGCCCCCACTGTCCTCCAGAATCTGCTGCTGGCCCGGCAAGTTCCGGGGAAGCCCAGGCGATGGACCCTGGAGACAAGACAGGCAGAGGCCACAATCCCAATCGGGTTGCTCGAGCTCGGGAATACGCCCGCCAGCTTTATCAAGCGCCTCGCCTTTATCGCTGCCGCGGCCGGCGAACGCGGCGGCACGCTCGTCTACGCCAACGGCGCGGCGGATTCCGAAGACATAGCGGATTTGATCAGTCAGCTTCAGCCGAAGGCCGACCCAAAGTTTATTGATTCGGAGCTCGCCGCTTTGGCCGAGCTTGCCCGCAAGGGCGTGCATCCAAACTTTCGGCTGGCGCCCTTGGTCGAGCGAGGCGTAGCGTTCCACTTCGGGAACATGCCATCGCTCCTCCGACTCGAAATCGAACGGCTGTTCCGGTCGGGAAAGATCCGTTTCCTCGTCTGCACGTCGACACTAGTGGAGGGCGTCAACCTGTCATGCCGCACGATCGTCGTGCGCGGCCCACGCAGGGGTAAAGGCCATCCCATGGAACCGCACGACTTCTGGAACCTCGCGGGTCGGGCCGGACGCTGGGGGGCCGAGTTCCAGGGTAACATCATCTGCATCGACCCGAACGACCCGGTCGCATGGCCAAAGGGAGTTCCTCTTCGTTCAAGATACCCGATCAAACGGGAGAGTGATGCAGTGCTCGACCTCGGCGACGGGCTCCTCGACTATCTAGCAAAGCGAGGCGAGCGGACCCTATCGGATATGGAAGGCAGTGAGGAGTTCGAGCAGGTCGGTGCCTACCTTTTAACGTCCTACATGCGCCTAGGGTCAATTTCTCAGGCAGATCTCGCCAAGCGGCACGCCCCTGCCTTCATCGCGAGGCTCGACGATGTGCTGCGGGGTCTTGCAAGCCAGCTGGACATTGATGCCGATCTGGCAGCCCGCCATCCGGGCGTCAGCCCCGTCGGACTACAGCGCCTGCTGGACACCTTCAGGTCATATGAGGGCGACCCTGAGAACCTGCTGCCAGCCGAGGTGGCGAGTGATGACAGCTATGACCGCTTCGTCACGATCATGCGCCGGATCAATGCGAGCCTGTTTCCGGCGTTCGAGCCCGAAAGCCGCATCAAGCTCTATGCCTTGATCGTCTTCCAGTGGCTGAAGGGCCAGTCTCTGGCGGAGATTATCCGCAGGAATATCGCGTGGCACGTGGAGGTCAAACGCTCCTATAGGCTGCCAACGCTCATACGCGACACCATGGCCCTAGTTGAGCAAATCGCGCGCTTCAGAGCGCCGAAGTACTTGTCGGCCTATATGGACGTATTGCACTTACATCTCAGGTCGATCGGCCGAGAGGACTTAATAGACCACGGACTGGACATCGGCACGCAGCTTGAGTTCGGCGTATCCTCCCGAACGCTGATCTCGCTGATGGAACTTGGCTTGTCCCGCATGAGCGCCGTCGCCCTGTATGAGAAGATCGCACGCGACGATCTTGGACAGGAAGAGTGCCGCAAGTGGGTCGTCGAACGCGCCGATCAGCTCGGCGGCATGGAAATACCGGCTGTCATTATTAGAGAGCTGCGCGAGCGGCTGCTTGTGATCAACGATGCCGGACCTGCGGAGGCGACTGAGTGACGTGTAAGGAGTCGGAGATGGCTAGAAAAATTGCCGTGACGCTCGGCCCCATGTACTTCGATAAAAAGGGGGACGCCGTCGCCTACCTAAATGCGATGCTTAATAAATATGATGTCGGTGATCGGGTCAGCGCGGCTGATGCTGTTGTGCTGGAGGCTGCCTTAGCCCGTCATCCAGAAGCCAAGGAGAAGATCGGTACCGGCGTGAAGGATTTTAGCGTGCGAAGCGCTGAGTTCGGGACCAAGTGCTTCTGGGTGAATAGAACAGACGGCACGACGGTAAAATTCTCACATAGGGCCATCTGAAAACATCTCTGGCCGCCCGCTGCTGGCGCACGGCGGCAGGCTCGATCAATGCCACTGAACCCTAAGCCGACCTCGGGAAGGTCCGCTTAGGGTCAATGTCTTCGAAAAGGCCGACCTTCAAACGTTGGCCGCATCGGGCGCGACACACTCAATGATGAGCCAGTTTCTCTCCCGCATCTGTTTAAGCGTGGCGGCTGTGAATGCGTCCTTACGCATGGCAAGGCAAAGTAAATGTGACGGCCTCGTCATTGCGACGTAGTGCAATTTAAGACGTTCCTTGAGCGCCTCATCTTCTTCCATATTGTCCAAACCCGGTTTGGGACGTTTACCGACCAGCCACGGAATAAGCTTTTTGAGGTGATGGGTTCTATTATAGCTCTCCAGCACCAGTGTTGCGGTGTGGGTTTCACCTTTTACACTATGGATAGAACCAAGCCTGATTGAAACCTTTGGTTCGTTGTGTGGGTAGCGAAACAAGTTCGTCGCGTTCTTTCGTGCGCCGCGCTCCTCCAGCGGCACTTCACCGTCGGCCCATCCTAGGAACTCTGTCGCCCATGGTTCTTTGATTTCACAGCCCGCGACGGCTTCGCCGATCGCCAGCACCTCAGGCATGAAGTGGACGGTCCAGACCTCCTTTGAGAGTTCGCAACGCGAGCTGATCAGACGGTCGAGAAGATCGCCGTACCGCTTGCGGGCACTGTCGTCCGGTAAACGCTCCAGCAGGTAACGATTGGCGCTCTTCCGAAGAGCTGTAGGCACCTCCGCTCCAGCCATCCGGACGAGATGCAAGATGCCCTCAGCGCAGTAGTTAGCTATGGGATGTGTGTTCCGCGATGCCACCAGATCCAGCCGCGCGCGGGCAAAGTACTGTACAAGTGAAGTGGGTTTAGGTTGCTTCCCTGCAACATCCGGATCGTAACCCGGAGCATAATGTCCCATGAAGCGCGGAAGATGATCGGTCTTCTCCGATTTATGAACGCCAGCTACTGCTGTGAATTCGCCTCGCACCAAAACTTCCTGAGAAAACGTGTCTATCAAGTGCTGGGCATAGGCGGAAAGGACACCGAGCACCGAGGTGTCGTCAAACAGGAACAGTACACTCTGACAGCCATCATGCTTTACGCGGCTCGTGCTTGGCCCTTGCCCCGCAAGCCTTTGGGGACGAACACCGAGCGGGTCCGCGTGGTCGGCAATGACTTGCCCGAACCTAAAGCTGTTCGGCAGGTCGGTCTTGTTCGGTCCGGGGAATGTGTCTGTGATGGCGCCGGTCTCTCCAGTGTGACGGTAAATCGCTTGATTCGAGTCACCAAACCGCTGGCGCACTACAGGGCCTTCGCCGTCGATAAACACGCGATGGAGGAAAGAAGATTGCAGTTCGCTGTTGTCCTGCACCTCGTCGATGAACACGACGGGAAATCGGCCGCGGATGATCTTGATCACATCAGGGCAACGGTCGAGCAGTTCGGCAGCCCAGACAAACATCTCGTCGAAGCAGTAGTATCCTGCGGCAGTTGACTCTCGGCACGCCTTGAGCATGTTTCGATATGTGTCAGTGCCGTTGGAAAAGATGCTCTTACCGCCTCCCGAAAAATCTGGCGCGGTGTAGTTCAAAAGCGGCCGTTCATGCTGCCGCTCAAGGTAACTCCGGGTATTCCAAGGAAGCCGGCGCCACCGGTCGCTCAGGGCGAGTTCTGTATCGATGGCCTTAATCGGCCATCCCTTTGAACGCAACCATGGGATTGCAAGAAACTCGTTCACGAACGAATGGATCGTGCCGACGAAGTGCGGGTGCCTAAGGAGAAGGTGTCCCGCGCTCGTTGAACTGAGGCGATCGCCGATTTCTGTTCGCGCCGCGTTGGTATGTGACAGGACGCAGATGCCCTGCCGCCGGGAGTTCCAGCGGTTTACTAAGATGGCCAGCTTAGCGACGAGCAAGG
The DNA here is from genome assembly GCA_937927415.1 of uncultured Rhodospirillaceae bacterium. Taxonomy (GTDB): domain Bacteria; phylum Pseudomonadota; class Alphaproteobacteria; order Azospirillales; family Azospirillaceae; genus Azospirillum. The sequence goes on from CALBDS010000018.1 coordinate 23,373, forward strand.
TGGTTTTGCCGCTTCCAGGGCAAGCTTCAATGTCGAGCGACTCGAGAGACCGTATCACCTTAAGCCTTGGATCGGCACCGTCCGTTCCGCAGAATGCGTCCGACGGCAAGCGCATCACCGCGCAAGCCCATTTGATTTCCTGGTCGGAAATAGCCTCGAGCATTTTGGACCTGCCGCTAAGCTAACGCGTCCGCGGGGGCTCGGGCATCAGCAGGCTTCGCTGGGGTCGTCGCGCTTTTCGGTGCGTTAAACGGTTCCGTCACATGGACAATCGCTTCCACTAAGTAGGGCGGTAGAAGCTCGCGCAGGCTTTCGGGTGTCAGCTTTCCGCCCCTCAGCGCACTTTCAAGCAATTCGGAAAGGTATTGAGCAGTCGTCGGCTTAGAGACGGGGTTGGATACTGCCAGGGGCCCGTAGATGCGCGAGCAAATCTCATCTTTGGACAGTCCCATCTCTACGAGCGCATCGTATTCCTTTTCTGCTGCCTCGCTTTCCTCCTGCTCCTTCACCTTTTTCGCGTTGATCTTATCATCGGTGCCCGCGAGCGCGACGGCGATATGTACCCACTTAGCAAGCCCGAAGTAGGCCAAATCGTATTCAAGGGTCCACTCGTTTGCGACGAAGGTGCGGACGCGCTGCTCGTTGGCCTTGTCACGGATTTGCACGCGCCTCTCCTCAAGGCCGTTATCCTTGAAGTCGCTCTTGACCCTCCAACGCCGCTTTGATTCCGGCAACAGTGGAATCGGTTCGCCTTCCTTGATCTTACCGAGGATCATGGGCGCGCATTCGGGCATCACATCCATGTCGGTGATGCAGGCGACGGGGATGCTGATCTCCCCGCCAATCTCCGGCTTCTCCCGCATGAAAATACGTCCGTAGCGGCTTAAGCCAACGCCGCCGACGTTCACCACCGACACGCCGTATTGCTCGAAATTCCGGCCAATGAGCCGCGCGATGACGGGTAACAGGATGTTCTCGGCGTCGCCTTCAACAATGACCACGCCACGAGCAAAGAACAGGTTCGCCTTGGTTACGTCGAGGAATCGCCCGAGGAAGCGGTAGTCTGAGCGGGTTAGCTTGGTTTGGCCTTCGGCCATGGAGTAACCGCGGCCATCCCGCAATAGGACAAGATTGTCGAGCTTCACCTCCGACGTGAGGTTTGGGCTGTGGGTCGTTACGATGATCTGGATATGCTGCTCGTCAACCCGCTTCTTCTCCGCCTGGGCCTGAAGGAACGCCATAAGTCGAAGCTGCCGTTGGGGATGCAGGTGGGCTTCCGGTTCCTCGATGATGAGCAGAGGAAAACCATCCACCTCCGTACCGAGAAGCAGAAGCTCGCACGCCATAAAGAGGATGTTGTTCGACCCCAGGCCCCTGCAATGCGCGCCTTCGGGGATGTCGGCGTCGCCGAGGTTCACTTCCAACTTTTCGAGGAGTTGGCGCAGCCGGGTGCTGTCGTCGCGATTGCTGCTGATGCGCACACGAGCATTCAGCGCGTCGCCGCTGAACGAGAGGGGCTGAAGATAATCCTCATTGAGCTTCTTGCGGGTGCCTTTGACGCCGTGGGAGTTCTCCATCAGGTGGCTGGTGTAGTCGCCGAGCCCAAGCATGCTCAGGGTCGACGGATCAACTAGCAGATTGGCCTTGGGGTCAAACTTCTCCCCGTGATCCCTGATCTCTTTTGTGTGTTGGAGGATCTGCGAGAGGCGCGATCCCCGTCCTGCCGACATCGCGCGCTCAGCGTCGCGCAGTGGGCGCAGATAGGTCGCCTGCAACATGAAGCGCGCGCCCGCGTCGAGCAAGGGGCCATCGGCCTTCTCGCCTGTGCGCCATTCGATCGGCATGAACCTACGGGCGGGACCATCGTTTTCCGCGCGCCGCGCGACCCATGTCAAAATCAGAACCGTTTCAAGGGAATCACTATCGAGATAGGTCAGGTATTCAGCAAAGGTGCTCCGATCGGCTTTGGTCAGGCCGGAGAATGTGAGCCGGATAGTGATTTCGCTGGCGCGCTCGCCAGATGGCGCATGATGGAAATCGGTGGGTTCGAGCCGCATTGACTCTTGATCGCGAGTGCCGAGCACGAACCGCAGCGCATCGATAACAGCAGTCTTCCCAGCATCGTTTTCTCCAACGAGCGCGGTCAGGCCCGGCTTCAACGAAAGCTGAAATGCGTTGTCGCTGGTGCCGAAGAGGCGAAAGTTATCGATCCTAATTTCAGAAATGAACATAGCCTAGCCTCCCGGAACGGAATTTTAGCTAGCAGACCAGAATTTCCGCAACTTGAATTATATCCTATATCTGATAAAAATCGCTACAATCTAGGAACGAAATCTCGATTTCCGCTTCAGTTGTCCCAAGGATAGCATGATCGCGCGGATCGGTACCGCCAATTCGAGTGACGCAAGTTACCTCTACAGCGTCTGCTTTCCACGGAGCACCGAACGGCCGCTCGTGGCAGATAGTGTTGAAAAATTCCCTGACGAGTGCTATGCAGCCATTTTTGCGCAATAATCGATCAATCCTACAACCTTCAAAGCGATATCACTGCGCACCATGCTCGAGACAAGACGGAAAGTTTCTTGTTTCGGCAGGCTGGAGAGTTTTTCAACACCATCGGCGCATAGCCGCCGATCCGGCTGCCCAGGGTAACGGATTTACGGAAAGCCGGCGATCCGCCGGTGCGGATCGCCGGAATGGCGGCGCTCAGGCGCTGCCGTCGCCGAAGCGCCAGACCGGGATGCCGAGGCGCCGGGCCTTGTCGGCGAGGTTGGCGGCGATGCCCGAGCCGGGGAAGGCGACGATGCCGATCGGAAGCGCCTCGAGCAGGCGGTCGTTGCGCTTGAACGGGGCGGCCTTGGTGTGGCGCGCCCAGTCGGGGCGGAACAGCACCTGCGTCACCTTGCGGTGCTCGGCCCAGCAGGCGGCGATGCGCTCGGCCCCCTTCGGGCTGCCGCCGTGCAGCAGCACCATGTCCGGGTGCTTGGCGCGCACCTTGTCGAGCACCGCCCAGATGCGGTGGTGGTCGTTGCACTCCACCCCGCCGGTGAAGGCGATGCGGGGGCCGGCCGGCAGCAGCGGCTCGGTCTCGGCCCGCCGCTTGGCGGCGAGGAAGTCGCGGCTGTCGATCAGCGCGGCGGTCAGGGTGCGGTGGCTGACCAGCGAGCCGGCGCGCGGCCGCCAGCCGGAGCCGGTGTGGACCTCGAACAGCTCGGCGGCGTGGTCGCGGAAGGCCTCCATGGCGGTGCGGCGCTCGATCAGCGTCAGCCCCTCGGCCATCAGCCGCTCCAGCTCGACCGAGCGGACCTCCGAGCCATCCTGCTCGCGCTGGCTGCGCTTCTGGGCGTCCTCGTTGTCGTCGAGTTCGCGCTGCACCCGATCGGCGGCGCGGTGGAACAGGTTGACGGTGGACCACAGCAGGTCGGCCAGGTCGGGTTCCAGGCGGGTGTCCTTCAGCGTGACCACCAGGGCGTCGAAGACGTCGGCCAGGGCGGCGCGGATGGCGGTCTCGTCGGGCAGCGGCCGGGGATCGGGATCGTCCTGGAAGGGCCGGTGGCCGTAGAGCTGGAGTTCGATCAGGGCGTGGTCGGTGGGGGAGGCGGCGTGGTGGAGCCCGGCGGCGTCGGTGTCGGTGATCATGGCGGCTGCCCTTCGGCTGGAGGATCGGCCGCGCCCACCGCGGCCTTCGTGGCGATCCCCCAGCGGCGGGCGGGGCGGGTCCGCACCCTCTTGGGCCGCAGCGTCAGCGGAGGACGGCGGGGGGCGGCTTTCTTGTCCCGCGAGGAAGGCCGGCTTGGCCGGCCGGGGAAGAAAGTTGCGCCCCGCCGTTGCGGAGCCGGCCCGGCTGCCGCCCGATCGCCCGCTGGAAGGCCGGGGCCGCGGCCTCCCGCCGGCCGGACCGGCGTCCGCCCGCTCCGACCGGCGCCCGTCCGCCGAGGCTCAGGCTCCCCACGGCCAGCCGCCACTCATCCAGAAGCGCGCCACATCCTCCGGGGCGAGCTGGGCCCGCAGATGCGCCCGCAGCGCCGCCACGCCGTGCGCCAGCAGGTCGTCGTTGAGGTCGCCCAGCACCGGTGCCAGGACCAGCGCCTCGATGCCGAGGGCCTCGGCGCGGCTCCCCAGGCGTTCCGCCGCCCGGCGTCCGGCGGCGTCGTTGTCGCGGGCGATGTAGAGGCGGCGCAGCGTCGGCGGCAGGCACAGGGCGGCGAGGTGGCCGGCCGACAGCGCGGCGACCATGGGCAGGGCTGGCAGGACGGTGCGCAGCGCCAGCACGGTCTCGACGCCCTCCCCCGCCGCCAGGACGTCGCGGGCCACGCCGAAGCGGACGCCGTTGCCGAGCAGATGGCCCAGCGCCCGGCGCGGCGACGGCATCACCGCCTTGCCGCGGCCGGACGGATCGAGCCAGGTGCGCTGCACGCCGGTGAGGCGGCCGTCCAGACCGGTGACGGCGGCGATCAGCGCCGGGCCTTGGGCTAGCCGGTCGTCGGCGTCGCGGTACCAGCAGCGCGGCTGGAACCGCAGGGAGCCGTCTTTCCGGACATCCGGAATGCCGCGGTTGCGGAGATAGGCGTCGGCCAGCGTGCCGGCGAGCGGCCGGGAGCGGGCGAACAGGCGGCGGGCGGCCTCCGGCGATCCGATGGGAGCCGGGGGCTCCCACCGCGGCTCCGGCGGCGCCCGCGGCGAACCGAGGAAGACACGGGCCTCGTCGAGCACCGCGGCCAGCCGGCCGAGACCGCGGTTGAGCCCGATGAGGTCGAGCAGGTCGCCGTGCTCGCCGGTGGCAGCGTCGGCCCATCTGCCGATAGCACCCCCATGCAGCCGGACGTAGAGGCTCTCCCCCGGCGTGCCGTGGACGTCACCAACCCGCCAGTAGCGCCCCTCCCGCCGCCCGTGCGGCAGGTAGTGGCGGCACACCGCCTCGGCCTCCCGCGCGAGGCGCTGCGCCATCTCCGAGGCTGTGGACATGGTGCCGCTCCCTCACGGCCCCGTCCGGTCGACAACACGGAGCAGCGGGTGGCGGGCCAGCAGGGCGGCGAACACCGCCGGCCCGCGCTCGCCCACCGGCACGAACAGACGCAACGTCCAGGCGATGATCTCGGACATCAGCCCCAGCGCCTTCAGCCGCTCCACCATGCCCTCGCTGAAACCCGACAGCTCGATCCGGTGGGTGCCCATCACCGTGACCCGGCGCAGCCGCAGTCCGTCGGCCAGATGCAGCACCGTCCGTCCCTCCAGCAGCGCCGTCCACGCCTGCTCCGCCGATGGCACCGCTGCGCCACCACTGCCGAAATTGCGCTCGACCTCGGCAAGGGCGTCCGGCGCCACCACCCGGCCGATGATCCGTTCGCCGTCGTCGGTCTGCAACCGCACCACCCGCAGGTTCGTGTCCGGCAGACGCTGCCACACCGGCAGCAGCAGCCCGGTCACCAGATGCAGGGTGCTGGTGGCGAACTCCGGCACCGTGGCGGCCTCCGTCTCCCAGACGGTGGCGAAGGTCTCCGGCTCAGCCGGGCGCCAGTGGCTCTGCGTCAGCTCGGCCAGCGTCACCGTCAGGCGTTCCAGCGGGCGCAGCAGCCGCACCCGGCGCTCCACCGTGCCGTCGTCCAGCATCAGCCCGGCGGCGGGCACCGCCACCGCCGCCCGGCCCGAGCGGGCGTTGACCAGCAGCCGTGCCTGCGGCCCGGCCCCTTTCTCCAGCGCCTCCTCCAGGCCCAGCGGCTGGTTGCGGTCGCGCCGGGCGAGCGTGAACAGCCGGGTCTCCGCTCCGGTCGCCGCGTGGGTGTAAAGCGTTCGCCGGTTCGTCACCGTGAAGCTGTCGGCCACCACCGTCTCGACGCCGCGGTCGTAGGTGCCGGACGCGATGGCGCCTTCGATCTTCGCGGCGAGCAGCTGCTCGAACACGGTGAACAGCGTGTTCTGCAAGCCGATGGTCAGCGCCAGCAGCCGGTTGAGGAAGGTGGTGATCGGCGGCAGCTCCTCACGCAGGCCGCCGTCGCGGTCACACAGCGCCAAGCCGGTCGCCGCCTCGAACGCGCCCAGCGAACAACCCTCGACCTTGCCGGCGTGCAGCAGGCCGTAGAGCTGGCGCAGGGCGGCACGGGCGTAGACGGATTCCAGATTGTCGTCGGCGCGGAACAGCCCCTGCCCGCCGGTCTGGCGCTGGCCGCGGGTGATGGCGCCCAGCGTGTCGAGCCGGCGGGCGATGGTGGAGAGGAAGCGCTTCTCCGCCCGCACGTCGGTGGCGACCGGGCGGAACAGCGGCGGCTGCGCCTGGTTGGTGCGGTTGGAGCGGCCCAGCCCCTGGATGGCGGCGTCGGCCTTCCAGCCCGCTTCTAGCAGGTAGTGCACCCGCAGCCGCTGGTTCTTCGCCCCGAGATCGGCGTGGTAGCTGCGGCCGGTGCCGCCGGCGTCGGAGAAGACCAGGATGCGCTTCTCGTCGTCGAGGAAGGCCTGGGTCTCGGCGAGGTTGGCCGAGCCGGGGCGGCTCTCCACCGCCAGCCGCTCGTCCCCGCCGGGACCGGTCTTGCGCACGATGCGCCGCGAGCGGCCGGTGACCTCGGCCACCATGTCGGCGCCGAAGCGCTGGACGATCTGGTCGAGCGCCCCCGGCACCGGCTCCAGGGCGGCCAACCGCTCGATCATGCGGTCGCGCCGCTCCACCGCTTCCCGGCACGGCACCGGCTGACCGTCCCGCCACACCGGGCGCGACGAGAGGGTCCCATCGGCGTCGGTGAAGGGTTCGTGCAGCTGGGTCGGGAAGGAGTGGGAGAGGTACTCGAGGACAAGCTCACGCGGCGTGACGTCGATCGACAAATCATCCCACTCCTCGGTGGGGATGTCGGACAGGCGGCGTTCCATCAATGCTTCGCCGGTGGAGACGAGCTGCACCACCACGGCGTGGCCGGTGGCAATATCACGTTCGATGGACTTGAGCACGGTCGGCGTTTTCATCGCCGATATCAGATGGTTGAAAAATCTTTGCTTGGCACCCTCGAAAGCGGAGCGGGCGGCGGCCTTGGCGGCGCGGTTCAGGGTGCCGCTGGCCCCGGTGACGTTGGCCGCCTCCAGCGCCGCGGTCAAGTTGGTATGAATCACTTGAAAAGCAGCGGCGTAGGCGTCGTAGATCGCCACCTGTCCCGGTGTCAGCCGGTGCTCGACCATCTCGTAACGGACCCCTTCGAAGGAGAGCGAGCGGGCGGCGTAGAGGCCGAGGGCCTTGAGGTCGCGGGCCAGCACCTCCATGGCGGCGACCCCGCCGGCCTCGATGGCCTGGACGAACTCGGCGCGGGTGGCGAAGGGGAAGTCCGCGCCGCCCCACAGGCCGAGGCGCTGGGCGTAGGCGAGGTTGTGCACGGTGGTGGCGCCGGTGGCCGAGACGTACAGCACGCGGGCGTCCGGCAGGGCGTGCTGGAGGCGCAGCCCGGCGCGGCCCTGCTGGGAGGGGGTGACGGGACCGCCGTCGCGGCCAAAGCCGGCGGTGCCGCCGGCGTTGCGCAGGGCGTGGGACTCGTCGAAGACGATCACCCCGTCGAACTCCCGGCCCAGCCAGTCGACGATCTGCTGGACGCGCGGCACAGCGCCCTCGCCGCCGTCGCCGCGCAGGGTGGCGTAGGTGGTGAAGACGATGCCGCGCTCCAGGGTGACTGGGGTTCCAGGGCGGAAGCGCGACAGCGGGGTGACCAGCAGAGGCTCCTGGCCGAGCGCCGACCAGTCGCGCCGGGCGTCCTCGATCAGGGTGTCGGACTTGGAGATCCACAGCGCCCGCTGGCGGCCCTTGAGCCAGTTGTCGAGCAGGATGCCGGCGACCTGCCGGCCCTTGCCGGCGCCGGTGCCGTCGCCGAGGAACCAGCCGCGGCGGAACCACACCGTGTCCGCGGCATCGTCCGACGCCGCCGAGACGACGTCGAAGGTCTCGTCCACGGTCCAGGAGCCGGCGAGGTGGCCGGCGTGGGCTTCGCCGGCGAGGATGACGCTCTCCAACTGGGCGCTGGAGAGCACGCCGCCAGTGACCAGGGCGGCGGGCAGGTGCGGGCGGTAGCGGGGCTTGGGCGGGGCGACTGCGGCCATGGCGGCGGACTGGACCAGCGGCGTCGGGTGCGGCTGGGCCCCGGGGATCATGATGGACTGGAGCGCGTAGGGCTCGTAGAGCGCGGCGGTGAGGCGGGCCCCCGCCTGCGGCGCCCAGTCGCGCGGCTCGTATTCCAACTCGACGACCGCCGGGCCGGACGCTGGCACCGGGACCACCGGCATGGTGGCCGCCCGGCGCAGGGGTCGTGCCACCATGGCGCGGGCCAGCACCGGCAACGGAGCCGCTGCCGACGCGGAAACGGAAGCGCGCGGCGGCACGTCACGCCGGACCCAGTCCAGCAGCGTGGCGACGTCGGAGGCCATACCCGGCGAGGCCGGGAAGACCGCCGGGTCGTCGGCGGGCATACGGTCGATGACGGTCAGCCGGGTGTCCACCGTGGTGCCGTGGCGGGCGTAGACCGTCCCGTCGATGGCGGCGGAGAAGACGACGCGGCCCCGCTCCTGCAGGCGCACGAAGGCATCCCGCCACGCCGGATGCTCCGGCGCCAGCCCGGCGCCGGTGACGGCAACGAGGCGCCCGCCCTCGGCCAGGCGGGCCAGGGCCGAGGCGAGGTGGCGGACAGCGGCGTCGGCCACCCGGCCGTCCACCGCCGCCAGCGCCGAGAAGGGCGGGTTCATCAGCACGACCGTCGGCCGGACCGCGGCATCGAGATGGTCGTGGATGGCGGCGGCATCGAAGCGGGCCACCGGGACGCCGGGGAACAGGCGCTCCAGCAGGCCGGCACGGGTGTCCGCCAACTCGTTGAGGGCGAGGCTTGCCCCCGCCTGTTCGGCAAAGACGGCGAGCAGGCCGGTGCCGGCGGAGGGCTCCAGCACCCGATCGGCCGGGGTGAGGGCGGCGGCGGCAGCCACCACGCCGGCCAGCGGCAGCGGGGTGGAGAACTGCTGCCGGGCCTGGCTCTCCTCGGAGCGGCGGGTCTGGCTGGGCAGCAGCGCCGTCAGCCGCTCCAGCATGGCCAGGAACGCCGCCGGGCTGGCGGAACGGGCCAGCATGGCCGGGCCGAAGCGGCGCAGGAACAATACCTGCGCCGCTTCGCCGACGTCGTAGGCCAGCTTCCAGCTCCAGGCGCCCTCGGCGTCGGAGCCGCCGAACGCCGCGGTCATCGCGGCGCGCAGCGTGCCGGCGTCGATGGCCCGGCCGCGTTCGAGGCCGGGCAGCAGCCGCTCCGCGGCGGCGAGCAGGGCCGCCGCGGTGTCCACCGGGGGCGGGGGACAGGGGGCGGCAGCATCGGTTCGGAGGTCGGCGGTCAGGGTCATGGCGGAGGGTCCGGGAGAGCGGGGAGACCAGCGGCCGGCGGACGCTCTCTCGATCCGCTCCGGCTCACCCCGCCCCCGCCCTCCTCGCCCTCTACCCGCCGCCGGGATCGAACGGCGGGTCGTAAAGCTCAAAGGCGTTCCCGTCGGCCAGATGCCCGAAGGGGGTGAGCACCACCTCGCCACCGCGTTGCGCGACAGCGCACAGAATGAAGCGGGTCTCACCGGTGCGGGCGTCGGTGCCCTGCACCAACGCCAGGTCGCCGGCCGCCGCGGCGCGCAGCAGCGTCGCGAAATTCGCCTTCACGGAATCGGGAATCGACATGGGGAGGCTCCTATAAGACAGGAGCCCGGCGCGGTGGCCGGGCTCGACGAAGGATGGGATGGCGGGCACGGATCAGGCGGAGGAGCCGAGGCGGCGTTCCGCCGCGCGGATGGCGGCCAGCGCCGCCCGGAACCGCGCGGTGCCACGCTCCTCGCCGAGGTCGGTGCTCAAAGCCACGGCCCGGCAGGCGGCGTGGATGTCGGCATCGCCGACCATCTCCGGCGCCAGCCGGGTCAGTGTGCCGTCGGTCTCGATCACGGTGCGGATCTCCTCCCGGACCTCCTCTTCGGCCAGGCGGAGCAGGACGTGCTCCCGCAGGATGTCCGGGTCGAGGAGAACGGCTCCCTGGCCGGCCGGGATCACGATGACGATGGCCTCGGCGGTGATCACGAGGACCGGGACATCGGCGGCCAGGGCTGTAACGAAGGGCTCGGTCATGACGAACCTCCAGCAACGGAGACGGAGGCGGAGCGGCCGGAGCCGCTCCGCAGTGTCACGTCACGCAGCGGCCGCCTCGGTGCGGTCCGCGTCGTCCCCGGCGGCCGGGATCTCCCCGGCGCCGGTCAGGAAGGCCGGCAGGGAGGCGTCGCCGCCCTCCGCATCGCCGTCCGCACCGGCATCAGCACCGGCCGCCGGCTCCAGCGGCCGGCGCAGCGGCTCGGGCAGCCAGCCGCTGCCGGCCAGCAGCCGCTCGGCCTCCTTGGCCATGTCCGGCTTGCGCAGGTGGTCGATCAGCTGCGCCGCCTCCGGACCTCGCGCCTCGCGCACCGCCTCCAGGATGCGCGCCTTCGGCACCCGGCCGAGGTAGCTGTCCACCGTCGCCGTCCAGCCGGCCGCCGCCATGTCGAGGCCGACCGCCCCGGCCAGCAGGTCGGCGTGGGCGGCGCGCTGCGGCGCCCGGTTCCACGGCTCGTGCACCGCGTTGACACCGAAGGAGACGCAGTGGGCGAACAGGGCGGCCCGGCTGTCGCCGTCGAACCCCACCAGCGTTTCCCACAGGGCGGCCGGTTCGCCCGGCAACTGGGTGCTCCAGGCGCGCTGGCGGGCGTCGATCGCCCGGGCCGCGGCGCTGGCGGCGAGGTCGGGCGGCTGCACCCCGAAGCCGGCGCTCTTCAGCTCCAGCTCCAGGCAGGAGGCGCCGGGGCGCTGGGTGAAGGTGCGCAGGCACAGCGCGTGCAGCGCCGCCAGGAAGGCGGTGTCGGGGTCGTTGGCCAACGCGTCGCGCAGCGCCAGGGTGCGGTGCACGCTCAGCTCGATCAGCAGCCGCTCGGGCAGCGGGCGCAGCCCCTCGTCCTCCTCCGCGGTGGCCACCCCCGTGACCGGCACCGGGGCCGACACGCTGGCACCGCCGATGATGGCGGCCGGCTGGGCGGCCACCGCCCCGCCCGCCGGGGTAGTGACGGGGCCCTCACCGTCCGGCGGGAGAGCCGGAGCCACCGGTTCGACCGGTGCCTCGTCCTCCGGCCGCACGTAGCCGCGGTCGACCTGGAGCCCGCCCTCGACGTCGACGCTGATGAACACCCCGGCCCGCGCCACTTCGGCCGTCTCGTAGACCAGCGGCCGCTCCTCCAGCGCCCGCAGTTCCAGGTCGATCTCGGCGAAGCGCCGTGCCACCCGATCCAGCTCCTCCGCTTCCGCCGGCTCGCTCGCCTCCAGCCGCTCGTACTCGGCGTGCAGCGCGTCGTAGGTGGCCTGCTCCGCCTCGCTCAGCGGCACCGGCTCGCCGGCCAGACGACGCAGCCCCCGGCTGTGCCCGTAGGGGAAGGCCAGCGCCACCTCCACCCACGTCCAGCCCTCCGCCCGCACCGTGGCGGCCTCGGCCTCCAGCTTCTCGGCGACCAGCCGGTCGAGCAGCGCCGGGTCCTGCAGCCAGCCGCCGTCGTCGTGCTGGAACAGGTCGCGCATCACCGCCCCGCCGGCCGCCTCGTAGGCCTCCACGCCGACGAACAGCGCCCGCTTGTCCGACGCCCGCACCGCGCCTTCGGTGAGGAGCCGGCGGATCTGGTAGGGCTCGCGGCTGTAGGCGCGCGACAGCGCCTCCCACACCTGCTCCTGGCGGGCGTGGTCGCCGCTGACGGTGAAGGCCATCAGCTGGTCCAGCGTCATGCGGTCCTCGGCGTAGGCGTCGAGCAGCGCCGGCGCTGCGGCGGCCAGCTTGAGGCGCTGCTTCACCACGCCGGGGGCGACGAAGAAGCGGGCGGCGATCTCCTCCTCGCCGAGCCCGGCCTCGCGCAGGGTCTGGAAGGCGCGGAACTGGTCGAGCGGGTGCAGCGGGGCGCGCTGCACATTCTCGGCCAGCGAGTCCTCCTCGGCCAAACCAGCGTCGCGGACGACGCAGGGCACCGGCTGGGTCTTGCTCATGCGCTTCTGCTTGACCAGCAGTTCCAGCGCCCGGAAGCGGCGGCCACCGACCGGCACCTCGAAGACGCCGGTCTCGGCGCCCTCGGCGTCGAGCACCGGGCGGACGGCGAGGCTGTGCAGCAGGGTGCGCCGGGCGATGTCCTCGGCGAGCTCCTCGATGGAGACGCCGGCCTTGACCTTGCGGACGTTGGCCTGGGACAGCACCAGCTTGTTGAAGGGGATGTCGCGCGAGGTGTTGAGGACGATCTTGGGCGTGGCCATGTCGGGTTCTCCGCGACGGACGGCCGGGAGCCTCTCTCCCAACCTCCTCATCCGTCACCCCGATGTCCGCCCTCCTTTCCCTCTTCCCTGCGGCACAGTTCCGCAAGCGGCCGGCGCTCCCCATCCTGCCCGAACGGCCGCTTGCCGGGGAGCACTGCCATGCGCATCATCCCGCCCGGGGCAGCAGAAGCCTTTGGGGAGGGTAAGCATTGTTCGTGGTGGACGAGGCGATGGCCACGGCGGTGCGCCGGGCTTTTGACGAACGGGGCGAATGGCCGGCGGTGGCGGAACTGCGGCGCCACGTGTGCATCGACGACAACACCGAGGCCCTGCGGGTGGTGCGGACCATCGCCTCGTGGCGCCGTTCCCCGGAGGCGTCCGAGCGGCCGCCCGCCTGAACGCCCGGTCCGTCACCGTCCTGTCGTGACGGACCGCCTCACCCGCACCGCGCGCCGGCGATCGAGGATGCGGACGTCGTCGCAGGGGCTGTCTTCCGATCGCCGCAGGGCGATCCCGCGCGCCTCGGCGCGGCCGGCCGCTTCGACCGCATAGGTCTCGGTCCTGTACACCGTACCGGCGTTCGAGAACACGACCTCGACCACGAAACGGGGCGCGGCCGGCTGTTTCACAGGGGTCATCACACATCCTCCGGCAAGGGCTGCGTCGGGAAGGGAGGCAGGGCCGGCTTGGCGGCAGCAACGCAGGGGGGCATTACACACCGCACAGGCCCTCGCATTCGTTGGGCCAGAGATCGAGCTGGCCGCGGTCGGCATCGGTGGTCAGATCCGCCTCGTCGAGCGGTATGGCGGAGCGGTGGAGATAGACCTCGCCGCGGATCCCCCGGAACCCCGTGCGGATGGCGCGGTCCACCGCCACGGCGTCGGCCCAGGCGTCGGGATCGCCGTCGCGCAGCCGCCGCCAGTGGGCGTCGGAGTGGAAGGGGCAGCCGATGCAGGCGCTGCGGGGCGGCTCCGGATAGCCGTGCCGGGCCAGCCAGAGCAGGCAGTCGCGCCGCGTCATCCGCCGCTCGACCAGCGGCCAGCGGTTGACCTGCCAGCCCTCGGCCGACGGCTTCATGCGCGCCGCCTCCTCGAGCGAAATCCCCAGCCACGCCTCCACCACCGGGGTCTTGGGCGAGCGCCGGCCGGCGATCCCGGCCAGGTCGCGCACCTTCCGCCGGATCGGCACCACCTTATAGGTGCTGGTGCACTGCCTGCGGATCATGCCGATGGTGACGCGGCCGGCCGGCAGGACGCGCGTGCCGACGACGACCGTCCCGCCCTGGCCGTCCTCGCCGACGAGCGGGACCACGGTCCCGGGCGGGATGACGGTGCGGGTGTAGGCGGGGATCGAGGCCCCGCGTTGCCCCCGCGCCCCGGCCAGGAGGTCGGCCCGGAGATCGCCGGCCGAGACGACGTGGACCGGGAAGGGCAGCACGCCCGGCGCCATCAGCCAGGCGAGGTGGCGGTAGACCGCCCGCGGTTCCCAACCGGTGTCGGCGAAGACGGCACAATCGGGCATCGGGCCGATGATGCCGTGCGCCGCCATCAGGGCCAGGGTGGTGGACTGGACGCCGGCGCCGAGGCTGAGGACGCGCAGCCGGATTGCCTCCACCGCCGGCTCGGGCGGCGGGCACCGTAAGGAGAGCGCGCCCATCACGCGGACTCCCGCCCGTCACCGGCCACGGGGACGGTTTCGGGCAGGAAGCCGAGGAGATGGTCGGCCGCCTTGCTGGCTTGGCTGGCGGCGCGGACGATGGCATGATTGTCCGCGCGAAGGACGTCCAACCACGCCCCAAGGTAATCGGCGTGGCGGACGGTGGGGACGATGCCGAGCGCCGCGCAGAGAAAGGCGGCCGAAATTTCGGCAATCAGTTCCTCGAAAGCGTACTTGCGGGAGCCGAAGGATCCGGATAGATCCCTGTTCAACCTTTCCGGGTGGCCACTGCTGTGACTCAGCTCATGGAGGGTGGTTCTGTGCCAGTTGACGGGCTCGAAGAAGGCCTGCGGAGGCGGTACCTGCACGTAGTCGTGCTGGGGACTGTAGAAGGCCCGGGTGCCGCCGATGCGGACATCCACACCGCTGGCGCGGATCAGCGCCTCGGCCCGCGGCAGGATCAGCCCCTCCGGGATCGGCGGCGGCGCCACGGCGATGCCGTCGGGCAGGTCCTCGCATTGGTCGCAGTTGAAGACGGTGAAGCGCTTCAGGAAGGGGACCGCCTGGGGCTCGTCCCCGGTGTCCCGCGCGCGCCGGCGCTCGTCGTCGGGGATGAAGCGGTCGGCGTAGACGACGGTGGTGCCGCGCTCGCCCTTGCGGACGTGGCCGCCCAGAGCCAGGGCCTGACGGAACGTGAGCCAGCCCTGGCCGGAGAAGCCGCGGGCGACGACGGCGCCCCACAGGATGAGCACGTTCACGCCCGTGTAGGCGCGGCCGGTGGCGGCGTTGCGCGGAAGGCCGAGCGGGGCGGCGGCCGGGGTTCCCCAGGGCTGCACCCAGGGCAGCCGGCCGGCCTCCAGCTCGGCGATGATGCGGGCGGTGATCTCGGCGTAGAGGCTGGTCCGGTCGGAACCGGCGCGGGCGGTTGGCGCGGCGTCGGGCATGGCGGGTCTCCGCGACGGGCCGGCCGGAAGCCTGTCCTCCAGCCCCCAAGTCCGTCGCGAACACCGCCTCCGCCCTCTCCCTCTTCCCGGCACCCGCCCCTGCCGGCCGGCAGGACGGCCAAACAAAAAAATGGCCCGGCGCTGACGCCGGGCTGGTCGAGATGGAAAGGGGACGGGCCGTCAGCTGCCGTCGCCGGGATCGACGCCGGGGTGCAGGGGCCGGGCCCGGCCCATCCAGGGTTCCGGCCGGAGACAGCGCACCCAGTCGGCGAAGCCGGGGATGAAGCCGAGGTCCTCGCGGACGTGTTGCTCCCCGATCAGCCGCACCGGCACGACGCGGCCGGTGGACAGCGTCAGCGTGACGCCGTACAGCGTCTCCAGCAGAAAAATGCCCTCCGCGTGATGGCGCAGGGCCCGGTGGCGGAAGTCAGCTACAATCGCTTTCGAGCCGTCCATCCACTGGTGCAGGGCCATGTACTCGTCCGCCGTCCCTCCCCAGGTGCGCGCCGACGACAGGGCGTGATGATACGCGTGCGCCATGGTAGCCCCCTTCAGAAGTTGTGCTCGTGGTAGTCGGTGGCGGTGGTGCGCTCGTTGTATTCCAGGCGGACCGCCCGCCTGGCGACGTCGAGGACGAGGACGCCGAACGCGCCGTCGCCGTCTTCCCAGCCGTCGTGGGTGGCGGCGAGCAGGTCGTAGGTCAGCGCCTCGACGGCCTCGCCCAGCGGCAGGGGCCGCCGCTCCAGGGCCGAGCCGTCCCAAAGCGGGGTGGCGATCTCGGCCACGCCGTCGGGCAGCGGCACCTCGGTCTCGCCGGCCTGGGCGTGGATGGCCTCGATCTGGCCGGAATCGCCATAGCCGTCGAAGGTGACGGTGACGATGGAGAGCCCCGCCGCGGCCAGCGCCGCCAGGACGGCGTCCTTGTTGAAGATGCGGGCCTCGGCGGCGAGGCGGCTGTGCGCCTCGGCCCGGGCCTGCCACAAGGCCGGCTCGGCCTCGGCCGGTGGTACGGCGGGCACCCCGCCGATGGTCTCGTCGTGGTTGGAAGCGGACATATCTTCTGGTCTCCGCGACGGGCCGGCCGGAAGCCTCTCTTCCCGCCCTTCAAACCCGTCGCGAACACCACCTCGGCCCTCGCCCTCTTCCCGGACGCCCGTCTCACGCCTTCCGGCAGGACGGACGGCCAGACAAGGCCCGGCTCTGACGCCGGGCCGTTCGTGGTATGGAGCGGGAGAACCCTCAGCCGTCGGTGACGGGATCGATGCCGGGGGGGGAAGGGGGCGACCCGGCCCATCCGGAGGACCGGCAGAATGCAGCGCCCCCGGTCGGTGAAGCCGGAAACGAAGGAGGTCATCGCGGACGCGTCCTTCCCCGATCGAGGACGAAACCGGCGGCTTCCCGTTGACGCCTCACGCCAGCCGCGCTGAAGTGGCGGTGATGATGTCCGAGCAGGCTTCTCCGTTCCACCGCACGGCGGAGACGGTCCCTCCCGTCGCCGGCGCCTACGTTCTGCTCGTCAGGCTGGCGGAGGCGGTGGACGTCACCCTGCCCGGCCGGGCCAAGGCCATTCTGCCGCCGGGGCGGTACCTGTACTGCGGCAGCGCCCGCGGCCCAGGTGGCCTGCGTGCCCGCGTCGGCCGTCACATGCGCCGGGACAAGAGCGTTCGCTGGCACATCGACCGCCTGACCACGGCGGGTACCGTGACCGGCTGCTGGGTTTTTCCCGCCGGCGAGGAATGCGCGCTGGTCGCACGCCTCGCCGCCCTGCCGGTTCCGATCCCGGGGTTCGGCAGCAGCGACTGCACCGTTTGCCGGAGCCATCTCCTGGCATGGCCCGGTGGCGTCGCGCTGCCCTTCGGCGCACCGGATGTTTCTCCGACCGCCGCTGGACCGGACGTCGCCCGGGTGCTATCGGTCGCGGCCATGACCGATACCGTGGACTTCACCCCCGCCGAACGCGACCTGATCCGCCGCGAGTTCATGAGCCGCTGGTCGGAACCGCCGCAGCTGGCGGACGGCATCCTTCTGAAGCGATGGGCGACCGGCCCGCGGAAAGGCGAAGCGAAACTCACGGCCATCGTCCAGAGCCTGCTGGAGCGCGGGCTGGTGACGACCGCCGAAACGGAGCGGGGGTTCCCCCGCGCCCATTTCACCGCGGCGGGCTACGCCGCGCTGCGGGCCATGGCGGCCAGCCCGCGGCATCTCCCGCCGGACCGCTACGGTCATCTCATCGACGAGCTCGCGCGCCGGCTGGAGGACCGCTGATGTTCGGGCGTCCGGCACACGTCTCGATCGGCGACCGCTTCACCAAGGTCGGCCAGCCGTCACGGGTGTTCATCGTGATGGCTCTGGACGACCGTCCCGGTCGGCCGCCGCACGCGTTCGTGTCCGCGGCGCCGAACGGTGGGGACCGCCGGCTGATCGCGGTCTCCGCACTCACCGATCCAAACCTGTTCAGGCGATTGTAAAAGGGATGAGCGCCGCACTGTTCACACCGCAGGCGATGCAGCCAGCCAGGACACCCGGACAGCCGACACCTCGCTGAGGAAGCGCAGCTTGCGCCGGATCGTCTCCCCACCTCGGAGGAGACCTTGGTGAGGCTCCGCATGCCTCGCGGTCGGGACCGGGTGACAGCACACCGCCGCTGCTCCATGCTCAAGGGCCATGCCGAAGCCGTCGCCCTCCGATTCGACCCGCCCTGCCGCCGAAGACCGCGAGCCGCTGTCCGGGCTGGTGGAGCGCGTCACCTACCACAACCCCGAGAACGGCTACTGCGTGCTGCGGGTCAAGGTGCGCGGCCACAAGGATCTCGTCACCCTGGTCGGGCACGCCGCCTCCGTCTCCCCCGGCGAATACATCCAGGCATCGGGCCGCTGGGAGCAGCACCGCGAGCACGGCCCGCAGTTCCGCGCCGCCTTCCTGCGCGCCGCGCCGCCGACCACCCTGGAGGGCATCGAGAAGTACCTCGGCTCCGGCCTGATCAAGGGCATCGGCCCGGTCTATGGCCGCAAGCTGGCCCGCACCTTCGGCGAACAGGTCTTCGACATCATCGAGACCCAGCCGCAGCGCCTGATCGAGGTGCCCGGCATCGGCCCCAAGCGCATCGCCAAGATCACCCGCGCCTGGGCCGAGCAGAAGATCGTCCGGGAGATCATGGTCTTCCTGCAGAGCCACGGCGTCGGCACGTCGCGCGCCGTGCGCATCTTCAAGACCTACGGCGCCGACGCCATCCCGCTGGTGACCGAGAATCCCTACCGGCTGGCCCGCGACATCCGCGGCATCAGCTTCCGCACCGCCGACGCCATCGCCGAGCGCCTGGGCATCCCCAAGGACTCGATGATCCGGGCGCGGGCCGGCGTCTCCTACGCCCTGCTGGAGGCGGTGTCGAACGGCCATTGCGGCCTGCCGGAGGATGACCTGCTCAAGCTGGCCAGGGAACTGCTGGACATCCCGCAGCCGACGCTGGCCGAGGCGGTGCGGCTGGAGACCGCGGAGGGCAGCGTCGTCGCCGATACGGTGAAGGAGCGGCGCTGCATCTTCCTGATGCACCTGTGGCACGCCGAGCGCGAGATCGCCGACCGGCTGACAGCCCTGGCCGACGGTGACCCCTCCTGGGGGGTGATCGACGCCGGCAAGGCGATTCCCTGGGCGGAGGGGAAGCTCGGCATCGCCCTGGCGGCCAGCCAGAAGGAGGCGGTGGCCAGGGCGCTGGCCTCCAAGGTGCTGGTGGTGACCGGCGGTCCCGGCGTCGGCAAGACCACCCTGGTGCGCTCGATCCTGACGATCCTCACCGCCAAGGGCGTGCGCGTGGCGCTGTGCGCGCCGACCGGACGGGCGGCCAAGCGGCTGTCGGAAACCACCGGCCTGGAGGCCAGGACCGTCCACCGGCTTCTGGAGACCGACCCGGCCAACGGCGGTTTCCGGCGCGGCGCCGAGGCGCCGCTGGAATGCGACCTGCTGGTGGTGGACGAGACCTCGATGGTGGACGTGCCGCTGATGGCGGCGCTGCTGCGCGCCCTGCCCCGGCAAGCCGCGCTGCTGCTGGTCGGCGACGTCGACCAGCTGCCGTCGGTCGGCGCCGGTCAGGTGCTGGCCGACGTCATCGGCTCCGGCACGGTTCCGGTGGCGCGGCTGAGCGAGATCTTCCGGCAGGCGGCGGAAAGCCGGATCGTCACCAGCGCCCACCGGGTGAACGCCGGCCGCATGCCCGACCTGGAGGTGCCGACGGAGGGCGGCAGCGACTTCTACTTCGTCGCTGCCGGCGATGCGGAGGACGGGGCCCGCAAGGTGGTGGAGATCGTGCGCGAGCGCATCCCCCGCCGCTTCGGCCTGGACGCGGTGCGCGACGTGCAGGTACTGGCCCCGATGCAGCGCGGCGTGCTCGGCGCCCGCGGGCTGAACCTCGCCCTCCAGGAGGCGCTGAACGGCGACGCGTCGAAGCCGTCCATCGAGAAGTTCGGTTGGACCTACCGGGTCGGCGACAAGGTGATGCAGACCGAGAACGACTACGAGAAGGAGGTCTACAACGGCGACATCGGCACCATCGTCGGGCTGGACGCCGAGGAAGGCGAACTGGCCATCGAGTTCGACGGCCGCCTCGTGCCCTACCCGTTCGGCGAGCTGGACCAGGTGACGCTGGCCTACGCGACGACGATCCACAAGGCGCAGGGTTCGGAATACCCGGCCGTGGTGATCCCAGTGGCGATGACGCATTACATGATGCTGCGGCGGAACCTGATCTACACCGGCATCACGCGGGGCAAGCGGCTGGTGGTCCTGGTCGGGCAGAAGCGGGCGCTGGCCCTGGCGGTGCGGACCTCCGACGAGGGCCGCCGTTGGTCGAAGCTGCACGACTGGCTGGCGAGTCGCTGATCCAGACCCGCCACCCTCCCCTCTCCAAAGCGGATTTCCCCGTCCACGCCCCGGCGCCCTACGCCAGGGCGCTACGCCAAAACGCGCGGGAATTTCCGCCCAAATGATTCCGATTTGATTCCGGAAGCGGTCCGGAGAGGGGTGATTCCGGATGCAAAAAGCTCCTGAAAGCTGAATGTTTTCAGGGGCTTGGATTTGGTTGCGGGGGCCGGATTTGAACCGACGACCTTCAGGTTATGAGCCTGAC
>CALBDS010000019.1 GCA_937927415.1 uncultured Rhodospirillaceae bacterium
GCTGAACGCCACCCAGGCCGGCCAAGTCGCCCGCGCCATGCCGCGCCGCGACCTCTTCTTCAAGACTCCCGAGGGCAGCCGGCTCGGCCAGCTCTCCCTCGATCCCGCTGCCCTGGCGGTCTGCGGCTGCGGCGGGGCCGCCCACAAGCGCCGGGCCTTCGAGCTGAGGGCCGACGTCGGGCCGCAGCGCTTCGCCGTGGAATGGCTGCGCCGCAACGGCCTGAAGGACGCCGCCGACACCCTGGAGACGACCCATGAAGGAGGACCATCATGAACACGCGCTGGATGCGCACCTCCACGGCCATGGCCGTGGTTCTCGCCGTCACCGTCAGTTCGCCGCCCCCGGCCCACGCCTTCCTGGGCGGACTGCTCAACAGCTTCTTCGGCGGTGGTGGCGGAGGCGGCTGCTTTTCCGAGGGCGGCGACGGGCTGTTCGGCACCGCGCTGTCCGTCGCCGCCGGTTACGTCACCGGTGGCGCCGCCGGGGCCGCCATGGGGGCCGGCTCCAGCCTGACGGGGAGCGGCGGCTCCCAGGCGCCCGGCTGCCCGATCATGGAGAGCGAGCCCCTGATCGTCGAGGGCATGGTGCAGCGCCAGGAGGTCGAGATCATCGCCCAGACCGCCCACATGCTGACCCAGATCGACAACATGATCCGCATGCGCCGGCTGTCGGATCTCGACACCCGCGTCGAGGTTGCCGTCCGGCTCGGGGACGCCCGCCGCACCGCCGGCCTGGTCGACCGGGTGCTGTGGAGCCTCGACGGCGTCGGCCAGCAGTTCGCCGACCTCTACCCCGACGCCCTGCCGGAGGGGATGACCGCCGCGACGCTCGCCGGGCACCAGGCCGAACAGGCCCGGCTCGCCCGCGACGCCAGCCGCGCCAGCAAGCTGGTCTCGGCCGACGTCATGACCGGGATCGAGGGTTACCCGGCCCGCGCCCAGGCGCTGATGGCGGCGCTGAAGGACTGCGACGGCCAGACCTGCGCCATCGACGCCGGCACCCAGGCGACGCTGCTCAACGCCGAGGTCGCCGGCCAGCTCCTGATGATGCAGGCGGCCCACCACCGGGCGGCGGAAGCCCAGCTCGACTACGAGCAGGCCGCCGTCGAGCGCGCCCGCCAGCACACCCGCATCAACTGGCAGGGCTTGGACACCTACGGCGCACCGGGGAGCTGAATCATGACCGCACGCTCGATTCTGATCGCGCTGGGCGTGATGCTGCTGGTCAGCATCGCCGGCGCCGTGGCCCTGACGCTCTACGCCCGCTCCGACGACGGGGCGTCCGCGCTGGAGCGGCTGGAGCGCAGCAACCCGGCCTGGGAGGGCATCGGCCGCTACCAGACGCCGGTGCCGGCCCATCCCGTGCGGGAGTGACCGGCGATGGACGTCAGCGGCCTGTCGACTGCCCTGCACCAGCTCACCGCCGCCGTCATCACCGGGCTCGGCCTGCTCGGGCCGGACGTGCAGACCGCCCTGCGCCTGCTGATGATGCTGTCCTACACGCTGGCGCTGCTGCTCTGGCTGTTCGAGGGCAAGGCGGCGGTGCACGGCCCCTTCCTGCGCATGCTGCTGAAGTTCGCCGCCATCGGCGCGTTGGTCGAGTGGTTTCCCGCCGGCTCCGCCGCGCTGATGCAGGCCGCCGCCCAGCAGGGACTCAACCTCGGCCCTGGCGGCGGCTTCGCCCTCGACGACCCCGGCTACATCGCCCACCTCGGCATCCAGGCGGTGATCCCGCTGATGCAGCGCGTCAAGGAGATGCTGGGGCCGGTCGATTTCTTCCTGAACTTCGTCGAGATCGTCATCTTCCTGCTGGCCGCCCTGGTGGTGATCGTCAGCTTCTGCATCCTGGCCATCCAGGTGTTCCTCGCCTTCCTGGAATACCGGCTGCTGTCGCTGGCCGCCTACCTCGCCATCCCCTTCGCCGTGCTGGGACCGACCAGCTTCGTGGCCGAGCGCGCCATCGGCTACATCGCCGCCACCGCGCTCAAGCTGCTGGTGCTCGGCTGCGTCATCGCCATGTGCAGCGCCACGCTGCTGGCGCTGACCTTCCAGGGCACGCCGACGCTGGCCCAGGCCTTCGGGGTGGCGGTGCTGGCGGCGGCCATCTTCGTGCTGGCGATCAAGGCGCCGCGCGCCGCCGCCGGCCTGGTCAACGGCGGCCCGGTGATGGACGGCATGACGGCGCTGGCCGCGCTGTGGACGGCCGGATGGCTCGGCATGCGCAGCATGGCCGGCG
Organism: uncultured Rhodospirillaceae bacterium; assembly: GCA_937927415.1. Classification (GTDB taxonomy): domain Bacteria; phylum Pseudomonadota; class Alphaproteobacteria; order Azospirillales; family Azospirillaceae; genus Azospirillum. Next base: position 2,237 of record CALBDS010000019.1, read on the forward strand.
CGGCGGCCGCCACCTCCGGGTCGCCCGGCAGCCTGACCGGCGGCGCGCTGGCGGCGTGGGGCGGTCTGCGCCACATCGCCGGTGGCGCGACCGCGTCCGTCGGCAGCACCGGTGGCGGTGCCGGTGGTGTGGGCGGTGCGGGTGGCGGAACTGGCGGTGGAGCCGCCGGTGCTTCGGCCGGGCGCCGCTATCCGGGTGGCCGCTTCGGTGGTGTCCAGTCCTCGGCTTCGCGCGGCAGCGGCTGGGACAAGCCGATGACCGATGCCCAGCGCGGCGAACTCGACCGCCTCGCCGCCGGCCGCACCGTCGATCCCACTCTCACCCGTGGGCAGGCCAGCCGGCTCATCGAACGCTGGGGCGGCGAGGATTCCTGGCTGCGCGGCACCGCCTCCAACCCCACCGAACGGCCGCAGGACCCGCCGGGCAGGACGCCCGGAACGGATCGCCGCGCCGACGACAAGGAGACCGACCCGTCATGAAGGAGCGCGTCGTCAACGTCTACGACCCGCCGCCGGCGGCCGTGCCCGACAGTGCGAAGTACCTCGCCGCCATGACCTACCGCGCCAGCCGCGAGGCCAAGGCGCTGCGGCTGAAGCGCTGGACCTTCGCCCTGGCCGTGCTCGGCCTGTCCTGGGGCTCGCTGATGACCTGGGACAACCTGCGCATCGCCGGCAAGCTGGTGGAGATCGCCCGGTACAAGCCGGTCTACCGCGTCGAGCAGGCGATGGACGGCCACCAGCGCCTCGTGCTGCTCGACAACACCATCACCGTGACCAAGGGCGTCCGGATCAACGCCGTCCAGTGGTTCGTCCGCTGGCAGCGGCAGATCGGCACCGACCCGGTGATGCTGGCCAGGGACCGCGCCGCCGCCCGCGCCCGGCTGACCGGCGGCGCCGAGCGCAAGTGGGACGCCCTGCTGGCGGCCGACCTCGCCCCGGCCGAGGGCTGGACCCGCGACGTCGCCGACATCCGTGTCCAGGAGCGCGAGGCCGACCCGAACACCGGCACCTCGGCTTTCTATGTCGTGTGGACCGAGACGGTGTACCGGGACTTCAAGCCGCGCTCCAAGACGATGATGAGCGCCGCCGTGGTCACCGTGGACGGCCCCTCGCGTGAGGGCGCGCTCGACGGCGTCTCGATCTCCGGCTTCTCCGAGCCCAGCGGCACGCCGCTGAAAGCCGAGACCAAGGAGCCGGCCAAAGCCCACCCCAATCCCCCGTCCGAAACGATGGAGCCCCAGCCATGAGACTCCCGGTTTCCCTGCTGGCGCTGCCGCTGCTCGCCGCCTGCGCCACCGAGCCGCCCTCGGCGCCGGTCGCCGGCCCTGCTGCCCCGCAACGCCCCTACACCCTGGCCGACCTGCACATCCCGCCGACGGCGATGGAGCAGGAGCCGAAGGAGAAGGCTGGACCGCGGCCGTCACGGGCGCAGACCCGCAGCTGGGTCGGGCAGGCCAACGAGGCCGCCCTCGACCTGCCGAGCCTGACCTGCTTCAAGGGCAAGAGCTGCGAATACTGGTACCAGCCCGACCTGCAATACCTCGTCTACATGGCCGAGGGGAACCAGACGCTGGTCTGCCTGAAACCGGGCGAGGTGGTGCGCGACATCGTGGCGCCGGGCGCCCAGGTGTGGATTCCCCACAGCCCCTACAGCTTCGGCAAGGGCGCCCGGCGCACCGAGTGCATCGCCTTCATGCCGCGCCGCGCCGGTCTCAACCAACAGATCTCCCTCTTCACCAGCGAGCGCAAGTACGACTTGAATGTGGAGACCCACAAGCGGGTCCACCACGTCGAGGTGCGCTGGCGCTACCCCGAGGACTACCTCGCCACCCTGAACGGTCAGGCCGGGGCTGTTTCGGGCGCCGCCGGTGACCGGCGCGACCGCACCACCGAGCTGGCGTACCGCGATCGCCGCTGCACCTATGCGCTCGACGGCGACACCCCCGAATGGCGGCCGGTGCCAACCCCCGATGGCCAGCCGCCGGTGTGCGACGACGGCGAGGTGACGGTGATCAACTTCACCCCCGGCGCGCTCGGCGCCTACGGCGCGCCGATCCTCTGGCGCATCGGCGCCGACGGCACCCGCATCCCCGTCCAGTACGGCCGGATGAACGCCACCTACCGCGTCGCCGGCATCCACGACCACCTGCTGCTGGCCATCGGCGCGCAGGAAGTCCACATCCGGAGGACCCGCCCGTGACCGCGACCAACGACACCCAGCCGCCGCTGCCGCCCGATCCGCTGGCCCGCCACCGGGTGATCACCTCCGGTCCGCACGTCGTCCGCATCCTGTTGGTGGTGGGCGTCGTGATCGGGCTGGGGCTGGTCGCCTACATGCTGGGCCGCAGCCAGGGGACGGGCGGCCTGCCGAAGCTGTCCGTCGCCCTCGGCCCGACCCTGCCCGAGTCGCGGCTGCCCAGCTACGAAGACATGGCGCCCCGGCCGGCTCCGGCCCCGCCGCCGGCTCCCCGCATCGAGAAGAGAGAACCGCCTCCGCCGGCCCGCCCACAGGCCAAGGCGCCCCCGAAGGAGGACGAGCTGCGCAAGAAGGCGATGGAGGCCGGTGTCGGCGGCTGGAGCCGCAAGGAGGAAGGCACGGTCGTCGCCTCCGCCCAGGCCGGGACGTCGGACTTCGCCGCCGCCGGTTCCGACTGCTTCGTGCCGCCGGGAACGCCGATCCCCCTGCTGACGGTGAACCGGGTGGTAACGGAACGCGGCGGCATCGTCACCGCGCGGGTGACGCAGGACGTCTGGGATGCCGGCTTCTCCTGCTTGGCGGTGCCCGCCGGCTCCTTGGTGACGTTGGACGTGGGCAGCGGCATCACCAAGGGGCAGAAGCGCATCGAGGTGGCCAACCCGGTGATCACCCGGCCCTGGCCGCGCAACGACACGGTCCGCGTTGCCGCGGTCGGAGCGGACATCACCGGTGCGGCGGGACTGGCCGGGGCGGTGGAGGTGCCGTGGCTCCAGACCGGACTGCTGATTGCCGCCAGCACGGCGGTAGATGTGGCGTCGGCGGCGCTGACCGGCGGCGGCAGCCTGATCGGCGGCATCCTCGGACACAGCATCGACCGCCCGCTCGACAAGGCGGCCAAGGATCTGCTCGACCGGGCGCCCGTCATCACGCTGGACGCCGGGGAACCCGTGCTGTTGCTGTTGCGGGGCGGCCTGAAGGCCGACGACTTCGGCCGGGATCGCTGAATGGCTGTTCGGTGCGGAACACCGTCCTCGCGCACTCAGCACCGGATGCCGGCCTCTCATATTATGACTGCGAATGCTGCTCTTCCTCCGGTGGCCGCACCTTGCGGAACAGGCCCAGCAGCATCAGGTCGTAGATGATCTTCAGCCCGCCGCCGAGCACCAGCGGCCAGCCGAAGCCGGACAGTGCCAGCAGATTCCCCGCCAGAAGTGGCGCAAGTGCCGAAGCGAGGCTGCGGGGCACCGCCGTCACGCTCGCGGCGGCGGCCCGCTCGCCGGGCGTCACCACCGCCATGACGTAGGAGGTGCGCGTCGGAACGTCCATCTGCGAGAGCAGGCTGCGCACCAGCAACAGCGCAACCGCGGTGCCCAAGTCCGGTGCGAAGGGCACCAGCACCAGACAGACGTTCGCCGGCAGGTGTGTGAACACCATCGTGTTGATCAGGCCGATGCGTGCCGCGATCCGCACCGCCACCAGATAGGAGGCGGCGGACAGCACGCCGGTCCAGAAGAAGATTGCCCCGGCCGCCGCCAGCGACAACCCGAAACGGTCGAACAGCCACAGCGCCAGCAAGGACTGGACGATGAGGCCGCCGGCGAAGGCATCGAGGGAGAACAGAGCCGCCAGACGCAGCACGATACCACGGGAGCGGCCGAGCGGCTCGGCCGGAGCGCTTGCGTCATCCGGCCGAGTCTCCGGCAGGCGCCGGTAGAGAAGCAGCGAGCCCAGGCCGAGCAGCGCGTACAGCACGAACGCTCCCTCGACCGCGGTACCGGGGGCGATGCCGGTTGCCGCGGCGAGCCATTCGGGGCCGCCAGCACACAACGCTCCGACGGCGGCCGAGAGCGAGCCGATCAGGCTGTAGTGGGCGAACAGGCCCGTGCGCTGACGGTCCGGGACCGCGTGGGCGAGGCGCGCGTGTTCGAGCGGCAGGAAGACGCTGACGTCGCCCGAGGACGGGTTGATCGTCCCGACGAACGCGATCAGCAGCAGCGGCCAGAAGCCCTCCACCAATGGGAAGGAGAGCCCGGTCAGGACCATCAGCAGAGCGGCGCCGACCAGGGAGCCGCGGCCTGGCAGTCGATGCGCGAGAACGCCCACCATCAAGGTCAGCGCCGCCGAACCGAAGAGGGTCGCCGTTGCCAGCGCGCCGATCTCGATCGGGCCGAAGCCGAGGCCGGCCAGATGGACCGGCAGCAGCAGGCTGACCAGCCCGTCGCCGAAGGCCCGCAGCGCCCGCGAGCCCAGCAGCAGCGACGCCTCCGGAGCGGCGCCGGCCGGCACCAGCCCGAACCACCCGAGCGTAGCGCCGCGGGCCATCGGCCTAGCCCACGCCGCCGACGGCGTGCAGCAGGAGGCCGGCGGCCGAGCAGGCAGCGAGGACGGGGATCATCCCGACCTTGAAGCGGAACACCGCCAGGAGCGCCGCCACGGTCAACGCCAGCGAGGCGGGGTCGATCGAGGCGAAAACCGGCACGTCGAGCACCATCGGACCGGTGCGGAACTCGACCACCGTGCGGAACAACACGTGCAGGGCGAACCAGAGCGCCAGGTTCAGGACGACGCCGACGACCGCGGCGGTGATGGTGGACAAAGCGCCGCCGAGCGCCCGGTTGCCGCGCAACGCCTCGACGAAGGGCGCCCCGAGGAAGATCCACAGGAAGCAGGGCACGAACGTCACCCAGGTGGCCAGCAACCCGCCCAGGGCGCCCGCCAGCAATGGCGGCAGCGTCCCGGAATCACGGAAAGCGCCCATGAAGCCGACGAATTGCACGACCATGATCAGCGGCCCCGGCGTCGTCTCCGCCATGCCCAGGCCGTCGAGCATCTCGCCCGGCTTCAGCCAGCCATAGGTCTCCACCGCCTGCTGTGCCACGTAGGCCAGCACGGCGTAGGCACCGCCGAAGGTGACCACCGCCATTTTCGAGAAGAACACCGCGATCTCGGTGAACGCGTTTCCCGGACCGAGCGTCAGCAGCAGTACCGCGACCGGCCCGAGCCACAGGCCCAGGCCAATGATGCCGACCTTCAGCAGCCAACCGGCCATCGGGCGCGCATGGGCCGGCGTCCCCTCGCCAAGGAGGCTGTCGGCGTCCGTCAGAACCGTGCCGCCGGATGCCCCGTGTCCGCCGCCGACCAGGAACTCGGAGCGCCCGAGCCACCCGCCGGCGTAGCCGGTCAGGCCGGCCGCCAGGATGATGAGCGGGAACGGGACGCCGAAGGCGAAGATCGCCACGAAGGCGGCGGCGGCGATGCCGAGCATCACCCGGTTCTTCAGCGCCCGCCGGCCGATGCGGACCACGGCTTCGAGCACGATGGCGAGCACCGCCGCCTTCAGGCCGAAGAGCAGCCCTTGGACCACGCCGACGTTGCCGAAGGCGGTGTAGATCAGGCTCAGCACCATGATCGCGACGGCGCCGGGCAGCACGAACAGGATGCCGGCGATCAGGCCGCCCACGGTCCGGTGCATCAGCCAGCCGATGTAGACGGCCAGTTGCTGACCTTCGGGACCCGGCAGCAGCATGCAGTAGTTCAGCGCGTGCAGGAACCGCGTCTCACCGATCCAGCGCTTCTCCTCGACCAGGATGCGGTGCATCATCGCGATCTGTCCGGCCGGCCCGCCGAAGCTGAGCGCGGCGACGCGTGCCCACACCCGCGTCGCTTCGCCGAGGCCGACCCCATGGGAATTCCGGTTCGCCGCGGATACGGTTGTATCCACGGCTGCATTCGCCTCGGTCATCGGAGGAACTCCTCAGTCGCGCTTCTTGCGGAAGTAGCCGTAGAGGTCTTCGAATACCGTCGCTCCGCGCTCCAGGCGGCGCTCGTCGTCGTCAGTCGCGGTGGTGATGCCGGCCAGCAGCGTGCGGATGCCGGCGGCTTCCTCGCGCTGGAACTTGCCGTCCTTCAGATCGATGTCGTGGACGATCTCGGCGATCGCCTGGAGGGCGGGGTCCGGTCTGACCAGCTTGGCCAGCAGCACCTCGAAGGTGCAGCCGTCGCCTTCGTGGGTGAACTCGGCCTCGAACATGTCGAAGCGCAGTTCGCCAAGCTCCGGGACGTATCCCTTGTCGGGGACGAACTTGAAACGCGGTTCCGGGTCGATGAAGCGGCGGACCAGCCAGGCCGAGGCGATGCGGTCAACCTGCACCCCCCGACGCGTCACCCAGGTCCGTCCCTTCAGCTCTCCGATGGTATCGGTGTCCATGGATTCCTCCTTCCGCTCCGGACCGCGCTCGGCCTGAGCGAGGCGCGCCTCGATCCCGGTGAGAAGCCCGTCCACCGCTTCACGGCCTCCGGCGCCGAAGAAGTCGATGGCGACGATTTCCGCCAGCCGCCGCCGCAGCTTGGTCAACTGCGTCCGGAACTCGCTTTTGCGCGCGGTCCAGGTTTCCGGCTCGCCCGCCAGCATCTCCGCCATCGCCCGGGCGTCGACGGCGAGCGCCTCGTAGTCGGCATCCCGCGCCTTGTCGAAGAGCGCCCGGACTTCCTGGTCGGTGAGCCCATCGATGAAGCGTGCCTCGAACACCGCCGCCTCGCCGCCGCCCTCGGTGATTTCGCGCAGCAACCACTGGAAATCCTCCTGGGGCTGATCTCCGGCGGGAAGCGCGTACAGCGAGTTCTTGATCGCCACCGCCCCCAATCCCTGAAGGCGGCGCCAGATTTTGACGCGGAGATACGCGGGCTTCGGTGGCAACTGGTGGGCCAGCAGCAGCCAGGCGTATCGGGTGTCCGGGATGGTGCGCGCATCGTTCATGAAAGACATGTATCTCATAAAAATAGTCGATGCAACACTTGTATCAAAATCTTTGGCGAGGTACCGTTCGCTGCGGCACCGGACGGTCCGGTGGTCGAGCAGGAGGTTTCCATGCCCTATGAGATCGCGCCGCTCCCGTTCAAGCCGCCGTCGCTGGCCGGGTTCTCCGAACGCTTGCTTGTCAGCCATCACGAGAACAATTACGGCGGCGCCGTACGCCGCTTGAACGCCATCGAGGCCGATCTGGCCCGGCTCGATTGGTCCGCGGCCTCAACCTTCGTCATCAACGGCTTGAAGCGCGAGGAATTGATCGCCGCCAATTCGATGACCCTGCACGAGGTGTACTTCGACAGCCTCGGCGGTTCCGGCGATGCCGGGGGCGGGCTTGCCGCAGCGCTGGAGCGTGACTTCGGGTCGGTGCAGCGCTGGCGCCAGGAGTTCATCGCCATGGGCAAGGCGCTCGGCGGCGGCTCCGGCTGGGTACTGCTCACCCTGTCGGAGCGCGACGGCAGGCTTCGCAATGTCTGGGCGGCCGATCATGCCCATACGCTGGCCGATGGCCGGGTGGTGCTGGCGCTCGACATGTACGAGCACGCCTATCACCTCGACTTCGGCGCCAAGGCCGGCGCCTACGTCGATGCCTTCATGGGGAACGTCCACTGGGAGCGCGTTGCAGACCGCCACCGGCGGGCCGCCGAAGGGCTTCGTTCGGCGTAGCGACGGGAGCAATGGGCACCTGTCATCAAGCCACCACCGGGCCACTGCCGGTGCGGATTACCGGAACAGGCCGACGGTTTCGAAGACGTCCCCTCCAAGGCCGAGCTTGAATTCGGTGACCCCGGCGGCGTCTTCCGGATTGATGCCTCCGAGATCAAGCGACGTTATGCCACGCTTCTTCAGTTCGGTGATGGCCCGCCACAGCACCAGGCGCATGGCGTTGGTCTTGCGGCCGGCATCGTTCGACCAGCCGACCTGATAGGTCGCGGCCTGCCCGTGCACGATCAGCAGCGCGGCCGCGACGGGGGTCTTGCCGGACAGGGCGGTGATCATGAGGATGCCGCCCGACTGATGCAAGGCGTTGCGCAGCCGGACGAGCAGCTTGCCGGACGCGCTCCGGTAATGCTTGTTCTTCGCCTGACGCTGGTCCTGCCGGACCAGCCACGGCAGGTTGCGGGCCTCCGGATCGACGTCGAGCACCAGATTGGCTTTCTCGGCGGCCCGAAGCCCCTTGCGCCACCCCCCTCCGAACCGGGTGCGGATCGCCTCCGGCGCCGGCTTCAGGTCGAGCCAGACGGTCCGGTAGCCCGGCGCCGTCTTCCTGAACCCGGTTCGGCGCATCAGCTCGTCCATGGCGGGACCGGCCGGCAGTTCGGGGAGGATGCTGAGGCGGCGGAACAGGGTGTCGGGGTAGGTTTTGCGCAGAATCCGGAAAACCGCCTCCATCGCGTCGTCCTGCGGCGGTTCTCCGAACCAGAGCGGCCCCCGGTGGATGTGCGCCTGACGGAACAGCTTCATGCTGGTGCGCTCCAGGACCTGGACGAGGCCGATCGGCTCCTCGCCGTGCAGGATCAGCCCCAGCCGCGGCACATGGCCCTTGGTCTGTCCCATCGCGTAGGCGTATGCGAAGCTCTGCGGCAAGGTCGAGTGCGGGATCGAAAGGAAGTGATGCCCCCATTCGCCCATGGTTCCTTCGTTCCACACGATCCGAATCGTGGCCGGGTCCGTCATGATCGGTGTTCGCGGCCCGTCATCGGCTGGGCCAGAGCGGATGGTCGGCATCGATGACGATGCTGTGGGTGTGGCGGAAGCCATCGCCCCGGCGTTCCGCATCGGCGAGGTGCGGGTGATCGAGGGGCAGATGGTCATGGGTATGCTCCAGTTCGGCCGGCTCGTGTCCCGGCCAGAGCCGGCTCGCCAGCAGCACGGCGCCGGTCGCAGCCGCGGCCAGGGCGGCGAACGCCGCTGGGATGCCCGCCGTGGCGCCGAGCCAGCCGGCCAGCGGGTACGTGAGCAGCCAGCAGGCATGGGACAGCGCGAACTGCGCCGCGAAGACGGCGGGCCGGTCCTCCGGATGCGCCGAACGCTTCAGCAGGCGGCCCGTCGGGGTCTGGGCCAGCGAGTAGCCGAGGCCGAGCACGAACCAGAGCGGCAGCAACGCCCCGTACGCCGGCACCCACAAGCCGGCCAGGAGACCGGCGGCGAGGAGGCCCGTGCCGGCGAGCATGGCCATGCGGTCCGACACGGTGTCCAGCACGCGGGGCAGCAAAAGGGCGGCGAGCATCGAGCCAGCCCCGAACGCGGCGAGCGCCACCGCCGTCGCCTGCTGGTCGAGGCCGTAGCCGGCCTGGACGATCACCACGGTGTTCACGATCACCATCGAGCTTGCCGCCGCGATGGCGAGACTCAGCGCCAGCAGCCCGCGCAGGCGCGGCGTGGCGAGGTAGATGCGGATGCCCCGCGTCATCCGGTCGTAGATGCCGCGGCGGGCGTCGGACGGACGGGGGCTCGGCAGCACGACCGAGACGACCAGGGCCGCGGACGCCAGGAAGCCGACCACCGTCCCTGCAAACAGCGTGTGGAAGCTGACCATGGTCAGCAGCAGCGCCGCCAGCATCGGGCTGACGACGCTTTCCAGATCATAGGCGAGGCGCGACAGCGACAAGGCACGGGTGTAATCGGCCTCGTCGGGGAGCACATCGGGGATCGTGGCCTGGAAGGTCGGGGTGAAGGCCGCCGATGCCGACTGAAGAATGAAGATCAGGCCATAGACCTGCCAGACCTCGGTGACGAAGGGGAGAGCCACCGCGACGCCCGCCCGGACCAGATCGAGCGCCACCAGCATGGTCCGGCGCGGCCAGCGGTCGGCGAAGGCTCCGGCGATGGGAGCGACGCCGACATAGGCCACCATCTTGATGGCGAGCGCCGTCCCGAGCACAGCCCCGGCCTCGGCTCCCGCCAGATCGTAAGCCAGCAGGCCGAGGGCGACCGTCGCCAGTCCGGTCCCGACCAGCGCGATGACCTGGGCCAGGAAAAGATGACGGTAGGTTCTGCACGCCAATATCCCGATCATGTTTCAAACCCGGTGTATGGATGATCCGCCGTTGCCGGTGGCGGCGGAAAATTGGCGGGCGCGCTTCCGCGCCTTTGCTCCGGCCCGGACCTTGAACGACGCTTTATTTCGCGTGCCCGGTGTGGGTCGGGCCTGAGGCGCCGGCCTTGTCCACGGCGACCTCGACCATGATCCGGCCGGCCCGTTCGAAGATCAGCGTGAGCGGCAGGCGATCGCCGGCCCGCAGGGGATGCCTGGTCCCCGTCAGCATGATGTGCAGGTTGGCGCCGGGGTTGAGTTCGACCGATTGTCCGGCCGGCACCTCGACCGACGAGACCGGACGCATCTGCATGACGCCGCTGTCGGTCGCACGGGTATGGTGGATCTCGGCGCTGTCTGCGATTGCGGTTTCGGCGCCGATCAGGTGGTCCGGAGCCGAACCGTCATTGCGCACCGTCATGTAGACGGCGGCCGTGCGGGCGGCACCGGCGGTCGCCCGCGACCAAGGACGCTCGATCGTCAGTGGACCGCTTGTGCCGTCCTGTGCGGCCGCCGATGCCGCAAGCAGGGTGGTGGCGACCAGAGCCCGGCCCAGCGCGTTACGACAGTCCGCCATGGAAGCCTCCGAGTCCGGCCAGCGTGTAGCCCAGCCCCCGCAGGCCATGAACGCCGACGTACAGGCCGACCAGAATGATCAGGGCGCTCGACACGTAAGGAGCGCGGCGGGCGATCAGGGTAAAGGTCCCCGACCAGCGGCGTTCGGCGTGACGAACGCCCAGCGCGGCGATGGCGCCGGAGGCCATCATCGTCACCGCCAGCCCGATGCTGAAGCACAGGACGAGCGTGGCGCCGAGCGCGAACTCCTTCAATTGCAGGCACAGGAGAAGAACCGTGATGGCGGCCGGACAGGGGATAAGCCCGCCGGTCAGGCCGAACACGATGATCTGCCCGGTCGTCACCGTCCGGCCGGCGAAACGGCGCTGGATGTCCGAGGCGTGCGCCCGTTCGTGCGCATCCTGGTAGCCGTCCTGCCCCAGTTCCAGACCACCGGCCGGACCGTGATCGTGGGAATGCCCGTGGTCGTGCTCGACGAAGCGGACCGGATATTCATGAACATGGCCACCATGCCCGACCCGGATGGTGGCGACGAACTCATGGGGTTCGGGAATGGCATCGACCGATTCCAGATAGGGGCCGCGGTCCAGCAGCGGGAAACGCTGCCGCGTCCCGTCCGGCCGGACCGTCTCGACGGACACCTCGCCCGGATCGGGAGTCGGAGCGGGGCGACCGCGCTGCTCGGAGCGGATGCGGAAGCGGGGAGGAACCTTGTCCTCGAACACCTCCAGCACCAGCACGTCGCCGTGGCCGGTATCGACGCGATGCTCGTCCGCCCCATGGGAAAGGCTGTGGCCGGCGTGCATCCGCTCCTGCTGCTGTTCGCGCCACGTCCGCGCCAGCATCCAGAGCGCCACGCCGACGATGAGGACGGCCGAGGCCAGTTGGAAATAAGGTTCGGTCGTCTCGGCGTTCCATCCCTCCCCGAGCCGCATTCCGGCCAGCGCCACGACCCAGACCACCAGCGTGTGCGAAACGGTGGCGGCGAGGCCGAGAAGAACCGCCTGGGCAAGGGTGCCGCGGATGGCGACGATGAAGGCGGCCATCATGGTTTTCGAATGGCCGGGCTCCAGCCCGTGCAGCGCACCGAGAAGAATGGCGCTCGGGATGAAGAACCACGCTTGCGTGGCGCCCTGCTGAAGCAGGGCGGCGAAGTCGGGCATGTCGAGCCTCAAAGATATTTGGTGATCGCCTTGAATTCGCCGATCGCATCCCGTGTTTCAGCCGTCGCGGTCGTCGCCGCGGCATCCAGACAGTGATCCAGATGGTCGTGGATCAGGATCTTCTTGGCCTCACGCACCGCGTTCTCCACGGCACAGAGTTGCTGGGCGATATCAAGGCAGGGGCGGCCGGCCTCGATCATGTCGATGATGCCGCGCAGGTGACCATCGGCACGCTTGAGGCGCATGACGATGTCGGGGTGGGAATGGTGCTTGCTCATCGCGGCATATGGTATCCCCCTGGAGGGGATAGAGTCAATTAGCCTATCTCAGATGGGGAAGCGCTTTATCTGCCGCCAAATCCAGTGAGATGCTCACGGAGTTGACGCCGGAGACAACATAGGGTATCCCCCTGGATAGGATAGTGAGCGGCGATCTCGGGTCGCCCGCCTCACGGCCCCTTGTGTCCAGCACCATGATGCCGATGCCGATACGGTCCCTTTCCACTCTGCTGCGTTTCGCGACCATCCTTGCGCTGATGGCCGGGGTTCTGGCGTTTGGAACCCATGCTCTTCCGGGCAAAGGGGCAGCCATGATTCAGGTGTCGGCCATCGGAGCGTCCGGGGGGGACGACGGTGCGCACGGTCATTCGCACGAGGATTGGGACGGTGGTGGGCCTGTGAAGCACACGCACAGCCACAATCCGGGCGACCATTCCCACGACACCCTGAATTCGGGGACGGTGCCTGGGGCCGCAACCGGCCTGCGCGGCCTCTCCTGGCTTCTGGCACTCTCGGACCCGGCCTCCGGCCGCCGACTCGCCCCTCCGGACCGTCCGCCCCGCACCGACGCTGTCGTGTGACATCGGGCCGCCCTTTGCCGCGGGCGGCTTTCCACCGAACAGCCATTGGACCTGAATCATGACTCCATCGTTGCGGAGCGACCGGCCGCGCCCGCTCATCGCGTGCGCCGTCCTTCCGATGCTCGCATTCGCGCTTCTGCTGCTCACCGGTGCCGATGCCCTGGCTCATGGCGTCCCCGAAGGCGACAAAGGATACATCCAGGAAATCACCGGGATGCATCTGCTGCCGTTCCTCTATCTCGGGGCCAAGCACATGATGACCGGGTACGATCACCTTCTCTTCCTCTTCGGGGTAATTTTCTTTCTCTACAAGCTCGAACACATTGCCATCTACGTCAGCCTGTTTGCGCTCGGGCACTCGACCACCCTGCTGCTCGGCGTGCTGTTCGACACCAACGTCAGCTCCTACCTGATCGACGCCATCATCGGGCTGTCGGTCGTCTACAAGGCGCTCGACAACCTCGGCGCTTACCAGCGCTGGTTCGGCGTGCAGCCCAACACCAAGGTGGCGACCCTGGTCTTCGGTCTCTTCCACGGGTTCGGTCTGGCGACCAAGATCCGGGAGTTCGAGATCGCGCCGGATGGGCTGATCCCCAACCTGCTGGCCTTCAACGTCGGCGTGGAAGTCGGCCAGATGCTGGCCCTCGCCACCATCCTGATCGTCATGGGCTTCTGGCGCCGCACCGACGGCTTCCTGCGCCACGCCTACACCGCCAACGTCGTGATGATGACCGCCGGCTTCATGCTGATCGGCTACCAGCTGACCGGCTGGACCGTCGCCTGATCTTCAAGGAATTTCAAAGCTATGCACAACGTCAATATTCCCCCTGCCTCCGAGCTGCCGTCCACCCGGCAGCTCCTGCGCTCCACGGCGATCGCTGCGGCGACCGCCGCCGTCCTGCTCGTCACCACCGTCCTTCCGGCCGAGTACGGCATCGATCCCACCGGAGTCGGGGGCGTGCTCGGCCTGACGGCGATGGGCGAGATCAAGACCCAACTCCAGGAGGAGGCCGAAGCGAATCGCCTCCGTGACCAGAGCGCGGCTCCGAACGCTCTCCAGCAGCGTTCCAGCCTCGATACCGTGGGAGAGGTTCTGGCCAACCTCTTCATCTCGCCGGCGGTCGCGCAGATGCTCCCCGCCCAGGGCGCCGTCCTCGTGGCGCAGGCCGACCGCTCGGACACCACCACGCTCACGCTGAAGCCGGGCGAAGGGGCCGAGGTGAAAGCGGTCGTCGCCGAGGGGGCGACGGTGACCTACCGTTGGACGGTCGCCGGCGGGGTGGTGAACCACGACACCCACGGCGAACCGGGCAACGGACAGGGCCAGACCCACAGCTACAAGAAGGGCCGCGGCGTCTCCGGTGACGAGGGCAGCTTTCGGGCGGTCTTCGACGGAACACACGGCTGGTTCTGGCGCAACCGCGACAGCGCGCCGGTCACCATCACCCTGACCACCAGCGGCGCCTACACCGATCTCAAGCGCAAGCTGTAAGGGCGCACCCGGGTGTCCGTGCCGGCTTTCCGGTGCGGACACCCTCCGGGTCTTCCGCCTGCCGAAAGGGCGGCCCCTCTGGAGGATGGCCATGGACGATGCCGCCGCCTTGGCGGGACTGTTTGCCGCCGCTCTGCTCGCCGCCACGATCCTGCCGGCCCAGTCGGAGGCGGTCCTGGTGGGCATGCACCTTGCCGAGACGCATTCGAAGGTGACGCTGGTCAGCGTGGCGACCATCGGCAACGTGCTGGGCTCCCTGGTGAACTGGGTCCTGGGCCGCTATCTGGTCCACTTTCGCGACCGGCGCTGGTTTCCGGTGAAGGCCGAGCTGATCGACCGTGCCACCGCTTGGTACCGGAAATGGGGGGTCTGGTCGCTGCTCCTCGCCTGGGCTCCCTTCATCGGCGACCCGCTCACCCTGGTCGCCGGAATCCTGCGGGAGAATGTCTGGGTGTTCCTCGTGCTGGTCACCATCGGCAAGGCCGCCCGCTACATCGCCGTGGTGATGATCGCATGATGCACCCGTTCCTGGTCTTTCTCCTGATCGTCATCGGTGCGCTGTCGTACCCTGACGATGGTCACGCCCAGGGGGCCGGCGGCAAGCCGCCTCCGCCGCCGGTGCTGCGCATCCGCCCCGTGATGGTGCCGGTGATACAGGCGGGGAACGTCAAGCGCTACGTCACCGTCGAAGTCACGCTTGAGCTGGCCGACCCTCAGGCGCTGCCCGTTGCCCAGAGCAAGCTCCCGCGTCTTCAGGACATCATGCTCCGCCTGTTCTACGACGCCCTTCGCATCGGCTGGATCGAGGATGGCGACATCGTCAACATGGCGGCGCTGCGCCGACGGATCGACGAGGAAAGCGAGCGCCTGCTCGGTCATGATGCGGTCACCCAGGTTGCCGTCCTGCCCCTCGCCCGGCAAAGTGCGTGGCCTTGATCACTGCGGTCGCCACCCTGCCGGACGCTCCGGAAAAGAGGTCGTGACGCTTTGTCGGAGTACGTGACCACCGGCAAGCCGATCACCATTGTTTCGTCATTCAGCCCGAGGATTGCTCCATGACCCCATGCCCTTGCGGCTCCGGCCGTTCCTTCGACGGGTGCTGCGGCCCGATCCTGGCCGGGGCGCCCGCTCCCACGGCCGAGGCGCTGATGCGGTCGCGCTACACGGCCTTTGTCCGGCGCGATCTGGATCATGTCGAGCGCACGCACGCGCCGGAAATCCGCGACGACTTCAACCGGGGCGAGGCCGAGCGGGTTGCGGATGAAGCGGAGTGGCAGCGCCTGGACGTCGTGCGCGCCAACGAAGAGGGCGATGCCGCAACGGTCGAGTTCCTGATTCATTTCCGTCGCGATGGGAAGGACCTGCGCCATCACGAACGGGCGACGTTCCGACGGGAGGGCGGGGAATGGTTCTATGTTCAAGGCGACGTCAACCCGAAGGGGGAACCGCGCCGGGTGGTGAAGGTCGGGCGCAACGAACCCTGCCCCTGCGGGTCGGGGAAGAAGTTCAAGACCTGCTGCGGTGCCGCCTGAGCCGGCGGTGACCGAGCCGAGGGGAGATCGCCTTGGACCCGCATTTTTCCTGCACCGCCTGCGGCAAATGCTGTCATGGCTGGCTGCCACTGACGCTGAAGGACGCCGTCACCCACGCCGGCCGCTTTCCGCTGGCCATGATGTGGACGCCGGTGCGCACGAACGCAAAGTCCTACGAGCTGGCGACGACGCTGGGCGCCACGGTGCGTCTGCCCAGCCGGAAGATGGTGGCGGTGCTGATCATGCCGACCGCCTATCTGCCTTCCTCGTTCCCGTGTCCGGAGTTGCAGGACGACGGCCTCTGCGGCATCCACGCCGAGAAACCGTCGCGCTGCCGGACCATGCCCTTCTACCCTTACCGGGAAGAGAAGGACCAAGCCGACCTACTGATCCCCCGCAAGGGCTGGCAATGCGACGTCTCGGCGGCGGCTCCGGTCGTCTACCGCAATCACACCATTCTCGACCGGACCGACTTCGACCGGGAGCGGCAGGAGCTTCTCGACCAGGCTCCCGTGATGCGGAGCTATGTCGAGTATGTCCTGAAATACATGCCGTGGATTCTCAACGATCTTGCCGCCATGGCGGCCAAGCCGACCGGGGGCAATCTCTTCACCAGCCTGTCGTCCTTTCTCACCGCCACCCGCCGGCCGGACGCCGCGGCCCTGGCGGCCGCCCAGGCGCCGCTGATGCAGACGATGGCCGAACGCACACGCGACGACCCCGCGCTGCGCGACTATCACCGCAACTACGCGGGATGGGCAAAGGAGATGGAAAGTCTCGCCCGGCGGCACACCGGATGATCGCGGCTGCGCCGGCCTCAGAACCACGGTTGACTGGTGCCGATAACGGCGCCTGTGGTATGCCGCCCAGGGACAAGCTGGCGTCCCGCTGGCCCGCTCGCCCCCGGGAGCGTTTTCAGCTTATAAAGATATGCATTTTGGACAGGGGTTGCCCTATCCAGCCTCAGGAGGATAGGGTCACGCCATGAGTGAACACGCGTCTCACCCCGACATCGTGAAGCGTCTGAAGCGCGCCGAAGGGCACCTGCGCAGCGTCATCGAGATGATCGAGAGCGGGCGGCCTTGCCTTGATGTGGCGCAGCAGATGAGCGCCGTCGTGAAGGCGCTGGAGAACGCCAAGACGGCGTTCATCCATGACCATATCGACCACTGCTTCGAGCGGGCGGTCGATGCCACGGGGCCTGACACCAAGGTGGCGCTCCGCGAATTCAAGGATATCACCAAGTATCTTTGAGGATGTTTTCTATAATTGAGCAGAGCTAATTCTGCGGTCATAGTTGCTCAGCTTGCCGATTATCTATGATATTTTGTTGCGTCTCTCTATAAATGGCGGAGCATTTTGGTGACAAGATTGCCTCCACGCCTGGGCCGCGATGATCAGAGAAATGATGTAGAGCACCACAGCAACACCCCGATCATGACGAGGGCGGACACTCTCCTACCCGTCGGACAGGACCATGGCGCGATTTGGTCGGATATGGAATTTGCGGGAACGAGTTTCTCGCAAGGCGGACTGGTCAAGGGCGCCAGCAATGGTTGCAGAGATTTGGTTGGCAGCGGTTAAGACGGGATCATTGGCCAGATGGGCATAACGCTGAGTGGTCGTTGGCTGATTGTGCCCAAGAATTTTCCCAATAACCAACAGACTGCTTCCATTAGCCGCTCCCACGCTGGCGAAGCTATGCCGAAGATCATGTAGGCGAAGACCTGGAAGCTTTGCCATAGTACGGATTTTCTCCCAGGTCCGATCGATATTGACCAGCTTTCCGTCTTCTCCTTTTCCAGGGATAACGTATGGATTGTTAGGTACCCGTTGGAGCCTGATCAGGATATCCAAGGCAGCACGCCCCAATGGCACGACCTTCGCGCCTGTTTTGCTGTCCCGCAAGCGCAGGCAGGAGTGGGTGGTATCCACACAACTCCAGGTCAACCCTAAGATTTCGGATTTCCGGCATCCTGTCAGCAGCAGGAGACGGATGGCGGCGATGAGATATGGATTGGCGCCCTTCTCTTCAAATGCGCTCAGTGTCTTGCCGAGACGAGCCATCTCCTCCCCGCTGAGGAAGCGTTCGAGCTTTCTGACCCGGAATGTTTTGACACCAGCCGCAGGGTTGTCGGATCGGAGCGTCCGGGCCAGGGCGAAGGTGAACATTGCACGCAGCAGGATCACCGTTTGCGACGCGACGCCTTCTCCACCGGTTGCTTTGCTGCCTCCCTTGCTGGAGCGTTGAGGACTGGCCGTCTTCCCGGCCGCGACGTCCCGCAACAGGCGCTCGACATCGGCACGGGTAATGTCACCCACTTTCTTTTTCCCGAGGAGCGGCTTGATATGCCACGTGATTCGCCCCAGGTCGGCGCGGATGGTCGAGGGCTTCTTCGTGGTGCAGCCTTCGGCGATATACAGATCGCACAGGTCGGACACAGTTAGATCCCGGCGCTTGTCCGCCTTCCGGGCGGCGGGGTCCTCACCGAGTTCCACCGTGGCCAGCACGCGGCGGGCTTCCTGACGGGCCTGCTCCGGAGTCCAAGGTGACCCGTGCCGCCCGATCGTGACGCGTCGGGTCGGTGTTTCTCGCCCACCTGTGCGGTACTGGACGAGGTAGGTCTTCGTGCCTGATGGCGTGACCTTCAGCCCGAAGCCGATGAGTTCACTGTCCCACAAATAGCAGTCCCGCGCTCCCGCCACGGTTTCGTCAACGACTCTCTTGGTGATCCGTGTCGATGGCATGCCCATCGTCTCCTTGACGTAAATCCTATATCAAGGTGTCTCCAGCAATCACCCAGTAAGCACCGCCGGAGTAAAACATGGGATATTCTAGCGCAGAGCAGAGTGGTCTGCCAATTAAAAAATTGAATTATATCACTGCATTAGCGTACATTATCGTAGATTGGAGCGGCATGGCGTAAGTTACACTTACGGACTCTGACTCCGCCAGCCTAGGTTCGAATCCTAGTCCCCCAACCAACTCCTTGATTTCGCAGCGCTTTCTGGCTTTCGGCCCGGCCGGGAGGGGATGTAGTCCACACCCCTAGTCCACAGCGTCGGGTCCCTCGGTATCAGGGAGCCGGGAGTGGCGCAGCAAAACCTTCGCCTGCAGGGGACGACGTGGTATTTCCGACGCCGGGTTCCCGGCGTGCTCCGGGAACGCATGGGGCGCAAGGAAGTTGTCCGATCTCTGCGCACCAGCGACCGCCGGACGGCGGCGGAGCGTGCCCGGCTCGCGTGGGTGCGGACGCAGCGGATGTTTGGCGAGATCATGGCCCGGCCGACCCTGACCAGAGCAGAGACCGAACAGATCGTCCGCGAGTGGTTGGCGGAGGAGATCTGGGACGCCGAGATCAAGCGCAGCCAGGGCAGCGCGTTTGTCGAGCCGGCGGAGTGCGGGATCGACGACGACGATGATGTCGCCTATCTGATCCGGGCGATACAGCCGGAGATCGCCGAGGGCGGAGAACGGCACCTCCGCCACGCCCTCGTTAGCAACGATATTGAGGCCGTCAAGCCTCTCGCCGCTGCACTGCTGCAGCAGCACGGGAAGCCGACCGACGCCGCCGACGTTGCCATCCTTGCCCGAGTCATGCTCCGGGCCGGGGCCGAGTACTTCGCCCAGATCGGCGAGGCCGCACAGGGCAAATATCCTCCCCTCGGTCAGCCGACGACGTCCTCGTCGCCACCGACACCATCGCCCCCGGTCCTGGAGCTACCCTCGGAACTGCCGACGGCTCCGTTCTCGGAAATCTACGCTGAGTTCGAAAAGTACGCCCGGCTTCCCGCCGAAGGGAAACGGCAGACCTACAATGAACAGACGATCCGGCAGAATGCCGCGACAGTGCGTCTATGGATCGAGTTCCTCGGGGATGGGCCGCTCAACAAGTATACAAGGGACGACGCGGAAGAGTTCAGGAACGCCTTGCGTCATCTTCCCGCGCTGCACGGAAAGGCAAAAGACTGGCGCCTAAAGATGCGTGAATCTGTGGCGAAGGTGCAGGCGATGCATGAGGCCGGGCAGCCACCACCAGAATGCCTGTCAACCAAAACGATAAAGAGGCACATGTCCGCCCTATCCACATTCTATGAGTGGGTTCTTGGGCAAAAGAAAAAGTACGGATTCCGAGGCGAAAACATCTTCATCCACCACAAGTACGGAGCCGTTAAATCGGACCGCGATTTCTGGGCTGAGGAAGACATCGCCGCGCTTTTCCGTACACCGATTTGGACCGGATGCCAACCGACACGCCGCGCCGAACGCGGGACGGCCATCGTCTTCGACGCACACTATTGGTTGCCTCTTCTCGCTCTGTTTCACGGCCTGCGACAGGAAGAAATCGCACAGCTTCGCGCGTCAGATGTAAGGAAAGATGATGGTGTATGGGTTCTCAACATCCATGAAGAAGATGGAAACAACCTGAAAAATCACACCGCCACCAGAATCGTACCAATTCACGATAAACTTATAAGACTTGGATTTGTCGATTACGCCAACATATTTCGCGGACGTGGCGACGAACACCTGTGGCCGACGCTGAAACGGGGTGGGCCGGACAGAAAATTCTCGCACTACTACCGTCAACGTTTTACAGATTATTGCCGAGAAACAGGCATTTACGATAAGAAGCGTCCATTTCATACGCTTCGCTCCACATTCCGAACATTCCTTGAGGAAACCGACGCAAAATCGGTACATATATCAAAGATTGTCGGCCATAAGCTGACCACAGTGCTTGGTGAGGGCGCCACATATACCAAGAGGATCAAGGCATCTGTTCTGAAAATTGCTATCGACCAGTTTGACCCAGGCGTGGACCTGTCCCATCTGCGGCCTTTCCGGCCGGGCGAGGATCCCATCGAGCCGTGAATCGGCGAGAACCGGGTGCCAAAAGGTTGGAGTGGGATGGGATGAGGCGAGAGGAAAGGAGCGGCCCTTGACCGATGCATAAACGGGGGCGACCTTGGGAGGTGGACATCCGCGGTGCCGTCGCAGGGCTGGCACCCTAGGCACCGCGGACTCTCTGGAGATAAGGTCAATATGGCTGACCCATTCCATCCCGTCAACCTCTTGGGTGCCGCCTATCTATGGGATAGGTGAGCGCCCGGCTGCATATCGCAGCCGGACAGCAGTACCCCCATACCCCCGTAAATGTTGACATTGTTGGCAAGTCCGTCGCGCTTCCGGGATTCGCGACGCGACCACGGCAGCCTGCACAGCCGACGCTCCGACGTGAATCCCGGAAGCGCCTCAACACCAGAATCCGACGCGCCCCGGCGGCGCCCGATCCGTGGGCTGGATGGGAGCGGGTTCCGGTCGCGACGGCCGATCCGCCGCCGCGACCGACACCACCACCTGCTGCCCCGGCCGACGGCCGCCTCGACATGTTGGGGCGTCTGCCGGAGGCGTGGCGGAAGCAGGTGCTCGCTATCTGCGGCGGAACGGGCGAAGAGGACATCGACGCGCTGGCGTGGGCCGTGGCGCCACGGCCGGGCAGGCCGGAGGCCCTGCGGACGCTGGACTCCATCATCAGCCGTGCCGGCCGGCTGACCCCGGCCGTCGCGCAATACATGGACGTCCTGGCCGATGCCGTCGCCGACCACCGCGCCGTCCTCGCGGCCTGGGACGCAGCGCGGCCCATGGCGGTGGTAGCCGAGGCAGCCGCAACACGCGCTGCGCGACTCCGGCACGTAGACCCCGGTGCGCTCCGACTGCTCGACGCCGATGAAGATGGGCTGACAACCGAGGCGCAGCGTCTTGTGGACGCCGCGCTGGCCCGGCATCGACTGGTGGCCGCACGCGCCGCCGGGACTGGGGACCGGGCGGACGCCGACGCCGAGGACACCACGGCACGAGACGCCGTCCACCCGCGCGAGCGGGACATCGCCTCGCAGCGCCGCAGGCTCCGCCGCCAAGTGGGCCGGGCAGATGGGCACGCGGCCGGAGTGCTCGGGCTGGTAGGAGGCCGTCCGGAGATCGGCATGCCCGCGTACGCGACCGACTGGAGTCTCGATCGCTGGCGCGCGGTGCAGGGCCGGACGGCCGCCTACCTCGCGACCCGCGAGGCCGTCGCGCCGGATGGACGCACCATCCCCCTCGCGGAGATCGCTGAACGGGCACGGACCAGCACCGCCACGTCGTGGTATGCGATGGTCCTCAGGATGGGCGAGCACGCCCGGCGGCAGGCGCATGTCCCGCTCATGATCACAGCTACCCTGCCGCCGCGGTGGCACTTGCACCCACGGCACGGCGACAGAACACGAAGCGATCCTGCGCTGTCGCCGACGGCGGCGGCACGGGAGATGTCACGACGTCTTCACGCTGCGCTCTGCCTCGCCCGGTCACGCGGCACCAGCCCCTACGGGGTGCGGGTGATCGAGCCGCACACCGACGGGTGCCCCCATGCCCACCTGCTGCTATGGCTCCCGCCCGAGCAGGCGGAGGCGCTGGAGGCCGCCTTCCGCCGCCACTTCCCACCTGACGGCGGCGCAGCCGAGGCCGCACTGCAGGTGCGGCGAATCGACGAACGGCGGGTCGTGTCCCATCGCGTGGTGTAGGAGCTGTGGATAACCGGCCCGCCGAAGCGC
>CALBDS010000020.1 GCA_937927415.1 uncultured Rhodospirillaceae bacterium
CAATCCGCGAGCAGACAAAAGCTGCCTGACCGCGGCACTCAGCGGATGCTTACGCCAGTTCTCCAAGACATGGGAGAGCACGCCGGACGGCCGCGAGGGCTTCCAGACCATCTTCCTGCGCCGCAATTTTCCGACCTACCTGATCGACCAGCCGCGCCGCGGTGACGCCGGCCGCAGCATGGTGGAGACGACCATCAAGCCGACGCCGGACGAGCAGTTCTGGTTCGGCCAGTTCCGCGTCGGCGTCTGGCCGAACTATTTCGAGGGCGTCCAGTTCGACCGCAGGCCGGAGACGCTCGACCAGTACTTCCGCGCCATGACGCCGAACACCGGCCCCTTCGACCTCAACGTCGTGTCCGATGGCGTCGCCGCGCTGTTCCGGCGGATCGGCCCCGGCATCCTCTTCACCCATTCGCAGTCGGGCGGCCCCGGCTGGGTGACCGCGATCAAGAGCGGGAACGTCAAGGCCATCGTCGCCTTCGAGCCGGGCAGCAACTTCGTGTTCCCGGAGAACGAGTTGCCCGGGCCGCTGACCAACGCCTTCGACACGCTGACCGGCGTGCCGGTGCCGTTGGCGGATTTCATGGCGCTCACCCGCATTCCGATCGTCATCTATTACGGCGACAACGTCCCCGCCGCGCCGACCGACGTGCCGACGCAGGATGCCTGGCGCGGGCGTCTGGAGATGGCCCGGCTGTGGCGCGATGCTGTCAACCGGCATGGCGGCGACGTGACCGTCGTGCACCTGCCGGAGATCGGCATCCGGGGCAACACGCACTTCCCGTTCTCGGACCTGAACAACGTCGAGATCGCGAACCTGGTCTCGACGTTCCTCACTGAGAAGAAGCTGGACTGATCCGCCTGCGCAAAAACGCTCGGCGCTGCGCGCGCATAGCGTTTCGCGTGGATCAAAGATTGGAGTTCGAGATGACCAACGACGTCACCAACAAAAGCAGGCGCGCGTTCCTCGGAACCTCCGCGCTCGCTCTCGCAACGGCAATGCTGGGAACTCTGGCAATGACAAACGCTCCTGCTGCCGCAGCCGATTACAAGCAGAATCCGTTTACACTGGTCTATGATGGCGCGATCACGAAGAACGAGCCAGGAAAGGTCAATATCCACCCGGTCACCTACACGCTCAATGGGCTGGATATCGTCGCCAACGTCTACACCCCGGCAAACTACGATCCGAGTCGGAAATATCCGGCGATCGCCGTAGCGCATCCGAATGGTGGGGTTAAGGAACAGGTCGCAGGCCTGTATGCCCAGCGCTTGGCGGAACAGGGCTACATCACGATCGCCGTCGATGCCGCGTACCAGGGTGGGAGCGGTGGCACGCCGCGCAGCGTGGACAAACCCGCATTCCGCATCGAGGACATCCACGGGATGGCGGACTTCATCACCCGCTATCCGGGGGTCGATGCCGCGCGGCTGGGGCTGCTCGGCATTTGCGGTGGTGGCGGCTACTCGTTGGCGGCGGCGAAAACCGACAAGCGCTTTCAGTCGATTGCGACGCTGAGCATGTTCAACTCCGGACGGGTTCGTCGCAATGGCTATGGGGATTCGCAAATCGCGACCATCCAGAGCCGCTTGCAGCAGGCTTCGGACGCCCGCGCCCAGGAAATGGCCGGCGGAGACATTCTGTATGCGGGAGATGCCAATCTGACGGATGCGCAGATCGCCGCACTGCCGTTCGATCTGTATAGGCAGGGTTACGAGTATTACTGGAAGACGCACGCGCACCCCGGCTCGACCTTCAAGTACACCACGAGCAGCTTGCTGGACTTGATGCGTTGGGACGCCACCGACCAGATCGAACTCATCGACAAGCCGCTGCTGATGATCGCCGGCAGCAAGGCCGACAGCCTGTACATGACCGAGGACGCCTTCGCCAAGGCCACGGGCACGGCGGACAAGGAATTGTTCAAGATCGAGGGCGCGACACACATCGAAACCTACTGGGTTCCCCGGTACGTGGACGCCGCAATGGGGAAGCTGACGCCGTTCTTCGCCCGGACCCTTGTTTCCGGCCGCTCGTAAATCGTCCACCCTGTCTCTTCCGACGAGGCATCCCAAAAACGGCTTCAGCGGTATGGGGCCCGGGTTCTGCCCACGGTCCCATTCCCCCAATCTCCGAGGGTCGCACAGTGAAGACGCTCACCAGAAATCTGTTTGTCGCAGCCAGCCTGCTTCTCTGCGGAGGAGGGGCCACCATGGCGATCGCCCAAACCCAGCCCTCCGCCACGTCCGGCGCGGCACCCGCCCAACAGCCTTCGCGCGCGCAGCAACTGATGGGCGCCACGGCGCCAAAACTCGCTGAACTCACCGACAGCGTTCTCTATGGCGATATCTGGGAACGGTCAGGTCTTTCCAAACGCGACCGCAGCCTGGTGACGGTTACGGCGCTCATCGCGCTCAATCGCCCTGACCAGCTTCGCTCTCATCTCGCTCTCGCACGCCAGAACGGTGTGACCGAGGAGGAGTTGATCGAGACCATCACCCACATGGCCTTCTACTCCGGCTGGCCGAGCGCGGTGTCCGCCGTAGCAATCGCCAAGGACGTCTTCCGGAAGAACTGAGCGGGGGTGTCGAGCGCCGTGCCGCTCATGGAAAATTGAAGAGGTGAAATGAAGGCCCTTGTCGCAGCGATCGCTTCCATCGCCTTGTGCGCCTCGGCCGCACTGGCCCAAACCAATCCGATGATCACCGTCACTCACCCCGGCGCGCAGCCGTCTGCTGCGGGTTCCGCCGAGAACTTCACCGGTTCGGTCCGGGTCGATTCCCGTTTCCAAGGCACCGCGCCCGCCCGCATCGGCGGCGGCACGGTGACCTTCGAGCCGCGCGCCCGCACCGCCTGGCATACCCACCCGCTCGGGCAAACGCTGATCGTTACCGCAGGCGCTGGCTGGGTTCAGCATTGGGGTGGCCCTGTCCAGGAGATCAGGCCCGGGGACGTTGTCTGGATCCCACCCGGCGTCAAGCATTGGCATGGCGCCACGGCCAGCACAGGGATGACGCACATCGCCATTGCCGAGGTGCTTGACGGCGCGTCGGTTGCGTGGATGGAGCAGGTCTCCGAAGAGCAGTATCGCCGTTAACCGCCGTTGGGATCATTGCCATGGTCGGACTCGGCGTGTGGAGTTCGTTTGGGCTCTGGACGATGCTGACCCACGGCGTCATGACCGGACTCCGGCGGCCAGGGAGCCGGATGGCGTCAGCTCCCGCGGTGGCGGAGAACCTCCACCAATAGGGCCAGGGCGGGCGAGGAGTGCCGGCGGTTCGGGTAGTAGAGGTGATAGCCGGGGAACCGGGGACACCAGTCCTCCAGCACCCGCGTCAGCCGCCCCTCGGCGAGATGGGGAAGAGCCTGCTCCTCCGGCAGATAGGCCACGCCGAGCCCGTCAAGGGCCGAGTGCAGCCGAAGGGCGAGGTTGTTGAACACGAGCTGCCCGTCGCCGCGCACCTTCACCTCGCGTCCGTCCTTCTCCAGGTCCCAGGCGAAGAGACCGCCGTAGGTCGGGAGCCGCATACCGATGCAGTTGTGCGCCGCCAGATCCTGAGGTGTCTGCGGCGGGGGATGCTGCGCGAAGTAGCCCGGGGAACCGACGACCGCCATGCGCATGTCCGGGCCGATGCGCACCGCGATCATGTCCTTCGCCACCTGCTCGCCCAGGCGCACGCCCGCGTCGTAGCCTTCGGCGACGATGTCGGTCAGGCCGTAATCGACGATGATCTCGACCTTGATGTCGGGATAGTCGGGCAGGAAGCGCCTGAGGGCGGGTTGCAGCACGGAGACGGCCGCGTGTTCGCCGGCGGTGATGCGGACCGTGCCGGCCGGCTTCTCACGCAAGGCGCTGAGCGCGGCGAGTTCGGTTTCGATCTCCTCGAAGCGCGGGGCAACGGTCAGCAGGAGGCGCTCGCCCGCCTCCGTGGGAGCGACGCTGCGGGTCGTGCGGGTGAGCAGGCGCATGCCGAGACGCTCTTCGAGCCCCCGGATCGTCTGGCTCAGCGCCGATTGCGACACGCCCAGCTTCGCGGCGGCCCTGGTGAAGCTGCGCTCCTTCGCGACGACGGCGAAGGCGGCGAGGTCGTTGAAGTTCATCGCCGGCATTCATTAGCCTGTCTAATAGGGTCGTGCCGACTATGCCATCTAATCGCTGGCCGCCGCGAGGGCTATGTTCGGCCCCGGCATCCATGGGATCGGCCCATGGGATCGGCGAGGCTGTCTTCGGAGCCCGCCGATACGCCGAACCCGCTTCCTCGCTGGGCGTAAACATCATGAACACTGCGGCACCGTCCGCTCCGGCCGTTGACCGGACCGCGATCCTGGCCATCATCCTCGTCAGCTACGTGATGATCGTGCTGGACATCTCGGTCGTCCTGACCGGCCTGCCCAGGATCCATCAGGATCTCGGCTTTTCCGATTCAACCCTCGCCTGGGTGCAGAGCGCCTACACGCTGACCTTCGGCGGCTTCCTGCTGCTTGGCGCCCGTGCCGGCGATATCTTCGGCCGGCGCCGGATGGTCATCGCCGGGCTCGCGGTCTTCACTGTGGCGTCGCTGGCCATCGGTGCGTCGCCGTCCGCCGGGTGGATGCTGGCGTGGCGCGCCGTCCAGGGGATCGGCTCCGCGATCCTGGCGCCCACGACGCTCGCCCTCCTGCAAACCACCTTCGCCGAGGGGGATGAGCGGACGAAGGCCGTCTCCTGGTACAGCGCGGCGGCGGGGATCTCGGCCACCGTCGGCCTCGTGGTCGGCGGCATCCTGGCCGACTGGGTGTCCTGGCGCATGGGCTTCTACATCAACCTGCCGGTCGGCTTCGGTTTGATCGCCGCCGCCCGCGCCCACATTCCCGAGACGGTCCGCCGCCCGGGCCGGTTCGACCTTCCCGGCGCCCTGGCCTCGACCGCAGGAATGAGCGCGCTGGTCTACGGCTTCATCCGCTCGGCGCAGTCCGGGTGGAGCAATCCCGTGACCGTCGCGACGCTGGCGGCGGCCGTTCTTCTGCTGGCGTTCTTCATCGCTCACGAGCGGCGGGCCAGCCAGCCGATCCTGCCGTTGACGCTGTTCGCCAGCCGCGAGCGCTCAGGCGCCTACGCCGCGCGCGCCCTCTATCTGGGGGCGATGGTCGGCTTCTTCTTCTTCACGACGCTCCACCTCCAGGAGGTCATCGGCTACGGCCCGGCCATGACGGGTCTGGCCTTCGTTCCGGCCACGATCCTCCACGTTCCGTTCGCGATCGCCGTCCCCCGGCTCGTCCGCCGTTTCGACCGGAACCCGCTGCTGGTCGCCGGCCTCCTCGTCGGCATCGCCGGGATGAGCTGGCTCAGCCGTGCCTCCGCCGACGCCGGCTATCTTGTGTCGGTGGCGATGCCGATGCTGCTGATCGGCATCAGCCAGGGACTCACGCTCAGCCCCCTGACATCGTCGGGCGTCGCCGGCGTCGTCCCCGAGGACGCCGGAGCCGCGTCCGGCGCGGTCAACGTGGCCCATCAGCTCGGCAGCTCGGTCGGTCTCGGCGTGCTGATCGCCGTGGCCACCATCGGTTCCGGCAGCCTCGCCGGGCGTGACCTGACTGCGTACAGGGTCGTGATGGCGTTCGATGCCGCGACCATCATGCTCGTCCTCGCCCTCATCGTCGTTCTCGCGACGATCGTCCTTCACCGCAAGAGCGACGAGGCATCCGCCTGCGCTGCGAAAGCAGCCTGATTCAAGGAGAAGACATGCAGACACGCACTCTCGGCCGCAGCAGTCTTGAGGTTTCGGCTCTCGGCCTCGGCTGCATGAGCATGAGCGCCCTCTACGGCCCGCCGGCCGACAAGCGGGAGATGATCGCGCTCATCCGCATGGCTCACGACCGCGGCGTCACCTTGTTCGACACGGCCGAGTCCTACGGCCCCTTCGCCAACGAGGAACTGGTCGGCGAGGCGCTCCAACCGGTCCGCGACCGCGTGATGATCGCCACCAAGTTCGGCTTCGACATCGACCTTGCGACCGGCGAGCGCCGGGGCGGCACCAACAGCCGGCCCGCGCACATCAGGGCCGTGGCGGACGCCAGCCTCAAGCGGCTGCGGACCGACCGCATCGACCTGTTCTACCAGCACCGCGTCGATCCGGCGGTGCCGATCGAGGAGGTGGCCGGCGCGGTGAGGGACCTGATCGCTGCGGGCAAGGTCCGGCATTTCGGCCTGTCCGAGGCTGGCGTCAGCACCATCCTCCGGGCGCATGCGGTTCAGCCCGTGACGGCGGTCCAGAGCGAATACTCGTTGTTCTGGCGCGGACCGGAGGCCGAACTCCTCCCCGTTCTGGAGGAACTGGGCATCGGCTTCGTGCCGTTCAGCCCGCTCGGCGCCGGCTTCCTGACCGGCAGGATCGACGAGACCACCATTTTTGATCCCACCGATTTCCGCAACAGCGTCCCACGGTTCTCGCCCGAGGCCCGCAGGGCGAACAGGGTGCTGGTCGATCTCGTCCAGGCGGTCGCCGCGCGCAAGGGCGTGACGCCGGCCCAGGTCGCGCTGGCTTGGCTGCTGGCGCAGAAACCGTGGATCGTGCCGATTCCCGGCACCACCAAGCCGCACCGGCTTGCGGAGAACCTTGGCGCGGCCGACCTCGGCTTGTCCGCCTATGAGCTTGGCGAAATCGGCTCGGCGGTTTCCAGGATCGAGGTCCAGGGCGAGCGCCTGCCGGAAGCGGCCTTGAAGATGACCGGCCTCTGATGGCGATGACCCCGGCCGTTTCATTTTGCGCTTGGGGCGGTCAGGAATTGGCACCGGCATCCGCGATGGTGCCGGTGCTGCGGAAAAGGGAAAGGGCGGCAGGGAAAGCCGTGACGGGCTGAAAGTCTGGAGGAGAGTCCTCCGGCTGGTCCGTCGTGGAGACCCGCCATGACCGATGCCTCGCGAACCGCCCGCTCCGATGGTGAACGCGCCAGCCTGTACGCCGAGATCACCACCCGCATCATCGCCGAACTGGAGGCCGGCCGGTTGCCCTGGGTGCAGCCCTGGGGGGGCGCGGACACTGCCTCCCTCGGCCTGCCGCGCAACGCCTCCTCCGGGAGGACCTATTCGGGGATCAACGTCCTGATCCTGTGGGGCGCCGTCTTCGCCGGTGGCTTCTCCGGCCAGACGTGGCTCACCTACCGGCAGGCTCAGGCGCTCGGCGGCAACGTCCGCAAGGGCGAGCGCGGCACCACCGTCGTCTACGCCGATCGCTTCATCCCGGATCGGGAGCGCCATCGGGCACGCGAGGAGGGCGACGATGCCCAGCCCATTCCTTTCCTGAAGCGCTTCACCGTCTTCAACGTCGATCAATGCCAGGGCCTGCCCGAGGACATCGCCCCGGTGCCGCCGCCGATCCCGGACGGGCTGATCCTGCCGCGCGCCGAGGCGTTGATCCGCGCCAGCGGTGTCGATGTCCGTATCGGCGGTGCCCGGGCCTTCTATCACCTCCAGCACGATTACGTGCAGGTGCCGCCTCCGCAGAGCTTCTTCGAGCCGGTCAACTGGCACCGCACCGCGCTCCACGAGCTGGGGCACAGCACCGGCCACCCGGCTCGCCTTGGCCGGGATCTGTCCGGGGCTTTCGGCTCGCGCAAATATGCCGTGGAGGAACTGGTGGCGGAGATCGCCTCGGCCTTCCTCTGCGCCGCACTGGGGATCGTGCCCACCGTCCGGCACGCCGACTACATCGGCGCCTGGATGGACGTGCTGCGCAACGACGACCACGCCATCGTCCGCGCCGCCAGCCAAGCGAGCAAGGCCGCCGATTATCTGCTCGGCCTCCTGCCCGACGATGCCCCGGTGGCCGGCGCTGCGCGGGAGGCGGCGTGATGCTGGCCTCGTAGCGTTCCGTGCCATGCCGGAATTGGAGGCGCCGGTCCGGCTGCGCGTGCTCATCCCGTTCGTCCGGGGACACGTAGAGGAAGAGGAGGGAGGGGATCGGGGTGACGGGTGAGAAGGTCGAGAGACAGGCTCCCGGCCGCCCGTCGCGGAGATGACCACCATGGCGACGCCCAAGATCGTTCTCAGCCCCTCGCGCGACATCCCCTTCAACAAGCTGGTGCTGTCCCAGGCCAACGTCCGCAAGGTCAAGGCCGGCGTCTCCATCGAGGAGCTCGCCGAGGACATCGCCCGGCGCACCCTGCTGCACAGCCTCGCCGTCCGCCCGGTGCTCGACGCCGAGGGCGCCGAGACCGGCGTCTTCGAGGTGCCGGTCGGTGGCCGCCGCTTCCGGGCGCTGGAACTGCTGGTCAAGCAGAAGCGCATGAGCAAGACCCAGCCGGTGCCCTGCGTCGTCCGCGACGCTGGTTTGGCCGAGGAGGACTCGCTGGCCGAGAATGTGCAGCGCGCCCCGCTGCACCCGCTCGACCAGTTCCGCGCCTTCCAGACCCTGCGCGAGGCCGGGCTCGGCGAGGAGGAGATCGCCGCCCGCTTCTTCGTCGCCCCCGGCGTGGTGAAGCAGCGCCTCAAGCTGGCCGCCGCAGCGCCGGCGCTGCTCGACGCCTACGCCGAGGACCGCATGACGCTGGACCAGCTGATGGCCTTCACCGTCAGCGGCGACCACGCCCGCCAGGAGCAGGTGTGGGAGGCGCTGTCGCGCGCCTACAGCCGCGAGCCCTACCAGATCCGCCGGCTCCTCACCGAAGGCGCGGTGCGGGCGTCGGACAAGCGGGCGCTGTTCGTCGGCGTGGAGGCCTACGAGGCGGCCGGCGGGGCGGTGATGCGCGACCTGTTCCAGCACGACGACGGCGGCTGGTTGCAGGACCCGGTACTGCTCGACCGGCTGGTCGCCGAGAAGCTGGAGGCCGAAGCCGACACCGTCCGGGGCGAGGGCTGGAAGTGGGTGGAGGTGGCGCTGGCCTTCCCCTACGGGCACAGCCGGAGCCTGCGCCGGCTGTCGGGCGAGCCGGTGCCGCTGACCGAGGCCGAGCAGACGCGCTACGACGCGCTGCACGCCGAGTACGAGCAACTGGAGGCCACCGATCCGGCCGACCTGGAGGCGCTGGAAGCCTCGGCGCAGCGGCTCAACGCCATCGACGTCGCGCTGCGGGAATTGGAGGAGCGGCCGCTGGTCTTCGAGTCGGCCGAGGTGGCGCGGGCCGGGGTGTTCGTCAGCGTTGACGCCGAGGGCCGGCTTCAGGTCGACCGCGGCTACGTGCGGCCGGGGGACGAGGCGCCGGTCGAGCCGGTGCCGGTGGCCGGCAGCAGCGACGCCCCGGCAGCCGAACCGGCGGGCGGGGCCGGCGGCCCCGTTGCGGCCCAGCCCGCCGTCATCAGCGGCGGCAGCCGGGTCTCGGCGCCGGTCCCGATCCCCGCCACCGGATCGGAAGGTGCGGACGAGGAGGACGCCATCCGCCCGCTGCCCGACCGTCTGCAGACCGAGCTGAGCGTCCACCGCACCCTGGCGCTGCGCGACGCGCTCGCCCGAGAGCCGGACACCGCCTTCCTGGCGGCGCTGCACGCGCTGTGCCTGCGCCTGTTCTATCACCGGGGCAGCGGCACCTGCCTCGACCTGGAGGTGAAGAGCGCGACCTTCAGCGTGCAGCCGCCGGACCTCGCCACCAGCGCCGCGGCGAAGGCGATCGACACCCGCCAGCGTCTGTGGGCCGAGCAGTTGCCGCGGGAGCCGGACGAACTGTGGGCGGTGCTGCTGGGGTTCGACGGCGACAGCCGGGCGGCGCTGTTCGCCCACTGCGTCTCTCTGGGCGTCAACGCCGTGTATGAATCCTGGAACCGGGCGCCGCAGCGTGCCGCCCACGCCGACGTGCTGGCCGAGGCGGTCGGGCTGGACATGGTGGCGGCAGGCTGGACGGCGACGGTGGACGGCTATCTCGGCCGGGTGCCGAAGGTGCGCATCCTCGAAGCGGTGCGGGAGGCGCGGGGCGTCGAGGCGGCCCGGCTGATCGACCATCTGCGCAAAGGCGACATGGCGAAGGAGGCCGAGCGGTTGCTCGCCGGCAGCGGCTGGCTGCCGGAACCGCTGCGCGCTCGGCCGGAGGAAGCCCCGACGGCCGGGGATGGAGACGTGGCCGGTCATGGGGACGCGGCCGGTCATGGGGACGCGGTTGACGGCGCCGACACCGTCGACGGTGCGGGCACCGATGCTCTGCCCGCCTTCCTGACCGGCGCCGGTGGTTTGGGGGATGAGGGAGAGGAGGCGTCGGCGGAGGCGGCCTGATCGTGACGTGGCGGAGCGGCGCCCGGCCGCTCCGCTTTCTCCCCTTCCTTCTTCCGGAGGTTCGCCATGACCATGATCGCCGATGCCCGCGGCTTCTCCGCGGACACCCTGGCCTCCGCGCGCGGGACCACGGGCTCCGCCTTGTTCGCCGTCGCCGAGCGGCTGCTGCCCGACCTCGAACGTGGGCGCGCCATCGACACCACCGCGTTGCGCACCGCGATGACGGCGGCCTTCGGCGGCACCGACGCCGAGGGCGCCTGGACCTGGAAGCTGGCCTACGACGCCGGCGAGGCCGCGCAGCTTCTGTTCCTTCGTCGCTTCGGCGCCGCCATGCGCCTCCGGGCCGGTGACCCGGCGGCCTTCGCGGCGCTGCTGGCGCGGGTGGCGGCGCTGCTGCCGTCTCAGACCCGCCGTTCCGAGGAGAGCCATGCCCGCCAGCAGTTCTCGACCCCGCTGCCACTGGCTGCTGCGGTCGCCGTGGCCGCGGCGCTGACCCCGGCCGACCGTGTGCTGGAACCGTCCGCCGGCACCGGCCTGCTGGCCTTCTTCGCCGAGCTGGCCGGGGCCTCGCTCGCCCTCAACGAGCTGGCGGACAGCCGGGCCAGCCTGCTGGAGCGGCTGTTTCCCGGCGTGCCGGTGACCCGGTTCGACGCCGCCAGCCTGCACGATCACCTCGACCCGGCGGTGGTGCCGACGGTGGTGCTGATGAACCCACCCTTCTCGGCCCTGGCCGCGGTGGACGGCCGGGTGGCCGACGCCGCGCTCCGGCACATCGCTGCGGCCCTGGCCCGGCTGGCCGAGGGCGGGCGCCTCGTCGCCGTCACCGGTGCCGGGCTGTCCCCGGATCATCCGGCGTGGCGGGACGCCTTCGTCCGCGTGCAGGAGCGCGGCCGGATCGTTTTCTCCGCCGCCATCGACGGCTGCGTCTATGCCCGCCACGGCACCACCGTCGATACCCGCCTCACCGTCATCGACCGCGTCCCGGCCGAGGACCCGACCGTCGTCCCCGCCTCCTTGGGCACCGCCCCCGACGTCGCAACGCTGCTGGGCTGGGTCCGACAGGCCGTTCCGTGCCGTGCACCGATGGCGGCGTCCACAGCGCCGCTCCGGCCGATGATGGCCCGGCCTGCGGCAGGGCGGAGGACGCACCGGGCGATGCCCTGCCCCGGGGCCGTGGCTCCGATGGAGCCGATGGCGGTCGAGCTGGTCTACGAGACGCGCGACTGGACGCCGCCCGCCGACGCCCGGCTCACCGCCGGCCTCTACGAGCCCTACGCGCTGCAATCCATCGTCCTCCCCGGCGCCCGGCCACACCCGACGCCGCTGGTGCAGTCCGCCGCCATGGCTTCGGTCGCGCCGCCAAAACCGCGCTACCGCCCGCATCTCCCCGCCGCCCTGGTCACCGGCGGCATCCTGTCCGACGCCCAGTTGGAGAGCGTTATCCTCGCCGGCGAGGCGCACGCCGGTCACCTCGCCGGCTCCTGGACGGTGGACGAGACCTTCGACACCGTCTCGGCCGCGCCGGAGAGGGCCGAGGGGGCGGTGCGCTTCCGCCGCGGCTGGTTCCTCGGCGACGGCACCGGCGCCGGCAAGGGCCGGCAGGTCGCCGGCATCCTGCTCGACAACTGGCTGAAGGGGCGCCAGCGCGCGCTCTGGGTCTCGAAGTCCGACACCCTGATCGAGGACGCCCAGCGCGATTGGTCGGCCCTCGGCCAGGAGCGGCTGCTGGTGACCCCGCTGTCGCGCTTCCGCCCCGGCGTGCCGATCGCGCTGGAACGCGGCATCCTCTTCACCACCTACGCCACCCTGCGCGGCGACGGCGGCGAGGACGCCGTGCCGCGCGTCCAGCAGATCGTCGACTGGCTGGGACGGGGGGAGTTCGACGGGGTGATCGTCTTCGACGAGTCCCACGCCCTGCGCAACGCCGGCGGCACCGCCGGCTTTGGCCGCGACGGCGGTCCCGTCACCCCCTCCCAGCAGGGCCGCGCCGGGCTGCGCCTCCAGCACGCCCTGCCGGACGCCCGCGTGCTGTACGTCTCGGCCACCGGCGCCACCACCGTGCACAACCTCGCCTACGCCCAGCGCCTCGGCCTGTGGGGCGGCGCGGACTTCCCCTTCGCCACCCGCGCCGAGTTCGTCCAGGCCATCGAGGCCGGCGGGGTCGCCGCCATGGAGGTCCTCGCCCGCGACCTCAAGGCGCTCGGCCTCTACAGCGCCCGCTTGCTCTCCTTCGACGGCGTCGCCTACGAGATGGTCGAGCACCGGCTGACGCCGGGACAGATCGCCATCTACGACGCCTACGCCGCCGCCTTCCAGATCATCCACGCCAACCTGGACGCTGCGCTGGAGGCCGCCAACGTCACCGGGGCCGGCGGCACCCTGAACCGCGCCGCCAAGGCCGCCGCCCGCTCGGCCTTCGAGAGCGCCAAGCAGCGCTTCTTCAACCACCTGATCACCGCGATGAAGACGCCGACCCTGCTGCGCGCCATCGAGCGCGACCTGGCCGCCGGCCACGCGGTGGTGGTGCAGCTTGTCTCCACCGGTGAGGCGCTGATGGAGCGCCGGCTGGCCGATCTGCCCACCGAGGAATGGGGCGACATCCGCATCGACGTCACGCCGCGGGAGTACGTGCTCGACTATCTGGCCCACTCCTTCCCGGTGCACCTGCACGAGCCCTTCACCGACGGCGACGGCACCCTGTCGTCGCGGCCGGTGTGGCGGGACGGCCAGCCGGTGCTGTGCCGGGAGGCGGTCGAGCGGCGCGACCGCATGATCGAGCGGCTGGCGGCGCTCGATCCGGTGCCGGGGGCGCTCGACCAGATCGTCCAGCGCTTCGGCGCCGACATGGTGGCCGAGGTCACCGGCCGCTCGCGGCGCATCGTGCGCAAGACCGGTCCCGGCGGGGACGAGCGGCTGGCGGTGGAGAGCCGCCCCGGCTCGGCCAACCTCGCCGAGACCCAGGCCTTCCTCGACGACGAGAAGCGCATCCTGGTCTTCTCCGACGCCGGCGGCACCGGCCGCAGCTACCACGCCGATCTCGGGGCGAAGAACCAGCGGCTGCGGGTGCATTACCTGCTGGAGGCCGGCTGGAAGGCCGACAGCGCCATCCAGGGGCTGGGGCGGTCCAACCGCACCAACCAGGCGCAGCCGCCGCTGTTCCGCCCCATCGCCACCAACGTGCGGGCGGAGAAGCGCTTCCTCTCCACCATCGCCCGCCGGCTCGACACGTTGGGCGCCATCACCCGCGGCCAGCGCCAGACCGGTGGGCAGGGGCTGTTCCGCGCCGACGACAATCTCGAATCCGTCTACGCCCGCGCCGCACTCCGCCAGCTCTACAGCCTGCTGCACGCCGGAAAGGTCGAGGGCTGCACATTGGGGGACTTCGAGACGGCGACCGGGCTGGCGCTGAGCGACCGCGACGGTGGCCTGCGCGACGAGCTGCCGCCGATCACCACCTTTCTCAACCGGCTGCTGGCGCTGACCATCGGCTTGCAGAACACGCTGTTCACCGTGTTCGAGCAGTTGCTCACCGCGAAGGTCGAGGGGGCCATCACGTCGGGCACCTACGACCGCGGCGTCGAGACGCTGGTGGCCGACAGCGTCACCGTCACCGGGCGGCGGACACTCCACACCCACGCGGCGACCGGGGCGGAGACCCGGCTCTTCACTCTGGCGCGGCGCGACCGCAACCAGCCGATGGCGGTGGAGGACGCGCTGGAACGCGGTGCCGGGCCGCAAACCCAGCTCCTGGTGAACACGCGCTCGGGGCGGGCGGCGGTGGCGGTGCCGGCGGCGAGCCTGATGCTGGATGACGGCTCGGTGGAGCGCCGGGTGCGGTTGCTGCGGCCGATGGAGCGGGGCACGGTGACGCTGGCCGAGCTTGCCCAGAGCCACTGGCGTCCGACCGAACCACCGGCCTTCTCGGCCGCCTGGGAGACGGAGGTCGCCACGGTGCCGGAATTCTCCACCAGCACGCTCCACCTCGTGACCGGGCTGCTGCTGCCGGTATGGCGGCGCCTGCCGGACACGAACCTGCGGGTGGTGCGGTTGCAGACCGACGCGGGCGAGCGGATCATCGGCCGCGTGGTGGCGCCGGACGTTCTGCCCGAGGTCGAGCGGAGCTTCGGCGTTGGGGCCGGGGCAACGGTTCCCGTGCCGTCGGTCGAGGAGGCCTGGACACGGGTGCAAGGTGAGCGGGTGGCCCTGCATCTGGCCGACGGGCTGTGGCTGCGCCGGGTGACGGTGGCGGG
This sequence comes from uncultured Rhodospirillaceae bacterium, assembly GCA_937927415.1. Taxonomy (GTDB): domain Bacteria; phylum Pseudomonadota; class Alphaproteobacteria; order Azospirillales; family Azospirillaceae; genus Azospirillum. Next base: position 14,430 of record CALBDS010000020.1, read on the forward strand.
CGCGCATCGCATCGAACTGTTCGGTTTCACCGGCGGGATGGTGGACCGGCTGAAGGCGCTGGGGCTGACGGGGGAGATCATCGCCTGGAGCCTGCGGCTGTTCGTGCCGGTGGGCGAGCGGGGAGCGGCGGTGTTCGCGGCGCTGCTCGCACGGCACCCGCTGCTGCGCGTCGTCGATCGGACGGAGGCGTGAGCGGCCGGCACCATGTCCGCGGCATCGGAAATGGCGCAGCGCCTCGCGCGGGAGGCCGAGGCGGTGTGCCGGCGTTACCTGCCGGTTGGCCGGCGGGAGGGGCGCTACTGGCGGATCGGCGACGTTCAGGGCACGCCAGGGGGCAGCCTTTACGTCCACCTGCACGGCGTCGCCGCCGGCAAATGGGCCGACGCCGCCACCGGCGAGCACGGCGACCTGCTCGATCTCATCGGGGCGAACCGGGGGTTCGACCGCCTACGCGACGTTCTGGCCGAGGCCCGGGCGTTTCTCGGCCAACCGAGGATCGGCCCTGGTCCCGGCGATCGTGAGGCGCCGGTGTCGGCCGGATCGCCGGAGGCCGCCCGCCGGCTGTTCGTGCGCTCCCGGCCGATCGCCGGCACGTTGGCCGAGGCGTATTTGCGCAACCGCGGACTTCCGGACATCCGGAATTCCGGCCCCCTGCGCTTCCAGCCGCGCTGCTGGTACCGGGATGCCGATGGCCAGTTTGCCGCCGGCCCGGCGCTGGTGGCGGCGGTCACCGACCTGGACGGCCGGATCACCGGGGTGCAGCGGCTCTGGCTCAACCCGGTCGGCGGGGGCAAGGCGGCCATGCCATCACCGCGCCGGGCGCTGGGGCACCTGCTCGGCAACGGCGTCCGCTTCGGTGTGGCGCGCGACGCGCTGGCGGCGGGGGAAGGCATCGAGACCATGCTGGCGCTGCGGCTCGCCCTGCCGGTCCTGCCCGCGGTGGCCGCGCTCTCGGCCGGGCACCTTGCCGCCCTGCGGCTGCCGTCGGCACTGCGGCGTCTCTACATCACCCGCGACAACGACGCGGCCGGGCAGCGGGCCGTGGACCGGTTGGGCGACCGTGCCGACGCGGCCGGCGTCGAGATCCGGGTGCTGGCGCCGCAGGCCAAGGACATCAACGACGAGTTGCAGGAGCACGGGCTGTGGGGGCTTCGGGCGCATCTGCGGGCGCAGCTCGCTCCAGAGGAGGGCGCAGGGGGCTGGGAGACCGGCGATCCGGGGGGCGGACGGATAGGCGGGTAGGACGGTCGCCGGTGGGGCCACCGGCTGGCTGGTCGCAGACCGTCCCGTCCGGGAGAGGCCGCGGCCACGGCCTTTCAGCGGGCGATCGGGCGGCAACCGGGGCGGGTCCGCAACGGCGGCGGTCAACTTTCTTCCCCGGCCGGCCAAGCCGGCCTTCCTCGCGGGACAAGAAAGCCGCCCCCCGCCGTCCTCCGCTGACGCTGCGGCCCAAGAGGGTGCGGACCCGCCCCGCCCGCCGCTGGGGGATCGCCACGAAGGCCGCGGTGGGCGCGGCCGATCCTCCAGCCGAAGGGCAGCCGCCATGATCACCGACACCGACGCCGCCGGGCTCCACCACGCCGCCTCCCCCACCGACCACGCCCTGATCGAACTCCAGCTCTACGGCCACCGGCCCTTCCAGGACGATCCCGATCCCCGGCCGCTGCCCGACGAGACCGCCATCCGCGCCGCCCTGGCCGACGTCTTCGACGCCCTGGTGGTCACGCTGAAGGACACCCGCCTGGAACCCGACCTGGCCGACCTGCTGTGGTCCACCGTCAACCTGTTCCACCGCGCCGCCGATCGGGTGCAGCGCGAACTCGACGACAACGAGGACGCCCAGAAGCGCAGCCAGCGCGAGCAGGATGGCTCGGAGGTCCGCTCGGTCGAGCTGGAGCGGCTGATGGCCGAGGGGCTGACGCTGATCGAGCGCCGCACCGCCATGGAGGCCTTCCGCGACCACGCCGCCGAGCTGTTCGAGGTCCACACCGGCTCCGGCTGGCGGCCGCGCGCCGGCTCGCTGGTCAGCCACCGCACCCTGACCGCCGCGCTGATCGACAGCCGCGACTTCCTCGCCGCCAAGCGGCGGGCCGAGACCGAGCCGCTGCTGCCGGCCGGTCCCCGCATCGCCTTCACCGGCGGGGTGGAATGCAACGACCACCACCGCATCTGGGCGGTGCTCGACAAGGTCCGCGCCAAGCACCCGGACATGGTGCTGCTGCACGGCGGCAGCCCGAAGGGGGCGGAACGGATCGCCGCCTGCTGGGCCGAACACCGCAAGGTGGCGCAGGTGCTGTTCCGGCCCGATTGGACCCGCCACGCCAAGGCCGCCCCCTTCAAGCGCAACGACCGGCTGCTGGAGGCGCTGCCGATCGGGGTCGTCGCCTTCCCTGGCTCGGGCATTGTGCAGAACTTGGCCGACAAGGCACGGGTGATGGGCATTCCGGTCTGGTGCTTCGGTGATGGTGGGGCGTGAGCGTCCGTCCATCCGGCGATCCGCAAAGGCGGATTGCCGGATTTCCGTAAGTCAGAGATCGCAGAAGGCGAGCTTCCGCTCTGTACCAGGAATGGACGCCGCCGACATCATCCTGCACTCGTCACCGCACACTGTCGGCCACCTCTCCCGGGAGCTGTCGACAGTGGGTATCGTTCCCTGCTATCGCGAGGAGGAATGTTCAGACGGGATGGCGACGATGCCCTTTTCAGTCGAGGAACGCAGCCAGCTTTTGCAGGTGAAAGGCGTCGGACCAAAGGTGATCGAGAGGCTCGAACAGCTCGGCATCGACACCTTTCCCAAGCTGGCGCAGCAAGATGCTGTCGCCGTGTGTTCCGCCGCCGCCGCGACGGTCGGCAGCTCGTGCTGGAAAAACAGTCCTCAAGCAAAAAAGGCCATCGAAGCGGCCATCGCTCTCGCGTTGAGCGCGCGCTGAGCCATTCTGTTCTGTGGAGGCTTTTGCGCCCCGTCATCGGAATGACGCATCCGGTGTGCGTCCGCTCAGGGCCGGAAGCGGAAGGGGCGGTTTCAGGAGTTGATCAGGTTAAGCGGACGTTGCCCTGGAACGGTGATTCGACCGTCCCAGATCCATGGCGGTCATCCAGTCTGGAACTGATCGTCTCAGACCGAACAGTTCGGCCGAAGCGATCATAGACTTTCTCATCAATACTGACGACAAGAACTGAATTAATTTCCTCGACAACTTCCTTGGTATCTCACCATAGCAGCATAATCACAGCTTTCATTTCGGAAAAGACGGTCGTGGGCGGCCGGGAGTCCATGACCGACCGCCCCGTTGATTTCGGCCTAAGCCAGTTCTCGCACGCCATCCAGTACCTTAGCGGCATCCTTGACGTCGATGTAGTCGTCCTGGATCAGGATTGGAAGAACGTCCGCCAACCGGGGAAGCGCCGTGATGCCGTATTCCGCCAGCATCCGCTCGGCGGCTTCTCTCGCTGGGCCATATGACCACGGCTTGCCACTTTCCGGAAACCATTGCCGGTCACGGTAAGCATGCAACTCGGTTGTTGGCATGAGCCGCTTCACCTTGCCGTCAGCGATCCGCCACAGAGGCAGATAATCGCGGGAAAACAGAACCCGGCTGCCGTCCTCCATGTCCATCCAGCCATATGGCAACCAAAGGCGCCGGGGCACGAAATCCGCCATCCGGGTGCGTGGGACAACCGCCTCGAACGTAGCGCATATGCCGTTGGAGGCGGAGTGGTCGATGTATCTCACCCCGCCCGTGGATCGGCGCCACCAATGGAGTTCGGTCTTGGAAAAGCCCTTGCTATTGATGCGAAAGACTACGCCGGGATGCCGACCTTCCTTCCAAGGAATTGGCCCAGCCCGCCAACAAGCCGTTCTGATCACCTCATGATCCTCATAGGTGAAAGCTCGATTTCCGGTAAGCCTCATGTCGGGTAACGCCGCCTGCACGTCGCCATCTAGCACGTTCAGCGACGCCCCTAGGCTGCACACCAGGGTGATGGCCCGTTCCCGGAAGGCGCCTTCGGGCAAGTGCTCATCCAGGATGCTCGGCTCGGCGGCGGTGTGGCTGATCTCAAGCTCGTGCCAGTCGCGGTAGCCGCAGGCCACGGCTATGGCCCGCTGAACACTAGACAGAGAAATCTCCGGGAGCGCCGCAGAAAGGTGCTTCGCAGCCTTTTTCGGACGGGTAAGATTGGGGAAGAAAAAACGCATACCATCCTCCTTCTCGGCGCTGGAGAAAGGCGTGTCCACTAAGCCCTGAGCGCCTCGAAAGAGAGTGTCAGGATGGTGATAAGAACCTGCCCCGAAGGCTTTGCCAGTGTGGACGGCACGGCCGGTCAGCCGATGCCCAACAATACCAACGGGCGGTCATGGTTGCAATATCGACAAGGGGCGGAATTTATTAATCAAGGCGCTCTGGGTTTCCAGTACAGCAAGCGTCGGGCGCATCATCATCGGCATGGCCACCGGCATGGCAGGCGTCCTGGTCTGGCACACCACCGGCAAGCACAATGTCTCTGTCCCTCATGGCATATCGGCGAAATACTCCGTGGTTAGCCCAATGACTGCTGTCATACCGACGGCGGCTGAAGGCTTCCATTGAGGGGCGGCCGTTCCACCTGTCTGAGGATGGGCAGCACCATTCACCTGAAACGTCACCTTGAGGCCGATGAGTTGCATCGGCGGTACTGTTCGGGAGGCGCGTCCTATCTCCGCCGCTCTATCGAGGCGCAATCATGGCCGGTCGGGTCGGTTCGTGCCCCTTCTGCCGGTGTGGTCGCCGCAGTGTGCCGATGGTGGAGCGCATGGGAGCGCCCAGCATAACCATCCCCCTCCGGGTCGAACCCGCTGAGCCATCCAGCATCCCCAGCGGTCTGGAGTCCGGTGCGGCCAGCGCGGCTTTGTCTGCTGGCGACTTTGCGCCGGGGACGGCTGCCACGGCAGCCCGACCTCGATCCCGCAACCGGCGAACGCCGACCGTCTTCCCCGCCGTGCTCGGCCAAGGCCGGCGCGCGGCTTCCTCGCGAGGCAAGACGCCCGGCTCCCGCCGGTCCTCCGCTGCGCTGCGGCCCTCTGGGTGCGGGCCGGTCGCCCGGCGCCCTTTGATCGCCATCAAGGCCGCGATGGTCGCGACCGCACCCCGTCAAGGAGACGACAGATGGCCCAGATCGGCAGCTTCACCCGCAGCGACGACGGTTCCTTCGCCGGCACGATCAAGACCCTCACCCTCAACATCAAGGCCCGCTTCGTTCCCATGGAGAAGGAGCACGACAAATCCCCCGACCTGCGCGCCCTGTGCGGGCCGATCGAGATCGGCGCCGGCTGGCGGAAGGCCGCCAAAGACACCGGCCGGCCCTACCACTCGGTCAAGCTCGACGATCCCAGCTTCCCGGCCCCGATCTACGCCAGCCTGGTCGAAGTCGGTGGCGGCTACGCGCTGATCTGGTCCCGCTGAGACGACACGCCGGTTGCAGCGCTCCGTCCGGGGAGCTGCAACCGGCAGGTCTGTCCGCCCGGTCCATCACGGCGGCGGCCCGACCTGCGGCGTCTCCGTTTTCCCGAACGTTCTATCTGCCTTTTCAGACCTCCCAGCCTACCATGCCGGATCGCCCCGCATCGAGGACGAGCGGTGCCCCCAAAATGCTGTGCATTTCGGCTCCCCCGCTCGCCGGCCGGCCGGTCGCCTGCGGCGATCCTCGACCCGGACCGCTCAGGCACCGTGAGAGCCCTCCTGTCTTCAAACACAGGAGGGACCGATGCTCACCATCGACCGGCAAATCCAGGAACTCCGCATGGAACTGGCTGCGTGCTTCCTGACCCGTCGCGAGCGTGTTCAGGCCCGGCGGGAGCTGGACACCCTCCTCGCCCGGCAAGCGGACAGTGAAGGCGCTTTCGAGACCCTGGTCACCGACGACCCAGCGCCCGATTGAGGCGCTGTTTCTCTGGATGGCCGAATGTGTACGATGGTTTCGGGGTGCCCCCATCCACGGCCTGCCACCGCTTTGAACGCGCAAGGTGCCGGCCAATCCCTCCCTGTCCTCGGGAGGACGATCAACTGGCCCCTTCGGCAGCCGGGGCAACATCCGACTCCAGCAACGTGCTCGGGGGCACACCCAGCGCGTCGGCCAGTTCCTTCAGCACCGAGACGGTCGGGTTGCGGGCGCCGCGCTCGATGCCGCTGATGTAGGTGCGGTGCAGCCCCGACTCGAAGGCAAGCTCCTCCTGCGACCAGCCGCGCGTGCGCCTGATCCGCTGAACGTTGAGCCCGACCTGCTTGCGGATATCCATCCGAGCAGCTAGCCGGCGTGTAGCCTATTGGTCTACAGACTATGAGTAACATTTTGTTAGGGGCATGCGCGCTACGGTCCGGGTTGCACAGCCGCTACGCGAGAAAAGGCACAGGCGCATCCCGCAACCGAAGGCGTGATGCAGGAGGGGGCTTCGTGAACGTCGTATCAGGAGTGAAGCACAAAGGGCGCGGTCGCAGGCTGAAGGCCGGGACCGGCCTGGACACGGTGGACACGCACATGGGTGGGCGGCTGCGGCTGCGCCGCACGCTGCTCGGCCTGTCGCAGACCGAATTGGGGCGGCGGGTCGGCCTGACCTTCCAGCAAATCCAGAAGTACGAGCACGGCGCCAACGGCATCGCCGCGTCGCGGCTCTGGCAGTTGGCGGACGTCCTCGATGTGCCGGTCAGCTTCTTCTTCGATGACATGCCGGACACGGCGCCCCGTGCCTCCGAGCCGCCCGATCCCGAAACGCCGCCGCTGGGGCGGCGGGAGACGCTGGAACTGGTGAAATGCTACTACCGGATCAAGGACCCACGCGTGCGCCGGGGGATCTTCGATCTGGTCAAGGCGACCGTGGGCTCACTGGAAAATCTCACGAGTCCTCAGGGGCATGCTGATCAGTCTTGAACCGTACGCCGGCTCCTTTCCCGGACTCTGCCGCAATGAACTCCACGCCAGCCGCATCGAAGGCCCGGATGATTGCATCGACCGTTACTTCATGGGCTCCCAGAGGGCCGGTCTTCACCTCCAGTCGCTTGATCGTTGGAAGCGAAACTTTGGACGCCCTCACCAAGTCCTTCTGCTCCCAGCGGAGGAGGGCTCGGGCTGCTCTGATTTGCGCGCTCGTGAGCAATGTTCCCTCTCACATTTTGATGCTTCGGGCATCGTACGATGCCCATGGTGTTGACGATGCCTGAGGGTGTATGTTATGCTTCAGGAATACCCATGAACTTGACCGTGGCACAAGTGGCCGCGTGCTTTCCGCTATGCGCTGACCCCGGCCATCGAAGGCTGGGGAGCCAGATCGCAGCAAAGGGGGTGGCTGTGTCCTCCAGGGCGCGAGTACCGAAAAGGAGCAAAGCATCTCGTCGGGCGACTGTGACCGCAGCCACCCGGCTTTTGACATCCACTTTGCAAGAGAGTCAGGACGCCGACCCGGTCATCCTGCTCTGGCAGGAGTGGCGAGACACCTTCGCCTCTTCGCAGCGGCTGTGCCGCGAGGCCCAGCGCCTGGAACGGGAGCTGTCCGAAAAGATCGGCTTCCCCCGTGTGGACATCCCCCTCGACGACCCGGGGTGCCCCTCGGTGGTCGCCACGGATGCTCACCAGATCGACCGGGTGCTGGGGACAGCGCCGGCCACCCGCTCCCTACGCCAGCGGCTGAAGCGTGACCTCGCCGCCGCGCAGGCGCGCTGGGACGCCGAGGCGGCGGCGGTCGGCCTCACCAGCGCGGTCGAACGGGAGGCCGCCGCGGACCGGCGGGTGGACGAGTTGCTCAAGACCGCCTCCCGCACGCCCGCACGGTCGATCCCCGGCGTCATCGCCAAGCTCGCCATCGCCACCGAATGGAGCGAACTGGAGCCGGACGCCGACGGCTATCCCTGGGACTTCATCCGCGGCGTTCTCGCCGATCTGACCGCGCTGACCGCAAAGGAAACGTAGCGCGATTCGTGCCTCCTCCACGCCTTCGGCAAGTGATCTTCAAGAGAAAATCGGATAAGGTCCGCAACCACAGGAACCATGCTCAGGTGCGAGAGTCGGGATCACTTGACGGCGAACACACGAAGCCTCGTAGCCGCGCTGGTCGGATCGGCGGTCGCCGTCACCATCATCGCCGTGAGCGCCACCACCATCGTCGATCACCGGACCACCCGCGTCCACGCGGAGCGGGAACTGGATCAACGTACCCTCCTGGTGGCCGAGCACGTCCGGGCGGTGATCCAGACCGACGTCATGCTGCTCGGGCGGGTCGCCGACCATTTCGCCGACCGGCCGTTACCCACCCCCGCGGCAGCCAATGCCGAGCGGGAAGCGCTGCGGGCGATGCTCCGGGACGCCGACGGCGTCGATTCCCTGTGGGTGTACGACGAGCGCGGCGACGCGGTGCTCTCCACCGCCGAGGAGAAGCTGGGCCGCTTCAGCGTGGCGGACCGGGAGTATTTCCAGGCGGCCAGGGCCGGCGAGCGGCTGTTCCTCAGCCCGCTCATCTGGGGCCGCGTGACCGGCGGCTTCTTCTTCGTCGTTGCCCGGCGCCTGGAGGACCCCTCCGGCGTCTTCCGCGGCATCGTGGTGGCCGGGGTGCCGGCCGGCCGCTTCGCCGACTTCTACCGCCGCATCGCCGGCGACGAGAACGCGTCGTTTGCCGTCCGGAAGCTCAACGGCGATGTCGTCGTGCGCGCCCCGCTGCCCACCGCCGAGCCCGCCAAGGGCTGGCCGACGGAGTCCTACATCCAGGAGCGCTTGACGGAGGAGGCCGGGGTCTATGAACGCTCCTCGACCATCGACGGGGTCGCGCGCCTGTACGCCTTCCGCCGCCTCGACCCGGAGGGGCTGGTGGTGATCGCCGGCCGGCCGCTGGACGCGCTGTTCGCCCCCTGGTGGTCGCGGACCCTGCTGGTCTGGGGGGTGGGCGGCGGCGGCGTGGCGCTCAGCCTGGCGCTCAGCGTCCTCGTCCTGCGCCGCGCGCGCCGCGAGGCCGCCGCCCTGCGCGACGCGCTGCGGGCGGTGCGCGAGAGCGAGGAGCGCTTCGACATGGCGGTGGCCGCCACGGCGGACGGCATCTGGGACTGGGACCTGCGTACCAACAAAGTCCGCCGGACGGCCCGGATGAAGGCCCTGTACGGCTTCGCCGACCACGAGATGGGCGACGACTCGCGGGAGTTCTGGGACCTCCTGCACCCGGCGGATGCCCCGGACCTCCGGGCCGCCGTGCAGGCGCACCTGGAGCGGCGCTCCGAGCAGGTTGAGGCGGAATGCCGCGTGCGCCACAAGGACGGCTCCTGGCGCTGGCTGTTCGTCCGCGGCCGGGCGCAGTTCGACGCCGATGGGGAACCGCTGCGCATGGTCGGCATGATGACCGACGTGACCGAGCGCCGGGAGCGCGAGCTGCTGGTGCAGGCCGCCCACCGGACGGCCGAGGCGGAGAAGGAGCGCGCCCGGCACGCGGCCAACCACGACCCGCTGACCGGGCTGCCGAACCGCGCCTACCTGACCGAGCGCCTGACCGCACTGACCGGGGCCGCGGCGCCGGACGGCGTCCGGCAGGCGGTGATGCTGCTCGACCTCGACGACTTCAAGGCGGTGAACGACACGCTGGGGCACCCGGCCGGCGACGAGCTGCTGCGGATCGTCGCCGGCCGGCTCCGGAGCTGCCTGCGCGACGGCGACTTCGTGGCGCGGCTGGGCGGCGACGAGTTCGCGGTGCTCGTCCCGTCGGCCTGCGGGACGGCGTGCGGCACGCTGGCGCTGGCCGAGCGCATCGTCGCCACGGTGGGGCAGAGCGCGGTCGTCGCCGGGCGGGCGGTGCGGATCGGCTGCTCGGCCGGCGTGTCGGTGTGGACGGCGGCCGAGCTGGAGCCCGAGGAGGCGATCCGGCTGGCGGACGTCGCGCTCTACGAGGCGAAGCGCACCGGCAAGAACCGGGTGGTGTTTCAGGGATGCGGAGACGGACCGTCTTCCGGCCGCTGCAACGGAATGGCCTGAACGGCGGCACCCGTTATTCTCCCTTCTGTGGCCGCCGGCCGGTTCGGCCGAGGCCCCGCGCCTTGGCGAGCGCGGAGCGCGTGGCGGTATAGGTCGGGGCGGTCATCGGGTAGGTGTCCGGCAGGTTCCAGCGCGCCCGGTACTCCTCCGGCGTCATGCCGTAGGGTCCGCAGGTGGCGCTTCAGCATCTTCAGCTTCCGGCCGTCCTCCAGGCAGACGATGTGGTCGGGCGTCACCGAGCGGCGGATCGGCACCGCCGGTTTCCGTTCAACGCCCTGCGGTTCGGTGGGCGTGCCGAGAGTTTCCAGGGTCCGGCGCACGGTCGCGATCAGGAGCGGCACCTCCTCCACACCGATGCGGTGGTGTCGGACATAGGCGGCCACGATCCTGGCGGCCTGCGTGATCGTATCGGTCATGGCTTGGAACGCTCCGCGTTGGTGTCGGACGGGACGGTATGGGCCGGTTCTGGCGGCCAGAAATCCACGCGCTCATGATGGCTTTCTGAGCAGGTCTCGCAGGGCCGAGAGCACCGGCTGGGGACCGACCGGCTTGGCCATGACGATGGTGCCGGCCGCCGCCGCGCCGCGCAGTTCCGCGAGGCCGCTGGGATCGGGGGCGCCCGTCATCACGATCACCGGCAGCATGGGATGGTCGGCCCGCAGTTCACGAATCAGTCCGTACCCGTCCAGGCGGGGCATCTGGAGGTCGGTCAGCAGCACATCGGCGGGGTCCTGCGCCTGAAGGGCGAGCGCCTGCTCGCCATCGTGGGCGACGGTGACCCGGTAGCCGGCCTCTTCCAGGATGGAGCGCAGCGCCCAGGCAACCAGCACTTCGTCCTCGGCGACGAGGATGTGGACGGTCGTGTCGCTGGCCATGGCTGTCGTCCTCAATGCCCCTCAGGATGCGCCGCCCCGTGCCGGCCGCACGCCGACGATCACCGCTCCTTCTCTCTTCGCGCCGACCGTGGGGCGCAATGCGGCCATGGTCGAACGCAGCCGCTGCACCTCGCTCCGGTATCGCCGCAGCACCTCCGCGGAGCGGTTCGACGGACGTTCGCAGGCGGACAGGACGGTGCGGGACAGGGCGGCCAGCGTGCCGAAGCCGAAACCGGCGGCGAGCGACAGCATTGCCCGGGCGTCGTCGCGGATGCCGGGCCAGTCCCACAGCTCCTGCTGAACCGAGCGCAGCCGGCGCTCCATTTCCTCGTCGAGCGCGGCCAGGACATCGCGAAACGCCGCCTCGCCGAGGTCGCGCCGCAGGACGGCCAGCAGCACGCCGTCGTCTCGTAGCGCATTACCAAGGCGGCCAGTTCCCAGACGCGCGGCATCGCCCTCGTCCTCCATACCGTTGTCGGCTCTTTCACCGGCGTTTGTCGCCGCGCGTGGCTGGACAATGCCGGTGGCAAGGCGGAAGGGGAGCGGGGTCCCTCCATCGCCACCCGACCGCCGGGAAAAGGCAGCGGATCATTGCAGCCAGGGAATGTAGCTTCTTTGGGCTTTTGAAGCGACTAAAATAGTCGTCTTTGTGGCGCCGGCCGCGCGTATCGGGAATGTGATCGTCGATGATCACATCCAGGCAAATACGGGCGGCACGAGCGCTCCTCGGCTGGACCCAGGAGACGCTGGCGGATACCGCCCTGGTCGCCTTGACCGCTCTCAAGCGGTTGGAGTCGGACCGCCTTGAGGTGCGGGACACGACGCGCGACGCTGTGCGTAAGGCGCTGGAGGAGCACGGCGTCATCTTCCTGTCGTCGGCCCGCGGCCTCGGCGTTATGCTGGTCGATCAGCCGGACGACGTGCCCGCCGCGCAGTTGGAGACCGCCGGGCCACTGCGGCAGAAGCGCGGTCAGGGCGTGTCCTCATAAACATTCAGGGATGTCCGCTTGCGGGTTGAAACCGACGTCCAAAATCAATGACGTTACGCCCGCCTTCTGACCGACGAGGTGTTCGTTGCCCTTGGCGACGGCCAGAGTGAAACGGCCCTTCCGGGGTTGGAGAAATGCGCTTGGGCGACCCAATCCAGAAGACAGCGGATAGGAAGACAGGGCCGGAATTGACCTCAAAGCGAAAGGACACGCGATGGCAAAGAACACGATTTGCCTGTGGTACGACAAGGACGCCGAGGCTGCCGCCCGCTTCTACGCCGAGACCTTTCCCGACAGCGCGGTGAGTGCCGTCCACCGAGCCCCCAGTGACTACCCGTCCGGCAAGGCGGGCGACGTGCTGACGGTCGAATTCACCGTTGCCGGTGTCCCTTGTCTTGGCCTCAACGGCGGTCCCGCGTTCAAACACAGCGAAGCCTTCTCGTTCCAGATCGCCACCGATGATCAGGAGGAGACCGACCGCTACTGGAACGCCATCGTCGGCAATGGCGGGCAGGAGAGTGCATGCGGCTGGTGCAAGGACCGGTGGGGTGTCTCCTGGCAGATCACGCCGCGCGTGCTGACCGAGGCGCTGGCGGCCGGCGGCGCTGAAGCAAAGCGCGCGTTCGAGGCGATGATGGGCATGACGAAGATCGACGTTGCCGCGATCGAGGCGGCACGGCGCGGCTGATGGTCCGCGGCTGCTCGGTTCCAAGGTATGCGCCTTGGGGGAAGAGCGGACACCGGGCTTTATGAGGACACGCCCGACCTGTTCGCCGTTTGGCCTTTCCACCTCCTTCTTGTTGACTGATCAAGGTTTCCGCCAGGCGGACACCTCCGCCGCGGTGCGGCGGATCGGGCTCTAGGGGCTGACCGCCCCCCGAGCCGCGCCGACGCGCGTCTCGGCTCATCCGAGTGACGATCCCTGGTGCGGTCCCATGGATCGGCGCCTCTGGCGCCGCCGGCGTGGGGAGCCGACGGGCAACCGTGCAGCAGCCAGCGCGCTGCACGGCAGCCCCACGGAGGACCCGAGATGACCGCTTCCATGCATGACCGTACCGACGTCCACACCCACGTCACCAACCGCATCCTCGCCGACCTGGAACGGGGCGTGCGTCCCTGGATGAAGCCGTGGAATGCCGGCCACGCCGCCGGCCGCATCGCCCGGCCGTTGCGCGCCACCGGCCAGCCCTATCGCGGCATCAACACCCTCATGCTGTGGATAACCGCCATGGAGTGCGGTTACGCCTCGCCGTTCTGGCTCAGCTACCGGCAGGCTCAGGGGCTGGGCGGGCAGGTGCGCCGGGGCGAGCACGGCACGCTGGTCGTCTACGCCGGCCCCGTCACTCGCACCGAGCCGAACGACGAGGGGGAGGAGAGCCAACGCGACATCCATTTCCTGAAGGGGTACACGGCGTTCAACGCCGAGCAGGTGGACGGCCTGCCCGAACACGTCCAGGTGCCGGCCCCGGTGCCGCTGGAGCCCATGCAGCGCATCGCGGCGGCGGACCGCTTCTTCGCCGCTACCGGAGCCGATGTCCGCACGGGCGGCACGCGCGCCTACTACGCCATCGGCTCGGACCACATCCAGATGCCACCCTTCGAGACCTTCCGGGATGCCGAGAGCCATGCGGCCACGCTCGGCCACGAGACGGTGCATTGGACCCGGCACCCGTCGCGCCTCGACCGCGACCTCGGACGCAGGCGCTGGGGCGATGAAGGCTACGCCGCCGAGGAACTGGTGGCGGAGATCGGCAGCGCCTTCCTGTGCGCCGACCTCGGCATCACCCCGGAGGTGCGGGAGGATCATGCCGCCTACATCGCCTCCTGGCTGGCGGTGCTGCGCAACGACACCCGCTTCATCGTCAGCGCCGCGGCGCACGCCCAGCGCGCCGTTGATTTTTTGCATGGACTTCAGCCGCCGGTGCGGCAGGCGGCGTGAACGCAGGCCGGGGACCGGTGTGTGGACAACGCGCCGGTTCCCGGTCCAGGACCGATGCCCGTCCATCATGCATCGCTAAAGAATAGACTGAAAGTTTAGCTAAACCCCGCCAGATGCGCCGTTGGCAACCAGCCATTATAAGGCATCTAAAGACACGGCGGCGCTGTGATATCCCATGCGCGGCGCCGCCGTTCAGGACCTACGGATTTCCGGCAAGCCGCGCGAGGTAGGGGTGGTTGGGAGGGAGTTCCAGGAGATCGCGGGGAAGCACCGAAAGGGCCGCCGCCAGACGGCCGACGGTGACGACCGTCGCCTTGTGCTCGGCGCGCTCGATGGTGCCCAGATAGCTGCGGTCCATGCCGGCGCGGTGCGCCAGCTCCTCCTGCGTGATGCCCTTGGCGAGGCGCAGGCGGCGGATGTTCAGGGCCAGGATGTCGGGCATGTCCTCCATCGGCAGGATGGAGCAGGATTGCGGGACAGGTCTCCACGGGATACATCTCCCATTCGGAGCGGACCGGGCAAACCGACGATGTTTCGGTGCCGATCCGCGACACCGCTCCGGATCGTGCCTACATACGATGGTATGAAAACGTTCATCGCTTCGGTGCGGAGCCACACACAGAGGGGAGAGATCAGCCGATGACGATGCCGCAGCTCGAACCGCCGGTTGCCGACGCGCCGCCCCATTCGGAGAGCCTGACCGACTACGACCGCCTGCACCTCGTCACCTATCTGCGCCTGCTCGACGCCGAGGCGGACGGGGCCGACCCGGACGAGGTCGCCCGCATCGTGCTGCGCATCGACCCCGCCCGCGAGCCCGACCGCGCCCGGCACGCCCACGCCACGCATCTGGCGCGGGCGCAATGGATGACCCGGGTTGGCTACCGGCACCTCCTCCAGCAGGGCATGCACTGATCCGCACCGCCGGATGTCCGGAAATCCGCCGTTCCACGATCCCGGATCGGCGGAGTCCGCGGAAGTACGCCGTTCTTGTCCCCGTTGTACGCCGTCAGCGCCGTCGCAATTTCAGGGTAGGTGCTCACCTTCGATTCGAGCGCAACCTGACGCTGCGCACGAGCGAAGTGGTCATGACAGCAAAGAACGATTGGCGCACATCGACCGCCTACCAGTACGCCTTGATCGTACCGGCTTCCTGCTGGGCGTGGGAGTTCCTGCGCCGCAACGGGGATTATCAAGCAGATGCAGCTGCCGCACGGCAGCAGGGCCAGCCGTCCGCCCCGGACGGCACCGGCCACTGGGGGTTGCACTGTCCTGGAGGATCCGGACAAAAGCGGGGCTGAGACGCTGGCATTCTGGCGGCCCGAGGTGCTGCCGGCCCTGGTCCGGCTGTCGCCGGCCCCCAGGCCCTGCACCGGACCGGCTCCACGCCTCGATCCCTGGTGGGGAGCGTCGCGTCAAGCCGTCCTCGACACGGGGGGCGGCTTCCACGTCGCGCTGGCCGAGGGGCCGCGCGAGTGGCGCTTCTGGATCGAGGGCAAGCGCCTTCCCAAACGCGGCACGCCGCTGCGGGCGCTGGTCGCGCTGGACGACGACCTGGACGCCCAGGTTGCGGCGCTCCGCCGGTTCCGCGATGCGGTGACGAACCCGGCCGCTCCCCCCGACCTGACGCCGTACCAGACCCGCATGCTGATGCGCACCCTCCAGGCGCTTGACGCCCATCTCGACGGCGCCAGCGTGCGGCAGACGGCCGAGGCGCTGTTCGGCGCCGAACGCGTCAAGACCGACTGGTACCGGAACACCCCCTTGCGCGATCAGGTGCGTTACCTGATCGGCCGCGGACGCCAGCTGATGGATGGCGGCTATCGCGATCTGCTGGCAGGGCACACCCGGCGCGGCACACCGTAACCCTTCCCTCACACCCGCGCCACAGCGGACCGCCAGCACCCGCAAATCCGCACATGCGCAAATCCGGACTTCCGGAAAGCCGCCGATCCGCCGTCCGCGAGCGTTTCGCCAGCAAGACTGTTGCGGGAATCATTGCTCCCGCCCCACCAGGACGGAAACAGGGCCTTGATTTCCGCAGCCTTCCGCCGCCGCCGGCCGGGGGACTCACCCCCGCGCAGTCTTTCCCCTCCCTGACCACCGTTCCCCTCCGCCACCGTGCTCCACGACGCGCCCCGCTGTCCCATGGGCGCCCGCAGCACACGGAGACGGACGAATGGACGACAAGACCGGCGGCCTTCCCCCACGCTTCCTGCGCACGCCCGAGGCGGCCCGCTTCCTCAGCCTGTCCGGCCGGACGATGGAGAAGCACCGCCTCTACGGCACCGGCCCGCGCTACCGCAAGATCGGCGGCCGGGTGGTCTACGCCGTCGAGGACCTGAGGAGCTGGGCCGACCAGGGCCTGCGTACCTCCACCTCCGATCCCGGTTCCGGCACCGTGCGGCCCGCTCGCCCGGCACGCCGCTGAGGCTGTGCCATGGACGGGGTCTTCCGCGCCGGCGACCGGCAGATGCAGCTCGACCTGTTCGTCGCGCTGCCCGGCGACATGGCGGTGCGCGACCAGCAGGACCTGATGGCGCACCCGTTCTTCTCGCTCGCCAAGTCGAAGCGCACCGAGCCGATCGACTACGCCGCGGGCGACACGCGCATCCGTGTCGAGGGCACCGCCGAGCACGGCCTCGCCACCATCTGGGACGCCGACGTGCTGATCTGGGCGGCCAGCCAGCTCGTCGAGGCGCGCGACGCCGGCCTGCGCACCGCGCGCCTGCTCAGCGCGACACCGCACCAGATCCTCACCTTCACCGGCCGCGGCACCTCGCTGCGCGACTACCAGCGCCTGCGCGCCGCCCTTGACCGGCTCCAGGCGACCACGGTGGTCACCAACCTCCGCCAGCCCGACCTGCGGCGCCGGCACCGCTTCTCCTGGGTCAACGAGTGGAAGGAGCGCACCGACGCCGCCGGCCGCCCGTTGGGGCTGGAGCTGATCCTGCCGGACTGGTTCTACCAGGGCGTCCTCGCCGACGCCTTCGTGCTGACCATCGGGCGGGAATACTTCGGCCTCACCGGCGGCATCGAGCGCTGGCTGTACCGGCTGGCCCGCAAGCACGCCGGCCACCAGGCCGAGGGCTGGGCCTTCGACTTCCGCCACCTGCACGCCAAGTCGGGCAGCCTCGCCCGCTTCGCCAACTTCGCCATCGACCTGCGCACCCTCGCCCGGCGCCAGCGGCTGCCGGGCTACCGGCTGGCCGTCGAGCGCCGGCCGGACGGCAGCGAACGGCTGCGCTTCGCGCCGCGCGGCCCGGCCGAGGCGCCGATGAACGCTGCCAAAGTTATCCACAGACACGGGGGATAAACCGGTGACACCGCTCGTGCTATCGGGTGTGCAAACGCTCGTGCCATCGGGTGCACGGCACTCGTGCTATCGGGTGCACGGACACCGTCCAAGCCCTTGGTATACAGGGCCGATTCGCGCCCTTAACGTATCTAACAGAGACTCTAACGAGTCTTTGTTGATGGGTCGTAGGGATGCCGGGGAGAACCAGACCCATGCTGCGGCCCGGGGGGCGGCGTCATGATCGTGGCGCTGCTCAACCAGAAGGGCGGCGTCGGCAAGACGACGCTCGCCACCCACCTCGCCGCCGAACTGGCGCGCCCAAACCACCGGGTCCTGCTCATCGACGCCGATCCCCAGGGCTCCGCCCTCGACTGGTCCGAGCAGCGCGACCGCATGGGCCTGCCCCGGCTGTTCGCCATGACCGGGCTGGCGCGCGAGACGCTGCACCGCGAGGTGCCGGAGCTGGCCCGCGGCTACCGGCACGTCGTCATCGACGGGCCGCCGCGCGTCACCGGCCTCGTCCGCTCGGCGCTGCTGGCCGCCGACCTCGTGCTGATCCCGGTGCAGCCGAGCCCCTACGACGCCTGGGCGTCGGCGGAGTTGCTGCGCCTGCTCGACGACGCCCGCGGCTGGAAGCCCGGCCTGGAGGCGCGCTTCGTGCTCAACCGCTGCATCGCCCGCACGCTGCTGCTGCGCGACGCCCGCCGGGAACTCGCCGGCACGCTGCCGCCAGCCATGGCGGCGACGGTGGGGCAGCGCGTCGTCTTCGCCCGCTGCGCCCGCACCGGCCGGCTGGCGGCCGAGGAAGCTCCCGGCTCGCTGGCCGCCCGCGAGATGGCGGCGCTTGCCGCCGAAGTGCTGGGGACGGCGGGATGAGCGGCGGGCGGATCGGCTTCGGGGCGCGTCCCGGCACCCCCGACACCTGGGTGCGCCACGGCGAGGACCCGGCCACTCCCAAGGCGGACCTCTACACCGCGCGGCTCACGGTGGACGTCACGCCCGAACTGCGCGGCCGCATCCGAATGGCCGCCTTCCGCCGGGGCGTGACCATGGCGGTGCTGCTGCGCGAGCTGCTGGACGGCGCCTTTCCCGAGGAGGGCACATCATGATCGTGGCGCTTGTGAACCAGGCCCGTGGCGCCGGACGGACGACGCTGGCGGTGCATCTCGCCGGCGAGTTGGCGCTCCAAGGCAAGCGGGTGGCGCTGCTCGACACCGGCCAGCGCTCCGGTGCCCTGGAATGGGCCGAATGCCGGCGGCGCAACGACCTGCCGGCGCTGTTCGAGACCATCGGCATCGCCAGCCCGGACCTGCGCTGCGGCGTCTGGGGCCTGCACACCCGCTTCGACCACGTGGTCATCGACACCCCGGCGGCGTCCACCGCGGCCCTGCGCGCGGCGCTGCTGGCGGCGGACACCGTGCTGGTGCCGACGCATTCCGAACGGGCCGCCGTGGGACGCTGCGCCGCCACCATGCAGCTGGTGGTCGAGGCGCTGGCGGTCGAGCCGGCCATGACGGCGTCGGTGGTCCTGACGCATGCCCCCGCGGGCCTGGAGATCGAGCCGGGCACCGAGATGACCGTCTGTGGCCTGCGTCTGCCCGTGGCCGCCGCGGTGGTGGGCGAACGGATGAGCTTCGCCATGAGCCGGGGCACCGGGCTGCTGGTGCAGGAGATCGACTTCGTCGGGCCGGCCGAGGTCGATGTCCGGCGGCTGGTCGATGAGGTGTTCGGCCGCGGACGGACAGGGAAAACGGGCTGACCGGGGCGGTTCCGGGACCGGGCGTAGCCCGGCGCAGAGACGGCGGCAAAGACAGGAAATCTGCGGCGTTCAGAAAGAATGGACGGCGGCTGTTTGGTGAATAAGAAAGATCATTCAGCAAGATAAAGGAGCGGTTCGCCGCCGCTCGTAATCGTTGATTTCCTTGTGGTTTTTCTGTGTACGCAATCATCGGAGCGAACATTGGCGAACCCCTCCCTCGAAATCCCGTCATCCCATTGAGTTCTGGCCGGCCAATGGCTTCCATTGCATCGTCGGTCCGATTTTGTCTTCCGGCCGACCGTGGGGCCGGTCTTGGTTCGCGGAGGAGCGCAGGCATGCGGTGGCGCGGGTCGATCTTCGACGGCCTCTCGGCCGACGACGGCTTCAAGGCCCGGATGAAGGCGCTGGCCGACCGCGGCCGGGCCCTGGCCCGCGGCTATGTCCGCCGCTCAGAGCGCCGGGTCCGGGTGCGGGCCGCGCCGGCCAGTCCGAACGCTTACGCCCGTCCGGTCAACGTCAAGCTGCTCTACCACGACCGCGCCCGCGGCGCCTTCCCCAACTCGGTCGCCGTGCTGGCCAACTACCTCGCCAAGGACGGCCCGCTGTTCGACCGCGACCGCCTCGGCATCGACAAGGGCGAGGTGGCAGCATCCTGGTCGGACGACCGCCGGGTCTTCCACGTCATCGTCAGCCCCAACGACGGCCACCGCATCGACGACATGGTGGCCTACGGCCGGGAGGTCATGACCGCCTGGGAGCGCCGGGTCGGTGAACTGGAATGGGTGGCGGCGGTCGAGCGCAAGCCCGACATGGCGCACGCGCAAGGCAACCAGCACCTGCACGTGATGATCCGTGGCGTCCAGGACGACCGCGACCTCTACTTCGAGCGCGACGTCGTCACCCACTGGTTCCGCCACGACGCGGTGGAGGTCACCACCCGGACGCTGGGCTGGATGGACGAGCGCGAGCGGCAGGCCTACGAGCGCCAACTCGCCGAGATGCAGCGCCTGCGCGAGGAGCGTGGCCGCGAGGTCGGGCGCGACGGCCTGGACGATCTCGGAGGGCGCGAGCTGTGACGCGACCCCTGCTCCTCACCCTGCTCGGTTGCTGTGCTGCGTGGCTGCTGTCGGTGGCGATCGTCACCGAGTTGGTCGGCTGGCTGTTCGCTTGGCCGGCCGCCTTCGGCGGGCTGCCTGTCGGTGGCATTGCGCTGTACTGGCCCGGCCAGTTCCTAGGCTGGCGGAGCCTGCTGGCACCTGGCCACCGCTGGATGGTCACCGTTGCCGTCCTGGTCTGCACCGCCACCGCCCTGGCGCTGGTGGTGCGCGCCGGCCTCGCTCTGCGCGGCGACCGCGGTCCCCGCTTCGGCGCCGGCCGCTGGGCCGACGGCGCCGACGTCCGCCGCAGCGGTCTTCTGTGAGGGAGGCGGCGATGACGGACTCCTGCATCGTTCTCGGCGCCTGGAACGGCCGGCCGCTCCGTGAACGCACGCTGCAGCCGGTGCTGGTGATCGGCCCCACCGGCTCGGGCAAGACCACCACCACGGTGCTGCCCACCCTGTTCGCCGGCTGGCGCGAGAGCGCCGTCGTCTGGGACTTCAAGGGCGCCATGGCCGGCGACAGCGGGGCGGCGCGCGAGCGCTTCGGCGACGTCATCGTGCTCGACCTCGCCCGGCCCGGCGGTCCCCGCTACAACCCGCTGATGGCGGTGCGGCCCGGCCCGCATCTGGTGCCGGACTGCCAGCACGCCGCCCGCATCCTCACCGAGGGCGAGAAGGAGGGGCACTGGCGCAACGCCGCCTTCTCCTACCTCACCGGCGTCTTCGTCTACCTGCTCACCGCGGCGGCCGATTCCGAGAAGTCGCTGGCCGGGGCGCGGCGGCACATCCTGCTCGGCGACGACGGGCTGACGCTGATGCTGGCCGAGGGCGTTCACCCAACCGCCCGGCGCGCCGCCCAGGAGCTGTGGGACAAGAGCGTCGCCGCCGACGCCGAGCCGTCCGACGAGGACGGCAAGAAGGACACCCCGGCCCGCAAGGGCGGTCGGGGAGGGGCGGTCGACAAGAGCCTGCATTACCGCAAGTCGGTCTACGTCACCGCCTCGGTGCTGCTCGCCGAGTTCGAGGATTCCGTCCTGGAGGCGCAGACCGCCGCCAGCGACTTCTCGATCTCCGATCTCGTGGCCGGCGAGCGGCCGGTGACGCTCTACATCGTCGCCCGGCCGATGGACGCGCGGCGCCTGCGCCGGGTCTTCACCCTGATCCTGACGCAGATGATCGACTTCCTCACGGTTGACCGATCGCTCGCCGACGACGGGCGGGCGCGGTGCTGGCGGTTGCTGGTGGCGCTGGACGAGTTCCTGCAGTTCCGCATGCCCGAGGCCGCGGAATGGATCCGCTACGTCCGCGAGTACGGCATCCGCCTGCTGCTGCTTGCCCAGAGCCTGGGCGAGGTCGAGGAGCGCTACGGCAAGGGCCTGACCGCCAACACCCGCCTCATTGTCTTCCGCCCCAACTCGTCGGACGAGGCCGAGCGGATCAGCCGGATGGTCGGCGAGGCCATCGAGGAGGTGCCGACGCGCTCGACCTCCAAGGGCCTGTTCGACCTTTTCCCCACCGTCAGCCGCGGGGTGCGGGTGGACCGCCGGCCGGTGCTGCCGATGCACGCGGCGCTGGAGATGGACGGCAACGACCTGATCGTCTTCGGCTACGGCAAGCCGATCCGCGCCACCCGCCTTCACCCGTACGCTGATCCCGCCTGGAAACCCTTCTACGGCCCGCCGGTCCGCGGCTGGACGCCCCGGCCGGAGGCCAACCGCTGGTTCGGTGTCCCAGGCGGGCAGGGGGCTGGACCAAACGTCCCCGCGAAGCCGCCGCGCCCCGTCCGCCCGTCCCGTCGCAAGACCATCATGTGAAGGGAGCCGCTTCCCCATGAGCCACGACGCCGACACCCCGGGCAAGCTGCGCCACATCTCCGCCCGCATCCCCGAGGCCCTGGCCCGGCAGATCGAGATCGTCCAGGAGCGCCACCGGCTGCGCCACTTCGCCGAGGCGGTCGCCCTGGTGGTCGACCGCGGCCTGTCGGCGCTGGCCCGCGCCCGCGTCGAGGAGGACCAGATCGAGGCCACCATCCTGCGCATCGAGGACATGATGGTGACCCAGCTCGCCCTGCTCAACGTCGGCTTGGAGGTGGACGACGAGGCGGTGGCCGAGACCCGGGCGGCGATCCTGGAGGAATGGAAACGCCGCGGCCGCCGGCCGGGAGGGGCAGCATGACCGGGCTGGTGGTGATCGACGAGCCGGCGCGGCGCGAGATGCTGCTGCTGGCCCTGCGCCGGCTGATGGACGGGCTGTTCGGCGACCTGCTGTCCCGCGAGGACGTCGCCAACGTCCTGGTGCTGCCGCCCCTGCGCGGGCAGGGGGCCTGCCGGGTGCTGGTCAAGAACGGCCCCTCGCCGGAGTTCGTCCGCGAGGCCGACCCCGATCAGGTGCGCCGCTTCCTCGCCTACGTCGCCGGCTTCCAGCGCAAGGAGCTGCGCCGCGACCGCCCGACCCTCGACGTCACCCTGCCGGAGACCGGCGAGCGCATCCACGCCGACATCGAGCCGGTCACCACCGGCCCGGCCTGCTCGATCCGCAAGCCCTACCGCGGCCGCATCACCCTCGACGACTGGGTGCTGTCCGGCGCCGCGACAACACTCCAGGCGCGGCTGATCCGCCGGCTGATCGCCGGGCGCCGCACCGTGGTGATCGCCGGCGACGTCGACACCGGCAAGACCACGCTGCTGCGCGCCTGCCTGGAGGAACCGGCCTTCCGGGACGGCCTGCCGGCGGTGTTGCAGGACCCCTACGAGTTCGAGCCGCCGTGCCCGCACGCCTACGCCATGGTCGCCGACCCCTGGGCCGACCCGCCGGTCACCCTGGAGACGCTGGTCGCCAACGCGCTGCGCGTGCCGATGACGCATCTGGTGCTGGGCGAGGTGCGCCGGGCCGAGGCGCGGCAGATGGTGGTCGGCTGGACCACCGGGCATCCGGGGCTGTGCACCGTGCACGCCGGCTCGGCCTGGGACGCGCTCGACCGCATCGCCCAGATGGTCGGCCTCGGCGGCGTCGCCATGGACGCCCTGCAGATGCGCTGGATATCCCGGGCGGTGCACGCGGTGGTGCACCTCGCCCGTGACGGCATGGGCAAGCGCTTCGTCAACGAGATCGTCCGGGTCGAGCGCTTCGACCCGGACCGGGGATTCGTCCTCCGCCCGCTGGGGGCGGGGGAGCTTGACGGTGGAGGTGAGCATGCGGAGCAACGGTAACGCGCGCCGGGGATTGGCCCTGGCGCTGGTGCTGGCGTGGACGGCGCTGCCGGCGCACGCCCAGGTGATCGCCAACCTCGGCGCGGAACTGCTGTCCTGGCAGGCGGTGTTCGACACCAACTTCGTGCCGATCGCCGTCACCGCCGGGCTGCTGCTGGCGCTGGTCGCGGCGATGTTCTCCCGCATCGCCGGGGTGGTGGTGTTCGTCTTCACCGTGGCCGGCGCCGCCGCCTACGGGGCGCGCGACGCCATCGTCGCGCTGGCCGGGGTGTGACCATGCAGGCCCCGCCGCTGCCCGAGGGATGGGAGAAGCCGGTGCGCCGCACCTCGGTGCGGCCGACCAAGATGCCGCTCGGCGTGCCCATGGAGCTGCTGGCCATCGCCGTCTGGCTGGCCGCGGAGCTGTGGCTGGCGCTGGGCGCCATCCCCCAGGCGGTGGCGGGGTTCCTGCTCGTCTTCCTGACGGCGCGCTATCTCACCCGCCGCGATCCCTGGTGGCTGGAGATCGTCCGCCAGAACGCCTCGGCCTGGCTGCTGCGGGCGCTGCGCACCCGCGGCCGCTCGCTGTCCCTGTCCTCCTACCGCGCCCCGAGGTGAGGCATGCTCGACCTGACCGCCTTCGACGACGGCTTCGATTCCCTGTCCCGGCACCTGCCATGGGACTGCTTCGTCTGGCCCGGCGTGGTGCTGCTGGAGGAGGACGGCGCGCTGATGGCCGTGGTCGAGTACGGCGGCCGCGACCAGGACGGTCAGGACCCGGCCGAGCGGATGCAGACGGCGCTGGCCGCCGGCAACGTCCTGTTTCCCTTCACCGGCGGCTGGACCTTCCACTTCGAGATGCAGCGGCGGTCCGCTGGTGGTTACCCGGGTTCGACCGGCGCGCACCCCGTCTCCGAGCTGATCGACCGCGAGCGGCGTGACCGCCTCGACACCGTCGGTTACCAGTTGCGCACCCGCACCTTCGTGGCGATCACGTACACGCCGTCGCGGCCCACCACGCGCACGGTGGCCTCCTGGTTCACCCGCAACCCGCCCGAGCGCGCCAAGCCGGACGTGATGCGCGACCACGTCGAGCCGTTCCGCCAGCTCGTGCTCCAGTTCGCCAGCCTGCTCGGCCGCGCCGTCGGTTGGGCCAGGATGCTGGACGACGACGGCGTGCAGACCCTGCTGCACAACTGCGTCTCGCCCCTGTACCAGCGCCACGTCACCGCCCCCGACATCCCCGGCTTCCCGATCAAGGCCAACCTCGTGGACGTCGGCTTCAAGCCCGGCTCCTTCCCGGCCTGGAGCAATGGCGGGGCCGAATGGCCGGTCCGCATGATCGGCATCGGCGGCTACCCCAAGGTCAGCCACCCCGGCCTGCTCAACGTGCTGGACAAACTGCCCTTCGAGTTCCGCTGGTCGGTGCGCTTCGAGGCGATGGACCACGTGCAGGCGCGCGGCGTCTTCGCCGCCCTGTGGCGCAAGCACGACGACACCTCCTACGACTGGCGCTCGGTGCTGCTACGCGCGGTCGGCGGCTACGCCGCCCTGCGCCACGACCCGGTCGGCGTCATGGAGGCGCTGGAAGCGGAGGCCGCCCGCCTGGAGGCCGAGCAGGCCGGCACCAGTTCCGGCTGGATGACGCCGACCGCCGTGCTGTGGGGCAGCAACGTCGAGGAGGTGGAGGAGCGCCGCGACGAACTGGTCAAGGCGCTGCGCACGCTGGGCTTCACCGTGATCGAGGAGACCTGGGGCGCCGAGCGGGCGTGGTACGGCACGCTGCCCGGCCATGTCCGCCCGAATCCCCGCAAGGTGCCGCTGACCCAGGTCCAGCTCGCCGACTTCCTCATCCTGTCGTCGGCCTGGGGCGGGCCGGAGCGCAACCCGCACCTCAAATGCGATCCGCTGATGCAGTTGGAGGCCGAGGGTGGCACGCCGCTCATGCTCGATATCCACCAGGGCCAGGACGGGGCGGCGCTGGTGATCGGCCCGCCGCGCACCGGCAAGTCCACCGTGCTGGCCTTCATGGGCCACCAGTTCCTCGCCCGCGCGGCCGGCGCCCGTGTCGTCTGGATCGACGTGGACGCCACCGAGAGCACCAGCCTCGTCGCCACGTGGGCGGCCGGCGGCGAGTTCCTGTCCATGGGGTCCGGCGATGGGGCGCTCGGCGACCTCGCCTTGCAGCCGCTGGCCGACGTGGACACCGCCAACGGCTTCGCCTGGGGCCACGGCTTCGTCATGGACCTGTTGCGCCTCCAGGGCGTGCTGGCGCCGGGCAACCTGTCGGCCGCCGAAGCGGGTGACGCGGTGGACGCCGCGCTGCACCTGCTCGCCGTCTCCCCGCCGCCCGAGCGCACGCTGTCGCACCTCGCCCACCTGGTGCAGGACAACGCCATCCGCGTGGCGCTGGAGCCCTACTGCCGCGGCGGCCCCTACGGCGACCTCGTCGATGCCGCCGAGGACCGCTTCCTCGGCTCCGCCTGGACCACGGTGGACATCGGCGCGCTGATCGACCGCGGCCCCGGCGCCGCCCCGGTGAT
Organism: uncultured Rhodospirillaceae bacterium; assembly: GCA_937927415.1. Taxonomy (GTDB): domain Bacteria; phylum Pseudomonadota; class Alphaproteobacteria; order Azospirillales; family Azospirillaceae; genus Azospirillum. The sequence goes on from CALBDS010000020.1 coordinate 40,099, forward strand.
CAAGGCGCTGTTCCGCCGCTTCTACCGGCTGTTCGAGGACGGCCGGCCGACCCTGTTCCTGGTGGACGAGGCGTTCAAGGCGCTGAAGCACCAGCCGGCCGAGCTGGACGAGCTGCGCCGGCGCGGACCGAAGAAGAACGTCGCGCTCGTGCTCGCCACCCACCAGCTCGACGACATCGAGGGCTCGGCCATCGCGGCGATGCTGAAGACCATCCAGGTCCTGGTGCTGCTCGCCGACCCCAACGCCGCCAAGCGCGCCCTCCTGCGCGACTGGGGGCTGAACGCCACCCAGGCCGGCCAAGTCGCCCGCGCCATGCCGCGCCGCGACCTC
>CALBDS010000021.1 GCA_937927415.1 uncultured Rhodospirillaceae bacterium
AAGCTCATCACCCATTGGCAAAAAATAGCAAAAACCTCTTGTTAGCGCCTATGGGCTACCGCCCCGACCCCGTTTGGAGGTTGGCACCTCCAAACCTCGGCTGGTTTTTTCTAGGGGAACAGGGTGGGGGTCAGGCGGGTTGGGGCGTCTCCCACCCTTGGCAGAGGGCGGCCGTCGAGCAGGGTGACGGGGCGCAGGCCCAGGCTGCTGGTCAGGAAGGCTTCCTCGCACTCCGCCAGATCGGCAGGGGTCAGGGGGGCCTCCTGCCCTTCCCGCTCCAGAATGGCGGCGCGCAGCACGCCCGGCAAGGCGCCGTCGGCCACCGGTGGCGTCAGCAGCCGCCCATCGCGGACCACAAACAGGGTGGCGGCGGTGGCCTCCGCCACCCGCCCGGCGGTGTTCAGCAGGATGGCGTCATCGGCCCCGCGCCGCTGGGCCTCCTGCCGCGCCAGGATGTTGTCGAGATAGTTCAGGCACTTGATCCGTGCCAGCGGGGAATGCTCGTTGCGGCGGGTCACGGTGGCGGTGATGCAGGCGGCGGGCGGCAGCGGCGGCGGCAACGGGGCTGCGGTCAACAGCACCGTGGGTATGGGGACAGCGGGAGGCAGCACGCCCCGCGGGCCGCAGCCGCGGGTGATGGTCAGGCGCAAGGTGGCGTCGGTCAGGCCGTTGGCCCGCAGCAGATCCGCCGCCAGGGCCGCCACGTCCAGCGGCGGCAACGGCAGGTCCAGCACCCCCACCCCCACGGCCAATCGTGCCCGGTGAGCCTCCAGCCGCAGGATGTGGCCCCCGCGCACCACCATGGTTTCGAACAGCCCGTCGCCCAGGGTGAAGCCGCGGTCGCCGGGGGCGATGACGGCATCGGACTCATCACGCAGCGTTCCGTTCAGCCAGACGATCATGACCCCGTTCCCCCTTCGGTGGTGTAACGGGGGAAAGTGCGGGAGGGCGGCTCCCGTCCGCAAGCAGGATCGCATGAAAAAGCCCCCTCCTCCCCAGCGGGAAGAGGGGGCTTTTGCGGGCACGAGGGTCACGGCGCCATGAAGACCGAGGAATGACGGGCCGCTTCGCCCGTGGTGGTGTCGGTCGCCACCACCGCCACGTCGGTGGAGCCGGATTTCACCGATCCGGCGGGGGTGCGGACCAGGATGCGGTAGGTCGCCACCGAATCCGGGGCCGCCGACAGGGTCAGGGCCGCGGCGGCATCGGCGCCGCCCTCCCCGGCCAGAGACAGGCGGGCGGCGGGCAGGCCGCTGACGCCCAGCGCATAGGCGCGCGCCGTGTGGGTCTTGTTGAGGATCTTGATGGTGTAGGCGTTCTGCACATCGCCGTTGGACAGGGTGACGAACAGCGGCGCCCGATCACGCAGGACCGACACATCCACCGACGGGCGCAGCATCAGCGCCGCCCCCATCACGCTCGCCACCGTCAGCATGATAAGGCCGTAGATGATGGTCCGCGGGCGGATCAGCCGGACGGTACCGGGCTTGCCCTCGGCCTTGGCGACCTGATTGGACTGGCTGTCGTACAGGATCAGGTCACGGGGCCGCCCCAACTGGTCCATCACGCTGTTGCAGGCATCCACGCACAGGCCGCAGCCGATGCAGGAAATCTGCTGGCCCTTGCGGATGTCGGTGCCGGTGGGGCAGACATGGACGCACAGCTTGCAATCCACGCAGTCGCCCCAGCCTTCCGCGGCCCGTTCCTCCCAGCTTTGGGATTTGCGCACCGGATGGCGGTTCTCGCCGCGCCAGTCCTGATAGGTGACGACGAAGGTGTCCTCGTCCATCATCGCCGACTGATAGCTGCGCCACGGGCAGACATAGATGCAGATCTGTTCCCGCGCCCAACCGGCGAAGAAATACGTGGTAAAGGCGAAGATGCCGGTGAACAGCAGCACACCCGACGACACGTCCCCATGGGCGATCTGGCCCAGCAGGGTCGGCGCATCGTTGAAATAGAAGATCCACGCCCCGCCGGTCAGCAGCGCGATCAGCAGCCACGCCGCATGCTTGGCGATCTTCTTCGCGGCCTTGGCGGCGGTCCACGGGGCCTTGTCGAGACGGATGCGCTCGGTGCGCCCGCCCTCGATCTTGCGTTCGACCCACATGAACAGGTCGCTCCACACCGTCTGCGGACAGGTGTAGCCGCACCACAGCCGCGCCACCAGGGTGGAGGCGGCAAAGATGCCGAACGCCCCGATAATCAGCAGGCCGGTCAGGTAATAGACCTCCTGCGGCCAGATCTCGATGAAGAAGAAATAGGCCCGCCGTCCCACCATATCGACCAGCACCGCCTGATCGGGGATGCCGGGGCCGCGCTCCCAGCGCAGCCAGGGGGTGATGTAGTAGACGGCCAGCAGAACCCCGACCACCAGCCATTTCAGCCGGCGGAAGGTGCCCTGGACATCGGCGGGATAGACCTTGGGCCGATTGACGAACAGATGCCGCCGCGGCTCCTCCTCATGATGGGTGTCATGATGGGAGTGGCCGGCATCGGCGGCGGTGCGGGTGAACAGGTTGGCGAGGGTCATGGATGCGCCTCATACCATCGGCGGGCCGGGTCCGGCCCCATCCCAGGAATCGGAAAAATCCTATGCCCGCCAGCCTAAGGCGTCTGTGATGGAATCACATTGCGGCCGGTCAATCCACCCGGCGGACAGGATGCCGCAGGCACTCGCACAGAGCGGGGCAGCCGCCTCGACCCCGTTTGGAGGCTGGCGCCTCCAAACCTCCCTCTTTTTTATCCATAACAGAAAAGGGGGTTTGGGGCATCGCCCCAAGCGGGCTTGGGCGGCAGCCCAATCCCCCCGCCATCATTCCTCTTCCAGCGACGCCAGCCCGGTGTGGTACGCCTCGTCGAACAGCCGTTCCAGATGGGCACTGGTCCCGCGCAGCCCCTCGACCACCGCGGCGGCCCAAGTGAAATACTCCCGCCGGCGGTGCAGCGACCAGTTGGCCGGCGGCGACACCTTCATGGAGCGCAGGTTGCTGATCTTGTCGGCGATCTTCACCAGCTTGGCCTTGGGCGAGGCGGTGGGGGCTGTGTCGATCTGGCGCTGCTTGCGTTCGGCGCGGGTCAGGCGCTTGTCGTCGGTCACCTCCGACACGATGGCGGCGATGACGGCGCCGAACAGCTTTTCCAGCTCTTCGCGGCTGGTGTCGGTGTCTTCCATGGTGTCGTGCAGCAGGCCGGCGATCACCGCCTCCACATCCTCGCCGCCGGTGGCCTCGGCCACCAGATGGGCGACTTCGGCCAGATGGTTGATGTAGGGTTCGGCGCGCAGCCCCTTGCGCCGCTGGTCGGTGTGCTTGTGCGCGGCGAACTCCAGCGCGCGGGTGAACTCCAAAAGCGGGGGCTGCGAGGGCACAATCACGGTATCATCTCCTGACCAGTGTTTTCGACCAACCTTGTTGGGCCACACCCGACACGGGACCAGGGGGACCAGGGCACCCATGTTCACCAGCTTCTTCTTCGAACTGCGCCGCGTCGGCGTGCCGGTGTCGCTCAACGAATATCTGACGCTGATGGAAGCGATGAAGCGCACCATCGCCGGCCACAGCGTCGAGGATTTCTATTACCTGAGCCGGTCCTGTCTGGTGAAGGACGAACGCAACCTGGACCGCTTCGACCGCGTGTTCGCCCAGGTGTTCAAGGGCATCGGCGACGCCCCGGCCGGCGGAGAAGCGGTGCCCGTGGCCGAATTGCCCGAGGAATGGCTGCGCAAGCTGGCCGAACGCTTCCTGACCGACGAGGAAAAGGCGCAGATCCAATCCCTGGGCGGCTGGGAAAAGCTGATGGAAACCCTGGCCCAGCGCCTGAAGGAACAGCAGGGGCGGCATCAGGGCGGATCGAAATGGATCGGCACCGCCGGCACCTCCCCCTTCGGGGCCTGGGGCTACAACCCCGAGGGCGTGCGCATCGGCCAGAGCGAATCGCGCCACCGCCGGGCGGTGAAGGTGTGGGACCGGCGGGAGTTCCGCAATCTCGACGACACGGTGGAACTGGGCACCCGCAACATCAAGGTGGCGCTGCGCCGCCTGCGCCGGTTCGCCCGCACCGGGGCGGCCAGCGAGTTGGACCTGCCCGGCACCATCCGCGCCACCGCCGGCAACGCCGGCTATCTCGACCTGAAAATGGTGCCGGAGCGGCACAACGCGGTCAAACTGCTGCTGCTGCTCGACATCGGCGGGTCGATGGACGACCACATCCGCCTGTGCGAAGAGCTGTTCTCCGCCGTGAAGACGGAGTTCAAGCATCTGGAAACCTTTTACTTCCACAACTGCGTCTATGAAAGCGTGTGGCGCGACAACGCCCGCCGCTTCGACGAACGGATGTCCACCTGGGACCTGCTGCACACCTATCCCGCCGATTACAAGCTGGTGTTCGTCGGCGACGCCGCCATGAGTCCCTATGAAATCCTCTACGAGGGCGGCAGCGTGGAGCATTGGAACCAGGAAGCCGGGCGGGTGTGGCTCGACCGGATGCTGTCCGTCTACCGCCGTGCGGTGTGGCTGAACCCGGTGCCGGAAGACCGCTGGGGCTATACGGAATCCACCCGCCTGATGAAACGGATCATGGAAGACCGCATGTTCCCCCTGACCATCCAGGGGCTGGACCAGGCCATGCGGGCGTTGTTGTAACTCCCACCCTGACAGTTCCGATCCAACAGAAGACCGGATATGGATGGAACACGGAGCCGAAATACCCTTTCGACCCCTGTTTCGTGTAAAAACCCACAGTGATATTATGCCTAATGATTCATTTGACGATTCGGCTATCCTTTTAGGTAGAGCATCTATTAAGACAATTTTACCCTGCGTTTACATTTGAATAACCCATTCGACGTTATCATCACACGAAAGAAAGGTCGTCGATCCCACGGGAGGAGGCCACAATGGAACGGAACCCGTCACGGGATTGGCCGATGCATGGCACCGCCCCCAGATCCGAGGCTGACCACACGATGGCACTGAATCCTGATCTGCCGTCTTCTTTTTTGACCAATGATGATTTCCGTCAGAAGGCACGGCAGATCCTGACCGCCCACTCCGTCGTTCCGGCCGGATGCGTGCATCTGCTGGGACTGGAAGAAATCCGGGAACGGGTCGGACGAAAATGGTCCGTGATTGAAAACCGGGTCCATGATGTGACCGAACGGATCCTGCGCAAGAACCTGTCCCCGGCCGATGCGTGGATCCGCTACGACAGCGAAACCTATCTGGTCGTCTTCTCCTCCCAGGACAAATCCAAGGCCCAGGTGACCTGTGGCCGGGTCAAGACCGAACTGATGGAACTGCTGCTGGGCAAGCAGGAAACACGGGACATCACGGTGCAGACCGTGGTGGTGGATATGAACGGCGGCATGCTGCTGGAATCCCACCCGCTGGGCAGCCTGCTGGACACCATGGCCGCACAGGCGGCACAGGCCACCGAACAGGGCGGGATCCGCGCGGAGATGACGCCGCCGCCCGGATCCTGGAGCGACGCCCACGATTTCAATGTGATGGTGCCGGCACTGGATCCGGGTGCGCGGGACTTCGTGCATCATCCGATCTGGGATGCCGTCGCCCATGTGACGTCCACCTATGCCTGTCTGCCCCGGCTGACCCGGCGGGGGTGTGCGCCGCTGACCGGCTATGCGGTGCTGGACGATCTGGAGGACGTGACCGCCATCCTGGACCTGGACCGCCATACGCTGCTGGAGGGGATGGCGACCTTCACCGAGCTGTTCCAGAACCGTTTCCGCTACATCCTGACCCTGCCGGTTCATTTCGAAACCATGGCCAACACCAAGCGGCGGCGGGATTATCTGACCACCTGCCGGGTGATTTCAAAATATCTGGCGCCGTTCGTCACCTTCGAACTGGTGGGGCTGCCGCGGGGAATCCCCTTGGGGCGGCTCAACGAGATCGTCACCGCCCTGAACACGGTCGGCCGCATGGTCACCGCCCGCACGTCGGAGGATGGGGCCGACCTCAGCACCTATGTCCTGTGCGGCATCAAGGCGGCGGGCATCGAACTCAGCCCCTACAACGAGGGGACCAAGACCGCGCTCGATCTGGATCGTTTCGGAGCCACCTGTCACAAGGTCGGGCTAACCGCCTATGTGGACGGCATCCACGACAAGCGGACCATGGATCTTGCGGTCCGGGGCGGGTTCAAGTTCCTGGCCGGTCCCTTCATCGGTCCCGACGATCCCTATCCGCAGCACATGGCCCGCTGCACGGAACGGGATCTGCTGATGCGGGCCCGGCCCAAGAACCGTTCCGGCCCGATCTGATTAAACCCGATGATACGGGTGCCCGGCCAAAATCTGCTGTGCGCGGTAAAGCTGCTCGGTCAGCATGCCGCGGACCAGCATGTGCGGCCATGTCATGGGGCCAAAGGCCATCAGGACATCGGCGCGCTGGCGCACCGCCTCCCCATGCCCGTCGGCACCGCCGATGAGAAAGGCAAGGTCGCCCACACCGGAATCGCGCCACTGGCCGATCTTGTGAGCGAAGGCGGGGCTGTCCAGCATCCGGCCGCGTTCGTCCAGGGCGACGATGGTCGCCCCGGCGGGGACGGCGGCCAGCAGCAGATCGGCTTCCTGCCGCTTCAGCTCGTCGGACGACAGACGCTTCTTGACCTCCACCTCGCGCAGGGTGAAGGGCCACGTCAGCCGTCCGGCGTACTCATCGAACAGATCGCGGGCGGGGCCGCCGCGCGCGCGGCCCACGGCGGCCAGCCACAGCTTCATGAAAACCGCCCCCCGCCGGCCGTTCAGCCGTCCAGATCGTCGTCCAGGTCGGCGTCGTCATCGTCCAGCGCGTCGGCGGCGACCACCGGGGCGGCCGATGCCTCGACCTCCGGCGCCGACAGCCCCCACATCTTTTCGATGTTGTAGAAGGCACGGACCTCGGGCCGGAACAGGTGGATGATGACGTCGCCGGCATCCACCAGCACCCAGTCGCACTGGGGCATCCCTTCCACCGACACGTCGCCCATGCCGGTTTCCCGGATCTTGCCGCGCAGACGGTCGGCCATGGCCGCGATGTGGCGGATGTTCCGCCCCGACGCCACGACCATATAGTCCGCGATGCTGGATTTCCCGGCGAGGTCGATGGTGACCACATGGTCCGCCTGGTCGGCGTCCAAAGACTGTTCGATAAGCGCCTTCAGTTCCTGGGGAACGGGCGCGGGCCGCACCATCGCCGTGGCGGCCTGGGGAAGTTGCGTGCTGATGGTTCTCACCTGTCTCATACCAAATGACCCGGCTTTACCCTGCCGCCGATCCGGTGGCACGCGCACGGGCCGCACGGATCGCCGTGGCCGAAGCCGGGTGCAACGGGTTCCGCAAAAACGCCCAGGCCGGCGGCTTTCGCCCCGCCAGCCCGCGGATATCCCCAACACCCACCCGTCGGCGGGCAAAGCGCCGGGCGGCTTTGCCGCCCAAGGCTCTGAGAGAATAGGCCGGACGGGCGAAGACTGCAACGGGGACCGTGCGGAAGATTCGCTCCCACCGCTTCCAGCGGGGGATTTGCCCCAGATTGTCCGCCCCCATCAGCCAGACGAAGCGGGTCCGCGGGAACCGCCGCACCAGGGATACCAGCGTGTCGGCGGTGTAGCGGGTGCCCAGTTCCCGTTCCAGGCACGTCACCGCGATGCGGGGATGACGGGCGACGGCACGGGCCTCGGCCAGCCGCCGGGCCAGCGGGGCCATGCCGCGCGCCGGCTTCAGCGGGTTCTGCGGGCTGACCAGCCACCACACCCGGTCCAGCCCCAGGGTATTGAGGGCGTAGAGGCTGATGTGGCGGTGGCCGTCGTGGGCGGGGTTGAACGACCCGCCCAGCAGCCCCACGGACAGGCCCGCGTGCTGCGGCCCCGCCCAACGGTGAGGGGACGCAGCGCGCATCAGGGCCGGGTCTGCCCCGCGCCGCGCACCACGTATTTGTAAGAGGTGAGCTGTTCCGCCCCCACCGGGCCGCGGGCGTGGAACTTGTCGGTGGAGATGCCGATTTCCGCCCCCATGCCGAATTCGCCGCCGTCGGCGAACTGGGTGGAGGCGTTCCACAGCACGATGCCGCTGTCCACCCGCTGCAGGAACCGTTCCGCCGCCGCCGGGTTTTCGGTGACGATGGCGTCGGTGTGGTGGGAACCGTGGCGGTTCACATGGTCGATCGCCGCATCCACCCCGTCCACCACGCCACAGGCGATGATGGCGTCGAGATATTCGGTGTCCCAATCCTCCGGCACCAGGGGCACCACGCGGGGATCGGCGGCCTGGGCGGCCTCGTCCCCACGCACGGCACACCCGGCGTCCAGCAGATCCTTCACCAGCACCGGCAATGCGGCATCGGCGATGGCCCGGTCCACCAGCAGGGTTTCCGCCGCCCCGCAGATGGAGGTGCGGCGCATCTTGGCGTTCAGCACCACCGCCCGCGCCCGCTCCAGATCGGCGGCGCCGTCCACATAGACATGGCAATTGCCGTCCAGATGCTTGATGACCGGCACGCGGCTTTCCTCCGCCACCCGCTGGATCAGCGTCTTGCCGCCGCGGGGCACGATCACGTCGATGTACTCGCGCATGGTCAGCATGTGCCCCACCGCCGCGCGGTCGGTGGTGGGCACCAGTTGCACGCAGGCTTCGGGCAGGCCCGCGTCCCGCAGGCCCTGGACCAGACAGGCGGCGATGGCACGGGAGGAATGGAAGCTTTCCGACCCGCCGCGCAGGATGGCGGCGTTGCCCGACTTCAGGCACAGGCCCCCGGCGTCGGCGGTGACGTTGGGGCGGCTTTCATAAATGATGCCGATGACCCCCAAGGGCACGCGCACCCGCTGGATCTTCAGCCCGTTGGGCCGGTCCCATTCGGCCAGCACCGTGCCGATGGGATCGGGGAAGGCCGCAACCTCCTCCAGCCCCTTGGCCATGGCCTCGATTCGGGCGGGGTTGAGGGTCAGGCGGTCGATCATGTTGGCGGCGATGCCGCGGTCCTTGGCGGCCTGGACATCCACGTCGTTGGCGGCCTGGATCTCCGCCTGGCCCGCGCGGATGGCGGCGGCGGCGGCGGCGAGCGCCCTGTTCTTCTGCGGCGCCGGGGCGTTCGCCAGCACAGCGGCGGCCTCACGGGCGGCGCGCCCGATGGCAAGCATCTGATCGTGCAGGGAATCGGCGGTCAGCGACAGGGCGGACATGGCGTCAATCTTTCGTGGCAAGTCCAACGGAATGAAGAGCCGGCGACTCTACCCGATCCCGCGGCGGGGGGAAAGGCGGTCGGCACCGCGGGACGCGCCGATATCATCGAACTTTAGATTTATTGGGCCGATCTTTGACCGTAACCCAAGATTGTGTTACCCATAATTGCATGGATCGGGAATGGTGAGGGGGGATGGAGCGATGTCGACCATCACATCGGCCTACAGCGCGGCCATGACTCTGAAAATGACGACGGGGATCGCATCCTCGTCGTCCAAGGCGGGCACCTCCCCCGCAACGGCCAAGGATGGGGCAGCAACCTCCGGCGCCAGCGCCTCGGTGGTGACCGTCACCTTGTCGTTGCAGGCGCAAAAGACCCTGCTCACCACCCAAACCGGATCGACGCAGGCCACGGCGCGGACTCAGGGACCGTCAACCGCCCCATCGGGTGCGGGTGCCGCCTTCACCCGCTATTTCCCCACGCGCGACGGCATGCCGGCCACAGCACTGGCCGATGCGGTGGTCAATCCGGGGCAGGAAAGCAGCTCGGCCGGCAAGTCCCTGGACGACGTGGGGGCGGATGCCCGCGAACGCATGGATGCGGTCTACAAAGCCATGGAGGAGAGCGGCCAGCCCTTTGATTACAACAGCTTCGAAGGCCGGGACTGGAATTCGCTGATGGGAAGCCTGGACCGCCGATCGCTGTACGCGGTCAGCAGCAACGCCGGGGGCCGCTTCACCAAGCAGGAACAGGAGATCGCCCAGAGCCTCATGGCCCAGCAGCAGGGGCTGGCCACGGGTCTCTACCACGGCCCCAGCAGCCAGATGGGCAGCTACACCGATCCCTACAACGGTGATGCCTCCGCCAAGTTCAAGGCCGCCACCGCTTTTCTGGACAAGGTAAGCGGCGACGAGAAATCCTCCGTTTCCTGGGCGTCCAGCCGGGCGGCCGCCCAGACGTCCTATCAATGGTCGATGATCGGAAAGGATGAACCGGCCGAGGATCTGAGCAGCAACAACCCCCTGGTCAAGCTGATCGTTTCGGCCATGGACACCGTGCGGACCGGCGGGCCGGGCCGGGGCATGAGCGGCTATCTCAGCCACTCCGCCGACGACCTGAAGAAAGAGAAGTGGTTCAAGGGCTTCGAATCCCAGCTCGACGGGGCCATGCGGCAGGCCAAGGAGATGTACAGCGCCACCACCGCCGCCACCACCGGAACGGCGGGGACCAAAGCGGCGACGTAACGGCCGGTCCCCCTCCCGTCACGCCTCCAGGCACCGGCGCAACCGCGGAACCGCGCAATCCACAAACGCGCGGATCCGCGGGGACAGAAGCCGGGCGTGGGGATAAAGAAGGCTGACCGGGCGCGGTTCCGTTTCAAATTCGGCCAGAATCCGCACCAATTCCCCCGACGCCAGCGCGTCCGCCACCTGATAGCCCAGGAACATGCCGCACCCCAACCCCCGGCGGCAGGCGTCGATGGCGCCGTCGATCTGGTTGGTTGCCAGCACCCCGGCCACCGGCACCCGCACCAGCCGGCCATCGATGCGGAATTCCCAATCGGGATCGGCGGACAGGCCGGTGAAGCGGACGCAGCGGTGCCGGGCGAGATCCGCCGGCACCTCCGGCCGCCCGTAGCGGTCAAGGTAGCCGGGGGCGGCGCACACCACCCGCGGCGTGTGGCCCAGGGTCAGGGCGACCAGCGAAGAATCGGCCAGCGGCCCGATGCGCACCGCCACGTCCAACCCCTCTTCCAGCAAATCCGACACCCGGTCCAGCAGCAGCATATCCACCCGCATGGCCGGATAGGCGTCGAGAAACGCGGCCACCGCCGGGACCACGTGCAGCTTGCCGAACATCACGGGGGCCGTCAGGCGCAGCGTGCCCGACGGCTCCAGCCGGCGGTGGGACAACGCCCCCTCCCCGTCGTCCAGTTCGGTCAGGATGCGGCGGCAGAGGGCATAATAATCGCGCCCCTCGTCGGTCAGGGCCATGCGCCGGGTGGTGCGGTTGATGAGGCGCAGGCCCAAAAGCGCCTCCAGCCCCGCCAGGGTGCGGACCACGGCGGTCAGCGACACGCCGAGCGCCCCGGCAGCGCCGGTCAGGCTGCCGGCATCGACGATGCGGACGAAGGTTTCCATGGCGCGCAGCTTGTCCATGGCCCCGACGATTACACCGTAAAGCGCAGGAGTAAAGTGCATTAAACCCCCTTTATCGCCACCCCCCGCATGGGCGACCATTGCCCCACACCAGATAGGGGAACGGCGATGAACGACACCCTTCACGACGGCGAACGGGCGGCCCAGCACCGCTTCGGCATGGCGGCGGCGGGCGAGGCCATGAGCCGGATGCTCCGCCCCCAGTTGACCCCCGGCATGATGCGGTTCATCGAAGCCCAGCCATTCTTCTTCATCGCCACCAGCGGGGCGGATGGATCGTGCGATTGCAGCTTCCGCGGCCGCCAGCACCGGGCGCCGCTGCCGCCCGACCCGGCGCTGGCGGTTCTTGACGAACGCACCATCGTGTTTCCCGATTACCAGGGGAACAACCTCTACAACTCCATCGGCAACATTCTGGTCAATCCGCACATCGGCCTGCTGTTCGTGGACTTCAGCAAACCCGCGCGGCTGCGGGTCAACGGGCGGGCCGAGCTGATGGACGACGTGTCGGCCTTCCGCAGCCTCTGGCCCGACGCCAAGGCGTGCGTGCGGGTCAGCGTGGTCCAGGCCTTCCCCAACTGCTCCCAACGCATTCCCGTGCTTGTGCCGCGGGACCTTCCCCCAACCGAGGAAACGACCCCATGAAGCTGTACGATCTGGAACTCTCCGGCAATTGCTACAAGGTCCGGCTATTCGCCGGGCTGGCGGGCATCCCGCTGGACATCGTGCCGGTGGATTTCCTGAGCGGCGAACACAAGCGCCCGCCGCTGATCGACCTCAACCCCTGGGCGCAGATCCCCATTCTGGAGGATGGATCGGTAGTACTGCGGGATTCGCAGGCCATCCTGGTCTATCTGGCCGGGCAATACGGCGATGAACGCTGGCTGCCGCGCGACCCCGCCGGGATGGCCGCGGTGGTGCAATGGCTGTCCACGGCAGCCAACGAGGTGCAGAACGGCCCGGCGTCGGCGCGGCTGGTGGACAAGTTCGGCTATGACCTGGACAAGGCCGACACCCTGCGCCGAGCCGACCGCATCCTGCCGCTGATCGACGCCCATCTGGCGAAAAACGATTGGCTGGCGGCGGACCGGCCGACCATCGCCGACTGCGCCGTCTTCCCCTATGTCGCCCTGGCGCCCGAAGGCGGGGTGGCGCTGGAGCCGTACCCCCATATCCTTGCCTGGATCGCACGGGTCAAGGCTCTGCCGGGCTTCCGCCCCATGCCGGGGGTGTGACGGCACCCATAACCATAGGATGTGCATAAACCCGCATTCATAAATCATAAAGAGCATCACGGGTATGGTCGGGCTGCCGGTTGGATCGGGGCCGGTGAACAATGGAGAAGCTCCATGGTCAGCACCGCGTCGATTGTCAGCCTGACCGCCACCGTGCGCACGGTTTCCACGTCCGGCACCGCCCGGACGGGGACCGGCACCCCGGCCACCGCCACCAGTGCCCCGGCATCCACAGCCACATCCGCCCCGGCGGCGGGGGCCAAAAAAGATTTCGCCACCGTGGCGCAGGAGGCCCGCGCCGCCATCGACGCCGCCTATGCCGCCCGCGGGGGCAAGGAAGGCGACATCCACACCAACGTCACGGAATGGCGCCAGATCCTGAACGGCATGGACCGGCGGACGCTCTATGCGGTGTTCAGCAACGCCGGCGGCCAGTTCAGCGATGCCGAACGGGCCGGCGCCGAAGGGATGCTGGGAGAGGATTACATGCGCGGCATCGGCCTGGACGCCAACGACCCCATGGCCGGGGCGAAGATGTCCGAGAATCCGGCCACGTACATGAAAGCCGCCGTCAAATACTGGGAGGCCGCGAGCGACGAGGAAAAACAGTCGCCCCGCTGGGCCTACAACCGCGCCGCCAGCCAGCACAATTATGAACTGATCGCCGCCCGCGACGGGGAGCCGGTGGAAAATTTCGACAGCGACCACCCGCTGGTGAAGGTCATCCGCTCAGCCCTCACCGCGTCGCTGGGCGACCCGTCGCGCGAACGCTCCACCGGGGCGATGAACACGCTGGAGGAACTGCTGGGCCAGCCGTGGGCCAAGGGGTTCGAGCAGCAGATGAAAAAGGCAGCCAAGGAATCCACCCAGAACCGCGGCGGTTTCCTGAACGGTACGCTGTGATCTTCATTTCCGGGGGTGCCCGGTGTAGAACATGCTCCGACGTTGTGCCCAATGGGATCCGGTAGGGAATGAGCCGATGATCAAGTACGCCTTGAACTGCTCGTGCGGTCACGAATTCGAAGAGTGGTTCGACAACATGGCCGATTACGACGCCAAGAAGGGCACCAGCCTGACCTGCCCGGCGTGCGGCGGGTTGTCGGTGTCCAAGGCGATCATGGCGCCGCGGGTGGGCAAGTCCCAGGCGGCGGCTCCGGCCCTGCCCCCGGCCTGCAGCCCCGGCGGCTGCGGCGGTATCGGCGGCTGCCCCATGATGTCGCAGATGATGGGTTGACGGTTCAGCCCGCCTCCACCCCCGCCCCCTGCGCCAGAGCCTCCTGTGCCAGGGTGCGGATGTGGGCGCGGGCTTCCCGCTCCGCCCGGTCGCCGTCGCGTGCCCGGATGGCGTCGGTCAGGCGGGCGTGCTCCTCCCACCGCCGCAGCAGGCCGGGGCGGAACCCGGCATCCCCGCGGCACAGCACGCGGGTGCGGTCGTAGAGCGTTTGCAGCATCCGCTCGATCACCACATTCCCCCCCATGCGCATCACCGTCTGGTGAAACACCAGGGCGCCGTCGGCATAGTCCGCCTCGCTCCCCGCATCCATGGCCGTGCGCTGGGCCAGCAGGGTGCGGTCGAGAAGCGCCAGATCCGCAGCGGCCGGGGCGCGCGCCGCCAGACGCGCCACCATCCCCTCCAGCGCCTCGCGCGCGGTGAACAGGTCGGCCAGGGCTGCCGGGTCGCGGCGGGGCATGAACACCCCCTGACGCGGCACCACCTCCACCAGCCCTTCCACCTCCAGCCGGGCGATGGCGGCCCACACGGGCGAACGGCTGACGCCCAGCGCGCGCGTCAATTCCTCCACGCTGATCTTGCCGCCGGGGGGAAACCGCCCCTCCATCACCAACGCCCGCACCGCGTCGTACGCCTCGGTGCTCAGGCTGGTCCGCAGCAGCTTGGCTGCCATGTTCCGCCTCCTCGCCGTTTTGTCTTGTGACACGTAACATGAAACATGAATATGGGCGAGGCTTTCCTTGCGCGAAGGGGGTATGTCATGGCGCTGGTGACCGCCGCGGTGGACGCGGTGTTGCGGGATCTGGAAGCGTTCGGGCGGGAAAACGACGCCCACACCAGCGACCGCAACCGGAAAATGCTGAATCTGGAACGGGAAACGGCGGAACTGGTCCACCTGCTGGTGCGCAGCGGCAACCGCCGCCGGGTTTTGGAGATCGGCACGTCCAACGGCTACAGCACCATCTGGATCGCGGCGGCGCTGGGGGAAAACGGGGTTCTGGAAACGCTGGACCGTGATGGTGACAAGCTGGCCGACGCCCGGCGCAATCTGGCCCGCGCCGGTCTGGACGGGCGGGTGCGCGTCTATCACGGGGCGGGGATCGACATCGTGGACGCCCTGCCCGGCCCGTTCGATTGCGTGTTCTTCGACGCCGACCGGGTGAGCGCGCCCGACCAGTTGCGGATTCTGGTCCCGAAGCTGACGCGGGGGTGCCTGTTGCTCGCTGATAATGCGCTGTCGCATCCGGATCAAATCGCCGGATACATCGCGGCGGTGGACGCCCTGCCGGGCATCCGCACCACCATTCTGCCCATTGGCAAGGGGCTGCATGTGGCGCATTGCCCATGAGGCGGGGGCGTTGGGCTGCCGCCCAAACCCGCTTGGGGCGGCCCCCAAACCCCCCTTTTTTTATCGATAAAAAAGAAGGGCGGGTGCCGGAAGGCGCCCGCCCCTGCTTTTTTCAGGTCAACCTGTGGGTTATTTCAGGTTGGCGCACGCGCGCTGAATGCGGCGGCAGGCTTCTTCCAACGCTTCCGTGCTGGTGGCGTAGGAGATGCGGAAATGCGGGGCAAGGCCGAAGGCCGATCCCTGCACCACGGCAACCCCTTCGGACTCCAGCAGATAGGTCACGAAATCCTCGTCGGTTTCGATGACCTTGCCCGCCGGGGTGGTCTTGCCGATGGTGCCGGCGCACGACGGATAGACGTAGAAGGCACCTTCCGGCTTCGGGCAGTTCAGCCCGGTTGCCTGGTTCAGCATCGACACCACCAGATCGCGGCGGGCGCGGAACGCCTCGGCGCGTTCGGCGATGAAGTCCTGCGGGCCGTTCAGGGCCTCGACCGCCGCCGCCTGGCTGATGGACGTGGGGTTGGAGGTGGACTGGCTCTGGATCACGCCGATGGCCTTGATCAGTTCCTTCGGCCCACCGGCGTAGCCGATGCGCCAGCCGGTCATGGCATAGGCCTTCGACACGCCGTTGACGGTCAGCGTGCGGTTGAACAGTTCCGGTTCCACCTGCGCCGGGGTGCAGAAGTCGATGCCATCGTAGAGCAGGTGCTCGTACATGTCATCGCTCATGACCCAGACGTGCGGGTACTTCAGCAGCACGTCGGTCAGCGCCTTCATCTCCGCACGGGTGTAGGCGGCACCCGAGGGGTTGGACGGCGAATTCAGGATCAGCCACTTGGTCTTGGGCGTGATCGCCTTTTCCAGCGCGTCCGCGGTCAGCTTGAAGCCGGTGTCCGCCGGGCACTTCACGAAAACGGGGGTGCCCTCCGCCAGCTCCACCATATCGGGGTACGACACCCAATAAGGGGCGGGGATGATGACCTCGTCACCCGGGTTCAGGGTGGCCATCAGGGCGTTGTACAGCACCTGCTTGCCACCGACGCCGACGGTGATCTGGTCGGGGGTGTACTTCAGACCGTTTTCGCGCTCGAACTTGGCGCAGATGGCCTTTTTCAGGGCCGGGGTGCCGTCCACGGCGGTGTACTTGGTGTCACCGGCCTGGATCGCCTTGACGGCGGCGGCTTTGATGTTCTCGGGGGTGTCGAAGTCCGGCTCGCCGGCGCCGAGGCCGATCACATCGCGCCCAGCCGCCTGCAGTTCGCGGGCTTTCTGGGTAACGGCGATGGTCGGCGACGGTTTGATGCGCGACAGGCGGGAGGCGAGGATCGACATGACGGGCTGCCTCTGAAAACGGTGGAGGTGGTTGGAAAAAGCGCCGGTTTTCGCTCATGAAACGGCACTGGACCTTACGGCAGCCCCATCGGCCGCGCAAGCCGCCGTCCTGCCCGAAAATCAGATAACTGATCGCGGTGCGGCGCAAAGGTCACGGGGGGGCGCCGACAGCCGGTCTCTTACAATTTCAGCCCCGCCACCCCGTCGAGAACCACGCCGTTCATCAGCGCCCGCCGCTCCACCCGCGCCCCGAACAGGCGGGCGTGGGACAGATCGGCCTTGGCCAGATCGCAGCCCACCAGATTGGCAAACGACAAATCGGCCCCGGTCAGGTCGGCGTTGCGCAGGCACGCCCCGCGGAAATCGGCGTAGCGCAGCCGGGCGCCCGACAGGTTGGCCGGCATCCGCCGGGTTTCGTCGAACACCAGTGCCCGCAGGTTGACGTTGCGCAGGTCGGCGTTGTTCAGCTTGGCGTTCTTCAGGTTGATGCCGCGCAGATCGGCCCCGGCCAGCGTGACGGTGCGCAGGTCCGCCTGTTCCAGCACCGCCGCCTGCATCTGCGCCCCCGTCAGGTCCAGCCCGTACAGGGTCACCCCCACCGCCCGCAGCATGGTCAGGCAGGCGTGCGCCAGCGACGGCCCGCTGCGCAGGTCGAACCCGCTGAGATCCAGGGCCGCCCCCTGCGCGCCCCCGGTGCCGACCCACAGGATATGGTCGCGCAGCAGATCTTCCAGCGGGCGATCCAACTCGTCCACGGTGCGCCCGACCGGACGGTCGGTCATGGCGTCTTCCATGTCGGCGTTGTCGAAGGTGGTCATGGTCAGGGCGGCCCCCGTCAGCACCGCCCCGCGCAGGCACGCCCCCGACAGATCGGCCCCCGACAGGTCCGCCCCTTCCAGGATCGAGCCGGAGAAATTGGCTCCGCGCATGGTGGCCCGCACCAGCTTGCACCCACGCATCACCGCGTCGGTGAAATCGGTGTGCACCGCCATGGCCCCCGACAGCCGGGCGTTGGTCAGGTCGGCCCCCGACAGATCGGCCCCCGACGCTTCCGCCGGCATCGGCCCGTCAACCTGGATCAGGTGCAGGTTGCCGGCCCGGTCCTTTTCCGCCAGCGACCCGTCGCGCAGGTCGGCTTCGAACAGGTTGGCGCCGATCAGGATGGCTCCGCGCAGACACGCCCCGCGCAGGTCGGACTTGATGAGGCTGGCATTTTCCAGATTGGCCTGGCGCAGGTCGGCGGCGAACAGGGCGGCACAGTCCAGCCGCGCCCCCGCCAGATTGGCCCCGCGCAGGCTGGCCCCGGTGAAATCGGCATGGGCCAGATCCCGCCCGGCCAGCGTCAGCCCCGACAGGTCGGCAAAGGACAGCGTGGCCCGCGCCCCCCCCACCCGCGCGTTGCGGAACATCTCGTGCCGCCGGACCATGGCGTCCAGTTGCGGCTGGTCAAGACGGGTCAGGGGACGCTGATGCGGCATGGGCACGGACGCTCCGCAAACGGCATGCTGACGGGAAACCGAACCGATCGGATCCTGTATATGGCGATGCCCAGAAGGGTTGAGAAGGCTTGGGCGCGACACATCCATCCGAAGCGGTCTACACCGTGACCACCTGACGCGGGGGGACGGGATCGCCGGAGCCGACGGCGGCCAGAGCATCTTTCAGAACGGACGGGGTGAAGGGCTTGTGCAGCAGGCGGCACCCGGCACTCACCGCCTCGCGGATGCGCTCGGGCGCGGTGTCGCCGGTCAGGATGACACCGGGGACCGCACCACCGGCCATCTCCCCCACCGTCCGCACCACATCCACCCCGGTCAGGGTGCCGGGCAGGCGGAAATCGGTGACGATCACATCGGGGATACCGTCCGGCCGCCGCACCGCCGCCAGGGCGGCATCGCCATCCGCCGCGGCGGTGACGCTGTGGCCCCAGGTTTCCAGCAGCAACTGGATGGCCGACCGCTGCATGGGGTCGTCCTCCACCACCAGGATGCGGCGGCGGTCGGGGACGGCCGGGGCGGCGCCCGCGGTGGCGGTGGTGGCGGCAGCACTCTCCGCCGCGGCGATGGGGACGATGACGGAAAACACCGATCCATGGCCGGGGCGGGAGCGCACCTCCACCGTATGGCCCAGCAGGGCCGCCTTGCGCCGGACCTTGGACAGCCCCAGCCCCAGACCGCGGCGGCGGTCCCGCTCGGGGTTGTTGAGCTGGACGAAATCCTCGAAAATGGCGTCGAGCTGGTCGGACGGGATGCCGGAGCCGGTGTCCCACACCTCGATCCGCAGCCACTGGCCGCGGTGGCGGCAGCCGATCAGGATCCCGCCCCCCGTGGTAAAGGCGATGGCGTTGCCCAGCAGATGGTGCAGCATCCGCCCCAGCATGGCAGCGTCGGTACGCACCACCGCCCGCGACGGCACCAGCCGCACCTCCAGCCCCTTGGCGGCGGCGGCGCTGCGGAACTCGGCCACGGCATCGCCCAGGATGGGGGCGATGGGCACGGCGGCGAACACCGGGCGGACCACGCCGGCGTCCAGGGTCGCCACCTCCAGCATGGAATGCAGCAGTTTTTCCCCGCCCTCCAGCGCCTCCCCCATCTTCTGGGCGATGGATTGGGAGCCGGGATCCTTCAGCCGGTCGCTCAGCAGGTGATGGAACAGCCGCAGCGCCTGGAACGGCTGACGCAAATCATGGTTGGCGGCGGCCAGGAAGCGGCCCTTGGCGGCGTTGGCCCGTTCGGCGTCGGCCAGCGCCTCGCCCAGCTTGTGGTTGGCGGCGCTGAGGTCGGCGGTGCGCTCCTCCACCCGCTGTTCCAGCCGGGATTTGGCCTCGGCCAGGGCGCGGATGGCTTTCTCTTCCCGCCGCAGGCTGCTCCAGGCCAGGGCCGCCAGCCCCACCAGGGCCACCAGACTGACCCCAGCCACCAGTGCCGCCCGTTCCACCCGCGACCACCAGGGGGCCAGCACGTGAGCGCGGGGTTCGGCGACCACCGCCACCACCGGCAGCGCCCCGCCCGGCGGGGTGCCCATCCGCCGCCACGCCATCACATAGGCCTGCCCCCCCAGCCAGCCGACGCCGCTGTTCACCCCGGTACTGCCGTCCAGCAGGCCGGGCAAGGGCTCCCCGGCGCCGAGCACCGGCGAGCCGTCGGCGCGGAACAGCCCGGCGATGCGCTGCCCGCCGTCGTCCAGCACCCGCAGAACCGCGCTCAGCGTGTCCGACGGCTGGGTGACGAACACCGCCCCTTCATTCTCGCCGGTGCGCCCGGCGACGCGGCGTCCGACCGCCACCACCGGAATCCCGTGCACCTCCCCCGGTGCCATCAGGATGCCGGTGCCGCTGTCGGCCGCGGCCATGGCCCGCAGGGCCGAGGCCGGGGGCATATGAAAGTCGATGGCCGGACCGAACAGATCCCGCCCCGCCCCATCCACCACCGACACCGTGCCCACGGGGGCGGCCAGCAATTCCGGCAGGCCGTCGCCGGCCACCGCCGCCATGCCGCTGCCGTCCAGCACCGTCGCCACCCGGTCCAGCCGTTCCAGGCTGCGGGCCAGGGCGCCGCGGCTGTGGGTTTCCAAGAGTTCCGCCGATTGCCGCAGGGTGTTTTCCGCCCGCTCCAGCGTGTCGGCATAATCGAGGGTGGTCATCACCCCCCATGCCACCCCG
Source organism: uncultured Rhodospirillaceae bacterium (assembly GCA_937927415.1). Classification (GTDB taxonomy): domain Bacteria; phylum Pseudomonadota; class Alphaproteobacteria; order Azospirillales; family Azospirillaceae; genus Azospirillum. The sequence goes on from CALBDS010000021.1 coordinate 20,146, forward strand.
CCCACGGCACCGATCGCCAGAACCAGCCCGGCCAGGGCGGCACGGGTGTCGATCCTGGCAAGAAAACGCGGAAGAAGAAGACGCATCACGAAAGACTGCCCGCCATGGTACGAAAAAGAGGGGAAGGAGCGCGCATGGCGTCACCGGGAACCTGCCGTTCCAAAAGATCGGCAAGGCCAAAGCTCCCCGACCATCCCTTCCGGCCTCCCCGCTGTGGGGCCAGACCATTGGTGATATTTGCTTAACCTTGCTATCGAACTGGATACTAACACGCAGGACCGCGGCGGTGCGATTGTACTTGGCGACTATGACCTTTCGCCAGGCCTCCCTCCTCGGCGGAGGTAGGGACCGCACCGGAACCACCCCGGCGGGCGACCTCCCCGCCGTGCACCACAGGTTTTAAGGAATCATCATGCCCCTTTCCCCCGCCGATGTGACCATCCGATGGCTGCCCCTGGAGGAGCGCCGGGATTGGGAGCGGCTGGAACCGCTGCTGGACGGGGATGAGCGCCAGCGGGCGGCACGGTTCCGGTTCGCCGCCGACCGGCACGCCTTCATTGCCGCCCACGCGCTGACCCGGACGGTGCTGTCGGCGGCAGCACCGGCCATCGCGCCCGCGGCGTGGCGCTTCACCGCCACCGATCACGGGCGCCCGGAAATCGCCCCGGCGCTGGCGGAACAGGCCGGCTCCCCGCCGCTGCGCTTCAACCTGACCCACACCCGCCGGCTGGTGGCGGTGGCGGTGTGCCGCGGCCACGATGTCGGCCTCGACACCGAGGACGCGGGCCGCGACAGTCTGACCATGGATCTGGCCGCCCGTTTCTTCGCCCCGGCGGAGGTGGCCCAGGCCGCCGCCCTGCCCCCCGCCCCCCGGCGGGAGGCGCTGTATGCGTTCTGGACGCTGAAGGAAGCCTACATCAAGGCGGTGGGGCTGGGGCTGTCGGTGCCGCTGGACGCCTTCGCCTTCACCCTGGCGCCGGTGATGACCGACCCGCCGGCCATCGGCTTCACCCCCCGCCACCCCGGCGACCCGGCCGAATGGCTGTTCCGCCGCTTCCGGCCGCTGCCGGATCACCCCATGGCGCTGGCCCTGCGCCACCCGGACCCGGACCGGGTTCGCGTGTCCTGCGATCGGGCGGCGGCGGATGCGCTTCCCGCCGGATGAGTGCGTGGCCTCATGCGAACGGCTTTCCCGATGCGGGTTGCCATGGTAAGCAGGGCCATCGACCGGACGGAGGATTTCATGGCGCGCATCCCTTCCGCTTTGCTGGCGCTGACGGTGGTGCTGGTGGCGGGGTGTGAGACGGCACCCCCGGCACCGCCCCCCGCCCCGGCCCAGAGCGCCGAGCCTGCCAACGGGACGGACGGCGAGATCCTGCGGCAGCGGCGCGGCTGGACCGTCACCCTGCACCGGACCGACGGCAAGCCGTCGCTGTGTCTGGCGTCCCGTCTGGGGGCCGGCGGGGCCAATTTGGCCTTCGCCACCACCGCCGCCGAAGGGCGCGTGCTGCTGCGCAATGCCCCCACCAACGCCCAGCCCGGCACCGTCGTCACCCTGAACGCCGTGGTCGAAGGGGCCGAGCCGGTCAACCTGTCCGCCATCCAGCGCACCGACGGCACGCTGGCCGCCGTGATGCCCTTCGCCCAGTTCGAACAGACGGTGGCCCCCTTCGCCCACGGGCGCCGCGTGACGTTCGAGGGCGGGGCCATGACCCAGACCCCGCGCCCCATCAACCTGACCGGCAGCGAATGGGCCATCAATTCGGTGGTCGAATGCCGGATCCTTCATCTGACCCCGCCGGCCTCCTGATCCTCACACCAGACGGCGCGTGCGGAAAAACGCCGGGTTGGCCCGCAGCGCACGGGCACCGGCACGCAGCGTATCGGCGTCACGGACCAGCCCCGGCTCCACGATCATCAGACGGTCCGCCGCCCGCTCCAGCGCCGCGGCGGCCGCATCGGGCCGGGCCGACAGGGTTTCCAGCCGTCGCAGGGTCAGGTCGAGCCGGCGGCGCACGACCGCCGGAAGCCCGGCCCGGCCACGCAGCCGGCGTGCGGCCAGGATGGCATCACCCACGCTGAACGCCGCCAGCCCACCGTCGATGGCGGCCAGATCGCGCCCCTCCACCAGATCGGCCCGCCGCACCAGACGCAGCGTGCGGTGGTAAAGCCGCGCCCGCCACCGGCCCGGCGATGCCGGCACCGCGGCCAGGGATTCCAGATCCCGCACGGTCATCGCCACCACCGCGCGCAGCCGCACCGCCGCGTTGACCGGCAGCACCGTATGGAACGACAGCAGCGCCAGCCCGATGCCCAAAAGCATGGCCGCCGCCCCGTGCAGCAGTTCCGCCGTCCCGCCGGTCAACGGCACGGTGGGATGCCCCAGCAGCAGAAAAGCCATGGCGTAATCCATCGCCGGCATCCGCGTCAGCGGATGGGCCATGGCCACGGCGCCCAGCGCCAGGAACGGCGCCGCCAGGACCAGCGCCCCGCCGGTGACAGGCACCAGCGGCAGCACCCCGATCTGAAAGACGATGGCCGCCACCGCCCCCGCCGCCGACCCCAGCAGCACCAGCCGCAGCACCCGCACCGGATCGTCGAAGCTGGAAAACAGCGTGGACATCACCGCCGTGCCCAACATCAGATAGGGGCCGGCGCTCCAGCCGGTGAGCAGCCACACGGCCCCGGCGGCCAGCACCGCCACCAGGGCACGCAGGGCCGCCGCCCCGGCCACGCTCCAATCCCGATGGAACAGCATGGGCAGGGTCGGCAGCGGCGTGGCGATGGGATCGTCCGCCGCCACCCCGGCCAGCGCCGTGCGCACCGCCGCCGCTTCCGCCAGCGGGCCGCCGCCGGCCGATGTGCGGGCCGCCGCCACCAGCGCCAGCACCCGCGCGGCCAGCAGGCGGGCGCCGCGGATGCGCCGGTAGCCGGCGGGCGAGCCGGCGGCGTGGCCGTCCAGCAGATCGTCCACCGCCGCCAGTTCGGACAGGATATGGCGTTCCCGCTCGATCATCTCCCGCGTGGGGGGGCCGATGCGGACGGACTCACTCCACGCCAGGGCGCCATCGGCAACGGCGCGCAGCCGCTCGATCAGCTGCGGTTCCGCCGCCGGCGGCAGGAACAGCCACGACACCAGCGCCGAAGCGGCGATGCCCACCACCACCGCCATCACCCGGCCCGCCGCCAGCACCAGCACATGATCGGGGTGCGGCACGTCCATCAGCGCCACCATGGCGGCGGTGTAGCCGGCCAGCAGCAGCCCATAGGTCTGGAAATGGCGCAGCAGGTTCCCGGCACCCGCGCACGCCGCCACCCACAGCGCCAGCCCGCCGGCCAGCAGGAACGGATCGCCGCCGCTGCCCAGCACCAGCCCCACCCCCACCGCCGACCCGGCAAAGGTGCCGAACAGCCGGTAGAGGCTCTTTTCCAGCAGCATACCGCGGGTGGGCTGGGCCACCACCCACACGGTCATGGCCGCCCAATGGGGGCTTTCCAGCCCCAGCAGTGCCGCCACCGCCAGCGCCACCCAACTGGCAAAGGCGGTGCGCAGGGTGAAGGTCAGACGGGGCCGCTCGAACCCCCGCAACCCGGCCCGCAGGCCCGACAGGATCGCCACCATCACGCCCCCCGCCGCGCCGACAGGTTGGCGTCCAGCCGGTCGAAAGCGTCCAGCAGGGCCGTCAATTCATCATCGGAAAAACCGTCGAGCAGCGCGTCTTCCGCCGCCCAGATCATCGTGTGCATCTCGTCCACCAGCGCAAGACCGGCATCGGTCAGGTACAGGCACTTCACCCGGCCGTCGGCGGGATCGTCGCGCCGTTCCAACAGCCCGCGGTCCTCCAGCAGCCCCACCAGCCGCACCACGCTGGACCCGTCCACGCCCAAGGCGGCGGCCAGATCCTTCTGGCGCATGCCGCCCTGGCGGTGCAGGTGGATGAGCGGACGCCACGCGGCGTCCGTCAGCCCGGCGGCGTGCAGTTCGGCGTCGATGGCCTGCCGCCAGCGGCGCGCCAGCACCACCAGACGGAACCCGAAACGGTGTCGGGGATGGGAGGGAAGCAGGGTCATGGATAATTAGATGATATATCATCGATTGGGATGCAATGTAATTTTCCGACCCGCCACCGCACCACAGCCTTGCGCGCACCGCACCCGGCAAAAGCGGTGGTTGACGGTTGGGGGAAAAGCCCCATACCCTTCCGCCCCCGGATGTATTTGGCAAAGGCCCGCAGCATGCGCCCGCTCCACATCGCCCTTGCCGTCGCGGTCGCGGCGGTGTGGGGGTTCAATTTCGTGATGATCAAGCTGGGCCTGCGGGATTTTCCGCCGGTGCTGTTTTCCTGCCTGCGCTTTGCGCTGGCCGCCTCGCCGCTGCTGCTGCTGGGGGTGCGGGGCGGGCCGCCGGTGCCGTGGCGGTACATCATCGGCATCGGGGTGTCGCTGGGGGTGGTGAAGTTCTCGCTGCTGTTCATCGGCATGGACATCGGCATGCCGGCGGGGCTGTCGTCGCTGGTGCTGCAATCGCAGGCGTTCTTCACCGCCCTGTTCGCGGCGGCCGTTCTGGGCGACCGGCCCGGCCCGCGGCAGATGGCGGGCATGGCGGTGGCCTTCGGCGGCATCGGCGTGATCGCGCTGGAGATGCCGGCGGGGGATTCCCTGCTGGGGTTGGGGCTGGTGGTGGCTGCCGCCGCCTGCTGGGGGGTGGCCAACATCATCATGAAGCAGGCCCGCGCGCCGGACCTGTTCCGCCTGATGCTGTGGGTCAGCGTGGTGCCGCCGCTGCCGCTGTTCCTGCTGTCCCTGGGGATGGAGGGGCCGGAGCGCATCGCCGCCGCCCTGACCGGGCTGTCGGCCATGGGCGTTGCCGCACTGGTCTATATCGCCGCCGGGGCGACGCTGTTCGGGTTCGCCGCCTGGGGGTTCCTGCTGCGCAGCTACCCGGCCAGTCTGGTGGCGCCGTTCTCGCTGCTGGTGCCGATCTTCGGGCTGACCTCCAGCGCGCTGGTGCTGGGGGAATCGCTGTCGGCGCTGAAGCTAACGGGGGCCGGGCTGGTGTTTGCCGGTGTCGCGCTGACGGTGCTGCCGCTGCCGCGGCGGCTTTTCTCCACCGCCCGGTAACGGCCCCGTACGGCTTGGCCCAAGTGAACGGGGCTGCCGCCCCGACCCCGCTTGGAGGCTGACGCCTCCAAACCTCTTTCTTCTTTTATCGATAAAAGAAAAGGGGGATCGGGGCATCGCCCCGAACGGGTTTGGGCGGTAGCCCAACGCTCCCCCTCACTTCCAGATGGGCCGCCCGCTGCCGGGCAGGCCGTAATCGGCCCATTTGCGCGACACGGTGTCGATGACGTCATCGTCCATGCGGATCTTCTCGCCCCATTCGCGCTTGGTTTCGGGGGGCCATTTGTTGGTGGCGTCCAGCCCGACCTTGCCCCCCAGCCCGGAATCGGGCGAGGCGAAATCGAGATAGTCGATGGGCGTGCCCTCGATCACCGTGATGTCGCGGGCCGGATCCATGCGGGTGGAGATGGCCCACATCACGTCCTTCCAATCGCGGGCGTTGATGTCATCGTCCACCACGATCACCCATTTGGTGTACATGAACTGGCGCAGGAACGACCACACGCCCATCATCACCCGCTTGGCGTGGCCGGGATAGGCCTTCTTCATCGACACCACCGCGATGCGGTAGGAACACCCCTCCGGCGGCAGCCAGAAATCGACGATTTCGGGGAACTGCTGCACCAAGAGCGGGATGAACACCTCGTTCAGCGCCTCCCCCAGCACCGACGGCTCGTCGGGGGGCCGCCCGGTGAAGGTGGACAGGTAAATCGGCGCGCGCCGCATGGTCATGCACGACACGGTGAAGACCGGGAACTGGTCCACCGAGTTGTAATAGCCGGTGTGGTCGCCGTATGGCCCCTCCGCCGCCGTCTCGTCCAGGCTGACGTGCCCTTCCAGCACGATTTCCGCCTGGGCCGGCACCTTCAGCGGCACGGTCTTGCAGTCCACCAGCTCCACCTTCTTGCCGCGCAGAAGGCCGGCGAACTGGTATTCCGACAGGGTGTCGGGCACCGGGGTCACCGCGGCCAGGATGGTGCCGGGATCGGCCCCCAGCACCACCGCACACGGCAGCGGCTCGCGCTTGCCCGACGCCGCCCAGCGCCGGTAATGCTGGGCGCCGCCGCGGTGCTTCAGCCAGCGCATGATGGTCTTGTTCCGCCCCAGAACCTGCATGCGGTAGATGCCGAGGTTGTGGTCATCCTCCCGCTTGCCCGTCGGCCCCTTGGTCACCACCAGCGGCCAGGTGATGAGCGGCGCCGGTTCCCCCGGCCAGCAGCTTTGCACCGGCAGCCGGCCCAGATCCACCTGATCGCCGGTCAGCACCACCTCCTGGCACGGGGCGGACCCGACGGTGCGCGGCTTCATGGACAGCACGGTCTTGACCAGCGGGATCATCTCCAGCGCCTCGCGGAAGCCGCCGGGGGGTTCCGGCTGCTTCAGGAACGCCAGCGTCTCCCCCACCGCCCGCAATTCGTGCGGCTCGCGGTCCATGCCCCACGCCACCCGTTCCACCGTGCCGAACAGGTTGACCAGCACCGGCATCTCCGACCGGGTGCCGTCGGCCTTGATCGGGTTCTGGAACAGCACCGCCGGCCCGCCCTCGGCCAGCAGGCGGGTCTGGATCTCCGTCATCTCCAGGACGGTGGAGACGGGTTCCTTCACCACCACCAGCCGGCCCTGGGCTTCCAGCCGGTCCATGAAATCGCGCAGCGAGGTATAGGGCATGATCCCTGTCCTGGTCGTATTTATATAAAAGGTGTCAGACCGGCAGCAGTCGCCACACAATCGTCTGCCGCACCGTCCGGTCCTCCAACTCCAGCGAGGTGGGGACGTCATAGACCGCCACCTTCTCGATTCCGTCGCGGGGAACATAGGCCCGCCCCGGATCGCCGAACAGCACCAGCGTTCCCCCCGCGGCCAAACCGCGCAGCCACGCCGTCACCCGCTCGGCCATCGGGCGTTCGTAACAGACGTCTCCGGCCAGCACCACGTCGAATCCGGGCAGCGGCCCCCCCACCAGATCATCCCCCGCCGCGTCCAGATCCACACCGCAGGCCGCCGCGTTCAGACGGATCGCCGCCACCGCGAAGGGGTCGATTTCCGCCGCCAGCGCCCGCGCCGCCCCGGCCTTCAGCGCCGCGATTCCCACCACCCCGGTGCCGGCGGCAAAGTCGAGCACGGTGCGGCCCCGGACAACCTCCGGGTTATCAAGAACATAGCGCGCCACCGCCTGCCCCCCCGGCCACGCGAAGGCCCAATAGGGTGGGGGCAGGTTGTTGCGGGCCAGCGTGGCTTCGGTGGCTTCCCACAGCGGCGTGACCTCCGTCGCCAGGTGCAGAGTCACCTCCGGCACCAGCGAGGGAGCGGCCCGAACCGTGTTGCGAAGAACGAATTCAGCCGGATCGGATGAGGAGGCGGGGTGATCGGTCATGGGGAAGTTCTATTGTCCTTTTAAGGTGTTATGACACTTATCCACATAAGGTCAATGTTACAGCTTTCAAACGGAGTAGACAGCGGCGAAAACCCGTGTTACCCAAACCCCACAGGGAAGAACGAACAGTGGGATAAACATCATGCGGACAAAAGAGCTTGGAACCCGGCTTTCCCTTGCCGCACTTCTCGCTCTTAGCCCCCTGGTGGCCCTCCCCGCAAGCGCCGAAGACTGCGTGCGCGTCGTCCGCTCCATCTCCAGCTTCGACATCCGTGGCGATGCCTGGACGTGGTGGACCTCGGCCGAGGGCGATTACAACCGCGCCCACGCCCCGGCGCGCGGTTCGGTGATGGTGTTCAAGAAGACCGGGCGCCTCAGCCGCGGTCACGTCTCCCTGGTGTCGGCAGTCCTCAACGACCGCACCGTCCTGGTGGATCATTCCTGGCTTGGCGGGCGCGGCCTGCGCCGCGGCATGCGGGTCGAGGATGTGTCCCCCCGCAACGACTGGTCCCAGGTGCGCGTGTGGCACGAGCCGGCCCGCCAGATGGGACAGCGCGTGTACCCCATCTACGGCTTCATCATGCCCCGCGGCATGGCCCCCGACATGCGCCAGCCGGACATCCGCCAGCCCGATCTGCGCTTCGCCGTCGCCCCGCGCGGTCGCGCCCCCGCCCCGGCGGTGGAGATGCGCACCGCGGCGCTGAAGGTGGTTCCCGGCCACAAGCCCGGCCAACACGCCGGGATGATGGTCGCCTCCCTGCCGCAGCCGGCGGTCATGGTGAAGGGCGGCGCCGTCACGCCGGGCCACAAGCCGGGCATCACCCCGGTGGCGCTGACCGCCGCCGCACCGGCCGATACCGTCGTGGCAGCACTGGTGCCGGCCCGCAAGCCGGGCCAGGGTCCCGTCCACGCCGTTCCGGTGGCTGCCCTGCCCGAGGCAGCAGCCGGTGTCCTGCCCGCCCGCAAGCCCGCTGCCCACGGCTCGGCCACCCCGTCGCTGGTCGCCACCATCGAGGGCGTGCGCGCCGCCGTCCCCACCCGCAAGCCCGGCACCCCGCTGATCGAAAACGAGCAGGTCGCGGACGCCTTTCTGCGCTAAAGGGCTTGGCCCTCCCCGTTTTTGAAAAAGCCCGTACACAGGGCGGTGTTGCACCGTTTCCCTGACATCTCCTCGGCTCATCCTTTATGATGGCGGCACACACACACCATTGTGCTGACCAACAATTCCATAAGGATGCGCCGTTATGAGCACCCAGGACGATCTTCAGGAAGCCTTCGCCGGTGAAAGCCAGGCCAACCGCCGCTATCTCGCCTATGGGGAGCAGGCGGCCAACGACGGCTTTCCGGTGGTGGCGAAGCTGTTCCGCGCCGTGGCCGCGGCGGAAACCATTCATGCGCTGGCGCATCTGCGCGCCATGGATGGGGTGAAGGACACCGCCGCCAATCTGGCCGAGGCCATGGACGGCGAGCACCACGAATTCACCGAGATGTACCCGCCCATGGTGGAACACGCCAAGGCCGAGGGCAACAAGCGCGCCGAACGCGCCATGACCTTCGCGCTGGAGGTGGAGAAGGTCCATTACGGCCTGTTCAAACAGGCGCTGGCGGCGGTGGCCGCGGGCAGCGATCTGGAGGACGCCACCATCCGCGTCTGCCCGGTGTGCGGCCACACCGTCATCGGCGACGCCCCCGACCACTGTCCCATCTGCAAGGTGAAGGGCGAACGCTTCAGCGAAATCGCCTGATCCCATCGGCAGCGCAGGCCCGTTCCGCCACGTGCGGAACGGGCCACGCCGTCCTTTTTACAGCACCCGCCCGGCCACGATGGCGGCCAGCACCAGCCAGCCGAACAGGCGGTTGGATTTGAACTTTGCCAGACAATCGTTCTGGTCGTCGGGGTTCCACGTCGCCACCTGCCACGCCAGTTGCAGGCACGCCGCCCCCATCAGCAGCCGGAACCAGCCGTTGAGGTCCGCCAGCATCCCCGCCGCCAGCAACCCGCCAAAGGTCAGGGTGTAGAAGGCGTAGATCCAGATCTTCGACTGCTCGCCCAGCCGCAGGGCGGTGGATTTCACCCCGATGCGGGCGTCATCCTCCTTGTCCTGATGGGCATAGATGGTGTCGTAGCCCAGCGTCCACACGATACCGGCGGCGTACAGCGCCAGCGCCGGGGCATCCAGTTGCCCCCGCACCGCCGTCCACCCCACCAGCGCCCCCCAGTTGAAGGTCAGGCCCAGGAACGCCTGCGGCCACCACGTGATGCGCTTCATCAGCGGGTACGTGAAGACCAGCACCAGCGACAGCGCCCCCCACCCGATGGTGGCCGGGTTGAACTGCACCAGCACCAGAAGCCCCAGCAGCAGTTGCAGCCCCAGAAAGGCCAGCGCCTGCCTCACCGACACCTGCCCGCTGGGGATCGGCCGGCTGCGGGTGCGCTCGACCATGGCGTCGAACTTGCGGTCCAGGATGTCGTTGACGGTGCAGCCGGCCCCGCGCATCACCACCGACCCCACGGCAAACAGCACGAAGAACCACAGGTTCTGCCAGCCGGGTGCGGCCAGGGCGGCACTCCACCAGCAGGGGAACAGCAACAGCCACGTGCCGGTGGGCCGGTCCAGCCGGGCCAGCCGCAGATAGGGGCGGACGGCGGCGGGCATCCAGCGATCGACCCACCCGTCGGCGGGAATGTCAGTGAAACCGGCGGCGGTGGGAGGGGCGGAGGTCATGGCGGCACCCGTTGCAGAACGGCACATACACGGCAGGAAAGCCGGCGGCAGCCTATCCCCCGCCCCCGCCGGCGGCAAGAGTTCGGAACGGACCCGCCCCCAGGGCGTTGGGAAAGAACTTGCCGTCCGCCACAGGGTTCCGCACACTCCGGTTGCACGCAGAAATAAGCATTCGGCATGCTGACACCACGCCAACTTCTCATTCCGGTCGCCGCCGCATTGCTGCCGGTAGCACTGTTCACGGCGGTGATTCTGGCCCTGTTCGACCGGCAGGAACGGCAGCGGGTGGAACAGCAATTGACCACCGCCGCCGCCATGGTGGCCGGGGCGGTGGACCGTCAGCTTCAGCGGGAATTGGCTGGGCTGTCCGCGCTGGCCAGCGCCGAGTCCCTTGATTCCGGCGACCTCATCGCCTTCGACCGCCACGCCCGCCGGGCGGTGGCAACCAACGGGGCATGGCTGTCGGTGGTTCTGACCGACGGCGAACGGATCCTCGTCAACAGCCGCCTGCCGCCGCGGACCGTGGGGCAGGCCGTGCAGTTTCCCGACCAGATCGGCCGGGTGCTGCAGGACGGTGTTACCGTGATTTCCGGGGTGCTGTCCCTGCCGGACCGCTTTACCGAGCCGGTTGTGGCGCTGCGCGTGCCGGTGCGGCGGGAAGGGACGGTCCACTACGTCCTGTCCGCCGCGGTGTCGCCCACCCTGTTCCTGGCGGCCCTGTCGGAATCGCGCGCCTGGCTCGGCACCGGCGCTGCGGAGGCGGACATCCCCCCGGCCGGCGGTGACGGGCGGGTGCTGCTGTTCGACCGCAGCCAGCGACTCATTGCCCGCATGCCGGCCGGCGGCCCGGTGGATCCGTTGATCGGACGCCCGGTGTCCGACGCCGTTCCCCTGCCCCATCCCTTGCCCGCCGGGGTTCTGAAAACCCATGGAGCCGATGGGGCACCGTTGTTCATCGCCGCCGCCACCGCCCCCATCAGCGGCTGGACCGCGCTGACGGCCCTGACCGAAGCGGAGTTCACCGCCCGCCTGCATCATGCCGAATGGCTGATCCACGGCGGCGCGCTGGCGGCGTTGCTGCTGGCGGTGCTGCTGGCGGTGGTGGTCATCGGCACCCTGGTCCGCCGCCAGGAAACCGAACGGCACCTGGAGGCTCTGAACCACGCAAAGGAGGCGGAGCGGCGCCTGAGCGACATCGCCGCCAACCTGCCCGGCGTGGTGTTCCGCTGCGAACGGCACGCCGACGGGACGGAATGGTACAGCTACCTCAGCGGCGGCGTGACCAGCGCGCTGAACCTGCCCGATCGCCTGCTGGACACCCGCCCGCTGCCGGCGGAGGAGCTGGCCGCGCATATGACCCCGGAATCCCGCGACCATTGGCAGGCGGCGATAACCGCCAGCGCCCGCCTGCTGGAGCCGCTGCGGGTGGAAGGCGACATAGTGGACCGCGACGGCCACACCCGCCGTTTCCGCGCCCAGGCGGCGGTGCGGCGGAGCGGGGACGGCCGCACCGTGTGGGACGGCGTGCTGATGGACATCACCGGCCAGATCGAAGCCGCCCGCGCCAGCCGGGAACAGGCCGAGCGGCTGGCCGTGGCCCTGGAATGCGCCGAAGCGGGCCTGTGGGACTGGGACCTCACCACCGCCCGCCTCACTTGGTCGGACAGCTTGTGGCGGCTGTTCGGTTTCGATGCACCACTGACCAAGCCGTCCCTGGCCATGCTGGCCGCCCGCATCGAGCCGGAAGACCGCGAGGATTATTGGCAGGCGGTCAACACCGCCGCCACCGCCGCCGCCCCCCTGTATGTGGAGTTCCGCTTCCGCCGGCCCGACGGCACCCTGCGGTGGGCGGCGTCCATCGGCCGGGTCTTTTCCCACGAGGACGGCGCCCCCCGCCGCATGACCGGCATCACCATCGACATCACCGACCAGAAGCGCATCCGCGAAGAGCTGCATCAGGCCAAGGAGCAGGCGGAACGCGCCAACATCGCCAAATCCAAATTCCTGGCCGCCGCCAGCCACGACCTGCGCCAGCCGGTGCAATCGCTGCTGTTCTTCATCCATGTGCTGAAGGAACGGCTGACCGGCCACGATGCCCGCCCGCTGGTGCAGACCATGGAACAGGCGCTGGACGCGCTGAAAGGGCTGCTGGACGGCATCCTCGACCTGTCCAAGCTGGATGCTGGGGTGGTGACGCCGGCCATGGTCCCCTTCCCCATCGCCACCCTGCTGGACCGTCTGCACACCCAGTACGCCGGCCAGTTCGCCGCCAAGGGCCTGCGGCTGACCGTGTGCCCGTCGCCGGCGGTGGTGTTCAGCGACCCCACGCTGCTGGGGCGGATTCTCGGCAACCTGATCGAGAACGCCCTGAAATACACCCCGTCCGGGCGGGTTCTGGTCGGTTGCCGCCCGCGGGTCGATAGCGTGCGGGTGGAGGTGTGGGACACCGGCCCCGGCATTCCGCCCGACCAGTTGACCGTGATTTTCGAGGAGTTCGTACAGATCGGCAATCCCGAGCGCGACCGCGCCCACGGTCTGGGCCTGGGCCTTGCCATCGTGCGGCGGCTGTCGGCGCTGCTGAACCATCCGGTGACGGTGCGGTCCCGGCCGGGGCACGGATCGGTGTTCGCGGTGGAGGTGCCCCGCGCCCGCCGCACCCCGCCCCCGCCGCAGGGAAAGACATCCCCAGACGGCGCGGATGGGCTATAGTGCCCTCCTCAAGAACCGATCAGGCCACACCCGGAACGCCGACATGCAGGAAGACCGCCCGCGCACCCGCCTTTACGTGGACAGCCCACTCGTGGCCGGACAGGCCGTGGGGCTGGACCACGAACGCGCCCATTTTCTGCGCCATGTCCTGCGGCTGGACCGGGGCGACGCGGTGGCGGTGTTCAACGGCCGTGACGGCGAATGGCTGGCCCGCATCGACGGATTCGGCAAGGGCTGGTGCTCGCTGGAAGCCGTCCACCAGCGCCGCCCCCAGGCCGATGCCGCCGACCTGTGGCTGGCCTTCGCCCCCATCAAGCGCGGGCGCATCGACCTCGTGGCCGAAAAGGCCAGCGAGCTGGGGGCGTCGAAGCTGTGGCCGGTGTTCACCCGCCGCACCGACCCCAACCGGGTCAACATGGACCGCCTGCGCGCCAACGCGGTGGAGGCGGCGGAACAGTCCGAGCGCCTGACCGTCCCCGATCTGGAAGAACCGCTGCCGCTGGACAAGGTTCTGGCGCTCTGGCCCCACGAGCGCACCCTGTTCCTGTGCGCCGAGGCGGGGGAGGCCCGCCCCATCGCCCGCGTCCTGGCCGATTTCGCCGAATCCCGCCCGCTGGAGTCCGCCCCGCCGCCGGTGGGTTTCCTGGTCGGGCCGGAGGGCGGCTTTGCGCCGGAAGAGCTTGACGCCCTTCGCAAACTCCCCTTTGTTGTCCCGGTCGGGCTGGGGCCGCGGGTCCTGCGCGCCGACACCGCGGCGCTGGCGGCCCTCACCTGCTGGCAGGCCATCGCCGGGGACTGGGCCGTGGAGGGGGAGGCCGGACGCCCGCCGTTCCGCCAGCCGGCCCAGCCCTGACCCGCACGAACCATTCCGCACCCCGCAAACCCCGGAGCCGTCATGTCCGCCCCTCCCACGACCCGCGGCGCACCGATCACCAGCCGCAACGAGCTGGTCGCCTATCTGGAATCCGGCAACAAGCCGGCGTCGGAATGGCGCATCGGCACCGAGCACGAGAAGTTCGCCTACCGCCAGAGCGACCTGCGCCCCCTGCCCTATGACGGCGCGGACGGCATCGGCGAGCTTCTGACCCGCCTCCAGCGTTTCGGCTGGGCGCCCATGAGCGAGGGTGGCAATCTCATCGCCCTGACCCAGGACGGCGCCAACATCACGCTGGAGCCGGGCGGACAGGTGGAACTGTCGGGCGCCCCGCTCGCCACCCTGCACCAGACCTGTGCCGAGGTGCACCAGCACCTGCGCCAGGTGCGCGAGATCGGCTCCGAACTGGGCATCGGCATGGTGGGGCTGGGCTTTCAGCCGAAATGGCCGCGCGCCGACATCCCGTGGATGCCCAAGGGCCGTTACCGCATCATGGGCGATTACATGCCCAAGCGCGGCGGTCTGGGCCTGGACATGATGCTGCGCACCTGCACCGTGCAGGTGAACCTGGACTTCGCCAGCGAAGCCGACATGGTGAAGAAGTTCCGCGTGTCGCTGGCGCTGCAGCCCATCGCCACCGCGCTGTTCGCCAACTCCCCCTTCACCGAGGGGCAGCCCAACGGCTTCCAGTCGTTCCGCAGCCACATCTGGACCGACACCGACCCCGACCGCACCGGCGACCTGCCCTTTGTGTTCGAGGACGGCTTCGGGTTCGAACGCTACGCCGACTACGCCCTTGATACGCCGATGTACTTCGTCTACCGCGACGGCAGTTATATTGATGCCTCGGGCCTGTCGTTCCGCGATTTCCTGGCCGGCAAGCTGCCGGTGCTGCCGGGGGAAACGCCGCTGATGACCGACTGGGTGGACCACCTGACCACCCTGTTCCCCGAGGTTCGGCTGAAGAAGTACCTGGAGATGCGCGGTGCCGACGGCGGCCCCTGGCGCCGCCTGTGCGCCCTGCCCGCCCTGTGGGTCGGCCTCCTCTACGACACCGTGGCGCTGGACGCCGCGTGGGATCTGGTGAAGGACTGGACCTCGGAAGAGCGCGCCGGGTTGCGCGCCGGCGTCCCCCGCCACGCCCTGCGCACGCCCTTCCGCGACCGTACCGTTCAGGACGTGGCCCGCGAGGTGCTGGCGATTGCCCGCGACGGCCTCGCCCGCCGTGCGCGCAACGACAACTGGGGCGACGACGAAACCCACTTCCTCGACACCCTGTTCGCCATCGCCGAATCCGGCCAGACCCCCGCCGACGAGTTGCTGGAACGCTTCCACGGCGAATGGGCCGGCAGCGTCGATCCGGTGTTCCGGGATTACGCGTACTGACGGGAGCGCGCTTCCCGCGCGTGCGAAGGGGCTTCCCGCCCCTTCGCCTTCCCCGGCCAAGGGCAGGGTCCTTGGAACCTGGGGGGAATCAGCGGTGGGGGCCGGTGGTCAGTTCGCCAAGGCCCGTCAGTTTGAACGCCCCCTTGCCCGGCAGGGAAACCCGCAGTTCCAGTTCTCCCCCCGCCGCTTCCACGAAACGCCGCAGGGTGGAAAGGTACAGGTCCGCCCGCTTCTCAATCTGGTGAACCGTCGGTTGCTTCACGTTCAACGCCTCGGCGACCTGACCTTGAGTCAAAGCCGCCAGCCGGCGCAGTTCCGCCAACCCGTCGATCTCGTCCAGCATTTCGGCAGCCCGAGCTTCCACCGCGGCACGCTCGTCATCCGGCATGGCAGAGAGGATGTCATCAAACGGGACCGTTGCCGTCATGGCGTGGCTCCTTTCAGGTCGGTAAGATGGTCATCATAGCGGGTGTCGGCGGTGGCGATCAGCGATGCGTAGAACCGTTTCTCCGACACCCCGCTCTTGTCGCCGGCAACCAGCACGATGGCATTGCGTTTCGGATCGAAGGCAAAGGCCACCCGCCAGACACCGCCATCCGATTTGAACCGCAGTTCCTTCATATTGGCGTGCCGGGAACCGTTCAGCGTATCGACATGCGGTCGGCCAAGCGCCGGCCCACGCTCCCCAAGCACCTTGACCGCCGCGGCAAGGTCGATCCGCACGGCTCTAGGCAGCGCCTTGAACTCAATTACGAATGCGGCATGGAACAGAACAGTGTGCATGGGAGATTTATAGGTTTTGAGCTATTTTGGGTCAAGGCGAATATAGGTTAAAGCCTATATCATAAAAACTGCGTTAAGTATCTGTGACCTCTCCGCACCGTCGATCCGGTGTTCCGGGATTACGCGTACTGACGGGAGCGCGCTTTCGCGCGTGCGAAGGGGCTTCCTGCCCCTTCGCCTTCCCCGGCCAAGGGCAGGGCCCTTGGAACCTGTCGGGAAAATTTTAAATAGCCGCTTTTGACCCGAAGCGGACCTTTGGCCAGGACCGCTTTGCGGCCATGTTGGGCTTTTCGGCTCTGGCATTGCATTTCTGCATAGCGGATATTTTGCTAATCGCACAAAAATGCGGGAAAGTGCGGTAAGCAGTCGTTCGCTGTATCTCGCGCGAACGACTGCTTCGTGTGTGGGGGGGGCTGTTTGTGTGGTTAGCCTTCACCGCAAGCTGGCCCAAAGGAGATTTCAGGTCATCGTGAAGCGGACCCCAGTCGCAGGTGAAGACAAAATCTCGTGCTAGGTCATATTCGCTCTCTCACAATCATGAGCCAACATCGTTGAGCGCCGATTGGGCCTTGTCCCTTTGATATCCTGAAGCAAGCACGCCGATTCGCTTGCGGGCATAGGTTACGAGCTGATCCCGCCCGTTATCGATCAGTGCCTTAAGCTTGTTGTCCAAGTGGTGACCCACCACGCGATACGTCCGCACGATCTCCGCAAGCGTCTCGAAAGGATAGTGCTGTGGGTCGTTCTGGTGCAGGATCTTGCTAGTAAGTTCGATTGCTTCTTTGAAATCCCTGAATAGGTCGCCCCCAACGCGGGTGGTTTTTTCCGCCCGCAACATCAGAAACTTTGCGCGCCTGTCATCAAGTTGACGCCGATCGAAAGTATTTCCGGTGCGGCGTTCGAAGTCGTCGGCTTCACCATACCCCTGTTCGAGAAACTTTTCCGCGTCCGTAAAGGCACCGGCTGCGCATTTGGCCATGTGCCATTGCAGCCAGAAAAGCGGCATTCGCCTGATTTGCGGTTCCTGCTTGTTATGTTCGAAGAACCGGTCGATTTCATCCCTGTCGGTGACGACGTCGGAAAGGATGGAAAACCGCATCAACTGACTGAATATGCGCTGTTCGAAAGGGTCGCGATAGGTCGCCGCAAGGCTCTTCAACAAAGGAACGATGGCATCGATGATTTCGGCATCGTCGAACAGGTTTTGGAGAGTGTTCTGAGCCCCGATCGAGGGCACGGTCTGGATGATCTCTCCGGTTCTGCGTACGAGGCGGAATGTGTCATTACCAGCCCTAGCATTCAATGTGTCGAAGATGGCGCCACAATCCCTCTCCATCGCATTGCTGAGGAAGGAAACCGATGCGTTCTCGCCGATATGGGCGAGATAGAGCGCAATTATAATCGCTGCGCGCTCAGTCTGGCTGAGTGACAACTTACTCAATTCTTCACGATATCGCTGCGTAACGTAGTCTGACCGGAGCAACCGCATCAGGAAATGCGGCAGGCTCGCATGGCAGGTGCTCTCGATGAAACGAAGCCGCGCACCTTGATCAAGCGCATGAAAATCACGCCACCCAGCGATCTGATCGGCGAGGTCGCTCAGAACGCGCGCCTCGTCGTTGTTGAGACGGGCAAGGGGCATTTTCCGGAAACTGCGGAAGCTTTCGAGCGATGCGAGGCCAGTAGGGCTGGCATCGACCGCCACGGCCCGGCTTGTTAGGATAAGAATGCCGTCCTGACCATCAAACTGACGCGCGATGCTGGCGAGCCATTCTGTCGGCAGATCAAAACAGTTCTCGATGATCAGTGCGGCGTTCGGCGTATGGTGAAGGATGTCTGCGACCTCGTTAAGTACGTTCGCATAGGCTTGGCGCATCTGGTAGACCGGCCTTGCCCCTGACAGGCGATAGGCAAGATCGGTTGTAAGCAGGGACTTGCCATCACAGGGGTACCCGTCAAAAAGCACGATCCGGGTATCACCTGCGATGGCGTCCAGAGTTTCCTGTATGGCGCTGCGCCGTATATGGTACTCGGATACATTGTTGGATGCATCCCGCGCAAGTTGCGAGGATTCGACCTTGCCGTAGAGAAACAGGTCTTCGATCTGCGCTTGCGTGGGAACCGTTGCTGCGGGGTTCGGAGGCGTGTATTTCGCGAAACTGGCAAGGTGTGGTGCTTTCGGTGCATCCTTGACCAAAAGCTCCTTGATGGTGGCGGCAAGCCCGGCCCGGCCAATGAAGAACGGCGAGCCGAGCCGCTTCTGAGCTGCGGTGACATCGGGGTCGGCTTGGGCGGTCGGGCGATTGATGAAGAAGGCCTTTTCGTGCAAGCCTGTCAGGTCGTTGATCGCCTGGTTGAGATGGAAATCGCCGGCATTGAACCCGACAAAGACCACGATCTGAGCCTGACCGATATCGCGCCGAAAGCGGTTGAGCCACTTCTTTACATGGGTAAGCTTCGAGTAGCTTTCGGCGCCGAGCACGCAGCTTTCACGGATGTTATGTATGTCCCATTTCTGCACATAGCCGTGCAGATGGATGATTGGGAGATTCAGTGCGGTCGTATTGGGATCGTCGGTGTTGTTGAGGGGCTCGGCCTGTTTGTGCGCGGCCTGAGCCGCAATTTCGAGCGCATTATCGTAATTTGTCGTGTAGACCGCTTCCCAGGGGTAGCGTAACAGATCGGCCATATCAGAGGTTACGTTGGAAACGGTGAACCGCTCTTTCAGGAGTGTCATCATGCCGTAGTCGGCAATCTTCTCCTGTAGGGCATCGGCGGCGTTTTGTAGATCCCTATATGGCGGAACCTGATGGAGTTCGGCATTGAAGAGATCGAGCAGCTGTGCACCAGTGCCGAGCGTTTCATCCGGATTGAAATTCAGACAATCCGCAGAAAACCCGGCACCGCAGAATAGGATGCCACCGCCGCTGCGAGCTAGGTTGAAACGCCTTTGAAACACATCAAATAAGTTGCTCTCCATGGGTCCAAACTCCCAAGCTAAATTTTATTTCCAAGGAATCATGATCGCGTTTTGATCGCGTCTTCTCAGTTGCACTATCTTTTAAACATATCTGGGAGCCTTCGTCGACGCATCGTTCAGGCCGCTTCGGCAAGTATGAATCGCAGGTTCTATAACGATGGTGCAAAGATGAGGCCCTTGTCGAATGTCGGCTCCAGGCCGAAAGCCTCGCCGCATCGCTGCGGGTCAATGTCCGTTTTGTTCGACTACACCTCCAAAAGCGGTCATTCCGCTTCCGGCCCAACGCAGGCGTTCCTATTGGCAATGCCGATGTCCGCTCGTGGCGCAAAACGGACAGTACTGGACAGGGGAAAATACCCCCTGCCCTCAGAGAAAGAAAAGCCCTGACAAAGATTCAGGCTTTGCGAGATAGAAGCTACAGACGGTTCTGCGCCCCATGCCAGACCCGTAGAATGGTGACGCGGGTGGAGTCTACGTCATAGACGATGACATAGGGAGGCACAGCCATCAATTCCGGCGCGCCGTCTGCACGGAAGCGCCCGCGTTCCGGGAATTCACGGAGGCTTTCGGCGGCGGCTTTGAGACGAAGCGCCATGCGCCGGGCGGCTGCCGGATTGAAATGGCCGATGTCGTAACGGATGGCGATCAGGTCAGGAACAGCCGCCGGGGCGAACACTCCTTCCACGACGGCGCCGGACCCTCGTCGGGTGTTCCCCAACTGTCGAGCCAGCGTGCAACGTCACTCAGAGGGATCACCTGCCCAGCCGCCACCTGGGCCCGAGCCTCGGCCACAGCGCGCGTCAACGCTTCATCGTCGGTCGGCTCGAAAACAGTCGCAGGCTCAGCCATGACGCACCTCCGCTCTTCTATATAAGCGCCGGGCAGGGGTTCAGCCAGCTTTCTCCCGGTTTCCGTGTTTCTTCACCCACCCCGCCGCAACCGTCCCAGCGCCTCCACCTGTGCCACCGCGACCTCAAGGACCGGCAGGTCCAGCGACCGCGAGGCGCGCAGCAGCGAGTCTTCCAACCGTTGGCGGGCGGGGTCGGGGGCGGGGCTGTGGCCGAGGTAGTCGAGGAAATCGCCGATCGGCAACGCAAAGGCCGCGCGCAGCGCCTCCACCGTGTCCAGGCCGGGGACGTTCTGGCCGCGCTCCAGGTTCGAAATGCTGTCGGTGGACAGGCCCGCAAGCTCAGCCAGCTTCTCCTGGCTGTAGCCGCGTTCAAGACGGAGATGGCGGAGCCGTAGCCCGAAACGGGTTTCCGTAGTCATACCGGATCGTAGTCCGTGCCCTTACCCTTGACAACGGACTATCATACGATTTATTCGGACTTATCTGAACATAGTACGTCTTGCAACGCGCAGTAAGCCCATGCCACGGATACCGTCCCGGTGACGCCGCCTGCGGCTCCGATCCGGCAACCGGGAGGTGGGGCGAACGGCGCTCACGGGCGGGGCGGCAGCCCCATAGGCGCTAGGATAAGATATCAAGCAGGTCGTCAATCT
>CALBDS010000022.1 GCA_937927415.1 uncultured Rhodospirillaceae bacterium
ACGCAAGTCTCAGATTGACCACCTGCTTGATATCTTATCCTAGCGCATATGGGGCAGCCGCCCCGCTCCCCCGTTTCACACCGTCCGCGTCACCTTGCGCAGATGGGCGGGCGCATCGGGGTCACGCCCCCGCGCCCGCGCCAGCCCCGGCAAGGCACGATAGAGGCTCGCCACCGCCGCCAGGGGAGCCAGCAGCGGCGGCACGCCCGCCACCGCCGGCAACAGGACGCCACCGGGCACGGCCAAGGTGCTCCACACCGGCGAGCCATAGGACGCCATCCGCGTCGCCGCCTCCACCGCACCGGGGGCGGCGGCGTCGGGCTGCCCCAGCATCAGGACCGGCAGGTCCGGTCCGGCGAGCGCCAGGGGGCCATGGATCACCTCCGCCGCGCTGAAGGCTTCGGCGTGCAGGCCGCAGGTTTCCTTGAACTTCAGCGCCGCCTCTCCCGCCGGTCCCAGCCCGGCGCCGCGCCCCAGCACATAAAGGCCGCGCGCCGCCGCCAGCGGGGCCAGGGCACCACTCCAGTCCAACTCCAGGGCCGCGGCCAGGGCATCGGGGGCCGCCGCCACCGCCTGCCGCGCGTCCTCGCTCCGCCCCCAGTGGGCGGCGAGGTCGAGAAAGGCCAGCGCCGACAGCAGAAAGGATTTGGTGGCGGCCACCGCCCGCTCTTCCCCCGCCCACAGGGGGATGACCACCTCGCACAGGCGGGCCAGGGGGGATGCGGCGTCGTTGACCAGCGCCACCGTCAGCGCCCCGCCACGGGCCATGGAGTCCGTCAGCCGCAGCAGGTCGGTGCTCTGCCCCGACTGGGACACGGCGATGAACAGGGCATCCTTCACCGCCAGGTCGCGGCCATAGACCGACGCCACCCCCGGCGCCACCGAGGCCACCGCCCGCCCCACCAGCGATTCAAGGACGAAGGCGCCATAGGATGCCGCGTGGTCGGAGCTTCCCCGCGCCCCGGTCACCACGAAGGGCGGCGGGGCGCGCCGCAGCCGCTCCCCCAGCGCGGCCAGCACGGCGGCGTTGGCCGCGGTCTGCCGCCGGGCGGCCTCCGGAGCCTCCAGGGCTTCGCGGGCAAGCTGGCTGTCGATGGGGGGAAGGGGCATGACGGCGTTCCACGGGTCGGGAGGCGGGCCGTCGATCAAGCCAGAAATGGCGAAGGCCGGCAACCCGTTCCGGTTGCCGGCCTTCAGAAAGGATGGTGGGCGCGACAGGGATTGAACCTGTGACCCCCACGATGTCAACGTGGTGCTCTCCCGCTGAGCTACGCGCCCATCCTTTTTCCCTTCGAACCGTGCCGTTCGGCGCCGTCCGTCGGTGGAGCGGGGGTGTATCACCATCCCAACGACCGCGCAACCCCCTAGCTGCATTTTTTTCACAAAAAATTGTTTCGGCCTTCCGCGGCACCCTTCCTTCACCATGACGGCGTGACACGGGTGGCCTGCTCGACTACATCATGGAACCATGGACGCGCACTTCGACCCCACCACCGGACACGACCGGGTGCTGGACATTCTGGCACCCGCCGACCAGACGCTGCCGCTGGTGGTGGCGTCGCCGCACAGCGGGCGCGACTACCCCGACGATTTCCTGCCGCTGACCCGGCTGAACGGTGCGGCCCTGCGCAAATCCGAAGACGCCTTCGTCGATGAGATCTACGCCGCCGCCCCGCGGCTGGGGGCGCCGATGATCCGGGCGCTGTTCCCCCGCGCCTTCCTCGACGTCAACCGCGAGCCGTACGAGCTGGACCCCGAGATGTTCAGCGATCCCCTGCCCAGCTATGTCAACACCCGCTCGCCGCGGGTGGCCGCCGGGCTGGGCACCATCGCCCGGGTGGTGGCCAACGGCGAGGACATCTACCGCCACAAGCTGAGCTTCGCCCAGGCGGTGGACCGGGTGAACCGCTATTACCACCCCTACCACAACGCGCTGAACGGCCTGATCCAGAGCACCTGTGCCCGGTTCGGGCATTGCATCCTGGTGGACGCCCATTCCATGCCGTCCGCGGGCACGGGCGAAAAGGACCGCAGCCGCCGGGTGGACGTCGTGCTGGGCGACTGCTACGGCAACGCCTGCGCCGCCCCGGTGATGGAGACGGCCGACCAGTTCCTGCGCGACAGGGGCTATGCGGTCAAGCGCAACAGCCCCTATGCCGGCGGCTACACCACCCGCCATTACGGGCGCCCGCGCTTCGGCGTCCATGTGCTCCAGATCGAGATCAACCGCACCCTCTACATGGACGAGACGACGCTGGAGCGCCGCCCCTTCCTCGACACCCTGGCCGCCCATATGGCCGGGTTGCTGGAAACCCTGGGGCGGCTGAGTTCGCCCGCCCTGCGGGGACGGTAGCGGGGGGCGCTACAGGATCGGCTCGCTTTCGTGCCGCGGGTCGAAACGGTCGCGCAGCCCGTCGCCCAGCAGGCTCAGGCCCAGCACCGACAGGGCGATGGCCGCGCCCGGAAACACCGCCAGCAGCGGCGCGCGGGTCAGGAAGGTCTGGGCATCCTCCAGCATCCGCCCCCAGCTCGGCACGGGCGGCTGCACCCCAAGCCCCAGATAGCTCAACCCCGCCTCGCTCAGGATGGCGGCGGCGAACAGCACGGTCGCCTGCACCGCCAGCACGCCGGCGATGGCGGGCAGCACATGCACCCACGCCACCCCCCACGGCCCGCGGCCCAGCGCCTGGGACGCGCGGACGAAATCCCGCCGCATCACCCCCTTGGCCGCCCCCTGGGTCACCCGCGCCAGCACCGCCACGTTGAACAGCGCGATGGCCGCCACCGCGTTGCCGGCCCCCGGCCCGTTCAGCGCCGTCAGCAGGATCGCCACCAGCACGGCGGGAAAGGCGAACAGCAGGTCGGCCATCCGCCCCGCCGCCTCGTCCCACCAGCCGGGACGCGCGGCCCCCAGCAGCCCCAGCGGCACCCCGCCCAGCAGGCCCAGCGCCACCGACGCCGCCCCGATGCCCAGCGACAGCCGCGCCCCCACCATCAGCATGGACAGCACGTCGCGCCCGAAATGGTCGGTGCCCAGCCAATGGTCCGGCCCCGGCGGGCGCAGCCGCGCCACCACCCGCACCGCCTCGGGGGCATAGGGGGTCCAGGCCAGCGACAAGAGCGCCACCAGCACCAGCGCCCCGGTCAGCACCGCCCCGGCCACCAGGGGGAAGGAGGTCCGCCGCCGCCTCACGCCGCCCTCCGCGGGCGGGGATCGAGCACGGCGTGCAGCGCGTCCACCAGCGCGCTCACCGCCATTACCAGCACCGCCAGCAGCAGCACGACACCCTGCACCACCGTCACGTCGCGCTGGCCGATGGCCTGGGTCAGCAACCGCCCCAGCCCCGGCAGGGTGCAGACGTTCTCCACCACCACCACCCCGGCGACGAGAAAGCCGAACTGCAGCCCCACCAGCGTGGTGATGGGGATGAGCGCGTTGGGCAGCACATGGCGCCGCAGCACCACCCGCCGCCCCACCCCCTTGGCGGTGGCGGTGCGCACGTAATCCTCGCGCAGGGTATCGAGCACGGCGGCGCGGGTCAGGCGCACCAGAATGGCGGCTTCCGGCACCGCCAGCGCCACGGCGGGCAGGATCAGGGCGGCCAGCGCCGGCCCCGTCCCCGCCTGCCACCCCGGAAAGCCCCCGGCGGGCAGCCAGCCCAGTGCCACGGAAAACACCCAGATCAGCAGCATGGCGATCCAGAAATTGGGCACCGCCACCCCCAGCCGCCCGAAGCCGCGCACCATGCCGTCGGCGATGCCGCCGCGCCGCGCCGCCGCCCACACCCCCAGCGGCACGCCCACCGCCACCGCCAGCGCCAAGGCCAGCAGCGCCAGCGGCAGCGTGACCGCCAGCCGCTCCGCCACCAGCGACGCCACCGGGCGGTTGTAGGTGTGGCTGGTGCCGAAATCCCCGCGCAGCAGGCCGCCCGACCAGCGCACGAAGCGTTCGGCTGCCGGACGGTCCAGCCCCATCTGGGCGCGCAGTGCGGCCAGGGTGTCGGGCTGCGCCTCGGTGCCCAGGATCAGCAACGCCGGGTCGCCCGGCACCACGTCCAGAACCACAAACACCGCCAGCGCCGCCACCCACGCCGACACGGCGAAGCCCAGAAGACGGCGGCCCAGATAGTGGATCATCCCATATCCGTTACGGTTGGGCGCGATTGTCGGGGGCTTTGCCCCCGACACCCCCAGCAAGGGCGATAGCCCTTGCATCCCATCGATTAAAACAAGGGGTCACTTCCATGACACGCCAGTCACGTCGTTGGCCTGCAACGGGCGGTTCGGCCACATGCCGGTGACGCCGGCCTTCTGCACCGTCACCACGGGCAACTGGAACAGGAAGCCGTTTACCGCATCCTCGGCCACGATGCGCTGTTCCTGCTGGAGCAGGGCCACGCGGCGGGCGGGGTCGAGCGTGCGGCTCAACTCGTCCTCCGTCGCGTTGAAACGGTCGGAGCGGTAGTTGAAGTAATAGTCGGGGCGGGCGTAGATGCCGATGTCCAGCGGTTCCGTGTGGGCCACCAGCGTCAGGTCGAAATCGCGGCCCTTGAAGGTGCGCTCCAGCCACGCCGCCCATTCCACGTTCTCGATGCGCAGGCGGATGCCCACCTCGGCCAGCATGGCGGCGATCAATTCACCCGAACGGCGGGCGTAGATGGGCGGCGGCAGGCGCAGCACCGCGTCGAACCCGTCTTTATAGCCGGCCTCCGCCAGCAGGGCGCGGGCCTTGGCCGGGGCATAGGCGGACAGGCCGGTCAGGTCCACATACTCGGGCCGGTGCGGCGGAAAATGGCTGCCGATGGGCTTGGCGGTGCCGAACATGGCGCCGTCGATCAGGGTGGTGCGGTCGATGGCGTGCCCGATGGCCCGGCGCACCCGCACATCGTCGAACGGCTTGCGGGCGTTGTTGATGACCAGCAGGGTTTCGCCCTCGCTGGTGCCGTCGAGAACGGCGAAGCGGGGATCCTTGCGGAACTGGTCCAGCGCCTCGTACGTGCCGAACTGGGGGAAGGTGTCCACGTCGCCCGACAGCAGCGCCGCCACCTGGGCGGCGGGGTCGCTGATGAAGCGGAAGGTCACACGCTCCAGCGCCGGCTTCGGCCCGTCGTAATCGGGGTTGCGCACCAGCTCCACCCGGTCGCCGGCAGCCCAGCGGTCCAGCTTGAACGGGCCGGTGCCGATCGGCTTCTGCTTGTTGGTGTCGGCGGTCTCCTGCGCCACGATAACGGCGTCGCCCTGGCCCATGTGGAACAGGAACAACCCGTCGGGCCGCGACAGCCGCACCACCACCGTGCGCGGATCGGGGGTTTCCACCGTGTCGATGGCGGCGAAATACGCCTTTTGCGCGTTCACCGACTGCGGGCCGCGGGCACGGTCGAGCGAGAATTTCACATCCGCCGAATCGCACACGCTGCCGTCGTGGAAGCGGGCGCCCGGACGCAGGGTGAAGGTGTAGGTCAGCCCGTCGTCGGAGACGGTCCACCGCTCCGCCAGCCCCGGCACCACGGCGCCGGCGGCGTCGATGCGGGTCAGCGGCTCGAACAGGTTGGCATAGGTCACCTCGTCGATGGCCCCGGCGGCCCCGGCGGTGGGATCCAGATGCGGCGGTTCAAGCTGCATCCCCACCACAAGACCACTGTGCCCCTGCGCCCAGCCGCCGACGGGCCATGCCGCCAGCAGCAGCGCCGCCGCGGCGACCGCGGCCTTGCCCATTCCCCCCATCATTTTCCCCTCGTCTCTTGCCAGCCCGGGCGTTGTGCCGCGATGATGCGGCGCGCAATGGGGGAGTTCAATTTCTTTATCCGCACGCCGCCCGTCCCTGGTGTAGAGAAGGTCCATGCGATACCTGACGATCCTTGCCGCGCTGGTCGTGGCCATCCTCGCCAACTATGCCCTGTGGTGCGCCCCCAACCGGCCGGTTCCGCTGGAACCGCCGCCGGGGGGCAAGCTGCGCAGCATCTCCTTCGCGCCGTTCCGCGACGGCCAAAGCCCGCTGACCCGCGTCTATCCGACGCCGGAGCAGATCGACGCCGATCTGGGCGTCATCGCCCCGCAGGTGGCCGGCATCCGCACCTACACCTCCCTTGAAGGGATGGCGGTGGTGCCGGAACTGGCGCAGAAGCATGGGCTGACGGTGACCATGGGCGCCTGGCTGTCGCCCAAGGAATCGATCAACGAGGCGGAGGTGGAGTCGCTGATCGCGCTCGCCAACCGCTACCCCGACACCATCACCCGCGTGATCGTCGGGAACGAGGTGCTGCTACGCGGCGACCTGAAGCCCGAGCAGGTGATCCACTACATCCGCAAGGTCAAGGCGGCGATCAAGCAGCCCGTCTCCTACGCCGACGTGTGGGAATGGTGGCTGAAGTTCCCCGAAATCGCGCCGGAGGTGGATTACATCACCATCCATCTGCTGCCCTATTGGGAGGACATCCCCGCCAGCGTCACCGCGTCGGCCGAGCACATCGCCTGGACCCATCAGGTCATCCGCGACCGCTTCCCCGGCAAGCCGATTCTGGTGGGGGAAGCCGGTTGGCCGGCGTCGGGCCGCACCCGCGGGGCGGCGGTGCCGGGCCGGGTGGAAATGGCGCGCTTCGCCGGGGCCTTCGTCCGGCTGGCCGAGGAAAAGGGCTTCGACTACAACCTGATCGAAGCCTTCGATCAGAGCTGGAAGCAGAAGCTGGAGGGCACGGTGGGCGGCCACTGGGGCCTCTACACCGCCGAGCGCAAGCCGAAGTTCCTGCTGTCCGGGCCGGTGGTGGAACTGCCCCACTGGCGCGACCGCTGGGCCATCGCCGCCGGGGCCGGGCTGCTGCTGTTCGCGGGCGCCCTGGCCTTCGCCCCCGCCGCGGTGCCGGCGGGCAGCGGTGTTGCCCTGGCCTTCCTGACCCAGGGCGCCGGCAGCGCCCTGGTCCACGCCTTCGTCGTGGCGCAGGAATGGAACCATTACCCCCAGGACATCGCGCTGCAATGGGGGCTGCTGGTGGTGCTGGCGGTGCTGAGCGTGGCCCTGACCGCCGGATTCGTGCGGGCGGCGGTGGCCCGCACCGTCACCGCCCGCGTGCTGCCGCCGGGGCCGCTGCACGGCGTGCTGAAGCCCGGCCCCATGGACACGCTGGAACGGGTGGGCACGCTGGCCGCCCTGGTCATGGGCGCGGTGGCGGTGGCGTGGAGCTTCCTCATCATCTTCGACGGCCGTTACCGCAACTTCCCCGGCATCTACATGACCATCCCGGCCCTCGGCCTGCTGGCGCTGGGGTGGCTGCGCATGATCCGCCGCCCGGCGGGCATGAGCCGGGGCGGGGCCTTTGCCATCGGCAACCTGTTCGGCCCGGTCATCCCGGTGCCCACGGGGGCGGAGGGGCGGCTGACCGCCGAACGCTGGATCGGGCGCCTGCTGGTGGTGGGGGCGGTGCTGACGGTGGTGGCCGAAGGGATCCTGCCCATCGACGCCCCTTTGCGCGGCTGGATCCGCGGCACCAGTGCCGCCCCGCTGTCGGCCATCGAGTGGACGCATCCCAATTGCGAGGCGCTGCGCTGGGCGCTGCTGCAACTGCTGCTGGCCGTGCCCTTCCTGGCCTCGGCCCGGCTGGTGCGGGATCTGAAGAAAGTGACGGGCCGCCGCTAAGGCGGCCCTTCCCCCTTCTCCGTCCACGGATCAGCGGAATTCTTCGACATAGTGCGTCTTCAAAAGACACACCGCCCGGGGAATATCCTGAACCTCCTGCATGATGACACCAGTTCTGAGATGGGGGGCCAGCGCCATGCCGGTGGGTATGGCCGTTCCCATGGAACAATCGGCGGAGCCGGTTTCGGCGTAGGAAATCCGCACGATATCGGGCTGCACCCACCAGATCAGGAATTCCGCGCCGATCAGCACCACCCAAACGGCGGGGCGGCGGACCAGGACCGCCAGAATCACCGCAAGGCTGGCCAGAATCGGAAGTAAGTAGACGATCCGCGCCGGAAGGCCGAAGAAGATGCATTGCGTGTAAAGAATGACCGCACCGCACATCCACAGAAGACGGCGGATGCCATCCTGCTCCAGCCCCTCCACCCGGCCCCGCCGCCATGCCCAAACACCATGGGCAAGCACGGCCACGACACAGGCGCTGCCGATCCAACCGAACAAAAGCACCTGTTTGTAGGCAAACCGGACAACCCGCGCCGCCATATAACCCTCATGGGGCTGGGCTGCCGTCAAAAACGACAGGGTCATGTTCGATGCGATGAAAACCGGCAGATAAAACAGGGCGGACATCATCAAAAAAACGGCAATAGCCAGCATAGCCGTCCGCCATCTTTCCCGATCATGCCACACCAGCCACGCTTGCCAGACCAAGGCGGACAATCCCATCGGTGCGAAGGTCAAACGCGACGATACCGCACAGGCAAAGGCCAGCCCCGCCAGGATCAGCGCATTCCGGCGGAGCAGCAAAATACCCGCAAAGAAAAAGAAGAATGGAAATATATAATCGCTCGTTTCCGCGGCGATTGTTACAAAATAAGGATTCACTGCAATGAACAGGGCCGCCAGCAAGGCCTGACGGTTCCCAACAAAATCACGCAGAAGAACAACAACCATCGACAGCGTTGCCATGCCAAGCACGATCACCACGCCGTTCGATCCGGCATAGCCGGCGTTTGCCGCAACGAACCCCAGTACCATTTCGGGAATCAGATAGCCCTGAAAACGGGACGGCTGGTACATGCCGTATTCCACCAGCACCTTCCACGTCCGCAGGATCTTGAACGTGTCGGGATAAGCGCCGTAGCCAAGGCCGGCGATCCACACCCAGCAACAGACAACGCCCGCCATCGCCAAAAGGACGAAGGGGACGCCCCGCTCATTGCGGTCGAATCCCCCCAGACGCCGGCCATATTCCATACCCCGTCCTGCCCCATCCCCAACCCCAGCACCCTTTTACCAAAGTGGGGCCTGGGAGCAACCGCCGGCACCCGAACGGCGGCGCTCCCCTCTGCGGACCGTTCATCATCCGGCGCCAGCACGGGCCATGCCGGCATGGGCCTCGGTCCAGCGGGCCGGGTTGTGAAGGTAGGCCTGGATCTCTCCCAGGACCGTTTCGGGCAGGTATTGGCCCTCGCCCGCCACCTCCAGCAGATCCCACCATGTGGACAGGGCGTGCATGGTGATGCCCAGCCGGCCCAGGTTCTGCTGGATCACGTCGAAAATCCCGTACTGGAACAGCACGAACACGTCGCTGAGGCGGCAACCCATGGCCTGAAGCGGTTCGGCGAAGCGGGCCTTGCGGTGGCCGTCGGTGGCGATCTGCTCCACCAGCAGCACACGGCAGCCGGAGGACAGTTCGCCTTCAACCCGGCTTTTGTGACTGCCGGCCTCCGGCTCCTCCTTGCGCACCAGCACCAGCGGCAGCTCCAGCCGCTCGGCGATCAGGGTGGCGAAGGGCACGCCCCCACCCTCGCCCGCGGCGACGGCGCTCAGCGGCTGGCCACCATCGTTGATTTCCATGCGGATCATCCGCTCGGCGTAATCGATGGTGCGGCGCCGGGCGGCGGGAAACGACAGCAGGCGCCGGCCGTCAAAGCGCACCGGGCTGACCAGCCCCGATGCGTGGCGAAACGGGTGGTCGGCGTCGAAACGCACCGCCCCGGTTTCCAAAAGGTCGCGGGCCAGTGTCAGGGCGCGCTCGTGCGTTTCCATATCCCACGATTGCGGTATCATCGTTCACCCTCCCCTGTTGGAACGCCCGCATGCCGGAACGGCGGCCGGGGCCGATCACACGTTCAACACTCAAGGGGACGAAGGGTTGCAAAGGCAATCGTCCAACGGGGGTATCCGGCGGGAAAAGGGTATAGAACCACCCTCCTTCCCTCCTTTTGAGATTACGTTGACAAAACCATCAACTCACCGGAAAAGATGGTGGGTGTGATTGCCGGGGACTCAGGGTCCGATGACCGCGGATGACGATGATGACGAACTTCTGTTCGCCGCCGAGGATTCCCGCGCGGGCGACCACCCCGTTATCGACCCCGCGCTGCCGCCCTGGGTCATCCTGATCGTCGATGACGATCCGGAGGTCCACGCCATCACCCGCGTGGTTCTGGGGGAGATGGTCTATGAGCGCCGCGGCGTGACCTTTCTGTCCGCCCACACGGCGGCGGAAGCCAAGACGATCCTGCGCGCCCATTCGGACATCGCCACCATCTTTCTCGACGTGGTGATGGAAACCGACGACGCCGGGCTGCGGCTGGTCCGCTTCATCCGGGAAGAATTGGGCAACAGCCAGGTGCGGATCATCCTGCGCACCGGCCAGCCGGGGCAGGCGCCGGAGCGCCAGGTCATCGTGTCGTGCGACATCAACGACTACAAGGCCAAGAGCGAGTTGACCGCGCAGAAGATGTTCACCGCCACGGTGTCGGCGCTGCGCTCGTACCAGCACATCGTCGCACTGGAACAAAGCCGCCGCGGCCTGGAAAAGATCATCGACGCCGCCGCCGCCCTGCAGGAGGAACGGTCCCTTCAGCGATTCGTGGAAGGGGTGGTGCAGCAGATCGCCTCCCTGCTCGGCCACGCCCGCGGTGCGCTGCTGTGCGTGCCGGGCGACACGGCGGCGGGTACCGGGACGGCGGGCACCGGGGATGTGCGCATCCTGGCGGGTAGCGGCCTGTTCGACGGCACTGCCGGACGGACGCTGGCCGAATCGGTGGACGGCCAGACCCGCGCCGACATCGACACCGCCCTTGCCACCGGGCAGAGCGTGTTCCGCGACACCCACGGCTCGGCGGTGTTCCGCACCCGCCGCCATACGGCATGCGTGGTCCATGTCGCCGGCCCGCTGTCGCCCATCGACCGGCAACTGGTGGAGATCTTCTGTTCCAAGGTCGCCGCCGGGCTGGACAACGTGTACCTGCTGGAACAGCTTCGCCACACCCAGACCGCCACCGTGCAGGTGCTGGGCAAGCTGGCCGAGTTCAAGGACGAGGTGACGGGGGAACACGTCAAGCGCATCGAACGCTGGACCACCCTCATCGCCCGCGAACTCCAGGCCCGCGGCACCTTCCCCGGCATCGTGGATGATCATTTCTGCGAGCACATCGGGATGGCCAGCATCCTGCACGACGTGGGCAAGGTCGGCATCCCCGACCACATCCTGCGCAAGCCGGGGCGGCTGGACCCCGACGAGATGACGGTGATGCGCGAACACGCCACCATCGGCGGCACCGTGCTGCGGGAAGCCACGCGGATGGTGGACGGCCACACCTATCTTCAGCTTGGTGCCGACATCGCCGAGTCCCACCACGAGAAATGGGACGGGTCCGGCTATCCCCGCGGGCTGGAAGGGGATGCCATCCCGCTGGCCGGGCGCATCGTCGCCGTGGCCGACGTGTACGACGCCCTGATGCACACCCGCCCCTATAAGAAGGCCTGGGACCAGGACGAGGTGCTGGCCCTGCTGCGCCGGGAAAGCGGGACGCATTTCGACGCCCGCGTGGTGGACGCCTTCTTCGCCGTCCTGGAACGCGAAGGGGCGGCACCCGTCTGAGCGCCGCCCCCCTTCTTTTGCCGGTCCCGCCGGTTCGTTACGATCCCTGGCTCAGCGCCTCTTCCAGATTGGCGCTCTTCGGTTCCTTGCCCTGCATGACAAGCTGCATCTGGGGATAGGGAATGGTGATGCCCAGGTCGTCGAACCGCTTCTTCATGCGCTTGTTGAACTCGCGGCCGATGCCCCACTGCTTGATCGGGCGGGTCTTGAAACGGGCCATGATGATGATGCCGGAATCGGCCAGCTTATCCAGCCCCATCACCTCCAGCGGCGCCAGAATGTCGAAGCTGTACTGGGGATCGGCCTGCATCTCGGCCCCCAGCCGCTTCAGCACCTCGATCACCCGGTCGCAATCCTCGTTGTAGCCGACCGACACGTTGAAGACGGCAAAGGAGAAGTCCTTCGTCATGTTCTTCACCGTGGTCACGGCGCTGAACGGCACCGAATGCACCGCCCCGGCGGTGTCGCGCAGGCGGATGGTGCGGATGGAGATGGCCTCCACCACGCCCGAATGGTTGCCGCCCACATCCACCACGTCGCCCACCGCGATGGTGTCTTCGAACAGGATGAACAGGCCGGTGATGACGTCCTTGACCAGCGTCTGCGAGCCGAAACCGATGGCCAGACCGACCACACCGGCACCGGCCAGCAGCGGGGCGATGTTGACGCCCAACTCCGACAGGGTGATGAGCGTGACCATGACGATCAGCAGGATCATCACCGCGTTGCGCAGCAGCGGCAGCAGCGTGCGCACGCGGGCGGAGCGTTCGACCTGAACGCCGTCGGCCCCGGCGCCGGACAGGAAACGCTCGATGAAGGCGCTCACCACCTCCCACACCAGCACGGCGAAGACCAGGGTGATGGCGATGGTGGTCCCCCCCTCCACCAGACGGCGGCCAACGGTGCTTTCCACCCACGAGCCGGTGTCCACCCCCCAGCCGGCCAGGGCCGCCAGGAACGCGACGATCCAGATCACCGTCTTCAGCAGCCGGTGCAGCAGCGGCAGGTACAGCCCGATGCGGGCTTCCAGATGGGGGTACGCCTCGCGGGTTTCGGCGGGCAGGTGAAGGCCGCGCAGCAGCACCCGGCCCAGCCCGTTGACCAGCAGCCGGGCGGCAAGGAACACGGCAATGGTGATGCCGGTGGCCCGCGCCAGATACTCGAACCCGCCATAGACGTTCAGCACCCACGCCCCGAACGCCACGACCACATAGGCGATGGCGAACAGGTGCCAGACATCGGCGAAACGCCGCCGGGCCGAGCGCATGACCGCCCCCTGCCCTTCCCGTTCCCGCTCGGCCGTCTCATGGGCGTTGCCGTTGCCGCTCAGCGGGTTGCCGCGCAGCCATTCCGCCACGTCGGCGCGGTTTTGCAGGATCAGCGCCACCAGCATGACGGCGATCAGCAGCCCCAGCAGCTTCAGCAGCGCGCCGTACGCCGCCAGCGGCAGCCCCAGCACGAACGCCGACTGGATGAGGAAATAGCCATAGACGCCCGCCACCACCAGCCGCCGCACCCAGACATAGGCCCGCACCGCGGTTTCATCGCGGGCGCGCAGCAGCCGCAGCCCCGGTGCCGCCGGGGCCAGCAGGAAATCGGCCACCAGCAGCACCGCCTGAACGATCACGCTGGCGCTGGCGATGGCATAGAGCACGCTGCGCACCCGCGGCCCCGGCATGATGATCGTCAGGGCGCCATAGACCACCATCATGAACACCAGGATCGGCAGAACCCGCAGCAGCATCCGCGCGAACAGAAAGGGCAGCCGCCCCCAGATCCGCTGAGGCCGCCGGTTGGCCAATGCCACCAGCGGGCGGGACAGCGCCCGGTCGCCCAGGTGCCGGATCAGCACCGCCGCCAGCAGCAGCGGCGGCACCATCATCGCCAGGGCCGTCCACCGCTCATGGGTGGACGGATCGTCGATCTGCCGGCCGATCCAGGCGGTCACCAGCGGCACATCGGAAAAGGCCTGTCCGATGCGCACCGCCTGCGCCGCCAGATCGTCCACCTGTTCGGCGATCAGCGCCACGCCGATCGCCCCCAGCGTCTCGGGCTTTTCCTCCTCCGCCTTGGCCTCCTCCGCCGCGGCGGGGATCTGGCCCTTTTGCGCGGCGATCAGAACGCGAAGCTGTTCCACCAGCCTGGTGCGCGCCTCCGGGTCCTCCAGGGTCGCCACCATGGCTTCCAACTGGCCGGTCACGCCGTCGCTTTCCGCCGGGGCGGGGGTGGGGGCAGCCGGTGCGGCCGGAGCCGCGGGCATGGCCGGGATCCCCGACGCCCCCGGCGCCACCGCGGCCACACGGGTCAGCCGCGCCGGAGCCGGAGCGGCGGGCGGGGCCGCGACCTTGGCGGCTGCAGCGGGCACCGCCGGCCCGCCCGCCGGCCCGCCGTGGACGGCGGGCGCATGGGCCGGGGCCGTGTGGACCACCGGGGCCGGAGCGGGGGCGGGTGTGGGAGCCGGAGCCGGCGGAGCGGTGTGCCCCACCTCTTCCGGGGCGACGGGTGCCCCGGTGTCTTCGTTGGCATGAACGGGCAGGGCGCCAACCATCACCGCCAGAACCAGGCACAGGCAAAAGACCAGACGGCCGGCGCCATCGGCCAACCGCGACAGAAACGGAAAAGGCATCACAATCCAAAACGGCTGTTGCGGTGCAATCAAGGCAGCGAAAGCTACCCCCAAGCAACGAACTCAGGTTATTTGCCCTCTCCC
>CALBDS010000023.1 GCA_937927415.1 uncultured Rhodospirillaceae bacterium
CCCTCTCCCCGGCGGGGAGAGGGGAACTGCCCCGGTTCGTTAACCTGACGTCGTTGCCCCGTCGGCGCATCGCATCCCTGGACTCGCGCCGCGCCGCCCCTATAATGCCCGGCTTTCCGCAGCCGCGTGGGAACGCCGCGTCATGTCCGTTTCGTCTGAGACCGTCCTCTCCTCCGCCGTGCCGCCCGTGGTCGGGATCATCATGGGCAGCCAGTCGGACTGGACCACCATGAAGCACGCCGCCGACACCCTGGCGGCACTGGGCATCGCGCACGAGGTCAAGATCGTGTCGGCCCACCGCACGCCGCAACGGCTTTACGATTACGCCACCTCGGCCCGCGGGCGCGGGTTGAAGGTCATCATCGCCGGGGCCGGCGGGGCCGCCCACCTGCCGGGCATGACCGCCGCCATGACGCCGCTGCCGGTGTTCGGCGTGCCGGTGGAAAGCCACGCGCTGAAGGGGATGGACAGCCTGCTGTCCATCGTCCAGATGCCGGGCGGGGTGCCGGTCGGCACGCTGGCCATCGGCAAGGCCGGGGCCATCAACGCCGCCCTGCTGGCCGGTTCGGTCATCGCCCTGATGGATCCGGCGGTGGCCGACGCCCTGGACGGCTGGCGCACCCGCCAGACCGGTGCGGTGGCCGACGCCCCCGTGGACGATCCGGCGTAACGCCCCCCTCCGTCCTCCCTTCTGCCCTCTTCTTCCCGGCGCATCGTCATGACCCAGCTCACCGCCCTTCCCCCCGGCTCCACCATCGGCATGTTGGGGGCGGGCCAGCTTGGCCGCATGACGGCGCTGGCCGCCGCCCGGCTGGGCTACCGCGTGCACGTCTTCGCCCCCGACGCCGCCGGCAGCCCGTGCGCCCAGGTGTGCGCCGCCGCCACCATCGCCGGCTGGGACGACCGCACCGCCCTGGACGCCTTCGCCGCCGCCGTCGATGTGGTGACCCTGGAGTGGGAGAACATCCCGGTCGAGACCGTCGCCTTCCTCAACGAACGGGTGCCGGTGCGCCCCGGTGCCGGTGTGCTGGCGGTGACGCAGGACCGGGTGGCGGAAAAGAGCTTCGCCAACCGGCTGGGCATCGCCACCGCTCCCTGGCGCACCGCCCGCAGCCCCGAGGACGTGGCCCGCGCCAGGGCCGAGATCGGGCCGCGCTGCATCCTGAAATCCAACCGTCTGGGCTATGACGGCAAGGGACAGGCGGTGCTGGGGCCGGACAGCGATCCGGCCGCCGCCTGGGCCGCCGTGGGTGCGGTGGACAGCATCGTCGAAGGGTTCGTGGATTTCACCTGCGAGGTGTCGGTGATCGTCGCCCGCCGTCCCGATGGGGCGATGCGCGCCTTTCCGGTGGTGGAGAACCGCCACAAGAACGGCATTCTCGACCGCACCATCGCCCCCGCCGCCGTGCCCGACGCCACCGCCGCCGAGGCCCAGCGCGTGGCCTGCACCCTGGCCGAGGCGCTGGGGGTGGAAGGGCTGCTGGCGGTGGAGATGTTCGTCACCCCCACCGGCGGCGTGCTGGTGAACGAGATGGCCCCCCGCCCGCACAACTCCGGCCACTGGACCATGGACGCCAGCGCCACCTGTCAGTTCGAACAGCTTGTGCGCGCGGTCTGCAATCTGCCGTTGGGGTCGGTGGACATGCTGGCCGGGGCCGAGATGGAGAACCTGATCGGCGATGACGTGCTGCGCTGGCCGGAGATTCTGGCCGAGTCCGGCGCCCGCCTCCACCTCTACGGCAAGGCCGAAGCGCGGCCCGGCCGCAAAATGGGCCACGTCAACCGTTTGCACCCGCTGCCGCGATAACGGCGACGGTGCAAACAAGGCACGGTTTTCGCGTCAATAGGCTGCGTCACGCTGGCGTGCGTCATCGTGACGCGAAAAACCAAATCGTTAATCGATTTTTACTGTGATTCCCAAGCGAAAGACCTCGGCTTGCGGATGAAGGTGCTTTCGTCAAATTCAATTCAAAGCTATTATACCGGGGTCGGGGCGACATTATCCCAACATACAATTTTCTTTGCGGGGCGCATGTCGGAAAGTCTCAAGAATGTGGCGCCCGTCCCCGGCATGGGGAACAGCCGCATCGCCCGCAGCCCGGAACGCACGTCATCGGCCCGCGGGGCTGAGGCGCCCCGGTCGCCCCCCACTCCTCTTCGACCGCAGGCCGCTACCATGCGTGACCGCGACCGCTTCGTCGGTTTTGCATTCGCCGCCGCCGACCTGCTGATCGAAACCAACCATCACGGGACCATCCTGTTCACCGCCGGGGCGCGCTGCCGCCTGACCCGGGGGGAGGTGGCGGGACTGGTCGGGGCCAACCTGCTGGATCTGGTCGCCCCCACCGACCGCAAGTATGTTCAGGTCCTGCTGGCGCGCATCACCGAAAAGACCCGCATCAAACCGGCCCGGGTTACTTTCAATGGATATGACGGCGCGCCGTTTCAAGCCCTTCTCGGCGGGTGCCGGCTGGATTCCTGCCCCGGCTCGCTGTTCCTGACGGTGCTGCTGACCGCCCCGCCGCGCCTGCGCCACGACGCCGCCCCGCTGGCCGCCGCCGCCAAGCACGGCCTGCTCGACAACCACGGCTTCATCAACATCCTGGAAGAGCGCATCGTCCAGGCGCGGGAAAAGGGGCTGGACAACGGCCTGACCCTGCTGCTGGTTGAGGGGCTGCAGGCGATGATCGAGGATCTGCCCCCCGGTGCCGCCGAAGAGGTGCGCGAAGGGATCGACGCCTATCTGCGCGGCATTTCCGCCGACGGCGACAGCGCCGGCCAGCTTGCCCCCGACCGCTACGGCGTGGTCCACACCGCCGACATCCAAAGCGAAGAGGTGCAGCGCCACCTGTCCCAGATCGTGCAGAGTGCCGGCGGCGACCTGCCCGGCGGCATCCGCACCTGGTCGCTGGACATGGCGGAATCGTCGCTGGACGCCACCGATTCCGCCCGCGCGCTGGTCTATACGGTGCAGGCCTTCGCCTCGGCCCAGAACGGCGAATTCACCATCGCCAGCCTGGAGGACGGCGCCCAGCGCATGCTGTCGGACGCGGTGAACCGCATCGGCCGGCTGCGCGCCACCATCGAAAAGCGCGCCTTCTTCGTGGTCTATCAGCCCATCGTCAATCTCGCCACCCAGTCGCTGCACCATCTGGAGGCGCTGACGCGGGTGGACGGCATGCCCTCCCC
Source organism: uncultured Rhodospirillaceae bacterium (assembly GCA_937927415.1). Classification (GTDB taxonomy): domain Bacteria; phylum Pseudomonadota; class Alphaproteobacteria; order Azospirillales; family Azospirillaceae; genus Azospirillum. Next base: position 3,190 of record CALBDS010000023.1, read on the forward strand.
CGCCGATTTCATCTCGTTCGCCGAGGATGTGGGGCTGATCTACGACTTCGACCTGCTGCTGTGCCAGTCGGTGCTGGACACGCTGAAGGCCTATCACAAGGAACCCAAGCTGCCCGACGTGGCCATCAACCTGTCGGCCAAGACGCTGATGAGTCCGCTGTTCCTCAACCAGTTCCACGCCATCACCGAGGAATACGGGCCGCTGGCGAAAAAGCTGCTGGTCGAGGTCACGGAAACCGTGGTGGTGACCGACATCGCCCGCCTGAACGAGGTTTTGCAGAAGCTGCGGGGCAAGGGCCTGCGCATCTGCCTGGACGACGTGGGGTCCGGTGCCACCTCGTTCCAGTCGCTCTACGGGCTGCAGGTGGATTTCGCCAAGATCGACGGCAGCTTCGTCCGCGGGGCGCTGACCAACACCCGCGATATGGCGATGCTGCGGTCCATGGTCGATGTCTGCCGCCAGTTGGGGCTGGAACTGATCGGCGAGCAGGTCGAGGTGCCCGAGCACGCCAAGCTGCTGGAAGATCTGGGGGTGGGCATGGGACAGGGCTATCTCTACGGCCACCCGTCCCGCGATTTCGCCTATTTCGCCAAGGACTGGACCCGCATGGGCCGCGGCGGCAAGGTGCTGCGGGATTTCTGATTGTCCCCCGTGGCAAGGCAAAACGGGCCGCCCCGGATGGAGAGCGGCCCGTTTCGCAGGCGGAGCATCTGGACCGATTGGGCTACAGCCCAAACCCGTTCGGGGCGATGCCCCGATCCCCCTTTGTTTTTATTGTTAAAAAAAGCGGGGGTTTGGAGGTGCCAACCTCCAAACGGGGTCGGGGCGGTAGCCCCGCGCGGGCAGCCTACTCCGCCGCCATCAGGGGAATCACACGGGCCGAGCGTTCGGGCAGGAACACACCGGCACCGGCCAGGATGCGCCCGGTTTCGCGCGCCGACGCCATGGCGACGCACAGCGCCACCAGCGGCAGCCAACGGTCGAAGCAGGAGGCCGCCGTATCCTCGTCACCGTGCTGGAGCGCGCCCAGCGCCTCCAGCAGCGCCGCCTCGTCCTCGCTCACCCGCGGGTCGCCGGGGAACAGAACCCGCGGACGCCGGGCCACATCCGTGGCCAGCACCCCCAACAGGGCGAACAACGGCAACAACACCTCGTCCGGGGCGCCTATCCCGCGGATGGCGGTGCGGATGCCCGGCAGACCCCGCCCGGTTCCCATGCGGAACCACAGGCGGACGGCCCCCAGAATCGCCCGCTCCCCTTCCATCAGATCGCTTACGGTCCAGACCGGCATGCTTTGCATGACGCTGTTTCTCCCGGTTCATTGTCTGAGGGGACTTTAGCAAAGCCTTTTTAGAATTGCGAGTCATTATCAATTGCGATTTTGCCGCAGCCCCCGGGCGGTCGCTGTGGCCGCCCTGCCGCGTGTGACAAAAAACGGCACCGGTGCCACCGTACCGTGGGCGGGAAACCATCGATTCCGTGGCAACGATACGTTAACCGTGAGTGCGCATCCTGACCGTCAGCAAGCGGGGGGAACCTGACCGGATGAAACGCGCACGTGCCTTCCTGTGTTTCGGCGTCGGCCTGTTGTTCGGCATCGGACTGGCCGCCGCGCCAGTCCACGCCCAGACGGTTTCCCAGCAAACGGCACAGGTGCGCACAGCCTATGCCCAGCCGGCGGGGGTGCCGGCGGTGTGGCTGCGCCCCGCCTATGGCGACACCAGCCTGAAAGGGCCGGATCAGGCCGTCGGGGCCGTGGTGTGGAGCCATGGCCGCTCTCTGGAGGTGGAGGATTCCTCCGCTCCCACGCCCCTTTACCTGAAGGCCCTGCGCAATGCCGGGTGGGACGTGTACCGTTTCGACCGGCTGCGGGCCGGGGACACGCTGCCGGCCAGTTCCCGCACCCTGGCCGGGCACGCCATGCGGCTGAAGACCCGCGGCTATCATCAGGTGGTGCTGGCGGGGCAGTCGTTCGGCGCCTTCCTGTCGCTGCTGGCCGCCGGCCAGACGGCCGATGTGGACGCGGTGATCGCCACCGCCCCCGCCGCGTTCGGCAATTTCTCCGAGTCATACGAATCGTGGCGGGAAAACGCCAGCCAGCTCTGGCCCATCCTGCGCAACGTGCAGAGCGCGCGGGTGATGATGTTTCTCTTCCACGGCGATGATTTCGACCCCGGCGGGCGGGCGGAACCGGCGCGCTCCATCCTGGGCAGCCGCGGGCTGGACCATCTGGTCATCGACCAGCCGTCGGGGCTGACCGGCCATGGGGCCGCCGCCTCGGGCCTGTTCGTCCGGCGGTTCGGCGCCTGCATCGTGCGCTTCGCCGAAAGCAGCCCCCGCGACGGCGATGCCCCCTGTGACGCCACCTGGGGCCGGCAGCCCAGTCCCGACATCGTGTCGGTGGACGGCACCCATTTCAGCGGCACCGCCACCCCGGCAGGGATCGCCCGGCCGTTCCTGGGCCGCTGGTACGGCACCTATGTCAACGGGCGCGAACTGGTGCTGGCGGTGACCAAGGCCGAGGGCAGCCGGGTGACCGCCGACTACATCCTCGGCCCCGGCGTCGAAGACGGGCAGGAATTGGAAAAGGTCCGCCGCCAGGGCCGCATCGACGGCGACGAGCTGATCTTCGACGAATCGGGGCGCAACGTGCTGCGCTACCGCCTGCGTCCCGACGGCAGGCTGGCCGGGTCGTGGCTGGACAAGAACGGCAAGGGCCGGCTCGACACCGTGCTTCAGCGGGTGGACTGATCGTCCGCCCAGCGTGCGGCGGCGGCATCGTCGCTGGCCTTGGCTGCCACCCAGCGTTCACCGTCCGGCGTGTCTTCCAGCTTCCAGAACGGCGCTTTGGTCTTCAGCCAGTCCATCAGGAAACGGCAGGCGTCGAACGCCGCCTCCCGGTGGGCCGACGCGGTGACCACCAGCACGATGCGGTCCCCCGGCTCCAACCGGCCGTAACGGTGGATGATGAGCACGTCGTCCAGCGGCCAGCGCGCCCGCGCCTCGGCCTCGATGGTCTCAAGCTGGCGTTCGGTCATGCCGGGGTAATGTTCCAGGGTCATCGCCGTCACCGGCGCCCCGCCGGCCACGTCGCGCACCAGCCCCAGGAAGCTGGCGACCCCGCCGATGGACGGGCGGCCGGCGGTCAGGGCCGCCACCTCCGCCCCCATGTCGAAATCCTCCGCCTGCACCCGCACGGCCATGGCGTCAGCCCCCCGTGACCGGCGGGAACAGCGCCACCTCGTCATGGGGGCCGACCGGGTGGTCGTACCCCACATGCTCCTGGTTGACCGCCACCTTCACCACGTCAGCGTTGGCCAGCGCGTCAGCGTGGCCGGGGCTGCGGGTCTTCAGCCATTCGACCAGCCCGGCCACGTCGGCCACACCCGCCGGCGGCTCCACCACCTCCTGCGCCGTGCCGATCTTGGTGCGCAGCCACGCGAAATAGAGAACCTTCATCACCGCCCTCACTGATAAGCGCCAGCGACGGCAGTATGCCCCCCGCCCGTACCCCCGGCAAGGAGCGCGGGGGGGAGTTGGGCTACCGCCCAAGCCCGTTCGGGGCGATGCCCCATAGGCGCTAACATGATGGAATGATGTTGAATGGG
>CALBDS010000024.1 GCA_937927415.1 uncultured Rhodospirillaceae bacterium
TGCTGCACGGCGGCAGCCCGAAGGGGGCCGAGCGCATCGCCGCCTGCTGGGCCGAACACCGCAAGGTGACGCAGGTGCTGTTCCGCCCCGACTGGGCGCGCCACGCCAAGGCCGCCCCGTTCAAGCGCAACGACCGTCTGCTGGAGGCGCTGCCGATCGGCATCGTCGCCTTCCCCGGCTCGGGCATCGCGGCCAACCTCGCCGACAAGGCCCGGCGCCTGGGCATCCCGGTCTGGCGCTTCGGCGACGGCGGGCGGTGAACGTCCTCCGTATCGGCGGCGGTCCGTACCGGCGGACCGCCGCCGTTCCGTCTGTCCGCCGCCGTTCCGTACCGGAACGTCAGCCGAAGCTGGCGCGCTCCGCGTCCTTGCGCAGGCGGACGCCGGGGCCTTCGCCATTGCCGGGGATGAAGATCACCCCCGCCGTCTCCAGCGCCTCCCGGATCACCCGCAGGTTGGCCGGTATCGGGGAGCGCTCCCCCTTCTCGAAATGGGTGATGGTGCGCAGGCTCACGCCGCTGGCCGTGGCGAGCTGCTGCTGGGTCATGTCCACCAGACCGCGGGCGGCCCGGCATTGGGCGGGTGTCAGGCTCATGCGCCGAAGGGTAGGCCTGTGCGGAAAAACCGCAAGAGAGCGGAAAATGCGTTTGCGCGTGACGCGCATGGGTGCGATTATTACGCACAATGAGATGAAGAACAGCGTCGCCGCCCGGGTTGCCGCGCGCTGTTTTCCGGTGACGGCAAGCAGACCGGACGGCGAATCGGCACGAGGGAAAAGCGATGGCCACTCCAAGCACGCCGTCCTGCCGGACGGCCCTGTCCGCCGCCTCCCGGTTTCTGCGCGCCGCCGTGCAGAATGGCAACCGTGAGCCGCTGGTCGCCTTCTGGCAGGAGTGGCGGACGGCTTTCCGGGCGTCGCTGCGTGCGGCCCGCACGGCGCAACGGCTTGAACGGCGCCTGATCGAGCGGATCGGAATGCCCGGCGTGGATTTTTCGGCCGATGGGTCTGACGGGGCGATGGTGCGCGCCACTCATCCCGACGACATCGACCGCATCCTGGGGCCGGAGCCGGCGGGGCGGGAACGGAGCGGCCGGCTGAAGCGGGAACTGGCTGCGGCCCAGGCCCGTTGGGACACCGAAGCCGCAGCCTCGGGGCTGGTGGCCGCCATTGCGGATGAGACCGCCGCCGACCACCGGGTCGATACCCTGGTGCGGGCCATACCCCGGATGCCCGCCCGTTCCCTGGCCGAGGCGATCGCCAAGCTTGCGGTCCTGGTCGAATGGAGTGGGACGGAACCGGAGGACGGTGGGATTCCCCGCCATGGCCTGCACGGCCTGCTGGCGGACCTCGTCGCCCTGGCGCCACCGCCACGGTGACCGGAACGGCCTGGGGCAGGGGAGGCCTGTTGTCCGGGACAGGCGTGCCGGGCGCATTCCCGTCCCGGCTTCCGTTGCCGGGGCTGGTTCCTGCCGCCGTCCCGGGCAAAGGCGTGGGCGGGAACGGCCGGCGTCTTCCAAACCCGGTGGACCACCCCCGCGTGTCTCGTGATGGCGTAGAGCCCGCGGGGCGCCGTGCCAACCCGGCGGGCCGGAAAAATATCCCCTGCCGCGCGCGGCATTCCTCGCGGGGCATATTTTCCCGCCCGCCGGGTCCTCCACCTCCGTTCCGGTCCGTCGCGGTGCTCTGGGTGTTCCGGCACCCCTGTGCGGTCTCGTGCGCCCGAGCTATCACGCGGGGGCGGTCCCCGCGGACGGGAAACCCAGGAGACCCACCATGGCCATCACCCTCGGCACCTTCACCCGGCTCGACGACGGCAGCTTCACCGGCACCCTCAAGACTTTGAACGTCACCACCGGCCTCACCATCGTGCCCGTGGCGAAAGCCTCCGACAAGGCCCCCGACCACAGGGTCTATGCCGGCAACGGCCAGCGCTGCGACGTGGGCGCCGGCTGGAGCCGCACCGCCAGGACCAGCGGCGGGACCTACCTGAACCTCACGATCGCCGCCCCGGAATTCGGCCCGTCCTGGCTGCACCTGCGCCTCGTCAGGCTGGAGCACCCGGGCCACGACGGCATCACCCACATCGCCCTGTGGGAGCCGCGGGCCCGCTGACCCATGTCCACGGCGGCCACGTCCAGGCTCCGCCACGGCCCCGTGGCGGAGCCTTCAGGGTGGCGCTCGACCTTTTCCCGGCCTCATCCCCAAGGGGAGGTGAAAACCAACAAGCCCGTCGATTCCGCCGTCCCAGCGTGCCATGCCGGGGCGGGCCGCCTCAAGGATGGGCGGTTCCCCCGGCATGCGGAGCATGCCGGCTCCCCCACCCACCGGCGGGGCCGGCCGCCCTTGGCGGTCCTTGACCCGGCCCGCCCCGGCATCGCGGAGGACGGCTCCCGTCTTCACACGACGGGAGGAACCCATGCTCACCACCCACGACCGCATCCGCGAGCTGCGGGCCGAACTGGCCGAATGCCGGCTGACCCGCCGGGAACGCGCCCAGGCCACGGCGGAACTGACCGGCCTCCTCGCCCGGCTGGCGGCGGAATGGAACCCGGGCGTCCCGAGCCCCCATCCGCCTCCCCCCGGCTGAAGGGGGGCAGGGGCGGCGGCTCAGGCGGCATCGGGAGCCGGGCCGCCGGTGTCCAGCAGCGCCGCCGCCGTCACCCCCAGGGCGGTGGCCAGTTCCTGGATCACCGTGGCGGTCGGGTTTCGCGCGCCCCGCTCGATCCCGCTGATGTAGGTCCGGTGCAGCCCCGACTGGAAGGCGAGCTCTTCCTGCGACCAGCCGTGGGTGCGGCGGATCCGCTGAACGTTGAGACCGATCTGGCGGCGAATATCCATGAGGGGATGAGAGCGGTCTTGCAGCCGATCAGTCTACAGACTATGAGTAACATTCGGGTGGAGCCGGTTGCGCCGGAGGCCCCGCCCACCCGCACCGCGCGGCGGTGGACACGGGTTATGCTCTCCGGTGCACAAAATTCCAGGCAGGAGGCGATGCCGGTGACCGAACCTTCCCTCACCCGGGCGGCCCATCGGGGCCGCGGCACGGTGCCCGCCGGCATGGACGGCATCGACAGGCACATCGGCCTGCGGATCAAGCTGCGCCGCACCCTGGCCGGCCTGTCCCAGACCGCCCTGGGGGAGCGGATGGGGGTCTCCTTCCAGCAGGTTCAGAAATATGAGAACGGGATCAACAGCTTGACCGCGATGCGGCTGTGGCAGATCGCCGATGCCCTGGACGTGCCGATCAGCTATTTCTTCGACGGCCTGCCCGTGGACAAGAACGCAGTGGACCGGATCGCCCCACCGCCAGAGTTCATGCCACGGGAAACCGTGGAACTGATGCGGTGCTTCCACCGTCTCCCCGATTCCCCCGTCCGCCGCCTCTTCCTCGACCTGATGAAGGCCACGGTGGCGGTGCTGGAAGAAGCAGAGAGTTTCAGGGGAGCGTCTGGTCTGTCTTGAAGCGTACCCCGGCCCCTTTTCCGCCGTTTGCCGGGATGAGTTCGACGCCGGCCAGGTCGAAGGCCCGGATCAGCGCGTCGATGGTGACCTGATGGGCGCTGACCGCGCCGCGTGTCGCTTCCAGCCGCTTGATGGTCGGCTCGGATACCTTGGAGGCGGACGCCAGATCCTTGCGTTCCCACCGGAGGAGGGACCGGGCGGCACGGATCTGTTCACCAGTGAGGAGGGCATGATCTTCCAAAATTATACCATATAGGTCTATTTGACCCCTGATGGGTTGACAATAACCGGCGAGCATCTTACTGTTCAGGGATACGGAACCCCGGCCCTGTCGGCAAGAGGCAGGCTGTGCCGTGCTGCATCCACGGCGCGGACAACGTTCCTTTCTGTAAGGAGGCGCGATGCCTTCCCCTACGCCACACCCGCGCCCGGTTTCCGCCCGAGCCGCCCGCACGGCGGCGATCCGGCTGCTGAACGCCCTTGCGGATCAGGAAAGTGCGGACCCTCTGGTGGCGTTATGGCGGGAATGGAGCCAGACCGCGGCTGCGGTGAAACGGTCCTGCCGCACGGCGCAGAAATTGGAGCGGCATCTCTTCGCCACCATCGGCCCGCCACGGATTGTCGTGCCTTTGGATCCACCGTCACCACAGCCGGTCTACGCCGTTGACGGCCACACCATTGACCGGCTGCTGGGGACGGCCGCCGAAACTCATCCCAAGCGCACCCGGCTGAAACGCGAGTTGAAGACCGTGGTGGCCCGGTGGGAGCGGGAGGCTGATGCCTGTGGCCTCACCGCGGCCAGAGCGGATGAAGCCGCCGCCGCCCGCCGGATGGACGACCTGCTGAAGACCGCGGCGGCCACCCCGGCGCAGTCTCTGCCCGGGGTGGTGGCGAAGCTGGTGATTGTGACGGACTGGGGGCGCTGGGAACCGGAGACGGCGTCTCAGCCTTGGCCGTTTCTGCACGGCGCTTTGATGGATGTTGTAATGTTAAAAATTAAAAATGGCATCAATCCGCAAATTCCCTAAATAAAAACTATATTACCCTATTGATTCCTATGATTAAAATTGTCATATATGCAAAATATTGCATATGTTATTTTGAGATTATAATATTTTTCGTTTGTTTTTTTGTTCATCTCTATTCGTTTGCGACTGCTTTGTGCCAGGAGCGGACATAGCGTTTCAGCAAACCAGAGGCAGAGCGGCTTCAGCCGATTGTTGCATGTCGGCACGTTGGCGGTGAAGACACTGTGAGTTCGTTACCAATAAGAAAGAATAGAGGCATAATTTTTATCAATCATGATCGAGGTAGTCCTGTCCGTACGACTCATTCCAAATGCCGGTAGTTGCAAGAGCTACTACATCTTTCACGGCATCTTGAAGGCGGGAACTAGGATATTTTTTGTACGCTACTAGCAATTCATTGGCGTATTGCTGCGCAATCGTTTTGGTGCCTTCTACGCCAAAGAATCTCAACAAGACGGAAATATGTCCCTCGGCAAGCGTCACAATGGGATATGTATCCGTAGCGTCCGCGGTACGAATCAAATTGCGCAGTGCATCTATCGCTTCTTTGAGCAGCGGCTCTGCACTGTCCCAATTGGACGACATAGAGGCCATGATCATCAGTTGCTGGGCATAAGCATGTTCGATTTGGGGCGAGGTATACGCCTCGCGAGCCGTCTTTAGCTTCTCCAGTGCCTCGGCTTGTTTGCCGAAGTCGCGTAACGCGAGGCCGTATTGGAGCCAGTACAGACCGTCGACGTGAAATTTAGTCTCGAACGCTCTATACACTGACCGAACTTTGTCTTCGTCATTACGCATCATCTCCTTAACAAAGCGATGGTTTATAATTGACTTAAATACAACACCGTCCGCCTTCCCGACATTCTTGATTACTGGAGTTTCATAGTCAGAGAAAGCTTCCAAAACGGCTATAATGCAATCCTTGATCATTGTTGTTGGAACGATCTTCTCGAATAATTCGCGGATATAGACAGGATGTCGCGCCGAATATTTATTGGCGTTCGTCACGATAATGCCTTCAGTTTCGAGCGACATCTTGTTTATGCCTTCCTCAATGCCAAGATTGGAAAGAGACGAACCCACGATGTGGGAACTGAGCGTCGACCTATGAATGCTCGCGAGGCCGACGATAACAAGAAATTTCTTGTGCCGGTCATCGCCTACGTTCCTGAAGTCATTATCAATGATACGCGTAAAGCCGAGACCAGCCGCAGTTTCCATCAATCCTATAAGCAGCTGTCGGTCAGACTTTTTGTAGATTATTTCTACGCGCTGCTCCGGCTTCATCGGTTGCAGGCGTGTCCATGGTCCAAATCTTTCTAATTTTTCCAATATTCTTCTGGCATCGTCTTTCCGTATTTTCTCAACTATAAATGTTTTTGAAATGAATGGCTCAATGGTTGCTTTTACTCGCCTTTTCCAGATGTTAAGCCTCTCCGAAGCCACGATACAAATGTTCTTTGTTTGCGGTCCTGCGAGTAGTTCCGCAATCTCATTGTCCATCGCTTCTATCTTATCAATGAACAAGTAGAATCCAGAATTATTGATCTGCTCCAGGGCAACAACGACCTCTTTCAGGTCGCTAACTGCCTCTCGCAGAAAATAGACAGGTGCGTTCGAGGCTTTGCTGACGTTAAGCGCGGCCACCATTAAAGCCGTGGTTTTGCCGGAACCCGCTGGGCCAACCAACGCTATGCACTTTCTGTGTTTGTGCCCTTCTTCAACCAGCTTGGAAAAATCTTTAACAAAGGTGAGTTCTGCAGGAACTCCGTCAAGTATATCTGCCCAACACGGTTTGTATCCCTTGTAGAACTCTCGAATTGCGCCAAAAGTGTTGTCTGCTTCTGGGCGCGGAAGGATGTCGGCGCTTACGAGTGTAACGCTGTTTAATGCGCGCTTCTGCACATCAGTGAGTGCTCGATGGATGTTTCGCAACTCTGGACGCCGTGCGGTGGCAAGATCCCATCCAGTAGGACGTTGCGGCATTTCGTGATCGAGCCATCCCGCAAAATCTTTAAGCGTCCCAGGTACGTGAACGAGGTTGAGGCTGCTGAGATAGTGTTTATCAATCGTGCTTGCTGAGGGGGTTATCACGTATCCTCGAAGCGGTGCTCTTTTTACCATCGAACGCATCTCGGCCAGGGCATGTTGAAACAGCGGTTCGTTTAGTTTGGTGCCGATGAAAGCAAAAATGTAATTGCTATGGTTTTGGCCCAACTCGCGATACCAAATGGGAAGGCGGTTTGATCCCTCACCGTATTCTTGGGGTGAAAATATGAAACCGTCTTCCGGCCGATCAGCTGACCCATTCAGCTTTATAAGCTGAACTGATTTGAAGATCGGATCAATTTCTTCGAGCGGAGAATTTCGTGAAAAGACCTGAACATCCTGTGTTCCCGCTCTCCGTAGCGCTATTTCGGTACAGTCATCGATGTTCAGAGTGAAAATGCGTGACCAAGGGAAGGATGCGATTTTTTGAAGAGCCAACGAAGGCTTCGTGTTGGTTAGTCGCGTTCTTAGGAACGTCTGGAGTCGTACAGAGTCAACCGCGTTGATTGCCGAGTAGATGGTACCGAGGGCCTCACCATTATATGGCCAGTGCATCAGCGCAGCGAGTTCCTTGGCAAGGTCTTCGCCCAAAGGCATTTCTATATTGTCGGAGCTGCTTGATTCAGCGGAAGCGCCAGCGCCGAGCAGAAGCATAAGCCGACCATTCTGATAAGCGTCTTTTATTTCAGGTAGCATAGGATGCTCCGAGGCGTCGCGCTGAAATGTTGAATAAGGAACATACCTATTCCCAGTGATGTTTTCTACAATGTGTTTGATGCCTACTAAAAAACGAACCTCGCATCAGTGGCATAGCGAAATCACGCTCTGTCACGCGACTGGTATCGATATACCGATAGGAGTGTAGACGTAGCGCATACGTATGCCATTGGGCACCATGCTGGCCGGAGCCGATCGCAGGCGCGGTAACGCTATGTCCGCTTCTGGCGCAAAGCGGTCCATCCTGGTGCTTCTTGTCGCCCTTATTTCCTGTAGCGCCCGCGCGGGCAAGCCCGCGCGCCGGGCTCTCGTGAATCGAGCCACCTGCGGTGTCTCGAGCCTTGCGGCCGTCGATCCCTGGCGCAAAAGATGCCGCCCGATCGGGAACGCGCCCGTCCCGATGGGCTGTCCCAGGCCGTGGAGCGAAAAGCTGGCCGACCTCCGCCGGGGATCAGCGTTCCCTACTGCCACCCGCCGCCGTCGATGAACGCCCGAATCACCGTCAGGTCGTCCTGCCAGGAGCCGGTGAGGGGCAGGGGAATGCTGAAACGGCTGGCCTCGCCGTAGATCTCCTCCTTGATGGCGATGGCCAGGCCATAGCACTCCACCGCTGCCGCCACGTCGGCCAGCGTCAGGGCGTCCCCCTCGTCCATGCACCGTTGGTAGCACCGGACCAAGGCATCCAGTTCCCATACCCGAGGCCGCCCCTTCGCCGCCCGCCGCCCTGGCCGGAATCGGAGGCGGCGGGCCGGTGTGCTCCGCGGTGCCTGTGTCATGATGCCCGCTCCCGCCCACAGGTTCCGAGCTGTCCAATTCCACAGCCGCAGACTGTACCGGCTCCGGGCCAAGAATGCGACTAAAATAGTCGTTTTCCTGGCGCCCGCCCCAGGCTTTGGGGATGTGATTCCCCATGATCACATCCAGGCAAATCCGCGCCGCCCGCGCCCTGCTGGGCTGGACACAGGAAACGCTGGCAGACACCGCCCTGGTCGCCTTGACCGCGCTGAAGCGGCTGGAGTCCGACCGCCTCGGGGTGCGCGATTCCACCCGCGAGGCGGTGCGCGCCGCCCTGGAGAGCCACGGCATCCTCTTCCTGTCCTCGGCCCGCGGCACCGGCGTCATGCTGGTCGAAGGCCCTGCCGGCTCGCAGGGGGGTGCGTCCTCCCCGCACCGTGCCCCCTGATCGGCGCCGCCGAACCGGAAAACTCCGGTCCGTCCGGGACCGTCCCGCCGCCATCGGTGCGGGCGGGGCCTCGTTCCTGGCGCCGGGCCACGGGCTGTCCATCACGCAACGCTCAAGAATAGACGGAAAGTTTAGCCAAACCCCGCCGGATGCGCCGTTGGCAACCGGCTCTCCTGAGGCATCTAAAGATACGGCGGTGCTGCAATACTCCGATGTGCGGCGCCGGTGATGGGCCGCTGCCGTTCCGTTACACCGGTCCGGATCGTGCCTACATAGGATGCTATGACGATCTCCGCCGCTTCGGTACGGCGCCAAACAGAAGGGAAGGAGCCGCTGATGACGATGCCGCAGCTCGAACCGCCGGTTGCCGACGCGCCGCCCCAGTCGGACAGGGTGACCGACTACGACCGCCTGCACCTCGTCACCTACCTGCGCCTGCTCGACGCCGCGGCGGACGGGGCTGACCCGGACGAGGTCGCCCGCATCGTGCTGCGCATCGACCCCGCCCGCGAGCCGGCCCGTGCCCGTCACGCCCACGCCACCCATCTGGCGCGGGCGCAGTGGATGACCCGGGCCGGCTACCGGGACCTTCTCCGCCAGGGCATGCACTGAATTCCGCATCGCCGGATGTCCGGAATTCCGCCGTTCCGTCCCGCTGGAGTACGCCGTTCCCCCCGTGCTCTACGCCATCGGCGTTGTCGCAATTTCAGGGTAGCGGCTCACCTTCCGATTCGAGCGCAACCTGACGCTGCGCACGGGTGGTGAAGTCATGATGGCAAAGAATGATTGGCGTACATCTGCCGCTTACCAGTATGCCTTGAGGGTTCCTGTTTCCTGCTGGGCGTGGGAGTTCCTGCGCCGCAACCGGGACTATCAGGCGGATGCCGCCGGGCAGGGGGGCCAGCCGGAATCCCCGGATGGAACCGGCCATTGGGGGTTGCTCTGTCCTGGAGGATCCGGACAAAAGCGGGGCTGAGACGCTGGTGTCCTGGCGGCCCGAGGTGCTGCCGGCCCTGGTCCGGCTGTCGCCGGCCCCCAGGCCGTCCACCCGCCCGGCCTCCTGCCTCGACCCCTGGTGGGGGGCATCGCGCCAAGCCGTTTTCGCCACCGGGGACGGTTTCCTCGTCGCGCTGGCCGACGGGCCGCGCGAGCGGCGTTTCTGGATCGAGGGCCGGAGCCTTCCCCGACGCGGCACGCCGCTGCGGGCGATGGTCGCGCTGGACGGCGATCTGGAGGCCCAGGTCGCCGCCCTTCGCCGGTTCCACGAGGCGATGACCAACCCGGCCGCGGCCCCCGATCTGACGCCGTACCAGACGCGCATGCTGATGCGCATCCTCCAGGCCCTCGACGCCCACCTCGACGGCGCCAGCGTGCGGCAGACGGCCGAGGCGCTGTTCGGCGCCGAGCGCGTGAAGGCCGATTGGTACCGGAACACCCCCTTGCGCGACCAGGTGCGCTATCTGATTCGCCGCGGGCGGCAGCTGATGGACGGCGGCTACCGCGAGCTGCTGATGGGGCGCATCCGGCGCTTTGCACCGTAACGCTCCTGCCGTTCCCGCCGCCGCGGACCGTCGGGGGTGACCGCTTATCCCCCCACAAACACAAATCCGGAAAGCCGGCGATCCGCCTTCCAAGGGCGTTCCGCCGGTACGAATCGTGCCGGAATCATCACCCACGCGCCGACAGGAAGGGCCTGAGGGATTGATTTTTCTGGATTTTCATTCCCAGCCACCGGGGGACTCCTCCCCGCAAGGTCTTTCCCCTCCCCGGCGCCCGGCCGTTTCCGCGAGCCTTCCGCCATCGCGCACCGCCGCTCCCGGCGGCGCGCTCC
>CALBDS010000025.1 GCA_937927415.1 uncultured Rhodospirillaceae bacterium
ACCGGTTCCTAAACCGTCCACCCTCCAGGCCCGTCCGCCTGCGCATCCCTTCTCAATCACGTCTTGACTTGTCAAAGACCCCGCCTCATAAGAGGCAATCCCACACCGTCGGAGCAGACACGATCCAGCGCCGAAATCAGCGATTGAACCGTTACCGTCTGGAAGATCCGAAGGTTTCGGTCGTTTCCGACCGTGGCGGGCGTTCTTTCTAGCGCTTTTGCCGGAGAGCGTCAAGCTCTTTTTTTTCCGGCTTTCGTCGCCGCCGCTTCATCGCTGAAGCTTTGGCATCGAACAGCGCCAGGAGAACCTCCCGGCAACCCCGACCCTTCCAGGGCCGCCCCGCCGTCCGGTCCGTGCTGCGTCGTTGTCCGCCGCAGTGCGTGCCGTCCGTGTGGGAGGCGGTGTATAAGGGGGCGGAGCACCTCTGTCCATCGCTTTTTTCGGCTTTCGTCGATTTTTTGCGGCGCAGCAATAATGTTTTATCTGGACGCGGCGAAATCGGCTTCTTATGTCGCAGAGAGCCTCCCTGAACGGTCGGGTTCGGCCATGGACGATTCTGCCTCCCCGCTCCCCTCTGCCGAAGCCACCGCGGAAACCATGGTGCAGGTGCTGCGCGCCCTGTCGGGTCTGGGCTTTTCCTGCGGGCTCAACCCGGCGCAGTGGGCCGCACTGCGCTACATCGTGCGCGGCGGGCCGGGGGCGTGCAGCATCATCGCCTTTGCCCGCTACCACGGCACCACCAAGGGGACGGCCAGCCAGACCATCGCCGCGCTGGAGAAAAAGGGGCTGGTCATCCGCCAGCGCAACGAGGAGGACCGGCGCGGCCTGTGCCTGCGCCCAACGGCGGCGGGGGAAGCTCTGTTGATGCACGATCCCTTGCGGGAACTGGCAGAGGCCATCCGGCGACTGCCGGATAGGCAACAAAAAGGGCTGGCCGCCGCGGTGACGGAGGTGCTGATCCACCTGCGCGCCCACCGGACCGCCAGCCCACCCTCGGAGGGAAGCCTTCCTTAACGGGGGAAAACCCGCACCTGCTCGATGGCAAGGCCACAGCGGGCACCGGGGGCCAGCCCCAGCCCGGCCCATTGGCCGCGGGGCATTTCCGCTTCCAGCGTCTCGCCGGCCAGAGCCAGCTCCACCCGCGCCATGGGACCGACGGTGGTGACGGCGGTCACCTGCGCCAGCCCAGCGCCATCGGGTACCAGCCCCAGATCATGGGGGCGGACAAAGGCCACCGCATCGCCCTGCGCCGGATCGCCCACGGCCGGGACGGTCAACGCCCCGCCGGCCAGCCGCGCCACCCCGCCCGACACCGCGCAGGGCAGCCGGTTCACCTGCCCCAGGAAGTCGAAGACGAAGCGGGAGGCCGGGCGGTCGTACACCGCGTCCGGGGTGCCGATCTGTTCGATGCGGCCCTGGCTCATCACCACCACGCGGTCGGCCAGTTCCAGCGCCTCTTCCTGGTCATGGGTGACGAAGACCGAGGTGATGTGCATTTCCTGATGCAGGGAGCGCAGCCAGCGGCGCAGTTCCTTGCGCACCTTAGCGTCCAGCGCACCGAAGGGTTCGTCCAGCAGCAGCACCTTCGGCTCAATGGCGAGCGCGCGGGCCAGCGCCACCCGCTGCCGCTGGCCGCCCGACAGTTGGGTGGGATAGCGTTTGGCGAAGGGGGCCAGCTGCACCAGTTCCAGAAGATCCTCCACCCGGCGGCGGATGGCATCGGCGGGCAGACGTTCGGCCCGCGGACGGATCTTCAGCCCGAACGCCACATTGTCGAACACCGTCATGTGGCGGAACAGGGCGTAGTGCTGGAACACGAACCCCACCTTGCGTTCCCGCGGGGAGGCTTCCAGCGCGTCGATGCCGTCCAGTTCCAGATGGCCGGTGTCGGGAAACTCCAGCCCGGCCAGGATGCGCAGCAGCGTGGTCTTGCCCGACCCGGACGGCCCCAGCAGGGCCAGCAGTTCCCCCGGCTCCACCGTCAGATCCACGGAATCGAGGGCGGTGTAGGAACCGAAACGTTTGGTGATGCCGGTCGCTCGAATGGTCATCTGTGCCGTTCTTCCTTGCCCGTGGCCGGGATCAGTGACGCTTCAGGGCCGCCAGTTCGGCCCCGAACCGCCATTCCAGCGCCGTCTTGGCCGCCAGCGTCACCAGCGCCAGCAGCGCCAGCAGCGAGGCCACGGCGAACGCCGCCACGAAATTGTATTCGTTGTAGAGAATTTCGACATGCAGCGGCATGGTGTTGGTTTCGCCGCGGATGTGCCCCGACACCACCGACACCGCCCCGAATTCGCCCATGGCCCGCGCGTTGCTGAGCAGGACGCCGTACAGCAGGCCCCATTTGATGTTGGGCAGGGTGACGTGCCAGAAGGTTTGCCACCCGCTGGCGCCCAGCACCAGGGCGGCTTCCTCCTCGTCACAGCCCTGTTCGTGCATCAGGGGGATGAGTTCGCGGGCGACGAAGGGAAAGGTGACGAACACGGTCGCCAGCACCAGCCCCGGCAGGGCGAAGACGATCTGGATGCCCTGGGATTTCAAAAACGGCCCCAGCACCCCGTGCAGCCCGAACAGCAGCACGAACACCAGACCCGAAATCACCGGCGACACCGAAAACGGCAGGTCGATCAGCGTGGTCAGCAGGTGCTTGCCGCGGAAATCGAACTTGGCGATGCACCACGACGCCGCCACGCCGAACACCAGATTGAGCGGCACCGCAATGGCCGCCACCAGCAGCGTCAGGCGGATGGCCGCCACCGCGTCCGGCTCCACCAGCGCCTCCCAATAGGCGGCGAAACCCTTCTGGAACGCCTGGACGAACACCGCGACCAGCGGCAGCAGCAGGAACAGCGCCAGGAACACCAGCGCCGCCGCGATCAGCAGCCGCCGCACCCACCGCGATTCCGCCAGCGCCGGCCGGCGCACCCGCACCACCACCGGGGCGGCGACGGAATCCTGTGCAACGGACGCCTTTTCTTCAGCGGACATGGCGCGCCCTCATCCACGATTGCAGCAGGTTCAAGATCAGCAGCAGGACGAACGACGCCAGCAGCATCAGCGTTCCCACCGCCGCGGCCCCGGCATAATCATACTGTTCCAGCTTGATGACGATCAGCAGCGGCACGATTTCGGTCAGCCCCGGCATGTTGCCGGCGATGAAGATCACCGACCCGTATTCCCCCACCCCACGGGCAAAGGCCAGGGCGAAGCCGGTCATCAGCGCCGGAAAGATCGACGGCAGCACCACATAACGGATGGTCTGGAAGCGTGAGGCGCCGAGGCAGGCCGCGGCCTCCTCCTCCTCCGGCGGCATCTCCTGGAGCACCGGCTCCACCGTGCGCACCACAAACGGCAAGCCGACGAAGATCAGCGCCACCGCGATGCCGATGGGGGAGAAGGCGACCCGCACCCCCAACCAGTCCAGCAGCGGCTGCCCGACCCAGCCGTTGGGGGCGTACAGCGCGGTCAGCGCAATACCCGCCACCGCCGTGGGCAGGGCGAACGGCAGGTCGATCAGCGCGTCCACCAGCCGCTTGGCGGGAAAACGGTAACGCACCAGCACCCACGCCACCAGCAACCCGAACACGGCGTTGACCGCCGCCGCCGCCAGCGACAGGCCGAAGCTGACGCGGAAGGCCGCCAGCACCCGCGCATCGGATGCCACCGACCAGAAGCCGGACCAGCCCAGCCCCGTGGCCTTGACCGCCAGTGCGGCCAGCGGCACCAGCACGATCAGGCTCAACCACGTCAGCGTGATACCCAGCGTCAGCCCGAAACCGGGCAAGACGCTGGGCCGCCGTATCTGCCAACCGACGGCCCCCGTCATGCTTACTTCTTCCCTTGCGTGATCTGGTCAAACACCGCGCCGTCGGCGAAATGCTTGGCCTGGGCCGTGCGCCAGCCGCCGAAGGCGCCGTCGATGGTCACCAGCCGCACCTCGGGGAAGCGGGCGGCATAGGCCTTCGCCACCTCGGCGTTGCGCGGGCGGTAGAAGTTCCGGGCGGCGATCTCCTGCCCTTCGCGGGTGTAGAGGAACTGCAGATAGGCTTCCGCCAGCTTGCGGGTGCCCTTGCGGTCCACCACCGAATCCACCACCGCCACCGGCGGTTCGGCCAGGATCGACAGGCTGGGAACCACGATTTCCAGCTTGTCCGCCCCCAGTTCCTGCACCGACAGGAACGCCTCGTTCTCCCACGCCAGCAGCACATCGCCCAACTGCCGCTGGGTGAAGGTGATGGTGGAGCCGCGCGCACCGCTGTCCAGCACCGGCACATTCTTGAACAGGGCGGTGACGAATTCCCGGGCCTTGTCCTCGTTGCCGCCGTTCTTTTCCAGGGCATAGGCCCAGGCGGCGAGGTAGTTCCAGCGGGCGCCGCCCGAGGTCTTGGGGTTGGGGGTGATCACCTGGACGCCCGGCTTCACCAGATCGTCCCAGTCCTTGATGCCCTTGGGGTTGCCCTTGCGCACCAGGAAGACGATGGTCGAGGTGTAGGGCGAGGCGTTTTCCGGCAGACGCTTCTGCCAGTCCTTGGCCAGCAGGCCGGCGTCGGCGATGGCGTCGATGTCATAGGCCAGCGCCAGGGTCACCACATCGGCCTCCAGACCGTCGATGACCGAGCGCGCCTGCTTGCCCGAACCGCCGTGGGACTGGCGCACCGTGACAGTGCTGCCGGCCGATGATTTCCACTCGTTGGCGAAGCTTTTGTTGAACTCCACATAAAGTTCGCGCGTCGGATCATAAGAGACGTTGAGCAGCGTGTCGCTGCCCGCGGCACGGGCGGCAGCAAAGCCGAAGAACGCCAGACCAGCCGCCAGAACAAGAAAGCGAGACCGAAACAGCATGGATCACTCCCCGCGGAAAACCGCCATTTGCCTATCTTCCCACTAGATTTATTATTATGATAATCCCATCTGTTCGGCAGAGAATAACTGTCTTGTCGGTGGAGTGAAAGCCCTCTTTTCGCCGCAGCCGTAGAATTTTTACAGGTCCCGCTGCTTTTAACAAGAGATAAGTGTTGTTGGGAGGGGTGCCGTCACAGATCCGCCCGCTGTTCCCGCCGGCGGTCGAGCGCGACTTCGAACTGGCGCAACAGGCGCTTCAGGGTTTCGAAGGGCACATGGCGGGCGGGATTGTTCTTCATGCAGCGGCTGTCCACATGGGCCACGCTGGTCAAGGCTGACACACAATACCCCAGCAGCCAATAGCGCGAGCGGATGTTGCGCAGAAAGTCGCGGAACAGCGCGGGATGACCGGCCATCAGGGCGTGGAAGCCCTGTTCGTACTCGGTCAGCACGCGGCGGATGTCCAAAAGGGTGGCGTCCATCAGCCGCCCCACCCGTTCGATGTGCATCAAAAGCTGTTCATCGTGGGGGCGGTGCATTTTCAGATCGAAGGGGATGCACTGGCGCGATTTCAGCCAGGCGATGATGGTGCGCACCCGCGGGGCGATGCGGCGCAACTGGTATTCATAATAGGTGACCCCCTTCCAGGCGCTGAAGATCATATCGGCCTCGCCGCGGTCGATGCCGAAGGCGGACACGAAATGCCCGGCCTCTTCCATCTCGGGATTCCAGATGGCTTCCAGGAACCGTTCGATGACGGGGGCGCGGCGGCCATGGTTCAGGGCCTTGTGGACGATCGGCTCCACCCGGTGACGGATCAGCAGGCGAAGCTGGTATTCCTCGTCCTCGTCGATCTGCTAATAGCGGTTGTCCACGGGGATCTTCTTGGCCTCGAAACAGGTTTTCAGCAGAAAGGCGTCGAGCGAGGGGATGTCGTCGATCAGTTGCAGCAGGGCGAAATCACTGTGGGGGGAATCGCGGTCCACCGCCTCGGTGCCGAAATACTCCTCCAGCAGGGTGCCGCTGTTGCGCGCGCGCAGATAGATGGCATGGCCGCCGGCCTCCCACTCCCGCGCGTCGTTGGGAATATAGATGCCGGTTTCCACCGGGCGTTCCCCGGGGGCATCGCCGCTCCAGAAGTCACCGCCGAAGACATCATCCTCGTCGCCCTGGCTGGCGTCGAAATTGGGGTATTTGAACAGGATGATGCGGTTCAGCCCCTGGGCCTGGAACAGGTGGGCGTCGGCGGGCAGAACGGCCGTCAGCGTCAGCAGATTCATGGACACGCTGGAACCGCCGTACAGCACCTGTTCCAGAATGGGCGAGATGGCATCGGTGTAACGCCGTGACCGCATGGCCTTATCCTCGGCTGCTCTTGCGTCCTGGATGCGGGCAAGGCTTCCCAAACCGGCCCCGGCGTTCGCAGATACGCCGGGTTCCAGGCCGCTCTTTTTCGTTAAAATTCATTAATCAATAAGACTTCATCATGAGTTAACGCACATTAACGCGCTTTCATGAGACTATATCGTGCCAGAGGCCTCATTATGCCTCTCGTGATACCCCATAGACTGGATACAAATATTGACTGATATCAAGGGATATTCATTCTCATTGCCGATCAATTAGACGACAGAAGCGATTAATGATTGCTTAAGTTGTGGCCGAAGCAACATCGCGCCTTTGTGTCGCGCCTTTATTTGATAAAATTCAATCGATTTTTGAGACGCTTACACACTCTCTCTGCCATCCGTGGCAGGGGGGAAGCGGGCATGGAAAAGCTTGAAGCGCCTTTGGGCGATTTCCGTGATGGGAGGGAGGCGGCTGATCTTCCCCGTCATGGTGGAAACGGGTATGATCCCCGGCAGCGGCCGTTCGGCCCGGCTCTTGGACATCGTGAGCACAGATCCCGCCGAGTAACCCCACAGACATCGAGCTTTATGTCTGCATCAGATTATTGGAAATCAACCTCCCCATCCAGGTTCTGGACTGAAAAACAGAATCAATAGTTCAATTTAAGAAGACTAAGAAAAGAACATGGAAAGACTTTTTGAAAAAATTCTCGTTCCATCAAAGGATTAGACGTACGGTTGCCCCTGCACCCGCAGGGATGAACCCACGGGCATTCAAGATGCGCTGATCCTCCTCAGGTTGCCCCTGCACCCGCAGGGATGAACCCCCGTGACGGCGCCATATCCGTTGTGCTAAAATGTTGCCCCTGCACCCGCAGGGATGAACCCTCCGCGAGGGTCGGTCCCAAAGGCGCTCCAGTGTTGCCCCTGCACCCGCAGGGATGAACCCTCTCAAATAGCCTCTGTCGGTAAAGTTCAGGTTGCGTTGCCCCCTACGCTATGCACAGATCTCTAATTCATTGATATAAAACATTTTATTTCATCGTCATTCCCGCGGAAGCGGGAAGCCAGGCGAGAGCCACGTTCAGCGGCGATATGAATCTCCAAGGTTTTGGCCCTGGAAACACTTTCTGGATCCCAGCCTTCGCTGGGATGACGATAAAAAATTATTTTTTTATCAATGTGTTGCGTAATGTGTGCATAGCGTAGTGCTCCCGCAGGGATGCCCCCCCCGCACGAACTTTTCCGACGGTCCCGCTGAGTTGCCTCCGCTCCAGCAGGGATGAACCCACAGCAACTCGCTTGCGCGAGTACAGTCCACAGTTACCCCTGATCCCGCAGGGATTCCGTCTCCCCCTTCAAGCCCAGCGCGGGCATCCGGTCCGGCCTCCCACACATCACAGGTCGGGGGACAGGCGGGCGTCGATGCGCAGATACTCCATCACCCGCACATCCCGCCAGCCGGGATCCCGGTGACAGCCGCAGGCGCGGGCGCGGCGGCAGGCGGCCACCGCTTCGGCGCGGCCGTCGCCGGTCAGCGGGTGCAGGTCGATGGGAACATGGGCCAGCACCGCCGCGGCCACGTCCGGCGGCGGAGACGGGCCGTCGGATACCCACGCTTCCGCCTGGGCGAAAGCGTCGCGGGTCATCAGCGCGATCATGTAATCGCACGCCGACTGCAGCCCCGGCAGCAGCCGGCCGGGGCTGGACGTGACCACCGGCAGCAGCGGGGCCAGCGACGGCACCAGCGTGTTGGCATAGACCGACGCTTTCCAATAGCGTTCCGCCGTGGTGCGGAAATGCGCCAGATCGCGGACGTTCTCCAGCCCCGATTCGGCGATGGGAAGGATTTCGACCTTGGGCTTGGTCACCACCACCGTGTCGTTGGACACATCCATATAAAGGCCGCCGGCCTGGATGGCGTTCTGGAAATACTGCCCGCGCAGCACACCCCACACCGGCCGCACCACCCCGCCCTGAAGCACGAAATCACGCAGCGCCCGTTCCCCGTCGCTGGCCGGGGCGCGCAGGCGGTTGCGCAGCCGTGCCATCACGTCGGCGGTGATCTCCTGGCAACGGCCATAGGGATAGGCCTGCCCCGCCGCCGCCGGGGGCAGGCGGGGGGCCAGATCGGCGTCGGTCGCCGCGCGCAGGGCGTACAGGCAGCGTTCGATCGCCGGCACCGCCCCGGCCAGGATCCGGCGGGTCAGGTCGGCCTGACGCTCATCGACGGGCAGGATCTGTTGGGGCAGCGGGTCCATGATGTCCGCGCGCGGGGTGTCACGCATCGGCATCAGATATCCGCCACCTCCACCACGCCGGGCAGCGCCTTCAGCGCCGCGCGGCTTTGGGGGGTGATGGCGAAGGCGCCGGGAAGCTGGATCTCCACCTCCTGCAGCGGGTCGATCTCCACCAGCACGTGCAGCTTGCCGCGCCCGCGGCCCAGCCGGTCCAGCATCCCCTTCAGCGGTTCCAGCGGGCGGGCGTCGCGCACCACCACCCGCAGCCCGTCGGACACCGACGACACCGCCTCGTCCAGCGGCTTGACCTCCTGACAGGTCAGGCGGATGTCCTCGCCGTTCATCTGGGCGTCCACGGTCATCATCACCGGGCGCCCGGCCTCCAGCAGGTCGCGGTTGGACGACAGCACTTCGGAAAAGCACGTCACCTCGAACCCGCCCGAGGCGTCGGACAGCTCGACGAAGGCGAAGCGGTTGCCGGACTTGGCGGTCTTTTCCTTGCGGCTGACCACGATCCCGGCCATGCGGTAGCGGGTGGAGCCGCCCCGCGCCATCGCCTGGGCCAGATCGGCCGACCGCACCACCTTCATCCGCCCCAAGGGGCCGGAAAAGGCGTCCAGCGGATGGGCCGACAGGTAGAAGCCGATGGACTGGAATTCGTGTTTGAGCTTTTCCAGCGGTTCCCATTCCGGCACATCGGGCAGGGCGGGTTCGGTCAGCCCGCCGCCGGCCCCACCGCCGAACAGGTTGCCGATGCCGCTTTCCCGCTCCGCCGCTTCGGCGTGGGCGTAGCGCAGCAGGGTTTCCAGGGCCGCGTGCACCTGGGCGCGGTTGGGGTTCAGCCCGTCGAACGCCCCGGCGCAGGCCAGATTTTCCAACTGCCGCTTGTTGATGGTCTTCAAATCCAGCCGGCGGGCGAAATCGAACAGACTCTTATAGGGGCCGTTCTTCCGCCGCTCCTCCACCACCGCCTTCATGGCCGGCAGCCCGACCCCCTTGACCGCGGCCAGCGCGTAGCGGATGGCCTTGTCCCCGCCGGGCAAGGTTTCCACGGCGAAGATGGCGTCGGATCGGTTCACGTCGGGGGTCAGCAGCCGCACCTTCAGCCGCGACAACTCCTGACGGAAGACGTTCAGCTTGTCGGTGTTGCCGAGGTCGAGCGTCATCGACGCCGCCATGAACTCCACCGGGTGGTTGGCCTTCACCCACGCCGTCTGATAGGCGACCAGCGCGTACGCCGCGGCGTGGGATTTGTTGAAACCGTAGCCGGCGAACTTCATCACCTGATCGAAGATCAGCGACGCCTGTTCCCCCGGCACCTGCCGGCCCTCCGCCCCCTTGACGAAGATGGCCCGCTGGGCGTCCATCTCCTCCTTGATCTTCTTGCCCATGGCGCGGCGCAGCAGGTCGGCACCGCCCAGCGTGTAGCCGGACAGCACCTGGGCGATCTGCATCACCTGTTCCTGGTAGATCATGATGCCGAAGGTTTCCTTGAGGATCCCTTCCAGCGAGGGGTGCATGTAATCGGCCGGCTCCTCCCCGTTCTTCACGCGGATGTATTTGGGGATGTTGTCCATCGGGCCGGGGCGGTACAGCGACACCAGCGCGATGATGTCCTCCAGCCGGTTGGGTTTCAGCCGGCGCAGCACGTCGCGCATGCCCGAACTTTCCAACTGGAACACGCCGGTCGATTCCGCCCGGCCAAGGATCTGATAGCTCTTCTCGTCGTCCAGCGGGATGGCCGTCAGATCGGGCTTGCCGGGGATCAGGTTGACCGCGGTCTGCAGCACGGTCAGCGTCTTCAGCCCCAGGAAGTCGAACTTCACCAGCCCCGCCTGTTCCACATATTTCATGTTGAACTGGGTGACCGGCATGTCCGACCGCGGGTCGCGGTAGAGCGGGACAAGCTGGTCCAGCGGCCGGTCGCCGATCACCACGCCCGCCGCGTGGGTGGAGGCGTGGCGGTACAGCCCTTCCAGCTTCATGGCGATGGAGATCAGGCGGGCGACCGTCTCGTCCTCGTCACGAGCCTGGCGCAGCAACTCCTCGCTGTCCAGCGCCTGCTGCAGGGTGACGGGGTTGGCCGGGTTGTTGGGCACCAGCTTGCAGATCCGATCCACCTGCCCATAGGGCATCTGGAGCACGCGCCCCACGTCGCGCAGCACGGCGCGGGCCTGCAGCTTACCGAAGGTGATGATCTGCGCCACCCGGTCGTAACCGTATTTGTCCTGGACGTAGCGGATCACCTCTTCGCGGCGGTCCTGGCAGAAGTCCACGTCGAAGTCGGGCATGGACACGCGCTCAGGATTCAGGAACCGCTCGAACAGCAGCCCGAAGCGCAGGGGATCGAGATCGGTGATGGTCAGCGCCCACGCCACCACCGACCCGGCCCCCGACCCGCGGCCCGGCCCCACCGGGATGTCGTGCGCCTTGGCCCATTTGATGAAGTCGGACACGATCAGGAAATAGCCGGGGAACTTCATCTTGACGATGACGTCCAGCTCGAATTCCAGCCGGTCGAAATAGGTCTTGCGCGTCTCCGCCCGCTGTTCCGGCGTCATGTCGGGGGTATAGACGGCCTTTTCCAGCCGCATCTCCAGCCCGGCGCGGGCCTGGGCGCGCAATTCATCGTCCTCCGTCCGCCCTTCATCGGTGGGGAAGGCGGGCAGGATCGGCTTGATGGGTTTCAGCAGGAACGAGCAGCGTTGGGCGATGACCAGCGTGTTGTCCACCGCCTCCGGCAGGTCGGCGAACAGGGCGCGCATCTCGTCGGCCGACTTGAAGCAATGGTCGGGCGTCAGGCGGCGGCGGTCGTCCTGGCTGATATAGGCGCCCTCGGCGATGCACAGCAGGGCGTCATGGGCCTCGTACATGTCGGGGGTGGCGAAATAGCAGTCGTTGGTCGCCACCAGCGGCAGATCGTGGTCATAGGCCAGATCCACCAGCGCCGGTTCCACCACATCCTCGATCGCCGCGAAGGCGCCGCCGTGGCGCTGGAGTTCGATGTAGAGCCGGTCGGGGAACAGGGTCTTGAGGCGCTGGAGCACCTCCACCGCCGCATCCTTCTGCCCCTCGGACAAAAGCCGCCCGACGCTGCCCTGCGGCCCGCCGGTCAGCGCGATCAGGCCGTCGGTGTGCCCCTCCAGCGCCGACAGCGGCACCTGCGGCCCCGACAAAGGGTCGGAGTCGAGAAAGGCCTTCGACACCAGCTTCATCAGGTTGGCGTAGCCGGCCGCCGACTGGCACAGCAGCACCAGCGGGTCGGGGCTGTTGGCGGCCTTGCCCGGCACCCCGCGGGATGCCGGGGCCGGGCCGGGGCGGGTGATGCCGAGAACGGTGCCGAGGATCGGCTGCACCCCCTCCCCCGCCGCGCCCAGCGCGAATTCCAGGGCGCCGAACAGGTTGCCGGTGTCGGTGATCGCCACCGCCGGCATCCCCTTCTTGACGCACAGCTTGACCAGTTCCTTGACCTTGATCGCCCCCTCGGAGAGCGAATAGGCGGAATGGACGCGCAGATGGACGAAGGAGGCGTGCGGCATGGCGGCCCTCTGGGAATGCGGCCCCTAGAGGTGGACCAGAACGCCCGCCGGAATCAAGCCGTGCCGCAACATCCCAGGGCTACAAAGTCAGACCGACAGCCGCCCCTCGCCCCACCGGGGAGAGGGGAATCTCACCGCGCCCCGTGGCCGTGGTGAAGGGCGGCTTCCTCCCGCCGGTCGCGGGCTTCCCTGGCGCGCCAGAAGCGCAGACGCAGACGGGGGGCGAGGAACCAGGCGATGGGGGCGGCGAGGATCAGGCTCAGCGCCACCACAACCGGCATCAACTGGATGGCCCATTGCGACAGGGCGGGCACGCCCAGAACCAGAATGGCGCCGATGCCGAAGATCACGGCGTTGGTCATGCCGTAGATCAGAACCGCCAGACGGAAACGGGTGGATACGGGCATGGGAACTCCCCCTTGGGCTGGTCGAACGGATCTCTTTCCATTCAACCGGCCGGCGGGGGGAGCGTTCCCGCGGGTGATACCCCCCGGGCGGGTTACGCCGTCCGCACCTCGCGGATGTAGCGTTCCACCTCGGCGCGCAGGGTGTCGGCCTGCTGGGTCAGGGTGGCGGCGGTGCTCAGGGCTTCGCCGGCCACACCGCTGGTCTGGCGGGCGGCGTCGCGCACGCTCTCAATGTTGACGGCCACCTGCTTCGCCCCGGTCGCGGCCTCGGCCACGTTGCGGGCGATGCCGAGGGTGGCGTCGTTCTGCTGTTCCACCGCCGCGGCGATGGAACGGGTCACGTCGCCCATCTGGGCGATGGTGGTGGCGATGCGTTCGATGGCCTGCACCGAATCGCCGGTGACCGCCTGCATCTGCTGCACCTGGGCCTGGATTTCCTCGGTGGCCTTGGCGGTCTGGTTGGCCAGATTCTTCACCTCCGACGCCACCACGGCAAAGCCCTTGCCGGCTTCCCCGGCGCGGGCCGCCTCGATGGTGGCATTCAGCGCCAGAAGGTTGGTCTGGCTGGCGATGGAGTTGATGAGCACCACCACCTCCCCGATCTTCTGGGCGGCGTCGGACAGGCCGGCGACGGTGGTGGTGGTGGTGGCGGCTTCCCGTTCGGCCTGTTCGGTGATGCGGCTCGATTCCTCGATCTGGCGGTTGATCTCGCCGACCGAGGCGTGCAACTCCTCCGCCGCGGTGGCGACCATCTGCACGTTGGCGGACGCCTGATGGGCCGCCGCCCCCACCGCCGCCGAACGGTCGGTGGTGGTGTCGGCGGTGCGCGACAGGGTTTGCGCGCTGCTCTGCACCGCCCCGGCCGCACGGCCCAGCACCCCCACCACCTCGCCCATGCGCCGGTCGAAGGCTTCCGACAGGTTGGCGATGGTGGTGTGGCGCTGCTCTTCGGCCAGGACGCGGGCGTGCTCCTCCTCCGCCCGGCGGCGGTCGGCGGCGAACACGTCGCTGAAGGTGCGCAGCGCGCGGGCCATGGCGCCGATCTCGTCGCGGCACTCGGTGAAGGGCACCGGCACGTCCGCCGCCCCTTGCGCGATGGCGGTGGTGGTGGTGGTGATCTGTTTCAGGGTGCCGACGATGCCGCGGGCCACCGCCACCGCCATCACCAGGGCGGCGGCGGCAATGGCCGCGGTGATTCCCACCAGCCGCCAGACACCGGCGTAGAAATCCTTTTCCGCGTCGGTCAGGAACATGCCGGTGCCGACCACCAGCCCCCAGGGGCGATAGACGGCGACGGCGGAAATCTTCTGTTCCGGGGCGGCGTCGGCGGACGGCTTCCACCAGTAATCATAGGCGGTGCTGTCGCGGGTCTTCAGCACCTCGATCATATCGACGAAGATCGGGGCGCCGCGGGCGTCGCGCACATCCTTCAGCGCCTTGCCCTCCAGCGACGGGTGCATCAGCATGATGCCGTCCATGCTGTTGA
Organism: uncultured Rhodospirillaceae bacterium; assembly: GCA_937927415.1. Taxonomy (GTDB): domain Bacteria; phylum Pseudomonadota; class Alphaproteobacteria; order Azospirillales; family Azospirillaceae; genus Azospirillum. Next base: position 13,864 of record CALBDS010000025.1, read on the forward strand.
TCCAGATGTACTGAACCTTGTCGTAGCGCAGCCCCTTGAGGGCGGTGAAGGCTTCCCGCCTGGCCGCATCCTCGCTCATCTCGCCGCGCAGGGCGCGGTCGTGAAAGCCCTTGATGATGGACAGGGAGGCGTTGACCATTTCCCGCGCCTGCTTGCGGTGCTGCGCGACGATGGTGTCGCGCTGGTCCACCATCACGAAGCCGGCCACCACCACCATGCCCAACAGCAGCACCGCGACCACGCCGTACAGCCGGTGCGCGATGCTCAAATTCTTCAGTGCCGCCATTTTGTGCCCGCATTTCCCCAACCGGGACCGCCCCGGCCCATACGGGGGCGCATGATGCACCGCACCACGGGCAGGTCAATGCAGAAACCGCGACAATCCGGACATAAATGGTAACGAGATATTAATTATAGGGGTAAAAACGATAATGATAAGTCAAAGCCTGCACACATATTGCGTCCGTGACGGAAGAGAGACGGATTTCTTTCAATTTTGCGCGGTAATTTGTTTAGTGGTCAAAGTATAGCCGACATGCGGCATATTGCCGCATGTCGGATTTGCCGCGGGCCGGGCGGCCTCAGTGGTCGCTGGCCAGAACCTTGCGGATCCGCCGCACCCCGTTCCACACGAACAGCAGCACCACCGGGATCATCAGCCCGATGATGAGGTCGGGATCGACCTTCAGCCCGAAGCCCTTCATGGATTTGGCGGCATAGCCGACGATGCCGATCAGGTAATAGCTGATGGCGACCACCGACAGCCCCTCCACCGTTTCCTGCAGGCGCAACTGCACCTCAGCCCGGTGGTCCATGGATTTCAGAAGCTGGGCGTTCTGCCCCTCCACCGCGATTTCCACGCGGGTGCGCAGCAGGTTGGACGCGCGGGCCAGACGCTGGGACAGCGCCTCCACCCGCGCCTGCACCGCGTCGCAGGTGCGCGATGCGGGGGTGAGCCGGCGCTCCATGAACTCACCCACCGTCTGCAGCCCCTCGATGCGCACGCTGCGCAGCTCGCCGATGCGGCGTTCGACGATGCCGAAATAGGCCCGCGCCGCCCCGAAGCGGTAGGAGGTTTCGGCGGCGATCTGTTCGGTCTGGGCCGACAGGCGGGTCAGCCGGTCCAGCACCTCGCGTTCATCCTCCAGCCCCTGCAGGTCGGTGGTGTGGGCGGTCAGGGCGGCCAGTTCGGTTTCGATGGCGCCGATGCGCGGCAGCACCTGCCGCGTCACCGGCAGGGCCAGCAGCGCCATGACGCGGTAGATCTCGATCTCCATCAGCCGCTGGACATAGCGCCCGGCCTGCCAGGGACTCATGGAATGGTTCTGGATCAGGATGCGGCTGAACCCGTCGCCGTGGATGCGGAAATCGGTCCAGGCGGTGGCCGTCCCGCCGGCCACCTTGTTCCCGGCATAGGAATCGGACCCGAACACCGCCGCCAGTTGCCCGGCGTCGGGTTCCGCCAGACAGGATTCCCGCAGCACCACATGCACGCCGACCATCATCTGGCCCGGCAACCCCTCCAGCCAGTCGGGCGGCAGGGCGTCCAGCGCCGGTTCGGCGAACATCTCCTCGGAACGGCCGGGGCGGAAGATGGTGTAGGTGGAGAATTCGGTGTGCCGCTCCCACTTCAGGCGGAAACTGCCGAAGGAGCCGCTGTAATGGGTGGCGGTGCGTGACGGCTTGGGCGCGCCGGCCCATTGGCACAGCCGTTCCAGATGCGCCCGCTCCTCGTCCGCCGCCCCTTCGCCCGACAGCATGGCCAGCACGCTGGCGCGGATGGGGGCGTCCAGATATTCCGACGGGCGGGCGTGCACCTCGTTGGTCAGCGCCACGCGCAGGGGGTGATCCTTCAGCGGGCGGTCGGCCAGCCCCGAAATGGGGGTGGCCGGGGATTCGTCGGTCACAGCAATCATGGACGGTCGCTCAAGCCGAAAGGATGAAACGGGGTGATTCGCACGGTCCGGCACACCGGCGGCCTTGCCGGACCGGCCCGCCGTTGCCACACTAAGCACAGCACACATAAACCACATCCCGGCGCCGGGCGCGAGATGCCGCAGCGCGGGATCGTCTCGTTCTTTCGTCCGGGACGGCCGCTGGCCGCCCGGACCCGATTCCCGGAGTGTCCATGAGCGCGCTTGCCGTCACCGATGATCTGTTTTTCAACCGCGCCGGGCTGGACCGCGCCCGCGTGGAGGGCATCGTCGCCGAGGCGCTCGGCGCCGCCGACGATGGCGAACTCTATCTGGAATACGCCCAGTCGGAGAGCCTGGGCTGGGACGACGGGAAGCTGAAGTCGGCCAGCTTCGACACCACCCAGGGCTTCGGCCTGCGCGCCATCGCCGGCGAGGCGACGGGCTACGCCCACGCCTCCACCCTGTCGGAAGACGCCATCCGCCGCGCCTCCTCCACCGTGCGGGCGGTCAGCGCCGGCCATTCCGGCACGGTGGCCGAGGCGCCGCAGGGCACCAACCGCGCCCTCTACACCCCCGACAACCCCCTGGCCCTGGTACCGTTCGAGGAGAAGGTCCAGCTTCTGGCCGCCATCGATGCCTACGCCCGCGGCAAGGACCCCCGCGTGCGGCAGGTGAGCTGCTCCATCAGCGGCGAATGGCAGGCGGTGCAGATCCTGCGCGGCGACGGGGTGCGGGTGGCCGACCTGCGCCCGCTGGTGCGGCTCAGCGTGTCGGTGGTGGTGGCCGACGGCGACCGCATGGAAACCGGCGCCCACGGCGGCGGCGGCCGCGTCGCCTATGGTCAGTACATGCAGGAATCCACCTGGCGCTCCTTCGTGGACGAAGCGTTGCGGCAGGCGCTGGTGAACCTCGACTCGATCCCGGCCCCGGCGGGGGAAATGACCGTGGTGCTCGGCCCCGGCTGGCCCGGCATCCTGCTGCACGAAGCCATCGGCCATGGGCTGGAGGGCGATTTCAACCGCAAGAAGACCTCGGCCTTCGCCGGGCTGCTGGGGCAGCGCATCGCGGCACCGGGCGTCACCGTGGTGGACGACGGCACCATCGAAAACGCCCGCGGCTCCATCAGCGTGGATGACGAGGGCACGCCGTCCCAGTGCACCACCCTGATCGAAGACGGGGTGCTGGTGGGCTTCATGCAGGACCGCATGAACGCCCGGCTGATGGGCGCGCGCCCCACCGGCAACGGCCGGCGGCAGAGCTTCGCCTATCACCCGCTGCCGCGCATGACCAACACGGTGATGCGCAACGGCCCGCATTCGCCCGAAGAGATCATCGCCTCGGTCAAGAACGGCATTTATGCCAAGAACTTCGGCGGCGGTCAGGTGGACATCACCTCCGGCAAGTTCGTGTTCTCGGCGTCGGAAGCCTATCTGATCGAGAACGGCAAGATCGGTGCATCGCTGAAGGGCGCGACCCTGATCGGCAACGGGCCGGATTCGCTGACCCGCGTGCGCATGGTCGGCAATGATTCGCAGCTGGACCCCGGCGTCGGCACCTGCGGCAAGGATGGTCAGGGCGTGCCGGTCGGCGTGGGACAGCCGACGCTGCTGCTGGACGGGCTGACCATCGGCGGGACGGCGGCGTAATCAGGGGGTGGGTTGTCGAGGGGGGCTTCCCCTCGACGCTCCCCGGCAGGGGCAGAATGCCCCTGCACCCCCGGTTTATTCTGCGGCCGGAGTCAGGAGAGAATCGGTGTCGCGGCGCAGTTTCATCCAATCGCGGTGGGAGATGATGCCGTCGAACAGGCGCTGGTATTCCACCCCGTTCTCCCGCAGCCACGCGGACAGTTTCTGGTCCGATGACTGGATGTGCAGAACCAGCCAGTTCAGCATGAACCGGCCCAGAAAGGCGCGGAATTCCGCTTCCGGCATGGGGGTGTTCATGGTGTGGCGGATCTCGTCCTCCGCCAGATCGTGCTGGTACCTGTGATCGTCGTAGAGCGGATAGCCGGCGGCTTCCATCACCTTTTCTTCGTTGGTGAAATGCTCTTCGGTGTAGGTCAGCAGTTCCGCGGCCATGTCCCGCAGCCGCTGGCCCGACAGGCCGCCGTTGCCGTCGTCGTTGAACTGGTCGAGAAGGTGGATGAAATAGCGGTGCTCTTCGTCGATGCCGTCGATGCCCACCGACCAGCGGTCGTTCCAGCCTTCCAACTCGTCCATCGCCCGTCCCTTTCCCCAAAGACCCGCGGCCCCGGAAAAGGCCGCGGCGTCCGTGTCGTCCGGCATAGCATTAAGATTGATATCTTCAAATTGACACAAATCAATAATGGGTGGGTTTGAAAGCGTCACACCACCCGGCCGTCGAACCATGGGCGGCCCTGGCGGTCCTCCACCTCGACCACCCACAGGTCGGGGTCGTATTTGACCTGACGGGCGATGTAGATGTCGGCACTCCCTTCGTCCATGGGGTCCGGCCCCAAGGGGCGGGACCACACCAGTTCCTCGTCCCGCCGGGTCTGGACCAGGATGTCGAACAGCCCGTTCAGACGGTTGATCTTCAGCAGCACCGTGCCGCGCCCGGCATCACCCTTGCGCGCCACGGTCATCGGCACCCCCTGGACGTCGGCGGCGCGCACGTGCGCCATCACCCACAGCCCGGTCGGCAAACGGCCGTCCATGCGCCCTCTCCCTCTCTCTCCAACACCCGGCCCTGGAACGGGACCGGCAAAACCCGTACAATTTGTATGACCTACTACCATTTCCGCCTTCCGGCAGGGGAACGCCATGACCGCGCACGTCCTTTGCGCCACCGATGCCCTGATTCTGATCGACATCCAGAACGATTTCTGTCCCGGCGGGGCGTTGGCGGTGCCCGGCGGGGACGCGGTGGTGCCGGTCGCCAACCGGCTGGCGCGGCGGTTCTCCACGGTGGTGCTGACCCAGGACTGGCACCCGGCGGACCACCGTTCCTTCGCCAGCGCCCATCCCGGTGCCGCCCTGTTTTCCACCGTCACGCTGTCGTACGGCCCTCAGGTGCTGTGGCCCGACCATTGCGTCCAGGGCACCGCGGGGGCGGGCTTTCACCCCGATCTCGACACCGATGCCGCTCATCTGCTGGTGCGCAAGGGCTTTCACCGGGCCATCGACAGCTATTCCGCCTTTGCCGAGAACGACCGCACCACCACCACCGGCCTTGCCGGCCTTCTGCGCGACCGGGGCATCACGCGGGTGTTCCTGGCCGGGCTGGCGACGGATTACTGCGTCGCCTTTTCCGCAGACGATGCCGTCCGCTCTGGCTTCGCCACGGTGGTGGTCGAGGACGGGTGCCGCGCCATCGATCTGGACGGCTCGCTGGACGCGGCCCGCCGCCAGATGGCGGCGGTGGGGGTCACATTCTGCCGCGAAGACTCCCTCATCGGCCCCTGAGGCATCAGCCCGTGACCGGGGCGGCGGCTCCCGAACGGCCGCTCACGCGGCCGGGGGCTGCTGCGGCGCCAGCCGCATGGTCAGCCGCTGGAACCCGGCCAGGAACGACGCCGGGATTTCGGTGAAGCGCACATGCAGCCGGCCCGTCAGCGAGGCCCGGACCTCGAACCGCAATTCGGCGCCAAGCTCGTGGATGATGATGGTTCCACGGCTGCCCTCCCCCAGCATCCGGATGCCGCCGGCGCGGTCTTCGCCGATGGTGGCCCCGCCTTCGGACAGTTCGATGACCCGGCACTCCACGCCGTCCATCTCCGGTGCGCGCACCGTGCAGGCCAGATCCACGGCATAGCGCGGCAGCTTGCGGCGGTCGGCTTCCTTGGTGGAGGTGCGCACCACCCGCACCAGCACCTGCCGCAGCGCCTGGATGCTGTGGGACACCTCGTCGGAATTGATGCGCACGTTGCCGGCCTGTTCCCCGGTTTCGCGGGCGTCCTGAGAGACGCGGGCGATCAGGTCGGCCACCTCGCGGGCGGCGGAGCTGGTTTCCACCACGTTGCGGCTGATTTCCTGGGTGGCGGCACTCTGCTCTTCCATGGCCGCGGCGATGGCGGTGGAAATCTCGTCGATGGTGGCGATGGTCCGGCCGATGCCCGACACCGCCGACACCGCCCCCTGGGTGGCCGCCTGAATGGTGGCGATCTGGCGGGAGATTTCCTCGGTCGAACGGGCGGTCTGGTTGGCAAGGTTCTTCACCTCGCCCGCCACCACGGCGAATCCCTTGCCGGCCTCGCCCGCGCGGGCCGCCTCGATGGTGGCGTTCAGCGCCAACAGGTTGGTCTGGCTGGCGATGTCGCCGATCAGGTTGGCGATCTCGCCGATCTTGGCCACCTCCTCCGACAAGGACAGGATGGCGCTCTGGGTCGCCTGGCTGTCGGTCACCGCCGATTTGGTGACGCTGCCGGCGTGGGACACCTGGGCGGCGATCTCGCGGATCGACGCGGCCAACTCCTCGGTGGCGCTGGCGACGGCCTGGGCGTTGGCCAGCGCCTCGTCGGCGGCGGCGGCCACCCCCTGGCTGTTCTGGCTCACGCGGTCGGCGGAGCCGGCCATGGATTCGGCGTCGTCGGCCATGGCCTTGGTGCGCTGCGCCACCTGCTCCACCGCCGACCCGGCTTCCCGTTCCACGGTGCCGGCCATGTCCTCCAGCGCGCGGCGGCGGTCGGCCTCGGCCTGCCGCTCGCGTTCGGCGCGCTCCTGGGCATTGTAGCCCAGCTTGGCTTTCAGCGCGCGCAACTGGGTGTTCATGCGGCGGAATTCGGGAACGGTGGCGTCCTCGATCTCGTGCAGGTAATCGTTGCGGGCAATGGCGTCGAAATGCACCTCGGCGCGGGCCAGCGGCCGGCGGATGGCGCCCAGCAGCAGCCAGCCCAGCACGGCGGCACCGGCGGCACTGGCCGTCACCACCAGCAGCGCGATCAGACGACGGGCGGCATAGGCATCGTGGGCACGAAGGCGGGCGGCCTCGGCTTCCTTCAGCTTGGCGGCCAGCAGGTCGCGGGTCAGCGCCTGGGCCTTGGCAAAGCGGGGCAGCATGGTGCCGTTGAACAGGGTTTCCAGCCCCAGGGCGTTGCCCGCGGCGACCAGATTAAGCCCCGGCTCCAGCCCTTCCCGGACATAGGCGCTGCGCTCGGCGGCGAATCGGTCGGCGATGGCCTTTTCCCCCGCCGTCATCGGGCGGGCGGCGAGCGAATCCCACAGACGGCTGGTGGCGGCGATGTTCTGGCGCACGGTCGCCGCACGGTCGCCGACCACCTTGGCATCGGCCCCGTCACGCAGATCGATGACCAGCAGGGTCATGGTCTGCAGATTGTCGCGCATGCGATCCAGGATTTCGCCCAACTGGCCCATGGGAACCGTGTGGTTCTCGAACACATCCTCCAGCGCGGCGTCGGTCCCGCCCATGCCCGACAGGGCAAACCAGGTGCTGCCGATCATCAGCGCGATCATCAGCGCAAAGGCCATGGTCAGCCGGCCGGCGATGCTGCGGCCGAAGCGGCTCAGCTTTTCACCCAGACCCGGGTGGATCACCGCCCCTTCGCGGATGATAACCCCCTTGGCCTGACCGTTGCGGACGGCGGCATAAAGCTGGTCGGCGGCGGCGATCTGGGCGCGCGACGGCTTGGACCGGATCGAGATATATTCCGTGATCCGCCCATCTTCGATCACCGGGGTGACGTTGGCCCGCACCCAATAGAAATCGCCGGTCTTGGTGCGGTTCTTCACCAGCCCTTCCCACGGGCGGCCCTGCTTGACCGTCGCCCACAGGTCGGCGAACGCCTCCTTGGGCATGTGGGGATGGCGGACCAGATTGTGGGGAGCGCCAAGCAACTCCTCTTCCGAGAAGCCGCTGATATCGACGAACGCCTTGTTGACGAAGGTGATGCGGCCACCGGGGTCGGTGCGCGACACCAGCATTTCACCGTCCGGCAGTTCCACTTCACGGTTGGTGATCGGTTCGTTGAGACGCATCCTTCACCGCTCCCTTGCATCTGGTTGGGGGCTTGGTTGGCCGAAAAACATTAAGTTTTATATTGTTTTTATGGATAGCGTTTCTATCGAATCCGCCAGCCTTCGGCAATGGATGAATTTCGGGCATAATTCTTACAAAATGGTCTACGCTGCAGCCAAAGAGCAAATCCACTGCTGTTTTTTGTGCCGGGACATGAAACGAAACCGCCTTCTTTATATTATTGCTTTCAGCTTAAGCTTATATAAGCCGGCTGAGGCCGCGACCGTTTCCTCCGCCCAGGCGGAAGCGAAGGAAACGGCACGTTCCGGTAACTGTACGCCCACCAAAGTGGAAGTGATGCGTTACATTCCGGGACGGGAACCCCAGACGGTCTTCAAGATCGACTGCGGCGAGGAAAAGGGGATCTTCGTCCTGGTGCAATGCCGCGGGCGTATCTGTACGCTGTTGCGCTGACCGTGGATTCAGGGCTTGTTAAGGCTCTTGGCCGTGCAATGAAGACGCTCAAGGCCCATCCCATGCCGTCGGCCCCTGTTCGGATCATGCCCATGCGCCCGTCCCGCTCCGGTCTTGTCCTGCTGGCCCTGCTGCCGTTGGCGGGCGCGTGCACACCTGTGGCCATGGTGGGGATGGGGACGGCGGCGGCCGACGGGGTGTCGCTGACCAGCACCCGCAAGACGCTGGTGGATCATGCGGTGTCGGGCTTGACCGGCAAGGACTGCTCGGTCGTGTCGTTCAGCGAAACCGGGGATTATTGCCCGGAAAAGGTGGTGGTGGACCGTTCCGACGTCTATTGCTACCGCACGCTGGCGGATGTGGAATGCCACCACATCCCCGACCCCTACCGCAACGGCGACCGTGCGCTGGCCAGCCCGCCGCCGGTGCGCAAGCCGGCCAACCAGCGCACCGCCTTCGATTAAACCGATCACCCGTGATCCCGGCCGGGACGGTCAGCGGACCTTCTTGGCCGCGAACGCCTTGGCAATCGCCAGCATGGATTTCTCGTGCGATGCGCCGGGGGGGGCGGCCTTCACCGCCGGGGCGGCGGTGGACGCGGCGGCGGCCGGACGGGCGGGGGTTCCGGGCTTGCCGGCGGACGGTTCGTCGTCGTCGCGCCCCATGCGGTCCAGCACCCGCGCCAGCGCCTCACGCGACAGGGCGCCGCTGCCGGCCCCGTCACGCCCGGCCCGCGGGGCGGAGCGGGCGCGGCGCAGCACCCGTTCGATGGCGGCGGCGGCGATGGCCTGCAGGAACGGCTGGGCCATCGCCAGCAAGAGCTGGGGATCCTTGACCGCCATGGCGATCAGGATCTTCTGCGCCACCGCCCGGCTGCCGTTCGCCGCGGTCAGCGCCTCGCGCACCTTGCTGTCCACCGATGAATCAGCCATCGCCATCCTGCCTGCACTCTATTCTTTCTTCAGCCTGTGCCAGCCTGCCGCCGGGGATTGCCGGCCGGCGCCGGCTGCCCGTTGCTCCGGCACGGGGAATGGAGGATAGTAGCACGCATGCTGATCGAAACCTTTGCCGATCTTGTCTGTCCCTGGTGCTACATCGGTTCCCACCGGCTGGAACGCGCGATGGGCCAGCGCCCCCGCCTGATCGCCGCCGCGCGGGTGCAGACCCGGTGGCAGCCGTTCCAGCTCAACCCCGACCTGCCCCGCGGCGGGGTGGACCGCGGCGCCTATCTGGTGACCAAGTTCGGCGGGGCGGAGCGGGCCCGCCAGATCCATGCGGTGGTCGAGGAAACCGCCGCCCGTGACGGGCTACCCCTGGTCCTGGACCGCATCCGGCGGATTCCCAACACCTTCGACGCCCACCGGCTGGTGCTGATCGCCGCCCGGTCGGGGCAGCAGGACGCCATGGTGCGGGCGCTGTTCCACGCCTATTTCGCCGAGGGGCTGGACATCGGCGACCGCGACACCCTGGCCGCCACCGCCGCCGCCGTGGGGCTGGACGGGGCGGAGGTGCGCACCCTGCTGGCCGGCGATGCCGAGGCCGCGGGCGTCCACGCCGCCGACCGCCTGGCCCGGCAACTGGGGCTGCAGGCCGTGCCCTGCTACATCTTCAACCACCGCTACGCCCTGTCGGGGGCGCAGGAGCCGTCCAGCTTCCTGCCGCTGCTGGATCTGGCGGTGGAAGAAGGGCAGGACGTGACCGTCGCCGTCTCCGCCGACTGAACCGGCCCGCTTCTTTCCCTTCCTGCTGAAACAGCTCCCCCCGCCCGGCACCGGCGGGGCGGCTGGTGCCGCACGCGTGCCGGGCGGGGATGGGCGGGCGGCTCTCATCCCCCCTGATACCCCCACTTGCCTGTTTTTTGAGCAAACCAACTTATACACATACGGAACCCCGGCGGCATCGGGGCGGGGACGATTCCATTCTCGATTTATGCACGGAGCTATCCACGAAAACTGTGGAGAAGATCTGTGGGGAAACGGTTATCCACAGTTATTCACATTCTATGATCCCCAAGAAACTTCAATCGTCCCAAGCATTTCCCTTGCTGTCGGCGGCCCATGGGGAATACTCAGAATGGCAGGCGATAGACGACAACGGAGGGCAGACCGCATGAAGACCGCCCCGCACCGGCCAAGAAAGGCGACGATTTCGTTGAGAATTGACAACGGAATCAAAGCGGCTGCGCGTAATTACGCTCGCCAGCGTCATGTTCCCCTGTCGTCTGTCGTGCGTGATCTTTTGATTCGCTACGTCGCCGACTGCGCCCGCGAAAATGACGAGGCGTATCCCGACCTGTTCGGACAGGGGCCGTCGCAATACGACCTGCCTCCGCCGCCCCGCACCAAGGAGCGGCGGTAAGCGTTCCGCACCTTATATATTACCCTCCCCGGCCCCAGCCGGTGGTTTCCATCCCCTGGGGGCCAAGGAAGAAGCGGTTCAACGGCTCCAGATCGCTCCCCAATTCATAGACCAGCGGTGTGCCGGTCGGGATTTCCACATCGGGGATGATCTGATCGGGCACATGGTCCAAATGCTTGACCAGCCCGCGCAGGCTGTTGCCATGGGCCACCACCAGCACCCGCGCGCCCAGCCGCAGGGCCGGCACGATGCCCTCGGTCCAATAGGGCAGAACCCGGCCCACCGTATCCTTCAGGCTTTCCCCCCGCGGCAGCGATTCGCGCGCCAGCCCGGCGTACCGGCGGTCGCAACAGGCGGAGCGGGGATCGTCCGGTTCGATGGGCGGCGGCGGCACATCCCAGCTTCGCCGCCACAGCCGCACCTGATCCGCCCCGTGGCGGGCCGCCGTCTCGTCCTTGTTCAGCCCCTGCAGCGCACCGTAATGCCGTTCGTTCAGCCGCCAATGCTTATGCACCGGCAGCCACAGCCGGTCCATGGTGTCCAACGCTACGTCCAGCGACCGGATGGCCCGCCGCAGGACCGAGGTATAGGCCACGTCGAAATCGATGCCCGCCGCCGCCATCCGGGCCGCGGCTTCGCGGATGTCCGCCTCCCCCTCGGGCGTCAGGTCGATGTCGGTCCAGCCGGTGAACAGACCCTGGCTGTTCCACACGCTTTGACCGTGACGGAGCAGAACAAGTCGCAGCATGATAGCCCCTCCCCGCCCCGGATCACCGGAGCGTTTTCGTGGAAATATCCTTTTCCTTCAACGGATTAACCCACGAAAAGGTTCCCATCCCGCATGGTTTGGTTTGCCCCGCGAAAGGGAACCGGGAGGTTTATGTCAAAGGCGAAATACGGCCGACATACGGAGAAAACATTAGCCCCCTAGAGTATCGCCATCGACACGGTAACGCTTCCGGCACCTCCCACAGCCACCGGGCACGGGATGCGGAAGACGGGGCGGAACCGGCGTCGGCTCACCCCCGCGGCCGGTGGCCGCGGACAAACGGATCAAATGCCATATAACTTGCGATTGAGGCAGCCATGTACCATCATGACGCACTCTCCAGGGCCGTTTCGGTGGATCGGGACATCACCTTGGAGGCTCTTCGTGTGTTCACCTATTTGAGCCGGCGTCTCTGCTTCGATCAGTCCACCCCCGTGCTTCAGTCCGAACTGGCCGAAGCCCTGGGGATGCAGCGGCCCAACGTGAACCGGGCGATCAAGCTTCTGGAGAACAAGCAGATCCTGCTGCGTGACTCCAAGCTTGGCCGTGCGATCACGTTCCGCCTGAATCCGGAGTTGGGCGGCCGGGCCTGATCGGCCTGACGGATGATTTTCGAGACTCGCGAACTGGTCTTCACACCCACCGCCCTTAAGAAAGCGTTCGAATGGTACGCCGCCATTCCGAACCAGACCGACCTTCCCCACGGCATCATCACCCAGGTGGTTCCGCGGCCAGGCGGCGCGGCCATGGTGCTGATCCAGCAGAGCGGGGCTTCGAAACTGCGGGAAGTGGCGTTCACCGCCAGCAAGACCCTGGGGGCGCTGCTGTACTTCTGTCGGAAGCAGCGCATCCCCGTCCCGCGGGACGCCGAAAAGGACATCATCGCCGACGGCGAAACCATCCTCATTCATATCCGTGCCCGGACCAAGGTGACGTCGCCCATGCATGCGTGATGTGCATGCGTGTGTGTCATCCGCCCCCCCGTTACGCACGCCGGCCGGGCCGGGCCAGCGCCCGCAAGGCCGCGTCATACAGGGGCAGACGGTTCCCACCCGCGTCATAGGGTGACGGGTGCGGTTTCAGGTCCGGGTACTGCCGGGCGATGAAATTGAGGTCGGAGCGCAGGTGCCACCATGTCACCTCCGCCACCGTGGCGTTGGCCAGAGCGTCCGACAGATAATCCCCGGCCAGCCCGGCCAGCAGCCGGTCCTTGTCGTCCCGGCTCCAGCTCTGCGGCAGGCGGGTTTCGTCCACGTCCATTTCCGTGATGTGGATGGGCAGGCCCAGCCGGTCCACCGCCCGGTAAAAGGCGCGCATGCCGTCGCGGTCATAAGGCTTGCCGCCGATCAGGTGGCTTTGCAGCCCCACACCGTCCAGCGGCACCCCCCGCCGCACCGCCCCGCTCAGCCACTCCAGCAGATAGGCGCGCTTGCGCTGCTGCCAGCCCTCGTCCAGTTCGATTCCGAACTCGTTGATGACCAGCTTGGCCGACGGGAATTCCCGCCGCATGTGGTGGAAATAGGGATCCAGCCAGTCCGGCCCCCGGTCGCCCCCGCCCACCTGCCACCACAACCCGCGGCGGAAACCCCAGCGGTCCTGATCCTGCGGGTGGCTGTCGGCGGTTTCCCAGAAGAACACTTCGTTCGCCACGTCGATGCGGTAGAAGACATCGCCGTAACGCCCCTTCACCGCCGCCACATGATCGGCGAATCGCTGCCATTGATTGTCCGGCGACAGGGTCCCCTGGGGGGAAAGGGTCCGCGCCGCTTCCCCCGTCACCGGGCCGTCGGCGGGCCGCTTCATATAGTCGGGCATGGATTCGGTCTGCCACAGCACCGTGTGCCACACGGGGGCTGCCCCGATGCTGCGGGCCAGTTCCACCGCGCGGTCGAAGCGGCCCCAGTCGAAACGGCCCGGCTGGGGCTGCAGCACCCCCCATTTCCCGCCGTTTTCCGGCACCACCACGTCGCATTCGCGGGCCATCAGCGCATCGAGCGCCGGATCCTCGGGATCGATCAGATGATCCCGCGCCGCCCCATGGCGGATGCCCAGCGCCCGGCAGGCGTCGCGCAGGCTGGCGGCGGCGGCAGCGGCGACCGGCAGAACCGGCATCAGGGCCGCCGCCGCCAGCGTGCCCAGAACAATGCGACGGGGAACGGTGCGGCGGGAAACGGGAAAACGCTGGGTCATACTCACCTCGTCCGTATCAGCACAGGCAGCCCGAAAAACGACACCCCATCCCCGGCGGGCAAGACCACCACGTCAGGTTCATAGCCCCTCGCCCCACCGGGGAGAGGGTACCCCGCAGGGCCGGGTGAGGGCCGGATGCCGCGCCGCAGGCCCGGCATCCGTTGCGAAGCAACGCCAAATCTCATGTTTGGAGAGCCTGACGGCTCGCTTGTCGGGCTTTCACGCGACAAGCGGCCCTCACCCCGACCCTCTCCCGGAGCGGGAGAGGGGGATTGCTCGGCTTTGGTGGCCGTCAGGCGCGCATCCCATAATAGTGGCGGGACGCCATATAGGTCTTGTACGGCCCGGAATAGCCGCGCGACGCCGCCTTCTTCAGATCCACGTCGGTCAGCACCGCCACGAACCGGCTGTGGTCGATGGGGCCGATGTCGGCCACCGCCTGCAGGTCGCCGGCGGTGGTGTGGCCCCAGCGGCTGACGAACACCACCTTGGCCGCGGCGGCGCACACCACGCGGGCGTCGGACACCGCCAGCACCGGGGCGGTGTCGAACACCACCAGATCGAAATGGGGGCTGAGGGCGGCCATCAGGTCTTCCACGCACGGCACGTTGAAACGGTCCAGCGTGGTGGGCGCCAGCCGCCCGGCGGGGATCACCGCGAAGGGCACGCCGTCGGGGTACTGCACGATGCCGTCCAGGGTGGCGGTGCCGTCGATCCAGTCGGACAGCCCGGCCCGGCCGGTCAGGCCGAACAGTTCGTCCACGCGGGGCCGGCGGAAATCGGTGTCCACCACCACCACCCGCCGCCCGGCCTGGGATGCCACCTGGGCCACGGTCAGGCTGAGCGCCGTCTTGCCGTCGCGCGGACGGGCGGAGGTGACGGCGATGGCCCCCACCGGCCCCACGTCGGACAGGTGGTTGCGGTACAGGGCGCGCATCGATTCGCTGAACAGCGAGAAGGGATGGGCCTGGAACACCTGATGCAGCAGGGTCTTGCGGCGGGCGCCCAGATGATGGGGCACCACATGCACACCGTTGACCCCCAGAGAGCGGCGCAGCGCATCCGGCGTGCGCACCCGCCGCTGCATCAGTTCCAGCGCGAACACGAAACCGATGGCCAGGAAGATGGACGCCACGAAGCCCGCCATCACCAGCGCCAGCCGGAACGGCCCCGACGGCTTGTCCGGCACCTGCGCCGCCGACACCAGCTTGACGCCGCTGGCGTAGGCGCGGTTGTCCTGCAGGGCTTCCAGTTCCTCCAGCCGGCCCATCAGGCTGTCGAGAAGCTGGCGCTTGGCGGTGGCCTCCGCCTCCAGCGCGCGCAGCTTCACCCCATCGCCCGACAGGCTGGCGGCGTAGGCGGCCTCCGACCGTTCGATCAGGGTCTTCAGCGCGCCCTCCTGGGCGACGGCGACGGCGGCGGCCTCGCGCACGCCGTTGATCTCGCGGCGGATCTCGTTCTGCAGGGTGCCGCTGGCCTGCCCCAGCCGGGCCTGCAGCTCCTGCACCCGCGGGTGCAGCGGGCCGTACTGCTTGGACAGTTGCGCCAGTTCGGTCTGGATGGTGGCGACGTTGGCGCGCAACTGCCCCACCACCGGCGACACGATGCTGCCGCCGATGGCGTTCCAGTCGCCGGCCCGCAGCGAGCGTTCCAGCGCCTCGGCCTGGGCGACCAGACGCGCCCGGTTGGCCGAAGCTTCGGAGAGCTGCAGGCGGGTGCGTTCCAGCTCCTGCACCGCGATGGTGTTGGTGCCGGTCTGGCCGCGCAGCAGCCCGGCGGCGAACCGCTGCTGTTCGGCCTGCTGGTCCAGGTCCTGCACCTCATGGTTCAGGGTGGCGATGCGGTCGCGCAGCACCTGCACCGCGTTGGACGCCATGGCGTCGTCCATGCCGCGGCGGGTGTCCATGTAATGGCGGACCACCGCGTCCACCACCTGGGCGGCCAGATGCGGGTCGCGGGCGGTGTAGGCGACGCGGATCACCCGCGACCGCCCGGCGACGCTGGCGTCCAGTTCCTTGCGCAGATGCTCCATCACCACGCCATGACCGCCGGAGGCCGCCGCCGGGGTCGCAGCCGGGGCGTTGACGTAATCCTCCCCCGCCTTCAGCGCGTCGGCCACCAGGGCCGGCGGGGTGTTGCCCCACAGGGCGTTCGTCGCCCCCCAGCCCCAGGCCAGCAGGGTGCGGGACACGGTGTCGGTCAGCGGCGGCCCCGCATCCCCGTCCGCGGCCGTCTTCGGGGCGAATTCGGGATGGGCGGTCAGGTTCAGATCGGTGATGACCTGATCCAGCACCTTTTCCGACTTCAGGATTTCCACCTCGGACAGGATGGCGGCGTCTTCGGAGGAAAGGGTGTTCAGCACCTGATCGGTTTCCCGCACGATGCGCACATGGCGGTTTTCCACCAGCAGCAGGGCCTCCGACGAATAGCGGTCGGGCAGCCGGGACACCGCCACGGCGGTCAGGCCGGTGACCAGGATGGCGATGCCGGCGATCATTCCCTTGCGCCCCGCCAGCACCCGCCCGATGAACTGCAGGTCGGGGCCAAGCTGCGGGCCGTGGGATTCGAAATCGGCCCGCGGATAGCCCGGCGGGGGCAGGCCGGGCAGAGCGGCGGCGGGCGGCGGCGGGACGACGGCGGGGATGGAGGGACGCTGTTCCACGGGTTACACTCCCTGAGCCTGAGCGCCGGCGGCGCGGGCACCGGCCAGCCGGCGCAGGACCATGACGTTGCGGACGAAACCGACCCCGCCGACCAGATAGCGGTGGGACAGGCGGCGCGGCTCCTGCGCCAGGCGATAGAGCCATTCCAGCCCGACCCGCTGGACGAGCACCGGCGCGCGGTCGAACCGTTGGGCCAGGAAATCCACCACCGCCCCGCCGTTGATGATCAGCACCGGATGATCCAGTTCGGCTTTCAGCCGCACCGCCACCCGTTCCTGCCGGGGCATCCCCATGGCCAGCACGATCACGTCGGGGCGGGTGCGGCGGGCGCAGGCGATGTAATGATCGTCGTCGTGAAACCCATGCTGCAGGTCGGCATACTCATGGGGGGTGGCGGCGGCCAGCCGGTCGCGCGCCGCGTCCAGCCACGGGCTTTCGGTGCCGTACAGCACCACCCGCCGGCGGGACAGCCGCCCCAGCAGCAGCGGGATGAAATCGGTGCCGTTCATGTTCAGCCCCACCGGCCGCCCCAGCGCCGACAGCGCCAGCTTCAGCCCGATGCCGTCGCGCAGCAGCAGGTCGGACGCCTGGAACGACGCCAGGACCGCATCGCTGTGCCAGCAGAGATTGACCGCGTGGGCGTTGACGAACGACACGATGTAGGGCTTGGCGGTCTGTCCCAGATGGCCGATCAGTTCGGTTTTCTCATCCTCCGTCTGCACGCAACGGATACGGTCCACCAAGGCGTCGATGTGTTGGGGAGTCGGCATGCGATACTCCTAAGAGGGCGCAGGGTCTGGCGATGGGGGGAGCCCGACATCCCGATAATGGGTGGTTCCGCGCCGCGGCATCAGACGGAATTCGACGCTAATCCCATCGGAAGCGGGGCGTTGGCGTTCCGGTAGGGGGTGGGTACTTCCTTTTCCCAACCCCCGGCGGAACGGCGGATGTCCCCGTCATGCGACGGCGCATAGGCACCGGCGCGTGCCGTGGACCGGGGGACGGCGAAACGTCTTGCCGGTCCGACCTCCGGCGCCCATAACCCTGTCTCATGCCTTCCTTGTTCACGCCGGACCGGCCACGGCCCCGGCGGAGCGCAAACGGATGACGACCCATGGTTTCCGACGACACCCCCGACACGCCCCCCGCCCGCATCCCCGGTACCGCCGACGAGTTCGACCGGCGCGACGCGCTGCGCGCCGTGGCGGCGGCGGTGCGTGGCGACGGGATCGAGGTGGCCGCCGAATCCACTCCCGCCCGCTGGACGGTCACCGTGGTGCACGAGGCCAGGATGCCCGGCACCGACCGCCGGCTGCGGCTGCGCTTCCGCGTGTCCATCGGCCCGCTGCCGGATATCGAGGCGGAGTTGTGGGGCCTGCTGACCGCCGACGAACCCTTCGCCCGTCCCCAGGCGCGCGCGCTGGGGAAAAAGGTGAAGGAGGCTTGCTTCACCTCCGCCGCCATCGACAAGGCCAAGGCGCGCGTCGATGGCTGGCTGGCGTCCATGGCCGAACGCGCCGCCGCTCTGGGCGATGCCTGGCGGCCCAAGGCGTTTGCCGACGAACTGATGCGCGCCGCCGCCTATGGCGGGCGCGTTCCCCGGCTGCAGGCCCTGCTGGACGCGCTGGAGGAAACCTTCTCCACCGCCGCCGCCCGCGCCGGCCATCGGGTGCGGCGCGCCCGGCTGGAGGATGCCTCGGGCCTGGGCGTCTATCTCGACGGCTTCGCCACCGCCCGGTCGATGCTGCGCAAGCTGCAGCTGTTCGTCGGCCCCACCAATTCCGGCAAGACCCACGCGGCCATGGACCGGCTGGCGGAGGCCGGCAGCGGCTGCTACCTCGCCCCCCTGCGCCTGCTGGCGCTGGAGGGGCAGGAGGCGCTGGAGACCCGCGGCCAGCCCTGTTCCCTCATCACCGGGGAGGAGCGCGACGTGCGCCCCGGTGCCGCCTATGTCTCCTCCACCATCGAGATGGCCAACACCAACCGGATCTGGGGGGCCTGCGTCATCGACGAGATCCAGATGATCGGCGACCCGGACCGCGGGTGGGCGTGGACCCAGGCGGTGGCCGGCATCGCCGCCCGGGAAATCCTGATGACCGGCTCGGCCGACGCCATCCCCTACATCCAGCGGCTGGCCGAGGCCACCGGCGAGGAACTGGAGGTGGTGGAGTTCACCCGCAAATCCCCCCTGCGGGTGCAGGAGGAAAAGGTGCCGCTGAAGGGGGTGCGCCGCGGCGATGCCGTCATCGCCTTTTCCCGGCGCGAGGTGATGGCGCTGCGCCACGACCTGCTGGCCCTGGGGCACACGGTGGCGGTGATCTACGGCGCCCTGTCGCCGGAGGTGCGGCGGGCCGAGGCCCGGCGCTTCCGCGAGGGACAGGCCGACGTGCTGGTGGCCACCGACGCCATCGGCATGGGGCTGAACCTGCCCATCGCGCGGGTGGTGCTGTCGGCGACCCGCAAGTTCGACGGCAAGGAGGAGCGCGACCTGAACCATTCGGAAATCCGCCAGATCGGCGGGCGGGCCGGACGGTTCGGCATTCAGGAGGATGGACGGGTGGCGGTGCTGGAGGGGGAAAGCATCAACCCCGTCCGCCGCGCCCTCACCTCCCCGCCCGTGCCGCCGTCCGATCCGCGCCCGTGGATCTCCCCCACCCTCACCCATGTGGAAGCCATCGCGCGGGAATTGGAAACCGACAGTCTGGCCCGCGTGCTGCGCACCGCCGGGCAGGAGTTGCTGCGCGCCCACCAGACCTTCCGCATGACCGACCTTGAGGGGCGGATCCAGGCGGCGACGGCGGTGGACCGGTCACGCCTGCCGCTGGAGGTGCGCGACACCCTGTCCCGCTGCCCCATCGACGTGCGCGACCAGGACCAGTTGCGGCTGCTGACCATCTGGGCGGTGAACCAGGGCCGCGGCCTGCCCAACCCCGCCCCGGACGAGGCCGAGCGTTTCCATCATCAGGTCGGCACCGACGTGGAACTGGAAAAGGCCGAACGCGCGGTGAAGGGGCTGACCTCCTATGCCTGGCTGGCCTACCGCTTTCCCGACGCCTATCCCGAAATGGATCTGTGCCAGGAACGGCGCCAGCGGCTGAACGCCTTCATCGAACGCACGCTGGCCGAACGCAGTCTGGCCCGCGCCTGCCCCGTCTGCGGCGCGCGGCTGAAGGCCAACCACCGATTCCGTGTCTGCGATTCCTGTTATGCCCAGCGGTTGACCCGCCGGCCGCCCGCACCGCGGGATGGGAAGGGAGCAGCGGGCGGGCATCCGCACTTCCACCACCCTGCAGGGGAGGGGGAACGGCCCGCGCGGCGAGGGCGGAGGAAGGCTGGGGAGTGACGAAGAGGGGAAGGTGTCGAGGGGAGCTTCCCCTCGACGCTCCCCGACAGGGGCGGCGGCCCCTGTACCCCGTTACATGCCCTTGGCGGTGTTGATCGCGTCGCGGACCGACACGCCCTTGCGCATGATGTTGTCCACCGCACGGCCCTGCACCAGCTTGATACCGGCGTTCTGGGCGAACACCAGGCTCGACACGGTGTCACACCGGGCCAGGACATAACGGCAACGGTCCTGTTGCTGCATGTGCTCGAAGAAGAACTGCTGGAAACCGGCGTCCATTTCCAGCATCTCGCTCGACCAGAAGATCTTGGCGTAATTGACGTTCAGATATTCAAAGTCGATGTTGGTGGCCCAGAACGGGTTCAAGCCATCCACCGCGATCTGATAGCGGCGGTCCTGGGCGAAATCGACCACTTCCTGGAACAGCGCCAGATTTTCGATCAGGTCGGTCTTGTTGATTTCCAAAACCACGTTGCCGCGGAAATCGATGGGCAGGCGCTCGTCGAATTTGACGAAGCCGGTGGAAATCACCGTGGACAGGTTGATGTTGATGCCGATCCGCCGCCCGCGCATGAAGGACAGGCCGTGGTTGAGCGCCCGCAGCACCGACTGATCCAGATTGCCGGTGAAATAGTTGAACAGCCACTTGTTGGCCGTCAGATCATAGTCGGGGCACAGCCGCTCCTGCAGCAGCTTGATCGAGATGTAAAGCTCGAAATACTCCGTCTCGTCCGCGGACAGCGGGTCGAGGGAGGCCACCGGCTGGTTGAACAGGAACGGCGACAGGTCGAACATCTGCATGGAGCGTTCGAGCTTGCCCATTTCCTCCAGCGTGATCGGCGGCTTGGTTTCGCCGCCGTGGCCGCCGGTTTCGCTGGCGTGCAGTTCCTCCACGAAACGGATGACGTTGATGAAGTTCAACGCCAGTTCCATGATGGAATAGAGCGAATATTCCTTGTACGGGTTGGGGCCGGTCAGCGAGGTCTTGGACAGGAACACCTGTTCGACCTTCTGGCAGACCTCGGTCACGCCCGACAGCTTCAACCCCTTGTAGAGGATGATGACGTCGCCGTTGGAGATGTTGAACGACTGCAGGAACGACGCCTTGCTGGCCAGTTCCTGAACGATGGTGCGGACGATGAGCTGGCTGGACGGGTCCTTGTCCTTCAGCAGCGACAGGTGCATGTGGATGATGCGCATCCCCTGCAACTCGTTCTTGGCCGAGCGCAGCAGGTTGAGCAGCTTGTCATTGTCGAAATCCGGCTTGGAGTCCTTGGCCGCGGCGACGGCAGCCTGCTTTTCCGCCGTGGAAAGGCGGACCCGGTCGCGCCCGATGGGCGGCTTGCCGCGAAACATACTCATACACTTGCTCCCAGCCGGAACGGCCTGCCATACTCCGAGAACGGCCGGGTCCACCGTGTTCAGAGAAGACCCGCACCGCGCATCCTTTGTAATTATTAATTATATACATCTTTAACAAGGCATTAAAACGGCATTTCGGGAAACGCCCGTCGCATATCTATCACTTACCCGCGGGCGTGCCGAGACTCTTCCGTTACCTCGTTATCCCATCTTCAACCGAAACGATCTTTACGCGGCGGTCGGCGACGGCCAATGCAATCTTACCATGCTTTAGAGCCAGCGCATGTTCCCCGAACAGTTCCCGCCGCCACCCGGATAGGGCCGGAATCGCGGCGGAATCGTCGGCGGCCAGCGTTTCCAGATCGGCGGACGAAGCCACCAGCTTGGGCGCCACCCCGCTTTCGTCGCAGACCTTCTTCAGCAGCACCCGCAGCAACTCGATGATGGGGGCGATGCCGGGGGGCAGTTCCTCGCGCGGTTCCACCCGCGGGCATTCGCTGTCGGGCAGATCCAGCCCGCGCTGGACGGCGGCCAGAAGATCGGCACCCTGGCGCCCCTCGGCGAACCCGCGACCCAGACCGCGGGTGCGGGCCAGATCGTCCACGGTGGTGGGGGCGTGGGCGGCGATTTCCAGCAGCGCCTCGTCGCGCAGGATGCGGCTGCGCGGCTGGTCGCGGCGCTGCGCCTCGCGCTCGCGCCACGCGGCCAGTTCGCGCACCAGCGCCATGAAGCGCGGTTTGTTGGA
This sequence comes from uncultured Rhodospirillaceae bacterium, assembly GCA_937927415.1. GTDB lineage: Bacteria > Pseudomonadota > Alphaproteobacteria > Azospirillales > Azospirillaceae > Azospirillum. The sequence continues at coordinate 35,618 of CALBDS010000025.1, forward strand.
CCGCACCTTCAGCCGCTGCCACACCGTATCGGGATCGCTGCGGTAGGTGGCGGGATCGGTCAGCACCGCCATTTCCTCGTCCAGCCACTGGGCGCGGCCGGTGCGGGCCAGCTTGCGCTTCAGCTTCTCGTACGCGGTGCGCAGGTGGGTGACGTCGGACAGGGCATAGGTGATCTGCCGCTCGGTCAGGGGCCGGGCCGACCAGTCGGTGAAGCGGCTGGACTTGTCGATGCGGGCACCGGCCAGCTTGGTCACCAGGGTTTCATAACTGACGCTTTCCCCGAAGCCGCAGACCATGGCGGCGACCTGGGTGTCGAACAGGGGGGCGGGGATCTGGCCGGTCAGGTGGAAGAAGATTTCCACATCCTGGCGGGCGGCGTGGAACACCTTGACGATGGTGGGATCGGTCAGCAGCCGAAGGAGCGGCGCCAGATCGATTCCCTCGGCCAGCGGGTCCACCGCCACCGCCCCGTCGGGGCCGCCGAGCTGAACAAGGCACAGTTGGGGATAATACGTCTTTTCCCGCAGGAACTCGGTATCGACGGTGACGTATTCGGCGCCTGCAAGGCCCTGGCAGAAGGCCTCCAGCTCGTGCGTGGTGGTGATCGGAGTCATACCCGTTTCATACACGACGCACGGCCGGCTTGACAATCGGTGCCGCATCGGTGTGCTGTGAGCGCCATTTTCCGCGAGCGCCCATTTCCTGCCAAGGTAGCCCGACCATGCATGCCTATCGCACCCACACCTGCGGCCAGTTGCGCGAAGACGACGCCGGCCAGATCGTCCGCCTGTCGGGCTGGATCAACCGCAAGCGCGACCACGGGCAGCTTCTGTTCATCGACCTGCGCGACCATTACGGCCTGACCCAGGTGGTGGTTGACACCTCCAGCCCGGTGTTCGCCACCGCCGAGCGTCTGCGCGTCGAATCGGTCATCACCGTGACCGGCAAGGTGGTCAAGCGCACCGCGGAAACCATCAACGACAAGCTGCCCACCGGCCGCATCGAGGTGCAGATCCACGAGTTGGCCATCCAGGGCGAGGCGGAAACCCTGCCCATGCCGGTGAACCAGGACGCCGACACGGGCGAGGACGTGCGCCTGCGCTACCGTTTCCTCGACCTGCGCCGCGAGCGGCTGCACGAAAACATCGTCCTGCGGTCCAAGGTCATCGCATCGGTCCGCCGCCGCATGATCGACCAGGGCTTCATGGAATTCCAGACGCCGATCCTGACCGCTTCCTCGCCGGAAGGGGCGCGCGACTATCTGGTGCCGTCGCGCAACCATCCGGGCAAGTTCTACGCCCTGCCCCAGGCGCCGCAGCAGTTCAAGCAGCTGCTGATGGTCGCCGGTTTCGACCGCTATTTCCAGATAGCCCCCTGCTTCCGTGACGAGGACGCCCGCGCCGACCGCAGCCCGGGCGAGTTCTACCAGCTCGATTTCGAAATGTCGTTCGTCACCCAGGACGACATTTTCGCCGCCATCGAGCCGGTGCTGCACGGCATCTTCGACGAATTCGGCGCCTTCCGCCGCGACTCGAAGCCCGTCATCGACGGCTATCCCTTCCGCCGCATCGCCTTCGACGAGGCGATGCTGACCTACGGCTCGGACAAGCCCGACCTGCGCAACCCGCTGGTCATCAAGGACGTGACCGAGGTGTTCAAGCGCGACGACGTGCAGTTCCGCGCCTTCCGCGGCACCATCGACAAGGGCGGCGTGGTCCGCACCATCCGCGCGCCGCAGGTGGCCGACCGCCCGCGCAGCTTCTTCGACAAGCTGAACGACTGGGCCAAGGAACTGGGCGCGCCGGGTCTGGGCTACATCATCTTCGAGAACGGCGGCGGCAAGGGTCCGATCGCCAAGTTCGTGCCCGATGCGGCGCAGGCGGTGCTGCGGGAAATCACCGGGGCCGTGGACGGCGACGCGGTGTTCTTCGTCTGCGACCAGCCCGGCCCGGCGGCCAAGCTGGCCGGTCAGACCCGCACCAAGCTGGGCACCGAGTTGGACCTGATCGAGAAGAACGCCTTCCGTTTCTGCTGGATCGTGGATTTCCCCATGTTCGAGCAGGACGAGGAAACCGGGCAGGTCATCTTCTCCCACAACCCGTTCTCCATGCCCCAGGGCGGGCTGGAGGCGCTCAACACCATGAACCCGCTGGACATCAAGGCGTACCAGTACGACATCGTGTGCAACGGTGTGGAACTGTCGTCGGGCGCCATCCGCAACCATCTGCCGGAAGTGATGTACCGCGCGTTCGAGATCGCCGGCTATCCGGCCTCGGAACTGGAAGCGCGGTTCGGCGGCATGCTGTCGGCGTTCAAGCTGGGCGCCCCGCCCCACGGCGGTTCGGCCCCCGGCATCGACCGCATGGTGATGCTGCTGGCCGACGAGCCGAACATCCGCGAGATCATCGCCTTCCCGCTGAACCAGCGCGCCGAGGATCTGCTGATGCAGGCCCCCGCCCCGGTGGACACCGCGCGGCTGAAGGAACTGCACCTCAAGCTCGACCTGCCCAAGCCCAAGGTCGCCGCCACGGTGGACGGGCCGAAGGCGTAACACCGTCGGCTCCGCACGAAAAAGCCGCCGCCCGTTGGTTCGGGCGGCGGCTTTTTGATGTCCGGTGCTTTCGGGAGAAGCCGTTACGCCGCGGCCCCGGCGGGCGGATTCTCGATCAGCTTGTACTGCGAACTGTCGGACAGGACCAGACAGCTCAGCGTCTTCATGTCACCTTCGTCTTCGGTGCTGGTGAGGCGGGCGTGGGGGATGCCGAACAACTCCAGCGTGGCCTTGACCCGCCACGACCGCCCGCTGCTCGCCCCCACCGCCTGATACACCTGACCGACCTGAACGCGCTTTTTGCTCATGGATGTGCCCCGACATGGGCCGAGCGGTCGATTCCCCCGGCCGTTCTTTGTGGCAAGGGTATGACTCCAACGCCAACGGTGCAATGGGGAATGGGAAACGGAAAACCGCCCCGCATGCCCGCGGCTATTTCCCGTCGCAGCCGGATTTCGGCAGCGCCTCGATGGTTTCCAGCTCGGCGCCGACGGTGAAATCGCCGTAGTCGATCAGCATGGACTGGGCGACGCCGTTGTCCAGCAGGCGCAGGCTCATCTCATATTCCGGCTGGGAACTGTCACCGGCCAGGGGGAAGAAGGCCATCCGCACCGGCCACGACTGCCGCCCCTTGATGAGCGGGCCGGCGGCGGCGTCATCGACCTTGGCCGGACGGCCGATGAAGGCGCTGATCTCGGTCGGCCCCTCGGCATCGGCACCGTCGAACACCACCCGGTTGACAAGCTGGTCACCCCGCTGGGCATGGTCCAGCAGGCCCAGGGTGTGGGCGGTGGGGAACAGGCTGCCGGCGGGCAGCGGGATGCTCTGCTGCTCAGGGACGGCAAAGCGGGCGGTGCCGCCCTTGCCGTCCTTGTTCAAGGTGGCGTCGCCGCGGATTTCCTCGTCGGGTTCGCCGTTGACCAGCTTGCGCACGTTGAAGCGGTAGCGGCGGCCGTTCTTGGATTCCCACGTGGTGTAATTGGTGGTCATCTGCATCTCGTCGCCCTCGACATAGACGAAACGCAGTTGGAACCGCTGTTCGGTGGTCCAGCCGTCGCAGGCGTCGGCCCATTCGAACATCATCTTGCCCCGCACGTCCGACACCTTGGAACTGTTGCGGGCGGACTTCAGCGCCATTTTGTAGACGGCGCGGTGGGGCTGGACGGCGGCGGCGATCTTGCGCCCGGCGTCGGGACCGGCCGCCGTGGCCCGCCCGGTGGAGGCCGCCGCGGCCGGCATGGCGGCCAGCACGCTCAGCAACGTGGCGACGGCAAGGCAAGGGACGGGACGGCGGTGCGGCAAGATCGGTTTTCCTATCTGATACTGACGCAATCGGACACGGGCGGATCGGATGTGGCGGATCGGATGCGGGGCTGTCGGCCCCGCACGAAACGGAAAGCGCCGGCTGCAGTATGGGGATTTGTACCGCGAAGCGAAAGGACCGCGCACCCTATTTCCCGGCGGCGAAGCCTGCTAAACCGGACCCGGTGCCGAAAGAACACGCCCGCCCCCGCCAACAGGGCGGGCCGAACCAGGGAGCTTGCCGCCGCCATGGCCACGACCACCCCCGCCCGCCCGCGCCTGCTGCTGACCCGCCGCCTCCCCGACGCGGTGGAAGCGCGGGCGCAGCGCGACTATGACGCCCGCCTCAACCCCACCGACACCGCCCTGTCGGGGGCCGACATCGCCGCCGCCGCGGCCGGCATGGACGCCATCCTGTGCTGTGCCGGCGACCGGCTGGACGCGGGGGCGCTGTCCGCCCTGCCCGCCTCGGTGCGGATCCTCGCGACCTTTTCGGTGGGCACCGACCACATCGACCTGACGGCGGCGGCGGCCCGCGGGCTGACCGTCACCAACACCCCCGACGTGCTGACCGACGCCACCGCCGACATCGCCCTGCTGCTGATGCTGGGGGCCGCCCGCCGCGCGTCCGAAGGCGAACGGATGATCCGCGCCGGGCAATGGACCGGCTGGACCCCCACCCAGCTTCTGGGCACCCATCTGGGCGGGCGGCGGCTGGGCATCATCGGCATGGGCCGCATCGGCCAGGCGGTGGCCCGGCGGGCGCAGGCGTTCGGCATGAGCATCCATTATTCCAACCGCAACCGGCTGCCGCCGGATCTGGAAGCGGGGGCGGTGTTCCATCCCGATCCCGACGAGCTGCTGACGGTGGCCGACGTGCTGTCGCTGCACTTCCCCGCCACCGCCGACACCCGCCACTGGCTGAACGCGGAGCGCATCGACCGGCTGCCGCCGGGGGCCATCGTGGTCAACACCGCCCGCGGGTCGGTGGTGGACGACGGCGCCCTGATCGCAGCCCTGCAGGCGGGCCGCATCGCCGCGGCGGGGCTGGATGTGTTCGAGAACGAACCGAACCTGAACCCCGGCTACCGCGACCTGCCCAACACGTTCCTGCTGCCCCACCTGGGCAGCGCCACGGTGGACACCCGCAACGCCATGGGATTCCGGGCGCTGGACAATCTGGACGCCTTTTTCGCCGGGCGGACGCCATCGGACAAAATTGTCTAAAATACGATCTAAATTGCCTACCTCCTTCGGCATCCGGCAGAAACTGCCGGGTGCCGCGGGGGCAAAGTCACTCTTTCGCCACAGCAAAACACGTTTTTCCGCCGTTCCCGGTTCTGGCACAATGTTTGCGATAGCGTGAGGCGTAGGGACAGCCCGCTTATGGGGGACGCCAGCCATGAACGCCTTTGCCGCCACCGCCCGCAGCCTGTCGATCACCGCCTCACACCCTCAGACCGACCGGGCGGCCCGGCCCTCCCCCCTGGCGTTTCCCGCCATCACCCTATCCCACGCTCCGCTGACCGAAGCGATGGAAGCGCGCCTGCAGGAGGCGCAGGAAACCATCGCCCGCCAGCAGGAACGCATCGCCTATCTGGAAGGCCTGACCATGACCGACGAATTGACGGGTCTGGTCAACCGGCGGGGGTTCTACAGCCATTTCCGCCGCGAACTGGCGGCGGCCCAGCGTGATCCCGCCGCGGCCGGGGTGTTGGTGATGATCGACCTGGACGGGTTCAAGCGGATCAACGACACCCACGGGCATCAGGCCGGCGACGCCTATCTGCGCGCGGTGGCCCGCGCGCTGCAGGCCCATGTGCGCAGCCAGGACGTGGTGGGCCGGCTGGGCGGCGATGAATTCGCGGTGCTGCTGACCAACACCGACGCCGCCACCGGCGCGGCACGGGCCGACCAACTGGCCCGGCTGGTGCAGAGTGAAAGCACCGACTGGCACGGCACCCGGCTCCCCTTGCGCTTTTCCATCGGCGTCCACGCCTATGGTCCCGGCGATCACGAGGAGGACGTGATTCGGCGGGCAGACGTGACCATGTACGGCAACAAGGCCGCGCGGCGGGCGGGGCGGTGAGGAGGGGCGTCAGCCCTTCAGCCAGAACGAACTTTCGACGAGAGTTGCGAAATCCGCTTCAAGAAGGGCCATCGTAACGTCGAAAATCGCCTGCGCCGACAGATTGGCCGCCGGCAGGTCGAAGCCGAGAACCGCATCGCGGACAACGCTCATGGTAAAGCCGAGATCGGCACCCGACCGCACGGTGGAGTTGACACAAAAACCTGCGACCGCTCCCGTCACGGCCAGCCCGGTGATGCCCTCCTGACGCAGACAGGCTTCCAGATCGGTTGATGCAAAGGCCGAGGATGTCGTCTTCACGAAGACCGGCTCGTTATCACGCGCCTGGGCGCAGGCCATGGGCTGATAGCCCGGTGCACCGGGATGAAGGGGCGATGACGGGTCATCGTCACGGTGGCGTACATGAATGACGGGCCGCCCTTCCCGGCGAAAGGCACTGGCGAGTGCTGCAATCTTGTCCGGGGCACCGGGATTGACGTGATCGCGCCCCGCCGCCATCCGGTCCTGCATCATCATTTGCATGTCGATAATCACAAGCGCCGTTTTCATACCCCTACCATCTCCTTATGACGCCATTGCGCGAACAGCGTTCGCCGATGAATAAAAAATGGGGAGTATGGGGGCTGTCTGCCCCCATGCGGGTGCGGGCGGCAGCCCGCCGCGAAGCGCGCTTACCCCCCCTCCCCTCTCCCCTTGCGGATGGCATCGGCCCCCATCTTCGCACGCACGGCGTCGATGGCGCGCTCCACATGGGCGCGGCGCTGCACCGCGGGGTCCAGCAGGTCGGGGGGATCGGCCTGGGCACCATCCACCAGATCCGACGCTCCCACCCCGATCAGCCGGTAGCGGGTGCCGTCGGCCAGCCGCGTCACCAGCGGCACCGCGGCACGATACAGCACCTCCGCCATCTGGGTGGGGTCGGACAGGCGGTGGGCGCGGGTCAGGGAGTGGAAATCGCCGGTCTTCATCTTCACCGTCACCGTCTGCCCGCCCAGCCCCGCGGTCTTCAGCCGGCGAGACACCTTCTCGCACAGCGGCCACAGGTGGGCCAGCAGAGTGTCGGTGTCGGCCAGATCGCGGTCGAAGGTGGTTTCCGCCGACAGGCTCTTGACCGGGGCGTCCGGCTCCACCCGCCGGTCGTCCTGCCCGTGGGAGAACAGCGCCAGCCGCCGCCCGATGGCGCCGTAACGGCGCATCAGCACCACCTGCGGTACCTGGGCCACGTCGCCGATGGTGCGCAGGCCGTCGGCCTCCAGCTTGGCCTGCAGCGCCCGGCCCACGCCCCACAGCATCCCCACCGGCTTGGGCGCCAGAAAGGCCGCGGCCTCCGCCCGCCCGATGACGGCGAACCCGCGTGGCTTGTCCAGGTCCGACGCCACCTTTGCCAGGAACTTGTTGGGCGCCAGCCCCACCGAGGCGGTGATGCCCACCTCCGCCTCGATGCGGCGGATCAGGCGGGCCAGGGTCTGGGCCGGGCTGGTGCCGTGCAGCGCCTCGGTCCCCGACAGGTCGAGAAAGGCCTCGTCGATGGACAGAGGCTCCACCAGCGGCGTGGTGTCCAGCATCAGCGCCCGCACCTGATGGCCGGCGGCACGGTATTTCGCCATGTCGGGGGGAATCACCACCGCGTCCGCGCACAGCGACAGCGCCTTGAACATGGGCATGGCCGACCGCACCCCATACAGGCGCGCGACGTAGCAACAGGCGGCCACAACCCCACGGTGTCCGCCGCCGACAATCACCGGGCGATCGATCAGCGACGGATTGTCGCGTTTTTCCACACTGGCGTAAAAGGCATCGCAGTCGATGTGCGCAACCGTCAGCCGATGCAGTTCCGGGTGGAACACCAGCCGCCGGGATCCGCACGCCGGGCAACGGGGGGGTTTTCCCGCGGCGGCGGCGCCACAGTCCCGGCACACCCCCGGCTGCGGGCCGGTTGCAGTATCGTTGGGAACAGAAACAGTCGGCGGCATCGGCGGAACCGTCCGGGCAAGGTCGCAGGCACGCACACCCCGCGGACAGCAAATTAACCGTCGCGGCATCATAGAAAAAAGATTATACGGGCATTCCGTCAATAGCCACGGCCTTCCCCGCCGGTACCATCGGGAGCGTCGTGGCCGTCTCAAGGTTCCCGTCGAGGCCCCCCCGACGCCCCTTGCCCGGAGGTGACAGCCATGCCGTCCGAAGCGACCGGAGCAGCGCCGAAGCTGATCCTCATTGTCGAGGATAACGAGCTGAACATGAAGCTCTTCCACGACCTGCTGGAAGCGCACGGCTATGCGACGCTTCAGACCCGCAACGGCAAGGACGCGCTCCAGATTGCCCGCGAACACCGCCCCGACCTGATCCTGATGGACATTCAGTTGCCCGAGGTGTCGGGGCTGGAGGTCACCCGCTGGCTGAAAGCCGATGCGGAGTTGCGCTCCATTCCCGTGATCGCCGTCACCGCCTTCGCCATGAAGGGGGACGAGGAAAAGATCCGTCAGGGCGGGTGCGAGGACTATATCGCCAAACCCATTTCCGTCTCCAAGTTTATAGAGGCGGTTCAGCGGTTTCTGCGATAAATCTTAAGGGCTGCATCCGGGACGAAGACGGGAAGAGCGATGTCCGCGCGAGTGCTTGTTGTCGATGACGTTCTGCCGAACGTGAAGCTGCTTGCGGCAAAACTCACGCGCGAATATTTCGAAGTCATCACCGCCCATGATGGTCCCGAGGCGCTGGATCTGGTCGCGCGCGACGCGCCCGACATCGTGCTTCTGGATGTGATGATGCCCGGCATGGACGGGTTCGAGGTGTGCGAGAAGATCCGCGCCAACCCCGCCACCATGCACATTCCGGTGGTGATGGTCACCGCCCTGTCCGACGCCGCCGACCGGGTGCGCGGGCTGGAGGCGGGGGCCGACGATTTCCTGACCAAACCCGTCAACGACATCGCCCTGTTCGCCCGCGTCCGCTCGCTGGTGCGGCTGAAGATGACCATGGACGAATGGCGGCTGCGGGAAACCACCTCCGGCCAGTTCGGGGTGATCGAACCCTCCGGCACCATGCAGGGGGAGGCGTTCGACAAGGCCCGCATCCTGATCCTCGACGATTCCGCCCTGGATCTGGACAAGATCGCTGATACCCTGAAACGCGACAGTCACACCACCACCGGCACCGGCACCTGCGCCAAGGCGCTGGAACGGGCGCAGGACGGCGGTTTCGATCTGGTGATCGTCAGCCTGACCCTGTTGAACGAAGACGGGCTGCGGCTGGTGTCGCAACTGCGCTCCCACGAGCGCACGCGCCAGCTTCCCATCCTGCTGGTGGCCGACGAGGGCGACCTGAACCGCGTCGCCAAGGGGCTGGAGCTGGGGGCCAACGATTATGTGATGAAGCCGCTGGACCGCAACGAACTGCTGGCCCGCGTGCGCACCCAGATCCGCCGCAAACGCTATCAGGACCGGCTGCGGGCCAATTACGAACAGAGCCTGTCCATGGCCCTGACCGACAGCCTGACCGGGGTGTTCAACCGCCGCTACGTCAACGCCCACCTGCCCCGCCTGCTCGACCGCGCCATCGACAACAACAAGGCGGTGTCGGTGCTGATGTTCGACATCGACCATTTCAAGGTGGTCAACGACACCTGGGGCCACAATGTCGGCGACGAGGTGCTGGTGGAGGTGACCACGCGGGCCGGACGCAACCTGCGCACCTTCGATCTGGTCGCCCGGCTGGGCGGGGAAGAGTTCCTGGTGATCCTGCCCGACACCGACGCCGAGGCCGCACGCATCGTCGCCGAACGGCTGCGCGACCGCATCGGCCAGACCCCCTTTGCCGTGTCGGCGCCGGTGGGGACGATTCCGGTCACCGTATCCATCGGGGTTGCCACCGGCGGCCGGCTGGGCGACACCACCGAAACCCTGCTGAAACGGGCCGACGCCGCCCTGTACGACGCCAAACGCTCCGGCCGCAACTGCGTGGTGGTCGCTCCCTCTTCCGAACCGCCCCACGCCGGGGGCGGCGGGGACTGACCCACCCTTTCCTTATGAAAAAGGGCCGCTTTCCCGGGGGAAGCGGCCCTTTTGCGTTGGAGGGACGGTAAACCCCCGGCATCACTTGCCGATCAGGACTTCCGACGACTTGATGAAGGCGACAACACTGTCGCCGACGGCCAGGCCCAGATCATCCACGGTTTCGCTGGTGATAACCGACGTAATGGTGTTGCCACCCCCCACATCGATCTTCACCTTGGCGGTGATCGGCCCCTTTTGAATATCGGTAATGGTGCCCTTGAGCTGATTGCGCGCACTGATCTTCATCATATGCCCCTTTTTCTCAAGACATTCCGGGTTTATCTGAAAGATCAAACTATTGTTCCGTGGGTCGGAACGTTTGCTCCGGCCACATTATAGTCCGACCCTCCCCTTATATCCATGGAGAAATAACCGCAGGCGCTTTGCGGCACCGGGGCGCGGCGGTTCCGGGCCTCAGAACCGGCCCGATGGGCCGTTCTGATCCAGGAAGACGCACACCTTGTCCCGGCCCTTCATGCTGCCGCAGCCGTCGCTGCGCTGGGACACGAAGCGGATCTGCACCCGGTCGCCGCCGGCCGTGGGGGCCAGCAGGGCTTCGGCCACCTGCAGCCGCATCTGCGGCGTGCGCTCCTTGCCCCGCGGCACCGGCGCCACGGCGGCGGCCGTCGTGACGCTGGCCGAGGCCGTATGGGTATCGACGAAGGGCTTCGTCTCGACGGGCCTGGCATCGGCAACCAGAGTGGGGACCGGGGCGGCCGCCGTGACCACCGGAGCGGTGTGGGTCGGCAGGGACGGCGCCGCACCAGGCAGGGCGGCGACGGTCATGGTTTCCGCCTTCGACGGTTCGGGGGCGTTGCGGCCCTGTGCCGCCGCGTCGGCTTCGGCCTGCCGCAGGGCGGCGACATAGACCGGCACCTGATCGGACGCGGGGGCCGGCTGCGGCGCTGTGGGCCGCTGGGCCACCGCGGTTGCCGGGGCCGCCGGTTTGGTGCTGCCGCCGCGGCGCGGGGCGTTGCCGGGGACCACCGCCACCTCGATGGCGACCGCACCCGAGGACAGCGACGGTTCGCGCGGGGTGTGGCTGCGCACCGCCGGGGTCAGGGCGGCCAGATAGGAGCGGGTTTCCTGCGGCAGCCGCTGCTTGCCCGCCAGATGGTTGGCGTAGCACGCCGGTCCGCAGTTGTAGGCGGCCAGGAAGCCCGGCGCCCCGAACAGGTCGTACATCTCGCGGATATAGGCGGTGCCGGCCAGGATGTTGTCGCGCGGGTCGGCCGGATCGGGGCCAAGCCCATAGGCGCTGCGCATCAGGTCATAGGTGCCTGGCATCACCTGCATCAGCCCCAGCGCGCCGGCGTGGCTGGTGGTCAGCTTGCCGTTGACCATGTGCCGCCCGCTGCTTTCCCGCATGATGACGGCGCGGATCCAGGGTTCCGGCACATCGAAGCGTTTGGACGCTTCGCGGATGTGGGGGACATAGGGGGCAAGCTTGTCGTTGGGATCGACGGCGGCGTTTTCCCAATCGGAATCGCCCCCGGCCCGTTGGCTGCCGGTGGATGCACCGCAGCCGGCCAGAGCCGCCGCGGTCACCAGCAGCGCCCCCAAGGCCGCCGTCCTGAACCGCCCCCCCCGGGTGGTGGAACCGGCGGGGAAGGGCGCGGCCGAAACGGCCGGAAACATCCGAAATGCCACGTCGGGGAATCCGTTGCAGTGGGGCGGGACCAGTAAAAACACCCCGATTTTTCGGGGTAGGAGGCGTGGCGTGTCAAGCGCCAACCCACCCCGTTCCCTCCCCGTTCAAAAGGTTAACGCCCCCGCCGGAAGCAACCCCTTGATCCCCCACGAACTCCCCATCCACCAACCGGCCCCGCCGTTGCCGCACGGAAACGGCGAAGCGGCCTTTTTCCCCGACTCGGGGGGAGGGGAAGGAGGGGGGAGGGCGCCTCAGCCGGCCAGAGCCGTCCGCCCGGCGGTCAGGCGGGCAAAGGCGGCGGTGAAGCTGTCGCGCAAGTGGCCGTCCAACTCGAAGCGCACATGGGTGTTGCCCTGGTCCGACGACACCACGGCAAAGGGCAGGGCGGGGGTGGAGCCGGGGATCTCCAGGCTGCCGCGTGCTCCCGGCCCCATGCCGGACAGGCCGCTGATGGTCGCCCCGCCTTCGGACAGGTTGACGACCGTGGCCTCCTGCCGCCCGCTGGTACCGTTGACCACACAGCCCAATCCCAGGGCATAGCGCGGCTGGCGGCGGCGGTTGACCTCCGGCGTGGCGGTGCGCACCGCCCGCACCAGACTCTGGCGCAGCAGGTCGATGCTGCCCGCCACCTCGGTTGCCACATGGCGCACATCGCCCGCGCGCCCGCCGGTGGACGCCGCCTCGTCGGACACATGGGCGATGCGGCTCGACACCTCGCGGGCCGCCGCTGCGGTCTGGGCGACGTTGCGGCTGATTTCCTGGGTGGCGGCCCCCTGTTCCTCCATGGCGGCGGCGATGGTGCTGGCGACCGCATCGATTTCGGAAATGGTCTTGCCGATGCCCTGCACCGCGTTGACCGCCATGCCGGTCATGGATTGCAGCTCGCTGATCTGGCGGGTGATCTCCTCGGCCGATTTGGCGGTCTGGTTGGCGAGATTCTTCACCTCCGACGCCACCACGGCAAAGCCCTTGCCGGTTTCCCCGGCCCGCGCCGCCTCGATGGTGGCGTTCAGCGCCAGAAGGTTGGTCTGGCTGGCGATGTTCTGGATGAAGGTCGCCACCTCGCCGATATGGCCGATGGCGTTGGACAGGGCGGTCACCGCCTCTTCGGTGGAACGGCCGCCGTCCACCGCCTCGCGGGCGATGCGGCTGGCGAAGGCCACCTGACCGGAAATCTCGTGGATGGAGGCGGTCAACTGTTCGGTGGCCGAGGCCACCGCCTGGGCGTTCCCCAGCGCCTGTTCCGCCGCCGCCGCCACGCTCTGGGAATCGGTGGCCACCTGCTCGGCGGACGCGGCCATGGCACGGGCGTTCGTGTCCATGGCGCCCGACCGTTCGGCCACCCGGTCCACCGCGGCGCGGGTTTCCTCCTCCACCGTGCGGGCCATGGTTTCCAGGGCGGCGATCTTGGCGGCGGTGGAGGCGTCGCGCTCGCGTTCCTGCTCGACGCGCATCCGTTCGTTCTCGATGCCCTTCTGCTTGAACACCTCCACCGTGCGGGCCATGGCGCCGATCTCGTCGGCCCGGTCCAGCCCCGGCACCGTGGCGTCGTACCGCCCGTCGGCCAGCACCATCATCACGCTGCGCACCCGGTCGAGAATGGCGAACTGCCGGCGCACCATCACCAGCATGGCCAGCGCCATCACCAGCGTGATGCCGATGGCCAGCGGCACCGTTTCGGCCACCACCGTGTCCAGCACCCGCAGCGTGTCGCTCTTTTTCAGGCCGACGAACAGGATGCCGACCACGGCCCCCGTCTGGTCGAACAGCGGGTCGTAGGCGGTGAAGTAGGATTCGCCCAGGATTTCCGCCTCGCCACGGTACGACTGCTTCTTCGTGAAGATGCTGTCATAGACCGGGCCGCGGGCAAGCGTGGTGCCCACCGCCCGGCTGCCGTCCGGCTTCTTGACGTTGGTGGCGACCCGCTTGTCGCCCTGGAAGATGGTGGCGACCCCGCCGTTCAGGCTGCGCACCATATCGACCAGCGCGTTGGCGTCGTTCAGGCGCACGTTGTCCAGATACAGCGCCCCGTCGCGGATGGAAAATTGGCTGCCCTTCTGTTCCAGGATGACGTGGGCCGACGTCATCGCCTGTTCCAGCCGGGTGGCGGCCTCGGCCCCGATCTCGGAACGCAGGGTGGTGACGGTGGTCACGGTCAGCGCCAGGGCCAGGATCATCAGCCCGGCAATCGACAGGATGGTCAGCTTGGCGGCAAGGCTCAGGCGGCGCAGCATGGGCATCGGCGGTTCCTCATCATCATCCGCGCAATTCGCGTTATCGATGGTGGCTTTGACGTTTCCGCTCCTCATACGCATTATTACATAAAGTTTAAATCATTTTTGCCGCGACGTTCTGTTGCATCCCCACAACCGCCGCGACCGGGCGGGCACGACCGCGGGGCTGTGGTGCCGAACGGTTTTTCACCCTGGTCCACCAGATTACGAATCCCGGATTCGTAATCTGGTGGAAGGCCCCGTCCCGCCCGCAGGCTTGATTCCCAAGCGGGTTGGGAGAATTTTGGCCCTTCGAAACACCCCCGCATCCGCACGCTACAGGAGGCCTCCCATGCACGCCGCCACCCGCACCGGCCGGCTGCTCCACGCCGATCACGACCGGACCGTGGATCTCATCAACCGTTTGGAAACCCACCTGTCGGCGGCCGAACAGCACGGCATCCCCACGCTGGAGGAGGGCAGCCCGGCCCGCGCCCTGGTCGCCGACCTGAACGCCATGCTGGACGACGAGCTGGGCCGTCATTTCGATTTCGAGGAACAGGGGCTGTTCCCCCTGGTCGCCAACGCCGGCGCCTTCGATCTGGTCTCCACCCTGACCGGCGAACACGAGGCGATGCGCGCCATCGGCCGCCGGCTGCAGCGTTACTGTGCTTTGGCCCTGGCCGATGGCTTCGACGACGACGGCTATGAAGCTTTCGTCCATTTCGGCTGGGATTTCGTCGAACGGATGGAACGGCACCTGCAAACCGAGGAAACCGTGCTGCTGGAAGCGGTGGATACCCTGCTTCTGGCCGCCCCCGCCATCGACGCCAGTTTGGCCGACAGCTACGCCGGGCCGCAGGAGGGCGAAAAATGACTCTCCACAAAAATACGAATCTCCAGCCCGCCAGCAGCCGGGAAACGGGGGCGTGCGTAGTCTTGTGGAAGGATGCGTAATCTTGTGGAAGGGGCGGATGGGAAGGGGGTGGGAAAAACCCCCTTTTCCCGCCTCAAGGCGGCCCGTGTGGAGTCTTGTGGAATCGCGGAGTCGCAAAACGCCGCAGGCAGCCGGAACGCATCCTGGGCCATCCTGCGTAGTCTTGTGGAAGCCGTTGATTCAAACGGCTTTTCCCCCGCGTAATCTGGTGCGGGCGGCTGAAGCTGCAGCATCAGTTGCGTTTTCCCTTCGACAGAAGGGGCTGAATGCGAACGCACGACCTCACGCCGGTTGGCGGAAGCCAATACCGCTGCAGCGGGATCATCGAAATGGGACGCTTCGGAAGGGGCGGCGTTGCTTTGCAACGGCTTTCCGGGCGGGAATGGTCGTTTTTTTCCGGCCAAAGGCCGGGAAAACCAGTCCGCAACCGCCCTTTTGCTTGGATGAAAAGGGCGGTTTTGAGCGTTTGAGCCGGATTACAGTGCCATCAGAGCCGCCTGACGGCGGTCATGGGCGATGGGCGGCAACGATTGATACATGGTCATGCCCTCGCGGCCGATGTCCACCTTGGCTTCCGGATAGACGTTCAACGCGACTTTCAGGGTTTCCGGGAACCGGGTCTTGAAATGGCGGATCTCGTCGTAACCGGCCCCGAACTGGGCGTAGAGGGACTGCCAGGAAATCTTCGTCGGTTCGGACAGGCAATGCAGGCGATAGGCAAGCCAGATGTAAATATCCATCGCCATGGACTTGGACGAAATCTGACGGATGGCCGATTCCAGGACCGGAACCGGATGTTCCCGCAGGGATTTGAAGAAGCTTTCCGACAGAAGAACCCGTTCTTCCCACAAGGACCCCTGGCGCTCGTCTTCCTCGGTGAAGGTCAGACCGCCGACGACGATGGAATCCTTGGCGAATTTGCTGCCGCGCCCCTTGCTGTCGGCATCATCCCAGAAGAAGGTCAGATGGCAGGCGGAGAGCCGGTTGCACTGTTCCTTGACGTCCCGGTACGATTGCCCGCCGGTGGACACGTTCATCCGGCTCATCCAATCGCGCATGGAAGCGCCCAGTTCCACCTCGCGGCTGTTCGACTGCAGCGCACGGGTTTGAAGATAAAGGAGAATCAGACGCGCCCGCGATCCGTAGGGCACCCCGAACATCTTTTCCTTTCCGCCCACCAGAAGAACGCCGGGTTGCACGACCAGCGTTACCTTGTGTCCGTCGCGGCGCCATGTCTGGTCATCGGACAAACGCTTGTGGGGCAGGGCGGTCAGGCAGAAACCACTGTAGGTAATGCCCATCGCCCGCGATTCGTCGGCAAGCACCGATGCAGCGGCATCCACAAGCGGCTTTTGTTCACGCGGCACCATTTCGCGGGCGCGGTCGCGGCCGTGCTGAAGGATAAGCTGATGGATTTCACCCATAATCCGTGCTCCTGCCACGGGCCATGTGCCGGGCAGAGGCCGGCTCAGGGCTGCGGTTTCATGACGATGGTCGCCAGAGTGGGCGGAGTTGCCGCGGGCCGTCAACGCGTATTCTTGTGGAGCGGGCTAGTTGAGGTTATTTGATACTTGATTATTTGCTTATGCCACCAGACTACGCAGGACAAGCCGAGTCGTTGCCACCAGACTACGTGAATCCCGCACCAGAATACGCGGGACGAATCGGGGGCCTGTGGACGACTCAAAGCCCACGGCTTCCGCGAATCGGATCGGTTTCGTAACGGTGCCGGTGGTGATTCGCCCCTCTTTTGTTGCCGGTGATTCGCGCCTGTCTTCGGAGTCGCGCGACTGTTGACATTGTGCGTCAACAGCGGCACCGTCTCCGTCAGAACCATCTTCCACAAGATTACGCGCCTGCTGCTGCAGCTTCAGGCGGGGTTTCAAGGATACGTCATGATCGGTGAGGGCCGATGACCGGGGCCGAGATGCAGGCGCTGCGCGAACAGCGCGGCGCCACCCAACAGGAATTCGCTGGTTGGCTCAACGAACGGTTGGGCCGCCGCTATGACCGCGCCCGCATTTCGCGGTGGGAAAGCGGGGCGGAACGCATTCCCCCGCGCGTGGCTCTCTTCTTAAAGACCGATGGCCAGGACAGCGGCCTCGCCCTGCCGGAAGTGGAGCGTCGCGCCGTTACGGTCGCCGTCGCCAACCAGAAGGGCGGGGTGGGCAAAACGACCACCGCCGTCAATCTGGCCGCGGCCCTGGCCCGCCACGACGCCCGCGTGCTGCTGATCGACAGCGACCCCCAGGCCAGCGCCACCATCTTTCTGGGCCAGGACCCGCGGTCGCTGGAGATGGGCAAGGCCACACTATATTATGCGCTGTTGAAGGACCGCCCGCTGGAGGAGATTGTCCTGCCGGTCGGCAGCTTCGATCTGGTGCCGTCTTCGATCATGCTGGCGGCGGCGGACACCGAACTGATGGCCGAGCCGTTCGCCTCCTCCGTCCTGCGGGAAAAGATCGAGGCGGCGCGTAGCGCCTATGACTTCATCGTCATCGACTGCCCGCCCAACCTGTCGCTGCTGACGGTCAATGCCCTGTCGGCGGCCGATCGGGTCATCATCCCGGTGAAGACGGAATTCCTCGACATCATGGGCATTCCGCTGCTGCTGGACACGGTGGAAAAGATCCGCCGCCGCGGCAACACCGCGGTCACGGTGCTGGGCATCCTGCCCACCATGTTCAACGCCCGCTACACTCAGGACAATGAAACCCTGAAGGAGTTGCGGGAAACCCTGGGCACCAAGACCCGCATCTTCGCCCCCATCAACCGCTCCACCGGCTATGGCCAGTCCGCCGCCGCCGGCCGCCCGACGCTGGAGGTGCTGCCCGACACGCCGGGGGTGATGGGCTATGTCGATCTTGCCAAGGAACTGCTGCGCCATGACGAAGCCTAAGACCACCCGCAACGTCGGCCTGTTCCGCACCGCCATGGAATCCACCGCCCGCGATGCGCTGTTCGGCACGGCGTCGGATTTTCCCCGGCTGATCGAAATCGATCTGGGCCGCATCCACCCCAACCCCAACCAGCCGCGTCGCTTCTTCGACCCCGACGACATGGAATCGCTGGCCCAGTCCATCGAACGGCACGGGCTGAAGCAGCCGATCCTGGTCCATGAATACGCCAAGGGCGAATACACCCTGGTGGCCGGCGAGCGCCGCTTCCGCGCCCACGAGATGCTGGGCCGCGACACCATCTTCGCCATTGTCACGTCGGGCGACACCGACGAACTGGCGCTGGTGGAAAACGTCCAGCGGGTGGACCTGTCGGCCCTGGAACTGTCGCAGGCGCTGGCCCGCCTGATCGACCGCCACAATTACACGCAAGAGGAGTTGGGCGGGATCATCGGCAAGAGTCAGAGCTATGTCAGCCACACGCTGCGCCTGAACACCCTGCCCGAGCGGATCAAGCGGGAGTATGCGACGTCACATAGGGACGTCTCACGCTCTGTTCTGGTGGAAATCGCCTGGGTGAAGGACGAGGCGGACCAGCTTGCCCTGTGGGACCGGGTGAAGAAGGGTGCCGGCACGGTCAAGGACGCCCGCGCCGGCAAGGCCCAGACCGCCCCCCCGGCCCCCCCGTCTCCGGTTGCCCGCCTGATGACCTCGGTCAAGCGTCTGGGCAAGCAGGTTGGCGATGCACTCCCCCATCGCGACACCCTAGGCCCCGAGGAACGCGAAGCCCTGCGCACCCTCCACCGCCAACTGACCGACCTTTTGGGCGATACCCCTTAATAAAATAAGCAGAGGTTTGGAGGCGCAGCCTCCAAGCGGGGTCGGGGCTACCGCCCCATAGGCGCTAGGATAAGGGTGGACGAGAGGAATCTCGGTG